>NZ_CP082918.1:2874129-4311194 GCF_019931755.1 Sutcliffiella horikoshii | reverse complement strand
GTGAGGCCGGGGAATTTATACTTACATTTGGGAAGTTGACATTTCGATGGTATATTCTCTATAATTATTAAGACTGTCTGTAAAGAAATTTTATATTATAGGAAAGCAAGACTTTCCAGTGGTGTTGAAAAACGGCTTATAAATGTCTATCGATCATATAGAGGTGTTTTTCCACTTAGATTTTGAAGTATCCTCAGGGAGGTGTCATAGTAATGAAAAGAACGTTTCAACCAAATAATCGTAAACGTAGTAAAGTACACGGTTTCCGTGAGCGCATGAGTTCTGCAAATGGACGTAAAGTTCTTGCACGTCGTCGTCGCAAAGGAAGAAAAGTATTATCAGCATAAGGCCACTGACTGTCAGTGGTCTTTTTTACTATTTCGGGCATATTCCGGTTATTTTTTCACGAGAATTGAGAAAGAATGTTGAAATAGGACCGAATTAGAGGATTTGTGTAAGGCAGGAGGAGACACATTGAGGAAAGAACAAAGAATCAAAAAAAATAAAGAGTTCCAACATGTGTTCCAAAAAGGAAAGTCGATGGCCAATCGGCAATTTGTGATATATGCTGTGCAGAAAGCGGACCAGCCCATATTCCGGATTGGTTTATCTGTCAGCAAGAAAATTGGAAACGCTGTAACAAGGAATCGAATAAAGCGGCTAGTCAGACAAGCAGTCCACGAAATGAAGGAACATCTTCCTGGCGGCGTCGACATTGTCGTGATCGCTCGAAAGCCAGCTGCAGACATGTCATTTGAAGAAGTAAAGAAAAGCCTACAACACGTAATAAGAAAACTCCCGACACTTTCTGCTAAGAAATAATGTAAGTTAACAAAAAAAATTACTAAGTTTATAGCTGGTGATTGGAGCACAGGGCGAAGACTCCAGTGGGGGAGAAGCGACAATGTTGAGACCCCGCAACGAAGTGAGGAGGCTCAAGGTCGCCCCACGGAAAGCGAAGCCCGGTGCGGAAATCAACAGCGGTGTTATATAGAAGATAGGAAAAAATGTGTTGGAAGTGTGACATATATTCAATTTGTCAGATAAAAATGATAGGATGTAAAAGGAATCATTTTTTTTGTGTAAAAAGGAGGAAAAAGAGGTTGAAAAATCGAATATGGCTACTAATGGCCCTTATTGGACTTGTAGCTTTACTATCAGGCTGTACAGAAATCAACCAGCCAATCACCAATGAAAGCGAAGGCTTCTGGAACGAATATGTAGTTTATCCATTGTCTTGGTTGATCACTTATTTTGCTGAACTAATGAACAATGACTACGGTTTATCCATCATTATTGTAACGTTATTAATCCGATTTGCTATCTTACCGTTAATGATTAAACAAACGAAGAATGCAAAGGCGATGCAAGCCTTACAACCGGAAATGAAAGCACTTCGTGAAAAATATAGTTCTAAAGATCAAAAAACACAACAAAAATTACAGCAAGAAACAATGGGTCTTTTCCAAAAGCATGGTGTAAACCCGCTTGCCGGATGTTTCCCATTATTGGTTCAAATGCCGATCCTTATCGGATTTTTCCATGCGATTACTCGTACGACGGAAATTGCCAACCATAATTTCATGTGGTTTGACTTGGGAGATCCGGATCCATACTTCATCCTTCCTGTCGTTGCTGGTATCACAACATTCATCCAGCAAAAAATCATGATGGCTGGTATGGACAACAACCCGCAGATGGTGATGATGCTTTGGATCATGCCGATTATGATCGTTGTATTTGCGATCAACTTCCCTGCGGCACTTTCCCTATACTGGGTAGTGGGTAACATCTTTATGATTGTTCAAACTTACTTTATTAAAGGACCGGAGCTGAGAAAAGCAAAAGAAACAGCTGCTGGAACTGCAGGAGGAACGAAAAAGTGAAAGAAATAACTGCAACTGGTCCAACAGTCGAGGAAGCTGTCCAATCTGCTTTAGCTCAACTAAACACATCAAAAGACCGTGCAGAAATTACTATCGTTGACGAAGGCAAGAAAGGTCTCTTCGGATTGTTTGGCTCAAAACCTAGTGTTGTAACCGTCAAATTGAAGCAAGACCCGATCGAAGAATCAACGAATTTCTTGAAAAAAGTTCTTACTGAAATGAATATTGTCGCAGAACTTGATGTAAAAGTAGAAGGTAGGAATATCTCCATCAGCATCAGTGGCGAAAAAACAGCTTTAATTATCGGAAAAAGGGGACAAACCCTTAATTCCCTTCAATATTTAACGCAAATTGTCGCAAACCGCTATTCCAATCAATATCTAAATGTCGTCATCGACGCAGAAGGATACCGCGAGAAACGCCGGGAAACCTTGGAACAGCTTGCAGAGCGGCTTGCACAAAAAGCATTAAAAACAAAACAGGATGTCCATCTTGAACCGATGCCTTCTTTTGAACGCAAAGTGATGCACTCGATCATCTCTGCCTACCCGGAAGTAGAAACCTACTCCGTAGGAAAAGAACCGAACCGCTCCCTTGTGATCACAACAAAAAAGAACAAAGTCGCAAAAAGATAATCCAAACCTAAAACGGCTGACCCTACAAATAAGGGCCAGCCGTTTTTTTATGGTCGTCAGGGTAATGCTTCATTTCAACGTTGTGATGAAGACCTTGGTGACGAGGAAAAAGGAGAAGAGAAGTCCTCATCGCCGTTATGAAGACCTTAGTGACGAGAAAAAAGGAGGAGATAGGTCTTCACTGGAAAAAACGGATAAAAGGAACAGCAAGATCTAAAATCTTTAGATTTGTTTTAGCGAACAGAAACTTCGGCAAAACTGATGAAACAACTGTGCGAGATTTGTTTATTGTTATTCACATGTGGATAAGTTAAAATGATTGATGACAAAAGAACCGTTCGGGAAATTTTTGTGGATAACTGTCGAACAGGAATACTTTAAAAGACACAAAAATTATGCTAACCTTAGTAAGTTAAAGGACGAACTATTTTACATTGATATAGAAGAAACAAAAAGAAAAAGAAATGAGGTGAATGATATGTATGAGTTTGACACGATAGCAGCTATTTCGACTCCAATGGGAGAAGGTGCGATTGCCATTGTCCGCCTGAGCGGAGAAGAAGCGTTCCGGATCATTGATGAAATCTTTGTCACCCCATCCTCCAAGAAAATGAAAGATGTTGCCTCTCATACCATTCACTACGGACATATCGTAGATCCAAAAACGGAAAAGATAATAGAAGAAGTAATGGTTTCAGTTATGCGAGGACCTAAAACTTTTACAAGAGAAGATGTGGTAGAAATAAACTGCCATGGCGGACTGGTTTCCGTCAATAAATTGCTTCAACTAGTACTAAGCAGGGGAGCAAGACTTGCGGAACCTGGAGAATTCACGAAGCGAGCGTTTTTAAATGGACGTATTGACCTTTCACAAGCAGAAGCGGTGATGGATTTGATCCGTGCCAAAACAGATCGCGCGATGAATGTAGCTCTGGGACAGATGGAAGGTCGACTATCCAAACTGATTCAGAAACTTCGTCAGGAAATTTTAGAAACGCTGGCACATGTCGAAGTAAATATCGATTATCCAGAGTATGATGATGTCGAAGAAATGACGCATCAGTTATTGCTTGAAAAGTCCACTTATGTAAAAGAAGAACTGGAAAAGCTGTTACAAACTTCCCAACAGGGTAAGATATTAAGAGAAGGTCTTTCTACTGTTATTATTGGACGGCCGAATGTCGGAAAATCATCTTTGCTTAACAGTCTAGTACATGAAAATAAGGCAATTGTAACCGATATTCCAGGAACAACCCGTGATGTCATTGAGGAATATGTAAGTGTCCGAGGTGTGCCATTACGTCTGGTGGATACTGCAGGTATCCGGGAAACAGAAGATATCGTAGAGCGTATTGGTGTCGAGAGATCAAGAGAAGTGTTGAAAAAAGCGGATCTGATTTTGCTTGTTTTAAATAATAACGATGACCTCACAGATGAGGACAAGCAGTTGTTTGAAGCGGTAAAAGGCATGGATGTCATTGTTATTGTCAATAAAACGGACTTGCCGACGAAAATTGATATAGAGCAAGTGAAAGAGCTTGCCAACAAACACACGGTCATTTCCACCTCTTTAAAAGAGGAACAAGGAATTGATGAACTAGAAGAGGGCATTTCTTCTATGTTCTTCCAAGGGGATTTAGAAGCAGGAGATATGACCTATGTCTCTAACTCCCGTCATATTGGGTTGATCACGCAAGCCCAACAAGCACTGGAAGATGCGATAGTAGGAATGGAAAGCGGCGTGCCAATAGATATAGTACAAATAGATTTAACGAGAACGTGGGAAATACTTGGTGAAATTATCGGCGATGCGGTACATGAAAGCCTGATTGATCAGCTGTTCTCACAATTTTGCTTAGGTAAATAGAATAGGAGGGAACAAACATGGAATATCATGCAGGTTCCTATGATGTAATAGTAATTGGTGCTGGTCATGCGGGTGTAGAAGCAGGACTGGCAGCAGCTCGTCAGGGAGCGAAAACGTTAATGGTGACCATCAACCTGGATATGGTCGCTTTTATGCCATGTAATCCATCTGTAGGCGGTCCTGCTAAAGGAATCGTCGTGCGTGAAATTGATGCGCTTGGTGGAGAAATGGGAAGAAATATCGATAAAACGCATATTCAAATGCGTATGTTGAATACGGGTAAAGGTCCTGCGGTACGTGCATTGCGTGCACAGGCCGATAAATTCCTTTATCAGCATGAAATGAAAAAAACTATCGAAAACGAAGAAAATATCACCTTGCTGCAAGGAATGGTCGAGAAGTTAATCGTCGAGGACGGTGTTTGCAAGGGTGTTATCACGCAAACAGGTGCCATCTATGAATCCAAGACGGTCGTTATCACCACAGGGACCTTCCTTCGCGGAAAAATTATACTGGGAGAACTTCAGTATTTAAGCGGACCAAATAACCAACAGCCTTCTATCACGCTTTCCGAGCATTTAGAGGAACTTGGGTTTGACTTGGTACGTTTCAAAACAGGAACACCACCACGTGTAAATAGTGCATCCATCGACTACAGCAAAACGGAAATACAACCAGGCGATGATGTGCCACGTGCGTTTTCCTATGAAACAACCGAATACATTACCGATCAGCTACCTTGCTGGTTGACCTATACTAGTGCAGAAACACACCAACTTATTGATGACAACCTTCACCGTTCCCCGATGTACTCTGGGATGATTAAGGGGACCGGGCCTAGGTATTGCCCGTCTATCGAGGATAAAGTGGTGCGCTTCAACGACAAGCCTAGACACCAAATTTTCCTAGAGCCAGAAGGAAGAAATACGCAAGAGGTCTATGTACAGGGACTTTCCACAAGCCTACCGGAAGATGTGCAGCGTAAGATTCTTTCTACTATTCCAGGTCTTGAAAATGTCCGCATGATGCGAGCGGGGTATGCCATCGAATATGATGCCATCGTCCCAACGCAATTATGGCCGACACTTGAAACAAAAAGAATTCAAAACCTTTATACAGCAGGGCAAATCAACGGGACCTCGGGGTATGAGGAAGCGGCCGGGCAAGGAATCATGGCAGGTATCAATGCCGGAAGACGTGCCCTGGGTGAGGAAGACCTTATCTTAAGCCGTTCTGATGCTTATATCGGGGTACTGATCGATGACCTGGTGACAAAAGGAACAAATGAACCATATCGATTGCTTACTTCTCGTGCGGAATATCGCTTGCTCTTGCGTCATGACAATGCAGACCTGCGTTTAACGGAAATCGGGCGTAAAATCGGGCTTATTTCCCCGGAACGATATGCAAAGTTTGAAGCGAAGAAACAAGAGATCGAAGCAGAAAAAGAACGCCTGCAATCTATCATCATTAAACCGAATGAACAGGTTCAGACCATCATCAGGGAAGCTGGCGGAAGCGAGCTGAAAGATGGCATCAGGGCAGCAGACCTTTTGAAGCGTCCTGAAATGACCTATGATCATATTCACCAGATGGTGCCTGCAAACAAGGAGATTTCTCCTGATGTAGCAGAACAGGTGGAAATTCAGGTGAAATATGAAGGGTATATTCAAAAATCCCTTCAACAAGTGGATCGCTTGAAGAAGATGGAGAATAAGAAAATACCAGAAAACATCGATTATGATGACATTCACGGACTTGCAAACGAAGCAAGGCAGAAGTTAAAAGAAGTACGTCCTTTATCTGTTGCCCAGGCTTCCAGAATATCTGGGGTAAATCCAGCGGACGTTTCCATTTTGCTTGTCTATTTGGAACAAGGTCGTATCGCCAAAGTATCCAACGAGTAAATCCAACGATAGAAAGGATACGAACACATGAATAAAGAACAATTTATTTCCCTGTTGGAGGAGAAGGGGATTTCCCTTTCTTCTCAACAGCTTTCTCAGTTCGATACATATTACAAGCTGCTGGTGGAATGGAATGAGAAGATGAATCTTACTGCCATCACGGATGAAGAAGAGGTCTACCTTAAACATTTCTATGATTCCATTACCGCATCGTTCTATGTCGATCTTAACCAAGAATTATCTCTATGTGATGTGGGAGCGGGTGCTGGTTTCCCGAGCATTCCTCTGAAAATATGTTTTCCAAACCTAAAGGTTACCATTGTGGACTCTTTGAATAAGCGAATTACATTTTTACAGAACCTTGCTAATGAGCTTGATTTGAAAAATGTCCATTTCGTTCATGACAGAGCGGAAACATTCGGAAAAAATGCGGACTATCGCGAGAAATTTGATCTTGTTACGGCAAGAGCTGTTGCCCGTTTATCTGTATTAAGCGAACTATGCCTGCCGTTAGTAAAAGAAGGCGGTATGTTTGTGCCGATGAAAGCTGCGGCTGCAAGCGAGGAGCTTGAAAAAGGGAAAAAAGCCTTGCAAATATTAGGAGGAAAACTAGAAAAGGTGCATTCTTTTTCCTTGCCATTAGAGGAAAGTGAAAGAAATATCCTTATCATCAAAAAGATTAAATCGACACCTAAGAAGTACCCTCGTAAACCAGGTACACCTAATAAACAACCATTAGAATAGGGTTACCCTTTGCATGCAAAACGTGTTTCATGTGAAACATTTTGATCGGAAAAACAGGACTTATTAACGTGAAAAGCGAATTACGTTAATAGGGATTCTATCCATAAGGTGGTGGAACTATGAAGTCTCCGTTCTCTCGTTTTTTTGGAATTGGCGAAAAAGAAGAACAGGAAATAGTAGAAAAGACTGATCATGAAAAAATTATGCAGGTAGCTGTAAAGGACATTGTTCCGAATAGATACCAACCACGTACTGTTTTTGTAGATGAAAGAATAGAAGAGTTATCTCTGACCATCCGGACGCATGGAATTATCCAACCTATCGTCGTCCGTCAATTTGATGAGGGTAAATTTGAGATCATTGCTGGAGAACGCCGGTGGAGAGCAGTTCAGAAGCTAGGATGGGAAACCATTCCTGCCATTGTGAAAGAATTTAACGATGCAGAAACAGCCTCTGTGGCTCTTATTGAGAACCTCCAACGTGAAGAGTTATCGGCAATTGAAGAAGCAATCGCTTATTCCAAGCTGTTGGAATTGCATAGTTTGACACAAGAAGCTCTTGCCCAGCGCTTAGGAAAAGGGCAATCCACTGTGGCAAACAAGCTGCGTCTATTAAAGTTGCCTTCTGAAATCCAAGATGCCCTTCTTCAGAAAAAAATCACGGAACGTCATGCACGTGCCCTTATTCCGTTAAAGCAACCGGAAAAACAAGTGGCTGTTCTTGCTGAAATTCTTGAAAAGCATTTGAATGTCAAGCAAACAGAGGAACGCGTGGTAAAACTTCTTGAAGCTGCAAATCCAAAACCAAAGGCTAAACGAAAAGCCTTCAGTAAAGATATGCGTATTGCGATGAACACGATCCGCCAATCACTTACCATGGTAAACGATAGCGGCATCAAGCTCGATTCCCAAGAAGAAGAAACCGAAGAATATTACCAATTCACCATTCGCATACCGAAAAAATAATTCCACTATAAGATGGCCCTCGCCGTTATTTATCAAAAACCTAGCAATCTAGTAATTTTACTAATAGCTACGTCTAGATAAGTAATAAGCGAAGCCATCTTTTTTTTATAAAAATAAGGTAGTATAAAAAACTGTTGATTTCCGTTTCAGGCGCTTCGCTTGCCTGCGGGCGTCTGCGCGCCTTACACTTCAATCAACAAGATGACTTTATTAACTGAAAAAGCACTAACATTTTGTTTTCGTTATTTTCTAGCTGTGGATTGGAGCAAATGGCGAAGACTCCTGCGGGGGAGTAGCGGCAATGTTGAGACCCCGCAGCGAATGCGAGGAGGCTCAAGGTCGCCCCGCGGAAAGCGCAGCCATTTGCGGAAAGGAACAGCGGTGGTTAACCAAATATTTATTGAGCCATGATGGATTATTTCCCGAGAAACATTGTTCGACAATTTCCCCATCACCCCCTCCCCGATATTTATTCTCAAAAACAAGTTAAATTTCTGTCAATTCATGATAAAATAAATGAGTAACTTATATCCCGTTTAATCGAATCTTCAACAATAGAATAGTTTCTAGCTGTTGATTGGAGCACAGGGCGAAGACTCCTGAGGGAGATAGTGGTAGGTTGAGACCCCGCAGGCGCAGCCGAGGAGGCTCAAGCACCGCCCCTAGGAAAGCGAAGCCCAGTGCGGAAATCAACAGCGGTGTTACCCAGTACCAACGAATAAAAAGTATGTTCTTTTCTGAAGGCAGGTGACAGCATGGGCAGAATTATTGCTATTGCTAACCAAAAAGGTGGAGTTGGAAAAACGACTACATCTGTTAACTTAGGTGCTTGTTTAGCCTACATTGGTAAAAGAGTGCTTTTAGTAGATGTGGACCCACAAGGAAACGCCACAAGTGGAGTGGGAATTGAAAAAGCAGAAGTCCATCAGTGCATTTATGATATTTTAGTAGAAGATGTGGAAGCAAAAAAGGCAATCCTCCCAACAAAGGTAGAGAACCTTTCCATCATCCCAGCAACCATACAACTCGCAGGTGCTGAAATTGAACTAGTTCCTACTATTTCAAGAGAAGTGCGTTTAAAGAGAGCATTAGATGATGTGAAGCATCTTTTTGACTACATAATCATCGATTGTCCCCCATCTTTGGGCTTATTGACCATCAATGCTTTAACAGCTTCTGATGCAGTTGTGATTCCGGTACAATGCGAATATTATGCACTCGAAGGATTAAGTCAGCTATTAAATACGGTAAGGCTCGTACAGAAACATTTAAATAAAGAACTTATGATTGATGGTGTCTTGCTTACAATGCTCGATGCCAGAACGAATTTGGGTATTCAAGTAATTGAAGAAGTGAAAAAGTATTTCCAAGATAAAGTGTATCGAACCATTATTCCTCGTAATGTTCGTTTGAGTGAAGCGCCAAGCCATGGAGAACCCATCATTATTTATGATCCGAAGTCACGTGGAGCGGAAGTTTACTTAGATCTAGCAAAGGAAGTGGTGACACATGGGTAAAGGATTAGGTAAAGGCATAAATGCGCTGTTTCCTTCCATTGAAGCTTCTAAGGAAGAAGCCGTTCAAGAAATCAGTATCAAGGAAGTGCGACCGAACCCCTACCAGCCTCGTAAATACTTTGAGCCAGAAGCAATACAAGAATTGAAAGAATCCATTCTGCAGCACGGAATCCTTCAACCGATTATTGTTCGCAAAAGCATTAAAGGATACGAAATTGTCGTTGGGGAACGCCGTTTTCGGGCTGCGAAAGAGGCAAAACTGTCCAAAGTTCCTGTAGTGGTCCGCTCATTAACGGAGCAGCAAATGATGGAACTTGCTCTTTTGGAGAATTTGCAGCGTGAGGACCTTACACCGATTGAAGAAGCCGCTGCCTATCAATCCTTAATGGTGAAACTGGAGCTGACACAGGAACAGTTAGCAAGCAGGCTTGGAAAAAGTAGACCACATATCGCGAATCATATTCGTCTACTATCCCTCCCCAAATCTGTGCAAGAGCTGATGAATGATGGAAAACTATCCATGGGACACGGCCGTGCATTATTGGGACTCAAAAGGAAAGAAAAATTAAAAGCGGTCATTGACAAAGTACTGCAAGAGCACTTAAATGTGCGTCAATTAGAACAGTTGATTCAGCAGTTGAATGAAAGTGTTCCACGTGAAACGAAAAAGGACCCTGAGGAAAAGGATATTTTCCTTAAGGACCACGAATCAGTATTACGGGAGCGTTTTGGTACTTCTGTTTTTATCAAGCGTACGAAAAACAAGGGTAAAATAGAAATTGAATTCTTCTCTGATGATGACCTGAACAGATTGTTAGAGTTATTAGCTCAAACAGAAGAATAAAGAGCAGATCACTTCATGGTGGTTTGCTTTTTTGGATAGGCGTTATTTTAATAGAAATGGGGCTTTAGAGTGGTTTTATTAGGAACCATTGTGAATGGTATATGTATTGTGCTTGGTACATTAATAGGAAAAATTTTCACCCGTATTCCAGAAAATACGAAAGAAACGGTGATGAAAATCATTGGTCTTGCTGTATTTTTACTTGGGGCACAGATGGGTTTTAAAAGTAATGAATTTCTGATTGTCATCATCAGTTTGGTAGTAGGTGCCGTTCTGGGTGAATGGATTAATTTGGACCGCAAACTGAACAATGTCGGCAATTGGCTCGAACGTAAGATGGGGTCAAAACAGCAGGGCTCCGTATCAAAGGGGTTTGTAACGGCAACGCTCATCTTTGTTATCGGAGCAATGTCGGTTGTTGGTTCATTGGATAGTGGACTTAGGGGCGATCATCAAGTGCTGTACACCAAGTCTATCATTGACGGCTTCACAAGTATTGTGCTGACCACGACTTTAGGAATCGGTGTCCTGTTTTCTGCCGTTCCGGTCATGATTTATCAGGGGAGTATCGCTTTATTTGCTACTCAAATTGACCGGTTTGTCCCATCAGATTTATTGGAGTTACTCATATTCGAGATCACCGCTACCGGCGGGGTCATGATTATGGCGATTGGAATGAATATCATAGGTGTAACCGCTATTCGAGTGGCCAATCTACTTCCGGGAATCTTAGTAGCAGCTGCGCTTGTGCTTATTCGATACTTTTTTATCTTATAAAATAAGCTTTTCTTGCAAGGTCGACCCTCTATTGGTCGGCCTTTTTTCTATTCTTGCGTTTGAATGAACGGTGGTTCTGAGTCCCTGGCAGCAGATGCAAGGAAATTTTTCCGTTCAATGGATCTATCTAGTTCTTGAATGGATTGTGCCACGACAGTCGCCATTTTCATGACCAGACTCAATCTCGTATTCTGTAAAACGAAGAACTCCATGAAACCACTAACATTCACAATTCCTGTAATATGCATATCTCCTACTGGCGGCAAGTCTTTCTTCACTCCAGCACCCGGCATCACAGGGCCATCCCCTATGGTAATTTGTCCTACACTTTTCAACCTGCCAAGGCAGGCATCAATCGCAATGATAAAAGGAGTAAGATGTTTATTCTGTATATATGCAAGCTTTTCTTCAAGGTTAACGGCATGAATAGGATCGTCCAAAGTTCCATATACATGAACATTGTCAAGCTTTATATCATGAAGCTTTGTACCGACTAGTGGTCCCAGAGAATCTCCTGTTGACCGGTCTGTGCCAATGCAAACAATGACGATGGGGCGGTACACAAGGCCTGTTGGAAGGTTGGATTGTAAAGTAAGTGCAAGTTCCTTATATGCATTTACTTCATCATGAGCAATACGAATATTGCCTCCCTTCTTCTCAAAAAAATTAGATTTAAGATTCATAGGTTCCACTCCTTCTTAATAGTAGTAACAGTATACGACTATTTATGGGAAACTATACGTCCACTTTTTTATTTTCAGATATTTTAGGGGGTTGCATGTATGTGGAAAAGCGGGTTTCGCTGGATGTTTTTAATATTGGGTACAGTGATTGGCGCAGGGTATGCATCCGGCCGGGAACTATGGCAATTTTTCGGTTCGGAAAGCGGACTAGCCATTCTATTATTCACCCTGTTCTTTATCATTTCGTGCTATGTGATCCTGCAAATCAGCAGCAAGGAACAAACTGAGCATTTCTCCCCCGTTCTAAGAAAGCTTGTCGGAGAGAGAGCATCGTATTTATACAATATAGTAATGGTCGTTTATTTATTTACCACGACAGTCGTGATGCTTGCAGGTGGCGGAGCGGCGTTACAGGTCTTTTCCATCCCTTATTGGGGCGGAATAGCGATTATATGTTTCTTATTAATTCTGTTGTTCGTGTACGACGTCAAAGGAATGGTTACGGTAAATGTTGTGATTATCCCGATCATTGTGTTGACCTTAGCCTATGTGCTGATAGATGCAGTGCTCAACAGCCCGGATGCCGTTCCTACGTCCGTGCTTGAACAGAGCAACTGGCCCGCTGGATTTACCTTTACAGCTTTGAATATCCTTCCACTTGTTGCCGTTTTATCTGCGATAGGAAAAGAAGTTAAAGGAAAAGGAGAAATTATCATTGCCAGTGTAGGGAGCGGGGTCATTTTGGGAGTCATCTCGCTTTTTTATAACCAAACGCTTATTTTGGTACAAAGTAAGCTTGGGTTATTCGAAATCCCACTCTTTGCGATCATTCAGAGTTATCCGTTTTATATGCTATTCTTCATGACCATCCTGCTTTGGGTGGCGATCTATACCACGGCGGCCTCCGGGTTGCTCGGATTAGTTACGAGATTTCGAAATGTCATTCCAATTCCGCTTTGGCTCATGTGTTCATTATTCATTTTATTAATGATTCCCTTCACCGCAGTGGGCTTTTCCGTCCTCGTAGCAATACTTTACCCGCTATTTGGCTTAATCAATCTCTATCTGCTCGTTTGTATTCTGCTGTATCCGATTAAAAACCGAGAAAACCAGTAAGGAGACGCTTCTTTTGTTTTAGTAAAATAGCAAATTGTGGGGAATCTAGGAGTAAATAAATGAAGATATCGAGGTAAAATGAATATGGAATGGACAAACCGAGTGCTAATACAAATGAAAGATTCCTTCCTGAATGAGGATCTATGGGTTTCTATCGGGGAAGGATTACTCAAAATCATTCTGATCATCCTTGTAGCCGCCATGATCATAAAAATAGGAAAAAACCTCATTCAAAACTTTGTGAAACTAAGAGAAAAAGGGCCTATCCGTATATCAGAACGAAGAGAGAACACACTTCTGAAACTGTTGCAAAATGTGTTAACCTACGTGGTCTATTTTGTCGCCTTCATTATGATTTTAGAAATTGTTCATATTGATGTTAGGGCACTTTTAGCCGGAGCGGGGATTGTTGGCCTTGCTGTCGGCTTTGGGGCACAAAACTTGGTAAGGGATATCATTACAGGTTTTTTTATTATATTCGAAGACCAATTTTCGGTCGGGGATTATATCAGAACGGGCACATTTGAAGGGTATGTGGAGGAGATTGGCCTTCGGACCACGAAAATAAAAAGTTGGACAGGGGAATTGCATATATTGCCCAATGGCAGTATTGTAGAACTAACGAATTTCTCCATTCATAACAGCGTTGCAGTGGTGGATGTAAGCATTGCATATGAAGGGAAAATAGAAGAAGCGGAGCGAGTAATTCAAGAATTGCTTGCAGAAATGCCGGCAAGATATGTGGAAATGACAGAACCACCAGAACTGCTTGGCATTCAAACGTTGGGCAACTCCGAGGTTGTACTCAGGATCACATGTGAAACAGTGCCAATGAAGCATTGGTATATCGGGCGTTCGATCAGGAAGGAAGTCAAAAATCGTCTGGATGAAGCGGGAATTGAAATTCCATTTCCACGCCTGGTGCTCTATAACCGGGAACCAAAGCAAGACGGGCATGCTTCCAATTGAGATAGAAAAGTAGGGAGTGTAGAAACATGACAGATAAAGAATTCGGTTTAAATGATGTAGTAGAAATGAAAAAAGCACACCCATGCGGAACAAACAGATGGAAAGTAGTACGAATGGGAATGGACATCCGCATCAAATGCGAAGGCTGCGACCACACCGTCCTCATGCCACGAAAAGAATTTACAAGGAAGATAAAAAAGATACTAGTAAGAAGTGAAGAATAAAGTATCTAGCTGTGGATTGGAGCAAATGGCGTAGACTCCAGCGGGGGAGAAGCGACAATGTTGAGACCCCGCAACGAAGTGAGGAGGTTCAAGGTCGCCCCGCGGAAAGCGAAGCCATTTGCGGAAATCAACAGCGGCTGTCAAAGCAACTGGAATTCAAATAAACTTGTCTTTTCCTCCCATTCTATCTATAATTGTGGGAGGTTTAAATATGTGTTAACGGAAGTTAGGAGTGGATAAAATGGCTTTAACAGCAGGTATCGTTGGTCTTCCAAACGTAGGGAAATCAACGCTTTTTAATGCAATCACACAAGCGGGGGCGGAATCTGCCAACTACCCGTTCTGTACCATAGATCCGAACGTAGGTATCGTAGATGTTCCAGATGAGCGTCTGCAAAAATTAACAGAACTTGTAAATCCGAAGAAAACAGTACCAACACACTTCGAATTTACCGACATTGCCGGAATCGTAAAAGGTGCCAGCAAAGGGGAAGGTCTTGGAAACAAGTTCTTATCTCACATCCGTCAAGTAGATGCAATCTGCCACGTGGTTCGTTGCTTTGCTGATGACAACATCACCCACGTTTCTGGTGGCGTGAACCCGATCGATGACATTGAAACTATCAACCTTGAGCTTATTTTAGCTGATTTAGAATCAGTAGATAAGCGTCTTGAGCGTGTAGCCAAATTGGCGAAGCAAAAAGATAAAGAAGCGGTATATGAGCATGAAGTGCTTTTACTAGTAAAAGAAGCGCTTGAAAATGAGCTTCCGGCACGTACAGTAGAAGTAACGGACGAGCAGGTGAAATACCTAAAAGGCATGCACCTATTAACTAGCAAGCCTGTCCTTTATGTAGCAAATGTTGGCGAAGACGATGTAGCCGACACTTCCGACAACGAATACGTGCAACAAGTACGTGAATTTGCTGCAAAAGACAATGCAGAAGTTATCACAGTTTGTGCGAAAATCGAGTCTGAAATAGTAGAATTAGATGCAGACGAAAAAGCGATGTTCCTTGAGGAGCTTGGCATTAAAGAATCTGGTCTAGATCAGCTGATCCGTGCTGCTTACAACTTACTTGGCCTTGCAACTTACTTTACTGCAGGTGTACAGGAAGTTCGCGCATGGACATTCCGTACAGGCATGAAAGCCCCTCAATGTGCGGGTGTCATCCATACCGACTTCGAACGCGGATTCATCCGTGCAGAAACAGTATCCTATGAAGACTTACTTGCAGCAGGCTCTCACACAGCTGCCAAAGAAGCAGGCAAAGTCCGCCTAGAAGGAAAAGAATACATCGTAAAAGACGGAGACGTTATCCACTTCCGCTTTAACGTTTAAAATTTGTTTAATGAGAGAGGAGCTTTCCTCTCTTTTTTATTTATGAGTAATGCAGTATCCAAGTTGATCGTAGTGGAAGGCGCGCAGACTTCTGCGGGAGGAAGGGACAGGGAAGACCCCGCAACGAAGTGAGGAGGCTTCCGGACCGCCCGCGAAAAGCGAAGCGCCTGCAACGAAGATCAACTGTATTATGAAACAACTAGGACATGTTGCAAAAAATCGGCCCCTCTGGTATAATCTTAATTTGTGAGTAATGATTATTTATAATTGATTGCTCCTTGCCCAACAAGGGCCGCTTAGACCAAAAGGAGGTGACTGTGATGAACAAGTACGAAATCATGTATATCATCCGTCCAAACATTGAGGAAGACGCTAAAAAAGCTCTTACAGAACGTTTCAATACGATCCTAACTGACAACGGTGCAGATCTTTCTGAAGCTAAAGAGTGGGGCAAACGCCGCTTAGCTTACGAAATCAATGATTTCCGTGACGGCTACTATATGCTAGTAAACGTAGCTGCTGAGCCAGCTGCAGTTCAAGAGTTTGATCGTCTTGCTAAAATCAGCGAAGACATCATCCGTCATATCGTTGTTAAAAAAGAAGAAAAATAATAGTTGTCCTCTTTATGGACGTCGTCTCAAGGAGGAGTGGTTCTGATGTTAAATCGCGTAGTATTGGTCGGTCGCTTGACCAAAGACCCTGAATTGCGCTATACCCCAAGTGGAGTGGCGGTTGCTACTTTTACATTGGCAGTCAATCGTACGTTCCAGAATCAGCAGGGCGAACGCGAAGCTGATTTTATTAACTGTGTTGTCTGGAGAAAACAAGCTGAAAACGCAGCAAACTTCCTGAAAAAAGGAAGCCTCGCTGGTGTAGACGGCAGGTTGCAGACACGCAATTATGAAGGCCAAGATGGAAAACGTGTGTACGTAACGGAAGTAGTGGCAGAAGGTGTTCAGTTCTTGGAGCCTAAGGGATCCGGTGGTTCTGGAAATACATCTCGTCCTAATCCAAATCAAAATCAAGGCTATGGTTCATCACCTTCGTTTGGGTACGATCAGAACCAACAGCGTAGCAATAACAACAACCAAGGTTATACTCGTGTTGATGACGACCCATTTAAGAATGATGGCCAACCAATTGATATATCCGATGACGATTTGCCGTTCTAATTCTAGAAGGAATCGTTTTATAAAAATGGCTGTATAAGCCGAAAAATCTAAAAAAGAAGAGGTGAATAAAATGGCAGGAGGACGCAGAGGTGGACGTAACAAACGTCGTAAGGTTTGTTATTTCACAGCTAACGGTATCACTCACATCGACTACAAAGAAATCGATGTATTGAAAAAGTTCGTTTCTGAGCGTGGTAAAATTTTACCTCGTCGTGTAACAGGAACTAGCGCTAAATACCAACGTAAATTAACGATCGCGATCAAACGCGCTCGTCAAATGGCATTACTACCATACGTTTCTGGTGAGTAATACAGCCGAATAAGTAAAAAGGAAGGCAGTGAGAGAATATCTTGCTGCCTTCCTTTTTGCTAGTCTCTACATAACATTTGATTGTAATAGAATCTTAAGGATAAACTATACATATTGTGTAACTAAGCGTTCTTGGAGGTTTATACTTATGAAGGAAACAAAACATATCACAGAAGGTGCAGCATTGCTCGGTATCTATATCCTGCTCCTTCTCATGACACTCTTCATTCCTTTTATAGGGCTCATCACCTTTCTCGCCCTCGTTGTCCCATTTGTCGTCTATACAGCAAGAAACGGGTGGAAATCAGGGATTTGGCTAATTGTGGTTGCCGGGGTGCTTAGTGTTCTAATCGGGTCACCGGTTGCTCTTGCCCTGAGCATACCAGCCAGTACTGCCGGGGTGGTCATGGGGCATCTGATCCAGAAGAATGCTAGCCGCTATGCCATTTTAGGCGCTGCTACAGGGGTGTTCTTGCTCAACTATATCCTGGCGTATGTGGTGGCAATCGTCCTTTTTAATATTGATTTTATAGAAGTCATGCAAGAGATGATCAGGGAGTCCGTACAGGCATCAGAAGCAATAGCTACTTCCCTCGGTCAAGAAAATGCAAAAGAAGCGGTGGCAATATTAGAGGAGTCCCTCGGCTATACAAGTTATCTATTACCGACCATGCTGGTATTAACCTCTTTTGTACATGCCTATTTCTCGCAGCTCATCACTTTTTTTATTATAAAAAGGTTGAAAATGAAGGTCAGTCCTTTTCCTCCATTCCGGGAATTAATGCTTCCGAAAAGCTTGTTGTGGTATTACTTGATTGTCCTCATATTATCGCTTATGGCACCAGAAGAAGGGACAACTTTATTTATGGTAGTCCTTAACCTTTCCTTCATTTTAATGCTATTAATGACGATGCAAGGATTCTCATTTATTTTCTACTTCTGTCATATAAAAAGGATCTCCAAAGCTATACCGATTACGCTGGTCATTTTATCCTTCCTAATCACTCCTTTGGTCTATATAATAAGAATGATAGGAATAATAGATATCGGTTTTCAACTTAGAGAGAGAATACAGGGAAAGAATCAAGGAAAATAATGAGCTAAACTATTAATTAGGAGCTGAACATACATGCCTAATTATTTCGAAAAACTGAATCTGCGTTATCCCGTCTATTTATTGTTTGTCATCGCTCTGATTCAACTTGGGATAATTGTGTTTTTCCAATGGCAAATAGGGATTGTCAGCTTTCTGCTCCTGGGCTTGGTTGTATATCTTTACATCAAAGTGGAACAAAAGGCTAAAAAAGAAATGGAAACGTACATTTCCACGCTTTCCTACCGGTTAAAAAAGGTTGGGGAAGAAGCGCTAATGGAAATGCCTATAGGTATCATGCTTTATAACGACGATTATCAAATCGAATGGACGAATCCTTTTCTCGCTTCCTGTTTTCATGAAGAAACACTTGTAGGCAGATCGTTATATGACGTAGGAGAAAACTTGATTCCTCTATTAAAGCAGGATCTCGAAACAGAAACGATTCCCCTGCACGACAGGAAATATAAAGTGGTAATCAAAAAAGCAGAGCGGCTTATCTACTTTTTTGACATTACCGAACAGACGCATATTGAGAAATTATATGAAGACGAGCGCACGGTACTTGGTATCATTTTCTTAGACAATTATGATGAAGTGACACAGGGGATGGATGATCAAACGAAAAGCGCGATCAATAGCCAGGTGACCTCCATTATTAATAAATGGTCCATGGAAAACGGTGTATTTTTGAAAAGAACGTCCATGGAACGGTTTATTGTTGTATTAAACGAACATATCCTTGTGCAATTGGAAAAGAATAAGTTTTCCATTTTGGACGAGGTTCGTGAACAGACATCCAAGCAAAGCATGCCACTTACATTAAGCGTTGGCATTGGTACAGGAGTCCCTTCTCTTCCTGAGCTGGGACACCTTGCCCAATCAAGTCTGGACCTTGCATTGGGACGTGGAGGCGACCAGGTAGCCATCAAGCAGACCAATGGAAAGGTTCGCTTTTATGGAGGCAAAACAAATCCGATGGAGAAACGGACACGTGTACGTGCACGCGTCATTTCCCATGCATTGAAGGAACTGATTCACGAAAGTGACAAAGTGATCATCATGGGGCATCGCTACCCGGACATGGACGCACTTGGAGCGGCTATCGGGATTGCCAAAGTAGCGGAGCTCAATCATAAGGATGCGTATATCGTTTTAAATAACCAAGAAATTGATGCCGGCATTCACCGCCTGTTGGAAGAACTGAAAGGTCATAGTGAGCTTTGGGAAAAGTTCATCTCACCGGAAGATGCCTTTGAGATAGCGACAGGCGATACGTTGCTGGTTGTGGTCGATACACATAAGCCTTCCCTCGTCATTGAGGAAAAGCTGTTAAGTAAAATCGATAATGTGGTCGTAATCGATCACCACAGACGTGGAGAGGACTTTATCGAGGATCCGTTGCTTGTTTATATGGAGCCTTATGCTTCCTCCACTGCGGAACTTGTTACAGAGCTCCTGCAATACCAGCCAAAACGCATCAAAATCACAATGCTTGAAGCGACCGCCCTGTTAGCTGGTATAATAGTAGATACGAAAAGCTTCACGGTCCGTACCGGTTCCCGTACATTTGATGCGGCATCCTATCTGCGTTCACAAGGGGCCGATACCATTCTTGTGCAAAAGCTATTAAAAGAAAATCTAGACCGCTTTGTGAAACGCGCCAAATTGATAGAAAGTGCCTATTTGTTCCAAGAAGGCATTGTTATTGCCAAAGGAGTTCCTGAAGAATCCTTTGATCAGGTGATGATCGCACAGGCTGCAGACACGCTGCTTGCGATGAGCGACATCAATACTTCTTTTGTCATCGCCCATCGAAACGGCGAGCAGGTAAGCATCAGTGCGAGGTCACTTGGGGATGTCAACGTACAGGTGGTCATGGAGAATCTAGGCGGCGGCGGTCACCTGACAAATGCAGCCACACAGATGAATACGACCATTGATGAAGCAGAAGAACAATTGAAACAAGCAATAACAGAATACTTAGAAGGAGGTTCCAAGGAATGAGGGTAATATTTTTAAAAGATGTAAAAGGTAAAGGAAAAAAAGGCGAAGTGAAAAACGTGGCAGATGGTTATGCCCATAATTTTCTACTAAAACAAGGGTTGGCTATGGAGGCTTCAAATGGTAACCTTAAATCATTGGAAGCTCAAAAGAACAAAGAAGCCAAAGAAGCGGAACAAGAGCTAGAAAACGCAAAGAAACTAAAAGAGACGTTGGAAAAGCTTACGCTTGAATTCCAAACTAAATCAGGTGAAGGCGGCCGTTTATTCGGTAGCATCACAACAAAACAAATCGCAGAAGAGCTTCAAAAGGAGCATAAAATAAAGATCGATAAGCGCAAAATGGAGCTAAATGATGCCATCCGCGCATTAGGCTATACAAATGTACCTGTAAAGCTGCATACAGATGTTACAGCAACCTTGAAGGTTCACGTAACAGAACAAAAGTAACAAACGTGCTCGGCAATCTCGCCGAGTTTTCTTTATGAGAGCTCTTTTCTAATAGATTGTATAAAAACCAGTAAAAAGTCGGCATTTGGACTTTTTACCGTCTTTCTAGTCTAGATATTAGCACGGCCTTTATACTGATTAACAAGAAAAGAGCACGACAGCAACAATTAATACAGTTGTTACAAAAATACGTAAGAGCAATCCATTTTACGAAAGTTGTTTTTTAGAGGATTCGCTTTCTGGGAGGAGGAACAGGGATGAGTGATATTTTTGAAGATAGAATACCACCGCAAAATATTGAAGCGGAACAGGCGGTCATCGGGGCTATTTTCTTAGAACCGTCTGCACTGACATTGGCATCTGAGCTTGTCATGCCAGATGACTTTTACCGCGCTGCCCATCAAAAGATATATGACTGCATGCTGAATCTTTCCGACCGGGGCGAACCGGTCGATCTGGTCACAGTCACATCCGAGCTTGCAAACTTGAAGCTTTTAGAAGAAGTTGGAGGGGTATCGTACCTAAGTGATATAGCAGGTTCAGTGCCAACTGCAGCTAATATAGAGTATTACGCAAAGATTGTAGAAGAAAAGTCTATTCTTCGCCGCCTGATTCGTACCGCAACCAACATCGCCCAAGAAGGCTACAGCAGGGAAGATGAAGTAGCAGGATTATTGAATGAAGCGGAAAAGCAAATCCTGGAAGTTTCACAACGGAAAAACTCCGGTGTGTTCCAAAACATCAAGGACGTGCTGGTTAAAACCTATGATAACATCGAAACCCTTCATAACCGTAAAGGGGAAGTGACGGGGATAGAGACAGGCTTTACCGAATTGGACAAAATGACCGCAGGTTTCCAACGAAATGATTTGATTATCATCGCTGCGCGTCCTTCTGTTGGTAAAACGGCATTCGCCTTGAACATCGCACAAAACGTCGCAACAAAGGCTCGTGAAAATGTCGCGATCTTCAGTCTGGAGATGGGCGCTGAGCAGCTGGTTATGAGGATGCTTTGTGCAGAAGGAAACATCAATGCACAAAACCTTAGAACAGGCCAATTGACCGCTGATGATTGGAGCAAGCTGACGATGGCAATGGGTAGCTTGTCCAATGCGGGTATCTACATTGATGATACGCCGGGTATCCGAGTCAGCGAGATCCGTTCTAAATGCCGTCGTCTAAGACAGGAGAGCGGCCTTGGAATGATTCTGATTGACTACCTGCAATTAATTCAAGGTAGTGGACGCGGCGGCGGAGAGAACCGTCAGCAGGAAGTTTCCGAGATTTCCCGTTCCCTAAAAGCGTTGGCAAGGGAACTGGAAGTCCCCGTTATCGCCTTGTCTCAGCTGTCCCGTGGAGTGGAGCAACGTCAAGACAAGCGTCCCATGATGTCTGATATCCGTGAATCCGGAAGTATCGAGCAGGATGCCGATATTGTTGGTTTCTTATATCGTGATGACTATTACGACAAAGAAAGTGAAAACAAGAACATCATTGAGATCATCCTGGCGAAACAGCGTAACGGTCCTGTTGGTACGGTTTCCTTGGCTTTCGTAAAAGAATATAATAAATTTGTTAATTTGGAGCGGCGATTTGATGATGAATCCGTCCCTCCAGGGGCATAATAAAAGGCATCTACGTTATGTAGGTGCCTTTTTAAACTTTCTGGACCATAATTTTAAGTAATCTGTCTTATTTACGAACAAATTCAATATTAAAATTATGTAACGTTCGTGTTTTGGTTGACTTTCTAGTGTGCAGCTGATAAACTTACTTTTGTTGAAAAATGAATTTAAAAAAAGTTACATATTTAGTGGAGGTGTACGCTCTATGGCATCAGTAGTCGTAGTAGGAACACAATGGGGAGACGAAGGAAAAGGGAAAATTACCGATTTTCTTTCTGAGAATGCAGAGCTTATTGCACGTTACCAAGGCGGTAACAACGCAGGACACACAATTAAATTTAACGGTGAAACATATAAATTACACTTAATACCTTCTGGAATTTTTTATAACGACAAAACTTGTGTTATTGGTAACGGAATGGTTGTAGATCCTAAAGCATTAATCCAAGAATTAAAATATCTGCATGACCGCGGTGTAAGCACAGATAACCTGCGCATTTCAGACCGTGCACATGTTATTCTTCCTTACCACTTGAAGCTTGACGAAGTGGAAGAAGAGCGCAAAGGCGCAAACAAGATTGGTACAACGAAAAAAGGAATCGGACCAGCTTACATGGACAAAGCTGCTCGTGTTGGTATCCGTATTGCTGACTTACTTGACCGTGAACTTTTCGAAGCTAAACTTGCACACAACTTAGCGGAGAAAAATCGTTTGCTTGAAAGAATGTATGAAACAGAAGGCTTCAAGCTAGAAGATATTCTTGATGAGTACTACGAGTATGGACAACAATTTGCAAAGTACGTAACAGATACTTCTGTTGTGTTAAACGATGCGCTTGATGATGGCCGCCGCGTTCTTTTTGAAGGTGCTCAAGGGGTTATGCTTGATATCGACCAAGGAACCTATCCATTCGTAACATCTTCCAACCCAGTAGCGGGTGGAGTTACAATCGGTTCTGGTGTTGGTCCTTCAAAAATCGACCACGTTGTAGGTGTTGCGAAAGCTTACACTACTCGTGTTGGTGACGGTCCATTCCCAACAGAACTAGACAATGAAATAGGTCACCAAATCCGTGAAGTGGGAAGAGAGTATGGTACAACAACTGGACGCCCTCGCCGTGTAGGTTGGTTTGACAGTGTAGTCGTACGCCACGCACGCCGCGTAAGTGGTATGACTGACCTTTCATTGAACTCTATCGACGTTTTAACAGGCATTGAAACGCTGAAAATTTGCGTAGCTTACAAATACAAAGGCGAAGTAATGGAAGCATTCCCTGCAAGCTTGAAAGTACTTGCTGAATGTGAGCCGGTCTATGAAGAAATGCCAGGCTGGACAGAAGACATCACTGGCGTTAGAAGCTTAAGTGAGCTTCCTGAGAATGCTCGTCATTACATTGAGCGCGTATCTCAGCTTACAGGCATTCCATTGTCCATCTTCTCTGTAGGGCCAGATCGCTCTCAGACGAATGTGGTACGCAGTGTGTATGCGAAGTAATATATAAAAGTGTTAGGATAGCCTCTTCTCCTTGGTTAGGATGAAGGGGCTTTTTATTTGGTTTGGTGGTGGAAGGTGCATGTTGAGCTTTTGATTGCCGTGCCCCATGGAGATTGCTTTATGAAGACACTTTTATAGGAGAAATTATTGCCAAAGTGTCTTCATGGAGAGTATGAAGACACTTGTGACAAAAAAATTCTCACCAAAGTGTCATCATGCTTCAGATGAAGACACTTTCAAGGTGATTTTCTGCTTCAAAGTGTCTTCATTACACTCAGTAGATCCCCTTTTTTCTTTTTTACTGGACGGGTTTTAGTAAGTTTTATAGAAGTTAATATTTTTTTAAAAAAGTTATTGCAAGATTTGTTGATAGTATGATATTATTAAAAACGTCGTCAAAAGAGATTCAAAGTTACATAAGGCGAAGTTGTTCTTAGGTGCCATTAGCTCAGTCGGTAGAGCATCTGACTTTTAATCAGAGGGTCGAAGGTTCGAGTCCTTCATGGCACACCATTTTCTTTTAAAAAGTAAGGCCCATTGGTCAAGCGGTTAAGACACCGCCCTTTCACGGCGGTAACACGGGTTCGAATCCCGTATGGGTCACCATTTTTCTTTTAACTTAGGTCCCGTGGTGTAGCGGTTAACATGCCTGCCTGTCACGCAGGAGATCGCCGGTTCGATCCCGGTCGGGACCGCCATTTACATATTTATAACTCTTTTAGAGTGTTAGGCTCGGTAGCTCAGTTGGTAGAGCAATGGACTGAAAATCCATGTGTCGGCGGTTCGATTCCGTCCCGAGCCATCTCAAAGCAGCACGTTCATTTTTTAGTGGACGTGCTGCTTTTTTGTTGTATTTAATAATTTGCTGGTTTTTTTTACTTTATTCAGTTTCTATACGCCCGAAGCTCCGTTCAAACAAACAGAACGGTCAAATAGAAGCGTTCTATACGCCCGAAGCGGTAGCAAAACTGCACCAAATGTCAAATAGAAGCGTTCTATACGCCCGAAGCGATAGCAAAACCGCACCAAATGTCTAATAGAAGCATTCTAAACGCCCGAAGCGATAGCAAAACCGCACCAAATGTCAAATAGAAGCATTCTATACGCCCGAAGCGATAGCAAAACCGCACCAAATGTCAAATAGAAGCGTTCTATACGCCCGAAGCGATAGCAAAAACCAATCAAATGTCTAATAGGAAAACTAAAAACCCCCCAAACAACAAAAAACGCCCTCAAAAGGCCGCTAAACACGCTCCACAACCACAAACCCAACCGCCATTTGTTACCCACCTGTAACAAAACAGGGTAATATATCCTCCAATTCTACTCAATACGTCAAAACTATGTAAAATTACCCATGTTTTATACCTAAATAAGGAAAAACCCCTATAAATCGCCTAAATATGACAACAATAATACAGTTATATTACATCTTTTGTTCTAGTATTCTATTTGTTTATAAACCTATGGTATGGTAAAATAGTCGAAAAATTTAAATGGGTATCATTAGTCCTAAGACGAGGAATCTAGATTACCTAAATAAAACTGTTTATAGAACGGGAAGAAATCAGGGGGAAAGAAAGACCATGATGAACCGATTAAAGCGTATATATAGTAATTACACCGAAAAACAAAATAGTAAACATAAATTTCAAAAAAACCGCCTTTCTACTTTTACAAAAAGAGTAATGGTCACCACTATTGCGGCTTCTACTATTACACTTGGCGCAGTTGCTGTTCATGCTAGTGAAAATTCACTACTTGGAACGGTATATCACGTGTACTTGAATGGTGAGCGTGTTGGTGCAGTTGATGATAAGGAACAGTTAGACAAGGCGTTAGAGGCTAAAGTGGAGTCTGTTCAGAAAGATCATAAAGATCTAGAGCTTTCCGTAGGAGAACAAGTAACAGTTGTCCCTGAAAAAGTTTTTAGACCTTCTGCTGAGAATAAAGAGACAATTGACACAGTAATCGAGCAAGTTGAAGTGAAGGCCAGCGCTTCTGTATTGACCATTGAGGGAGAAGAAGTGGCACTCCTGAAAAATGAAGAAGAAGCGGAAAAAGTTATGGAACTGCTGAAGTTAGAGTTTGTATCTGAAAAAGACCTAAAAGCTTTAGAAGAAAGACAAGAAAACCAAGAGTCCAAACTTCCTGAGCTGAAAGAAAATGAGTCTCGCGTGTTAGACCTAACTATTAAAGAAAAAGTTTCATACAGTGATAAAAATGTGGATCCTAAAAATGTTGTTTCTGTAAAAGAAGCAGTGGAATTGATTAAAAAAGGCAAAAAGCAAGCTGATAAGTATGAAGTACAAGCGGGAGATTCCCTAGGAGACATCGCGGAGAAACATGATCTATCTTCAGAAGAACTTTTGGAAATGAATCCTGATATCGCGATGGATACTTTACTGAAGGTTGGCAAGGTGTTAAATGTTTCAGCGAAAAAACCTTACTTAAATATTGTGGTAAAGCAAGAAGTTTCTAAAAATGAAGAAGTTCCTTACGAGCAGGAAGTAGTGGAAGATAAAGAGCTTCCTAAGGGAGAAACGAAAGTAAAGCAACAAGGTGAAAACGGAGAGAAAAACGTTCGTACTATCACTACGAAAGAAAACGGCATGACCATCAAAACAGAAGTAACACATGAAGAAACGTTGAAAGAGCCAGTGAAACATATCGTAGTAAAAGGAACGAAAGTGATTCCTTCTCGTGGAAGCGGATCCCTTGCTTGGCCTGCAGTTGGCGGTTATATTTCCAGTAAAATGGGTCACCGTTGGGGTAAGATGCATAAAGGTATCGACATCGCCCGTCCAAGCGACCGTACGATTAAGGCAGCGGACAATGGAGTTGTTGAATCTGCTGGTTGGGACGGCGGTTATGGAAACAAGGTTGTCATCAATCACCAAAATGGTATGAAAACAACTTATGCCCACCTTGATTCTATTAGCGTTTCAGTAGGACAAACTGTTTCTCGCGGCGGAAAGATCGGTGTCATGGGTACGACAGGACAATCTACAGGCGTTCATTTACACTTTGAAGTGTACCAAGATGGCAAGTTAAAAGATCCAATGCAGTATCTAAATAACTAAACACATACATGAAACCTCTAGCAAATGAAAAGTGAGCTAGAGGTTTTTATGTTTCGAAGTACTTTTATGAGCTTTCTCTTAATAGATGCGCTCCCCCGCTCTACATGGTAAAGTAAGAAGTAGAGTGTTTTGATTATAAATACGGTTAGGAGCCGTTTTTTTCTAGCAAAATGGCAACAATCTTTGGAAAAGAGCCATACTAACAGATAAGAATAGATAGATGCTGAGAAGGAGCGAAACCATATGGAAAAGAAAATACTTGTAGTAGACGATGAAAAACCAATTGCAGATATATTAAAATTCAACCTCCAAAAAGAAGGGTACGAGGTGTATTGTGCCTATGACGGCGAAGAGGCGGTCAATAAGGTGGAGGAAGTGCGCCCTGATCTAATTCTTTTAGACATTATGTTGCCTCAGCGAGACGGCATGGAAGTGTGCAGGGAAGTACGTAAGAAGTATGAAATGCCGATCATCATGCTGACTGCCAAGGATTCGGAGATAGATAAAGTGCTTGGATTAGAACTAGGAGCAGATGATTATGTAACCAAGCCTTTTAGCACGCGTGAATTGATTGCAAGGGTAAAGGCTAACTTGCGACGTCACCAACAGAAAGCGGCAGATACGGAAGAACCTTCTGAGATTACGATAGGTTCCCTTGTGATCCACCCTGATGCTTATATGGTAACCAAAAGGGGAGATATGATCGAACTTACTCACCGTGAATTTGAATTGTTGCATTATCTTGCAAAGCATATCGGCCAGGTAATGACACGAGAGCACCTTCTGCAGACGGTATGGGGCTATGATTATTATGGGGATGTGCGAACAGTGGACGTAACGGTCCGTCGCCTTCGTGAGAAAATTGAAGACAACCCAAGTCACCCGACATGGATTGTAACAAGAAGAGGAGTTGGCTATTACCTGCGACAAACTGAGCAGGAATAATTTACATGAAAAAGGTAGGTTTTTTTCGATCCATTCATCTTAAGTTTGTGTTGATTTACGTATTGCTTATCCTTATTGCGATTCAGATAATTGGGGTCTATTTTGTCAGTAAGCTTGAAAACCAGCTGACCACTAACTTTAACGAATCTCTTGAAGAAAGAATTCATTTACTCGCTTATAGCATTGAGCAGGAAATAAAAAAACAGCGTGATGATACGACACCAACCATTGAAGAAGATATCCGGACGGTGTTACAGGATGTCACGATGGAAGATATAGAAGAAATTCGCATAACAAATAACCAAAGCAAGGTCCTCGGAACGTCGAATCCTTACAATCAGTCAAGTGTAGGGAAAAGGACGACAGAATTGCTGGTTAAACGGGCATTGGTAGTAGGACAGATGTCGAAGAAGACCGTCATCGAAAAGCAAACTCAGAATCGTCTGAGGCTGATTGCAGCACCCGTCAAATCGAACAATCAAGATATCATTGGCGCTATTTACTTGGAAGCGTCCATGGAAAAGGTCTATGCCCAAATGCGTCAAATCAACAGCATCTTTGCAACTGGGACAACCATTGCGCTTGCGGTCACAGCGGTGCTGGGTGTGTTGCTTGCCCAAACCATTACAAGACCCATGTCTGATATGAGAAAACAAGCGCTTGAAATGGCAAGAGGTAACTTCTCAAGGAAAGTAAACATTTACGGTAACGATGAAATAGGTCAGTTGGCTTTATCCTTTAATAACCTTACGAAAAAGCTGCAGGAAGCACAGGCGACTACCGAAGGGGAAAGAAGGAAGTTGAGCTCTGTCTTGTCCCATATGACGGATGGAGTTCTTGCGACAGACAGAAAAGGCAGGATAATTTTGATCAATGAGCCTGCCCTCGGGATGCTGAACGTTTCACGTGAAACAGTATTAAATAAACCGATTGTAGAAGTGCTTGGAATCGAAGAAACTCATTCCTTTGATCAACTTATATCGGAACAAGAGTCACTTATTCTGGACTTTAGTACCGAAAAAGAGCCATATATTTTGCGTGCCAGTAACTCGATCATTCAAAAGGAAACAGGTTTCATTAATGGTCTGATTACTGTTTTACACGATATCACGGAGCAAGAGAAAATAGATCTTGAACGAAGAGAGTTTGTCGCGAATGTGTCGCATGAACTAAGAACACCGTTGACCACGATGAGGAGCTATTTAGAAGCGTTGGCAGACGGTGCATGGCAGGATGATGAGATTGCTCCAAGGTTTCTAGATGTAACGCAAACGGAGACAGAGCGAATGATTCGATTGGTGAATGATTTGTTGCAGCTATCCAAAATGGATTCAAGAGATTATAACTTTTACAAAAATAGCGTCGATTTTGTAGAGTTTTTCAATAAAATCATTGAGCGTTTCGAAATGTCTAAATCTCAAAAAGTGGATTTTGTCAGAAGTATGCCTAACCAAGAAATCTTTGTTTCCATTGACACAGATAAAATCACACAGGTGTTGGATAACATTATTTCCAATGCGATGAAGTATTCGCCTGAAGGTGGCACTATCACGTTCACTGTGGATATTGAAGAGGCTGCCAATCAGATTCTGGTCAGTATCAGTGACCAAGGGGTAGGAATACCAAAATCAGATATTAATAAGATCTTTGAACGTTTTTATCGAGTGGATAAAGCAAGAACAAGGATGCTTGGTGGGACCGGTCTGGGTCTTGCAATAGCTAAAGAAATGATTCAAGCACATGATGGAGACATCTGGGCCTCCAGCGTGGAAGGAAAAGGCACAACTATTTACTTTACACTTCCAATTTCCGAGGAAGAGCAAGAAGGTGACTGGGAATGAAATATGAAAATATTAAATCGATTGTATTAACCATTCTTGTCCTGACAAGCTTGATTCTCACCTGGAATTTATGGACCTATCAGCCCGATTTTGATTATTTAGATGAAGGCGATAGCACCATTAGTGAAGTGGAAATTAATGAAAAGCAGGAAATAGGCCAGCTTATTCAACCTAGCAAACTGTTATATCATTTTGATGGGGTACATCATGGAACAGAGGAACTAGCAGATCTTAATTTATTTATGGAAGAGCTGGGAAAATGGAGCCTTTTTGATATTGAGATCACTAATTACTCTGAGGAAGATTTCTACTCTTTCATGCATGGCAATGGAAAAATGGAGGTTGTTTTTCCGACAAACATCCCTTTACAAACCTTTAGATATTTAACAGGTTTTAGTGATAGTGAACCTCCGAATATTTCCGTCAACCGGATACTGATTGATTTTTCGGGAGAATCATTTGGAGGTGAACCAATTATTTATTTGGTTCAATATGAAGAGAGAAAAGTGTACCAAGCTAAGGTTCGCAACCTTTCTACCAATGAGTTGTCTCGAACGTTTTATCAAACGGCAAAGATCTTACCAACATTCATTTATGAAGAAGTTGATGAAAATCGGTATGTGTTTTTTCCAGAACAGGCGCCAAAAGTCCGGACTGGTTATTATTATGCGAAACAGTTGAATCCGGAAGATTTTAAAAATGCCTTATTCAGCAACCCAAGCATCGTGACACGAGATCAAGTAACAGACGGAATTGTTTTCCGAGATGATTCCAGTCTGATGAGTGTATCCCGTCCCTATAATAATCTACACTACGTTAATCCGGGGAATACAGGACTTGGGAATTCCATGGACTTTAACGTGATTGAACGGGGAATTGAGTTCGTTAACGAACATAGCGGTTGGACAGGACAACCGGAGCGGTTTAAACTTGATAATTGGACAAGCAGCACAATCGAGCATAATGTTGTCTACAGGATGTTCATAGGGGATTATCCGATCTACTATTTTGCAGAAAAAGGAGTAGCGGATATTTCGCAATCATGGCGAAATAACGAGATTTATGAATACGTGAGACCTATGTTTGAATTTCTGTCTTGGAAATCGATTGGAACAAATATTCCTTCAGGAAGAGAAGTTAAGCGGGAACTTGACAACTTCAGTGACCTCCGAAATATCCAGGACATACGAGTCGGATATGAATTGAAGAGGGAATCGGATGTATACATCATCGATCCAATCTGGGTGTACAAGGAAAACAATGCTTGGAACAAATTAAATTTCACCGGTAGCGATGAGTTAGAAGGAGGGATGTAGAATGGATTGGAGGAGAACCAAAACCATTTTTATCATTACCTTTCTTATCCTCAATGTATTTCTTGTTTTTCAAATCCTTGAAAAAAGGAAGAACAATCAGCTGGAAATCTTGGCGGAAGCTTCTATGGAAGAGCAGTTCAATGTAGATGAAATATCGTATGGCCAACTGCCAAAGGCGCCGGATAAAGCAAGCTATATAAGTGGAAACAGCTATGTATTTACAGAAGAGGATACAAAGAAGTTGACGGAAAAAGGGCAAAAGGCGGAGATTGTAGAAGACATCAAGCTAGTTTCCACTTGGGAAGAGCCGATCCCTTTGCCTGAAATGAATATGATCACCAGATTAGAGACCATTTTTAAAGAAGAATTATTGTTTGGGGAGAAATATGAGTTCTGGGGATTTAATCCACAAACCAAGAGCCTTATTTTCTTCCAACAATATGATGGAAAAAACATTTATAGCAATGACAGTGCGATGGTGGTAGCGTATCTCAATGATCTCAACGAGTTAATATCTTATGAACAAACTTTTATTGTGGATACAGAAAAAATGGATGTAGAACAGGACGTTATTTCAGTCCTGGATGCACTTTATAATCTGTATAATACAGGAGATCTGAAGCCGGGGAGCGAAGTAGGAAATGTCAAGCTTGGATATTATACCCTTGTAGACTATACCAATTCCCATGTGCTAATCCCGACTTGGCATATTGTCGTCAATGAAGAAGAGGATTTTTACGTTAACGCGTTTGAAGGATCTGTCATAAAAAAAGATAAACGAACATTGGAGTGAAGTGACATGAGCCTGCATTTTAGCGTGCTAGCTAGCGGCAGCACAGGAAATGCAATTTATGTCGCAACAGAGGAGCATTCTTTATTAATCGATGCTGGTTTGAGCGGCAAAAAAATGCAAGAACTGTTTAATGGGATAGGCAGAAAAATAGAAGACCTATCCGGAATTTTGGTGACACATGAGCATAGCGATCACATTAAGGGGCTTGGCGTACTTGCGAGAAAGTACAAGCTCCCGATCTATGCCAATGAAAAGACATGGAAGGCGATGGACGGCCTGGTTGGCGTCATCCCGACAGAGCAAAAATTCAATTTTGAAATCGAACAGGTGAAAACATTCGGTGGACTTGATGTCCAGTCATTTGGTGTATCTCATGATGCAGCAGAGCCGATGTTTTATTCCTTCCATGACGGCGATAAAAAGGTCGTGGTCATCACCGACACAGGTTATGTCAGCGACAGGATGAAAGGTATCATTTCTAATGCCGACGCCTATGTCTTTGAAAGCAATCACGATGTGCAGATGCTGCAGATGGGACACTATCCGTGGAGCATTAAACGCCGCATCCTAAGCGATGTTGGCCACGTATCTAATGAGGATGCAGCCCTTGCCATGGCAGACGTCATGGGAGACAAAACGAAGCGTATTTATTTGGCGCATTTAAGTAAAGATAATAACATGAAAGATTTAGCGAGGATGTCTGTCCAGCAAACACTTGCCACACAAGGTGTAATCGTGGGAGAACAAGTGGAGTTGTATGACACAGACCCTAATAAACCAACCGCGCTTGCTTTCGTGTAAAAGTCTTAGGCTTAAAGCGCCTTTCTTTTTGTCTTTTTTCTGGACTTTTACATGAAGAAGCGGTCGATTGTTGGTTTCGATGCGATGTGAAAGAAAGGAAGGACAACATGGGATATTACGACAAACAAGATCCATCTGATCACTCTAAACAAAAAGGAAACAGAGGGAAGTACTTTCTCCCCGGAATTGTAGCATTGTCACTTGGCGTATTACTACTCGCTGTAGCGTTCCCTGGACTAACAGGCCGGGTTATGCCAGATGGAAGCGAGCGTCAGGCCGTCGAGCAGCGAGAGCAGCTTCCAGAACAGCCTGAATCCGGCGGGGCGGCAGCGGAAATTCGCAACGTCTCCGTTAATGTAACATCAGGTGTCACAGAGGCAGTCGATAATGTCGCAGAAGCAGTGGTGGGCGTCATCAACCTGCAAAATGCCTCCTTCTGGAACGACACAGAAGTGGAAACAGACGAAGAAGGCGAAGCAGGAACAGGCTCTGGAGTCATCTATAAAAAAGAGAACGGTAAAGCTTATGTGGTGACGAACTATCATGTTATCGAAGGGGCAACCCAGGTGGAATTGAGCCTGATTGACGGGACAAGGGTGCCGGCAGAGGTGCTCGGAGAAGATCCGCTCACAGACCTTGCCGTGTTGTCCATGGAAGATGAAATGGTCACAAAGGTTGCAGACTTCGGCAACTCTGACAGCGTCCGCACAGGCGAACCCGTTATCGCCATCGGAAACCCACTCGGTTTACAATTTTCCGGATCCGTTACACAAGGAATTATCTCGGGAACAGACAGAAGCATTCCAGTGGATGTGAACAGGGACGGCACACCTGACTGGCATGCAGATGTCATGCAGACGGATGCTGCCATCAACCCTGGAAACAGCGGAGGCGCATTAATCAATATTCAAGGAAAAGTCATCGGCATCAACTCGATGAAAATTGCCCAGTCTGCCGTGGAAGGAATCGGTTTGGCCATTCCGGTCAACTCGGCGATTCCAATTATTAATGACTTGGAGCAATATGGACAAGTAAAACGTCCGTACTTCGGTGTTAGCATCGGATCCTTGTCGGATGTATCCAGCTATCACTGGCAGCAGACATTGAAGCTTCCAAAAGAAGTTAGTGCGGGAGTTTATATTACCGGGGTAGCCCCTGGTTCGCCTGCTGCTAATGCGGGATTGCAGGAATATGATGTGGTTGTGGAGCTTGACGGGGAACAAGTGCGAGATGTGATTGAGCTGCGAAAACATCTCTATAATGAAAAGCAAGTCGGCGATAAGATGGAGGTAACATTTTATCGTGGCCAAGATCAAAAAACAACGACCGTCGATTTAACGGAAGATACAACCGGCGAGTAGTAGAAAAGGGGAGGGATAATTGAAATCTCTCCTCTTTTTGTTTCCACACATGTGGATAAATGGTATTATAGTGAAGTTAATGAAGGAATGGAAAGGATTGTGGATAAAATGAAATGTTGTTTAGAGCATATTGAATTAGCCATGGAAATGTACATAGATGAGCACGAAGAAGCACCAATATTGGAGATGTTACCGGAGGAAGAGAAGTTATCAACAACCTGTGAATTATGTTCTGAACCTGCTGTATATATGGTGGGGAACTGATATTCGCCCACTAAATGTGGATAGAAACTGTTGATATGTGGATAACTTTTGTGGATAAACTGTTTGCAAGGTGGTATGACATGTGAATATCTCAATAATCACAATTGGAAAACTGAAAGAGAAGTATTTGAAACAAGGAATAAATGAGTACTTGAAGCGTTTGAGTGCCTACGCAAAAATTGAAATCGTGGAGCTTCCAGACGAAAAAGCACCAGAGCAATTAAGCGAAGCCGAAATGGAACAAGTGAAAAACAAAGAAGGCGAACGGATTTTGGCGAAAATTTCCGATGACACACATGTGATCGCCTTGGCGATTGAAGGAAAGCAGCGTTCTTCTCAAGAGTTAGCGAAGGAAATGGATAAGCTTGCGACTTATGGGAAGAGTAAGGTCGCGTTTGTTATTGGCGGATCATTAGGTTTGAGTGGGGACGTGATGAAGAGAGCGAATGATACGCTGTCCTTTTCGAAGATGACGTTTCCGCATCAGTTGATGAAGTTGATATTGTTGGAGCAGGTTTATCGGGGGTTTAGGATTAATCGGGGGGAACCGTACCATAAGTAATGGTAAACTCCAAGCATGTTAAATGGCTTTAAATAGTTTAAAGAAACAAACTCTTTTATAGACGAGAAGCATTGAAAAATCTGTAAATTGTGTTTTCCGAATTCCAACTAATCCTTTTTGCTAATAATATTCTTCTCTACGGACACGATAAGACAAACGAAACTTTATAGATTGGTGGCCGTGAGAATGAAGGTATTATCTATGATTCAGCCCTGGGCAAGTCTTTTTGTCCTTCGAGAGAATGAATTTGAAACAAGGTCATGGAAAACAAATTATCGCGGGCCGTTGGCTATTCATACAAGTAAAAAAATCGATAAGGCTGTCTGCAGGCATGTGGCCATCCGTTCACTGCTCTGTAAGCATGGATATACTGAAGAGACCCTTCCCACCGGAATGATTATTGCTATCTGCAGGCTGGAAAATTGTCTGAAGATAACTGAAAAAAACCAGACATCAGCAGTTCTGGAAAATGGACAAATCGTATCAGGAAATGATTTTTTTTTAGGAGACTTTACTGTGGGAGGATATGCTTGGGAGGTTCAAGACATGAAGATCTTGAATGAACGTATCCCTGCAAAAGGCCAGCTTGGGTTATGGGAAACTGATTTATTATGAAAGGCGATGCCGGTAAGCAGTATTTCACTTGTATATAGGAATAATGGATTTAGCAATCCCGGAAAGTTTAATAAGAGACGAAAAACTATTAAAAGATTAGACCAGCTTGGATGAGAGAACTAAGAAAAACTTTATAGACAAACAAATCGTTAAATCCCTTTAGATATTTTTATCCAAAGGGATTTTTTAAAGTGAAAAGAAAGATGTTTGTATAAAGGGAATAAATTATAACATGGTATTTTTGACATCTACCTTCTTTTAAGTAAATATCAACCCATTATTTAAATTTATCTAATTCTTTATAAAGAATCTTTGTGAATAGAAGCGAAAGAATAGAACCTACTAATAAAAGTGCCATATCCCATTGGGCATCCCATATATCTCCTTGCATACCTAAAAAATCGTTTGTGACTTTCCCTTTATTCCCTATTTTTGCACTTGCCCACTCAATGATTTCATAGAAAGCCCCGATTGCTAGAGTTATACATAGAGCAATAAAGTTTGTGGTTTTACTTTTCGATAAAGCTGTTTTCCTTAATAATATCTCTATTATAACTAACACAATAGACCCTTTTAGAAAATGACCGAACCGATCATAGTGGTTTCTTTGTAAATCAAAATAGTCTCTAATCCATGAAAAGAGAGGGACTTTGGAATAAGAATAATGCCCTCCTATAAACGTTAAAATGACTAGAAGGGTAATGATGAAATAGGAAACAGTGGTAAGGCGAAACTTATTGTATGTTGATATTAAAAATATTAAGACTAATACTGAAGGTAAAACCTCCACCAACAAAATCATATAACCTTCTACAGGTTTAATTAGGGACCAAATAAGAACGAGTATAACCACAAATGAGAAAAAAAAATGTATCGAACTTGCTTTTTTACCTAACACTCAAATCATCTCTCCATCAGAAAACAAGATGGATATAGTATTTGCTAAAATTAAAAAAATATAGAAAGAGGTATGGTTGCTGGTTTCTGAAAAAAGATAGGCAAAAATTAAGTTATAAATCCTTTACTAAGAGGTATTGTTATCTTTACGGGTTTTAAGAGGAATAAGTGGAGGTAACAGTATGCGTGTAGGTGGGTTTGGATTAGTAACTTTAGCAGCAATATTATGGGGCATTTCCGGAGGACTCGGCGGATTTTTAATGGATAAAGGTTGGGACCCCCTGGTCATCTCCTTTTATAGGGGAACAGTAGGTTTATTATGTATTCTTATTTGGTTCTTGTTCCAGCCTACCCGGTGGAATAAGCCGCTGCTGTTCTGGTCCATTGTGGCAGGTGTTGGAGTAGCAGGGAATTTTATTTTTTACTTTGTCAGTATCTCAGAGGCCAGTATTGCGGTAGCGGCAACATTGATGTATACTGCGCCAGTTTTTGTCCTTCTTATCTCTTTTATACTTCGTCTTGAACAAGGGTCATTATTTAAATGGCTGGCTATTGGTTTGGTGATGGCTGGAGTGGTATTGCTGACAGAGGTTTACAGCATTGGCTCCGATAGTATCACGATGCTTGGACTTGGTGCAGGGTTAGGCGCGGGGTTATCGTATGCATTATTCATTTTTGGTTTTAAAAATGCCTCGCGCCACGGGCAACCGCAAGGAATTTTAACGATCGCATTTCTTGCCTTTACTATCATTACGATGTTTTTCACTGATCGGAGTGAAGCAGTTTCTCTTTTTAACTCACCGGACTTATTATGGATGATTCTTTTAGGGATATTGGGAGCAGGCTTGTCATTCTTCTTGTATGTAGTTGGTTTGAAACGAACATCGCCGACTTCAGCTTCCATTATTGCAATGGTGGAACCGGTCACTGCGTCCCTTTTTGGATTTATTGTTTTGAGTGAACTGCTTACAGCAACCCAGCTTGGAGGTATGGCAATCATCTTGGTGACAGTGACCATCTTAGGTGTGAAGCAGAGTAGAAAAAGTAACTCTTGAATAAAGAGGACAGGTTCCTCGACCCGTCTATACACTAAAGCATAGTTGCGTTTATGTTCCTGTCCTTCAATTTGATTTTTTAGACCTGTACCTCACTCATAAATGCATGAGTATTATCTTCTGTATATATTTAAAAAATACCATTCATGTTTCTGATTTTCCTATTTTCGTTACAGTATGTAGTTCATCGAAAATAATATTAAATAATACCAAGCCTTTCGTCTCCTGATTCTTTGTTGCTTTACCTCTTGACAGCATTAAAAATACAGACTATACTTACAATTAAATTTTAGAATTTTACTAATTTAATATGCAAATTCTCTTATCAAGAGAGGTGGAGGGACTGGCCCTATGATGCCCGGCAACCATTCTTATGTTTTTCGTAAGGAAAGGTGCTAATTCCAGCAAGACACGTGGAGTGTTTTGGAAGATGAGAGAGGACAGAGTATTTTTAAATACGTAAGCCTCTCTTTTTTATTAGGGAGGCTTTTTTATTTTGTCTACAATATGGGGGGGGAGGAACATTTCAATTCGAATTCAAGGAGCACCAAGCTTTTATAAATGCAAGGAGGATATACTGCAGGAATTGTCCGTGCTTTTAAAGGAAAGGGACATAGGTTCCTTGCTGATCATTCATGGAGAGAAGTCATTCCAGGCTATTAAACCGTATTGGCCGGAGCGTGAGGAGGCTAATGCGACGTATGTTGCTTACTCCGGTATCTGTTCAGAATCTGAAATAAAAAGATGTAAAGAGCTGGCAGAATCCTTACACGTCGATGCTGTCATTGGAATAGGCGGAGGGAAGGTCCTGGATCTTGCAAAGGCTGCAGGCCATGAGGCTAAAAAGGACGTCATCCTCATACCGACACTTGCCTCTACTTGTGCGGCTTGGACACCGTTAAGCGTCATATATGATGACGAGGGACGCTTCCAAACCTACACAGTCTTTCCCCGCAGTACCTATATGGTTCTAGTAGAACCGAGGGTGATCCTAGGAGCACCGTCAAGATATTTGAAAGCTGGAATTGGGGATACGCTTGCCAAATGGTATGAGGCGAATGCCATTGTGCATGGATTGGATTACATCCCGTTGCCTGTGGAGGTAGCACTGCATGCAGCAAAATTAAGTAGAAATCGATTATTAGAGGAGAGCCATCAAGCGCTGATAGATTGCGAGGCAGGTAATCTTTCCCCTTCTGTCCTCACCATTATCGAGGCGAATATTTTGCTGGGGGGAATGGTAGGTGGCTTTGGAGATGAGTATGGAAGAGTGGCGGGAGCACATTCGATCCATAATGCACTAACACATCTACCTGGCACAACGGAGCTGCTTCATGGAGAAAAGGTGGCATATGGGATACTCGTACAACTTGCACTGGAGGGGAACGAGGAAGAAATCAGCTCGCTGCTCCCTTTCTATAGGCAAATAGGATTGCCATCCTCTTGTGGGGACCTACATATTCAGGGGCGAGATGATATACATCTAATCGCTGAAAAGGCGCTTTTGCCTCACGAATCCATCCATTTTATGAAAAACAAATTTACGCAGCAGGATATTGTTGCTGCCATTGCAAAACTAGAAACATTACAAAAAGGAGAGAGAGAAGCATGAAAAAATTCGCAGTATTATGCATGAGCATTCTTTTATCATTGGTAGTCACCGCTTGTGGAGGAGAGCAAGGGGAGGGACAGGCGTTAAGTGAGGATAAGTTGAAAATAGGAGTGACCGCTGGCCCGCATGAACAGGTTTTAGAGAAGGTGAAGGAAGTAGCAGAAGAAGATGGGCTAGAGATTGAAATTGTCGTGTTCAATGAATATGTGATGCCTAATGTGGCTCTTGCAGAAAGAGAATTAGACGTAAATAGCTTTCAGCACAAACCATACCTAGATCAATTTAAAGAGGACCGGGGCTTAGATCTTGTGGAAATTGCCAATACCGTCAACTTTCCAATGGGAATGTACTCCGATTCCATTACCGACGTAAGCGAATTAAAGGATGGAGATAAAGTAGGGCTTCCAAATGATCCGACAAATGGAGCGCGTGCACTTATCCTTTTTGAACAAGCGGGATTAATCAAGCTTAAAGATGGCGCTGGGGTTGGAGCTACAGTAAAGGATGTGGAGGAGAACGAATTAAATCTTGAATTCGTGGAGCTTGAGGCAGCTCAAATCCCCCGTCAGCTAGATGAGTTGGCAGCTGCCGCCATCAACACAAACTTTGCAGTGGAACATGGACTTGTTCCAACCGAGGATTCGATCTTCATGGAGCCAGGTGATTCTCCTTGGGTGAACTTGCTCGCTGTTCGTACCGAAAACAAAGATGATCCGGTTTTAGACAAACTGATCAAGGCTTACCATTCAGACGAAGTAAAGCAATTTATTGAAGAAACGTTCGAAGGCTCTGTTTTGGCATCTTGGTAAAAAAAAGGAGCTGCTTACTATAGCGGCTCTTACTTCTTAGAGTAGGAGGAACATAATGATTAATCTAGTCCACTTAGAAAAGACCTTTAAAACAAAAAAAGGGAAGGTAGAAGCATTGCGAGATGTTTCCTTGGAGGTACAAAAAGGAGAGATTTATGGCGTGATCGGGTATAGCGGTGCTGGGAAAAGCACCTTGATCCGGTGTGTGAATCTCCTTGAGAGGCCTTCTAATGGGAAGGTCTTGATAGACGGAACTGATCTTACCTCCTTATCTTCGCAGAAGCTGCTACTTGCCCGAAGAAAAATTGGCATGATCTTTCAAGGCTTTAACCTATTAAAAACAGCGACTGTTTACGATAACATCGCCATCCCCCTTCGTTTAACTGGCTTGCCCAAGTCCCAAATTGATGAAAGGGTAACGAAGTATTTGTCTATTGTTGGGCTGAAGGATAAGACGGACGCCTTTCCCGGTCAACTTTCGGGAGGGCAAAAGCAAAGGGTTGCGATTGCACGTGCATTATCACATGAACCAGAAATTTTACTAAGTGATGAGGCGACAAGCGCCCTTGATCCGGACACAACAGAGTCCATTTTAGAGCTATTATTAAAGATCAACGAGGAGCTAGGAATCACGATCCTGCTCATCACGCATGAGATGCACGTTATCCAACGAATCTGCGACAGGGTGGCGGTCATGGAAAATGGGAAGATTATTGAGCAGGGAAAAACCGTGGATATTTTTACCCATCCAAAAGAAAAAACAACCAAGAAATTTGTCAATAGTCTGTTTAACCATCAGCTGACAGAAGAGGTTTTCCAATCTCTTCAAGGCACAGGGAAAATTGTGTCTTTCAAATATATAGGATCCTCTTCCAATGATCCCGCACTCGCGACCATCAGCAAAAAATTTGATGTGTATCCAAATATCCTTTCCGGGAATATCACCGAGCTTAAAGGAACACCTTTTGGAAGCCTGCTCGTGCACTTAAGGGGACCGGTGGAAGAGACAGAGAAATCCATTCAATATTTGAAAGACCAAGGGATCATCATTGAGGAGGTGGCAGGATGATTATCGAATTCTTTGATACATGGGGAAGTGATATTTGGGAGGCAATTATCCAAACCTTTCAAATGGTATCCATTTCTTTATCGATTTCCATTGTGATCGGATTGCCCCTTGGAGTTTTCCTTGTTTTGACAAGGCCAGGGAAAAGCCTTGAAAACAAATATCTACATGGTGTCTTGAACACCATCATCAATATCATCCGCTCTATTCCATTTATCATCCTGTTGTTCTTCATTCTGCCGTTCACAAAGTTCCTTGTTGGTACATCGATCGGTGTGCAGGGTGTGATTGTACCGCTTGTTGTATATACCGCACCTTACATTGCAAGGCTGATGGAATCCTCCATATTAGATGTGGATAAAGGTGTCATAGAGGCATATGAAGCGATGGGTATCAAGACAAAGGACATCATTTGGAGTGTCATGATCAGGGAAGCAAGATCCTCCATCGTCTTAGGCTTGACGATCGCAACGATTGGATTAATTGGGGCCACTGCGATGGCTGGCCTTGTCGGTGCTGGCGGATTGGGCGATTTAGCTTATAGATACGGGCACCTCCGCTATGAAGTGGATGTTATGTATGTGACGGTCATATTACTGATCATCCTCGTTCAAGGGCTACAGTCACTCGGAAATACGTTAGCATCAAAGCTTAAGAAAGATTAGGTGTGTGTGATGAATGTTTATCATTTTGAAGACCTGGAAAAAAAGGCCGAGAGTATCTTAGCTCCTCATCCTTTCACCTATGTAAGAAGTGGATCAGGGGATGAGGAAACCATGCAGGATAATGTGGCAGACCTGCGGAAGTGGAAAATCAGGCCAAGATTTCTTCAGGATGTCTCCAAGCGGGACCTATCCATCTCCCTATTTGGTAAAACCTACAAAACACCTTATTTTTTAGCTCCAATCGGCAATCTGGGCATTGTTCATCCAGAAGCGGAACTTGCTGTTTCCCGCGCAGCCAAGCAGGTAGGGATCCCCATTATTGCCAGCACCGTTTCGTCTTTTTCGATGGAGGAGATTGCTGCGGAGGCAGGGGATAGATGGTTTCAGCTATATTGCAGCAGTGACTGGCAAATCACGTTGAGCTTTGTTAAAAGAGCGGAGCAGGCAGGATATGAAGCAATCGTTCTTACAGTGGATATGCCGGCCCTTGGTTATAGAGCAGCAGATCTGACCAATCAATATGCCCCATTCAGACTAGGAGCGGCTTCTGGTAATTATTTTTCAGACCCAGTTTTCCAAAACAAATTGGCTTGTCCGCCAAGCCAAGATTTCCATAGCGCTATCGGTGAACAAGTGAAACACCTATTTGCACCTGGTTTCACATGGGAGGACGTCGCAACCTTGCGTAAAGCAACCACCCTTCCGATTCTTCTAAAAGGAATCCTGCATCCAGCAGATGCCAAAAAGGCTATGGAGTATAAAGTGGACGGACTGATTGTGTCCAACCACGGAGGAAGGCAGCTTGATGGATGCATCTCGTCCATCGCAGCCTTACCGGCGATTGTCGATGAAGTGCGGGGGCGCATTCCCGTCCTTTTTGATAGTGGTATCCGCAAAGGCGCCGATGTGGTGAAAGCCATGGCACTCGGGGCAGATGCGGTCCTTTTGGGAAGGCCGTATGTGTATGGCCTTGCCATTGATGGCGAAGAAGGAGTAAAGACAGTACTGGATAACTTCATATATGACCTTGATGCAACGGTGGCCACAGCGGGAATGCGTGCTGTATCTGAATTAAATCGTGATTTAGTTGTGAGGGATATAGATAGAAATTATATTTAACTCAGCAGGTATGGCCGTCATCTTGGTGACCATAACCATTATAAGTGTGAAGCAGAGTTGAAAAAGAAAAAAGTTAAAAAAGGGACGGCTTTTGCTATCAAAGCAGCAAACCGTCCCTGTTTGTGATTGGAACTTAGAAAGTATCATCGATCACATGTAACGACGACAAATTCCCCTGTTCTCATCGATATTGTTTGTGCTGGCGGGCCACTTACTCTTCTTTCGCAAAATACATCAAGTGTGGTTAGACCGCAAAAAATTCTAACATATTGGTCTCCTCTTAAGTTGACGTCTGGTAATCTTCTCGTTGGAGCCCCCAATATAGGCAAGCAAAACACGACACCAATCTCTCCGGGTCTTAAAATCTCTTCACTTGCTAGGGATGTTCTACTTCTGCCTTCTGCATCAACGACGGTAATTAAATGTGTGCCAATGTGAGGGATATTGCAGATATTCCCCAAGCCATGTCTGATAGACTTTAGGATATTATCTTCCATTTTTTAACCTCCTTTATTTTCATAGATTCATAGATATGATATGCACTTTGATAGAATCTGACAGGGCATGGGTTACTCTTGTAAATAAACGGGCAAATATCTGCCAAATGTCTTCTGTGCATACGAATATTCTCCCAAGGGTATTCCTCAAATAAAAAGGGTGATAACCATGGCTTTCAACTATAACTTAGACTTTGAGAAGATTGATTTTCGTAAGAATCCTGAAATGTATAGGGTTGGCAGGGGAGAACAGGGTGTATTACTGGTGGAACCTTATAAAAGTGAAATCCTGCAGCATTGGCGCTTTAAGAACCCGGAAATTGCAGCGGAGTCATCCGATAAAATCTATCAGATGTTTCTTGATTATAAGGAAAAAGAGGATTTTGTCGGAATGGATATGGCAAGAAAGTTTTTGCAGATGGGCTATACACGGGCCCGCCGCTACACAAATTATAAAGGCGGGAAGAAATATGACGAAGATGACAAGGTAAATGATAGGCAGAATGACCCGGTAAAGGCTGAGTCAGCGACCATCTTTATGGAAAAATGGAAGCTTGCCAGGGAGGATAAGAATTATCTTATGCGGAAAAAAGACCACCAGAAGAAATATGGATGAAGGACAGTAGCAATGAAAGGAAAGGAAGGGGGTTTGCTCATATGCTTTAAAACAGAAAGTAAAAAAGCGAGTAATCTAAATGATTTGAGTTTACTCGCTTTCTATATCCATTACTATTTATTTTGGTTGTAAAACTAGCGTTTTAGCTTCCTCGCGATACTCATTACTCATGAATGTCTGATGATATTTTCCTTCTGTCCAATCATCCATCTGATCATGGTACCAAGGGCTCATCACATGTCCAGACTGACCTGGACCGACGATATTAAAGCTCTCTAATGGGTTTTTCATGTCCACAATCGTTCTCCAGGATGCACCGTGGTTTACTTTTCCTGTTTCACTGTTCCAGCCAGCAGCACCAACGGTCACCCTGCTTCCTCTCATTGGAATAGCCCCTTTTCTATTGAAAAGAAGGTGTAAAGGATTAACAGCTGACAATGGATGAGAGAACTCGGCTGCATGCACTTCTCCCCACTTCCAATCTGCTGGATTTTCGCCTTGGAAATTACTCGCTCGGTTGACCGCATTTGTAAGAGATTCCTGCAGAACGTTCTGTAAACCACCTTTTTCACTAATCCAGATACCTTCATCTCCCTGATGAGCTTCCCGTAGCAGTTGATCTACCACGTTGCCTTTTCCTGAAAAGAGTTTTAGTACGTCTTCACTAATCTCATCATTAAACAACAAGTTAGCAATCTCCTCCATCCAAAAGTGGAAGAGTAAGGGCGCAGCTAAATCGGTACTGTCTGTAAAGTTCCAGTTTTCAAATGTCTCTATGGCCTCTCTATCAATCTCTCTAAGGTTAGATACATCTGTATTTTTTAATAGGATCGGGACAAACTCTTCTGCTTGGAGATTGTAATGATCGAATTGGAGTTGCATCATGTCATCCACATTTAATTTCTCCTTAGATTCTAAAACGTCTTGAATTCGTTGCTGACGATAGGGTTGAGCCCAGATATTCGAGAGATGGTATGGATACTCCTCTTCTGCCACTTTGTAGTTTGCGGTTGCGATATAGCCTTCCGTTGGATTTACAACGGTTGGAAGCTCATCCCACGGTATATATCCTTGCCATTCATATTCATCCGTCCAACCTGGTACCGGAAGTAAGCTATCTCCTTTCTTTCGAATAGGGATAAGTCCATTCGCCCGGTACGCAATCGTTCCATCTGTAGAAGCAAAGACGAAATTCTGCGCTGGTGTATGAAAGTATGTTAAGGCTTCTTTAAACTCCTCCCAGTTTGTTGCTTTGCTAAACTTCAGGACAGCTTCGAGCTCTGTAGAAGGTTCTAGTGCCGTCCATTTCATGGCAAGTGCAGTATTCGTATCTTCATAATGTGCGAACTCAGACATGATGGGGCCGTGTCTTGTCACTACTACCTCATAATCTAGTGGTTGCTCGTCTTTAATGAATATCTTCTCATCTATTATTTCAGCCTGCTCCCATTTGTCGTTATACAGGAACTCATGCTTGTTATCTGGGTTGCGCTTTTCTATGTAGAGATCCTGTACGTCAGGTCCAACGTTCGTCACACCCCAAGAAATTGTTTCATTTCGGCCAAGAATAATACCAGGAATCCCTGCAAAAATAACACCACTAACGTTAATCTCAGGGGATTGAAGGTGTGTTTCATACCATATTGCAGGAGTTGCTAACCCAAGATGAGGGTCATCGGCTAGTAATGGAAAGCCTGATTCAGATTTTTCGCCGCTTACTACCCAATTATTACTTCCGTTAAATTCGTGGGGGATAACGGCTCCGGCAAAGCTTTTTCCAATATCAATAGTAGAATCTTTTACAGCTTGGATAATGGAAGGACCATCTTCGGGATAGCTTGGAAAAAGTTCTAGCGCCTTGTCTTCCGGAAAGTTTTGTATTAGGTGGTGACGAAACGCTTGCCCTTCCCAATGCCCTCCAAGGTCAAAGGCCATATATTTTCCAATCGTAATAGAATCCAAGTCAGTCCATTCTTCTGGTTCATATCCCATGATTGTAAATTCAATAGGTAGGGTATTAGCTACTTTCGCCTGTTTAATATATTGATTTACTCCTTCGGCATAGGAAGTTAATGCTTTTCTTGCTTCTTCAGAATAATAATCGAGCGACTTTTCTGCAGCTCTTCTTAATCCTAGCGTTCTAAAAAATTTATCGCGGTCAAGCGCTTGCTTTCCTACAACCTCACTTAGCATACCGGATGCTTGTCTTCTACTTAAATCCATTTGAAAGATACGATCTTGTGCAGTTACATAGCCTTGTGCGAAGAAAAGATCATGCTGATTTTCGGCCTCAATATGAGGGATACCTGCTTCATCTCGGTAAACGCTTACAATATTTATTAGTCCACTTACTTCAATCGTTCCTTCTGTTTGCGGTACGCTCTTATTTAGAAACCAATACAAGTAACCAACTGTAACGATAGCAAGTAATAAAATAGCCAATGCTACCGAAATGGTGACTTGCCATCTTCTTTTTTTAGGCCATATCCGGAACTTTTTCTTTATTACAACTTCCACACCATAACCCCCTATAATGAGAACGTTTGCAACTAACCAAAAGTATCTTTGTAGTTTTTTGAATAGTTAGAATTATTATATCACGGTAAGCAGAGTGTTAGGTACATTTGAATCATATATCACCAAGTTCCATAATGTTGTGTATTTTTAATAGACTTTACCTTAAGGAATGTGGACAAATTTCGCATATCTAAATAGTACAGTAGGTGGTGTATTCTTTAATTAGTCAGAAAATATGAATAATTATTCTCAATTCTCTAGTCTTTAAGTTTCATCTTTCGAAACCCGAAAGGAATTTAGTAAAGAATATAGAATTCATTCAGTGCAACTACATAAAAGCATGGAGGGATTTAGAATGAATAAGGTTTGGAAAATTTTAAGTTCAACAGCTTTGGCAGCTTCCTTACTGGCTGTACCGACGATAGGTTCTGCTGATCCGGGGCCAAGTCCGCAGCCGGGAGAAACCCTACCTATTAATGGGTATATCAATTATGAGGAACTTGGAAATAAATTAGAGCAGATTCAACAAACAAGCCAAGGAAAAGTAACAGTGGAGACTGCTGGTTATACGAATCAGGGTCGTGGCATTTATAAGGCTTCTGTAGGTCATGGCGATAAGGTAGTTCTGATTCAAAGTGAAATTCATGGGAACGAGAAAACAGGTACGGTCGCGCTCCTCAACATTTTACAAAAGCTTGGTTCCAGCAATTCTCCAGAAGTAAATAGAATTTTGGAAGAGCTTACGATTGTGGTAATCCCTATGCTGAACGTGGATGGTTCTGAATTGAGTCGTCGTGGTAATGAAATGGAATGGACAGAGGTCGTGGCAGCATTTCCTCAGCTTGCGGGAGTCTCGCCTGCATGGAACTATTATGCCTATCCTGGAATTTGGAATTATGACCAGAACCCAGGCTTTGACGTGAATCGTGATTTTAACCCTGACCTGGACTATGTTCCACAGCCAGAGGATTTCCCTGGTGCATCCAATGCTTATGGTTGGTACATTACACCGGAAGCGCAGACAGTAAGAGATGTGTACAAAGAATTAAAGGCGGAGTATGGGAATGTGGATGTTTTCGTTGACCTTCATCACCAAGGATTTCCATATATTGAAGGGACAGATGATAGGGTGACCATGTCGATTTCAGGTAAATTTGTCACTGATCCTAACAGACCTGGCGGCGAAAAGTATGAGGCCTATGCAGATAATTATGACATCGACTTCTCCCGTCAATTGAACCTGGCCCTCTATGATGCCCTGCAGGCAAAAGGGGAATCGGTCTTTACCAATATTTCTTTATATGATCAAAATATTGACCTACCTGGAACGGCCCTTGGTTCCTTTGCATTAAACGGAAGCGGAACCGTCCTCTTCGAAGTAAGCGGCCAAACACAGAATTTTGGGCAAAAGAAAAAAGGTCAGCTGGTAAAAACAGTGGAAACAGGCCTGATGGGAATCATTAACGGAGTAGCCGATGGTACTGTAAACGAACTTGACCCTGAAAGATATGAGGATATTCCTTTAAGTTCGCGTACTCCTGGATTTTAACAGATTAATAAGTACAAGGGGAAAGGTAATTCAGGCCGTCTACGCTTTAAAGGGTAGATGGACCAAGGAACCTGTCCCCACAACCCATATGAAATGTTAAACTAATTGTAATGGAGATACTGTTTACTAACGGTATCTTTATTTTTGTTCTGTGGAAAGCGGGTGTGCTATGGAGATAATAGCATTTATTTTAATCATTTTTATTGCTTCTGTACTTCAAACGAGTACAGGTTTTGGGTTTTCCATTTTGGCTACTCCGTTTCTTCTTTTACTATTTGAACCTAGTGAAGCCATTCAAATTAACTTAATTTTGTCTTTGATCATATCCATTGCCTTAATAATGAAAATTAGAAATGATATTGATCTTGGGATACTTGGAAGGTTTGTGGCAGGAAGCGTTACGGGTCTGCCCATCGGAACAGTAATCTTCCTGTTAATTGATATAGATAGATTGAAGTTAGCAGTGAGTCTTATTATTTTGGTGCTGACAGTAATGCTCGTCCTAAAGTTTCGTATTATACAAAATAAGAAGAGGGATTTGTTTGTAGGCGGACTATCAGGTTTGTTCACGACAAGTATAGGGATGCCTGGGCCACCTTTATTATTATATTTTTCAGGGACAAATACCGAAAAAGAAAAATTAAGAGGTACTACGCTGGCTTTTTTTCTATTTATTTACCTCGTTAGCTTAGTCATTCAAATAATCTTTGTTGGAACAAACAAGACAGTCTGGGTATCAAGCTTATGGGGCTTGCCTTTGGTATTTGTGGGCTTGTATTTAGGACAACTATTATTTAAATGGATTAATCAAAGGATTTTTCTTATATTTACATATATAATCTTAATATTTACAGGAATTTACTTATTGGTCGAGAGTTTGGGATTATTGTGAACAAATGAAGGTGTAGATGGGCCGTCGTGCCTGTCCCCTCAACCCAAAAGGAGTGACAACATGGAAGTAGTATATTTTGCAGGTGGATGTCTTTGGGGTGTACAGGCATTTATTAAAACGTTGCCAGGAGTTACGTTTACGGAAGCGGGAAGAGCGAATGGCACAGGTCATACGCTTAAGGGTGAGTATGATGGGTATGCGGAATGTGTAAAAACGGAGTTTGATCCGTATGTTGTAACTCTAACAAGATTAATGGAATATTACTTTGAAATAATTGATCCGTATAGTTTAAATCAACAAGGAGAGGATGTTGGGGAGAAATACAGAACGGGAGTGTATAGTGAGAATCCTGAACATTTGGAAGAGGCGAGGACTTTTATCAATAATAGAGCTGATCGTGATCGTATTGTCGTGGAAGTACTACCACTCACAAACTATGTGAGAAGTGCAGAGGAGCATCAAGATAGGCTAACGAGATGTCCAGATGATTACTGTCATATCCCGGAAGAGTTATTAAATAAATATAAGAAGGGTTAAAAGGATAATTCCGTCCACGTTTACTTTAAAGCAACACATGTCGACTGAAATGACCTTTTATCCCACAAACAGGAGGATAAACAATGGCCCAAAACATTACGCAAAGAAGAATTATTTTAGATTTAGCCGTTACTTTAGATGGTTTTATTGAAGGAATCAATGGTGAAGTAGACTGGTGCATTATGGATCCTGATATGGAGTTCACCAAATTTTTAAATGAAATTGATACGATCCTGTATGGAAGAAAAAGTTACGATTTATGGGGTCAATATATCCCCAAAACCGAAGATTCCGAGATAGATAAAGAAATGTGGAACTTGGTCCATAGTAAAGAGAAGTATGTGTTTTCCAAGACACAAAAAGGAACAGATAATGAAGCGATATTTATCAATGAAAATATTCGAGAAGAGGTATTGAAGTTAAAGGAAAAGACCGGTAAAGACATATGGCTCTATGGAGGAGCAAGTCTAATTACCACTTTCATAAATTTAGGACTCGTCGATGAATTCAGGTTGTCTGTCCACCCTGTTGTTCTGGGACAAGGAAAACCGCTTTTTGTTAGTATCAAAGAAAGATTAAACTTGAAATTGGTTCTAACAAGAACATTTTCCTCTGGCGTAGTACAATTAACTTACCATAGGAGTAGTTAAGGACAATATATAAAACAGCGGCGAATGTAGATTCCCGCTGTTTATACGCTTATCACTTCATTAATCTTAAACGGATATTCCGGTGGTGATTTATCATACACGGGAAATATCTGCCCGAACGCTATTTCTACCCCTAATAATGATTTCATTTTTCTTGATTTGTATTTTACCTGAGCATGAAACTGTCTCTTCAACCCACACCCAAAGGAGGTCCCTAGCATGTGGAAGTTTGTCAGGCGTTTGAAGTTCATCTTTACCTTTTGGAGGTTCATTCCTTTTTTAATAGATTATTTTAGATCAGGAGAAGTATCGGGGGCGAAAAAGATAGTTGGTGTGGTGCTCCTGCTCGCTTATGTGATTTTCCCTTTCGACTTAATTCCGGATTATCTTCTGGTTTTTGGTGTGTTAGATGATGTGATGGTGGTAACGTTTGTGTTGGAGCGGATCGTGAAGATGGCACCTGCTTCGTTGAAGGAGAAGTATAAGCTTTTGGAGAAATAGAGAATAAATTGGTATGAGGTGAGGGCTTTGAACGAAAAACTAGCTCCTTTTCTTATTTTATTTGCCGCTGTCCTATGGGGGACTACCGGGACGGCGCAGACTTTTGCGCCTGAAGCAGCGCATCCGGTGGCGGTTGGGGCTGCCCGCTTAGCGGTTGGGGGCGTTTTTTTATTGATTCTTGTTTTTCTGACTGGCGGGTTGAGCTTGAAGAACTGGCCACTCCGGGTGACGATTCTTGCTGCGTTAAGCATGGCGTTGTTTCAGCCGCTGTTTTTTACTGCCGTGACGATTACAGGGGTGGCGATTGGTACGGTGGTTGCGATAGGTAGTGCTCCGGTGTTATCGGGTTTTCTCGAATGGCTCTTTCTTAAAAGGTGTCCGAGTAGAATTTGGTGGAGTTCTACTTTTTTGTCCATCTTAGGCTGTCTGATGCTCTTTTTGAATAAGGATTCTGTCGTGGTGGATCCTGTGGGGGTATTAATGGCATTAGGGGCCGGGCTTTCGTTTGCCGTATATACCATCGTTAGTCGGGACCTTGTGGGGAAATTCCCGTCCCTTTCCATTGTCGCGGTTGTATTTACGTTAAGCGCCGTCTTTTTAGCGCCGTTTTTGTTTATATTTGAAATGTCATGGATAGCGGATGTCCGCGGCTGGAGCATTGTTCTCTATCTTGGGGTGATGACAACAGGGGTAGCCTATTTTCTTTTTGGGAAGGGCCTTATTTATGTTTCCTCTTCCACGGCGGTAACCCTGGCTTTGGCAGAGCCGTTGACGGCAGCTTTATTCGGGGTGTTTCTGTTGGGGGAAAACTTGAATGCTACTTCTTGGATGGGAATGGTTCTCTTGATGCTGGGGATTGGATTGTTGATAGGGGCATCAAGGAATTCTGCTAGAAAAGGGGAAAATAGAGCAGCATAAAGAAATGCCTCCCTTTAAAAAATTTCTTTCCTTGATGGGTCGCTGTGCCTGTCCCTTCTGCCCGGTTTTCCTTTATAATGAAGAGGTATAAGTTTTTTACAGGATGTGGACGTTATGAATGCTTTTTTAAAGAATGCTTACCAGTCTCATCATGCACTGGAGATTATTTTTTCTTCTTTGCGTTGGTTTTTTCTTGTTTTGTCGATAGTGGTTTTTGCGGTTCAGAACATGGAAAACCCTGTTGAATGGAAGATTTTTTTATTTGTATTATTAGTCATTTTTGGTTTTCTATATATGGGAATATCAGATTACTATTTACATAAGACACCTGAAGGATCAAAGATGTACGTCATGATGACAAAGTGTGGCCCGTTTTTTGATTTTGTGGCGTTTTCAGCCTTGGTCCCATTAACTGGAGGCTTGGAGAGTCCGCTTTTTCCGTTAGCTTACCTAATTATTTTACATGTGGCGGTTTACTGGCGTTTTCTCGGTGGTATGATTGCAGCCGGTTTCTTTACGCTTGTTTACTCCATTATTTTTTTCGTTCAGGCGCAAGACCCAACTTCATTACATAGCATGATTGACTATTATAGTGCCGTGTTCTTTTTACTCCTGATAGGTGGATTAGGAGGTATCATTGTTTCTAGAGAACGGAAACACCATTGGGAGAATAGCTTGCTGGTGGAAGCGGCAAATCGCGATTACCTTACCAATCTAGCAAATCACCGTTCCTTTCAAGAATGCCTGCGAAATGACCTGGAAAAAGAAAAAGAGTTTTACCTAGCTTTGACTGACATTGATAAATTTAAATTGATTAATGATCAATATGGACATGTTACAGGAGACAAAGTGCTGAGGCAGATTGGGGAGATTCTAACCTCTGTTCTATCTAACAAGCAGGGAAAGGCTTTCCGCTATGGGGGAGAGGAATTTGCGCTCATCCTCTATTACAAAAATGAATTTGAGGTAAAAGAAATTCTTGATGAAATTAAACAAGCAGTAGCAAGCCATCTATTCTATGATAATGGGGAGCCATTCTCCGTCACGATGAGCTTTGGCTCTGGCAAGCAAGACGGAGAACGCCCCGACCTATTAGTGGAAAAAGTAGATAAACTGCTTTATACAGCAAAAAATGGCGGGAGAAACCGGATTGTTTTGGCAGAAGTAGGGTAATAAAGGGGTGATTTGAAGTGTGGATATTACAGAGAGTATTTAAGAGTGTCATTAAAACAAATAATTTTGCTATTGTTCTAATTTCCATTCTGGTTATTGCGGGAAGTTCACTCATCATGCATCTTTTAGAACCGGCGACTTTTCCTACCGTATTTGAAGGTTTATGGTGGACGATGACCACTGTTACTACGGTCGGATACGGGGATGTGTCTCCGGTAACAGTTGCAGGAAAGAGTTTTGCCATGTTTTTATTCATCTTTGGCATTGGGCTAATTGGTGTTCTAATTGGAAAAGTTGTTAATCTATTATCTTTGTATAGCAAGTGGAAGGAGCATGGTAAATTGACTAGTAAAAAGACCAATCATTTTATCTTTGTTGGCTGGACAGAGAAGACAGAAAGAGCAATGACAGAAATCTTGGAGGATAATCAGAACGCCCAGATCGTCTTAATAGATTCTAAAAAAACAAATCCTTGTGATTTAGAGGTTGATTACGTACAAGGAGATGCGAGTGAGGACGCTGTTTTGTTAAAGGCGAACGTTCTTGAAGCAAAATCAGTGACTATATTTTCAGACGACATGATAGAAGATGCTTCCCTTTCGGATGGGAAAACATTGCTGGTCGCATCCTCTGTAGAACGGCTTTCAAAATTACATAACAAAAATATTTATACAATCGTAGAAATCAGAAAAGAAAAAAGCATCCCGAATTTCTCCCATGCTAATGTAGACGAGTTTGTTATCTCTGGTGAAACCGCATCTCGCTTAATGGCAAAGGCAACCTTATATAATGGGTCCACGCATCTTTTTAGCCAATTAACGAGCAGAATGCATGGAGATAATATTTATGAAATTGCTGCAGACCCTTCTTGGATCACATATAAACAAGCTTTTCATGAAATCCTTGAAAAAGGAGCAACTCTTTTATCAAACGGAAAAGACTTGAATATTAATAGAAGGTTGGATGAGAAAATTCCAAGCGGCGCAAAGCTCTATATCATTTGTGATAAGGATACCTACGAATCAAAGTTTAAAGCGGGTTAAATAGAAAAAGCACAAAGCGTCGTAAAGATTGCTTTGTGCTCTTCTTTTTTTAATACGTTAACGAACTGGCAATAATCCAACCAATAGACAAGGAGAACATCATCAATAAGATTCCTACAGACACACGATCCTCATTGATTGCATCTTTAATGCTGTAATTGATTGTGACCACTTCAGCTAGTATGTAAAAGACGATTTGCGCCACGATACCAATAACTCCCCAAATTACCATGTCCCAAAAAGATACGGAATGTGCGATGGCTGACCCGATGACAAATGCCAAACCGAGTAATTTTCCCCCCATCACAAGTGCTGCCGTTGTATTTCCTTGTGAAACAAGCTTTATTTTCTCATTCCTAGAAGTTAAATCAAACAAAAATAAACCAACAAACAAAAGAACAAACGCTGTTCCTGCATATAAACCAAAAGCTGCTAAATAGCTTCCCATTCCAATCACTCCTTAAATTTTTTTGAATCCTACAGGCATAAAATAAGATAAATTATCGATGATCTGTTTTCCTAACCGATATCCAAATGCACTTGCTTGTTCATTCACCAAAAATGCACCAATCATCATATGGCCATCTTTCCATCCAGTTTCTGTTTGAAACGAAATTCCTGGTAAATCCACATACTCTTGATAGACTTGAACATAGTCAACATAACTGTTGTTTGGGTCTTCCTCTACCTTTTCCCCTGTGGCTGTATATATTTTGACGGAATCGCCTTCTCTACCAAAAGTCGGCTTTTCCACATATTTTTTACCTGCTGACAGGAAAGGTGTGGGCTCTAAATAGGTTGCGAGGAAATACTCACTGATCCACTTATGCTCCTCTTGTGTAAAAAATTCGCTCTTTTGTTCATGAAGCCCCCAAATGACCGCTTGCACTGCCTTTGATTGTAAAAGAAAAGCACTCAATGGATTGACGATGGCCAGCTTCTTTAAACGCACCAATTCCAACAATTGAAGGCCCACATTCGCGCCAGTCTCCTGATCCTTATCCATAATGAGCGATTCAATTGGAAAGGTTTGGCGATACAGGACATCAATTTTTCTCCCCTCCCCATCAAGTAAAGCTTCCCCCTCAATGATTTTCAGCTTGTGCAGGGGAACATATTGGGATGGGAGTCTACAAATATCTTTTAAATATAATACCGTTTGTTTATCCTCAAAATTTTCATCATGAGAAGTGAAAACAATGTTCGGGAACTCCTTTTTCTCCAAAACCTGATAGCTCTCAAAAATTGCATTTTTTACAGCTCTTCCTAGACGTTCTTCTTCTTTGCCATTAGGGTCTACCCGACCAAACTCTTTACACACTTCCCCGTTCATTTGAAATAATTCTTTAATAAAGGTGGGCGTGTCACTATTAATCTCCAATACTTTATATGTATCATTCGTTTTAACCAGGTCCACCCGGGATATAATGGACTCAGCCACTATCTCCTTGATTGATAGATATGGAATGGTTTCTTTTGGATACCCAAGTTCCAGAAGAGTTTCTTTCTCCAGTCCCCGCAGTAGCTTAGCCATCTTCGAGAAAATACGTCCAACCCTATTGGCCACATTCCAAATATTCTCAGCCTCTTCCGGCTCAATTTCGTGTACAGAATAGAGGGCATATTCTTGATCATATAGATTGCTCCAAAAGGAAGGGAACTTTGCATAATACGCTTCACGCTCTGTTTGATACACTTGCTCTTTCATTTAACTTAACCTCCACTATAGGAAGAACCACTACCAAATCCTTTATTAGGCGTTGTGTTGGACTTGAAAGTGGAGCTATTTCGATAGTTTTTATAGGAGGAATCATTTTTTAAGGAAGATTTATTTCCAAAAAAGCTGCCTCCGTGATAATAGTGGCGGTAATAGCTTGATGAATCATCATCGCATTGATAAACACCCTCTTCATTATCCCATTCATACTCATTACAACGATCATCGAACGGCTCTGGCGGAAGCGAACTGGATTCTTCATAACCGGAACCGCAACCGGTCATTCCTAAAGCGAATACGGTGGCAGAAACACTTGTTAACACTTTTTTCGTTTTTGTCATGGGTACTACTCCTTTCTTACATAATGAACTAAACTAATAGTAACAAAAATAGGAAATAATGAGGAGAAAAATTTTAACGAATATGGAGGAGACAGCCCGTGATTTTGCTATGATGAAAGTATATGAAAATTGAGACAGGTAGGTGGACCCCAAATGGAATTAATCTATTACTTACACGACAGAGGAAACTATGAGCCAATATACGAATACAAAAAAGGAAAAGTCAGCGAAGATGAAATATATGCAAGACAGCTTTGTACTTTTTTTATCAAAGAAGGAATACAATATAAATCTATATGCACGGAGGGCTCCTTAGATAACAACACTGAAACAATTACGGTAGAAAAGGATGAGGTGGCAAGGAACTTCTACAAGGAAAAATCGTACCCTTCCGGTATTCACATGGAATTTCGTGAATACAAATACCTTCAGGATATGCCGGTCCTCCATACACAAACTTTAGAAAGTCACTGGGAAGCTATCAAATTTTTGTTGAAGGATATCGTTCACCTCCCGGGGATTGGGGAGTGCCATGTGGACTCAACGGAAATTGATGAAGACAGACAATGCTATGTTTTTTATATAGGAAAGATTGTGAAAGAAACTTAGGAAATTTATAAATATACTACTCCTTTTCTGTAAAAAATTGCTATAATAAACCATATATGATGTGTCAGCAAAGGGGAGAATCGGATGGCTGAAATGAATGAAAACCCGTTATTAAAAAGCGATGATAAACCGAAGATCAAAATGGAAAGAAAAGAAGGGGAACCAACCGCCGCTTTTAAAGGGGCAAGTTGGGCAGCCCTCGTGGTAGGGGTTTCTGCATATTTAATTGGACTATTCAATGCAGCAATGGAGTTGAATGAGAAAGGATACTATTTTGCTGTATTGGTATTCGGCCTGTATGCAGCCGTTTCCTTGCAAAAAGCGGTGCGAGATCGGGAAGAGGACATTCCTGTTTCGGGCATCTATTATGGACTCAGTTGGTTTGCCCTTGTTGTATCTATTTCCTTAATGGCAATCGGCCTCTATAACGCAGGAAGTATTATTTTAAGTGAAAAAGGGTTTTACGGCATGTCATTTGTGCTCAGCTTATTTGCAGCCATCACCATCCAGAAGAATATTAGAGATACACAGAATGCAAGGGAAAGAGATTAATAGCGATGGCGGTACTGTAGACTTGACTTGTTGTGGAGTCAGGCAGTACCGTTTTCTTTTTTGCTCCAGATAGTTTAAAATAATCAGATAATACGGTGTAATCTGGTGAAAAGTTAGCCTGAATTGTGATATGATAGAAATTAGGATGGACAAAGTATGTTTTTAGGTAGCGTTATGCCTTTAGGATGCTAGAAGCAATAGCGCCTGCTCTTTTTTATAAATTTAGGGGATGTGTAATGATGAGCAACATGCAGAATAAAACAGACGTTATCTTAATTGGTGCCGGTGTCATGAGCGCGACTTTAGGTTCGTTATTAAAGGAAGTTCAACCGGACTGGGAAATTAAAGTGTTCGAAAAGCTAGCAAGTGCAGGAGAAGAAAGCTCGAACGAGTGGAACAATGCCGGTACGGGACATGCAGCATTATGCGAACTTAACTATACGTCGTTAAAAGCAGACGGAACCATGGACATCAGCAAGGCGGTAAAAGTGAACGAACAGTTCCAGCTTTCCCGTCAGTACTGGTCCTATCTAGTCAAACGCAACCTGATCAGCAATCCACAGGACTTTATCATGCCAATTCCGCATATCAGCTTTGTGGAAGGGAAAGAAAATGTCACGTTTTTGAAAAAACGTATGGAAGCGCTGTCAGCAAACCCGCTGTTTAAAGGAATGGAATACTCTGAAGATCCTAAGAAGCTCAAGGAATGGATGCCTCTTATGATGGAAGGCCGCACCTCAGACGAGCCGATTGCGGCAACAAAGATCGACTCTGGTACAGATGTGAATTTCGGTGCGTTGACTCGCATGTTGTTTGACCACTTGGAGAAAAACAACGTAGAAGTTCACTATGAGCATAGCGTGGAGAATCTTAAGCGTGCAAGCGACGGTTCTTGGGAATTAAAGATCCGCAATGCCAAAACTGGTCAAGTGGAATACCACCATGCCAAGTTTGTATTCATCGGCGGTGGAGGCGGAAGTCTGCCATTATTACAGAAAACCGGTATTCCCGAATCGAAGAATATCGGCGGTTTCCCGGTTAGCGGACTGTTCTTAGTATGCAACAATCCCGAGGTCGTTGAAAAACATCACGCAAAAGTATACGGAAAGGCAAAGGTTGGCGCGCCGCCAATGTCTGTGCCGCATCTTGATACTAGATATATAAATAACAAAAAGACCTTGCTGTTCGGGCCATTCGCAGGGTTCTCGCCAAAGTTCTTGAAAACCGGGTCCAACCTGGACTTGATCGGCTCCGTAAAGCCATACAACGTCATGACCATGCTTTCTGCCGGATTCAAGGAAATGGCGCTGACCAAGTATTTGATTCAACAGGTGCTGTTATCCAATGAAAAACGCATCGATGAGCTGCGAGAATTTATCCCGAACGCGAAAAGCGAAGACTGGGAGATTGTCGTTGCGGGCCAACGCGTTCAAGTAATCAAGGATACAGAAGCCGGCGGCAAAGGGACACTTCAATTTGGTACGGAAGTGGTGAGTGCATCCGACGGTTCCATAGCAGCATTGCTTGGTGCATCTCCAGGAGCTTCTACAGCCGTTCATGTCATGCTCGAAGTATTTGAAAAATGCTTCCCTGAGCAAATGTTCGAATGGAAAGACAAAATCCAAGAAATGATTCCTAGCTATGGCTTATCTTTAGTAGATAACCCTGCGCTGTTTGATGAACTTTTCGCCTCCACAGGGGAAACCCTCTTTCTTAGTGAAGGGAAGGAGCAAAAGGCGCTCTCCTTTCATTAAAATTAGAATAAACGGAAAAACCTTTAATCCTCCTTTGGATTGAGGTTTTTTTGTTTTGTAGGGGGCCCTTTTGGATGGCAGGCCGGCATTTGCCGAGCGGAAAACTTGAGTTGGAGATTCCAACTTCTGTATGCTAAAGGTACTAACTTACGAGAGGATGTTTTTTTTGAAACGGATCAGAGACCATTGGAAGGTGCAATATAAAAATCCCGGCTACCCGCATGTTCAGCAAGGATGGATACTGCCTCCCGACAGGATGCGCGAATATGACCCATTCATCCTGATGGCGGACGATTGGTTTAAACGAGGTACCTTCTCCGACCACCCTCACCGCGGTTTCCAGACTATCACCTATGTAGTGGACGGAAGACTTGAGCACACCGACAATCAGGGCGGGCACTCTGTGTTGCACGCCGGCGACGTTCAGTACATGAATGCCGGAAGCGGTGCCCGCCATGCCGAAGAAGCAGTCGACGAGGATGTCATCCATACGTTGCAACTCTGGCTCAATTTACCGAAGAGCTTGAAACAAACAGAGTCCTCTTATCATAATGTCCTCTTGGAAGATGCTCCTTTGGTGGAGTTTGAGGGTGGCTCTTTACGAGTTTACTCGGGAAGTGCAGAGGGCGTGACAGGTCCGATGGACTCTTTGGTTCCCATTAATATGTTTGAGCTTTATTTGCGCGAGGGTGAGAGCTACTCACTTAAATTACCTGCAAATCATAACGGTCATGTTTATATGCTGCAAGGCGAAATGACTTTTGGTGGGGATGGAGCTGTGACTTTGGGGAAGACCGAGGTGGGGCTTCTGTCTTATGACGAGGTCGCTGAAGATGGTGCGGTGGATACGCTGGAGGTGACGGCGGCGGCTCAGGAGCGGTCCAGGGTGCTTATATATACGGGTAAACCTATTGGGGAGCCGATTGTAGCGAGAGGCCCTTTTGTGATGAACACCGAGGAGGAAATTGTGGAGGCGTTTGAGGATTTTAGAGCGGGGAGGTTTGGTGGGAGGGTGTGAGTGATGTTTAGCTAGGTGGAGCGCGGTCTATAGGGTTTTCAGAAAAGGGGGAATGGCTACCTAATTGCAGCCTCCCCCGTGTAAAGTTTTTGTCTGAAATGAATACTGATCCTCTATACGCCCGAAGCACTGCCCAAACAAGTAGAACGGTCAAATAGAAGGGCTCTATACGCCCGAAGCCTCGCTCAAACAAGCAGAACGGTCAAATAGAAGGGCTCTATACGCCCGAAGCCCCGCTCAAACAAGCAGAACGGTCAAATAGAAGGGCTCTATACGCCCGAAGCCCCGCTCAAACAAGCAGAACGGTCAAATAGAAGGGCTCTATATGCCCGAAGCCCCGCTCAAACAAGCAGAACGGTCAAATAGAAGGGCTCTATATGCCCGAAGCACCGCTCAAACAAGCAGAACGGTCAAATAGAAGGGCTTTATATGCCCGAAGCACCGCTCAAACAAGTAGAACGGTCAAATAGAAGGGCTCTATATGCCCGAAGCCCCGCTCAAACAAGCAGAACGGTCAAATAGAAGGGCTCTATATGCCCGAAGCACCGCTCAAACAAGCAGAACGGTCAAATAGAAGGGCTTTATATGCCCGAAGCACCGCTCAAACAAGTAGAACGGTCAAATAGAAGGGCTCTATACGCCCGTCTGAGTTAATTCAATATCATAGGTAATAACTCCAACGGCGGCTACCTTTTATAGAAAAATGCTTATCCAATATACGCCTTACCACCTTCTCAGAAACCCCCATCCCACACCATTCAAAAATACCACTAGTAGTTATCTTTCTATCCGGAAACAACATCCTAAACTCCCCCACATGCCGCAGCACAATCTCCTCAAGCGTCTCCACCTTATGACACCTCACACACCGCGCCGACCGTCCCTCAACAACAACAGACAAGGAGGAACAGCTCGCACACATTAACCCTTTCCCAACCTGATCATACGAATACTCCGGCAAACTCTTAAAAGGAGAGTCCACGATATGGAGGGAGGTTAGTTTCTCGGCAAGCGCAGTGTGCATTTTAGTTAGCTTAAAAGAAGAATCCGTCTGCAAGCCTTTCAGGTATCTGTTGATTTGGGTTGGGTGAATAAAGGGTTTATCTGGAGGTGATTGATAAAGGGTGAATTCGGAGTTGATAAATACAACAGAAGCAATAATGGGTAAGTTGAATCCGCAACTATTCAAAAGTTGTCGGAGCAACGAGTTGCATCGATTCAGTTGGTTCAAGGGGTTGGTGACTTCATAATCTTTGGAGTTTGCTTTTACATGCAGTTGATCGGTTCGAGTATCATAGATGTAATCTCCTTCAAAGTTCTTCACTTCAAAAAGATAAGCATTTCGAGGGGTAATAATAAGCGTGTCGATTTGAAAAGTAGTATTATTATGCTTCAGCAAGAGGTCATTTAAAATCAGATGATTACAGTCTTCCAACTTCTCGGTCAAGGCATCAAACATGCACTCTCCTTCATAACCTTTCTCCATATTCCACAAGTATTGCTTTTCCTTCTCAAGAAGCGTCATTCGCGCCCCCAGAGATAAATACAGGTGCATTTCCATCGGCCTTGTCCGCGATTTAACTAGCATATCCCACATCCTTATCTATAGTCTACTTAACTATAACAGTTCCAAAATATTAATAACACAATTTTCAGTAAATAATACAAAGTCCTCTTTCCTTATTTTACCCTCCCCCTTTTCACCTAAATTAGATAGTCTATTAAAGCCCTTTCAGTTATGATAAATGCAGTATGTTTTATTGGAGGAACTCAATGATTAAATTAATGGCGGATTCAACTTGTGATTTATCAAACGAAGTGTTGGAGATGTATGACATCAGTCTGGCACCCTTAAGTATAAATATTGATGGAAAAACATATAAGGATCGTGTGGACATAGAACCAGATGAATTTTACGGAATGATGGAGGCGCTTTCGGAGTTTCCAACGACTGGGATGCCTAGTCCTGTGGAATATTTGGCGATTATGAACGAGGCTGTTGAAAGCGGTTATAAAGAAATCCTGTGCATTTGCATGTCCAGCGGGACAAGCGGATCCCACCAGTCGGCGGAGTTGGCGAAAGGGTATTTCTTTGAGGAAAACCCGGATTCGGCTGTGAAAATTCATGTGGTAGATTCCAAGTGTATGAGTCATGGAAGCGGTTGGCTCCTCCTAAAGAGTGCGATGATGAGAGAGAGCGGCGCAACCTTTCAAGAGTTAGTAGATTTTACCGAGAATCACAAAACCAATGTAAAACATTTCCTATCCGTAGACGACTTGGATCATTTGATCAAAAGCGGAAGGCTGACGAATGCGAGTGCATTTCTTGGAAAGTTACTGATGCTAAAACCAATCATGACCATGAAAAACGGCAAAGGGGCCATCGTTGCAAAAGAGAGAGGGTTAAAACGGGTACTCAAGCATTATGTGGAAGAGTTTATCAAGCGGAACGACGAAACGGTGACGGACTTTATCATAATCGGGTATACATCTGATATCAAGGTCGCCGAAAACTTAAAAATAAAGATAGAAAATGAAACAGACTTCTCCGGGACCATCCACATCATGCAGATGGGAGTATCTGTTGGTACACATGTTGGACTTGGAGCGCTGTCCATGTTCTTTGTAGAAAAAAAATAAACTAACAAAAAACCACCTACCCAATGAGGTGCACCCCAGAAGTTAGAGTTAAAATCTAACTTTTGGGGTGTTTTATTTTGGCTAAATATAGTGTGGAATTTAAATTGATGGTTGTGAAGGAGTATCTAGATGGTCCGCTTGGGATGAAACTTTTAGCACGTAAGCACGGCATAAAATCACATAAACAGGTTTTAGGTTGGATAAATGTATATAAACATCAAGGCGCAGCTGGCCTCTCTCGAAAGAAGAAGAATGAAATTTACTCTGTTCAATTTAAGCTGGATGTACTAAGCTTTATGAAAAGGACAGGTGCTTCTCAAACTGAAACAGCTCTTCATTTTGGGTTAACAAACCCACCGATGATCGCCTCTTGGAAAAAGAAATTCCTTGAAGGCGGTGCTGAAGCCCTGGACAAAACGAGGGGACGAGCATCTATGTCAGATAAAGCGAAGAACATCAAAAAAAATATTAAGTCTATTCAAAAAGACAAAATGACACGCGAACAGAGCTTAGAACGGGAAAATGAACTACTTCGTCTTGAGGTAGAATACCTAAAAAAGTTGCGGGCTTTTCAGAAGGATCCGGACGCCTATCTCGAAAAGCACAAACAGCGTTATCGTTCGAACTCAAAGAAAAATTCCGATTGAAAGATGTACTTCAAATCGTTGGCATTCCTGAGTCTTCTTATCACTATCACATAAAACACATGCATGCGGAGAATCCTGACCAGGAGCTAGAAGACAAAATTCAATTCATCTTCGATGAGAACGATGGCAACTATGGATACCGTCGTATTCAACTGGCACTAAGGAACGAGGGGTTATGTGTGAACCATAAGAAAGTCCAGCGCATTATGAGGAAACTTGGGTTGAAGGGACTGAAGTTCATGAGAAAGTCACGCAACTACAGTTCTTATAAAGGAACGATTGGAAAAATGGCAAAGAATCGAGTGAACCGCCGGTTCCAGACAACTGTCCCTCTTCAGAAATTGACAACCGATATTACTGAATTCAAGTGCTCTGATGGTCGCAAACTCTATCTCAGTCCAATTATGGACTTGCATAATGGCGAGGTGATTTCTTATGGCATTAATGCGCATCCAACGCTAGACTTCGTCATGGAACCATTGAAAGAGGCGCTCAAGATTGTAAAAGATGCAAGATATCGCACAACTATACATTCTGATCAGGGTTGGCATTATCAACATAGGAAATGGGTGGAGGCTCTTAAGGGGCAAAAAATATTTCAGAGTATGTCCCGCAAAGGAAACTGTTTGGACAATTCTCCAATGGAGAATTTCTTCGGGTTATTAAAGCAGGAAATGTATTATGGTGTAGCTCTTAGAACCTACGCAGAACTCAAGAAGGATATCGAATTATACATCCACTATTATAATCACAAACGCATTAAACAAAAATTGGCAGGCATGAGTCCGGTTCAATACCGTATCCATACCAGCCAATTAGCTGCTTAATATAAAACTCTAACTTTTAGGGGTCACCACACAAAAGGTGGTTTTTTTCGTGTGAATTTTTATCCTTAGAGATTTTATGGTAGTGTTAGTATATCAAAATAATAGTTAGAATTTTATAAAAGGGGGCTTTTCCATTGTCGTCGAAACAGAAGAACACGTACACGGACTTACAAAAACCGACTAAGAGTAATTGGAGTGTCCTGCTTGGTGCGGCTTTCCTGATGGGGGCATCTGCCATCGGACCAGGATTTTTAACGCAGACGGCTGTATTTACCGAACAACTTTTAGCTAGTTTCGGTTTTGTCATTTTAATGTCGATTATCTTAGACATCGGGGTACAGGTAAATGTATGGAGAATTATTGCCGTTTCTAAAAAAAGAGGGCAGGATATAGCGAACATGGTCTTGCCTGGGCTGGGGTATTTCCTCGCTTTTGCGGTCGCCTTGGGCGGTCTGGCATTCAACGTCGGTAACATTGGCGGCGCGGGCCTTGGAATGAACGTCCTTTTCGGTATTGATGTGCGAATTGGAGCCGTCATCACCGCGGCCATTGCGATAGGGATTTTCCTATCCAAAGAAGCTGGAGTGGCAATGGACAAGATTGCTCGTTATTTGGGATTGATGATGGTATTGCTCACCCTTTATGTGGCATTCCAAAGTAATCCGCCTGTAGGAGAGGCTGTTTTCCGTACGTTTGCGCCGGAAACCATTGATGTGTTTGCGATTATTACCCTTGTTGGTGGGACAGTTGGGGGGTATATCACATTCGCGGGTGGACATAGACTGTTGGATGCAGGGATTAGCGGGAAGGAAAATCTTCATCAAGTAACGAAGAGTTCGGTAACCGGAATTGTTATCGCTTCCATCATGCGGATTTTCTTATTCCTTGCTGTACTTGGAGTGGTTGCAACGGGCTTCAAACTAGATCCAAACAATCCACCGGCATCCGTATTTATGGAAGCAGCAGGTATGGTTGGTTATAAAATGTTCGGCCTTGTGCTTTGGGCTGCAGGAATTACCTCTGTTGTCGGGGCAGCATATACATCCGTTTCTTTTTTACGAACACTGTCTAAAAAGATTGATCGGAATAACTCGAAGGTCATCATCGGATTCATTGTTGTGTCGACCATTATCTTTGCTCTTATCGGCGAGCCGGTTCTGTTGTTGATCTTGGCTGGTGCGTTTAACGGACTTATTTTACCTGTCGCACTTGGAACGCTATTGATAGCTGCATATAAAAAAGAAATTGTCGGGGATTACAAACATCCGATGTGGTTAACGATTTTTGGTGCGATTGTTTTTATCGCAACAGCATACTTGGCAGCGGTCACGTTGATTAACCAGGTGCCAAAATTATTCTCATAAAATAGACAGAACATGGGGAGGGGAGCCAAATTGAAAGTTCAATTTCATCCTTTAGGGGATACAGGTTTACAGGTTCTATTTGGGTCCGACATATCAGAAGACACGAATCAGCTGATAAGAATGTTTGCAGATTATCTTAGGAAGCAAAATATTGAAGGCATTATAGAGTGGGTGCCGGCCTATACGACGCTCACTATTTTCTATCAACCGGATAAAATAGTCTATAAGGATTTGTGCAAAAAACTTGAGGACATACAGGAGAAGTTGCATAAGGCAGACTTTCAATCTAACTCTACTGTGTATGAAATCCCTGTCCTGTATGGAGGAGAGGTGGGTCCTGACCTGTCGGAAGTGGCAAGCCACAATGAAATGTCTGAAGATGAGGTAATCTCTATCCATTCTGCCCAGCCTTATCTCATTTACATGATGGGATTTGTGCCCGGCTTTCCTTACTTAGGGGGCATGCCAAAAGAAATCGCTACTCCAAGACGTGAGAACCCGCGCGCGAAAATTGAGGCAGGTTCTGTTGGGATAGCGGGGGAACAAACAGGCGTGTATCCATTAGAAACTCCAGGTGGATGGCAGATTATCGGGAGAACGCCCGTAAAGCTTTATGACCCGGAGAGGGAGGATCCGATTCTTTTATCTGCCGGGGCTTATATCCGCTTCGTTCCTGTTGGCCAAAAAGAATATGAAGAAATAGAAGAAGCAGTCGCACGTGGAGAATATAAAGTGAAAAGTTATGAGAAAGGGGGAGCACACGATGAAGACCGTTGATTTAAACAGTGATTTAGGGGAAAGTTTTGGTGCCTATACGATCGGAAATGACGAGGAAGTCCTTCAGTATATTTCTTCAGCTAATATCGCCTGCGGTTTTCATGCTGGCGATTACAACGTTCTGATGAAAACGGTCCAGAAAGCAGCAGAGCTTGGAGTCTCCATCGGAGCTCACCCTGGCTTTCCTGACCTTGCCGGATTCGGTCGCCGTGATATGCATATGAGTAAACAGGAAATTTTCAACCTTGTAGTCTATCAGATTGGGGCAATCCAAGCGGCTGCCAAGGTTGCTGGTACCCATGTGCACCATGTAAAACCGCACGGAGCTTTGTATAACCTTGCATCCAAAGATGAAATGGTGGCTACAGCAATAGCAGAAGCGGTTTATGCTGTCGACCCAGACTTGATTTTATTCGGTCTGGCGGAAAGTGAACTTGTTTGGGCAGGGGAAAAAGTAGGATTAAGAGTAGCACAGGAAGTTTTCGCTGACAGGACCTATCAACTAGACGGAACACTTACGCCAAGGTCCCATCCAAATGCAATGATTCATGATGCAGACCTTGCTGTCGAGCGCGTGCTGAGGATGATAACAGAGGGGAAAGTGACAACTGTTAACGGAGAAGATATTTTTATTCAAGCAGACACCATCTGTGTGCACGGTGATGAGCCGGAAGCGTTGGAATTTGTCCGAAAACTAAGAGCGAAACTCAAGGAAAACAAAATAGAGATTCATGCTATTGGGACGGTGAACAATCCATGAGCCGACCACTTTTTCAAGTAATGAAACCTGGCTTACTTACGACTGTCCAGGATTTAGGAAGGACAGGCTATCAGGAATTCGGGATGGTAGTTGCCGGTGCGATGGATAATTATGCTCTTCAGATAGGGAACCTTTTAGTTGGAAACGATAAAGGAGAAGCCGCTCTTGAAGTCACCATTATGGGTCCGGAATTAAAGGCGCTAGAGGACGTGGTGATTGCCATTAGCGGTGGCAATCTATCCCCGAAAGTTAATGGCAAGCAAGCACCTATGTGGAAGAGTTTCAGGGTGAAAAAGGGGGAGCTAATTGAGTTTGGAAGGCCAGTGGAAGGAGCCCGTGCCTATATTTGTGTAGAGGGTGGCTTTGATGTACCAGTCATGATGGGAAGTAAGTCGACATACCTGAAGGCGCAAATCGGCGGGTTCCAAGGAAGGGCATTGGAAAAAGATGATGTATTGTACGGAGAACCTTCGAATGAGGCAGCAACAGGTCGTTCCATCCATCCTGATGAAATCCCCTCTTATAAAAAAGAGATCGAAATCAGAGTTTGTCTTGGTCCGCATCTTGATGCCTTTCATGAATCCTCTGTAGAAACATTTTTGTCCTCGAGTTATGAAGTTACACCACAATCCGATCGCATGGGGTACAGATTGAAAGGACCTAAAATCGAGCATAAAACATCTGCAGATATCATTTCAGAAGCGATTCCTTTAGGGGGAATACAAGTGCCTGCAGATGGAAGTCCGATTCTTTTAATGGCAGATCGCCAGACGACTGGAGGATATACAAGAATTGCTACGGTCATTTCTTATGATATTCCGCTTTTAGCGCAGGCTCAGCCAGGCACTTCCATCCAATTCAGGGAAGTGTCTGTGGAAGAAGCACAAAAATTGTATCAAAAAAGAGCCAAGCTTTTCAGCGTTCTCGGAAAAGTGACCTGATAATTGTTTCTTAACTTTTCAAAGCATTAGGGCAATCCAAGTCCTGATGCTTTTTATTATGGGCAAAAAATTAAGTTATGACGGAAGTTGAAAAACATAGTATAGGTAGTAAGTAGTATTACCGGGATTATTATAGCGGAAAAAGGGGGAATTCAGTTGATAAACAGCTATACCAGATTTGCAGCGACACTCTTGTTATTACAGATTGGCACCATCATCCTTACAGGATTATTTTTATTACGTCATTTTCCCGTCATACATATTATGAACGGCGTAATTGCACTTATTGTAGCTTTATTACTTCTCTTTATAAAATGGAAGTGGACACCAGTCTTTGGCATACTTTACGGCCTTTTGTTTACCATGCTCACCGTGCCCTCTTATTTCATCTCCATGTTTAGACATATTGATCCTGAGTACAATGCTATGCTGGAAGCAAGTAATCCTTTCTTTGGTATCAGTACCCTGACCGCCCTTTTAGTTCTTGGTATCCTATTTTTTTCGACTGCCGGATTAGTCGCAAATCTTCGGCCGGCCCAACAGCCTCCTACGTGGTTTCCAAAAGTAAGAAGTGTCATTTATGGTGCTACCATCATGGGGCTTTTGATAAGTCTTTATCTCCAGCAACATTGGGTGACAGGAATAAACGCAACAGCTATGGAAAAGTTGCCAACCATTGTGATGAAACCAGACTCGGTCGAACCGGCAAGCATAGAAGTGCAGGCTGGCGAACCGTTAGTATTCCACATAAAAAATCAATCGGAAAATAAATGCCACATTCTTCAGTTTCCAGAGTTAGGTGAAAGTGTGCATATGGAACAGGGCCGTTCTGGCTTGCTTATTATAGATCCTGAACCTGGCACATATACTTACGGGTGTAAGCCGCATCATGGGTATATGAATGAAAATATTAAAGGTACTTTAATCGTGAAGCCAAAATAGGTGAAAGCGGAATTCTTGCACTAAAAAAGCCTGCCCCCATAACAAATGGTGGCAGGCTTTTATAATGAAGAATTAGTTTGCTTCTCCAACCGTGTTCTTTACACCTTTATCAGTATTACCGCGTTTCCAGAAAATCTGTAGCGCAAGCATAATACCGAACGCGATGAATCCGAAGATATCTGTATTGGCTTCAGGATAGATTAACAATAATCCTGTTAAAACGGTAAGAATACGTTCAATCCAGTGAAGTTTTCTGTACCAGAATCCGATAAGTCCGGCTCCGATAGAAATCATCCCGATAATGGATGTCACGAGAATCCAGGCCACTTCCGGTATCGTTGTATCAATCATCAATAACTGCGGCTGGAACACAAACATATATGGAATGATGAACGCAGCGATCGCAAGTTTTGAAGCATTAATACCTGTACGGATCGGCTCCCCTTTGGATATCCCTGTAGCAGCAAATGCGGCTAAGGCAACCGGTGGGGTGATATCTGCAACAATTCCGAAGTAGAACACGAACATATGCGCAGCAAGAACTGGAATAGCAACTTCCAATTGGTCGTTAAGCGCTAAAATTGCAGGAAGTGCAATCGTAGACGTAATGATATAGTTCGCTGTCGTAGGTGAACCCATACCCAAGATGATAGATGCGATCATCGTGAAGAATAGAGTCAGTAATAAAAGTAACGTTGGAGTGGACGTGATGGCAGCAGCCATACTTACAAGACTGTTTCCAAGCTTAAGTCCAAGACCAGTTTTCGTAACAACTCCAACTATGATCCCGGCACATGCCGTTGCAGCAGCGACGCCAAGGGCGGTGCGTGCTCCATTTGTCAGAGCAAGGATGAATTTAGCTGGAGTTATTCTTGTATCTTTTCTAAATAAACTTACAATGATCGTACTCAAAATACCTAATAAAGCCGTTCTCTCGATACTGAATCCTTGGAATAATAGGACAACAATGACGATAATAGGCAATAATAGATGTATCTTTTTTAGCACTTCCATTTTCTTTGGTATTTCTTCCTTCGGCAATCCTAGTAACCCTTGTTTTTTTGCTTCTAAGTGGGTCATGATCCAAATTCCGGAGAAATATAGAATAGCAGGGATGGTTGCAGCTTTAGCAATTTCCCAATAAGGAACACCTGCAAATTCGATCATCAAGAAGGCGGCCGCTCCCATTATTGGAGGCATGATTTGCCCACCAGTGGACGCCGCTGCTTCTACTGCACCAGCGAAGTTACGGTGATACCCTAATCGTTTCATCAACGGAATCGTATAAGATCCAGTCGTAACCGTGTTAGCAACGGAACTACCGGAAATGGTACCCTGTAAAGCACTGGAGAAAATTGCAACCTTTGCAGGTCCACCTGTTCGTCTGCCGGCAATAGAAATCGCCAAATCATTGAAGTAGTTCCCAACTCCAGTTTGAACCAAGAACGCACCAAATAATAAGAATAAGAAAATATAGGTAGATGATACCTGTAACGGCGTACCAAGGATCCCATCTGTTGTAAAGAACATAGATTGAATCAATTGTTCGAGACTAAGTCCTCTATGAATCAGCATTCCCGGCATGTAAGGACCGAAAAGCGCGTAAACCATAAATACGACGGCAATAATGGTTATCGGAAGTCCAATTGCCCGTCTGGTTGCTTCAATAACTAAGAGGATGGCCAAGCCACCAATAACAGCTTGTGCGGAAGTGATGCTTCCAATTTGTTGAACTAACGTGTCGTAGTAAACAGGCCAATACCCGCATACAACAACGGTCAATCCTACTAAAATATAATCATACCAAGCAATTTTCGTTTTATTTCCGCCTTTTCTTGCTGGAAATAGCAAGAATATCAAAGTCAAAGCAAAACCTAAGTGAACCGTACGTTGTAGGTATGCGGTAAGCTGACCAAATATTCCTGTGTATAGTTGAAAAAGGGAAAAGGCAATCAACATAAAGAAGACAACTTTTGCTGCGTAACCGGTAAGGTTTCTTGTTTGTGCATCCGGATCGTACTTCTCTAGCAGCTTTTCTTGTTCTTCAGCCGTTAATTCCTGACGGTCGTTTTTATCACTCATGTATTTTCATTCCTTTCATATACTGCCATAATGTCAACTCTTCTACTCTTACATTATACCAGTCTCCTGGAGTAAAGTATTCGTTAAACCATACCATCTTTTCTCCATTCTCGCCCCAGGCAAGGCGGTTCTTGGAAACGGTTTTTCCGTTTCGGACATTCATGGAGGAGAATACGTTATTTAAATCTCTTATATGATATTTTCCATCTTCATATACAAATTCTTCTCCCTCTTCCGCATTCGATGGCATGCCTATCCCGAATTCTTCGTAAATAATCTCTGTTTGCACGATGTGGCGATCATCTCGCACCTTATACTTTTCCACCACATCTGTTAAATGGATGGAGTGTGTAAAGATGATTTGAAATGTGTCCTCTTCATCAATGGGAAGGAATGCTTGTATTTGTTCGGTGTTTTGTACATGGAAAACGAGCGCGGTTCGAAATGGGACAAAAAAAAGCCCCAATAAGAGTAATACGGTTGCAGAGGATAAAATAATGGCAATCACTTTCTTTTTCATGGTAACCCACCTAAAAAATGGCTTTTAGCCGCTCATAAATAAAAAAGAAGGACCGACAGCATAATGGAAATTAAGTGTCGGCCAATTTGGTCCTGTTATTTTAAATTAATCTAATAGACCTTCTTCTTTAAAGTACTTTTCAGCACCAGGGTGGAAGTCGATACCGATTCCGTCTGTTGCTGTATCAAGTGTGATGAATTCACCCTTAGCGTGGGAAATTGCATCTGTATTTTCATAGATTGCTTTTGTGATTTTGTAAACTAGATCTTCAGAAAGATCTTTGGATACTGCTAGCATCGCAAGTACCGCTACTGTGTTTACTTCACTCTCCATGCCGTAAGTTCCAGATGGGATTGTATCAGCAGCATAATAAGGGTATTTTTCTACCAACTCATCTACTTTTTCTTGAGAAATTGGAACAATGCTTACAGGGTTAGTAGCGGACAAACCGTCAACCGCACCTGTTGGAGTACCAGAAGTGATGAAAGCCGCATCGATGTTACCATCTTGGATTCCACCAGTAGACTCACCAAAGTCTAGGTTTTGCGCATCGATATCATCCATTGTCATGCCGTGGATTTCAAGGATTTGCTCTGCATTAATGTAAGTACCTGAACCAGGAGCACCTACAGACACCTTTTTACCTTTTAAATCTTCTACACTAGAAATACCAGAGTCAGCAAGTGTTACAATTTGAACGGTTTCTGGATACAGAGATCCAAGTGCCAATACATTGTCAACCGCTTTCCCTTCAAATGCGTTCGTACCTTCTACAGCATTAGCCATAACGTCTGTTTGTACGAAAGCGATTTCTGCTTCACCCTCAGCTAGTGCTACTACATTATCAGCAGAAGCATTGGAAGAAACAGCGTCAGTTTGGATGCCAGTTTCATCGGTAATTACCTTTGCCATTGCGCCACCAAGCGGATAGTATGTACCACTAGTTCCACCTGTCAGCATGCTCATTAATTTCGGATCTTCACTGCCGCCTTCTCCGCTAGAACCATCATTATCTCCGCCGCCACATGCAGCTAAGAATAATGATAATAATAGAACCATAGATAAGGCTAGGAAACTATTCTTTTTCATCGAACTCCCCCTAAATATTAATTTAACAACTCCTATTTTACAGATATTACAGAGATTTATCAAATATGAACCCAGTATTTAGGTGGTTTTCTGTTATAATCACGTATTTTTGTGTTTATGTGTGCTACTACACTTGTATTCTATCATGTTAAAATAAAGCAAATATTAATTAGTGGAGAGTGCGCGATTTATGAGAATTACTAATATCCTTTTTACAGGTAGGTTGGTAAAAGAGTTAGAGGGATTACTTAATTTAGAGGAAACGTTAAAGGGGCGTGACCTGCGTTTTATAGCTGAGGATGATGTTTCGTTGGAGGATTTAAATTGGGCGGATGCTTATGTGGCCTTTCATCCTGTTGCAAACTTCCATTTTGGCAATTTAAAGTGGGTGCATTCACTCGGTGCGGGTGTAGACCGTTATATGGATTTGGGTGACAGATGGCCAGAGGAAGTCCTATTAACAAGAACGATTACTTCTTTTGGGCAAAAAATTGGCGAGTATACGCTTAGTTATATGTTAAAAGAATTACAAAATCACGATAAGTTTCGTGACCACCAGGAGCGTGGGGAATGGAAGATGGTTGCTCCCCGGGCCTTGGATGAAGTGAAGGTTGTCGTTTTCGGCACAGGAGAGATTGGCCAGGAGCTGGCAAGGATTCTAGCATTTTTTGGAGTGAGGGTGGAAGGTGTATCGCGCAGTGGGGCTGAAAAGGATCACTTTTGCAGGGTGATGTCATTGGAAGAGATCGATGATAGTTGCTTAAGGAAGGCGGACTTTATCATCAATACCTTGCCGCTGACGAAAGAGACGGAGCGTTTGTTTGATAAGCGGTTTTTTGGTCGAGTGAATCAAGCCGTCTTCGTCAATGTGGGAAGAGGGGCGACTGTGGATCATGGAGCCTTGTTGGATGCATTGAACAGTGGTGCGCTTAAAGCCGCAGTTCTTGATGTATTTGAGCAGGAACCGTTACCTGCTGACAATCCGCTGTGGAGCCACCCAGGCGTGACGATCACTCCGCATATTTCCGCGATAACGACACCTGAAGAAGCGGTAGTGTGTTTTTTGGAGACGTTGGAGGCTGTGGAGAGCGGAGGGGAGTTGTGGAATCGTGTGGATGTTGGGCGGGGGTATTGAGTGGCGGGCGTGAGAGGGCTTCTATATGCCCGAAGGCTCTGGGAAACAGTGTGTTTGGTAAAATAGGAGGCTTCTAATTGCCCGAAAGCTCGAGGAAACAGAGTGTTCGGTAAAATAGAGGGCTTCTATATGTCCGAAAGCTCGAGGAAACAGAGTGTTCGGTAAAATAGGAGGCTTCTATATGCCCGAAAGCTCGTAGAAACAGAGTGTTTGGTAAAATAGGAGGCCTCTAAATGCCCAAAAGCTCGGGGGAACAGAGTGTTCGGTAAAATAGAAGGCCTCTATACGCCCGAAGCCCCGCGAAATCCAGTCATAAAGTCTAATAGACACCCTCTTCCGTCCCACAAAACCAAAAATCTAGGTTTCATTTTCCAGAAAATGTGCTATTTAATAAGTAGTGCTTTTCGTCCGGTAGGGTGTAAATCGACTTACATAGCCCATTCAAACTCAAATCTCACAAAATAGTATAAATTACCCATCTCAACCTACGCAAAAATAAATAGTTTTCATCATTTTGGTATTTTTCTTCCATGTTATAGTAAAAGGTATTGAGAAATAAACAAAAGCCAATCAGTCTCCACCACTGAAGCTCACTATAAAATAAATACATTCCTTATGAGGTGATGAACTTGTCTATCGCATATTACAATGCTCTGCTCAGGGAAAAGCAGCAGCATCTTCAGCGTCTCCAAGACTGCCAAAGTCAACTGAGGGGCAAACAACAGGAGTTTGCTAGTTTTAGAGCTTCCGTCACACGGCCCGAACTTTCCTCGTTTACTTGGCAGGGGACACTTGCCAACCGATTTGAAGATATCCGGACAAATGGAATGCTTCATTATTATTCAGAAATGGAGCAAAGCCAATTCAGTTCGATCTTCTCAGGTATCGAAAATAAAATTCAACAACTACATCGTGAAATCAACTCACTAAAACAGACCATTGCTTCATTAGAGTTGCAGCTTGCAGAAGAACGAGCTGCCAATCGTTACAATTAAACCAATGGAGGTCTCCATATGAGTACAGAAATTAAAATAAAGAAAAGTGAGATAGAGCAGGCCCTAGCACAAATGAAATCCTCCTCAGAAGCTCTTACATCCTCTTTCCCCTCTTCAATTGGAAGCGGCAACCGTTTAGATGTCGTAAATAAGTTAAATGAAATAAACCGTATATTAGAACAACTGACAGAAAACTATAAGGCCCTCTTGCTGCATAACGAAGAAATGACCAGACAGTCTGTAGAACAGATGGTGGAAAAAGACCAAGAGCTCTCCTCTAAGATGCTGATTCGATAGCGGATAGGAGCGACAACACCGTAAATAACAAGTGAAATGACTTGTTCAAATGCTTAAAGATGCCATTGTTTATTTAAATAGTAAATAGTCAAGAAAGAGTAGCTAACTTCATTAAAGGAAGGAGGCCACTCTTTATTAAATTTCAAAAAATACAGAATATTATTTGAAGTGAAACTATTATTCTGGTAAAATATTTGCGAACGCTTTTTTGAACGTTTTTACATTACAAAGGGGAGGGTTAACAATGAAGAAATTTAAAAAAATCGGCGCAACTGTTGTAAGCGCTTTAGCTATTAGCACTATGCTTGTAGCATGTGGCGGAGGAGAAGGTGCTAGTGGTGGGGACGGCGAAGGTCTGGATACTAGATTGGTAACCATCGGTACAGGTGGATCGTCTGGCCCTTACAATATTATTGGATCATCCCTGGCTAACATTTATTCTGATGAGTACGGGGTAAATTCCAAGTCACAGGCTACTGGTGCTTCTGTGGAGAATATTAACCTAATCAAAGAAGGCAAAATAGAAATGGCCTTTGTCATGAGTGATGTATTAACGGAAGCGGTGGAAGGTACAGGGAACTTCTCAGAAAAGGTAGATAATGTCGCACAGGTTGCAACTCTTTATCCGAACTTTGTTCAGATTGTAACAACAGAGGATTCCGGAATTGAATCAATAGAGGACCTTGTTGGGAAACGTGTTGCAGTAGGAGATCAAAATTCAGGGGTGGAAGTGAATGCTAGAAATCTATTAGCAGGTCATGACATTTCTTATGATGACATTACGGTTGACTACTTGGGGTATGCAGAAGCAGCTGATGGACTTAAATCTGGGTCTATTGACGCGGCATTTCTTACAAGTGGATTGCCAAATGCTTCTGTATTAGAACTTGCAAAAACAATCGATTTGAAGCTTGTATCGGTGGATTCTGCCAAAATCCAAGAGATTGCACAAGACCAACCATATTTTGTTTCATTGGATATTCCAGCAGGTACGTATGATAACGAAGAAGCAGTACCAACTGCAGCAATTATGAATGCATTGGTCGTTAACAGTGATTTAAGTGAAGAAGATGTTTATGAATTGACTAAAACGTTCTTTGATAGCTTGGATACATTAGGGAATGCTCACCAGGCTGCAACAGAAATTTCGTTGGAAGCTGCACAAGAGGGCATGGTAGCACCGGTTCATCCAGGAGCACAAAAATTCTACGATGAACAATAAAATTTTTATTTTGGGGAGCACTGTTCTTATTGTGCTCCTTCTTTTCCTTTTTGTGAGGATTCCAGTCGTCTATGTTTCTTTTGATGAGGGTGGATTTCAGCTGAATGAGGACTCTTTTGAAATTTATTGGATACATTCCGTGGAAAAAGAACCATGGCTAGAAACCTATGAAAAAAGGGGAGATAGGCTTTTTCTAGCAAAGACTCGTTTTAAAACTTTTGGGGCCGGAACTCCATCTGACGGTGAAATCATTCCTTCTAATGACGGCTTTGTTCATATGAAAATAGACCGAGAAGTGGAGGTTGTTAACCTAATTGTTTCAAAGAATGTAGAAACAACACTCATAACCGAGTCAAGTGAATATCATCTGTACGAATTAGTGGAAGACTACGAGAACGTATCAATAAGCATAAATAAACTACCTTTATGGCAGTACTTAAGAGGTGAGATAAGTTGACGGATCAGAAAAAGGATACTTTTAAAGATACCGATACGATTTCCGAAGATAAAAAAGCGGAAATATTAGAGAAATTTGATGCAGAGTCAAAAGTGCGTAAGTTTGATAATAAGAAAATAGTTCTAATGGTATCTGCCATTGCTATCCTATATTCTTTATTCCATTTATACGTGACTTTTAACCCCATGCCTGCCTTGCAACAGAGAGCAGTCCATGTTGCGGTGGGAATAGCCCTGGTTTTTATTTTATATCCAGTCACTAAAAAGCAAGATCGAAAAAGGGTAGCTTGGTATGATTGGATTTTATTTCTATTAGCACTTAGCTCTGCAGGATATCTTATTTCAGAATACACGCAAATTGTCACCACGCGTGGAGGAATTCCTAATACACTAGATATTTTAGTGGCAGTAATGACTGTCATACTAGTCCTGGAGGCAGCAAGGCGAGTAACAGGCATTATCCTGCCAATTATAGCGCTGATCTTCCTAGCCTACCCTTTTGTCAGTCATATGAATTGGATGCCTCTTAAAATGGCAACCCGTCCTTATGATTTAGGAGATATCTTCGGACAATTATTTTTAAAAACGGAAGGTTTATATTCTACAGCCATTGGTGCGTCGGTTAATTTTATCTTTCTATTCATCCTGTTCGGGGCCTTTTTGGCTCGTTCAGGCATGGGACAATTTTTTAATGATCTTGCCTTAGCTCTAGCAGGTCACAAGCAAGGTGGACCTGCGAAAGTAGCGGTCATTTCAAGTGGGTTTATGGGAAGTATTAACGGTGCAGCTGTTGCCAATGTTGTAGGTACAGGAGCATTCACCATTCCGTTGATGAAAAAGATAGGTTACACGCGAAATTTTGCTGGAGCTGTCGAGGCAAGTGCCTCTGTGGGTGGACAGATTCTTCCGCCGATCATGGGCGCGAGTGCTTTCATCATGGCAGAAACGACCGGAATTGCCTATGGTACCATAGCGCTTGCTGCTTTAATTCCAGCTGTTTTATATTTCTTAGGGGTTATCATGCAGGTTCATTTCCGTGCAGGAAAAGATAACTTAAAAGGTATACCAAAAGCAAACCTCCCAAAAGTGAAGGAAATCATGAAGGAACGCGGGCATCTCTTGCTTCCAATCGTATTTCTGATCGTGTTGCTTTATCAGAATTTACCGATTGCTCATGCCGCTTTTTATACTATTATTTCAACGGTGGTAGTAGCAGCATTTAGAAAGAATACTAGAATGTCTTTCAAGGATATTTTAGGAGGACTTGAGGATGGAGCGAGACAATCGTTATCAGTGATGGTTGCTTGTGCGGTGGTCGGAATTATTATTGGAGTAGTTAGCTTGACTAGCTTTGGGAATGTGATGACTTCCTCCATTACGAGTCTTGGTGCAGATTCCTTGTTCCTTACTCTATTCTTTACGATGATTGCTTCCATGGTACTGGGAATGGGCTTACCATCCATCCCGGCATATATTATTACTGCAACGATGGCTGCACCAGCGTTGGCTGAATTTGGTATTCCAATTCTTGTTGCTCATATGTTCGTATTTTATTTTGGTATTTTTGCTAATATAACTCCTCCTGTTGCCTTGGCAGCTTTTGCGGGAGCGGGAATATCCGGCGGAGATCCAATGCGAACAGGATTCAATGCCTTAAAGCTTTCAATTGCGGGATTCATCATTCCTTATTTGTTTGTCTATAATCCGGCAATGTTAATGATTGATACGACTGATGCAGCTGTAAATGCCAGAGACTTTGCAATGCCGCCAGTCATGGAAATCCTTTTGATTTCTGTAACAGCTATTATAGGAATTATTGCATTGAGTGCAGCGGTTGAGGGTTATTTTAAGACCGAATTAAATGTGTTCTTGCGAATTTTGATGGGAGCAGGTGCATTTATGATGATTATTCCTGAAGCTAATTCGGATATCTACGGTATCATCATCGTCGGTGTGACAATGGGAATTAACTTTATGCAAGGAAAAAAACAAGAGAACAAACCGAATATAACCGTGTAAAAAAGCAAGGCCCTTCTTGGGCCTTGCTTCTTTACATACGCTATGAAACCCTCTCCCGCCTAACCAACCGCTTCCTCTTCCCCTTAAACCAGTTATAAAACTCCCCGGCTTCGTCTTTAGACACGCCGTTTAGTTCACTGATATGAAGTGGATTTGCGCGGTTTTGGAAGTACAAGGTGGCAATCCCAAACCAGCGCTGCAGCCAGGAATGTTCGACAGATACCTGTTGGATACGGTTGTAGTGGGTGATGAATGTTTCGTTTGTGAGTCCGCCTTTTCGGATCTGGACGGTGTTTCCTTGGCGAAGGTAGCTGGTGAAAAAGTAATCAAGCACACGTGTGACCAGTGAGATTGCAAAGACAACGCCTGCAGCCCAGAGCCACTCTTTTTTAAAAAAGAAAAGGCCGACAGCTGCAATGATCGTAAAGTAGTATGGCACCAAGAGCTTGTACCAAAGCACTTTAATTGGAAAACGGTCCATTTTCTCTTGAATGGGATAGTGAGGTAATAGCGTTTCCAACAATAAGTACGCTTCGTGTTTTGGCATGAAAGGGTAAAGGGAGCTTGTTTCTTGCTCTTCTGTTTTCATTTCGCCGACACTGATGAGCTTGATGGATGCAAGTCCGAGCAGCCGTTTTACCAGTGATTGTTCCACTACAATGGCTTGTACTTTCTCTTTGGAAATCGCAAAGCTGCTTGTGCTTCCGACACCTTTTTTTATATAGATACGCGCAACGTCATCGCTGATTTCGTAGTTCCCATATTTGATGGTTGTCTGCAAGTAGCCGATGCCGACAGAGAGGACCATGGCGAGCAAAAAAAGGAGGATCAACATCCACCAATGCAAAAGCAGATAGTCAAATGCGCCTTCAGCGGTGTCCTCGATATTGAAAAAATCGGCAAGGTTGAAATAGATGGTCGTTAGCAACGGAAAGATGGCAAGAAAGCTCAACGATGTAAAGGAGGCTTTCAATAAATCCTTTTTATTCGAGCGGAAGTGAACTTTCTTCTCACCACCATGCTCCAGCTCATCCTGGTCACCTTCATCTTCTGAAGGAGCTTTATCTAACATTCTTGATAGGATTCGTTCTTTTTCAGAAACGGTCAAGACCGGGAAATTGACAGCGGAACCTTCTACTGTTGTTCCAGTTTCCAAGGTCAAAGAAGTCAGGCCGAACCATTTATGGATAAAGGTTGTCTTTGAATGGTGATTCTGAATTTTGTCAAAGGAAACCGTGCGCTGTTCTTTTACGAAAACTCCTTCTTTAAGAACAAAAGAATCCCCAACCACTTCATACCGGTAAAGAAACCACTTCAATACGATGAGAATGAGTGTCCACGTGATACCTATTAAGAATATGTAACGTCCCCATACAATCCAGGTCGAAGTAGAATTGATTTTCAACACAAAAAGAAAGAGGAAGATGGCGATGGAATTTTTCATTAAAGCAAAAAATTCGACTACTATCCAGGCCGGATGAAACCTTTTGACCTCCTGTGACATCATTCTTCCTCCCTTTCTGACAGGTCGCTTTCTTTTACTTTGGCTAACTGTGCAATTTCTACTTTTAACCATTTTGCCTTTTCTGCAGGGATAGCAGGGATGGTGTGCTGGGTTGTAGTGGTTCCTATTATAAGGTTGAACAGGTCAAATTTCCTCATGATGGGACCTTGCTCGGTTCGAACAAACTCCACTTTTTCCATCGGGACCAATGTATGACTTTCATTCCACTTACCGTTTTTCATTTGGACAAAGTCTTCATCAATCTCATAACGCCAAGTCTTTTGAAGAAAGACAGGTTCAATGAAAATAGAGTAAACAGCTGATAAGACTATAATGCCAAGGATTATATACAGGGTAACCTGGATCCAACCATACCAGTGAAAGTGCTCGCTGCAGTAGAGCAGAATGCCTAAAACGATGATGGCGATACCGTGTCCAATGGTGTTGGAGATACGCCAGACTTGTACAGCTTGATTTGCGATTTTCTCGCTTGGTTCTTTGATGGTCATATACATTATTTTCACGCTCCTACCCTATATACGAAACAGGCATAAAGATAGTTTCAACAAAATAATTTGTCTGGTTAAGGAGAACCTTAAAAGGGAATAAAAAGCAAAACGGCTATAAAGGGGGAGAAAGAATGTTACTGAAGTATTTTTATGACGAAGGTTTGGCGCAAGCTTCCTACATGGTTGGCTGCCAGGCGTCCAAGGAAGCATTCATCATTGATCCGGCAAGGGATATCCTGCCATACATGGAGGCTGCAACAAAAGAGGGACTTCGTATTGTGGGAGCGTTGGAAACGCATATTCACGCTGATTTTGTAGCAGGATCAAGGGAATTGGCGAAACGCTTAGGTGCGAAAATGTATCTCTCAGATGAAGGAGATAAGGATTGGAAATATGAAAATATAAGTGACCTTCCTCATCAATTAGTGAAGGATGGGGATGAAATAAAGCTTGGGAATATTTTGTTTCAAGTGTTGCACACGCCAGGTCATACACCGGAAAGCCTTTCTTTTTTTGTAACAGATGGCGGAGCGAAAACAGAACATCCTATGGGTATCTTCACAGGTGATTTTGTATTTGTCGGTGATGTTGGTAGACCGGATCTTTTGGAAAAGTCCGCACAAAAGGAAGGTACAGCTGATAAGGGGGCAAAAGATATGTATGCCTCTTTAACTAAATTTGAGGGTCTCCCAGATTATGTGCAAGTGTGGCCAGGTCATGGGGCGGGAAGTGCATGTGGAAAATCACTGGGTGCTATTCCTTCTTCCACTGTTGGCTATGAAAGAAGAGTGAATTGGGCTTTTCAGCATGATGATTTTGAGAGCTTTGCGTCTGAGCTGTTGGAAGGACAGCCAGAACCACCGAAGTATTTTGGCATTATGAAGCAAGTGAATAAAGTTGGACCAAACTTCACCTTAGAACTACAAAAACCAAAACGATTGGATGACATAAATGCTTTAACGAAGAAAATAAAAGAAGGGGCACAGGTCATTGATACACGGGAAGCGGCCCTCTTTTCAAAAGAGCATATAGAAGGAACAATCAACATTCCATTTAATCAGGCATTTACCAACTGGGCTGGTTGGATCATCAACTATGAACAGCCGCTTTATCTGTTAACTGACCCTGATAAGCTTGAGGAAATTCAGAAAACGCTTCAGTCCATAGGGATCGATAATCTCCACTATTACATGGATGTGGACCTTGCCATTCGAATGACATCCGATCTGGAATCCTATCATGATATTACACCAAAAGAGGCGAAGGAGTTGCTTGCGGAAGGAGCGCAAGTTATTGATGTACGGCATGATTCAGAGTGGAAAAGTGGACATATTGAAGGCGCAAAACACATCATGCTGGGCACCTTGCTTGATAGGCTGGAAGAGGTGCCGGAAGATCGTCCTCTTATTATTCAGTGTGGTTCTGGAGTCCGGTCCGCGATTGCCATTAGTCTGTTGCAGGCAAAAGGGGTGAAGGATGTCCGTAATATGCTTGGCGGCTATGGAAGATGGCAGAAGGATATCCAATAAAAAGAATGAAGGTGTGATCAGTTAAACTGGTTGCACCTTTTTACGTTTCACGTGGAACACAAATAAATTTTGAGAAAATGTTCAAAATAGTATTGACTTGAAAATGATTATCATTACAATAGTTAATGAGAGTGATTATCATTTTTAATGAAACTACATACATAGGGAGTGTACATAGTGAAAAAGTTTACTGTCATTTTAAGCATGATGCTAGCTTTAATGTTAGCGTTAACAGGCTGTGTGAGCAGCACTAATAACAACGGAAATAGCTCTTCTCAAAACAACGGTGGGGCTGAGAACAACGAAGAAGCAACAAACGAGCAAGAATCAGGCGAAGTAAACGTATATACTAGCCGTCACTATGAAGCAGATCAAATGCTTTACAAAAAGTTTGAAGAAGAAACTGGTATTAAAGTCAATGTGGTAGAAGGTAAAGGCGAAGAGCTAATGGAGCGCTTGAACAGAGAAGGAGAAGCGACGGAAGCAGATGTATATATCACTGCTGATGCCGGTAACCTTTATCAAGCAAAAGACGCTGAATTACTTCAATCGGTTGAAAGTGATGTTTTAGCTGAAAATATCCCTGAAAAATTACGCGATGTAGATAACCAATGGTTTGGTTTAACAAAGCGTGCACGTGTTATCGTATATGATAAAGAGCGTGTAAGCCCTGAGGAATTATCAACTTATGAAGCTTTGGCTGAACCGGAATGGAAAGACCGTGTGGTTATCAGATCTTCTGAAAATATGTACAACATGTCTCTTTTAGCATCTTTCATTGACATCATGGGAAGAGACGAAGCAAAAGCATGGGCGCAAGGAATTGCAGATAACATGGCTCGTGATCCTGAAGGTGGAGACCGAGACCAAGCGAAGGCTGTTGCTGCAGGAGAAGCAGATGTAGCGATCATGAATACGTACTATATTGGCGTTATGTTAAATGGAACAGATGAGGAAGAGAAGAAGGTAGCTGAAAATGTTGGCGTATTCTTCCCGAACCAAGAAACAACTGGTACACACATTAATATCAGTGGTGCCGGCGTGACTAAGCATGCGAAAAATAAAGAAAATGCGGTTAAGTTCATCGAGTTCTTAAGCAGCGAAGAGGCGCAAGGCCAATTTGCAGAAGCGAACTCTGAATACCCCGTAAATGAGAAAGTGGAACCTTCCGAGCTATTAAAATCTTGGGGCGAGTTCAAAGAGCAAGACATCAACCTTTCTAAGTTAGGCGAAAACCAACAAGAGGCAATTCGCATCTTCAATGAGGTTGGCTGGAAATAATTAAATATGAACAAACCATGAACCGAAGCACACTAGATAGTGCTTCGGTTCTATTTATTTGGAATCTTCTGTTCCATTTGAGAATGATTTTCGTTATAATTTAGAATGGAGAAACAAAGAGGCAACGAAGGATGTGTCATCTGTGAATCGGTTTCATTGGTCAAGGGTACATCATAAAGGATGGGCTCTTGCAAGTCTTTTTTTTATAACGATTATATTAATTCCCAATTTACTAATTGGCGTGGAATTCTTTACAGAAGGAAACGACAATTGGCTTCATATACGAGAATATTTATTGAAGGATTATGTTCAAAATTCCGCTGTCATCATCATTTTTACGGCATTGGCAACGATGTTGATTGGCACAAGTCTTGCGTGGTTGATCACTATTTATCAGTTTCCGATGCGAAACTTTTTGAAGTGGGCGCTGATCCTTCCATTAGCAATACCGCCATACATTGCTGCTTATACATTTCACGGTATATTAAACTATACCGGTGTCATACAGACCACTTTGCGTAACTCGTTTGAGATGCAGGTGAATCAGGCATACTTTGATATCATGAGCATTCAGGGGGCCATCTTTATTTTTACGGTCACCTTGTTTCCATACGTTTATGCGATTACGAGAAGCTTTTTTCAGAACCTATCAGCATCCGTACTGGAGAATGCGAGATTACTAGGCGGAAATGACGTGGATACGTTTTTCCGTGTCGCCTTGCCGATTTCAAGAGCCGCAATCGTTGGTAGTGTGACCCTCGTTATTCTAGAAGTGCTAAATGATTATGGAGTTACAAGTTATTTTGGCATCCAGACAGTCAGTACGGCGATATTCCGTACCTGGTATGGAATGATGGACTTAGATTCAGCGTTGAAGCTGGCAGGGACTCTGATGGTGCTGGTAATGGTTGTCCTTATGTTTGAAAGAATTGTGAGAGGAAGAAAGAAGTTCTTTGATCCTTCCTCTAAAGTTCGTCCCATTCAGCCGAAGAAACTTACGGGAGCTAAGGCATGGGGAGTATTTGCATACTGCTTTGGGATCTTTACGATCGCATTTATCATTCCGTTGCTTCAGCTTTTACGCTGGGCGTTCATGACCTATGAGAAGGTGTTTAATGCTGAATTTATCACACTGGCTAAAAACTCAGTGTTGGTAGCGTCCATTGCATCTCTTATCATTATTTTTGTAGCGCTGATCATCTCTAATTACACGAGACTGCAGTCAGGTCTTTTGACAAAGTTCATCTCCAGGGTGACAACACTTGGATATTCGATTCCTGGAGCAGCCATCGCTATTGCAGTCATCACAATTTTCATTTCATTAGATCAGTATATTGTGACGTTCCTCGCGCAATTTAACTTAAAACCGGAATTTGTGCTGCGAACGACCTTGATTATGTTGATTTTTGCTTATGTGATACGATTCCTTGCCATTGGCTTTAATAATATAGAGGCGGGCTTTGAAAAGATCGGTAACAGGTATTCAGAAACGTCAAGAATGCTGGGTGCGTCGACATTGAGGACGTTCTTCATGGTCGACCTTCCGCTGTTGCGCGGGGCGATCGCGAGTGGATTCATCTTAGTATTTGTGGATATTCTAAAAGAATTACCATTAACCTTGTTCTTGCAACCATTTAACTTTTCAACGCTTGCGACACAAGCTTTCAAATATGCAAATGATGAACGCGTGCAGGAGGCTTCTATCGCTTCCCTGATGATCATCTTCATAAGTGCGTTGTGTATCTTTATTTTTCACCGTGTACTTGATAAGGAGGCAAACTAATGTTTATCCAGATCAGAGATTTGCAGTTCCAATATAAAAATACAAAAAAGAATACACTCGACCATATTCAGGTAGACATTGAACGCGGAGAGATTATTTCCATTCTTGGTAAAAGCGGAAGCGGAAAGAGTACTTTATTGCGCATTATCGCGGGGCTTGAAAATCCAACCTCTGGAAGCATGAAGTTAAATGGGGAAGTGATGTTTGATCCACGAACATTCATTGTGCCGGAAAAGCGCGGCATAGGGGTCGTGTTCCAAGATTATGCGTTGTTTCCGCATATGACAGTTGCGCAAAACATCAAGTATGGGTTACGGAAAATGAACCGTAAGCAAAAGCAGGAGCGGCTGGAAGAAATGCTTAGCTTAATCAACTTGGCTGAATACGGCCAGCGTTATCCGTACGAGCTCAGTGGAGGACAGCAGCAGCGTGTAGCCTTGGCTCGCGCGTTGGCACCGTCACCGTCTTTATTGTTGCTCGATGAGCCTTTTAGTAACCTGGATGCTCACCTTCAGGAAAAAATTCGTGACGAGTTAAAAGAAATCCTGAAGAAAACAGGCATCACCTCTATCTTCGTCACCCATGACTTTGCAGACGCCAAAGCCATCGCCGACCGGATTCTATATATAGATGAAGGACAGCTGGTGAACAGAGCGTGTGACTTGGTGATGAGTTAAAGGGGTAAAGAGGGGTCTGACCCTCAGTGCTTTAAAGCACTGAAGGTCAGACCCCTTTTTGATTACCTGTAATTCATCGTCGGCCACTTACTTCCTCAACAACAAATACATAAAGTAAGGTGCTCCAATCAACGCGACCATGATCCCTGCTGGAATCCCGGTATCAATCAAGTTGCGTCCCACGCTGTCCGCAAACAATAGCAGCCAGCCGCCGATCAAGATCGCTACAGGCAGGAACAATTGGTTCCGCGGTCCAACCAACGATTTTGCGATATGAGGGGCCATCAAGCCAACAAAAGCAATACCACCTGTCACCGAAACCGCAGAAGCAGCCAATGCTACAGCCGTCAACAGCAAAACCAAGCGTTCTTTTTCAAGTGATACCCCAACCCCAATCGCCACAGGCTCACTCATGCCAAGTAGATTCAACCGGTTGGCTTTATACAAAGTAAAAGGAACCAATACAAGCAGCCAAGGCAACAACGCCAGTATAAATGGCCAATCAGTGCCCCAAATGTTACCTGCCAGCCACTTGGCGATGAAATCGACTTTTACACGCTCAGCAGACGAAATCAAGATAATCATCATACCCGAAAGTGCCATTGAAAACCCGACTCCGACCAATACAAGCCGGACAGGCTGAAGTCCTCCATTCCTCTGATACGAGAACAAATAAATCAACATGGCTGTTATAAGCGCCCCGAAGAATGCAACTGCTGGTAACATATAAACAAAGGAACCTGCATTAATCGGAACATATAAAAAGAAAATAGAAATCGCGACACCTGCGCCAGCATTGATCCCAATAATCCCAGGGTCCGCCAGATCGTTACGAGTGATCCCTTGAAGGATCGCACCTGATAATGCAAGCGCCATGCCGGCAAGAATGGTGATGACAATCCGAGGAAGCCTGATGGAAAAGAAAACAAACTCCTCTTTAAAGCTGCCTTGACCAAGCATGGTCGGTAATAAACGATCGAATGAAAGAGAAGCCGGTCCAATGCCAATACCAACAACAATGGTAGTCAAGATAAGTAAAGCCAAAAATCCCACAATAATACGTTGTTTTCTTAAAATAGATGGATGAATCATGAGAATGCTTTCCCTCCTTTTCGGACAATAACAAGGAAGAAGGGAAGGCCTACCATTGCTACAATGGCTGCAACAGGCGTTTCAAAAGGAGCGTTGATGGTGCGTCCAAGTGTGTCAGCGAAAAGCATGAAGGTAGCTCCAACAATCGCCGACATCGGCAGGATGAAGCGGTAATCTGTCCCAACAATGGCACGCACAATATGAGGAACCATCAATCCGATAAAAGCCATATTCCCGACAAGTGCGACAGAGGCACCCGTCAACAAAATAATGACAACAAACAATACCGCTTTTACAAAAGCAATCTTCTGTCCTAACCCAACTGCCACTTCCTCGCTAAGACTAAGGATGGTCAGTTGTCTGGAGAGGTAAAGCGCCACAAGCAGGCCCACGGTAATTAACGGAATAATCAACTGCAACTGGCCCCAAGTTGTGCCAATAATCCCCCCGGCAGTCCACATGGAGACATCTCGCGACAGTTTAAAGGTCAGCGCGACCCCTTCAGCAATCGCAAAAAGAAAGGCAGAAACGGCTGCACCTGCAAGGACGATTCGCAAAGGAGAAAATCCGCCTTTTTTCATTGCGCCTAAACCAAACACCATAATTGCCCCTACCGCCGCGCCGATAAAACAAGCAATGGTAATGCCGTAGTAGTTAATAGAAGGCAAGAATGCAAGCGTAATAGCAAGTGCGGCGTTCGCTCCAGCGGTCAAGCCAAGCAACCCTGGATCTGCCAAAGGATTCCTTGTCATCCCTTGCATAATGGCTCCAGCAACTGATAACCCTGCACCTACAAAAATTGCAGCAACTTCACGTGGTAGCCGTATTTCGCGGATGATCAGGATTTTATCTCCACTCGTTCCTGGTGAAGTTAATGCCAACCATACATCTCGAATGGTTGTATCAGCAGCACCAAGCACCATCGCAGCAAAAAACACCGCCCCAAAGACGATGATTGCCCCAATAAATTTAATTGTAAAAGGAATGCTTCGTTCCAACGCAATCTTCATAATCCTCATCTTTTCTTTTATAGAATAAGAGGGACCTTCTAATGAAAGAAGCATCCCTCCAAAAAGTCTCAGTTTCCTAAAAAGCTATCCTTAAAGAAATCCAATTGGAAATCAAGGGAAATCGGATCGTTAAAGTAGAACTCTTTTGCATCCGCTTCAAAAACTTGACCATTCTTCACTGCAGGAATATTCTTATAAGTATCTGTTTCCTGGAAGGATGTATCCCCTTCAGAATTCTTACTGAATACTACATAATCACCTGCAAACTCAGGCAGTACTTCAAAGGAAAGCGTATAATATCCAGCTTCTAAAGCTTCTTCCTTTACTCTTTCTGGCATCTTCAGCTTCATTTCCTGATAAAGAATCTCTGTGCCGCGTCCCCAGTTGTCTCCGAAAACGTAAAGCTCTTTATCAAAGTTTTCGATAACAGATACAGTCGCATCCTCACCGATTTTAGCGCGGATTTCTTCTCCAGCTTCTTGAGCGCGTGCCTTGAAGTCATCTACCCATTTTTGAGCTTCTTCTTCTTTGTTCAATAGTTTACCAATTTCAATATGTTGTGTAAGATAGTCCACTTTCCCGTAAGTGTATGCGACAGTTGGCGCAATTTCGCCTAACTGCTCCAGGTTGTTCGTGTTGGAGGCCGCGATAATTAGATCTGGATCTAATTCAATGATTTTTTCTAAATCTTGATCGGTGATTTCTTCGGCGTTTTCAAGGTACTCTTGATAACGCGGATTTGCCATTGCCCAAGAATCCGTTCCAACAATATTTGTTCCGAGTGCCATGACATTTCCAGCAACAAAGGAGTTTATTACTACAACTCTTTGAGGATCTGCTGGTACTTCAATTGGACCTGTTTCTGCTTCATAGGTGATGGTTTCAGAGGAGGAAGCATTTCCTTCATTAGAATTATCAGTATTGTTATTACTTGCATTATTATTTTCATTTCCGCAGGCACTAACGACCAGCAATAGCAGGAATACGAATGGAATCATTAATTTTTTCATCTTGGTTGTCTCCTTTAAGTAAGTTGTAGGTTAAGCACATTGGCTTGTTTGTTCGTGGATCTCGGCCGATTTCGGCGTCGATTTGAAATACGCTTCTTAAAACTTCAGGTGTGATGACTTCCTCACAATCCCCTGCCATCACAATATTGCCGTCCTTTAAAGCAATAAGATAATCGGCAAATCTTGCTGCTTGATTTAAATCGTGCAAAACCATGATGATGGTGCGTTCCTGCTCTCTATTAAGCTTTTGCAGAAGCTCGAGCACTTCCAACTGGTGAGCCATGTCCAAGTAGGTGGTAGGTTCATCAAGAAAGATGATTTCTGTTTCTTGTGCCAAAGCCATCGCAATCCAAACGCGTTGGCGTTGACCGCCGGATAGTGCGTCAACCGGGCGGTATTTAAATTCCGTTGTCCCCGTCACTTCAAGTGCCCAGTCTATGACTTCATAATCCTTTTTGGTCAATCGTCCGAAGCCTTTCTGATAAGGAAAACGGCCGTAGGATACCAGCTCGCCGACAGTTAATCCGCTTACACTTTCAGGCGTTTGAGGCAGAATCGCCATTTTTTTCGCCAGTGATTTTGTATTTTCTTTGGCAATCTCTTGTCCATCTAGCAGGATAGTTCCAGATTGGTGGGAGATGATTCTGGTGATGGCTTTTAATAGCGTGGATTTTCCGCAACCGTTAGAGCCAATAATCGTCGTAATCTGTTTATCTGGAATTTCAATGGATAAGTCCTTTATGATTAAGCGTTCACCATAGCCAATGTTCAGGTCTTTTGTATATAGGCGAACCATTATGTAACCCCCAGTTTAAAATATGTTTACAATAATGATAATGATTATCAGTTTCGCTACAACTATTACTATAAGACTATCAATAAGGGATGTCAATGAGTAATTGAGAAATAATATCAATGGATAAAGTTTGTTGTTCTCTGCTCCGCTAATGCGAAAAAGAGTTTTTTGTCGTCATGAATGTTAAAAATCATTATAATGAATAAGTCAAAAGAACTACTCATAGTTTTCAGATAGGGCATTTTTAATTTTTCGTATATAGAAATAGGGAGTTGAGTAGGTTGTTGCCACTAGTATCTGTTGTCATCCCCACCTATAACCGATTAACCATGCTGTCAGAGTTGATGGAAGCCCTCGTTTTGCAAACAAGGAAAGATTTTGAGGTTATCGTTGTCAATGATGGAGGGGAAAGAGTGGATAGTTTAAAAGAATACTACCCGGAATTAGATCTTACCATCATAGATTTGACGGAGAATGTAAAGCATGTTCAAGCAAGGAATATTGGCGTTTCGTTCGCAAAAGGGGAATTTATCATGCTCATTGATGATGACGACCTGATTGTCCCGACCCATATAGAAACGATGTTAGAAAAGGTAAAAGACGTAGATTTAGTCTATTCAGATGTGGAAATTGTTCAATATACAACAAAGAATGGCTTTCGAGAGGCAAAAACGAGGCATCTGTTCGCCTACGAGCTTGATTTAGCTGCGATGCGAAAGTTTTCTACGTTTGTCCCATCGGGCTGTCTATATAGAAGCTATCTACATGATCGAATCGGAAAGTTTGATCAGGATATGAAAAATTATTGGGATTGGGACTTTTTCTTGAGGGTATCTGAAAGGTTCACAGTTGCTAGATCAGAAGTGGCAGGCGTACTCTATGACTTTTCCGAAGAAAATAGTAACCAGTCCAAGGATTTTAATAGCATGAGGTCCTATTTAGACCGTTTGTCAGAAAAACATAAATTAGGAGACCTGCCAACGAAAAATTTCTGGCTGCTGCTAGAAGAACCAGAAGTGAAAAAGAGGGAGGCGCCAAGCAAGGTTGTTTGGAACGGGATGCCGTTGATCTCTAGGCTGCAGGATTTAGGAAGGCTTGAAGAGGCATAAAAAATAAGAAAGGGATGAATCCCTTTCCTGCTTATAGTGCTTCTTTGATCACTCTTTTATAGTAGATAACAGAGAGTAATCCGAATATCGAATAAAGCCCTGTATAAATAATCATGACGATAATCATGGGTGTCCATACTTCGGTTCCGAAAAAGAACCAACCGGATTGAACGGCAAAATAGCTGTGAAGCAAACCGACAACAAGCGGAATTCCAAAGTTAAATAATTGCTTGGCTTGTATGCCTCTGAGTAAATCCCATTGTGTGAAGCCCAGCTTCCGTAAAATGGTATAGTTTGGCCGTTCCTCCTCACTTTCGTCCACCTGTTTGAAGTAGAGAATACAACCGGATGTAATTAAGAAGGTAAGACCGAGAAATCCAACAATAAACATGACAAATCCCATACTGTTTTTCATGCTGTTGCTTGTAAGCAACTGAGACTCGTTTGGACCAGTGTTGGCTAAATCAAGCTCCGTGAAAATTGAGTTGGCTTGTTCTAAATCCTGCTCGTCAGGGATATCTATTCCTGTATATACGAAAGAGGAGCGCTGAATTTCTTGGTCTAGGTCATTTGATAGCTTTTCCATAACAGCATCATCCACCACTACTAACGGAAATCCACCAGATGTAAAGGGTAGAGATAAAATGAATTCATCCCTTAATTCTAAGTAATCCAGCGGAATTCTCTCCGACTGACTGATGAGTTCGATTTTTCCTGACTCTTTAAAGGTGATTAAGGAAGAAAGAGCACTACTGTAGCCGCTTAATATCGCTTCTCCTTCCGAAAGTTCAACACCCTCCACAGAACTCTCTCCAATTACAGCCGTTTGAAGAGAAGCGGTATCTACGTTCATTCCTTCTGTATCAGAACTTAGAACCTCTTCCATATTTACATGAGCCTGGTACACTTCTATTTCCTTTACTGAATAGGAAATATCTGCGTCTGCCAACGCTTTTTTGAAAGTGTCTGCATCTTCGGGATGATAGATGGAGAAATCATTGGGTACATTACGTTCTGCTGATTTTTCTGCAGAATAATAAGAAATATAGCTTAAAGACAATAGTCCGATTGCTAACGCTGAAACGGTAGTAATGACCGTCAACAAGAAGGCGTTCGATTTCATGCGGAACATGATTGAAGAAAGGGACAAGACCTCATTGATAGATAAATAGCCGCCTTTTTTCTTTCGAATTAAATGAAAGATAAATCGAACAGAGCCTTTATAAAATAAATAGGTCCCGATAATTACGGAGCCAAGGATATAAATCATGGTTAGAAAGAGCATGGTAACAGAGGTTAAATCTCCGTCAAACATTCTAGAAGACATGTAGTATCCAGAGCTGATCAAGCCCAATCCCGCAACGCCAATAAGGATCTCCCAAACGGAGATTCTTTTAACCATTTCTTCCGAGGAAGAAAGGACGCGAAACAAGGAGAGGATGGTCTGCTTTTTAATAAAAAGATAATTCATCGCCATGATCAGCACAAAGATGCAACCAAACACCAGTAGCGTCTGATATAGAGCTTCAGGTGAAAAGCGCAACTCTGCAACAGAATCGACACCTGTTACTTTAAATAAAATCAGTAAAATAAGCTTAGAGAAAGAGAACCCGGCCAAAACGCCAAGTATGATGGAAGAGAAATAAAGGATGAAATTTTCCATGGTCAAGATGCGGAAAATCTTCCCTTTTGTCATCCCGATCAGTTGAAAGAGTCCGATCTCCTTGCTGCGACGTTTAATGAAAATCGTGTTGGCATAGAGCAAAAAGACAGATACAATAGCAATCAATAAAACAGAGGCAGCTCTTATCGCGCCTGCTCCTTTTACCGAACCTTCCGCTGCATCCATCGATGGATCGAATTGAAGCGTTACAAATGAAAAATATAGAGCTACAGTAAACACCAATGCAAAGACATACAGTAGATAATTTTTAAGGTTTTTTCTCAGATTTCGGAGAATCAATTGATTAGTGCTCATATTGCACCCCGCTAAGCACACCTTGCGTGCGCATGATGTCCTTGAAAAAGTTCTGTCGCGTTTCGTCCCCTCTATTCAACTGCGTGTAGACTTGCCCGTCTTTTATAAAGATGATTCTGCTGCAATAGCTTGCTGCGACAGGATCGTGTGTCACCATAATGATGGTAGCTTTGCGTTTTTTGTTAAGGTCGCTGAGCTTGTTTAACAAGTCAGAAGCGGCCTTGGAATCCAGTGCACCTGTTGGTTCGTCTGCAAAAATGATGCTTGGCTCATGGATGAAGGCACGGGCTGCAGAGGTTCTTTGCTTCTGTCCGCCAGATATTTGGTTTGGGTATTTGTCTTTTATATCAAAAATGCCAAGCTCGTCCGCTACTGCCTGAAACTTCTCGTCTGCTACCTTTTTGGATACCTTTGCAACGGAAAGCGGCAACAATATGTTCTCTTTTACAGTCAAGGTGTCAAGCAGATTATATTCTTGGAAGATGAATCCAAGATGGTGCTTGCGGAACTCTGCCAGCTGTTTTTCCTTAAGGGTGGTGATCTCTTTGTTATTGATTTGAATGTTGCCTTCTGAAACTTTATCTATAGATGATAGAACGTTGAGCAGGGTGGTTTTCCCAGAACCGGAAGCCCCCATGATACTCACGAACTCGCCTTCTTCTAATGTCAAGTCAATTCCTTTTAATACTTCTTGTCGGTTAAATCGATTACCGTAGCTTTTTTGTATATTTGAGGCATGTAAGATGGTCATGCTTTCACTCTCCTTTTCTATTACCATTATAAAACGGAGATTTTTCCACTTCCTTCGATTCACCTAACAAAATGAAGAAGCGTGTGACAGTTTTGTCACATGCTCCAAACATTTGTGAATTGATTGGTTTTTGAGAATGTTAGGGTAAAGGTAGACCCTTTAGATTGCTTCGATTCAACAGTAATGGTGATAGACAGTGCTTCTGCTGCCCTTTTTGCTAAATATAAGCCCATTCCTGTTGCTGCTTGGTTATGATGGTTAGCAGTCGATGTGAATCCTTTGTCATAAATTCTGGGCAAATCCCTGCTGTTTATACCTATTCCATGATCTGTAATCGATAATTTTATCAAACCATCTTTAACATAGCTTTTTATGTTGATGTCTCCGGATTCACTATACTTAACTGCATTTGTAAGTAATTGGCGGATGATAAACGAAAGCCACTTGCTGTCACTCCATACAAACTGCTCGCTCAGTTCTACTTCAAAACCAATTCCCTTTTGGATGCACCATGATTGCAAGGTTTTAATTTCATCAAAGATAATTGTCTCCAAGTCTGCTTTTTCGACGAATAAATCATTTTCCATTGATGAAATCCTGCGAGAATGGAGCTGCTGGTCTAAAAGCAAGTGAATACGCAGCCATTCAAAAGTTATTTGTTTTTTCAACTTAGGATCCTCGAGTCTATCAATCATCAGCTTCATTGCGGTCAACGGAGTTTTCACCTCATGAATCCAGGCCAACAAATCTTCTTTTTCCTGATCGAGCTCCAAAGTATGCCGGGAAAGTTGTTGCTTCTGATGATAGGTGAATTCTGTCAAAGACTTGTGGACAATCTTTTCAAACGAGCTCTTTGCTTCTGTTAGTTCTGAAAGATCCATCGCAGGATCTAATTCCTTTAACTCCTTGTAAAATGCCGCCTCTTTTTGATAGCGAAATAAAAGGAAAATTATTAGAAAGAGGGTAGAAAGGAAGTTGAAATAAAAGATAGCCGTCAAGCTGATGGACGCATCTAAATAGGCTATAAAAAGAAGTAAGAGCTGTATGGAGATAAAAAACACGATCCAACTTTGTTTTTCTCTCAAATAGGTCTTAATCATGGATTGAATCCTCTTCAAGAGCCATATACCCTTGGCCGACCTTTGTTTCAATGTATTTACCAAGTCCTAATTGCTCCAAATGCTTACGAAGCCGATTCACATTCACGGTTAACGTATTATCGCTCACAAACCGCTTATCATCCCACAACCTATTAATCAATTCATCCCGGCTGACAATCTTGTTTTTGTGTTCAACAAGTGAGCGGAGGATAAAGAGTTCATTTTTCGTCAACTCAATCGTTCCATTATGATTAGACACGGTGTTTTTCTCAAAATCAATCGTTGCCCCGGCCCACGTTTTTAAGTTAACTGGCTCGGCACTATATTGATAGACCCGTCTGAGCGTTGCTTGGATTTTGGCGATGAGTACATCAAAATGGAAGGGCTTTTGCACAAAGTCATCGGCACCAAGCTGCATGGACATAACCATATCCATCGGATGGTCTCTTGATGAAAGAAAGATGATCGGCACCTTTGAATGATTACGGATCATCCGGCACCAATGGAAGCCATCGTACTTTGGCAACTGAATATCTATAATCACAAGGTCAGGCTTAATATTTGTGAAATCTTGAAGTACCGCATTGAAATCAGTCACTCCATGAACATCATAGGTCCACTGCGTCAATCGCTCCTCCATTTCTGAAAATAAGGTTTTATCGTCTTCTATAATAAAAATTCTGAACAATTTAGCCACCACACCTCAAATTGTAAATAGTTCCTTTTATTGTAGCGGAAAAAGTAGAGGCAATCTAATGTAAGAGGAAAAATCATAAAAAAATGCCACTTCCCATTCGGTAAGTGGCATCTTATCTATTTTATTTACCATGCATCTTAAACTCTAAAAACAGTTCATTATAATAAGCCAGGTTTCTTTTTCCGAGGTTTTCGTACACCTCAAGCTTCTCTGTCAACTCTGGTGGCGGATAGAAACGTTCGTCACCTGTCAGTTCTTCATCTAGAAGCGGCATTGCGGCCTTGTTTGGTGTAGAGTAACTCACATATTCCGTGTTTTCCGCTGCTACTTCCGCCTCTAACATAAAGTTGATAAACTGATGTGCAGCTTCCACATTCTTGGCCGTCTTCGGGATGACCATATTGTCAAACCAAAGGTTAGACCCTTCAATCGGAACCACATATTCAAGGTCTTCGTTTTCCCACATCAACTCAGCAGCAACCCCGGACCAAACAAGTCCGATTGCTGCTTCTTCATTTTCAATCAGCATGCGGTTCTCATCCCCGACAATCGCTTTGATATTCGGAGTAAGTGTATCTAACTTTCTTTTTGCTTCAAGCAGGTGGTCTTTATCCGTATCATTTAAAGAATAGCCTAAACTGTTAAGAGCCATCCCCATCACTTCACGGGCACCGTCTATCAAGAGTATCTCATTTTTCAAATCTTCATCCCAAAGGTCATTCCAGCTTGTGATTTCCATTCCATCTAACATAGAAGGATTGTACACAATCCCAACCGTTCCCCAGAAGTAAGGAACAGAGTATTTATTTTCCGGATCAAAGGGAAGATCCATGAAGCGTTCGTCGATGTTCCCAAGGTTCGGAAGCTTAGAATGATCTAGCGGGATAAGGAGATCTTCTTGAATCATTTTATCAATCATATACTCAGATGGAACCGCAATATCATACGTGGTTCCACCTTGTTCTATTTTTGTTTTCATCGCTTCGTTCGAGTCAAATGTTTCATAGATGACCTTTACACCGGTTTCCTCTTCAAACTGCTTGACCACATCCATGTTGATATAGTCACCCCAGTTGTATATGGTCAATGTGTTTCCGCCAGAGTATCCTTGCGCGGAATTCAATTCGATAATGGCGTACCAAAGAACAGCTGACACCAAAACAACCGCGACAGTAAACTGTACAAGCTTCTTCATCGTCTAACCCCCATTCCAGTAGGCTTATTACGAACAGTGATGAAGTAGTAAACAATCACAAGGACAATGGTGAACAGGAACAGTAACGTGGAAAGTGCGTTGATGTTCAGTGCTATTCCACGGCGCGCAAGAGAGTAAATTTCCACAGAAAGGGTGGTGAATCCGTTTCCTGTCACAAAGAATGTAACCGCGAAATCATCCAAGGAATAGGTCAGCGCCATAAAGAATCCTGCAAATATGCCTGGTGTGATATATGGCAGAACAACCTTTCTCATTACATCCCAGCGACTTGCTCCCAAATCATGGGCCGCATCAATCAAGGTAGGGCTCATTTCCAAAAGCTTTGGCAATACCATCAATACAACAATAGGTACGCAAAAGGCAATATGGGATAGCAGGACAGAGAACATGCCAAGCTTGATTCCAGCCATCGTAAATAGAATAAGGAAGGAAGCACCGATAATAACGTCAGGACTGACAATTAATACGTTATTTAAGGATAATAATGTGCTTTTTGTTTTCCTGTTTTTAAAAGAATAAATGGCGATTGCTCCCATCACCCCGATAACGGTCGAGATCAAAGCGGAAAGTAAAGCAATCAATAGGGTGTTCAATACGATAATAAGCAGTCGCGTGTCAGCGAACAGCTCCTTATACCAGTCCAACGTAAAGCTTTCGAAGTCATACATCGTTCCTCCACTGTTAAACGAGTAAAACACGAGGAAGAAAATAGGTAGATAAAGAATCGCAAAAATAAAGACGAGAAATAACGTCGATAACGGAGATGTTTTTCTATTACCCATGTTAGATTCCTCGCTTTCTGCTGCTTGTCAATTTCATGAAAAGGAACATGATGATAATTAAAAATACGGCAATGGTCGAACCCATTCCCCAGTCTTGAGTGACAAGGAAATGTTGCTCTATCGCTGTTCCAAGGGTGATGACCCGGTTACCAGCTATCAATCTTGTTAGCATGAACAGAGATAATGCCGGGATGAACACAATCTGACATCCGACCTTTACTCCGTCCAAAGTAAGCGGCAATGTGACCCTCCAAAACGTTGTAAGGCGGGAGGCACCAAGGTCATTGGCTGCATCAATCAGTGTCGGGTTCAGCTCATTCAATGCATTAAAGATCGGCAAAATCATAAACGGAATAAAAATATAAACGGATACGAACACAAAACTAAAGTCTGTAAATAATATCTGTTGTGAGCCGATCCCAATTACCTCAAGGAAGCTGTTTGCCATTCCGTAAGTACCGAAGATACCGAGGAAGGCATAAGCTTTCAAGAGCAAATTGATCCAAGAAGGAACAATAAGTAATAACAGCCACAAATATTTATGACGGGTTTTCGTTAACAATAATGCCGTCGGATAAGCAACCAGGAGTGTGATGGCTGTTATGAGGAATGCATACCAAAACGAACTCAGCGTCATTTTTAAATAGACGGGAGTAAAGAACTTCTGATAATTTTCTAATGATAAGTTCCCTTCAATATTGAAAAAAGAATAATAGAGAACCAATAATATCGGCGCGATGACAAATAGCGCAATCCAAAGAGCATAAGGGATAAAGTAAAGATTTTTCGTTAATCTATTTTCCATGGCTCGCTCCGCTTGTATGGGAATAGCCCTCTAGACGTCTGTCGAAATCTTCTTCCGATTCTCCAAGACGCATAACATGAATCGCTTCCGGATCAAAATACAATCCAATTTGATCCCCGACAGAAGCCTTCTTCGTAGAATGAACAAGCCACTCGTTTCCTTCTTGGTCATAACTGCTTATTTCATAATGCACGCCACGGAACAGTTGGGAGTCCACGCGCACTTGAAGCTTTCCTTCTGCTGGTGTCGTGATAGCCAAATCCTCTGGTCGGATAACAATGTCCACCTTTTCGTCGTCTTTTAATCCCTTGTCCACACATTCAAATTGCTTGCCGGCAAATTCCACAAGGAAATCCTTGATCATTCGGCCTTCTACAATATTGGATTCCCCGATAAAATCTGCAACAAATCGGTTGATCGGCTCATCATAAATATCTGTTGGCGTACCGCTTTGGATGATTTGTCCTTCATTAAGGACGAAGATCTCGTCTGACATCGCAAGAGCTTCTTCCTGATCATGGGTGACAAAAATAAAGGTGATGCCAAGACGCTGTTGAAGCTCTCTTAATTCATACTGCATTTCCGTGCGCAGTTTTAGGTCTAGTGCCGATAGTGGTTCATCTAGCAAAATAACTTCCGGTTCATTAACGATGGCACGCGCAATCGCGACACGTTGGCGCTGACCCCCGGACATCTCCCTGATTTCACGAGATTCAAAGCCTTTAAGGTTAACGAAACTAAGTGCTTCCGTCACTTTCTTTTCAATATCAGCCTTTTTCATCTTTTTAATCTTCAGTCCAAAAGCGACATTCTCAAATACATTTAAGTGAGGAAAAAGAGCATAATCTTGAAAAACCGTATTCACCTGACGTTTGTTGGCAGGTACATCATTGATTTTTTCCCCGTTAAAATAAATGTCCCCCGCAGTTGCCTCCGTAAAGCCGGCAATCAGGCGAAGGATTGTTGTCTTCCCGCAACCGGACGGGCCAAGCAGGGTATAAAACTTCCCGCGTTCTATTTCAAAACTAACATCATTAAGCACAGCAGGATCATTATCAAACTGCTTGCGAACACCTTTAAACTGAATAATTGCGTTAGTCATAGCAACCTCCCTATATATTAAATTCTATTAATTGATTGCTATAAAATAGCATCTAGCTGGTGGTTGGAGCGAAAGGCGAAGACTCCGGCGGGAGGTAGCGCTTGGTGGAGACCCCGAGCGTTGTGAGGAGGCTCCAGCAGCGCCCCGCGGAAAGCGAAGCCTGGCGCGTAAACCAACAGCGGTGATTAACAGAATCCCAAATGTGTTTTTAAGTATATTAATTCACGATTCGGGACAATTATACAGGAATTGCCTGAAAAAACAATATAAAAAAATGCTTGTCCCACAACCAATTTATGGTCAGTGAGACAAGCAAGTTTTTCACCATTCTTTCGGCTCATAATTCAATTCAGCAAACAGCTGGCGTTTTTCCTTTTTGCTAAGATCGCGCCACTGTCCCATCGGCAAGTTTCCAAGCTCAATATTCATGATCCGGGTACGCTGCAATCTTAAAACCTCATACCCAAGCTCTGCACACATACGGCGGATCTGACGGTTTAACCCTTGAGTCAAAATAATCTTGAAATCGAACTTTGATAGTTGTTCCACTTCACAAGGAAGTGTTTTCGTTCCTAGTATCTTCACGCCATCAGACATCTGTTTTACAAAGTCTGGAGTAATGGGCTTATCGACAGAGACGATATATTCTTTTTCATGCTTGTTTTCAGGGCGCAAAATTTCATTGATGATGTCCCCGTCATTTGTTAACAGGATCAGACCTTCCGATTCCTTATCAAGACGCCCGATATGGGAAAGACGTAAAGGATGGTTTACAAGATCAATGATATTTCCCTTTACTTTCTTTTCCGTGGTGCTGGTGATACCGATTGGCTTGTTCAAAGCGATATAGACATTGTCTCTTGCAATTCGGATGACTTGACCGTTAACCAATACCTCGTCTCCAGGGTTTACCTGACCACCAATCTGGGCAACCTTGCCGTTGATTTTCACTTTGCCTTCTTCAATCAGTTTATCTGCTCCGCGCCTGGAAGCAACACCGGAGTCACTTATAAATTTATTGATTCTCATTCTTGTACACGTCCTTATATGAAAATGAACTCACTCTTATATAGGAAGAGGAGAGAAATATTACTGTATATGTAACCTATCATACAATAAACAAAGGACCGCATACAAATGGAGGAAGAACTGGTTGTAGTGTGGGGGATGAATGCGTTGCTTTAGCGCTTTAACGGGGAGCGGGTCAGACCCCTATGTAATTTCTACCATTGAAAATGATAGAAACCTAGTATTTATCTGCAAATTTTCGACAATTTTCTTTTCTAGGTATTTTTATTCATGAAAATATGTTCATCTTTGAAAAACATATATTGAAATATTGGAAGTTTACGAATATAGTAATGATAGTAAGGGTTTTCAATTTACTATAAATTTATAATTTTGGGGGAGTTAAGGCATGAAAAAGGGTTTAATTGCAACGATCGTCACTGTTTTAACAACGATGATCTTTCTAGTAGGTTGCGGTACAGACAACAACGGTAGTTCTGATTCTGCTTCTGGCGACGGCAGCGGTTCTGACTTAATGGTCGGAATGGTAACGGATGCTGGAACGATTGATGACAAATCTTTTAACGAAGGAACTTGGAATGGGATCCTTCAAGCTAAAGAAGACTTCGGCATTAAAGAGAAATACTTAAAGCCGGCTGGTACTACAGAAGCTGATTACATGCAAGAAATTACAAACTTATATGATGCAGAATTTAAGTTTATTGTTACTCCTGGATTTAAATTTGAAACAGCAGTTTTCCAAGCACAAAGTCAATATGAAGATGCAAAGTTCGTCCTAATCGACGGATCTCCACATAATGGCGACTTCAACCCTGTAGTGGGTGAAAACACAGTATCTATCTTCTTCGCAGAGCACGAAGCTGGATTCTTGGCTGGTGTTGCTACAGCTCTTGAATTAAAAGAAGGCGAAGCTGGATTCATCGGTGGTATGGAAATTCCTCCAGTTCAAAAGTTCAACTGGGGCTTTCAACAAGGTATTGCATATGCTAACGAAAACTTAGATACAAATGTAAGCATTAAAGAAGAAAACGTTGTGTACCAAGGTACATTTGATGATGTAGCTGCAGGTCAGCAAATTGCTGGAGCAATGTTTGACCGTGGCGTAAATGTAATCTTCGCAGCAGCGGGTGGAGTAGGCGTTGGGGCAATCAACGAAGCGAAAACTCGTGTCGAAGGCGGAGACGATGTATGGATGGTCGGAGTAGACGTTGACCAATACGAAGAAGGTAAAATGGATAACGGTGAATCTGTAGTCTTAACTTCTGCAATGAAGAAAATCGACACAGCTGCAGCTGATATGATTAAAGCAGAAATCGATGGAGAGTTCCCAGGTGGCAAAACTCTTACATTTGATGCGAAAAACGATGGTATTGGACTTCCTGAAGAAAATCCAAACTTAAGTGATGAAACAACTACTAAGGTTGATGAGATCTTTGAACTAATCAAATCTGGTGAAGTAGAAGTATCTGCTGAGCAAGGCGATTTGATCAAGTAATACGCGCAGTACCTGGCGTAATCATCTAGAGCAAATTCGTTTGCTAGATTCAGATTGATAAAGAAAAGGCGGGGTGACCCGCCTTTTTTAATGCACATGTAAGAGGTTAGTTGTCTGTCCTCTTGGGATAAATAAACAAAAAAGGGAGAATCACTCTATGGACTATGTAGTGGAGATGCTCAATATCCGGAAAGAATTTACTGGAATAGTTGCCAATGATGATATTACACTTCGTCTGAAGCAAGGGGAAATTCACGCCCTTCTTGGAGAAAACGGTGCCGGGAAATCAACGCTGATGGCTATTTTGTTCGGTATGTATCAACCGGATAGAGGATCTATAAAAATAAATGGCAAGGAAACGAAAATTGCCAACCCTAATGTCGCGACAAAACTCGGTATCGGGATGGTCCACCAACACTTCAAGCTGGTCAGTAACTTTACGGTAACAGAAAACATCATGCTTGGTTCCGAATTGCATAAAATGTATGTGCTTGATAAGAAAACGGCCAGCAAAAGAATTGAAGAATTGTCTAAAAAGTATGGCTTGAATGTGGATCCACATGCCAAAATTGAAGACATTTCCGTCGGCATGCAACAGCGTGTAGAAATTCTTAAGATGCTTTACCGTCAAGCTGACGTGCTTATTTTGGACGAGCCTACCGCGGTTCTTACCCCTCAGGAAATTGAGGAACTGGGTAAGATTATGAAGAACCTTATCGCAGAAGGTAAATCCATTATCATTATCACGCACAAACTGAAAGAAATTAAGGCGATGGCGGACAGGTGTACGGTTATCAGAAGAGGAAAGACAATTGGCACGGTAAATGTGGCGGAAACGTCCAAAGAACAAATGGCTGAAATGATGGTCGGACGTGAAGTCAACTTCAAGGTCGACAAGACAGAAGCGACTCCAAGTGACGTCGTATTGAAAATGGATAATGTTTCGGTAAAGAAGGGCAAAGATGTTGTAGCCCTTAAAAACCTTTCTTTAGAACTGAAAAAAGGCGAAATCCTTGGAATAGCAGGGGTAGACGGAAATGGTCAGGCTGAAATCGTGGAAAGCATCACCGGGTTGAAGCAAGCGGACTCCGGTACTATCCTTTTTGAAGGAAAAGACATTACCAAAATGCCGGTACGTTCTAGAATCGCAAGCGGGATCGCTCATATTCCAGAAGACCGCCATAAGCATGGACTTGTCTTGGATTATACAATTGAAGAAAATATGGTTTTGGAATTGTATCATAAAGAGCCGTACTCCAAACGTGGCGTGCTCAATTTTGCTGCGATAAAAAAGCATGCAGATAATATCATTAAAAGCTTTGATGTCCGTTCTGGTGAAGGCGGCAAGTCTATTGCAAGGTCCCTTTCAGGCGGTAACCAGCAAAAAGCGGTAATCGGGCGGGAAATCGAACTGGACCCGACGCTGCTTATTGCTGTTCAGCCGACTCGCGGACTGGATGTTGGATCTATTGAGTACATTCACAAAAGACTTGTGGAACAACGAGACAAAGGGAAAGCTGTTTTGCTTGTGTCCTTAGAATTAGATGAGGTATTAAATGTTTCAGATCGCATCGCTGTTGTGAATAATGGCCAACTAGTTGGAATCGTGAATGCAAAGGAAACAAACGAAAACGAACTTGGTCTGATGATGGCAGGCGTGATGAAGGGGGAAGAAGAATGAGAAATGGCATAATCTCGTTGCTTGCTGTCCTTTTCGGTTTGATTGCAGGTGCGATATTGATGGCAGTCACAGGAAACAATCCTGTGGAAGGATATAAATATTTGTTTGAAGGCGGATTAAAGAACCTTTCGAGAATAGGAAATACGCTTGCAACAGCGACACCGCTTATTTTTACGGGTCTATCGGTAGCATTTGCTTTTCGTACGGGCTTGTTTAATATCGGAGCGGCAGGACAAATGCTCTTTGGTGGTTTTTGTGCCGTTGCAGTCGGACTGACTTTTGATATGTCCAGACCGCTTCTACTAGTAATGATGGTCGTGGCAGGATTTATCGGAGGGGCACTTTGGGCTTTTATCCCTGGACTTTTGAAGGCAAAGTTCAACGTTCATGAAGTAGTATCAACGATCATGATGAACTGGATTGCCTACTGGACGGTATATTATGCGGTTCCTGCTTACTTTAAGGGAGAGTTTTTGGAAACAGAATCTAAAAAACTACCAGAAGCTGCATCTTTACGCACACCAATTTTAACAGAAATGTTTGATGGCTCTTATATTAATCTTGGTTTATTTATTGCTGCCATTGCAGTAATCATCTTCTCCTTTATCATCAATAAAACCACGCTTGGTTTTGAGTTGAAGGCGGTTGGATTTAACCGTGATTCAGCGGAATATGCAGGGATTGCGGTAAACAGAAGTATCGTTACTTCCATGGTTATTGCCGGTGGTTTGGCTGGGCTTGGGGGAGTGGCATTCTATGCGGGAAATGCGACAAGTATTCAAATTGGTATCCTTCCTACGCAAGGGTTTGATGGAATTGCCGTGGCACTATTAGGAGCAAACACGGGTATCGGAGTTTTGTTAGCGGCTATTTTCTTCGGTTTGCTTTATTCCGGTCGCGGATTTATGAATGCAATGACAGAGATTCCACCAGAAATTGCGGATTCTATCATTGCTATCATCATCTATTTTGCAGCAACAAGCATCTTAATAGATCGCATGATTCGTTACTTTATTAATAAGAAGAAAAATAAAAAACAACCAGCAATTGTTCAAACCACAACTGAGAAAAAGGAGGAGGTATAAGGTATGTGGACAGTGATTCAACAAATAGCACCGTACGCAATCATCTTCACTATCCCTCTTTTGATCACAGCGCTTGGAGCTTTATTCAGTGAGCGAAGTGGAGTTGTAAACATTGGTTTAGAAGGATTAATGGTAATAGGGGCATTCACAGGAGCGCTTGTCATTTTGAACATGCAGGAAATGATGCCTGGCCAACAAAAAGCAATTTGGATCGGTCTTGCACTTGCTACCGTGATGGGATTATTGTTCTCCCTTCTTCATGCGTTTGCAAGTATCAATCTTCATGCAAACCAGATCATCAGTGGTACCGCAATCAACATGATTGCCGCTGCTATCACGGTGTTCTTGGCACGTAACATTACAGGTAGCGGAAACATCCAAATCAGCACATTAAAACCTTTTAATGTTCCATTTTTATCGGATATTCCTGTGATTGGCAGTTTGCTGTTCACTAGAACATACGCAACCACATGGCTTGTACTTGCCATTTTACTAGTAAGTGCATTCATGCTTTATAAAACACCTTTTGGACTGCGACTTCGCTCATGTGGTGAACATCCACATGCAGCAGAAGCAGCAGGAATCAGTGTAAGTAAAATGCGTTACATCGGTGTTATGATCTCAGGGGCTTTCTCTGGTCTGGGTGGAGCGGTTTTCATCGTAACAACTGGTGGAGAATTTAACGGTACCGTTGCCGGACTTGGATTCTTGGCACTTGCTTCTTTAATATTCGGACAGTGGAAACCACTTGGAATCCTTGCGGCAACATTGTTCTTCGGATTTGCCACTACGGTTGCGAACGTTTCACAGGTAATTCCTTCTTTAGCTGTCATTCCGCCAGTATTCTTGAAGGTGTTCCCTTACGTTGTAACGTTAATAGCGTTAATTGTGTTCTCTAAGTCTTCTCAAGCACCAAAAGCGGTGGGAGAACCATTTGATTCTGGAAAAAGATAAAATGGTAGTAGTTTCATTACACGCTCTCTTTTATGGGGGCGTGTTTTTTATTTGCTTAGAAATACTTAACCGCTTACATGTCTGACTATTAAGAATAAAATATATTGACAGAATCTTTGCTAGGTTTATAATTAAATTAACATATGTTCAAAGATAAGTTTACAAGTGTTCACTACAGTGCTGAGTTTATTAGAATAACTCTACTATTCTACAAGATCCCTCATGATTCTAAGCAATTTTGTACAGCTACAATGAACATAATTTGAAAATCGGGTGAAACCAGTATGCAAAATGAAAAAATAGCCCGTTTAGTAGAAGTGGCTAAAATGTATTATCTCTTTAATTATAGCCAACAGGAGATTGCCAAAACGCTTGGTGTCTCACGCCCTACTGTATCGCGGCTTTTAGATCAGGCCAAACAGGATGGTGTTGTACATATTAAGATTTGTGATCCAACAGAAGATGTGAATGGGCTTGCCACTCAACTCAGGGAAAGATTTAGACTGAAAGATTGTGTGGTTGCCTCCGTCCCTGCTTATGAAGATAGTCATATTAAACAAAAAGTTGGGGAGGCAGCGGCCGAGTATTTATATGGCATCGTCAAAACGGGCGATACGATAGGAATTACGTGGGGCACGACACTCTATCAACTGTCCCAGCAGCTTAATCCTAAAAGTGTGCATGATGTGAAAATCGTGCAATTGAATGGTGGCGTCAGTTACTCGGAATTAAATACGCACGCTTCTGACATTATTAATGGACTTGCAACGGCTTTCCATACTACACCACATTTTCTGCCTGTCCCTGCAGTTGTCGATCATCCAGTCGTAAAGCAGGCAATCGTCGCTGACCGTCACATTAACAAGGTGCTTGAGCTTGGAAAAAAAGCCAATATCGCTGTTTATACAGTAGGGGAAGCTGGAGAACAATCCACTTTGATGAGAGCGGGTTATTTTTTAGATAGTGATGTGGAGACGTTAAAGAAGAACGAAACAGTCGCGGATATTTGTTCGCGGTTCATCGATATTAACGGACACATCAGCAATCAATCACTAAATGAACGGACGATAGGCATTGAGCTAACCCATCTCGCTGAAAAAGAATACAGCATTCTTGTTGCAGGCGGAAACAAAAAGGTAGAAGGAATCATGGGGGCACTTAACGGTAAATATGCCAATGTCCTCATCACCGATCAATATACAGCAAAAGCTTTGTTGGAAATGGGGGAGGGGTAAAATCATGGATCGAGCTACCATAAAGGCGCTGGTGCAAGAGGTGGTTCAAAACACGATGCAAACAGCCAAGAAACAGGTCCCGATTGCCGTATCCAACAGGCATGTCCACTTGTCTCCCGAGCATGTGGAGCGGCTTTTCGGACGGGGCTATGAGCTGAAAAAGCTGAAAGACCTCTCGCAGCCGAACCAGTTTGCCGCAAAAGAAACGGTCACACTCATCGGTCCAAAGGGGAGAATCCCAAATGTGCGGGTATTGGGCCCGGCACGAGGCAAAACTCAGGTGGAAATCTCTCTTTTTGACGGATTTACTTTAGGCGTCACGCCGCCAATTCGTCAGTCTGGAGAGTTAGAAGGATCAGAATCTATCATTCTCATGGGTCCAAGAGGGCAACTGAAATTAGAAGAAGGATTGATCTGTGCTTCCCGTCATATTCATATGCACCCAGATGACGGAAAAAATTTTGGCGTGAAAGACGGAGACATAGTCGATATAAAAGTCGATGGTCCCAGAGGCGTCACTTACACCAATGTTCTTATCAGAATCTCTCCGAAATACAGGCTGGAAATGCATATCGATCTAGATGAGGCGAATGCGGCCAACATAAAGAACGGCCAGCTTGGCGAAATCACCGCCATTAAGTGTTCCCCAGACAGCAAGGGAGGTTGTGGCTGTGGATGTAAAGGAAAAGGTTAAAGAGCTTGTCAGGCAGGCGGTCGAAGCGTACATGTCCGAACAGGACAACGAGGAGAAAAAGCCGGCCATCACCGTCCTTTTAAATTATCACTCTAGTAATCCAGGACTTATTTTGAAAGCGGTTACGGAAATTAAAGAATCCTTTGCAGTTAAGTTAGTAGCATCAAAGGATTGGGTGGAACTACTGGAGGGGGATGAGGATGTTCTGCCTTTGAGTCAAGCAGATCACTCTGAATTAGAGAAGCTCTGGAATTCAACAGACCTGCTTATCCTTCCGGTCGCTTCTTTTCAATTAGTATCAAAGCTTGCATTGATGGTGAATGACGATCGAACAGCCCACACAGCGATACAATTTCAGCTGTTAGGCAAGCCAATCGTCATTGCGAACAACGAAGTCGAGCTTGGGGTATACCAACAGATCCTTGCACCACATTCCGTTCAGGAAAAATTACAAGCTTACCTGCGCACCACCCAAAAAGACCAAGTTAAGTGGGTCCCATTAAAGCAGCTTTTACGTACAGCCAAAGAACAGCATCAGCAATACAAGGAAAAGCAACCGCTAATCATGGCAAAACACATTGAACATGCAGCAAGAGAAAACGTAAAAACCATAACCGTCCCAAAAGAAAGCAAAATCACCCCAGTCGCCAAAGACATCGCCAGAGAAATGAAGATTCAAATACAAAAAGAAACATAAGTCTGAAGAGACCAGTGGATTGGAGCGGAAGGCACTCGACTCCTGCGGGGGAGTAGCGACAATGTTGAGACCCCGCAACGAAGTGAGGAGGCTCAAGGTCGCCCCGCGGAAAGCGAGTGCCTGCAGCGAAAAGGAACGGTTAGAGTTTAAGAATAAGCAACATGCTCCTAGAAAGGAGGCAACACACTCATGATTATTGCAAAAGTGACAGGCTCCATCGTCGCCACCACCAAAGCAGAAAAACTAAAAGGCAAAAAATTGCTAATCGTCACACCACTGGACATGACAACAATCGAAGAAGAAGGCAAGCCCCTTGTTGCTATCGACACCGTTGGCTCTGGCGTAGGTGAAGTGGTACTGATCGTAAGCGGAAGCTCAGCGAGACAGACGGAAATTACGAACGGGGTACCAGTCGACGCCGCCATCGTGGGAATTGTCGATCAGATAGAGCTAAACGGATCCCTGACCTTTTCAAAAGGAGGTAATTAACCATGCAAATTAAGGAAAGCGACATAAAGGAAATGGTTGCGCAAGTCCTTGCCCAGCTTGGAGATGAAAGGAAGCAGCCCTCGTCTGCGTCGAAACAAGGCAGCAATGAAGTTCCGCTGGGAAATGGCGTGTTCACAACCGTTGACGAAGCAACAGATGCTGCAACGGAAGCGTGGGACAAGCTGAGAGTGACACCACTCGAAACACGTAAGAACATGGTAGAAAAAATGCGGGAAGTGAGCCGTGAGCATGCAAAAGCACTGGCAGAACTCGCAGTAAAAGAAACAGGACTTGGTCGGGTGGAGGACAAGGTGGCGAAAAATTTATTGGCTGCCGACAAAACACCTGGAGTGGAGGACATTGTTGCCACCACTTATTCCGGGGACGGGGGTCTGACCCTTGTGGAATATTCACCGGTTGGCGTGTATGGAGCCATCACTCCATCCACCAATCCGGCAGCAACGATCATCAATAACTCTATCTCTCTAGTAGCAGCAGGGAACGCAGTGGTTTTCAACCCGCACCCAAGTGCCAAGCAAGTATCTATCAAAACAATGCAGCTTTTAAATGAAGCGATTGTGGCTGCAGGAGGACCTGCCAACACCCTCACTTCCGTTGCCAGTCCTAACATTGAAACGTCCAACGAAGTGATGAAGCACCCGAAAGTTAGAGCCTTAGTCGTCACTGGCGGTGGCATTGTGGTACAGGCGGCAATGAGTGCGGGGAAGAAAGTAATCGCCGCCGGCCCCGGAAACCCACCCGTGGTCGTGGATGAAACAGCAATCATCTCCAAGGCTGCCAAAGACATTGTCACTGGCGCAAGCTTTGATAACAATGTTCTTTGTACCGCTGAAAAAGAAGTGTTCGTTGTCGAAAAAGTAGCCAATACCTTAAAAAGCGAGATGACCAAAAATGGAGCCGTCGAGCTGAAAGGGTACCAGCTGGACAAGCTTCTCGGGAAGATTTTAGTTAAAAAAGGCGAGAAGTACTATCCGAACCGTGATTTTATCGGAAAGGACGCATCCGTACTGCTAGAAGCGGCAGGCATCAGGGCAGACTCCAAAGTAAAACTCATCATTGCCGAAACAAAGGAAGATCACCCATTGGTGCACACAGAAATGCTAATGCCAATCCTGCCAATCGTCAGAGTGTCAGATGTGGATAAAGCAATCAGCCTGGCGGTCAAAGCCGAAAAAGGCAACCGACACACTGCCATTATGCATTCTCAGAATGTCACCAACCTGACAAAGATGGCAAAAGAAATTCAAGCAACCATCTTTGTGAAAAACGGTCCATCTGTTGCTGGTCTCGGCTATCAGAGTGAAGGGTTTACCACCCTTACCATCGCAGGTCCGACGGGAGAAGGGCTGACTTCAGCCAAAACATTCACCCGCCAAAGACGATGCGTGCTGGTAGACGGCTTCAGAATTATTTAGGAGGGGATGAAAAATGGCAGAACTGAATGAACTACCTCAAGAAGGACAGCCTGAAGAACCACCTAAAAAAGCGAAAAAGCAAACAAAATCCAAAACTATTAAACAACCATTAGGAGGAATTCAAATGAGTCAAGAAGCACTAGGAATGATCGAAACAAAAGGTCTAATCGGGGCAATTGAAGCAGCAGACGCAATGGTAAAAGCAGCAAACGTAACACTTGTAGGAAAAGAATTCGTAGGTGGCGGACTTGTAGCAGTAATGGTACGCGGTGATGTAGGAGCTGTAAAAGCGGCAACAGAAGCGGGCGCGGATGCAGCTGGAAGAGTCGGGAACCTAGTATCTGTACACGTAATCCCACGTCCAAACTCCGAAGTAAACGGAATTCTGCCGGCAGCGAAATAGGAGATAGGTAGAGTAGGATGGATCAATCCATAAAAGCCTATATCAAACAACTTGTCCAAGAGGCAGTAGGGCAATCCGCGAGTTCATGGAACAACTTGCCATCGAGTACCGGCAGGAAGCAATACGTCATCGCCAATTGGAAAATGAACAAAAGCATTCAGGAAACACTGGAGTTTTTACAACAGCTTAAAGAAGGAAACGGAGTGGAAGTGGTGGTTTGCCCACCTGCCCCACTCTTGTATCCCGCAAAGCTTTATGTCCAAGGACAAAATAAAGGCATTCAAATTGGTGCCCAAAATGTTCACCAGGAAGAAAAAGGCGCCTATACAGGGGAAACGGCAGCAAGCTTGTTAGAAGACATCGGCTGCTCCCACTGCATCATCGGACACTCCGAAAGAAGGCAATATGCACAAGAAGATGATGCAACCGTTAACCTGAAAGCAAAACAAGCGTTAAAAAGGGGTCTGACCCCTATCATCTGCATTGGGGAAACCTTGGAACAAAAGCAGCAGAACCAAACAGAAAAAGTGCTGACCAGACAAATACTCGGCGCCATGGACGGAATCGATGTATCTCAAGCGGTATTCGCATACGAGCCGGTTTGGGCAATCGGAACCGGGGAATCCGCTACAGCGGAAGAGGCACAGCGAATCCATGCATACATCCGGGCCGTTGTCGCTCATCTCGATGAACAGAACGCAGAGAATGTCAGCATTTTATATGGAGGATCTGTAAATGAAAACAATGCACAAGAGTTCTCTGCCATGATCGACATTGATGGAGTACTTGTCGGCGGTGCGAGCTTGCAGGTAGATTCTTTTCAGAAAATAATCGCTGTATTTGCCAAAGGAGCGTAGAAAATGAAAAAAATTGCAATTGGTAGCGACCATGGTGGATACGAGCTAAAAGAAGCTTTAAAAAGCTATTTGACGGAGCTTGGATATGAATACCTTGATTTCGGCTGTAAAGCGAAAGAATCGGTGGATTATCCAGATATCGCATTCCTTGTAGGGGAGTGCGTCGCGACGAATACAGATTATGTCGGCATCATGATCGATGGTGTTGGCGTCGGTAGCGGCATGGTATTGAATAAGATACCAGGTGTCCGAGGAGCAGTATGCTGGGACCTGTCATCCGTCATTAACAGCCGGGAACACAATAACGCTAACGTCTTATCCATCGGTGGCCAGTTCATGGGGGAAGGCCTTGCCAAACAATTGGTGAAAAAATGGCTGGAAACCGAATTTGCAGGTGGCCGCCATGACCGTCGCGTCACAAAAGTGATGGAAATCGAAAGTCGTTTTCTCAAACGCTGAAAGCAGGTTTAAAACATGTTCGTAGCAAAAGTGATTGGAAATATGATCTGTACCCATAAAGACGAGAACCTGAAAGGGTTGAAGCTGTTAATCGTCCAACCAGTAGATGATCAGTTGCAGGATAAAGGCAAACCACTTGTTGCTATTGACACAATCGGTCAATCGGGAGAAGGGGACATTGTTTATCTTGCTAAAAGCAGGGAATCCTCTCTGCCATTGAACAAAGACCTCGTCCCATCGGATGCTGGGATACTTGGAATCATCGACTATTACAACGTAAAACGAATGGAGGAAATATAAATGAGCAACGCATTAGGAATGATTGAAACAAAAGGTCTAGTAGGTGCAATCGAAGCAGCAGACGCAATGATGAAAGCAGCAAACGTATCGTTAGTAGGAAAAGTGCAAGTTGGCGGCGGTTTAATCACTGTCATGGTACGCGGTGATGTAGGAGCTGTAAAAGCGGCAACAGAAGCGGGAGCAGATGCAGCTCAACGTGTAGGCGAGTTCTTATCTGTGCATGTGATCCCAAGACCGCATTCCGATATCGAAAAAATTCTTCCTACCACTCTATGAAACTAGCCAAAGTCGTTGGAAATGTCGTTTCGACGATCAAAACACCAAGTCATCAAAATAAAAAGCTCATGGTCGTCATACCCGTAGATGCTGCAGGCAAGGAATGTGGTGATGCCATGATAGCCTTCGACCGCTTTCACGCAGGAGCAGGCGACTATGTGCTGATACTAGAAGAAGGTGGAGCGGCAAGAGATATATTAGGAGATCCAAAGGGTTCTTTTGATGCCGTCATTGCCGGAATTGTCGACCGATTAATATAATGCGAGGTGAACACAATGCAAATGGAAGCATTGGTGGAACAAATTACAAATCAAATCATGGAACAACTGACAAATAAACAACAGCTGGCAGAAGGAAAACCTGCAGCTTCCAATACTACTTCAGCAAACGCAAATTCTTTTACAAATGCATCATCCAACCTGATCACAGGACCTTCTATCGCAAGAATGATTGACCATACGCTGCTAAAGCCGGAAAGCACAAAAGAGCAGGTCGTCAAGCTTTGTGAGGAAGCGAAAGAATACAATTTCGCCACAGTATGTGTTAATCCTTACTGGGTTTCCACAGCTGCTCAAGAGCTGAAGGGTTCCAATGTAGGAATTACGACTGTAGTCGGCTTCCCTCTTGGTGCTACCAACAGTTTTGTAAAAGTTTCTGAGACACGCGATGCGATTGCAAGTGGTGCGACGGAAATTGACATGGTCATGAACATCGGTGCCCTTAAATCCGGCGACTTTGAAACCGTCAAAAAAGACATCGAAGCGGTCGTGCTTGCTGCTAAAGGTCATGCACCAGTTAAGGTCATCATCGAAACAGGTCTTTTGGAAACAGAAGAAAAGAAGAAAGCTTGTATTCTGGCAAAAATGGCCGGAGCAGATTTCGTCAAAACTTCTACAGGCTTTGGACCTGGCTGTGCAACTGCAGAAGACATCAAGCTTATGCGTGAAGCAGTTGGCCCTGATATGGGCGTTAAAGCGTCTGCATGCGTACGTGACCTTGATACGGCAAGAAAACTGGTTCAAGCAGGTGCCACAAGAATTGGTGCTAGCTCCGGAATCGCCATCGTTACAGGCGGAAAAGGGACTGGATATTAAAACAAGATGAATAACAGGATGCTAGCGGTGAAAAGCCAGAGTATCCTGTTATTTTAATATTGTAAAATTCTAAAAATTTTAATATAATTAATTGCAAGCGCTTTCAATTACATGTAAATCTTGAGGGGGATTAGGGTGAAACATATCGGAAATCAACTAAAGAATGCAAGAACAAGACAAGAGATAGAAATTGATCAACTTGCCATGCTAACGGGACTGCCGGCAGACACCATCGCTGCCATTGAAGCTGGTACCTTGGATGTGCAGGTATCCACCTTACATAAACTCTCTGAAGTATTACGATGCTCTTTCGCTGTAGGAGATATGTCCATATAAAAGATTGGAGAAGGAACCGGATGTATATCCGGTTCCTTTCGTTTATTGGTTATAATAAAGAGAAAGAACATCCAAATGAGGAGAAAAACAATGCATACTTCCGAACAAGAGAAACTGATAAATAAAGTCGAGGAATATATAGAAGATAACCTAGAGAGCCCACTTAGCCTTGAAAAGCTAGCCTCCATTTCTACTTACTCTCCCTTTCATTTTCAACGCATTTTTAAAGCACAGGTAGGGGAAACTCCAGCTATTTATGTGAAACGCCTTCGCATGGAAAAAGCTGCGCATCTATTAATATATGAACATAGCATCCCCATTACGCAAATTGCGTTCATTTGTGGCTTTACTTCACTTTCTTACTTTACAACTTCCTTTCATACATATTTTCAATGCAGTCCCACTAATTGGAGAGAAGGTGCCTATCTAAAGAGATTTCCACGAGAATATGCTGATAATAGCAAGAAATCTAAACAGCTTCGCAATATGGAGCAAGAACAGCAAATCAACAAGGGATATAATAAGTACCAGTGGCTCAATCTTGAAAAAGTGAATATCATGGAATTTCCAGTGTGCACAACTGTGAAAAAGCAAAATGTCGGTCCATACACACAAGGGATACCGGATGTTTGGGAGACGGTGTACCATTGGGGAAAAGCTCGAGATCTTATTACGGACAACACGTTCATGTTTGGGGTGCCTAAAAATAATCCATATATAACACCAGCGCAAATGAGCAGATATGATTGTCACCTATCTGTGGAAGGGTTGATGGACGATTCTCTAGTGACCTTTCAGTTTAAAGGGGGGAAGCATGTAGTCTATGAGTTCGATGAGCCTGTAGATTATGTTGAAAGGAATAAGCTAATAGAGTGCTACTCGGAGCTGTACAGCTTTTGGCTTCCTAAAAGCGGATATAAATACTTGGATAACCCAATGGAGCTAATAACCTTAAAACCTAAAAAAGGTAGCTTGGAAGTAGATGTTAAAGTGAAGGCTATTGCATTAGCGATTGAGCCGAAATAAAACTCAATTAAAAGTAAAAGCGAAAAAGAGGAGTTTAGAAAAAATGATGGATTGGTTCGAATTGAATGTTGTTGCAATACTTATAGGTGCTCTTCTGTATGCAGTTTATGGAGGAATCTATTACACGATCATGCTTGGAAAAAAGAAAGACACGCAATTCAAACAGACAGAAGGGCCGCTAAAATATGTTGTGTCAATAATGATTGCATTTGTCAGCTCTTTTATAGTAGCATTTTTCGTACAGGCAGCAGGAGCAGAAGGCACCCTGAGCGGTCTGATAGTCGGATTATTTATAGGAATAATCATTACTCTAGTCTATTTAAAAAATACATTGTTTGGACTGGTAACTAAAAAAGCATTCTATATTGCTGTAGGAGACCATCTCATCATATTTGCATTGCTAGGTATGGTTCATGGATTCATCAATGGCATGTAAGGTTAAAGAAGCACTATAGCGGATTCATTTCCGGTGTAGTGCTTTTTTATTGTTAAATAAATTGTAAAATAATGGAATGTCGGAATAGTCTTCTGAGTCATTCTTGTTCGTTGGGATGAAGACCTCGGTGGCGATGAAAAAGGAGGAGAGAGGTCCTCATCGAGGTTATGAAGACCTCGGTGACGAGAAATCAGGAGGAGAGAGGTCCTCATTGGGGTTATGAAGACCTCGGTGACGAGAAATCAGGAGGAGAGAGATCCTCATTGGGGTTATGAAGACCTCGGTGACGAGAAATCAGGAGGAGAGAGGTCCTCATTGGGATTATGAAGACCTCGGTGACAAGGAATCAGGAGGAGAGAGGTCCTCATAGCCAATATGAATCCCATGGTGATAAGGGATTCTATTAAAATAGTCAAAGATGAGCGCAAAGGAGTGGTTTTTAGGTCCCGTTAGCGATTTCGTTCTTTTATGTTGCGATCTTTTCCATGCACTCAACATCCATAGCCCAAAAGTCCCGTGAAACAAAACTACAAAATAATGATTGATTTACGAAACTTTGTTTAATAAAATGAATAGTAAGAAATATCTGAAAATAGAGGAAGGTAATATGAATAGAGAATTAATTTTTATCCAGGAAAGTTTGCATACATTCAAACCTTCAGAACGAAAAGTAGCAGAATTTATTTTGGAAAAACCTGCAGACGTGATAAACATATCCATTCAAAAGCTTGCTGAAAATACACAGGTCAGCGAAGCAACCATCATCCGATTATCCCGTTCGCTCCAATGCAAAGGGTTTAAAGAACTAAAATTAAAAATTGCCTATGATTTGGCAAAGGCGAAAGCGGAAAAGAATCTAGAAGGTTATGAGGATATTCCAAGAGATGATTCGGTATCTTCGATGATTCACTCAGTTTCTCAAAACAATATTCAGGCAATCCATAACACGGTGGGAGTGTTGGATGAAGCGGAGTTAGAGAAAGCCATTGAGCTGATTTCAAAAGCAAGAATCGTTGCTGTCTATGGGATCGGAGCATCCGGCCTTATTGCCATGGACTTTAAACAGAAGCTAACCCGCATTAACAGGTGGTGTGAAGCGGCTTATGATAAAGACACCCAAGTAACCATTGCTGCCAATCTATCGGAAGCCGATGTAGCATTTGGCATTTCCTATAGCGGCCATACGAAAGATATCATTGAATCGCTCGAAGTAGCAAAAGAAAACGGGGCTTCTGTCATTACACTGACAAGATCAGGAGAAAATCCGACTTCGGCAATTGCGGATGTGAAATTGAACACCACAAGCTTAGAGAGAAATGTACGAAGCGGTGCCACGAGCTCCAGAATTGCCCAGTTGAATGTCATCGATATATTATTTTTCGGAGTGATGAAACTAGACCAAGAACGGAATATCAAAGCGTTGGATAAAACGCGTAAAGCAGTGGAGGCGTCCAAGCGGCATGTATGAAAATTATCTTGATAGCTTAATAGAAAACAAGGAGCTGCCGGGAGCGGTCCTTTATGTGAGCAAGAACAAGCAAATTCAGTGTCACAAAGCTGTCGGTAGATTTATTGCGGCAGATGAGCAGAACTATCCCGTAAAGGAGAATACTTTATTTGATGTTGCCTCCCTGACCAAAGTGGTGGCGACTCTTCCTGCAAGTCTATTGTTGTTGAGCAGAGGAGACTTGCACCTTGAAAAGCAAGTGCAGCATTACTTGCCTGAATTCAGACATAAAAAAGTGAAGGTGGAGGACCTGCTCACTCACCGTTCCGGGTTGCCCCCAGACCTTCCGTATGTAGCAAGGGATGGGCAGAGGGATGTGATGGATGGAATCTATCGGACGGAGCTTCGGCAGGATCCGGGGATATCCGTTGCTTATAGTGATCTGGGCATGATTTTATTAGGAAAAATCATTGAAAAAACTGCTGGTCAGCCGCTGGATACCTTTACGAACGAACATATTTTTACACCTTGGGGATTACATAATACTGGCTATAAACTCCCTCCAAATATGAAAGCGTTTTCTTCATCAACAGAAAAATTCGGAGCGCATTACATACAAGGAGAAGTGCATGATGAAAAAGCTTTACATCTAGGAGGAGTGAGCGGCAGTGCCGGGTTATTTTCCACTGCCAAAGATATTGCCAAGTTCGCTGAACATTTCTTATATCCAGAGGAACAAGATGTTATACCACCAGCTCTGATGCGAATGGCAACGCTCCATAAGCAATCGAATCGAGGATTAGGATTTGAGGTGTGGAACGTGGAAGGGGACCCGTTGTCATGCGGACAAAGCTGGCCTAAAGGCTCATTCGGCCATACAGGGTTCACCGGCACCAGTGTCTGGATCGACCCACAGAATGAACTGATCGTGGCATTCCTTACTAATGCGGTCCATTACGGCAGGTCTACCAACATAAGAACCATCAGAAAAACATTGCACTCAATGATTTACTCCTCCATTCAAGGGGAGAATTCATAAATATTCTATTAATAACAAGGGGGATTCACGGTGAAGGGTATAGGGAGAATTTGGTTATTGAGTTTAATGGCGCTAATGCTAATCGTTTCCGCAGCATGCTCCAACGAATCTGGAGGATCAAACAGCGACAACAATGACGAAGACAGTGTCACACTGACCATCGGAAGCTGGAGAACAGAGGATTCAGCGAACTATCAAAAAGTAATTGAGGCATTTAACGAAAAACACCCAGAAATCAAAGTGGAATTCAAACCGTCCAAAAATACGGAATATAACACAATCCTAAATACTTCTCTGCAAGCAGGAGAAGGTCCAGACATCATTCACCTTCGTCCATACGCACCAGGTCTTGAATTGGCAAAAGCAGGCTATGTAGAGCCAATTGATGGCTTAAACGGATTGGATACATTCCCGGAGGAAACTTTGCAGGCATCCAGAGGGGAAGATGGCAAGCAATATGGTGTTCCTTTGAACTTAAGTACAACACAAGTATTTTACAATAAAGCAATTTTTAAAGAGCATGGGCTAGAAGAGCCGAAAACGTGGGATGAGTTTATTGCCATTAATGAAAAGTTAAAGTCTGAAGGCGTTACACCACTTGCGTTCGGAACGAAAGAAGGTTGGTTGTTATCCCTTGCACACGGAATTTTTGGCCCTGCACATTGGGGTGGAAATGATTTTGTTGAAAAAATCTCGAAAGGGGAGACAGATTTTACAAGCCCTGAATTCGTGAAATCCATTCAAGTGATGGAAGATCTGAAAGAATATTTCCCTAACAACTCAGAGGGACTTGGCATGGAAGATATTCGTACACTTTTCTTCACAGGTCAAGCAGCAATGTTCCCTCTTGGCAGCTGGGAAATCGAAGTATTACGTGAGATGAATCCAGACTTAGAACTTGGTTTTTTCCCAATGCCATCAGCAGTTGGCGGAGAGCCTACCCTTACAACATGGGTGGATGGATCATTCGGAATTAACGCAAACTCTGAGCACAAGGAAGAAGCAAAAAAATTCCTGGAATTCTTAACAACAGAAGAGTTTGGTGAACTGTTCACGACAAACTTCAAGATGATCAGCGCCATTCCAGGTGTTCAATCTGACAACGAATTAGTGAACGACCTTAGCAAAGCAGTAAGCGACTATTCTACACCATATATGATGCTTGTTTACTTTGCAGGCGGTAACCCATCCTCCAAAGTTACCATTGAAACGGAGCTGCAAGGAATGTATATCGGTGAACAAGACGTAGACGGAGTCGTTAAAACACTACAAGAAAACACAGAGGCTTGGTTTGAGCCATTTCAATAATAAGTGATAGTTTTTAAAGCTGTTGATTGGAGCAAAAGGCGTAGACTCCAGCGGGGGAGTAGCGACAATGTTGAGACCCCGCAGCGAAGCGAGGAGGCTCAAGGTCGCCCCGCGGAAAGCGAAGCCATTTGTGGAAATCAACAGCTGTGTTCAAGCAAAACAGCACAATAATAAGTAAGGTGGCGGAGAATATGCAAATCGAAACCAATACACCCATTGTGAAACAAAAGAAAACGAGAAACTGGAAAAGATGGGCCATCCATCTTTTCCCTATTCCCGCCCTGCTTATCTTCAGCATCTTCATCGTCTATCCACTAGTAGCGGCCTTATCATACAGCTTTTACGACTGGAACGGCATCACAAGAGGGGCATTTGTAGGGTTGGCAAACTTCATCGACCTCTTCACCCTGCAACCATTCAGTAATATGTTCTGGAATGCAGCCAAAAATAATGTATTGTATTTTGTCGTGCAAATGATTGTTCAAAACGGCATTGCTTTCGTATTGGCATTTATCATCTATAAAAGAATTAAAGGGTCGGAATTCTTAAAAGTTGCTTATTTCCTTCCGCGATTATTGTCTGTCATCGTAGTAGGTTTCCTTTGGAAGCTGATATTGAATCCAAACTTTGGAGCACTGAACGTCATCTTAGGGGAGTTTGGCATGGAGTCCCTACAGAAAGCATGGCTTGGTGACCCTAAAACGGCACTTATGGCCATCATTTTGGTTAACTGCTGGTTTGGTATCGGATTTGCGATGTTGATATTTTTGGCAGGGTTACAATCCATTCCTAAAGAGTTAGTGGAAGCTGCCAAATTGGACGGGGCGAACGGAGCAAATGTGATTACCAAAATCATTTTGCCGTTGATGCTACCTTCGATCATGATCATGACTGTTTTAACATTCATTCAATCCTTTGAGGCCTTTGAACTTGTCTATGCTATGCAGGGATCACAAGGAGAGCCTTATTACTCCACAGACTTATTGGCAGTATTCTTTTACCGTTTAGCATTTGGTGGTTCAGCAGCGGGTGACTCAACTGCAGTCGGACTAGGCTCAGCACTGGCTGTGGTACTGTTTTTGTTCATCGCAACATGTACAGCTTTATTACTTAAATACATGCAGAAAAAACAAGTGGAAATGTAGGTGGAAAAGGTGAAACAGACATTATGGACGAGACCGCTATACTATATTATTGCCTTTGCATTCGCCACGATCAGCTTGTATCCCATTGTGTTAATGGTATTGTCATCCTTTAAGCCGAGTGCCGAAATATTTATGAACCCTCTTTCTTTTCCTAAGAACTTCAGCTTGGATACATATAGAAGATTGATAGAGGAAGTGCCATTTGGTACCTACTTTTTCAATAGTGTGTTTGTCAGTGTCATATCTGTGCTTCTCATATTGGTTACCACATCTTTGGCAGCTTTCTATATTGCTAGATATACGTTTTGGTGGAACAATTTTTTATTCTTCTTTTTCCTGATGGGGATGATGATTCCCATTAAGCTTGGGATTGTGCCATTATTTATTTTGATGAAAGACCTTGGTTTGTTGAATTCGCTTTGGTCCCTTATTTTTATGTACACAGCAGGAGGAATTCCACTATCCATTCTCATATTGACCGGTTTCTTCCGGACGATGCCGGTGGAGTTGGAGGAAGCGGCAAGAATGGATGGGGCGAGTGATCTTAGAATCCTTTGGAGCGTCTTGATTCCATTAATCAGGCCGGCATTGGGGACCGTGATGATCATCAACTTCATCTCGTCATGGAACGATTTCTTCTTTCCGTTAATTTTTATTACCGATGAAATGAAAAAAACGATTCCCGTCGGCATGCTTTCCCTGTTTGGGGAATATTCTGCGGACTGGGGGACACTTTTTGCCGGATTGACCTTATCCTCCCTTCCAATGATCATCTTATTCTTTGTCGCATCTAAGCAATTTATGGATGGCCTGACGGCTGGTGCTGTGAAATAACTTGTCTGATTGCTGGTTTGTTCCTCTTTTTAACAGGGTACGTAAAAAAGGTATGTCCTTTTTTTTACATAATCTAATTTAAGGAGTGGAGCGGCGAATTGAGTAAAAAAGTGAACGAGCAAAGCAAACATGACCAATTAGATCAGTACCGTGTAGAGGATGAAGGGAAGACCATGACGACCAACCAGGGAGTCAAGGTCTCAGAGGATGAGTTCTCCTTAAAAGCAGGCGAACGGGGACCTACCTTAATGGAGGACTTTCATTTCAGAGAAAAGATGACACACTTTGACCATGAGCGCATCCCGGAGAGGATTGTCCATGCAAGGGGATTTGCGGCCCATGGCGAGTTTGAACTATATGAATCAATGGAGAAATATACAAAAGCGAAATTCTTGCAAGACACTTCGGTAAAAACGCCAGTATTTGTACGTTTTTCAACGGTTGCAGGATCTAGGGGTTCAGGGGAAACGGTTCGTGATGCACGCGGTTTTGCAACGAAGTTTTATACAGAAGAGGGGAACTACGATCTTGTTGGAAACAATATTCCGGTGTTTTTCATACAAGATGCCATCAAATTCCCAGATCTTGTACATGCACTAAAACCGGAACCGCATAATGAAATGCCGCAAGCTGCTTCTGCCCACGATACTTTTTGGGATTTTATCGCCAACAACCAGGAGTCTGCACATATGGTCATGTGGGCGATGTCTGACCGCGCCATTCCGAGAAGTCTTCGGATGATGGAGGGCTTTGGCGTTCATACCTTCCGTTTTGTAAATGCGGAAGGAAAAGCTCATTTTGTTAAATTCCACTGGAAGCCGGTGCTTGGTACGCATTCTCTTGTTTGGGACGAAGCACAAAAAATTAACGGAAAAGATCCTGACTTTCATCGTCGCGACCTTTGGGAGTCAATTGAAAATGGGGACTACCCGGAATACGAATTTGGTGTTCAGCTTCTTGCAGAAGAGGATGAATTTAAGTTTGACTTTGATATTCTGGATCCGACGAAGCTTTGGCCGGAAGAAGATGTGCCTGTAAAAATTATTGGGAAATTAACACTGAATCGAAATGTCGACAATGTGTTTGCCGAAACGGAACAGGCGGCATTCCACCCGGGGCATGTGGTACCCGGCATCGATTTTTCCAACGACCCATTGTTACAGGGACGTCTGTTTTCCTATACAGATACCCAGCTTATTCGACTAGGAGGCCCTAATTTCCATGAGCTTCCTATCAACAGGCCGGTATGTCCGTTCCATAACAATCAGCGTGATGGCTACGGTCGTCAAACGATTAATAAGGGCCCGGTAAGCTATCATAAGAACTCACTGGCTTCCAATACCCCGAGACCGGCAAGTGAAGCGGAAGGCGGGTATGTCCATTATCAAGAAAAGGTCGAAGGTAGAAAAGTGAGAACGCGAAGTGACAGCTTTAGGGATCATTTTTCCCAAGCAACTTTATTTTGGAACAGCATGACAAAGCCTGAAAAAGACCATATCAAACAGGCGTTCAGCTTTGAACTTGGAAAAGTAAAGAGTGAAGATGTGAGGCAACAGGTTGTTGACATGTTTGCCAATGTGAACATGGAGCTTGCTGAAGCAGTGGCAGAAGCGATTGGTGCTACTAAGCCTAATGGTTCAGGGTCTTCTGTTACAAAATCGTCGCCTGCACTCAGTCAGGAAAATACGGTGAAAAAACCTGCCACACGTAAAGTGGGGGTTATCATTTCAAATGACTTCCAAGGTAAGGAAGTAGCATCCGTTCTTGAATCTTTGAAAGGACAGGGCGTGCAGCCGGAACTTATCAGTGCCAAACTAGGTACAGTGAAGGGTAGTGGTGGCGTCGAGCTAGAGGTGGACCATACGTTCCTGACATGTGATTCGGTATTGTTTGATGCGCTTTACGTGGTTGGCGGCAAAGATGTCGACAAGAAATTTAACCGTGAAACCACTTATTTTGTGGAAGAAGCCTACGATCATTTTAAACCGATCGGCGCTACCCATGACGGCAAACTGTGGCTGGAGAAACTAGAGGTATCTGGAGCTCCGGGAGTGGTACTCGGTGATGATACAGAACAGTTTGTGACTGGTTTTGTCGATGCAGTTTCAGCTCATCGCCATTGGGATAGGGAAGAGATTTAAAATAAACAGGAAAAAGCAGCCCGATTTTTTACAATTTGGGCTGCTTTTACTGTTCTTCTGAGCATTCCCAGTACCCCACTTACACAAAGACTTCATGGTCGGTTGCAGGGTGAGTGCTTCTTCTGTCAGCTCATATTCCACATGCAACACTTTCCCTGGAAATTCGGTTCTTTTTACCATGCCTAATTGCTCAAGCTCACGAAGCTGATCGGTCAGCACTTTTCGATTAATTTCTGGAATTTCTCTTTCCAGCTCGGAAAAGCGTTTAGGACCATTTTCGAGGGCACAATATACTTGCGGTCGCCATTTACCACCGATTACAGTTAGCGCTCGATTGACGGGGAATTCTGTTGGTTCCACATAATTCAGTCCTTTCTATTTCAAGGTCAGTTACCTAAAAGTGCGTACTTTTTTATTTCTGCATTATATTTTACCCTATCATTATAAGCAAATTATTTTATTTGAGGAGGAAGAACAATGAGATATCCAAGAACATTTTCGCATATAGGGTTATCTGTTCCTAACTTGGAACAGGCAGTAAAGTTTTATACAGAGGTGATGGGCTGGTATGTCATCATGGAACCAGCTGAAGTGGTGGAGGATGACTCCGCGATTGGTGTAATGTGCACAGATGTCTTCGGAAAAGGATGGGGAAAATTCCGCATCGCGCATCTTGCGACTGGAGACAAAATCGGGATTGAACTATTTGAATTTCCGGAAAATGAAAAGCCGGAAAATAACTTTGAATATTGGAAGACAGGCATCTTCCATTACTGCGTTCAAGACCCTGATGTAGAAGGGCTTGTAGAGAAAATTGTTGAGCATGGCGGCAAACAACGCATGCCAATTCGCGAATATTACCCTGGAGAAAAGCCATATCGCATGGTTTACTGTGAAGATCCATTCGGTAATTTAGTGGAGATTTACTCGCACTCCTATGAGCTGACTTACTCAGAAGGTGCTTACTAATTCAGGAGGGGAAACCAAATGAAAGCATGGTTATTAAAAGAAGCAGGCAGTCTTGACCATATGGAATGGGGAGAAATTGCGGACCCGAAAGAAGGAAATGGGGAACTGTTAGTCAGAGTAAAAGCAGTGGCGTTGAATCCTGTTGACTACAAAGTAGCTATGAACGGCAACCCTGCATGGAACTATCCGCATATCGTGGGAGTGGACCTTGCTGGTGAGGTGGTTTCAGTTGGAGAAGGAGTTAGCGGCTTTAAAGCTGGCGACCGGGTTGCAATCCATACAAGCCTTGCTAAAAAAGGTGCGTTTGCAGAGCTTGCAGTCGTGGATGCACGAGCAGCTGGACGTATTCCAGATGAAGTCACTTATGAAGATGCGGCAGCCATTTTATGTGCGGGGATGACTGCTTATGAAGCTGTTGTTCAAAAATTAAATGCGACACACAAAAAGAACATTCTCATACATGCAGGTGCCGGCGGAGTTGGTGGTTTTGCAATTCAATTGGCGAAAATGCAGGGCCTGAAAGTGTTCACGACCGCTTCCAAATCCAATCATGAGTTGGTAAAGAATCTCGGAGCGGACGTCGCCATTGATTATAAAGAGGAAAATGTGACAGAACGCATTATGGAAGAAACAAACGGTCGGGGAGCAGATTTGATCCTCAATACAGTTGGCCGAGATGTGGCAACAGAAGATTTAGAACGTCTCGCATTCTCAGGCCATCTGGCGTACATTGCAGGCGCTCCAGACCTTTCCGGCGTCAAACCATTCTCCTTGTCTCCGTCGATCCATGAGGTGGCTCTGGGGGCTGCACACGCTAGTGGGGATGATCGAGCAGTCAGCAACCTGGCTTTCATGGCGGAAGAGCTCATGGGCATGGTGAAAGATGGTCGGTTGGAATCCCTTGTAACGAAGGTTCTTTCGCGAGAAGAGTTAGTGGAAGGGCTGGAGGAGCTGCAAGGAAGGCATGTAAGAGGGAAGATTATTGTGAAGATGTAGGTTGCTGGAAGTCGGAAGTCGAGATGCTCTTATCTCGGCTTTTTTTTGTTTGCTTGCGGAATTAGTCGAATATTAGGTTTCGCCCGATTACTCGTGAAAATCGCCCGTAAATTGAAATTATCGCCCGATTTCAGTGCAGAATCGCCCGTAAAATCTAATTATCGCCCGAAACACCCGTAAAATCGCCCGATAAGTTTTTGAGTGGAATAGCTCCTCTAAATGCAATTGGGAAAAACTCCCCGTTACATTAGCAATAAAATATATTTGTCTAAATGACATATATATATTGCATAAAGTAATGTAAAATGTATAATAATAAGTATAATCCATATTTTACAAAGAGGTGAAGGGAAATGAATATTTTCGGCGGAACAACAAAGGTGGAAGATGAGCGGATTGTAACTGCTCAAAACAAGATTTACAGGGAAATCTATTTTCTCGTAATGGCAATTTGTCTTATTTCCATGGGATTTAAGTTTTACCAATACGGCTTTGGTGTCAACTCTATTTACACAGAACTAGCAATACTTTTTCTGCAAGGTGTCTATTACACGTCAAGGGGTGCAAGCATGGGCGTATTATCAGACGAGGTAGAAATGCATGATCGGAAAAGTAAGGTGCCGATGAAATGGAAGAATCTTTTTTGGGGTGGGGCATTCGGTGTCATCATAGCACTTTTCTTCGGCTTAAACAGCGCCATTAATTATGCGGACACGACTGCACAAGCATATTCCTACTTTTTCATGGTGTTCTTTGTTTCCTTGATAATATATATACCATTCCTAGTTTTACTATCAGGAAGCACGTTCCTTGCAGCTATGAATCGTAGCAAAAAGGCGGCAGAAAAAGAACTAGATGAAGACGAAATAGAGCGGTGATCAACATGAAAAACTTAAAAATGAAAATGGCGAGAGTGGAAAAGGACTTGTCTCAGGACGAACTGGCTAAGATAGTAGGGGTTTCCCGGCAGACAATAGGCCTAATCGAGCTCGGAAAATACAATCCAAGCCTCAGCTTATGTCTTTCTATATGCAAAGCCTTATCTAAAACGTTAGATCAGTTATTTTGGGAAGAATAACAATATAGTCACTATAAAAGGGCCTGGCCACAGTTGAAAAAACTGGCCAGGCCCTTCGTCTTGATGAACCGGGTCTTTTTCCTTAGAATAAAAGTATAGAAATATTCTGAAAAAGAGGTGAGAGATATGAAGCTGACCGAAGAAATGAAGAGGTTTCCCTATCCGTTTAAAGGTGACACTTACCGTTACTCCAATAACTCGACCCTTCTGACTCCTCCCAGTAGCATCGACATTACAGAGGGCTATCTGAAGGAAATACAACTAAAAAGATCCTTATTATCAGAACACCACTCTCGTTGTTTTCAATCCTTTCCTCATACGAATAAAGCGCAGTGGGAAGCGTTGGAGCTTGTCATGACAGACTTGGCCACCTATTTTCCAAAAAACTTTTCCTTTAAGAGAGAAGGACATAATCACATCTTCATCAACCACCTTCTTCAAGAAGAGTTTGAATTTAAGATGGGAGATGAAACAACTCTGCCAAATGAGCCTTTGGACTTCATTGGTAGGCATGTGCAGGAGGATTTAATCTTGATGATGCAGCGAGATGGCGACCTTTACCTGGATGCCGGCCAGCTTTGTTTTCCAGCCAATTGGTCTTTAGCCTTTAACCATGGCATGAGCTTTAAAAATATCCATTTTCCAATCCCGGGGTTTAAAGAAGAAGGATTGGACGAGCGAATTCTACAATTTCTTTTAAGGTTGGAAGTGGGGAACCCCTGGGGAAGGAAGAATTGGTCCCTTATGGCTGGGAACAGAATGGACACTTCCTTAGAAACCTTTGACGTATGGGGAAAGGACAGAAAGAAGGTAACGGTGGACAATGCAGGGGAGTTGGTACATTTAAGAGTAGAGGTTCAAAAGCTTTTTCGTTTGCCTCGTTCCAATGCCATCCTGTTTACCATCCATACACACCTATTACCTTTAGAAAAGCTGATTGAAATTCCTGAGTGGCGTCGACAATTCTATCAAATTTTAGTGGAGCTGCCGTCTCATATTGCAGAATATAAAGGGATTTCGTTATATAAGGATAAGGTTTTGGTGTATATCGAAAAGAAAGGGGATGGCGTTCTGTGAACGGTATAACGAACGAGCCGGTCTTTCAACCAGGAAAAAGGCACTACGTTCTTTGTGGAGATGAGGAAGGGTTAGATAGCTTGAATCCGATTAAGTTGATTTTATCGAACGAGAAGATGTCTTTTGAAGAAATACACCTATTTTTGGAGAGTCCTTCTGAGGTGGACAAAAAACTTGAGAGGCAGAAAATGGGGACTTACCTTTATGTTGCAGCAGAAGGGAAAATGCTTAGAAAAGTCGTAAGCACGGCTAAAAAGCTAGGATATTCTTCTGAAGAAGCTCAATACATTAGAGTAGGTGAGGAAGAAAAGCGGATTTTTTGTTGTAGATGCTACGTCATTTCAAGAGTTAATAACACATTGAATATAGGTGAGCATATAAATTGTACTGCTTGCAGCTTGAAGCTCGAGTTGTCCGATCATTATTCGCCGATCAAAGATGCTTATCTAGGGTATGTTGCACAAATTTAGGAAGGGAAGGGGGGATTTTGGTGAACTCAGAAAATAGATTAAAGGTAAGGATAGAGGCTATTACTAAAGAAACTGCAAGTATTAAACGGTTTACTTTCGTGGGTACAGACAATAAGTCCTTACCACCATTTAGTGCAGGTTCTCACATAATCTTATATTTAAAGGGAAGGGGAGGGGAGTTTGAACGAAGATATTCCTTAATTGGCAGTCAGGATAGCACGGAAAACTACCAAATTGCAGTCAAGCTCCATGAAAAATCATCTGGAGGATCCTCTTATTTACATAGTAAATCTAAAATAGGAGATATCTTACAAATTAGTTTCCCAAAAAACTATTTTCCTCTTAGTTTTCATGCCCGACACCATGTTTTCCTTGCTGCTGGCATCGGTATTACTCCCTTTTTATCTATGATGCGTGAATTAAAAGATCGGGGTGCTTCATTTGAACTTCACTATTCTACAAAAACAAAGGAAGACTGTGCTTTCTATTCCTATTTAATAAAGGAATACTCACAGCAAACACATTTCTACTTCACCAAACAAGGAAAGCGAATTGAAACTAACATACTACTAAATCAACATATTGGCACCCATGTATATTTATGTGGTCCAGAAGGGTTTACTTCCTCTTTTTCACGTGCTGCTACATCCATTGGCTATCCTTCTGCAAGTTTTCATTACGAGTATTTTTCACCACCTAACATATACAAGCCTCGTCCTTTCATTTTAAAGCTCACAAATGGCAGTTTCTTGTCTGTTCCTGACGAAAAGTCCACTTTAGATGTTTTATTGGAAGCTGGATACCATGTTCCGCATTCTTGTAAAATAGGCCGTTGTGGAACTTGTGAACTTTCCATCGTGGAAGGGGAGGCTGAACACCATGATTCCTTCTTATCAACTAAGCAAAAAGACTCCCAAGTTAGTTTTTTACCATGTGTATCCCGGAGTAAAACGAAAATTTTAAAGGTTGATCACAGTTAAAATATACGAAAGAGAATGGAATATTGTAGAAGTTTACAAATATCGTATACAAGTTTACAGAATGTATACAAATGTAGACAAACCAGTAAACATGTATACAAATGCGTATACATGTTGTTATATAAGGATGTGTACAAAAAAAGAATACAAGTAAACGTAAATGTATACGTGTATACATTTGTACACATTAACGTAAACATTTTTTACACTTTCATTACTTTTCTTGAGAATGATTGAATAGTAGAGAAACTTTCTGTAGGCTTAATACATACTTACTAGTTTTATTTTCTTCTACAGGAAACAAATATTGCATGGAGGAAAAGAAAGGAAGATGAAAATGAGTTATTCAAGAATTGCAGCAGTCGACGTAGGTAATGATTCTATTAAAGCTATTTTCGGAAAATTGGATTCAGAATTAAACATTCCAAATGTTATCGCTAGAGATATTGAAGATCGCCCAGTAATAGGGATTGAAGAGTTAGACAGCAAGGATCCACTAGATGGCATCCATGTACGCGTTCACTCCCCTGCCCTGATGGACAATAATGCTATCTACCGTATTGGAAATCTCGCAACAAAGAGCAACAATGCGACAGAATTAGATCCGGGTAGCAGTAAATCCGAAGAAGACCAAACTTTAGTAATGCTATTTGCTACTTTAGCTTTGGATGCAGTAAGTGCACAAAATGAGAAAACATTCCCTCGCAATAAGAATGTTGTAGATGCAAACTACACATTGGGAACAGGTCTTCCACTAAGAGAAGTGAAAGAAGGAAAGGATGCAGGTTACCGTTCTAAACTTCTAGGTTCGGTCCATCAGGTGGAATTCTTGATTACGCCTAAATACCAAGGCATCAAAGTAAATATCAAATTTGATGAGATCAAGGTTTATCCAGAGGGCTTCGCAGCTTACATTAACCTTGTATTAGATAACAACGGCAACATCATTAACAAAGACTTGATCGACAAACGCATCCTTATCCAAGATATCGGCGGTCTTTCGACAGATATCGCTGTCATCAAAAACAGAAATGTGGATGATGATAAAGCACAAGGCTTTAACCTTGGGGTATCCGAAGCGCTTGAGCAAATCCGTGAAGAAATTCGTTCTAAGCATGGCATTGAGCTTGACAGCAGAAGAGATGTGGTAGAAATCATTACGAAAAAGAATGACCGCAACCACATCATGGTACGTGGTAGCAGAACGAGCGTGCATGATATTACGGACCGCATTCTTTTAGACTTAGCGAAAAAACAATACCGTCTGTTGAGAAATATTTGGCAGAAGAATTCACAAACAGAGATTTGCTACTTTGTCGGCGGTGGATCTACTGTGTTGAAAGAATACTTAAAGACATTAAACAACAATTTGGACGGCTACAACATTGACTTCTTTGAAGATGAAAAGGAAAGCATCTGGATGATGGCAAATGCCTATTACAAATTGATTGCTGACTATGTAAAGAAAACAGGCAAGGATAAAGAGTCCAAAGATCAACAAAAACCTGTGAAAGCGTAAATAAGGTGATTGGATGAAGAATTCCAGTTCGAGTCAGGGAATTCAGAGGGGACAAGCTATTTCGTTCCGTATCCCTTCTGATACGCCTGACCATCTAATTAAGCATTTACAGCGTCTTAAAGAGACGGAAAGAAGGAATTTCTCTAGTAAAATAGCGGAATTTGTTCTGCAAGGTGTGACAAGTTCACATGCGCGGGAGAAAGAGACCATCTCTATCCCTCTTCCAAAATCTTTATCTAAAACACAAAGAGATTGGTTGAAGCATCAGCATTCAGAAGCATTGCTCGGCAATATCGTCTATCAATTGCTTTCAGATCCTGTTCGGGCAACAAGTATTCTGGCTGCTATGAACAGCAATTCCACGGATATTGAGCAAGCTTTGTACTTGCAAGAAGAAACCCAGTACCGTCCTGAACAAAGAGTGGACGAGAAAATGAATGATAAAGACAACTTGAATGATGACGATTTAGACTCTTTTGACTGGGATACAGCTTTACAAGAGCAGGCATCCACAGAAGAAGAGGAAGAATTGGATGTGGAAGATGTCGATAAGATATTGGGAGATTTTCTCTCACATATGAATAAGTGATTGATCCAAAAGGCCGCTATGAAATTAGCGGCCTTTTTATCTATGTTTTTTCCTTTAAAAAGAATAGATTCTCTCTAAAATGACCATAACTGATAATAAAAAGCTAGAGACGGGAGCAGGAGTCTATGTATTTATTATTGGTTATAGTTGTTTGGGTTTTATTTGCGTACCGGTTCATTGATTGGGCCAACTGGAGAAAACACTACCCTACTGTGTTATTTTTTATTGCTATTAATATGACACATAATATGATCTATTTTAACCATACATTATGGGCTTTCAGGGGGATTACATTGGAATGGTTGAACCATACGATTATTAATCTTGCTTTTACATTCATCATCGTACCTGCTGGCCTATTCATCTTCTTACAGCGTTTCCCTAGGCAAAGGCGCAATCAATTCATTTACTTAGCGGTATGGGTTGTCTTCTATACAGCATTAGAGTGGTTGTTTTCTTTAAAAGGAATGTATGTGTACGATAATGGGTGGAACAATTGGTATAACTTCATTTTGAACTTAGTTCTATTTGTCATTTTAAGAATGCATGATAAAAATCCTGTAAGGGCCCTATTAGTTTCCATCGTTTTGGGAATACTATTTGTATTCATGTTCCCTGTTCCATGGGAAAGTCTCAAGTAATAAGAGGTGTTTGATAAGTGGTCATACGGGATGTATTGTCTGTACCAGTATTTTTACTCTTACTGTTTTCTGCCTATATTATCATGTGGGTTTATATCGAAAATGAAATAAAAAAAGAGCGTCAAAAGTAGGAAGGGCCTAACCATTTAGGCTCTTTTTCTATTCCCGGGAAATATGGTAGTATGAGGTCAATATTTGTTAGCAAATTAGTTATAGCTTCGGTAAAAAGGGTATAGAATAGAATGGTCCTAAAATCCAAAAGACATTCGAACTATATAGCAGAATAACTACTTTAGAAGCAAGAGACGAAGTTACTAGATCATTTTAATTACGAAAATAATGTGAAATGATTGGTGGAGGGTAAAATGACACAGGAAAACAAATTTATCAGCAAGACGTATTTTGAAACATTTATGCTGGATGTGGAGACGAAGCATCCTGTACAAGTGCTTGGAGAAGCCTTCCTGGCAGAGCAGAACAACGAGGTGTCAGATCTTTCGTTTATTCGGTTTGCGCAAGGAGAAGTATATTTTCATAGCAAAGATTACGAGAGCGCCATTTACAAATGGGAGAATGTTCACAATGAATTGGAACCCTGGGCGAAGAAAAACATTGCAGATGCTTACTATGATTTAGGAATGTTAGTAGAGGCGGAAGATATTTACGCTAAAATTAATACAGATAATAAAACGCTAAAAATAGAAGTGGCCCTTCAGCTATTCACATTATATATTCAACGTGAAAAATTGGAGAATGCCTATAAAAATATTAAAAAAGCAATTGCGATCGATCCGGATTATCCGCATGTCACACAAACTGCCCGAACTTTTTATGAAGAGCAAGAAGACAGTCAACATGCGGTGGAGTTGGCTGTAAATGAGGCAATGAGAACCGGTTCAGAAGCATGGTACGATTGCTTGAAAAATTATATAGAAGCTGGTTATACAAGAGAATTCACTCCTGATTATTTTCAAGAAGTTCTGTTAAAATTGCTCGAGATTAATCAACGGAAATTTGAAGAAATCACAGCAACGTTATGGAACAGTTACGAAAATCATCCAATGTATTTAGATTGGGTGAAGACGGCAAACCATCTATTCATGGCTTTGGACAGAGATTCGGAGGCCTCTTGGACAAAAGTAGAGGAGTTGCACCAACGAACCTATTTATCTCTTATCGAGGGAGAATACTTGATCAAAGAACTGCAAGGCATTGTACCGGATCTACTTGGAAACTGGCTGAAGGTATCCAACAGATCTAAATCCCTGTTTGCTTCAGCAGCGGTTATGTCCTGGAATGAAGTATTCCCAACAGCATTACCTGCACATGTGTTAGCGGATGCAGAAAACAGAATTTTCCACTATGAGCATGACAGCATCCAGTTAAGTTATACGGTCGAGTTGTTCAAAACACTAATCAATTGGGCGAAGGACAACCATCTTGAAGTGGCACATCAAAAGAAATGGCTATTCTCGCATCTTAGCAACCTAAACCGAAAGAATTTAGTTGTGACAGGTACCGTTCAAAATGGGAAGACTTCCTTCATCAATTCCATTATTGGTGAAAAGCTTCTTGGAGATGAAACGGTTCCGGTATTTGTCTCTTCTGACGGTGATATTGCGGAGATGAATGAGATTTCCACTACGGGCACTTCTGCGTTAGGGGACATAAGTGAGCATAAATCTGAGTCGTTAATCGATCTTAAATGGCCATCTCAGTTCCTTGAAGACGAGGAGTACTCCCTGATCAGCACACCGGAATTCAGCGTAGACGCGATTGAAAACAACGAAACGATGAAATATATCCCGTTATCAGACGGACTGTTATACATTTTAGATGCGCAAACACCTTTTACAGAAGATGAACTGAAAGTATTGGTGAAAATAAAAGAGCGCGCGCCGGAAGTGCCGGTACACTTTGTCATCAATAAAATGGATACTGCCTTCCACGAAGCAGAAGCAGCGCAGATTGTGGAAGAAGCAAAACACCGCATTAACGAATTCTTCCCGGATGCGAGAGTATTCCCTTACTCTTCCCTCCGTTCTGCAAGCAAGCAGCACCAAGGGTTGGCAACCTTCATGGAAGCCAATTTCAAGCTGCGTGCAAAAGCAGTGGAAGAACGCCGTGCTACCAAGCTGTTGCAACTGATTCGTTCTACCTTAACCGAATTGCTGGACAGCCGCATTGCGATGGAAGATAACCTGACCAACACGGTAGAATTCAATGAAGATATTCTAAGCAGACTTAGTGGTTTCATTAATCACCTGCATGATGCGGAATCAGAAAAGATTCGCAGTATCACAGAAAATTACCGTGCTGTGACGATCGAAATGAAACGAGAAGCAACAAAAACGATTCCTCGTCTGCTTAGAGAGTGCTCTAGCTATGTGAAGGAAGACAGCAACTTTAAAACATTGCATCTCGAGCTGAATGAGCGCATGAATGAGACACTCAGGACTTATATGCATTCCGACCTGTTGCCTCGTTTGCGCCAGGAGCTTCAACTATGGCTGGACACATCCAACCGTGAACTGATTGACAGCCAAGAGTACTTGCAAGAAATGAGTGGAACTTTCAACGGTCTTTACAAAGAAGAGAAAATGCACCTGAACTGTGACTTTAAGGTCATGGAAGACTGGCGTCGTGACATTAACAGAATTTTAAGCAGAGTGGAAGTGGAAAAGGAAAACATCCTCAACCGCCCGAACACCACTCAATACTTGCTAAAAGGTGCAGGACGCCTGTTCGGATCCTTGCAGCAAAGCAACCAACTGCTGTTCACTCAATATAAGAAATACATTGAAAACGAACGCTTCACAGATGTGGCACAGTCCGTCGTGGATAAGTTCTTCCTAGAATTCGACCTGTTTGAAAAGGCCCTAAAAGCCGATATCAACATGTTCTACGAAGCACCATTCACAGAACTGAACAAAACAGTGGAAGACACAGAACACGCCATCCACAACGCCAACAAAAAACTAGAACAAATGAAAGCAAGCCCAGAACGCTACTACGACCCACTGAAACTATTCGAAGCACGCCTACTCCAATACGAATTCATGGTCAAAGCATGCGAAGAAAACGAAATGTTGCCAACGTATTAAAAAAATAAAGGATAAAAGAGATTAACTCTAAAGCTTGGTTACAGCAACTAAAGTGAAAAAAAAGGGTCTGGCACCTAAAACAAACAACCAAAGAATCACAGCAAACCAATGCAGGTGCCTGACCCTACCCGCTCTTACCAAAATTCACGCTAACCTATTCAACTAACCAAGCCTAATCGTGAGAGGCAATAACAGAAAACATTTAAAAAAGCAGGTCTAATTCGCATACTAATTAGACCTGCTTTTTTGTCGTTTAAGCCAAAGGAATTATTGAGGTCCTCCTGCTCATTATGAAGACCTCAGTGGCAACGAAAAAGGAGAATAGAAGTTCTCATCGCCGTTATGAAGACCTCAGTGGCAACGAAAAAGGGGAAGAGAGGTTCTCATCGCCGTTATGAAGACCTCAGTGACGATGAAAAAGGAGAAGAGAGGTTCTCATAGTCGTTATGAAGACCTCAGTGGCAAGAAAAAATAAGCAGAGAGGTCCTCATCGCCGACGAGATGAAAACCTCAGTGACAAAGGCTATTTAGTCTAATATTGAAACCTTCCTACTTCTAGTACGTATAAAAGATATACGACACATTCAATAATGAAGTGCTAAGACGGTCCTATAGATTGGAGGTATTCGATGAATATTAACTCATATCTTATTCAATTAGCAATTGCTATTATAGCTATTTTTGGAGGAACTTTTACTATCCGTTATTTCAGAACGGGTGAACTTCTATTAGACCAAATTATTGGTGCTTCAGTTGGTGCTATACTACTGATTGCATCAATGATATGGAGGAAAATGAACAAATAAACTTACTAAACAATTTTGGGAGCAAAAATCTATTAAGTTAGCAAAGATCTAATCTAAACGCATAAAAATACTCCCCTAATGGCATCAATTAACCATCAGGGAAGCATCAATTTCAACTTATTTTTTCGCTGTACTCGTTTTACCCGTGAACTTCAACAAGTCAATCAGGACAGTGGAGTATGTGTATAATCTCTCTTCCAATCTACCAGGATAAGCCTGTTGGATAAACTCCAATGTGTCGTTCTCAGTATGCCAAATTCCGCCATACTCTTCCGTTTGCTCATATCCATCCAAGTCCCCAATCTCCCAGTTTGTTGATTCAAAATAAGCATATGGGATTCCTGCTTCTTTAAAAGGTGCATGGTCGCTCCAATCCCCGGTTGTTCCAGCAGGGTAATCAGGATTTAATCCTCTGTTAATACGAAGGTCCAATTTCTTCTTATCAGCAATCGCAAGGGCCTGATCACGCAAGAATCCTTCCTTGCCAAGACTTCCATGTACATACATATAATCCCCAACTGCCAAGCTGTCCAAGTTAATCACTCCGACGGTATTCTCTATATCTTCCGCACTCATCTGACTCACAAAGTAGTTCGACCCTTGCAGACCGACTTCCTCCGCTCCAAATGCCACAAACACGATACTGTATGGTGTTGGGATCTTTTTCAGCACTTCAGCCGCCTCAAGCATCACCGCAACACCAGAAGCATTATCATCCGAACCTTTCCCTGCTTCCACTGAGTCATAGTGAGCTCCAACTACTAATACTTTCTCGCTTTTACCTGGTTTAAATGCCACGACATTGGCAGAATCGTACGATGCTCCTCTGCGTGTATAAGAAAAATCCTGTACATTCGTTTCATACCCCATCTTTTCGAATTGGCCTTTTATATAAGCCCTTGCCTCGGCTTCTTCATCTGAAGCAGCTACACGGGCTCCAATTGTTTCAGACAAGTATTGTGTATGCTTGTAGGAAAGTGATCCTGTGTTATGTACCAAAGAAGCTCCATTGGCCGCGGAAACCGCTGACACTGCCACCATCCATATTAATGTAGTTACTAATAGTATCTTCTTCATCTTACTGCCTCCATATTTATAATTATTAATTAATATGCATAATTATAAAATAATAGATTAGTAGTTTCAACAATTATCCAGCCCATATGAGCAAGATAGTTCTTATTATCTATTTCGTCTCTATTTTACCCAAATTCGGCTTTTCTCCTCATTTGCGTTATAATACAACCACAATAAAAACCCAAAAAGATTGGATGAAAGCATGCGACAGCAACTAACACTTAAAGTGAAAAATAAATTCGCCAAACCCTATAAAAATGGCTATCCGCTTATCTCTAAACAATCCCTCCTTAACGGCAATGACCTAAAAGAAGAGGGCACACTCGTAAAGCTGGTAGACGAACAGAACAACTTCCTCGGCAAAGGCTACTACGGTAACCAAAACAAAGGATACGGCTGGATTGTCAGTAAAGATCCCAACGAAGAAATGGACATCCCTTTCTTCAAACGTGCCCTTCAAAAAGCCATAAACAAACGTTCCGCCCTTATGAAAGCAGAAGACACCACTGCATTCCGCCTTTTTAACGGAGAAGGCGACGGAATTGGCGGCTTTACCATCGAATACTTTGACGGCTACCTTGTAATCAACTGGTACAGCAAAGGAATCTACTCCTTCAGTGAGGAAATTCTTGAAGCCATTGAAGGGGTTATCGAATACAAAGGAATTTACGAAAAGAAACGCTTCAACACGGACGGTCAGTATGTAGAGGACGATGATTTTGTAAAAGGAGAACGCGCACCATCCCCCCTTATCATCAAAGAAAACGGCGTCAATTTTGCCGTACATTTAAATGATGGCGCGATGGTAGGGGTATTCCTTGATCAACGAGAAGTAAGAAAAACGATCCGAGATAAATACGCCAAAGGGAAAACCGTACTTAACACATTTTCCTATACAGGAGCATTCTCTGTTTATGCAGCATTAGGCGGTGCCGTCAAAACGACAAGCGTAGACTTGGCCAAACGCAGTCTGCCAAAAACAACCGAGCAATTCAACGTAAATAACATCGACGAAAAAACACAATCGATTCTCGTAGAAGAGGTATTCCATTACTTCAAATATGCGAAAAAGAAAAACCTGAAATTCGATGTCGTCATCATGGATCCACCAAGCTTTGCGCGTTCTAAAAAGGTGACATTCCGAGCAGAGAAAGACTACACAAGCCTAGTATCTGATGCCATTGCCATTACCGAAAAGAACGGTCTGATTGTCGCCTCCACCAATGCCGCTACATTCGGCATGGACAAGTTCAAAGGCTTTGTCGACCAGGCGTTTAAAGAAAACAAAGTAAAATACAAAATCGTAGAGGAGTTCTCCTTGCCAAGTGACTTCGCAACCATCAAGGAGTTCAAGGAAGGGAACTATCTGAAGGTATTGTTTATAAAAAGAATAGGATAAGGAAAAGGAGTCAGCATCTTAGCTGGCTCCTTTTATCTTCGTACTGGATTCCTCCAAGAAAATTTCTTCAAGGGAAGGCTCTTCCACATTTATTCTATAAACATCAATATTTTCTTTCGTAAATGCCCTAACAATAGTTGCTATCTTACCTTCTGAATCTACCGTAAAAGACGTATATTGCTCTTGGGCAGAAATCTGTGTGGCAAAGCGCTTTAACATCTGGCCAACACTATTTGGGTTCTTTAGGGCAGAATGTGTTATTTTCACCTCGATGGTAGACGAATAATGTGCACGCAATTCTTCCAGTGTTCCTTCGTTAATGATGGTACCGTCTTTCATAATCGCAATCCGCGTACAAATTTTCTCCACTTCGTTCAAGTTATGAGAGGTCATGAAAATGGTCTTACCTTCTGACTGCAAGTCTCTAATCAGCTGCTGAATGCTCAACCCGGATTCAGCATCAATACCTGATGTGGGTTCATCAAGGAAAATCAGCTCGGGATTATGAGCGATCGCCTGCGCAATCCCTAACTTCTTTTTCATCCCAAACGAAAATTTTCCCACCTTCTTTTTGGCATGCTCCAACAAACCAACCCTATCCAAGACAGCATTTGCTTCTGTGGTAGACAATTTGCACCCATTTATTTTGCTGAAAAATTTAATATGATCAATAGCAGACATGCTATCGTAGAACTGTGAATAATCGGGAAGGACTCCAATTCGGTTCTGCACCTTCTGAAGGTCAGATTCCCCCAACAACTTAAACGTACCGGAAGTGGGAAGGATGATCCCCGTAATCATATTGATAAAAGTCGACTTTCCGGCCCCGTTCCGACCAAGAAACCCATATATCTCTCCTTTTGCAACGGTAAGGTCCACCTTATTTACAACCGTTTTTCCTCCAAAAGCTTTCGTTAAATGTCCAGCCTCGATCACACTCATCAAAAGTCCCTCCTCTTAAACAACCAATAAGCAAGTAATAGCAATAAGAACGCATAGAGTCCATTTATCAAGATGTAATAGTCTGCCAGAGAAGAGTAGTAATACGGAGTGAGGAATTTAAACCACGTAATGTACAGCTTCCCTGAAAATATTGCCCAAAAGCTTAAAGCCGGAAACACTAAAGCAAAAGTAATCCCCACAAACATTGTAACGCCGGGCTTTGGTATGACAATGGAAAACACAAGATTTAACGCCAAAGCTACAGAAAGAAACAGCATGGTATCTAATAAACCGAGCCATAAAAAGTCCTTTGATTTAATGGTGATTAACAGAAAACAGACAACCATACAGAAAAGCCAAAAGAACCAAACTCCTAAGTATTTACCCATCATTACATTCAATCTAGTAGTCTTTGTCACTAAAAACCGCATCGTTCTCTCGCTGACTTCCCTGTTGACGATGTCATGAGAAAGACCGGTAATAAAGAAAAAACCAAGCACAAAGATTAAGATAACAATACCTGTAGCATATCCATCTGTCCCCAACTCTGCTGCCTCTTCTGGAAAGCTTGCCATCAGGTTGCTCATCAAATCAGCAGTTAAATACGTAACACCAAAAATAATCGCAATCACAACAATCGACTTGAAACTCTTAAAATGCCCTTTAAATTCATTCAAACAAATTGCCCACATTTCATCTCGCTCCCTTCATAGTTTAGTATAATAATGGTAGTTTATTAGAAAATTAAGGGAACCTTAACATTACCTTAAAAAAGGAGTTCACAAATGGAACACGCAAGGATATTAATGGTCGATGATGAACAATCCATTATAGATATGATGAAATTAGTGTTAACGAAAGAGGGATTTCAACACGTAGATACATGCAGTACGGGGGAAATGGCCTTACATAAGCTGAAGCATCACTCTTATGACTTGATTTTGCTCGACATCATGCTCCCTGATATGACTGGTTATGAGATTTGCCAGGCAATCAGGAAAACAACAGAAGCCCCAATCTTTTTCCTATCAGCCAAAACCTCAGATCTTGATAAATTGACGGGCTTTGCACACGGTGGTGACGACTATATCACTAAGCCATTCAACCCGTTAGAAGTAGTAGCAAGAATAAAGGTACAACTAAATCGGTATTTGAAGAGCGCTCCAACCAAAGAAGAGGACGTCCTTGAATTTGGCAGATTCAAGCTAAACCTCCAATCTGCGGAACTTAGAGTGCTTGGAGAAAGCGTCGTTTTAAGCGGTCAGCTTTATCATTTGTTAGTATTCTTCTGTAAAAATCCAAATAGAATTTTCACGAAAGAACAGCTCTATTACCACGTTTGGGGAGACAATATCCTAGTGGATGAAAACACTGTCATGGTCCATATCCGCAAGCTTAGAGAAAAGATTGAAGAAAACCCAAGCAAACCTGAATATATTAAAACGGTTAGAGGGATCGGGTATAAACTCGTACCTGCTGCAGGTGTTCAAAGATGAATGTTAGCAAAAAGCTGGCTTTTCATTTTGTTAAACAATTATTTGTCCTCTTGGTGATCATCATTATCGCTTTAACCTCTGCCTTATTATTCTTCGCTTTTCACTTAACAGAGTCGGAAATGAAAGCAAGCTTTTCAAGGGCGGACGCATATTTTCTTGAGGTTGAAATGGATGTAAAGTCAGAAGAGGAAATTCATATCAGTGAGGCCGTCAAAACAGCTGTCCACCAAAATGACGGTTGGCTTCAATTGATAAATAGAAATGGAGTTGTAGTCAAAGAAGTAAATGCTCCTGCAGATTTAAAGGAGGCATACACCTTTCAAGAGCTTGCCGATTTTGACGTTCCCGGTTACCGGACCTCTTACTGGAGGATACATAAGGATGAGAGTGACCTTGTCGTATTATATGGGGAGAAGAACCTGAGCGAAGGAATACTTGCTGAGCTGCAAAAACTAGGCAATTTATCAGCTATTACAGAGGAAGGTAGAAAGTTCCTTGAGAACCAAGAGGCATGGTTACAAGTATATGATTCCAATGGGGAAAAAACCGAGCAATGGAATGCCCCGGAAGATCTTACACTTACAGCCAGGGACTTCCTTTCCATTAAGGAAAGCCCATGGAACTACACATACGACATCTCCACCTTACCAGAAGGGGACAAGGTATATGTTGTTGGGATGGAAAATGCCTATTATGCCCCAGATGACGTCCTGGACGGTCTGGTAGGTGCCTCTTTGGTCAAAAGCTTTCTACTAGTAATAGTAGTGCTTCTTGTGATCATCATCGCGCTCTCTATTTGGTACGGCAGGACGTTTGGGGTACCTTTGCTTTACATGATGAACTGGATCAAGAGAATGTCTAAGGGTGACTTATCGGTACCAAGGAACAAAAAGGGGAAAATCCCATTCCGGAAAAAGAACGGAAAACTTCACAAACGCTTCCGGATTTTCCGCGACATCCTTTTTTCCATTCGTAAACTTGCCAACACACTAGAAAAGAACGAACAATACCAAAAACGGGTCGATCAAACAAGGGAAGAGTGGATAACAGGCTTAAGCCATGACCTGAAAACTCCCTTAAGCTCCATCTACGGCTATGCAAAAATACTGGAAACAGGGTCATACAAATGGACAGAAGAAGAAATACAGGCGATGGGTAGCACCGTGACAGAAAAAGCCTCCTATATGAGCGACTTAATTGAGGATTTAAACCTTACTTACCGTTTGAAAAATAATGCATTGCCTATTGAAAAGAGCATACAGGACATTGTTCCTCTCATGAAGGACGTCATCAAGTCACTGAACAACACAGATTCGACAATACTCATGGAAAACGTGGAACAGGAAATTCGTGTGGCGGTTGATTCCAAATGGTTCACCCGCATTCTCACCAACCTGCTTGCAAATGCACAAAAGCACAACCCAAAAGGAACGGATATTACGCTGAGTGCCTCACGAAACCCTGACCACACCTTCATCACCATAAAGGATAACGGAGTGGGGATGGATGATGAAACACAGAGTAAATTGTTTGACCGTTACTACAGAGGCGGCAGCACAACCGATAAATCAAACGGTACCGGACTTGGCATGGCCATCGCCCACCAGCTAGTCTTGGCACACGGAGGAAATGTCTTTGTAGAAAGCGAAAAAGGAAAAGGAACCACCATCACCATCTCGTTGCCTAACGAATTGGGAGAACTTACTTCCTAAAATTAAAGGGTCTGTCTGCCTGTATCAGCAGACAGACCCTATTACTATTCAACTACCATCCCTCAACATATACTGATACGACTTAGATTCCTCCACCATGCCCATCTCCAGATAGAGCTTCGACAGCCATTTAATAGAACGAGTATTGGACGGATCTAGCTCAAGCTCCCAGTTAAAGCACTCCACCGCTTCTGACAACTGTTTAAACTCATAATATAGTTCGCCGAGTGCATACATTTGGTCCGGATCGTCCTTCAGGGCAGCCATCTTCTTGACCTTCATCAGGATTGGGATGCCTGGATACCTGGAGCTATAAGGAGAGATCCACTGCTCCGTATAATCAAGCCCTTTTAACTGAAGCAGATTTGGCACAAAGGATTGAAAGAGAGTCTGAACTTGTTTGGGTGATATGTCCTCATCAAAATGGAAGGTGAGATCGCTGAGCCACCCGGAATTCTCCACCCAGTTTATATGCAGCAATGCTTCATGCACGTATGGCAGGTCTTTTTCGGTGATGAGGGCTTTATTTTTAGTAAGAAGGATCAAAAGGTCTTCATACCGACTGGATTTTTTCAATAAACCCAGCAAATCCTGATACAACCCTTCATGATGAGTGGTGCGCTTCCTTAAAATATAGCTGAGGAGGTTCACCTTATCATCGTCTGTGAAATCAACCGGTAAGTTGGCTATCATTTGATCATAGTAGGTGTGGTCATCGTTTGAGTTGGTGACAAGTAAGTGTGTATATAGGCAGAGTTGTTCCATTTTCCGGCCTTCTTTTTGCAAGAGTTGCAGCAGGAGGGCGGTGGAACCGTCTTGTTTTAAATGGTGGTAGCAGTATTTCTCTACATATAGCGGATCCTTGGAAAGCAAGGAGGATGGATGGGATGTATAGAGTGATTGATAGGACTGATATTGAAGGTTTTTGGACATTTCCTGTGCCCATTTGTTGGCTGGGTAAATGTCGATTATTAGTCGCAGAAGTTGGTAGGTGTGCAGGAGTTGACCTTCCCTGCGGTATTGCAGCGCAAACTCTTTCATCACTTTGGTGATTTTCTCTTTTTTCATATAGTTATCGAAGATGGTAAGAATGTTGGAAGCTTCAAGCGGCGAGTATCTTTTCTGTATTTTTTCCCACAGCGGAGTCAGGCTAGGGAATGTGTGAATTCGATTATGATTGAGTAGAAAGGCTAATAGCGGATGTTTGGGTGAGAAGCGAATACCTTTTTGAAGAATGGTGCTTAGCTGAGATTTACGTTTGATTTTTAATGTGGATTTTCCGGTGAGGTAAGATGCTTTGTAGAAAAATAAATAATAACATTCTGCGTGCTCTTGATGAAAAGCTTCTATGACTTGAAATCCTTGATACATATAAAGGTTTGCAGGTGTGAGGTGTAAGTGCTTTTTCTCATGCTGAATTTTTATGCTTGTCATTTTGTTTGTCATATAATTCCCTCCTAATTGGTCGTACGCCTTTTTGAGAGATTGCTTATATAGAGTGTAACATGAAAAAGAAAAAAAGAAAAAACGAAGAAGCGGACGACCTAGGGCCATCCGCTTCTCTATATTTTAAGGGGGGGGAGTCAAACTTCGTTCAAGTCTTATAACGTCGTGCTTGCAGTTGTATCTTTTACCACTAGGATCACTTTACCGTGATCAAGCTTTTCTTCTAACTGTTCCGCTTCTGGAGCTGTGAATCCTAACTCCTGGAATTGAGCGCGAAGCTCGTCACCTTTGCTGCGGAAGATGTTTTTCACGTAAGTATCTAAACCAACTTCACCGGCGCCAACAGTATTAGCATCAGCGTTATCAGCTACACGTTTAGTACGGTCATCGTCGTGAGTAATGACATAAATGTCATCATCATGAACACCTCTAGTTTTTAGCTCTTGTACTGCTCCTACTACTTGTTCGTCATTTTGAAACTCTTTATAAGTGGGTTTCATTTTCTATCGCCTCCTTGGTTATGTAATAAAAATACCCGGCTCACTGAAAATGAAACATGCTCTTTAAAATTTTTTTATTTTGCTTACATAACTTGTTTGATAATACGCCGAAAACTTCAAATACTAGTAAGCATCTGATGAAAGAATGGGGAGTTTTCTGTGGTTTATGATTGTATCATTATCGGGGGAGGCATTGCAGGTCTTCAGGCTGCCATCCAGCTTGGAAGGTATCAACATAAGGTGCTCGTTTTGGATGACGGAAAAGGTCGTTCAAGTATGTGTCATTGCTATCACAATCTTCTGGGGTGGCCGGATGGAGTGAGTGGGGAAAAGCTTCGGAGTCTTGGGAAAGAGCATGCGCTTAGATTTGGTGTGGAGTTTGAGGAGCAGCGTGTGGAGACGGTGAAAGGGTTGGACGGAAAGTTTTGCGTAACGACGGCTGAATCTCATGAGTTTTATGGCAGAAAGCTTTTGCTAGCTACAGGTATCAAGGATAATATTCCGCCTTTTAAAGGTTTGTTGCCGTGTCTTGGAAAAAGTATATTCGTTTGCCCAGATTGTGATGGATATGAAATTTTAGATAAGCCAGCCCTTGTAATCGGGTCAGGCAATGCAGGTGCTTCGATGGCGTTAACCCTGACATATTGGACAGAGGAGCTTACTTTTATCAACCAAGGAAAAGGGGAAATTGATGCTGACTTAGTGGAAAAGTTAGTTGGAAAAGGGATTACGCTTGTTTCTAATGAGATTTCGGAAATACATACGGATTGTTCAGCTTTAAAAGGAGTAACGCTTGATAATGGAGAACGCATTGATTGTTGTTTTGCGTTCTTAGCCTTTGGTGGCAATAAACCGAATACCGATCTTGCTTTACAATTGGGTGTGGAATTGGAAGCCAATAAACATATCCTTGTGGACCCCCGGACAAAAATGACCTCTGTGGAGAATGTATGGGCTGCGGGTGACATTACCGTTCACTCCGAACAAGCTGCTATTGCGATGGGGGACGGCATACAAGCGGCCATCTGGATTCATAAAAGCTTGCTGGAAAGTTGACTTGGAGCTTGACAGTTATTTGTCCGAGTGCGTAACATGAATGTAAGGGTTTACATAAACGTGTGAATGGAAGATAGAAGACATTAGTTGCTAGCGACATTCCATTTATCCGGTATTTGGAGGAGAAGAAATGGAAGAGAGAAAAGTGACAGATTATGAAAAGTATATTCGTACGGAAGAGTTATTGAGCTTACAAAAGGGGGACGGGGAACTCTCTTGTAATGACGAACTCACGTTTCAGATGATTCACCAAATCGCTGAGCTGCATTTCAAGCTGATCATCCAGTACATTCACTTAGCGGATGCAAATATGCAGCACGGGGAAGTCTTGCAGGCAACACAACAACTTCAAAGGGTGAACATGCACTTAAAGCATCTGCCGCCAGTGTTTGATATGGTAAAAGTGATCAGTCCAAGAGATTACCATACTATCAGACTCGCACTTGGACGTGGAAGCGGCCAGGATTCACCTGGCTTCAACGAAATTTTAAGGCTTGGACCGACGTTGTGGGGGCCGTTTGAACAACTGTTGAACGACAAGCAACTGACACCGTTCATGCTTCACAAGGCGGCAGGTGACAATTATGAGCTGTACTTGCTCATGCAAGAATTGATTGCTTTTGATGAAAACTTCCAAACGTTCCGCAAGCACCACATCCAGCTTGTGCGCAGGATGATTGGTTTGAATACGAAGAGTTTGAAGGGAATACCTGCTCAAGCGTTGGAGCGAGGAGCTAAGTTTGAATTTTATCCTCAGCTTTGGGAAGCGATTTGTGAATTAACGGACTGGACGGGGTCGAGTTACGATCCGAAACCGCTGTAGTGGGGAGTTTTGGGGCTGTTCTGGAGGGCATGTGTTGTGGCTGCCTTTTGGGGCGGTCTTTTTTTGTTTGGTGGGGAGAGTGATATTCGACAGGTAGCAACGGGGTGGGGATCTTTTAGTAGAGCTCTATTAGACTTAATTACTTTGGAAGGGTGTGATTTGTCTAATAGGAGGGATCTAATCGCCCGAAGAGTTAGGGAAGTTGTTGGTTTTGTCTAATAGAAGCGCTCCAATCGCCCGAAGAGCTTGGGAAGTTGTTGGATTTGTCTAATAGAAGCGCTCCAATCGCCCGAAGAGCTGTGGAGGTTGTTGGTTTTGTCTAATAGAAGGGTTCTAATCGCCCGAAGAGCTTGGAAGGTTGTTGGTTTTGTCTAATAGAACCCGTCTCTCCACCCGAAGCGCCGTCGCAACCAGCAAAACGGTAGGAGAGGGGCGTTCTCTCCGCCCGAAATGCCGCTGGAACCAGCAAAACGGTAACAGAGCAGCCGCCCCCCAGCCCTCAACTTCCTCAAAACAACAAAAAAGCAGCACGGGGATCACCCTCCCCCATGCTGCTCTTAATCATATCTCTTACTGCTTCTGCTCGGCCCACTCTTCCACGTTCCAAACCTTCGTCACCCAGTCCTCATAGAAGCTAGGTTCGTGGCATACAAGGAGAATGGTACCCTTATAAGCTTTTATAGCACGCTTTAATTCCTCTTTCGCTACCACATCCAAGTGGTTTGTCGGCTCGTCAAACAGCAGCCAGTTGCTCTCATGCATCATTAACTTACATAAACGCACCTTGGCCTGCTCTCCACCGCTCAGCTGACTTAACGGGCGGGAGATGTGCTCGTTCTTCAAGCCGCAACGCGCCAAGATTGCACGAACCTGGTGCTGATCAAGGGAAGGGAACTCGTTCCAAACATCATCGATCGGCGTGATATCCTTCGCTTTAACTTCCTGTTCAAAGTAAGAAGGGAACAAGAAATCACCGCGAATCACAGAACCGCCAAGAGGATCTATTTTACCCAAGATTGTCTTCAGCAAAGTAGACTTCCCGACACCGTTGCACCCGACAATCGCAATCTTATCTCCGCGCTCGATTTCCATCGTAAGCTTCGGTAATAATGGCTCTGCGTAACCAATCTCAAGGTCCTTCGCTTCGACTACATAGCGGCTGCTTGCACGGGATTCTTTAAACTCAAACGTCGGCTTAGCAGCTGTCTCTGGTCGGTCGATACGATCCATGCGGTCCAGCTGTTTCTGACGGCTTTTCGCACGGCCCGTCGTAGAGTAACGTGCTTTATTTTTTGCAATAAAGTCTTCTTGCTTTTTAATGAATTCTTTTTGCTTTTCATAAGCATTAATATGCTGATTTTTGTTAATTTCCGCAAGCTCCAGAAACTTTTCATAAGACGCTGTGTAGCGAGTCATCTTGGAGAATTCAAGATGGAAAATAACATCTACCACACCATTCATGAACTCGGTATCATGCGAGATCAATAGGAATGCATGCGGATATTCTTTCAAGTACGAGCTCAACCAACGGATATGCTCCACATCCAGATAGTTCGTCGGCTCATCCAGTAATAACACTTGAGGCTGCTCAAGTAACAGCTTTGCTAAAAGAACTTTGGTACGCTGTCCGCCACTTAGCGCAGCAACGTCACGCTCAAGGCCGATTGCATCCAAACCAAGACCGCGTGCAGCTTCCTCGACCTTAATATCCAAGTTGTAAAATCCACCTGCATCCAGATGATCCTGGATTTCCCCCATTTGCTCCAACAACTCTTCTAACTCTTCAGGAGTGGCCGTTCCCATTTTGTCGGTGATGGCATTCAATTCTTTTTCTTTTTCATATAAAGGCAAGAATGCATCGCGCAGGACGTCTCTAATCGTTCTTCCTGGCGTCAAGATCGTATGCTGGTCCAAATACCCGTAATGCACACCAGGCGTCCACTCCACGCGTCCTGTGTCGTATACGATCTCTCCTGTGATGATATTCATCAACGTCGATTTACCGACTCCATTTGCCCCTACAAGGCCAACATGCTCGCCTGCCAAAAGGCGCAGGGAAACATCTTTAAATAATGTACGGTCGCCAAAGCTATGGCTTAACCCATCTATGCTCAATAAACTCATGTTTGTATCCATCCTATCTAAAAAAATATCTACTTTTCATCATACTAAAATTTTCTAGGAATGGCTATGTGGGAAATGAAAGAAGTTTCTTCCTCCACTTGCGATTTCCCATACTAAATTCTACCAATCTACTATAAAATAAAAAATAGATAAATAAGGATGGTGGGGGAACCGGATGAAGAAACGGGCACCGTGGATTGTTTTAGTAGTTTTGTTAATGATTATAGGAAGCGGATTTATACCAACTGGGTTTGATATCCTCCTGGCGGGGGACCCAATTAATTTAGATGAATTTGTTCAATATGAAGGCGGCTCAGAGCTGGATGGGGACTTGGGCATGACCTATGTGGCCAGCATAGAAAATACCATTTGGCCATTTATGATAATCACGAAACTCGTGGAAGAGGGTGTCGAGATTATTCCTTCTGTATCAGAAGAACTCGATATGGCGATAGAAGACATCGACTATCAAAACAAACTAATGATGGAACAGTCGAAAATCAAGGCGGAATATATAGCACGCGGCATATTGGGGGAAGAACCCAAGCTTGAGCTGCAAGGATTCTATCCCGTGTATTATTTGCCGGATTGGGATAACAAAGATGATGTGGAAGTAACAGACCTTCTGGTAGGTATTGACGGAGAAAAGCTGGAATCGTATGAACAATTAGATCAACTAATTGTAGAAAAAGAACCAGGAGACATGCTTGCGTTGTCGTTAGTACGAGATGGTAAGGAAATAGAGGTCGATGTTACGACATATCCGCACAAAGATTACTACGGAAACACCATGCTTGGAGTATTTTTCGAGGAAGTATTCGAGACATCAAAGGACGAAAACATTGAGTGGCAGAACATAGAGAACCTGGGAGGTCCAAGTGCCGGACTCATGATTACGCTCACACTTCTAGATAAAATGATGGAAGATTCCCTACTCAAAGGAAATGCCGTTGCCGGTACGGGGACAATCACGATTGAAGGGGAAGTTGGACCGATCGGCGGCGTAAAACAAAAGGTAATCGGAGCTGCCAATGCAGGATTCGACTACTTCATCGTCCCGTTGGATGACGGTTGGGAAAACAATGAATCGATTGCGAGAAGGACCATAAACGAAGAAGGTCTAGATATAGAGCTTATTCCAGTTGGGACGATAGAGGACGCAGTGGACGCGTTGGAGAAGCTACCGGAAAAGAATTGAAGAGAATAAGGTGGTTTATTAAACGTAGAAGTGGGGAGTTACATGCTTATCGTTCAAATCGGGGTGATTTTACTAACATTTTTGTTAGGCTATATATTTGCCAGAAAAGAATATCAGAACTCTACAATCGAAGAAAAAGAGCAATTAAAAGAGGAATTAAGGAATCCAATATTAGTATTCCACATACTACCGTATATTGGATATTACCTCCTTTTTATAGGATTTGTACTTAAAATCAGCGAATTAAAATATATCGCCTTTTTGTTAGTGGGTATAGGTTGGATCATTGACGGAGCGGATATGTGGAAGGCCGATAGTAAACGAGGATTAATATTTGTATTGTTGGGGTCAATAACGTTTTTAATCACAATCTTTTTAGCCCTAAAATTCCTTTTTAACTTTTCTCTACTGTAGCGAAAAATAACAGCAATTCAATGTAAAGGGTGTTTATTATGAGCGAACAAAGGCTTTTTCCTGAACTAGAGACTGACAGACTAAAATTACGAAATGTAAACGATACGGATGCTGATTTTATCTTCAAACATTTCAGTAATGAAAAGATATGTGAGTTTTTATATGATGAAGATATATTTACAAAAAAAGAGGATGCCATCGAATTAATAGAGTGGTATAACGATCCAGAAGGAAAAGGGTATAATAGATGGATTATTAAACGAAAAGACAGCAATGAAAAGATGGGGACCTGTGGTTTTCATTTATGGGACAGAACCAATAATATAGCAGAAATAGGTTATGATTTGTGGCATGAGTTTTGGGGATGCGGCTATATGAAAGAGGCATTGACTGCAGCAATAGAGAGTGGCTTTAGTAACATGAAACTAAATAGGATAAATGCATATGTCGCTTTGGAAAATAAAAAGTCTTCAAATACATTAGAAAGTTTAGGTTTCGTAAATGAAGGGATATATCGGGACAAACATTTGTATAAAGGCAAATACTATGACCATTATTCGTTTTCACTACTAAAGAAAGATTGGAACAGGCAACGCCTTACCTGACAACGCTCTTCTCCTTTTGACTACCCTCACACAATATGTAAAGATTAGAAGACAAGAAGCTTGAAAGGATTGTTATTATGCCAAAAACTGTCGTCCTTGCAGAGAAACCCTCTGTAGGTAGAGATATAGCAAGAGTATTAAAATGCACGAAAAAAGGAAACGGATTTTTCGAAGGGGACAAGTACATCGTCACGTGGGCTCTTGGTCATCTCGTCACCCTCGCAGATCCAGAAGCATACGACGCTAAATTCAAAGCGTGGAAGCTCGAAGACTTGCCGATGCTGCCGAACGAAACGAAGCTTGTCGTCATTAAGAATACAAGCAAACAATACAGCGCAGTAAAAGCTCAACTTACCCGCAAAGATGTAAAGGATATTGTCATTGCTACAGATGCGGGCCGTGAAGGGGAGCTTGTTGCTAGATGGATTCTCGAAAAAGCGCGTATCCAAAAACCTGTGAAACGTTTATGGATTTCTTCTGTCACAGACCGTGCAATAAAGGAAGGCTTTGCAAAGCTACGTGACGGAAAAGAATACGAAAACCTTTACTATTCTGCCGTTGCCCGCGCCGAAGCGGACTGGGTAGTGGGGATGAACGCGACTCGAGCACTTACCACTAAGCACAATGCCCAGCTGTCATGCGGAAGAGTGCAGACTCCTACGCTTGCCATGATTGCAAAACGGGAAGAAGAAATCAGAAGCTTTGTTCCAAAAGAATACTACGGAATGAAGGCTATCACAGAAAAGGGATTTCAGCTCGTGTGGCAGGACGCTAAGACGAAAGAACGAAGAAACTTCAACAAGCCTGCGATGGAAACCTTGCACAGCAAAGTAAAGAATCAGGATGCTAAGGTGACCGATATAAATAAGACCGAAAAGAAAAGCTACGCTCCTGCGCTTTACGATCTGACTGAATTACAACGTGATGCCAACCGCATCTTCGGCTACTCTGCTAAAGAGACGCTATCAATCTTGCAGCGTCTATACGAACAACATAAAATTGTTACGTATCCAAGAACGGATTCCAGGTACATTTCCACTGATATGGTGGATACGTTAAAAGAGCGTGTGGAAGCTATTCGTGCGCATTCCTACAAGCCGATTGCATCCAAGCTGCTCACGAAACCGATCAAAGCGAACAAGTCGTTTGTGAATAATGAAAAAGTGACGGACCACCATGCGATCATTCCTACGGAGGAAACTGTCTTATTAAGTAAGCTATCTGACAAGGAATACAAGATTTATGACCTAATTGTTAAACGTTTCTTGGCCGTTCTTTTACCGCCTTTCCTATATGAACAGACAAACATCACTGCTTCTATTGGAACAGAACAGTTTGTGGCAAAAGGAAAAACGGTCATCTCCCAAGGCTGGAAGGAAGTCTTCAGTTCCATGGAGGAACAGGAAGATGGAAGCGACAGTCTTACAGACCAGCTGTTGCCGAGCTTGAATAAAGGCGACACATTACAGATTAGGAAGGTCGAATTAACTTCCGGAAAAACAAAGCCACCGGAACCATTTAACGAGGGTACATTGCTTTCCGCGATGGAGAACCCTGCAAAGTACATGGAACAAACCGACCAGAAGCTCGTGAAAACACTAGGTGAAACAGGCGGGATCGGGACGGTTGCCACAAGAGCGGACATTATCGAGAAACTCTTCAACAGCTTCCTGATGGAGAAGCGCGGCAAAGGGCTGCACATCACCTCTAAAGGGAAGCAACTGCTGAACCTTGCACCAGAGGATTTGAAATCCCCAGCCTTAACCGGAGAATGGGAGCAGAAGCTTGGCATGATTGCAAAAGGACAGCTGAAAAAAGCAGTCTTCATCAATGAAATGAAGGCTTATGCCAAACAGATTGTTCATGAAATAAAAAATACGGATCAAAAGTTCAAGCATGACAACATTACAGGTAAACGTTGCCCGGACTGCGACAAGCCAATGCTTGAAGTCAACGGAAAAAAAGGAAAGATGCTCGTATGTCAGGACAGAGAATGTGGTCATCGTAAAAATGTCTCCAAGGTGACAAATGCACGTTGTCCAAAATGCCGTAAGAAGCTGGAGTTGCGTGGGGAAGGGGAAGGTCAAATGTTCGCATGTGTTTGCGGACACCGCGAGAAGTTGAGTACCTTCCAGGAACGCCGCAAGAACAATTCCAACCAGAAGGCATCCAAGCGTGATGTGAATCAGTACTTGAAAAAACAGAATAATGATGAGCCTGTGAATACCGCACTTGCGGATGCATTGGCGAAATTGAAGTTGAAATAATCAACGGGGCCGCACTCTATGGATAGGAGTGCGGCTCTTTTATATGCCCAACACAGCTAGGCTTTCACCCATACAACCCCTTCCGCATAGGCTAAAAGGAATCGCAATTGTAAGATAACCTACCATTGAAAGGGTGTTAGATCTTGGCAGGGAAAATTTTAAACTATTATGCTGGTGGAAATACAGCGCGTGGATTTTATAGCCTATACGAGTCGAACATAGAAGGATTGGATCGCATCTTTATTTTAAAAGGCGGACCAGGGACAGGGAAATCATCGCTTATCAAAAAGATCGGGAAAGTCTGGAACGAGAAAGGGTATGACATTGAACTGCTTCATTGTTCATCTGACACAAGCTCGGTGGACGGGATGGTCATCCGTGCGCTTGGCATTGGAATTGTGGATGGAACGGCGCCGCATGTCATTGAACCAAAAGCTCCTGGAGCGGTGGAGGAATACGTTAACTTAGGGGAGGCGTGGGACTCCAAGTTGCTTGCGGAACAGAAAGAAGAAATACAACACTTAGCGACCAAAAAGAAGGAAGCCTTCCAGACTGCTTATCAAACCTTCGCGAGAGCCCTGAAAATACATGACGATTGGGAAAGATACTATATTCATAATATGAATTTTGAGGCAGCAAATAAGCTGACAAAGGATCTCGTGGAGCAATTGTTCCAAGGTAAGACATTAAATAAAAAAGCAGATGTCAGGCATCGCTTCCTCGGTGCGGCAACACCTGCTGGTGCAAAGGATTTCGTGCCAAACCTGACAGAAGGTCTGACACATCGTTATTTTATAAAAGGTCGTCCTGGTTCAGGGAAATCCACCATGCTGAAAAAGCTCGCCAAAGCTTCCGAAGAAAAAGGCTTTGACGTGGAAGTATATCATTGCGGGTTTGATCCATACAGTCTTGATATGATTATCTGCCGTGAGCTTGGATTCGCCATTTTTGACAGCACGGCCCCACATGAATATTTCCCAGATCGCGAAGGAGATTCCATCGTGGATATGTACGATATTACGATTCGTACAGGAACAGACGAGCGATATGAAAAAGAAATTGCTCTTGTAAAAGAACGTTATACAGAAGCGATGCAGGAGGCCATTGGGAAATTGGCAGAAGCAAAGAGCTGGCATGGCAGCCTAGAAGAGATCTATGTTAAGGCAATGGATTACGGGGTAGTGGATGAGTGGACCAAGAAAATCCAAGCTGAAATAGAAGCCATTGCTGCTACAAAATAACCATATTAAAAAAGGTGAACAGCACCTAAATGCCGTTCACCTTTTTACATTTTCCCAGTAAATACGTCAAAACTCGACTATATTTCCACGGTTACTTCTACCCCATAATGGTCTGATACAACTTCTCTGTTTTGCCCATTAAAGACCACTTTAGAAGAAGTGACCGAAGCAGGGGAGCTTGCTAGGATCAAATCAATCCGGAGATCCTGTTTGTTCTCATCCCAGCCAGCAATCTTACCTTCCACCGTCACTCCTGAATCCTTTTCAGAAGCCAGTAAATACGTATCGTGCAGACCGGCTGTAGAAGTCAGATATTCATAACCCTCACCCTTAATATGGGCGCTATTATTAAAATCCCCCATCAGGAAGAATGGTTCTGTTCCCTTTACTTTTTCAAGCAGCTGTTCCATCTGATACTTCGCAGGTTCCTCTTCATCACTCCACCAACCCAAGTGACAGGTATAAAAGGACAGCTCCTCCCCCTGCACTTCAACGGTCACACCGACAATTTTACGTGTTTTCCAAAAGTCCGTGTCCGTACTTTTAGATACAAAGAAGGAATGTGTCTTTTTAATAGGATGGCGAGTCAAAATTGCAAGGCCTTCCTCATACGTATCATACCCCATATGGGCGAAGTCCCAGACTAACTCGTAGTCTGACACTCCAAGCTTCTCAAGCTCCTGCTGTAAAACAAGGCCGAAGTTGTTTTGCTTAATATTACCCGTTACCACTTCGGCATCGATACTTTGGCTAACCTCTTGAAGAGCGATGACATCGTATGCTTGTTCCTTAATGGCTCTCGCGATATGCTGTATCTTTTCCATTTGGTTCTCTTCCTGCCAAGAGTGGCAGTTAAGGGTTAGTAGATTCATCGTTTATTACGCTCCCAACAAGTCTTGAATATCAGATTTGATTACATCTGCTTTTGGTCCGTAGATTGCTTGGACACCACGGTCTTTCACAATCAGTCCAAGTGCACCTTTTTCTTTCCATGCCGCTTCATTTGCAACTTTCTCTCTATCTTTTACTGTTACACGCAGACGAGTCATACATGCATCCACATCTTCAATATTTTCTGCTCCACCAAGCAATCCGATGATCGCAGGTGCCAAAGAATCAGCTTGAACACTTGCAGCCGCACCGTTACCAGCGCCTTCTTCTTGCTCAATATAGTTTCCGTTACGTCCCGGAGTAGGGAAATTGAATTTCTTGATCATGAAGTTCGCTACCGCAAAGTTCAATCCAAAGAATACTAGACATGCAATCACAAAGTTCACTAGATCTAACCATAAACCAGCTTTTACAATCATCGGTGTACGAGTCAGTAACTCGATAACTCCGAAAGCATGAACACGAATATCAATGATATCAACAATAGCGAAAGCAAGTCCTGTCATAATTGCATACATCACATATAACACAGGAGCAGCAAACATAAACATAAATTCGATTGGCTCAGTAACACCAGTCAAGAATACTGCAAGACCTGCAGATAAGAACATAGACTTGTACTTTTTACGCTTATCCTTGTCCACATTGCGATACATTGCATACGCAATACCAATCAATGCAGCACAAGAAAGAATCATTTGACCTACTTTAAAACGAGCAGGTACCACTTCGCGTAGCAGCGCTTCATAAGACTCTGTGTCACCAGCAGCAAGGAAGTTGTTCAGATCGGCAATCCAAGCTAACCATAATGGATCTTGACCCGCTACAACAGAACCAGCGCTGCCGCCAGTAAGAATCGTATAAGTTCCACCAAGTGACGTGTAGTTCATTGGTACCGTTAACATATGATGCAATCCGAAAGGTAATAATAGACGCTCCAACGCACCGAAAATGAATGGTGCAACGATTGGCGCGCTGTCTCTAGAAGAAGCGATCCAAACACCGAAATCGTTTAACAATCCTTGGATGAACGGCCAAACAACACTTAATACGATACCAGCGATTACAGATCCACCAATTACAACGAATGGTACGAAACGTTTACCATTAAAGAATGATAAGGAATCAGGTAATTTACTATAGTTATAAAATTTATTGAAAAGGTTAGCACCAAGGAAACCGGCAATGATACCAACGAACACTCCCATGTTTAATGCCGGCGCACCTAATACAGTAGTAAAGTAGTCACCAACAACAAGTTCTTGTCCAAAAAGAGTAGTGAAAGTAGCTTCAGGGTCTGCCACCATATCGTTGTTAACCCCAAAGATCGCCCCCGTGATACGGTTAATAAGTACGAATGCAATCAGTGCAGCGAAAGCTCCACCTGCACGTTCCTTAGCCCACGATCCACCAATGGCAACCGCAAACAATACATGTAAGTTGGTGATGATTCCCCAACCGATATCCTCCATTACTCTTGCAATCGTTTGCACAAGAGCTAAGTCTCCGCCAGTCATGCCGACCAACTTACCAAGAGAAATCATAATACCAGCAGCAGGCATAACCGCAACCACTACCAGTAAAGCTTTACCGAATTTCTGCCAGAAATCAAAAGACAAAAAGTTCTTCATTTTTAACAGCCTTCTTTCTATATAAGTTCTATTTTTTGTTGAAAACGAATTCATTTTAGTGTAAAACAGTGCACATCTGGTGCAACCGTTTGCATTTTCTTATTGTATGGGATGTTAAGAAACAATGCAAGCAGAAAATATTATTTTAATAAATTTTTAACAAACTAAATAGAGATGTAAGAATAAATAGAAGAATGCAACTTTGGGTGGAGGTATATACAGGTGGGGTGAAAACGAGTACACTGTTTCCGTAATGTATGAAGAAAAGGAGACTTGATATGAAAAAGTGGATTTTCTCTATGATACTTGTTTTAGTAATTGTGCTATCTGCATGCACAGAGGAAGCGAACAATGTGGACACTGCCGATTCCAAACAAGTTCCTGCTGACCAGAGCGGGGAGACGGTAACCGTCCTTATGAATATACAAATGGAAATGATTCAGACCATCCGCAAGCACCTTGAACCTGTAACATCTTATGAAATGTCAGATGGCGCTGGAGACCTTGAGGCGGCCGTGGAAGCTAGCAACCGTATTGCAAATGAACTTCGTGGCATTGAGATCCCTGAGAATTTGGATGAGGATCTTCAGGTCGATATGAAGGATTCCATTGAACTGTTGGCTTTATATTTTGAAGAACGTGCCGCATCATTGTCTGAAGGTTCAGATGGTGTAGAAGTGACAGCTGCATTGGAGAGTTTTCATCAGAAAATAGGAGAAACGTTTGAAGCAGAAGGCTTGCATGCTCCTAATTTCGAAAAGGATATACAATAATAGGTTTTAAGTGGACGCCTTCCTGGTTTGGGGGGCGTTTTTTGGTACCGTTAGCGCAAGTGGTCTTCTGTCAAGAAAGTGGACAACTTTTTAGAGAGAATCTTCTTATGTTTTTCAATATTGGTACAGCTTTACTTTTTAAAAAAGCTATTTTCCTCGTATCTAGTTTGTATCTTGTATGAAAGATCCCAAATAGAGAATTCTCAGTGTCCCGCAACTTGACATGGAGCCTCTGCGGGTATGACCTCGAGCCACAAAGCCACCTGGGTAGGAACCAGTGGCTCGCCAGGTAGGCTATCCTACCCGCCCCTCCATGTAAAGTTGCTAAGTGGGGTTACTCTTTATGCAGCTTCTTTATCTAGTACTTGTTTTTTCGTATTGCTTCGTTCGTATTCATTTGGTGATATATATCCTAGTTTAGAGTGACTTCTTCTTTCGTTATAAAAGCTCATAATATAGGTCCAAATTTCCTTCGTTGCTTCTTCTCGAGTTGCGAATTTTCTTCGATACACAAGCTCTTTTTTCAGAGTCGCAAAAAAGGACTCCATACATGCATTATCATAACAGTTTCCTTTTCGACTCATACTTATTTCCATGTTACATTCCTTCAAGCGTGCGATGTAATCACTGGAGGTATATTGGCTACCACGATCAGAATGGTGAATCAGGCCATAAGGAGGCTTTCTTTGATTTATAGCTCTGTTTAACGCTTGTAAAGGAAGCTCCTTTGTCATGGTTTTGTTCAAACTCCAACCAACAATTTTTCTAGAAAACAGGTCCATTACTGTAGCCAAATACAACCATCCTTTTAACGTCCAAATGTATGTGATATCTGTTACCCACACTTGATTAGGCTTTTCTGGATTAAACTCGCGATTAAGTAGATTCGGATAAATTGGCTGATTATGGTTGGAATCTGTCGTAACCACAAAACGTTGTTCCGGTATAGCACAAAGCCCCATTTCACGCATATATCTTCCGACGGTTTTCTCTGAAATCAGAAACCCATCTTTATACAATTCTCTCGTAATTCTAGGACTCCCATAGACTTCTTTATTCTGAAAGAATAGACCACGAATTTTTGCCATCATCCACGTTTTTCGTTTTTTTCTAGGGGACTCCTTTTTATTAATCCACTTGTAGTACCCACTCTTGGATACATTTAATACCGTGCACATCTTCACAATTCGAAACTCTTTCCGATGTTGAAAAATAAATCGGTAAATTACTTCTGGCTTTTCATGAAGATGTGCGCCGCCTTTTTTATGATTTCATTTTCCTCTTTCAATTCGTTTATTTGATCCAATAGTTCTTTTTCACGTTTTTTAAACTCGCTAGGAGTAATGTAACTCTCCCCAGCTTGCGTTTTCTTTCGATAAATGCTAACCCAACGTGATATGTTCTTTGGTGACAAGTCCATTTCTTTACTAATATCTGTTGCTTTATTTCCCTCTTCTACTACTAGCTTGGCAATGTATTCCTTGAATTCAGGGTCATATCTTTTACTCATCATGACACGCTCCGTTCCAGATACTTGTTTTTACAAGTCTCTCCAAACCGTGTCTACTTTATAGTCTAGACCCACAAGGGATCTTCATGGGGTCTATGAGGACCTGAGTGAGCAGGAAAAGTAATGAGAGAGGTCTTTATAAGGTGGATGAAGACCTCCGTGAGAGGATTTTAGGCTCAGAAGTGTCTTCATAAGGCGGATGAAGACCTCCGTGAGAGAATTTTAGGCTTGGAAGTGTCTTCATAAGGCGGATGAAGACCTCACTGAGTGGTTTACAAGCTCAAAAGTGTCTTCATCCCCGCGCCATCCACCCCAATCCCCTAAATAACTCCAAAACCACCAGTTCATTTTTCCTCCCCCAGCTAATAAGCTAGTAATATAACCAGAGTATTTAGCTATCCGAAAGACTTGTCCATTCCCAAGTTTCGTGATAGGATTAGTCTAGATAACAATAATTGAATAGTAAGTTTTCTTATCAAGAGAGGTGGAGGGACTGGCCCTGTGAAGCCCGGCAACCGTACAGTACGGACAACTGTATAGGTGCCAATTCCAGCAAGACAAACGTTCTTGGAAGATAAGTGGATGTTACGGGCTTGTACTCAAACTTCTTCTTATCGAAGGAGTTTTTTGTTTGTCTACATACACAAACATCAAAAGGGGGAAGCGTGAGATGAAGTTTGGATTTTGGTTGCCGATATTCGGCGGTTGGTTGCGAAATGTGGAGGATGAACAGATGCCTCCGACTTTTGACTATGCCAAAAAGGTAATTCAGCAGGCAGAACAGCTTGGGTTTGATACAACCTTAATTGCGGAGCTCTTCCTAAATGATATTAAAGGCCCGAAAGAGGACACATTGGAGGCTTGGTCTACTGCCGCAGCCTTGGCAGCAGTAACCGAAAAGATAGAAATAATGACGGCGATCAGGCCTGGATTTCATAACCCTGCTATTGCCGCGAAAGCAACAGCAAACATCGATCACATCAGCAACGGTCGATTCACCCTCAATGTCGTGTCGGCTTGGTGGGAAGAGGAGGCCCGTCAGTATGGCGGGATCTTTACCGAGCATGATGAGCGTTATGACCGCACGAAAGAGTTTATTGATGTTCTTAAAGGTTTATGGACAGAAGATTCTTTTACCTATGAGGGAAAATACTATCAGCTGAAAGAAACAAAACTCCACCCAAAACCGGTACAACGCCCTAATCCCATCCTTTATGCAGGCGGCGAAAGTCCGAAAGGGAAGGAAGTTATCTCCTCGCACTGTGATGCCTATGTCATGCACGGGGGCACGGTGGAGGAAGTGGCGGCGAAGATTAACGATATGAAAGAAAAGAGAGCCAAGACATCGAATCCTCCATTTCAATCGTTTGGGATGGCTGCCTATGTTATTTGCAGGGATACAGAAGAGGAAGCACAGGCAGAACTCGCCAGGATTACAGCTGTTAAAGAATCTGATGCGTATGCTGGATTTAAGGACTTCACAAGCAAATCACAGCTTGAACAACAAATACAACTGCAGGATTATTCTGTGTCAAATAGGGGATTGCGTCCAAATCTAATCGGTACGCCGGAGCAGATTGCTACTAGAATACAAGAATTCGAGAAAGCTGGCGTGGAATTATTGTTATTACAATTTTCCCCGCAGCTTGAAGAAATGGAGCGCTTCGCCAAAAAAGTGATGCCCCTAGTACATCCGCAACCAGAAGAGCTTGCCCAATCATAAAACCTAGCAGAGAATACACTACTATATATGCATAAAATGGAGGCAATCATCGTGGAAAAAATTTATATTATTCATGAAAATAAAGAGTGGACGACACATTTAACAACTAGATTGGAAGAGTTAGGTTTGCCATATGAAGAATGGCACTTAGATGAAGGAGTGGTACCTCTGACGGAAGAGCCACCTGAAGGCGTATTTTACAACAGAATGAGCGCTTCTTCTCATACAAGAGATCATCGTTTTGCACCTGAGTTAACAGGGGCTGTGCTTGCATGGCTCGAACACCATGGACGGAAAGTCCTGAATGGAAGTCGCGCTCTTCAGTTGGAACTAAGCAAGGTCAATCAGTATACGGCCCTTGAAAAAGCCGGAGTCAAGACACCAAAAACCATTGCGGCGGTAGGCAAAGAACATATCTTGCAGGCGGCAAAGCGAATTGGTTCTGACTCCTTTATTACCAAACATAATCGAGCAGGAAAAGGACTTGGGGTACAGCTATTCCATTCAACAGCTTCCCTTGAAGAATACTTGTTTGGACCAGATTTTGAAGAGCCGGTAGATGGAATCACGCTTATCCAGGAATACATTCAGGCACCAGAGCCTTTTATTACCCGTTGTGAGTTTATTGGCGGGAAATTTGTTTATGCGGTGCAGGTCGATACGTCAGAAGGCTTTGAGCTGTGCCCGGCCGATGCCTGCCAGATCGGGGACCTGTTTTGCCCGGTAGGAGAAGAAGTCGAAGAGAAGCCGAAATTCCGTATCGTGGAAGGCTTTGCCGACCCAATCATTGAAAAGTATGAACAGTTCCTGCAAGAAAACGAGATCCAGGTGGCAGGTATTGAATTTATCCGCAACAGTCAGGGTGAGATTTTCACCTATGATGTCAACACCAACACAAATTATAACGCTGACGCCGAAAAAGCTGCCGGAAAATACGGCATGCTGGAGCTAGCCAAACTACTCGGCAAAGAGCTAGAGGGATCTGTTAAACAACTGTAGAGTTTCGCTCCAGGTGTTCGCTTTCCGCGGGACGATGCTTGAGCCTCCTCACTTCGTTGCGGGGTCTCAACCAACCGTTATCCCCCGCAGGAGTCTCACACCTTGCGCTACACTCTACAGAGGGTTCCCACGAAAAAAGCTATCCGCAAGTCCCAACCGGACCCTACGGATAGCTTTTTTACATTCCACTATTAAAAGAAAAACACATGCGCCATCAGCGCGATAACAGGTAAAGTAATCAACGTACGTAAAATGTAGATCACGAACATCTCCCAAAGCGAGACAGGAACTTTAGAACCTAAAATCACGCCCCCTACTTCGGAGAGATAAATAAGCTGTGTAACAGAAACTGCCGCGACAACAAAACGAGTTAACTCACTTTGAATATCTGAAGCTAAAAGAGCTGGCAGGAACATGTCTGCAAAACCAACAATAAGGGATTCAGACGCTTTAGCCGCCTCTGGAATTTGCAGTAATTCTAACAACGGAATGAACGGCATTCCAAGGTAAACGAATAGGTCTGTGTTTTCGGCGAGTATCAAGGCAATAGTACCAAATGCCATAACAATCGGTGCGACACCCATCCACATATCAAGGACATTGCGTCCGCCGTCACGGAAAAACTTTCCTGCGCTTTTATTTTTTGCAGCGCGCTCTACCGCCTGAGTGTAGCCCCATTTTAACGGTGAATAGCCGGCAGGAATCAATTCTTTTTCATCCTGTTCGTCTCCGTTATAGTAAGTATCCGCCTTTCTGGACAAAGGAGGGATACGCGGCATGATAATGGCAGCTACAAGCCCGGCCACACCAATCGTGATGTAAAATGGGATGAACATCGACCCAAGTTTCACCTGCGTAATAACAACAAGACTGAATGTAATCGAAACGATTGAGAAAGTAGTAGCAATAACCGCTGCTTCTCTTTTCGTATAATAACCTTCTTCATATTGTTTACTTGTTAAAAGTACCCCGATTGTTCCATCTCCAAGCCATGAAGCTAAGGCATCAATAGAAGATCGACCCGGAAGTTTAAATAGTGGTCGCATAATTCTCGTCAATAGTGCGCCAAACAACTCCAACAGTCCAAAGTTTAATAACAACGGTAAAAATAATCCGGCAAAAAGGAATACAGTAAATAGCACTGGCAGCAAATCGTACAGAATAACAGAACCTGTAACGTCACTCCATACAACCTCTGGACCAAGTTCGAATAAGGTCATAATGGCCAAGACCATCGCTAGGACCCTTACAACCGTCCAGAAAATAGAGACGTTTAGTAAAGTGTTAAAGAATCCTTGGTTTTTTGTAAAAGCGGGTTTCGCCAGCTTTGTCACTACCGTTGCGATGGCAGTGATAGTAATAACCGCTGTCATAATGTAGGGAATGCTACTTCCTAAAAGGTCCCCTAACAACCCAGCTAGAATGGCGATTGGAATCGTTAATTCGTCATTGTACATAACAGGAAACATGAATAATAAAATACCGATAATAGAAGGTATGATGAATTTTAATTTATCTGCTGTTCTGAAAGATGAATGGTTTTTCAATATAATAATCTCCTTATGCGTAAATATGCAACGTTAGTTATTTTAATACATTTCTCGGACTTTTCAAAGGTAGTTACTGGAATTATGTATTATCTTTCACTTGGATACCCCTAAATTAGTGTTGGCAAACCTGGCTTACAGGCTTAATTAGCAAAATCCAAAATCTCCAACTCTTTATTTTTTCTAAGGTCAATAAAGTGGTCATCCACCTTGATTATCGGCAGATGCGGTTCATCAGAATGGATGAAAATAATTTCCGCAAGCTTTCCATTATTCAAAACGACCTCATCGCGAAGGTGATTGGAAAGAACATATCGGACAAAGGGATAAACGATGGCTGGATTCAATCTATTGTAATTTGCCTCTTGTATAAGAATTTTAGTAGTGGTAAAAATATTTTGCTTCGGTCGGTAGCTTCTTTCTGATGAAAGTGCGTCATACATATCCGCAACAGATAGGATCTGAACAAAGTATGGAATCTTCGAATGTTTGATTCCTGTTGGATAACCACTTCCGTCCAGGCGTTCATGATGCAGCAAGGCACCTTGCAGTATATGCGGATCGATGGTTCTGTTCTTTTTAAGCAAATCATATCCATAGGTGGTATGTTTTTGTATTTCCAGCCACTCTTTTTCCGTCAAGCGTCCTGGCTTTTGTAAAATGCTTTTGTCGATAAGTAACTTTCCGACATCGTGAAACATCCCCATTTGACCGAGTAAGCTGATGTTGCTTTTCTCAAGCCCTTGCAGCTTTCCGATTAAAGAAGAATAGATTCCCACATTCAAACTATGGGTATAGGTGTAATTGTCATAACTTTTCACTTGTTCTATGTAACGGGTGAAAACAGGATCGTCCACAAGCTTATCTATTAGCGGCGTCAACATTCCTAGAATTTCCTCTAGTGGAGGCAGCTGTTCCCCTTCAAGATTGGCAAATATGGATTGGAAAGTATGGATGCTCGACTCATACATATTTTTGACATGCTGAAAATACTCTTTAGATAAATGGTGGGGCTCGTCCAAAATAAAGGCCTGGTCAAAGTAGTAGGCATGCTTTTGCAGGCTTTCTACATGTTTTTCATTCAGGACCGTCCCTTTTTTCAACAAAAGATTCCCCGACAAAGAGTAAATATCATTTTTTAGAATTTTACCAATATGATTGGAGGAAATGTTCATAGAGTTCAACCTCACCTGATCGCGTGTAATACCTTTATTATAAGGGATTTACAGTATATAAAACAGGATTAATTATACTTTTCGAAATTTTTAGCAAAATGCTTTTGCAGTATAATGTTTGTAATACGAAGAAAGATTAACTAGGATAGGGTATATACAAAAAATCATACATATAAGAAGGTGAATTCACTTGGTAAAATGTATTGCCATAGATATGGACGGAACATTATTAAACAATAACCATGTAGTTAGTGAAGAGAACGCGGATGCAATTAAGCTTGCAAGGAACAATGGGGTGGAAGTGGTGATTGCCACCGGAAGATCCTACTCGGAAGCCAAGGATGTTTTGGCAGAAGCGGGGATACATACGCCGATTATCTGTGTAAACGGAGCCGAGGCACGTACGCCTGAAGGGGAAATCGTAGCGACAAATCCGATTAGCATGGACCTTGGAAGAGAGCTTGCGCGTATATTGGACAAGCATGAAATCTACTTTGAGATTTATACGCAGAACGGAACATTCTCAAAGGATTATGATAAGGCGATTGCCACCATAATGGATGTTTTCATGTCAGCAAGTGACGATAATGATTACGATAAAGTCTTAAAGGCGGCACAAGAAAGAATGGAAGATGGGAATGTGAAAATGGTAGACAGTTTTGAGCCTATTTTGCAGGATGAGTCTAAAGTTATCTACAAGCTTCTGGCATTCTCCATGGATAAAGAAAATTTGGAAGCGGCACGCGCTGAATTGCTGGATCTTGGCACGGTTGCGGTGAGTTCATCTGGTAAGGACAACTTGGAAATTACAAGTGTGGACGCTCAGAAGGGAATTGCATTGACTACGTTCACTCAAGAGCGAGGGATTTCGATGGAAGACACCATGGCAATTGGGGACAATTATAATGACGTGTCGATGTTAGTGCGTGTGGGCAGAGCCGTTGCGATGGGTAATGCACCGGATGGCGTGAAGGAGAAGGCGCATATGGTAACGGATACGAATGTAAATAGCGGTGTGGCGAAGGCAATCGTTGAGGCGCTGGCGAAGAGTGAGGTTGGATAAGTGAAACCGGGCGGCTTTAGGGCTACCCGGTTTTTTTATAAAAGAAAGGATAATTTATAGAACTGTTGATTTCCGTTCCAGGCGCTTCGCTTGCCTGCGGGCGGTCTGTGAGCCTCCTCACTCCGTTGCGGGGTCTCACCTGTCCCTTCCTCCCGCGGGCGTCTACGCGCCTTCCACTACAATCAACAAGGTTGTTTCATTCAACTAAGGTTAATGAAAACCTATTAACCCTAGGTAATAGAATTATCATTCTTTAAAGTAATTTTTAGCTGTGACTTGGAGCAAAAGGCGAAGACTCCTGAGGGAGATAGTGCTAGGTGGAGACCCCGCAGGCGAAAGCCGAGGAGGCTCCAGCAGCGCCCCTAGGAAAGCGAAGCCATTTGCGGAAAGGAACAGCGGCTTTAACCGGTTCTCAAAATCTTTTCTACTTATTCAAATTCTCCAGTTCGGTTACGATGGTTTGGAACTTTGATTCTGTTTCACGGATTAGTTTTTGCAGGTCGTCGGTAATGTGATTGACTCTTTGGGCTTCTTCTCGGATGTTATCTACATTTTCATTCACTTGATTGATGGATTTTGCGACATTGGCGGCCAATTTGCGGACTTCTTCCGCCACCACGCTGAAGCCTCTTCCATGTTCGCCTGCACGTGCAGCTTCAATCGCTGCATTTAATGCCAGGATGTTTGTTTGGGAAGAGATATTTTTAATGAGTTTGGAAACGTCGCTGATTAAGTCGGTTTGACTATTCAACGCTTGCAATGCTTCCAACTTTTCTTTGGAGTTATTGACAACTATGTTTACTAATTCAACAGGCATTTCTTTTAACTGAGACAATATTTGCAAGGAGTTGCTCTCCCGGTCTGTTATGTCGGTGGCTATTTTCAGGACAGCTTCTACTTGTCCTTCGTCATTTACAACAGGGATATACGTTGCTTCTAACCAAAGGATATTTCCGCGTCTATCCACTCTCTCAATTTTCTCTTGGAATTTGAGCCCTTTACTCAAATTTGTCCATAGTTCTTCGTATTCTCTACTATTTTTATATGCTGGCGTACAAAACTGTTTATGAGACATATTCTTCATTTCATAAGCAGAATAGCCCATTGCCTTTGCAAAATTATCGTTTACCCAAATAACCTCTTTATGTAAATTAAACTCTATCATGGCTAGATTTCTTTCAAGTGCGGCTAAAACGGATTTTTCCTCTAGTATTTGTGTACTCACATTAAAACTCGTTGTATTGCTTAACATGTATCAAGCCCCTCTGCAAAAAATTCCTTGTATTTCTATTTTAGAGTAAATTCTTTCCTTTTGCTAGGTAATAATGACTACCGATGTGCTGGTGTTTTTCTGCCATAATATCCCACAAACTCACCATTGAGACTTTCTCTACCAATCCCTTATAATAGATTAGTTGCAACAAAAGAATTTCGGTATTCAAACTAATAGATTTACATATATAAGGGGGCCTGCTGTCATGAAGTTTCGTGCTTCTGCCGTGCAATATCCATTGCACACGATCTCAAGCTTTGATGAGTTTGCTAATCAAGTCATTCATTATGTGAAAACCGCCGCTGAATTTGACGCGGATTTTGTCCTGTTTCCAGAGTTTTTGACGACCCAACTAATTTCTTTTCCAGTGGATGGGAGAGAGCAGACGATTCATGATCTGCCCAAATACACCGAACACTATCAACAATTGTTCAGCGGTATTGCCGTGCAAACTGGTATGCATATCATCGGCGGCACACACATCATTGAAAAAGAAGGTAAACTTTACAACGCAGCCCACCTCTTTTACCCTGATGGCCGCATTGCCACACAAGCAAAGCTGCATTTAACACCAACAGAAGTGTATGAATGGGGTCTGACCCCTGGTGAGGACTTGCAAATCTTCCATACCGACTTTGGCACCATTTCGATGCTGACATGCTATGATATTGAGTTTCCAGAAGCGGTAAGGCTTGTGAAAGCGATGGGTGCGGATGTGGTTTTCTGCCCTTCCTGCACAGATGACCGTCACGGTTTCCACCGCGTAAGATACTCTTGTCATGCGCGCACGATTGAAAACCAAATCTATGTGGTGACGACAGGGACAATCGGTTCTCTTCCAACGGTAGACTTTATGCGTGGCAACTTTGGACAGGCTGCCATCATTTCACCAAACGACGTTCCGTTCCCGCCAAGAGGGATTGTGGCAGAAGGGGAGCTGAACACCGATATGATTGTTACAGGTGATCTAGACCTGACCCTCTTACACAAAGTAAGGGAAGCCGGCTCCGTCACCACCTGGAGAGATCGCCGCAACGACCTGTACCCGGACTGGGAGAAACTTGTCAAAGGCAGCCTCACGTATTAATTGACAAACATGCTAATCTGTCTTACCTTAATATCATAAATAAATAAACACACATATAGGATTGTGACTGGTAACGCAGGCAAGACCTAATACGCTTACTCCCCAAAAGAGTAGCGTATTGGGTCTTTTTCTATTTCCGCACAATTCCGACAATAGGAGGAAACACATATGTCATTTTTTAAAAAACTATTCGGCGGTAAAGAAGAAACCAAAACAGAAGAGATCCTAGTAGCACCGATCACAGGGAAAATCGTTCCACTTGAAGAAGTTCCAGACCCTGTATTCGCGCAAAAAATGATGGGCGACGGCATCGCAATCGAGCCAACAGAAGGAACCGTTGTATCTCCGGTAAACGGAGAAATCGTTCAATTCTTCCCGACAAAACACGCTATCGGAATCAAGTCAGAAACAGGAGTGGAAGTACTGATCCACGTAGGTCTTGAAACAGTCGGCATGAAAGGGGAAGGCTTTGAAGGACTTGTGGAAGTCGGCGACAAAGTAAAAGTCGGAACGCCACTTTTAACATTTGATATCGACCTTATTAAAGAAAAAGCAAAAAGCATTGTAACACCTGTTATCCTGACAAACGGAGATATCATTGATACAGTAACCAAACATGCTGCCAAAACAGCTACAAAAGGTGAAACAGCATTGTTGGATTGGAATTTGAAAGCGTAAATCTTCCGTTGCCGTCTTGTTTTCTTTCCCGGAAGCATGTAACTGCTTTGTATAGCCCGTTTGATTGGTTATAATAAAAGATAAAATAGGGCGGTTACATTGGGGAGAGACAAGATTGAGAATAAGTAAAGTGTTAAACAATAACTCGGTTGTCGTCAAAGAGGATGACCAGGAAAAGATTGTGATGGGCCTTGGTGTCGGCTTCCAAAAGCGGAAGAACGATCTGGTGGACCGCAACAAAATTGAAAAGATTTTTGTGATGAAAGAGGAAAGCGACAAGTTTCAGGAGTTGCTTTCCACCCTTCCTGTTGAGCATATCGATGTGGCGGAGGAAATTATCAGTTTTGCAGAAGGCAAGCTGATGGTTCCGTTGAGCAACCACATCCATATCTCTTTGACAGACCATCTTTCTTTTGCGATTGAACGGTTGGAAAAAGGATACACCATCCAAAATAAATTGCTGAATGAAATAAGAGTCCTTTATAAGCCGGAATATGAAATCGGGCAATGGGCACAAGGTTTGATTAAGGAACGGTTGGGCGTCAGTATTCCTGATGATGAAGTGGGACATATTGCCCTTCATCTTCACACGGCGAAAATGGGCTCAAAAAGCATGGAAAACACGATGCAGCTGGCTTCCATCATCCGTGACGCGATTGAGATGATCGAGAAGGAATTTAGTGTGACAATTGAGGAAACCTCCATAAATTATCAACGTCTGCTGACACACCTAAGGTTTGCGATTAACCGTGTGGAAGAGGGAGAACCCTTTCACTCCATGGACCCTGAAATGCTGGAATTACTTCAGATGAAATTTGGAAAGGCATTCGGAACGGCGCAAAAAATCGCGGACTTTCTGGATGCAGAATATAACATTCACTTCCCGTTATCAGAGGTAGGATACATCACGCTCCACATCCAAAGATTAACAGGAAAATAAGAAGCGTTGGACTGTTGACGAACTTTGTTCAACTGCGTAAAATGAAAACGTATTCGCTAACATGTATATACAGGATTGTGACTGGTAATGCAGGCAAGACCTAAAACAGGCAAGGACACGTAGGGACCACTCTACCTTCTTGCAGGTTTTAGGTCTTTTGTTTTTTTATAAAACTAATAGGAAAAAGAGGTGCTCATAATGAATTATAACAAGATAGCGAAAGAGTTGATCCCACTGCTTGGTGGGGAAGACAATGTCATCAGTGCCACACACTGTGCCACTCGCTTAAGACTTGTATTAAAAGATGATGAAAAAGCAACGGCAAATCGTGACCAAATAGAAGAGCTTGACGGAGTAAAAGGGGCCTTTGCTAGCTCAGGCCAGTTCCAAGTTATTTTTGGCACAGGAATCGTTAATAAAGTGTACGGGGAATTTGCAGAAGAGGTAGGGCTTAAAGAAAAAGACACCCAAGACCACGCAGAAGCAGCGAAAAAGAAGATGAATCCGTTCGCGCGTTTCGCAAGAACGTTATCTAACATTTTCGTTCCAATCATTCCTGCCATCGTGGCAAGCGGTCTATTAATGGGGCTGCTAGGAATGGTGACGACATTCGGCTGGGTTGCTGATGACAGCTCCCTTGTAAAAATGCTTAATATGTTCTCAAGCGCCGCATTCATCATCCTTCCAATTTTGCTTGGTTATAGTGCCGCAAAAGAATTCGGTGGAAATCCGTTCCTTGGAGCAGTTGTTGGTGGAATCATGACACATCCTGATCTGCTAAATCCTTGGGGTCTTGCAGAAGCAAACCCAGAATACATGGATTTCATGGGCCTTGATGTCGCTTTAATCGGATACCAAGGGACCGTCGTACCGGTGCTTCTTGCCGTTTTTGTCATGAGCTTTATTGAAAAGAATCTGCGTAAAATCGTGCCAAGCGCAGTAGATTTACTTGTAACACCATTTGTGACTGTTATCTTGACTGGATTTATCACGCTACTTGCAATCGGGCCGTTAGGAAATGCAATCGGTTCAGGTATCACGGTTGTGCTGAACTTTGTGTATGACTATGGAAGTGTCTTTGCCGGCCTTATTTTTGGCGGATTGTACTCCCTGATTGTAATCACTGGTGTTCACCACAGTTTCCATGCTATCGAAGCAGGACTTCTTGCAGAATTAGGCTTTAACTATCTTTTGCCAATCTGGTCCATGGCCAATGTGGCGCAAGGTGGAGCAGGGCTTGCTGTTTACTTCTTAGCAAAACGTGCGAAAACGAAAGAGCTAGCATTGCCGGCAGCACTTTCCGCCTTTTTAGGAATTACAGAACCAGTAATTTTCGGGGTTAACTTGAGATATCGTAAGCCATTTATCGGAGCTGCCATTGGTGGCGCGTTAGGTGGAGCTTATGTGGTGTTTACCAATGTTGTAGCCAACGCTTACGGGCTGACAGGGATTCCGATGATCGCCATTCTTGTGGAATTTGGAACCGTCAATGTCGTGAACTACCTAATCGGTTTTGCGATTGCGGTCGTAGGTGCCTTTATCGCAACCTGGTTCATGGGCATTAAGGAAGAAGACGTAAAATAAGAAGGATTTCCCCTGATGACTGAAGTGCAGGGAGTGAGACTCCGGCGGGAGGTAGCGGTAGGTTGAGACCCCACAGCGCAGCGAGGAGGCTCAAGCACACGCCCCGCGGAAAGCGAACTCCCGGAACGAAAGGAAACAGGGAGTATACCCAATACGTATTGGAAAAGGAGGGGCAACCCAATGAAAAAAGGAATTATCTCGCTAGGAGAAGCGTTAATAGATTTCATCCCGCTTGACTCAGACAATATCAGCTATCAAAAAAGTCCTGGTGGAGCTCCGGCAAACGTAGCAGTCGGGGTTGCACGACTTCAGGCAAAATCTACTTTTATCGGAAAAGTCGGAAACGATGTGCTCGGAAGATTCTTGCAAAAGACATTGTCAGACTACGGAGTCAACACAAGCTCGATGCTGTTAACAGACGATATCCGCACAGGTGTCGTATTCGTTACATTGGAAAATGGAGAACGCAGTTTTGACTTTTACATTAATCCAAGTGCCGATCGCTTTTTAACGGAAGAAGAGATCGATGAGAAGCTTTTTGACGAAAATAAAATACTACATTTCGGCTCCATTTCCCTAATAAGCGAGCCAACAAGAAGTGCTACCATCAAAGCGGTGAAGCTTGCTAAAGAAAAAGGACTGACAGTTTCTTATGACCCCAATCTACGCCTTGGCCTTTGGGACAGTGAAGAAGCGGCAAAAGAGCAGATTATTTCCATGCTTCCATATGCCGATATTTTAAAAATATCAGAGGAAGAGTTGGAGTTCATTACAGGTGAAAAAGATATTGAAAAAGGAGCGGAAAAGCTCGCTGCCTACGAAATTCCGCTTGTCCTTGTAACGCTTGGATCTGAAGGTAGTTATATCTTTACCCGTGAAGGACATCAACACGTGCCGGCACGAAAGGTGACAACAGTGGATACAACAGGAGCGGGGGATGCATTTGTCTCGGGAATTCTCTATATGGCAAACGAGTGGGATGGGGAAATCTCCGCCATTACACTTGAAAAAGCTGTGGAATTGGCGACTTTCGCAAGTGTTTCCGGATCGCTCGCTGCCTCAGAAAAAGGGGCGATGACAGCCCTTCCTTCATTAGAGCAGGTTCAGTCAATCTTAGCAAAATAAAGGAGTTTTTCTTTTATGACAGAAAGAGAGCAAGAGCTTATTAGACTTGCAGAGGAAGAAGTGGAAAAAAATAAAGAGGACGTCGAGCGCGACCCTTATCGATTACGCTATCACCTTATGCCACCTGTCGGCTTGTTGAATGACCCGAACGGCTTTATCCAGTGGAATGGTACTTATCATCTTTTCTATCAATGGATGCCGTTTAAAACAGGCCATGGAGCTAAATTTTGGGGGCATTATTCTTCTAAAAATCTCGTGACTTGGAAGCATGAGCCGATTGCCTTGGCCCCAAGCGAATGGTTTGAGAAGAATGGATGCTACTCTGGAAGTGCGGTCGAGCATGACGGAAAGATGATCCTCTTTTACACAGGAAATGTGAAAGATGCCGATGGAACCCGTGAAACCTATCAGTGCATGGCCGTTTCCGAAGATGGCGTGACATTTGATAAAAAAGGGCCGGTAGTGGAGTTGCCTGAAGGATATACTGCCCATTTCCGTGATCCAAAGGTATGGAAAAAAGGTTCGGACTGGTACATGGTTGTTGGTGCACAAAGTGACGACCTGACAGGGAAGGTGGCTCTTTTAAAATCTGCTGATTTAGTAAAATGGGAGCACCTTGGTGCCATTGCCGGTTCCGGTATGAACGGTTTAGGGGATTTCGGATATATGTGGGAGTGCCCTGACCTGTTTAAGCTTGACGGTGCCGATGTACTTATCGCGTCACCTCAAGGCTTGGAAGCGGACGGTATGAAGTACCAAAACATATACCAGGCGGGCTATTTTATCGGAAAACTTGATTACGAAAACGCTACATTCGAACACGGTGATTTTGTCGAGTTGGACAGGGGATTTGAATTCTACGCACCTCAGACGACCTTGGACGAAAAAGGCCGCCGCCTGATGGTCGGCTGGATGGGCGTACCTGAGCAAGACGAGGACAAGCATCCGACGATTAAGCATAGGTGGATTCATGCACTGACTTTACCTCGTGAATTGAAATGGGCCGATGGGAAGCTGTTGCAAGTTCCTGTGGAAGAGTTGGCTCTTATTAGAAAAGATCAGCTTATAGAAAAAAGTGATTTGCAGCTTTCTGATGACGGAGTTGGACTTGATATTAGGAAGAGTAAAGCATTAGAGATGAGCCTTTCTTTTGAAAAGGATGTAGCGTCATTTGAGTTGGAATTAAGTGAGACAGTCCAGTTGACTTTTGACGCCTCCGAGAGTGTTTTCTCCCTTCGTCGTAAGAGCTTTGTCACAGGGGAATGGGAAAGTAGAAGCTGCAGGTTGCAGGTCTTGGCTGAGCTGCGTGCTTACATGGATTCGTCCTCTATAGAAGTGTTCTTGAACGGTGGGGAAGAAGTGTTTACTGCCCGGATATTCCCGGATGCAAATGCGGCCGGGATGTTAACGTTGTTCGGTGAAGGAACGGTTGGAGAGATGAAAGTTTGGGAAATAGAACCTGAATAAAAAAACTATAACGATTACACTCATCCTGTATCTCTATATCATGAAAATCACAAAGCTCCCAGAAAAATCCCCTCCACACCAATGACCTAAGTGTAGAGGGGATTTTTTGTGCCCGGCATATACCCGGTCTTTTAGAGAAGCAGGAAAGCCAAGGAGATAATGGTTCCGCTGACGAACAGAACAATCACACAAAAGCCCATGATGTCTTTCGCCTTTAAACCTGCGATGGCAAGTGCCGGCAATGCCCAGAACGGTTGAATCAGATTCGTCCATGCATCTCCCCAAGCAACTGCAAGAGCAGTTCTTGCGACGGATACATCCATAGTTTGCGCTGCATCTAACATGACAGGAGCTTGAACCGCCCATTGTCCTCCACCGGATGGAACAAAAAAGTTCACGATTCCGGCACTAAGGAAAGCGAAGAAATGGAAGGTGTGTTCATTCGATATGTTAACGAATGCTTCTGACATGACGGCAGCGAGGCCGGACAAGGTCATCATTCCCATTATTCCCGCATAGAAAGGGAATTGGATGATAATGCCGCTAGCACCTTTTACCGCATTTGTAACAGCCTCAAGGAAATACTTCGGACGCCAGTGGAACAAGATTCCTAAGAACAGGAATAGGAAATTAACAATATCCAAATTTAATTTAAAACCGTTTCCAGCAAAATAGTAAAACAAGAATACTAGCCCCAGAACAGAGACTACCAGTGAGAGAACCCAGCTGTTTTCAAGACGCTCAGCAGGGGTCATAGCTGATTTCTCTAACGTAGCTGCCTGAAGGCTTGATGCGTCCTCCAATATCGCAGGATCGACTGTAATCGTTTCGTCCTTTGAAGGCATCATCAAACGGTTTAATAATGGTAGTGTCACAAAAAGTGCAGCAAGAATGATTAGGTTAAATGGTGCAAAGATGGTCTGATCGGTTGAGATGACACCAATCATGTCCTCTGCAAAATGTCCTTCTGTCGCAATGGTAAGTGGAATGGAACCAGAGAAACCCCCGTGCCAAACAATGAACCCGCTGTAAGCGCTTGCAATTAAGAGCCTATAATCCACGTTCTGAACCCTTTTTGCAAGCTCTTTTGCAAATAAAGCCCCAATAACCAATCCGAAGCCCCAGTTAATCCAGCTGGCAATAATGGAGACGACAGTAACGATAATGATGGCACTTCCCGGAGATTTAGCCGTTGAAGCCAAAGCACCAAGAAATCTTTTGAAAATTGGGCTGCTTGCCAATACATGTCCTGTTACCAAAACAAGTACCATTTGCATTGAGAAGGCTAGCAATCCCCAGAACCCGCCGCCCCAATGCTGTACCATATCGGCAGGACTGCTGTCAGTAAAAATGAGTCCAAGTCCGAATACCACAAGCGTTAAGATAATAACGAATAAGAACGGATCCGGCAAATAACGTTGCATTAATCGATTAAAAAATGAAATCACGCATATCCCCCCAATAAATTTTTTGTCGAAAATTAATCCCATCCCTCCTTTACATTTCTCTACTAACAGATATATTCCTTCTTTTTTAGTGGTAGTCCAATTTACAATTTTTCTTGACAGAGAGGTTGTGTTTCCAGTATGGTTTAATAAAAAGTGAGTAATCACTCATTTTTTATAGGAGGGGTAAATCAATGAACAATGAAGTTTGCAGAGTTTCTAATCTATCTATTTCTTTTGGAAAGCAAGAAGTGTTGAAAGACATCAATTTATCCATTAATAAAGGGGAAGTCTTTGGTTTTTTAGGCCCGTCAGGAGCAGGTAAGACAACACTAGTGAAAGCAATCGCTGGCCTTCAGCCTATAAATAATGGGGAGGTAGAGGTGCTTACACGTAAGATGCCTACTTTATCACTCTCTGAGAAAATTGGTTATATGGCCCAGTCAGATGCCTTGTATCAAGATTTGACTGCCCAGGAGAACCTCCAATTTTTCTCCTCTCTATATAATTTAAAAAGAATCGATAGGAAAAAACGAATCCACGAAGTGATGGAGCTTGTGAACCTCAGTGAGCACCTCCATAAGCCTGTGCAGCAATTTTCAGGCGGGATGAAACGGAGACTGTCTCTTGCAATATCACTAATTCACAACCCGGAATTACTGATATTGGATGAGCCTACTGTAGGGATTGATCCTCTCCTTAGGAAATCTATTTGGCAGGAACTTAAGGCGCTAAGCAAAGCAGGTACCACCGTACTTGTTACCACACATGTGATGGATGAAGCCCAAAAGTGTGATCGCCTGGCAATGATAAGAGAGGGAAGCCTGCTCGCGGTAGGAAGTACAGAGGAACTGCAAAGAAAGACGGGTACAACTAGCATGGAAGATGCATTTTTAACTTTTGGAGGTGCGACTGTATGAGAATAACTGCGGTGATCATTCGGATTTTACGCCAGTTTTTCCGAGATAAAAGAACGTTGGGTTTAATGATTATTGCGCCAATGCTTATTTTAGCTCTAATGAATGCGGTATTTGCAGACCAGGAACCGAATATGGAAATTGGAGTGGTGGGAGAGGTTCAATCACTCGTGCAACATTTTGAAGATGAAAATATGAAATTAATAGTAGTCGAGAGTGAAGAGGAGGGCAGGGATAGAATAGCAGAATCGGAAATCGATGCGCTTCTTACGAAGGGGAAAATAGTGTTAGAGGGAAGCGATCCATCTGTGAATAAAGCGATCCTGCTCAAGCTGCAAAAGTTGAACCAGCCTGATCAAAACAAGGAACTGCCATTTGACATAGAGTATGCATATGGATCGGATACAATGGAGATGTTTGATAATATCGGTCCTTTTCTTATCGTCTTTTTCGTTTTCTTTTTCGTCTTTTTGATTACGGGTGTATCTTTTCTTCGCGAACGGACTAGTGGAACTTTGGAAAGGCTGATGGCCACACCAATTAAAAGATGGGAGCTTGTGATGGGGTATGTAGCGGGTTTTGGGATATTTACGCTCATCCAATCAAGCATCATTGTCTTTTTTACTATTTACATGTTAGATATCCAAATGGCAGGAAATATACTGTCCATTCTTTTTGTTACCTTTACTGTCGCCATTACGGCGTTGACACTCGGAACCTTGTTGTCTGCATTTGCAAAGAATGAATTACAAATGATTCAATTCATTCCACTTGTTGTTGTTCCACAAGTGTTCTTTTCCGGCTTGTTTTCCATTGAAGCTATGCCTACTTGGCTTCAAAAATTAAGTTTGGTGATGCCTTTAACCTATGCAGGAGAAGCGATGAAGGATATTATGATTAGAGGGAAAGGAATAGAAGAGATTTATAGTTATATTCTATTGTTATTTGGTTTCTCTCTTTTATTTATCTTATTAAACATTAAAGCTTTGAAAAAATATCGACCGACATAAGGCTTAATAAGGAAAGGAGCAAGCATGGGCAATCAAGAAGAGAAAAAAATGAGCGAAAAACACCGTAAAATACTGGAGGCAGCCATTGATACTTTTGCAGAGAAAGGGTATGCGGCTACTTCCACCAATGAAATAGCAAAAAAGGCCGGAGTTGCAGAGGGGACAATATTCAGACATTACAAAACGAAGAAGGAGTTGCTCCTTTCCATCGTTTCTCCAACGGTTGCCAAGTTTGTCGCACCGCATTTCGCTAAATCTTTCTCCAAGGAAGTATTGGAGGGAGAGTATGACAGCTATGAGGAGTTCCTCCGAAAACTGGCATACAATCGTTATGAATTTATTAAACAGAATTTCCCGATTCTAAAAATTTTCATCCAGGAAGTCGCGTTCCATGAAGAGTTTCAAAAGCCATATTTTAATCTCTTCAAAGAAGTCATTCTTCCAAACTTTACAAATGTAGTCGTGCATTTCCAAGATAAGGGGGAGTTGAAAAAGCTTCCTCCTGAAACAATTATCCGCTTTACTATATCAACTATTGCCGGAACAATATTTACTCAACGATTTCTTGATCAAAAACAGGATTTTAATCAAGAATTAGAAGAGGCTATTTCCTTTTTAATGGATGGGCTAAATCCCGGTCAAAAATAAACAGAGCGGTCAAAGTGGAAAATGTTTATTCTCCATGTGTACAATGAAAAAAAGACCACAGGAGGGAACATCGTGAATCAAACTATTGAAACCATACTTTCGCATCGCTCCGTTCGAAAATTTGAAGATAAAAGCTTAACAGAGGAACAGATAAAAACGATCGTCAAAAGCGCTCAAGCAGCTTCTACGTCAAGCTTTGTTCAAGCCTACTCGATTATCGGGGTAAAAGATAAGGCGAAGAAAAAACGCTTGGCTGAGCTTGCCGGAAACCAATCATATGTAGAGAATAATGGGCATTTCTTCGTCTTTTGCGCTGATTTCCACCGCCATGCACTAATTGGTAAATTGGAAGATACAGATGTCACATCATCCATTGAGAGTACGGAAAAGTTCATGGTGGCAGTAATAGATGCGTCGCTTGCCGCACAGAACGCTACTGTTGCTGCAGAGTCCATGGGCCTTGGCATCTGTTATATCGGGGGACTTCGTACGAATATTGCAGAAGTGGCAGAGCTTTTGAAAATGCCGGCAAATACTATTCCTTTATTTGGCCTTGCAGTGGGCTATCCGGCACAGGACACCGGAGTGAAACCTCGTTTGCCTATGGAGAATGTGTACCACGAAGAGGAATATCAACAGGATGAAAAGGTCTTTAAAGAGCAATTGGAAGACTATAATCAGGAGATTTCCGGCTACTATCATGAACGCACTCAGGGAAAACGTTCGGACACATGGACAAGTCAAATGGCCGGGATGTTGAAAGAACCGAAGCGGATGCATATGAAGGGGTTTGTGGAAAAGCAGGGATTTGCGAAGAAATAACCTATACAAAATTAAAAAGGCAACCCCGTTATGGTTAACGGGGTTGCCTTTTTAAAAAGAGAAGAAAGTATATAAAACCGTTGATTTCCGTTCCAAGCGCTTCGCTTGCCTGCGGGCGGTCCGTGAGCCTCCTCACTTCGTTGCGGGGTCTCACCTGTCCCTTCCTCCCGCGGGCGTCTGCGCGCCTTCCACTCCAATCAACAAGGTTACATCATTCACAGGGCGGTTTTATTTTCCTGATATTCTTAATTCACTTAATTTCTACAATTCTCCTCACTAAAGGAACCAATGCGTACCCGATATAAAACCCCAGTACATTTAAAATTAGATCATCAATATCTAAGCTTCCTCTATTCGTAAGCAATTGGGTAATTTCAATGCAGGAAACTAGTGCAAAAGGAAGGAACACTCTGATTAAAAAACGTCTAGTCCAAAATGCCAGTAAAACCCCAAAGGGTACAAACAACCCTACATTAGCAGCCAGGTTATAAAAAGAAACGAACCAATCTGCATTGCCAGAAAGGTAAAGTGAAATAGTTTTAAAAGGTACAAGATTGCTGTTATCATAGGCCGGCTCACTGGGCCTCATGAATAGAAGAACCAGCAGGGAAAGGGTATAAAGAATGAAGGCGCCGATTAGAAAAGGGCGTCTTACCACCAATTGCTGCTTCGTTACAAATAAATAGATGGCTAGGTTAACAACAAATATACAAAAAAAGAGCACAACCAACACAACAGGATGCAGGTAGGAAGTGAGAGTGCTTGTGATGGGAATGAAGATCGTGAAAATGATGATGCTCATCAGGATGGGAATAAGTATTTTTTTCAAAAAAGTGCTACCTCCGCTCAAAGAAAAAACCGGGTCGTATACCGCCCGATTACTCTTCTGTTTCCGTTTCTTCTTCCTCGGCAGTACCTTCTAATAATTTCTTCAATTGGGAAAGATGGTCGCCGTCTTCTTTTTTCAAAATCTTTCGGATGATGGGCTTGGTGAGCTTCATAACGATGCCTGAAGTATGAATGTCCCCTTGAAAATGAACCTTCGTACCACCATCCACTGTTGGCTTAAAGTCATAGTGATAAATAACCTTCAGCCCATTTGCCTCGCTCTTGACCACATAACGTTCATTCGGTAAGAATTCGATAAATTCAATAATAGAAGATGCTTGTCGTCCACGGATTTCACGGGTTTCTTTAAACTTCGTACCAACCTGTATTGGGCCTTCTGTCAGCTTTTCAATAGCAACGACATTTTGCATTATTTTGGAAGAGTTGTCCATATTGGCCGCATAAGAAAATACCTCTTCCACGGGCTTGGAAATAATGACGGAATCCTGAATATCTGGCAAGGTGATCTCTCCTCTCAAAAACCATATCTAATGCTTTAATAATAGCACAGAAAAAGGAAGGACTAGCGGGAATTTGAAACAGGGAAGTTTAAAAAGTTCTCCGGACGGAAATATACACAGTAACAAGCTGAATTATTAAAAATTAGAGGAGGAAATCATTATGTTAGGATTATTAATTACTCTTATTATAGCAATCGTTATTGGAATGATCGGAAGTGCCATCGCACCTGGTAGAATGCCTGGGGGAATCTTGGGAGCTATGCTTGCAGGTTTAGTGGGAGCTTGGATTGGTCACGGGTTATTCGGTTCTTTAGGACCTGTTATCGCTGACTTTGCCATCATCCCAGCCATCATCGGTGCCGCAATCTTCGTATTCTTATTAACATTAATCTCAAGAGGACTAAGAAGTGCAACATAATAGTAGGATAATAAAAAAGAGGCAACCATCCGGCTGCCTCTTTTTAATGCTTATTTCGCTTCTAAACGACGGATACGCTCATTTAAATCAGGGTGAGTAGAGAATAAAGAACTCTTTCTCTTTCCGTTGATTTTAAGAGATGCAATCGCAGTATCTTTCTCTTCTGTCACACGGTTTGTGTAAGCTTGAAGGGAACGCAATGCATGCACCATTTTGTCTTTACCTGCAAGGTCTGCGCCTCCACGGTCTGCGTGGAACTCACGGTAACGGGAGAAGGCAAATACGACGATGCTTCCAAGGATCGAGAATGCGATTTGGAATACGATAATGGCAATGAAATGTACGATCGGTGCCATTTCTTCTTTTACAAAACGAGACGCGATGAAAGCTGCGATACGAGCCAAGAATACTACGAATGTATTCACAACACCTTGCAATAACGTCATCGTTACCATATCACCATTGGCGATGTGGGCAACCTCATGGGCGATAACCCCTTCAACAGCGGCTTCGTCCATTTCATCTAATAGACCAGAAGAAACAGCTACTAATGAACGGTTCTTGGAAGGACCTGTAGCAAATGCGTTAACCTCTGGAGAGTAGTAAATTCCAACTTCCGGCATTTTCGTGATACCAGCTGCACGGGACATACGGTGAACCATTTCAACAATTTGACGTTCTTGTGAGTTCATCGGACCATCTGGATCGATGACTTTCACATTCATCATTTTCTTAGCCATCCAACGGGACATCAATAAGGAAATGAAGGAACCTGTGAAACCGACGATGGCACTAAATACAAGAAGTGCTCCGAAATTTATTCCGCCATCTTCAATATAGTTTCCAGCACCAGTCACCATAAAGATGATGGAAATCGTTGTTAAGACAAGTACGTTCGTAAGGATAAAAAAGAATATACGTTTTGCCATGTTTCTCCTCCTGATTGTTTTGAGGTCTTTTGAACCTCTATCTCTCTTGTCTATATTATAGATTGAAATGTTTTATTTTTCAACGAAAGTGTCTGACATTATTTGACGAAACCGGCTGGCCATTTTACTATAAATGCAGGAATGTCGGATGAAGAGGGTGTGTTAGGGTATGGGAAAAGAGTGGAACAGAATGGAGTTGGCGCAGTTTCTGGTGAAATTGGAACAAGGGACGCTTTCTGTTGAAATGAGGCAGGACATGCCGAAAAGTTTCCAAAATCTTTCTTTTAAAAAAGGGAAAGAGGAAGTTGGTTTAACGATGTCCAATATCGTTTGGCTCGGCAATCAGTTGGAAAGCGCCAATTATACAGAACCGGCTTTGAAAAATTGGGTAAAACGAGAAATAAAAGAGTACATAGGGGCCCCTCAAGTTGGTCGCAAATACTCCATCCAGCAGACCGCACTGCTTTTTATTGTCAAAGACCTTAAAGTGCTACTTGATTTTGAAGCGATCAGGAAGGTGCTCGGTTCCATTTTCAATAACCCTGTGGAGCGGGCAGATGATATCATCAGTCCTTTAAAGTTTTATCAAGGATATGCTTGTTTGTATGAGCAATTGATGCAAAAGACAAATCTACTCACAGAGAGCAACATCAAAAGCGAAATCGAGCAATTTTTGATAGCCGAAGATGGATTTACAGTAGAAGATAAGGGGAAGGTTTTTGATGCATTAATGGTGGCAACTCTTGCTGTTCGAACTAATTTTTTGAAAGCTTGGGCCCAACGGTATGTGATGGGGGAAAACGGAAAAGAATAAGTTTATTGCATGTAAACGCTTCACTTGTCGAAGTTAGGTTATAATAGGTTTAAAGCTTGATTTGACTGGGCTTAATATGGTATTTTCAATGCGGACTATCGCGAAATAAATTACCTTGAAGAAGGGAAGTTTTTATATTATGGCAAAGCAACAAATCGGCGTAATCGGTTTAGCGGTTATGGGAAAAAACCTGGCAATGAACATTGAGAGCAGAGGTTATTCCGTTTCCGTTTTTAACCGTTCCCCGGAAAAGACAGAAGAATTCCTTCAAGAAACAGAAGGAAGAAACTTTAAAGGTACATACAGCATCGAAGAATTTGTTCAATCTCTAGAGTCCCCTCGCAAAATTTTACTTATGGTAAAAGCAGGCGGCCCGACGGATGCAACAATTGACTCGTTAAAACCGTATCTTGATAAAGGTGACATCCTGATTGATGGTGGAAACACACTTTACACAGATACCATTCGCCGTAACAAAGAACTTGGCGAGCTTGGCTTGAACTTCATCGGGACAGGCGTTTCCGGTGGGGAAGAGGGAGCGCTAAAAGGTCCTTCCATCATGCCTGGTGGACAAAAAGAAGCATACGAACTTGTAGAAGATATCCTGAAAAGCATTTCCGCAAAAGTGGAAGGCGACGCTTGCTGCACATACATCGGTCCAGACGGTGCCGGACATTATGTGAAAATGGTGCATAACGGAATTGAGTACGGTGACATGCAACTTATTAGTGAAGCGTATTTCTTATTGAAGAATGTACTTGGTCTTTCTGCTCAAGAGCTTCACGAAGTGTTCTCCGAGTGGAACAAAGGTGAGCTTGACAGCTACCTGATCGAAATCACAGCAGACATCTTTACAAAAGTGGACGACGAAACAGGCAAGCCGCTTGTAGATGTTATTCTTGATACAGCTGGACAAAAAGGAACTGGTAAATGGACAAGCAAGAGCGCATTAGATCTTGGTGTTCCACTTCCAATCATCACAGAATCCGTATTCGCACGCTTTATCTCTGCTATGAAAGAAGAGCGCGTGAAAGCAAGCGGCATTCTTCGTGGGCCAGAAGCAGTCGGCTTTACTGGTGACAAAGAAGCGTTCATCGAGAGCGTGCGTAAAGCACTTTACATGAGCAAGATCTGCTCTTACGCTCAAGGATTTGCACAATTGCGTGCAGCATCTGAAGAGTACGGTTGGGACCTGAAATACGGCGAGATCGCCATGATCTTCCGCGGCGGTTGCATCATCCGTGCGCAATTCTTGCAAAAAATTAAAGAAGCTTACGACCGTGAAGCGGGCCTTGCAAACCTATTGCTTGACCCATACTTCAAAGAAATCGTGGAAAGCTACCAAGGCGGCCTTCGCGAAATCCTTGGCGTTGCAATCCAGCACGGCGTACCTGTACCATCCTTCTCAAGCGCGCTTGCATACTATGACAGCTACCGCTCTGAGACGTTGCCTGCAAACTTGATCCAAGCGCAGCGTGACTACTTCGGTGCTCATACGTATCAACGTGTGGACAAGGAAGGGATCTTCCATACGGAGTGGATGAAGTAAGAATTGATTGATTGAAATTGGACAAATCCATGGTTCCCGCATGATGCGGGGGCTGTTGGGTTGGTTTTTTTGTGGGGTGGAGCCGGAGAGGTTGAGGTTAATGGGACGAGTTGGTTGATAAAACGAAGTCTTAGTTAAAAAATCGGGTGCGTGGTTACCGATCTCACGCGATGTTCCCTTGTTTATCCAGCTATTTCTTGATATATTTGTTTTTTTATTGATATCCACCCAAGTTTTCTTGATATATCTCAAAATTTCTTGATATATGCCAAAATTTCTCGATATAATCCCAAAATTATTGATATCCCGAAAATAGCCCCTGATTTACCGAGACCCAGCCCCCGAAATCCCACCAATCTACAAAAAAACCACCCTGCCCCCAAAATTCTCGGGGCAGAGTGGCTTAAACTCACCAATCTTACTTCATATCCATCAATACAATACGTGCCGGTGATGCATCCACACCGCTCAGCTTTAACGGCGCCGCGCACATGATGTACTCGCCTTCTGCGATATCCTTCAAACGCAAGCCTTCAATGATGATGACGTCATTTGCGAAAAGCGTTTTGTGTGTCGGGTGGCCTTCCTGGCTGCGCTCGATGCCAAGTGCATCGACACCAACGCCGCTTACGCCGATTTCAGCCAAGTACGCCGCTGCGTCCTCTGCTACAAACACAAAGTCAAAGTTGAACTCTTCATCAAAAGAGTTTTTCGTTTTGAATAAAAGGAAATCGTCCTTTTGAATGTCCAGCCCTTCAATATCCTTCACCGTGATGCGGTCCTCAACTCCAGTCAAGTCAAACACTTTACAAGGACCAACAAGCTTGTCCAATGGCAAGGTTTCGATTGTTTCTCCGTCTACCACCATGTGAAGCGGGGCATCCACATGTGTTCCCGTGTGGACATCCAGCTCCAGGCGGGTTTCGGTTACATAACCGTTTGTGTTGGTCGTTTGTTTTGGTTGCTTTTCCGGTTTATTTTTATATACTGGCATTCCCGTGTAAATAGGGGATGATACGTCGTAAACTTTCATGTGTTAAAGTCTCCCTTCTATTTTCAAGCACAAGGTTCAAGTAGTATTCAAGTGTTTATAATGGCCACCAGTGGAAGCCGTCTTTTTCCAATAATCCGTCGGCAAGCTTTGGACCCATGGAACCAGATTCGTAGTTCGGAAAGTCAAATGCTCTCGTGTTTTCCCACGCTTTGGAGATCTCATCGATAAAGCTCCAAGACAGAGCCACTTCATCCCAGTGAGTGAAGTTCGTCATATCACCGCGCATTGCGTCAAAGATCAAGCGTTCATAAGCTTCTGGTGTGTTGATGCCGTCGATGCAGTTGTTTGTATAATCAAGTCTGATAGGAGTGGTTGTTACATCCTTACCCGATTTTTTCGCATTCAAATGCAAGGTGATACCTTCTTCTGGTTGAATGTTGATGACAAGAAGGTTAGGATCTACCTTTTCCCCGCGATTATAGTATAAATTCATCGGAATATCCTTGAATTGAACGATAATCTTTGTGGACTTTTCACTCATTCTTTTTCCTGTACGGATATAGATTGGAACACCGGCCCAGCGGAAGTTGTCAATTAACAGTTTACCCGCCACATACGTTTCCGTATTGGAGTTTGGATCCACGGAATTTTCCTCTCGATAGCCTTGGACTTGGTTGCCATCGACATTCCCCGCGCCGTACTGCCCGCGTACAAAATAATCCTCGACATCATCTTGTTCAATCTTTCTCATCGCACGCAAGACTTTTACTTTTTCACTGCGAATCTCTTCTGGATTCAGCTTGATTGGCGGCTCCATTGCAAGAAGCGCGACCATCTGAAGCATGTGGTTTTGCACCATGTCTCGCAGGGCACCAGAGTTTTCGTAGTAACGTCCGCGATCTTCCACACCAAGCACTTCACTCGAGGTGATTTGGATGTTAGAGATGTAACGGTTGTTCCACAGTGGCTCGAAAAGAGCGTTGGCAAAACGTATTACTTCAATATTTTGGACCATTTCTTTTCCAAGATAATGATCGATACGGTAGATTTCAGATTCATCAAATGCTTGACGAATTTCAGCGTTCAAATCTTTAGCAGATGGAAGATTGTGTCCGAACGGTTTTTCAATAACAAGACGCTTCCAGCCGTCAGTTTCGGTCAATCCTTCTGACTTCAGGTTCGTCGCAATCGTGCCGAAGAACTCAGGAGCCATGGCAAGATAGAAAATTCTATTACCATTCGTTTCATAGTCGGAATCCAAATCACCCAATAATCCTTTTAGTTGTTGATAGGATTCGCTACTTGTCACATCAAATGGATGATAATAGAAGTGAGAGCTGAATTCCTCTACGTTTCCGTCGCCATTTGCCACGCTGCTGACAGAATTAGACACATTAGAACGGAACTCTTCATTTGTGAGCGGACGTCTTGCAACGCCGACAACAGCAAAGTTTTTAGAGATGCTACCATTTTTATAAAGACGATAGATGGAAGGATACAGCTTTCGTTTCGCTAGATCTCCCGTTGCACCAAAAATGACAATTAAAGATGTCGGATTTTCTTTTTTACTCACCATAAGAACCTCGCTTTATGTACTATTCTTCAAAATATGTGTTATAACATTACCGTTGATTAGGCTGATTAATTATGTAAAAATGTAACAATTTCAAAAATAAGTATGAAACATTGAAAAAATAACCTACCCAAGTATTTTATTTTATCTGTTACTGGGAAGGATTTCAATCTTTATTAAGCCTTATTTGCTTACCAATCACTATATCACATCTGAAGTTGTTTCTCAGAATGATAGGCCTCGTCTTAGTATGAAAAAATTAGGGCAAAACCATTCATACGGAAAACTTCCGGGACCAATAAATTCATCTATATGATAAAGTAAGAAAGACAGGAATGAACGGAGGTACAGACTGTGGAGAACGTAAGCGGAACGTGGAAAGATTTGTTGGAAAAAGAGGCATCCCAAAAGTACTTTAGGGATCTGATGGACTTCCTAGAAGAGGAATATACAAAGCAAACAGTCTATCCAGAAAAGGAAGCCATCTTCTCAGCATTCCAGGCAACAAGTTATGAAGATGTAAAAGTCGTCATACTTGGACAAGACCCTTACCACGGGAAAGGACAGGCGCACGGCATGAGTTTTTCTGTCCAAAAAGGGGTGCGAGTCCCGCCTTCACTAAAAAATATTTACCGTGAGCTTTATGAGGACCAAGGTTTCGAGCCTGTAGACCATGGCTTTTTGATGGAGTGGGCAGAGCAAGGTGTGTTATTATTAAATACGGTTTTAACCGTGAGAGAAAGCAATCCCAACTCCCATAAGGGGAAGGGCTGGGAGCTTTTTACCGATGAAGTGATCCGAGCGTTAAATGAGCGTGAGAAACCAGTCATTTTTATCCTGTGGGGAAAACATGCGGAACAAAAGGAAGCACTGATAACAAATAGTCATCATTATATCCTGAAAAGTCCGCATCCGAGTCCGTTTTCGGCCCGCAAAGGCTTTTTTGGTAGCAGGCCTTTCTCAAAGGTGAATGCCATCTTAGAGGAGATTGGTGAAGAAGCCATCGATTGGCGGTTAACGCCCTAAAATAGAATAGAACGAGGAAGTGCACGAATGCAAAATTTGAAAAAAACGATACAACAAATAGTAGGGCACCGCTTTTTTATGAATACGGTCATGTTTGTCATCCTCTTGAATGCAATCTTGATTGGGATTGAGACATATCCTGACTTAAGAGCGGAATATGCAGGGCTGATTCATGGCTTTGAAGTGTTTTTCTTATGGTTTTTTACGATTGAAATTATTTTAAGGATGCTTGCTGAGAAGAAACTTCACCATTTCTTTAAAAGCAGATGGAATGTGTTTGACTTTGTCATTGTGGCAGGAGTCCTTTTCTTTAGTGGAACGTATTTTATATCTGCCATCCGGATTTTACGTGTTCTAAGGGTACTGCGCGCCATTACGGTCGTTCCATCCTTGAACCGCCTTGTGACTGCTTTTCTAAAAACCATTCCGTCACTTGGAACGATCATGATGTTATTATCTCTTGTCTTTTATGTTTACGCGGTATTGGGAGTCCTGCTGTATGGAGATATTTCACCGGAATATTTCGGATCCCTACATTTAGCACTTGTGACACTGTTCCAGGTCATCACATTGGAGTCGTGGGCAAGCGGCGTCTTCCGTCCCATTTTCGCAGAGAGCCCACTTTCTTGGGTATATTTCGTTTCCTTCATCCTAGTTGGAACGTTTATCGTCTTGAACCTGATTGTCGGGGAGATCTTGAACAATATTCAGGAAGCAAAGGAAGAGGAATTAAAAGAAGAGAAAATAGAGGTCAGCAAAAAAGAGCTGGCGAAAATTACGAATGAGATTGCAGAGCTTAAGCAACTTTTACAAAACAAAGAAAAGATGTAAGTCGAAGGACGCGCAGGAGTGTTAGTACTCTTGGCGTCCTTTTTTATAAATATTTTTGGAATGATACTAAAGACCCAGCTGCTTCCTGCCGAAAATATATAAAAGAGAGAAAACATTTATGATATTTTGTGCAAACGGTTTCATCTTTGAGGGTGAGTTAATTGTGGGGGGAAGAAAAATGGGGAGTATGAGAAAGAGGCTTTTAGTTTTGACTCTATTAATAGGGAGTATCGGCCTGGCAGCGTCCCTTGTCATTTGGGTGAACAGCATGCAGGTGCAAAAAGGGGTCAATGAATTAGACGAGATTACTAAGATCAATGAAAGTTATTTTGATTTGGTGCAATCTTATCAAAGTACGTTGGCAGATATGTATTTTGTGGTATCAAGCGGGTATTCCAAAACACATGTTCAAAAAATAGAAGAAAATTTAACGCAAACCGAAAAGAAGCTGCAAGATTTCGAGCCTTATTTTACGGAATTTGAGGAATTTGGTCAGCTGAAACAGTATTTTGTTGTTTCACATGAAACATTGTCAAAACAATTCGACATCATCAGCGATGTTTCGAATGCCGCCAACATGGATCGAGTTCGAATTACAACCTCGGAAGATTTAGCAAAAGCACGAAATCAAATAGAACGCGCAAATGATAGTGGCATGGAGTTTTTGCAAACTTTTAATGAGGAAAACAGGCAGGTCATTCAGGATAAGGTAGTCTCTACCGAACGCTTGACCTTAGTGACGTTAGCAATCCTTGTATTGGTTCCAATTCTTGCTCTTCTATTGTTTAGAAAGGCTTTTAACAAAGGAGTCAACCAGGTTCTTAGTCGCGTGAACGCCTATCAAGAGGGGGACTTTCTTTATAACGCAGATCAATCTTTTAGAAAAGATGAGTTTGGACAGATCGAGACGTCTCTCACCACCATGGGACAAAATATTGAGCAACTTATGAAAGGAAGCCTCGGGGCAAATCAACGTTTGCAACTTGTCATGAAAGAACTGTTGGTGGCAGCAGAACAGAATTTAGAGGAATCGGCTGGCATCAAACAACGGTCTGAACAGGTAACCGAAAAAGTGTCCATGCAGTATGAAGGGACAGCAGCCATTTCTGCTGTAACGGAACAGGCTTCTGCCAGCACACAGGAGATTTACAGCATTGTGGATGAAATGAAACGAAACCTCGAAGGTATGGAGAGCCTTTCTAAAAGAGGGGCTCAATCATTAAAGCAGATGGTAGCAGACATGCACCAATCTTCCAAGGAAACGGAAACGATAGTAGATCGATTTACAAAAATAAAAGTAGATATTGATGAAGCGAACAGTTTCCTCAAAGGCATCACAGAAATCACCACACAGACGAACTTGCTAGCCCTAAATGCCTCGATTGAAGCGGCACGGGCAGGGGAGGCAGGCAAAGGATTTGCGGTCGTGGCAGATGAAATCAGAAAGCTATCCGGCCAGACAGATCTCTTTTCTAAACAAATTAACGGCATCACTGGCCGCATTCAGGAAGATACCAACGAAGTGCTGAAAGAATTCCAACTTTTCAAAGAAACGATTGAGCAAACGAACGAAAAAAATGAAGCGTCCGCCAAGTTGTTCCAGGAAATCGCCACGAACAGCGGTACATTGCTTGAACAGGGAACGCATATTACGGTAACAATGGAAGAAATTAGTCAGGGAGTAAATGAGATTGTGCACTCTGTAAATGACTTGGTAGCATCGTCATCTGAGCTGACAGAGGAGATGGGTGAGGTCGTAAAGGCTGCAGATCACCAAGTGGATCTTTCCAACAATATGAGGCGAACGGTCGATACAGTAAAAGAGACCGCCGAAGATTTAGCGGCCAACATTGCATCCATAAACATGAATAAATCGTGAACATAAAGCCTGTGGAGCTAATTCTCCGCAGGTTTTTTATTTTATGGGAAGTTGGAAGATGGTAGAATGAAGGATGGACAAAGAAGGATTGGAAGGGAAAGGGTGGGGAGCATGGCCAAACGGATTAATTGCTTGAAATGCAAGCATTACTATGTCACTTGGGATGCCAAGTTCCCAAAAGGCTGCCAGGCTTTCGGTTTTAAAACGAACCAGATGCCTTCCATTGCCGTTTTACGCTCTTCCGGAAGTCCTTGTTTGAAGTTCGATGCAAAAGATTCGCCAATAAAACCCGGCCAGAACGGGTATTATGTGTAAAAGGAGCTCAACAATGAAAAAAATAAATTATCTTCCATGGATCATCGGAATCTCGATTGCGGTAAATGCCCTGGTTGTCGTACTGTTTTTCCTTCCTCAGTATGAAGGTTTAGCGCATGTCGACTTAACATTTTTACCGATGATGAACGCAATTTTCAACAGTTTCACTTTTGTCTTTTTGGTGTGTGCCTTAATTGCCATTAAGAAGAAAAATATAACGGTTCATCGCCGCTTCATCTTAGCTGCATTTACGTCTACCACATTGTTTTTAGTTACATATGTGACGTATCATGCTCTGACTGAATCAACACCATTTGGCGGGGAAGGAATCATCCGTTCCATCTACTTCTTTATTTTACTGACACATATCGTGTTGGCCATAGTCATCGTGCCATTGGCGTTGTATTCCTTGGTGACAGGATTAAGCATGAAAAAAGAGAGACACAGGAAGATTGCACGCTGGACGATGCCATTATGGTTATATGTCAGCCTGACAGGAGTTATTGTGTACTTGATGATTTCACCTTATTACTAGGATTTTTCAAGGAGGGAAGAAGGATGAGCATCACGATAGATAAGATTCTTGCGCGCTTAGAGTCGGAATTAGAGCGTGCCATAGACACCGGAAACGTGCAAAAAAAGCGGGAGCACCTTGCTGCGATAAAATCTCTGTGTGAATTGGCATTGGAGACGGACGTGGAAGAGGATGCGTGGACTGCGCCAAGGGCGGCATCACAACCAACTGCGGCTGCTACCACCCGCTCCATTCAAAGGGCGCCCGTATCATTCGAACAAGCGGCCCCAATCTACACGCCGCCAACCCAACCACCAACCATCACAAACGCCCCATCCAAACCAATCAAAGAAGACGACGCGAATGGGGACTCGCTGTTTGATTTTTAAGAGGAGGGGTCACGGTGGATTCTCCCCACAACTTACCATACTAAAAACGGCGTTGTAACTTAAACTATAAACACCCCAGTAAGTAATGGAGGTGTTTTACATGCCTGGTGGTACAGACGGATCGATGTATGGTTTAATGGCGGCGTACGTAAGCACTAATTTTGACTCGTCGACAAAACTTTCCCACGATCGTTATGAAGTGTATGTAAATGGTGACTTTGTTGGGCAGAAGAACTTGCTCTCCACTAGAGAAGACGTCACAAGTGTCAATGAATTCTTACATTCACATGGATATAATGACTTTTTGTCTAACATAGATGGTGATCATTATCATATACAAACGGAGAAAAAAGAAAGGGAGCTCAAACAGGCTCTGCAAATTTATCTTCATTCTAGATAATTTCGACGAAATGCTCTTACTGCTTTCATTGACGAGGCGGTGGGGGCGTTTTTATTTTTACGGAAGTAAGTGAACATTATGTGTACTAGCAGATAAATTAACGAGGGCAGCTTAGGTATACCGCTTGGTCCGGGGAAGCTAATACTATATAATTCATTATATTGATGAAATACAACAGACCTTTTGAAAGGTGGAAAACGGACATGAATTTATTTATCATCCTTGCAGCTATAAACGGGTTTTTGGCAGTGGCTCTCGGGGCATTTGGTGCTCACGGACTCGAAGGAAGAGTATCCGAAAGAATGATTGAGATCTGGAAAACCGGTGTTACTTATCAAATGTTCCATGCAGGCGGACTTTTCGTCGTAGCGCTACTTATGGAACGCTTCAATAGCACAGGTCTATTGAATGGAGCAGGCTGGTCTTTTCTCATCGGAATCATCCTATTCTCCGGAAGCCTGTACATCCTAACCCTCTCCGGCGTCAAAGTACTCGGAGCCATCACCCCACTAGGAGGCGTAGCCTTCCTTATCGGATGGGTGCTCATCATTGTTGCGGCAGTGAAAGGGTAAGAGGGCTTTAAGATAGAGTTTGGTTTATTGCGTTTAAGTTATAAAGAGGTAAAGAGATAAAGAGGGGTCTGACCCGCTGTGCGTTAATGCGTTAACACACAACATCGTCAGCCCCTCTTTTTTTTAGGCTTGTTATTAACTTTTTTATCTTGGTTGGTATTGGGTTAGGCCTTGGCCGCCGCTGTTGAATGGGTATTCGTAGTCGAGTTCTTCGTCGAATGTGATGTAGTCCAGGTAGACCATCAGGAGCAGATAGCGTTTGCCGGTTTGCGGGTCGCTTAGGATGATGTGATCGCGCCCTGCTGCTTCGATGATCCCTTTAAATATTTTGGCATTCCATTCCCGGTTGTTCTCGAATGTCATGTACACAGTTGCCAGCTTGCCGCGATTTAAGCGAAGAATATTTTCAATATAGGATTGCTCTAGCGGAAGCATGCCTGGAACATCTTGACCAGGATAAGACGGTATTCCTGTTTGCTGCCCTGCAACTTGCTGCTGTTGAGGTTGTTGTTGCTGCATCTGTTGCATTTGCTGCATCGGAATACCTCCACCGCCGCCATACCACTGCTGCCCATAGTTTCTGTAATAGGATGAGTAAGGATCTGCTCCGTACCCCGCAGAATAAGGGGCACCTGCTGCCTGAGAAAACTGTTGATTCATCTGTCATTCCCTCCTCAAAAACTTTTATCTGCTTCGTTGTGAGAAATAACTCCCGTTTCCATGCCTCAAACCCACATTGCTTGGGCTGAAAAGGGGTGCTAAAGTTCAAATGATTAAAATGATTAAGTCGCACTACTTGATTGTATGAAAATTGGAGAAGGAATATGACAGGGGTGGAAGGGGAGTAGTTGAAAGCCAATTACCTATGACAATAAAAAACGCCAAGCCACCATACTAGAAATCCAGCAGGGTGACTTGACGTCGACAACCATTCTTTATTTTTACACGTGCAAGAAGGAATAAACGCGATCTTCTTCTAACAGGTTTCCTACATAGAACGCACCAAACTCACCGAAACGTGCACTAACTTCGTCAAAGCGCATTTCATATACAAGCTTCTTGAACTGAAGTGCTTCGTCAGCAAACAATGTTACGCCCCACTCGTAGTCGTCAAAACCGACAGAACCAGTGATAACCTGCTTCACTTTTCCTGCATATTGGCGGCCAATCATGCCGTGGCTGCGCATCATGCGGCGACGGTCTTCCATCGGCAGCATGTACCAGTTGTCTTCCCCGTTGCGGCGCTTGTCCATTGGGTAGAAGCAGACATGCTTTGCTTTTGGCAATTCAGGGTATAGTCTAGCAAGGATTTGCGGGTTCTGATACGGATCCTCGCCTTCAGGTAAGTAGTTGCTGAGCTCTACAATCGACACATAAGAGTGCACAGGGATTGTGTATTGAGCCAAAGTTGTTTTATTAAATTCGTTCTCGATTTCATTCAATTCCTCCAACGTCGGACGAAGGAGCATCATCATGAAGTCTGCTTTTTGACCCACGATCGAGTACAACGCGTGACTTCCGTTCTTTTCTAACTGAACCGTGTTCCATTTCTCTACAAGGCCCAAGAATTCATTGATAGCCGTTTGGCGTTCTTCACTAGAAAGCGTCTTCCAAAGGGCCCAATCTACCGTACGAAAATCATGGAGGCAATACCAGCCGTCCAATGTTTGAGCTGCTTCACTCATTACAATCACTCCTTAAAAAGATTGAGTATGTATCCTTCCTAACTATATCACAGTTTTGCCATGACTTCCTGTAAGTAAAACTCCGAAATTGTGAAAGCTTCATGAATAGGAAAAGTCAGCACAGATACAATAGTAGGGCATAGATGGAGGGCTTTTTTTAGAAAATAAAGACTTTTTTCTGTAAGCGATAACAATAGAAGGTATCGGTTGCTTTTCCATGTTGAAGGAGTATCCTAAACAATAGAAGCGAAAATAAAGCGGATTAAGGAGTGACCTTTGTGAGCGATTTATTTCAAACATTAAAAGACAAAGTAGCAGGAAAAGATATTAAAATTGTATTTCCAGAAGGCAATGACGAGCGTGTGTTAACTGCAGTTGCACGTTTGGCTGCGGAAAATATGGTGAAGCCGATTGTGGTTGGAGATTTGGACGAGATCAACGGACTTGCTTCCGAGTTGAAGTTGACTCTGGACGGCGTAGAAATTTACGATCCAAAGACATACGAAAACATGGACGAGCTTGTAGCTTCTTTCGTGGAGCGTCGTAAAGGAAAAGCGACAGAGGAGGATGCACGCAAAATCTTGTTGAACCCGAACTACTTCGGCACCATGCTTGTACACGTGGACCGTGCGCAAGGACTTGTAAGTGGAGCGGCGCATTCTACGGCTGACACAGTGCGTCCGGCATTACAAATCATCAAAACAAAAGAAGGCGTACGCAAAACTTCTGGTGTTTTCATCATGGTTCGTAACGACGAGAAGTATGTATTCGCAGACTGCGCGATCAACATTTCTCCAGACAGCAACGACCTTGCAGAAATCGCAGTAGAAAGTGCGGCAACAGCGAACATGTTCGGAATCGAGCCGAAAGTGGCAATGCTGAGCTTCTCTACAAAAGGATCTGCAAAATCACCTGAAACTGAGCGAGTAGTAGAAGCGGCCCGTATTGCTTCAGAACGTGCTCCAGAACTTGTAGTGGACGGAGAGTTCCAATTTGATGCAGCATTCGTACCATCTGTTGCGGAAAAGAAAGCACCAGGCTCAAAAATCCAAGGTGACGCAAACGTATTCGTATTTCCAAGCTTAGAAGCTGGAAACATCGGCTACAAAATTGCCCAACGCCTAGGAAACTTCGAAGCAGTAGGACCAATCCTACAAGGCCTCAACAAACCAGTAAACGACCTATCCCGCGGCTGCAGCGTAGAAGACGTCTACAAACTAGCGCTTATTACAGCAGGCCAAGCGGCTAACTAAATAAAACTAACTTTAACGTATTCGACGTTGAAAGAGAAAACCCTTTGGGGGTCTGACCCCCAAAGGGTATTTTTTTCTCTAAAACCATGTAGTATAATGCTAAGGAACCTTTAAGTACGGTAGTTAAGAGGAGCATTAATAATTATGGCAGAACCAACAGAACCAACATCCATTTACACGCCTGCGTTGCAGTTGTTGAAGCAGCCGAGTTGGCGTATTATAGATCAATCTTCTTTAGGGCCAAATTTTCATGCGTTGCAATCATTTGCGATGGATGACACGTTATGCACCGCTGTTGGCAAAGGAGATAGCGGAGCGGCATGTCGGACGTGGGTGCACCATAACACGGTCGTATTGGGCATTCAGGATACCCGCCTTCCGCACTTACAAGCAGGAATTGATTATTTGAACAGTCAAGGCTATGAGGTAATCGTCAGGAACTCAGGTGGACTTGCTGTCGTCCTGGACCAAGGTGTCCTGAACATTTCCCTTGTTTTTCCGGAAGGAGAGAAGGCAATTGATATCAATCGTGGGTATGATGCAATGTGGGAGCTCACAAAGCATCTGTTCCGCGATATGCCTTACAACATGGAGGCGAAGGAAATTGTCGGTTCCTATTGCCCTGGCAGTTACGACCTAAGCATAGAAGATAAGAAGTTTGCAGGCATCTCTCAGCGCCGTATTCGCGGAGGAGTGGCTGTTCAAATTTACTTATGCATCGATGGTAGTGGATCTGAGCGGGCAGAGATGATCGGAGAGTTCTACAAACGCGCCCTTCAAGGTGAAACGACCAAGTTCGCTTTTCCGACCATTGTCCCAAACGTGATGGCGTCCCTTACAGAGCTCACTGGCCAGAACCTAACAGTCCAAGACGTGATGCTGCGCCTTCTGACCTCATTGAAGGAAATCAGCGGCACCATCTTCGCCAACACACTACAAGGCCATGAATTGGACTTGTACGAACAATACTACGCAAGAATCGTAGAACGGAACGAAAAAGTTCTCGGAGAAAAATAAAAAAAGGGGTCTGACACCACTTTAACGAATTAACGTAAGTGGGGTCAGACCCCTCTTTAACACTTTAAAGTAAGTGAAGGGATACCCCTTCATCTTTTTATCTCTATTCCGCCAGTTTCTCCAGATTGCCATTACGGTCCATCATGAATTTGGATGGGACGTGTTCTTCTTCGTCGAAGAGGACGAGTTTGCGGGCACGGTTCATGATTTTCATGAGTGTTTCGTAGTCTTCTTGGACGGTGACCTGCTCGTCTTGCAGTTTTTGCACGCGTTTTTCAAGTTCGCTGTTGGCACGCGCAAGCTCCGCATTCTCTTTTACTAATCTCTCATTTTCTTGTTGTAGAGCACTAGTATGAACGTTTGAGTGTTTCATGGTTTGTAAGAAACTTATCACTTGCTCCATCGATAAAGACGATCCCATTCCCATGCTGCCACTTCCATAGCCTGCAAAAGAAGGTTGTGTTTTCAGTTCGGCAGCTCTTCTCTCCACTCTTGTCTGTGGAGCGGTAAATGGTTGTTTGCTATCTGTTGCATCAAGCGGTCTTTCCTCCATCTGCTCCAAAACAAACGGTAACTCTTCATTCACCACCGTCTCAGGCGGCGTGTACAATAGCTTCTTCGTAGGCTGCCCAAGCGCACGCTGACGTTGCTTTCGTTGCTTTTTCGCAAGTTGCAGCGCCTTTTCATAGTCATGTCGCACGACTGCGTTCCAGCGGAATCCACATGCAGCGGACGTGCGGTTCAGCTTGTCACCGACCTCTTCAAATGCATTCAACTGTGTGCTTCCTTCACGGACATGGCGCAGAACGGTTTCTGCCAACAACAAATCATTTTCTTCGGACCAAGCATCTTGACGATCTTTCATATATAATCCAACTCCCTTATCTAATCATCGTTCTGTCTATATTTTTGACGGAGAAAAAAATATTTATACATATTCATAGAAAAAATTACTAGATTGTTATCTGTCAGTATTTCGCCAAAAATCTCCTGGAAACGAACTTGCATTGTCCATGGATTCCCTGTAAAATACCTTTTAGTTAACGAACGATAAAGTGACTCCCATCACTTTTTAATAAGAAAGGGCTGTGTAGAACCATGGCAAATGAGTTTCGCATTTGTGATGACTGCGACGCTACTAACGTGAAAACCCTCATTCCGAAACTGAAAAAAGTGGACGAGGGCGCATGTGTGGAAGTGGGCTGTCAATCCTATTGCGGGCCGGGAAGAAAGAAGTCGTTTGCATTCGTAAACAACCGTCCTGTCTCCGCCCCAACAGAAGATGAACTAATTGAAAAAATAGAGAAAAAGCTAAAGAAATAAAAAATCGCCTCTGTATCCTGCATAGGTGATTTTTTATTCGCCTTTTCTAGAAAAAACAAGACTAAGCGGAAACGAAGTAGGGTAAACCCTTAGAGGGTGTCATCCTATCACCCAATAATCCATCCTTTTCTTGTAAAATATTTACGATATAATAGAGTTAGATAAATATTATGCCGAAAATAAAGAGGTCAACGAAATGAGTTATGCAACCGAAAAACTGAGTGAAGAAAAGGTATTTAAGGATCCTGTGCACCGATACGTCCATGTGCGCGACAGGGTTGTTTGGGATTTAATCGGGACAAGGGAATTTCAGCGTTTGCGCCGGATCCGCCAGCTTGGCACCACTTATTTAACGTTCCACGGTGCGGAGCATAGCCGACTTAACCATTCATTGGGAGTATACGAGATTGTCCGCCGCATCATTGATGACGGATTTGAGGGAAGACAGGACTGGAATCCGGATGATCGCCTGTTATGTCTGAGTGCTGCCTTGCTGCATGACCTGGGACACGGACCTTTTTCGCATTCCTTTGAAAAGGTGTTCCACTTAGATCACGAAGATTTTACCCAAGCCATCATTCTCGGGGACACGGAAGTGAACGCCGTCCTTAAAAAAGTCCATAAGGATTTTCCGAAAGATGTGGCCGAGGTCATCGCGAAAACGTATAAAAATAAATTAGTGGTTAGCATGATTTCTAGTCAGATAGATGCTGACAGAATGGACTACTTGCAACGTGACGCATACTTTACCGGAGTCAGTTACGGGCATTTCGATATGGAGCGGATTCTTCGCGTCATGCGCCCGAGAGAAGACCAGGTTGTCATTAAGTCGAGCGGGATGCATGCGGTGGAAGATTATATTATGAGCCGTTACCAAATGTATTGGCAGGTTTATTTTCACCCTGTAACACGAAGTGCGGAAGTCATTTTGACAAAGATTTTGCACCGTGCGAAACAATTACACCAAGAATATTACACATTTAAATATCATCCTGTTCATTTTTACTCTCTTTTTGAGGAAGAAATTTCAGTAGAGGATTACATAAAGCTTGATGAAGCGGTGATTATGTATTATTTCCAATCCTGGCAGGAAGAAGAAGATTCGATATTAAGTGACTTATGTCGACGATTTATGAACAGGAATTTGTTTAAATACGTCGAATTTAATCCTAATAAGCAAATGATGGACTTGATGGAACTGACAAGTCTCTTTAAGAAAGCGGGCATCGATCCTGCATACTATCTAGTGGTGGACTCCTCGTCCGACCTGCCGTACGACTTTTACCGTCCGGGAGAAGAAGAGGAGCGCCTTCCGATTCACCTGCTTATGCCAAACGGGGATGTGCGTGAGCTTTCAAGGGAATCTGAAATCGTGGATGCCATTTCCGGCAAAAGAAGAACCGACCACAAGCTTTATTTTCCACAAGACATGCTAGAAGATCTATCGACTAAAAAATCGGCAAAGAAAAAAATCAGAGAGATACTAGGAATATAGGCAACGGCTAAGGTTAGGAGATGAAAGGGTTTGTTGACAGATCACGCAAAATTAATGAAGGTGTTTGCATCTGCAGGTGAAGTCATCGGGAGAAAGAAGCTGCAGAAAATGGTGTATATCGCTAAAAAGCTGAACTACCCATTTTATGAAAAGTACAATTTCCATTTTTACGGACCATATTCAGAAGAAGTGACATTGAGAGTGGAAGAGCTCTGCAATCTCGGCTTTTTAAGCGAGTTAAAAGAGAACAAGGGTGGCTACTCGCAATACCGCTATACACTGACGGAAAACGGAGAGGAATTCTTGACGCACTACGACTTGGAAATGCCTCACCTGAACGAGTGCATGACCAAAATGAACGAACAGAGCTCCCGCTTTTTAGAGCTTGTTTCCACCGTGCTGTTTTTTGAGAACCTGCCAAAAGAAGAGGTCCAGGAAAAAGTCTTTACGCTGAAAAGCAAGCAGCGCTACACAGAGGACGAAGTGAACGAGGCATACGACTATATTGAAAGTCTTCGTGAATGCATCACACAATAAATTGAGAAGCCCAAGAGGATGGTTGGATCCTTTTGGGCTTTTTCTATACGGAAAAATTGAAAAAGTTGCAATAACCTCTGAAAAAGTTACAATCATCATCCGAAAAGTTACAATCCTCCTCAAAAAAGTTACAATAACCGCTCAAAAAGACACAATAACTAGAATGGTACCTTTCGTGACAAGATAACAGGCTTACCTCCACCCAAAAAAGGGAATGCTACCTATAAAAAGCCGAGAAAAAGAGGAGCAATATACATATGGAAAAGTGGACACTGCGAGCAAGAAAGGAAATTTGGTTTGTGCCGAGCCTGTACGCGTTGGCAAGCATCATTCTTACAGCAATTGTCATATCAGTAGATACCGTTTTCGCCGATTCTGTTCAGAATTATCTTCCTAAAATGTTTTTCACAAATGTGGATTTGAGCACAACCATCTTGAGCTCGATTGCAACCGCCATACTCACGATGACCACCATTTCTTTTTCCACGATCATGGTCGTCTTGACCACTTACTCCAGCCAGTTTTCTCCTCGGACGCTTCAGGATTTTATGACGGAGAAGACAACGTTGCGAGTACTGGGTGTGTTTGTCGGATCCTTTATTTATACGGTCTTGTCCTTGTTGTTCATGAAAGATTGGCTAGATGAGCAGCGGGTGTTAGCCTCAGGTGTGGGTGTCATTCTCGCAGTGATCTGTGTGGGTTATTTTGTTTTTTTCATTCACCATGTCGCACGCTCCATCCAGGTCAGCAAATTAATAGAAAGGCTCATGAAAGAGGGACTTGTTACGGTGAAAAAGAAGAAACTCCTCTATAAAGCCGAAAAAATTATTTTTGAAAAGATGGATATTCCTTCGTCCGCTTCGCAGGAAAAAATGGAACTCACTCCAAAGGCGACAGGATACGTCCAAGTTATTGATACAGAAGGCTTGGCAGCCAAGGGGAAAGAGCACGGTTTTCATATAGTTTTCAATAAACGCATCGGTGACTTTGTAACCGAACGCAGCGTGATCGCCATCGTTTATTTTAAAAAAGAAAAACCAGAAGACGTCGATCTGACCGCCTTTATCGAGGTTGGGGAGGAGCGTACGCCGCTTCAAGACGGGGAATTTGCCTTGCAAAAACTCGCGGAAGTGGCCCTGCGTGCAATATCACCTGGTATCAACGACCCCAATACTGCCAACAACTGTATTCGGTACATGAGCAGGTTGTTAATGGAGTTTGGTGAGGTCGATGCAGACGCGATTACCTATCTTGATGAGGATAAGGAAAAAAGAGTGACGATTCCGCAACGTAATTTTGAAGAAATCTTATACACAGGTTTTTACCAAATCCGGATTTACGGAGAACGGGATATCTCGGTTGTTCTCACGACGTTGGAGTGTCTGATCCTTATCGCTGAGGGAAGCAATCAGGAGATTAAGGAGAAGGTTAAGAATATGTGGGGCTTTTTGGTGGATAGCATCAAAGAGGATTACTTCGAGCCGCTTGATGTAAAAATGGTGGAGGAGAAAAAGAAGAAGTTAAGTGAATTATTGAACTAGAAAGGGATTCGAAAGCTTGTCCGAATCCCCCTGAACGATTATTGATCGCTTAAGCGCTTGCCGCCAACAGCATAGTGACCTTTTGTCATCTCTTCAATAAAAACGACGATCTTTTCTTCCGGGGCACCGGTTGTTTCGCTGACAGCTGCTGTCACTTTTTCCACCAATGCTTTTTTCTGTTCTTCACTGCGGCCTTCCAGCATTTTCACTGTTACATATGGCATTTTCGATTCGCTCCTTTGATTGTTTTTAACTCTCCCGTAAATTATTGTATAATGAAAAGAAAAGCGCAAGCGGCAGGATCGGATTTGCCGCCGCAGCTATCCAATTAAGCAAGGGGGCTAGAAAATGGATCAGGAAAAAAAGAAGAAACCAATTGGCTTCAATATTATAAAAAATGACCCGACAGACGGGCACGGCGGATTCGGGATCGGGGCGCTGAGCCTTGATAATGTGTCACCTGTATTTGTAGATGTTGAGGGTGGGGATGCGTTTGTTGACATCGGCGCAATGCATGCCCGCAGTACAGTAGAGCGTGGGATCAAGTTTCTTCCCAACAAAGAGGACGTACCGAACGGTAAACCTTTCTGGCTTGTTTGGGTAACCATCGACCGCAAACAAGAGGGGCCTTACTACGCCGGAGTGACAGCATGTGAAATGACGGTGGACAGAGAAATCCGCCGAGGCTACAAGTCCCTGCCGGAGCATGTGAATAAAATGGATAAGTCTATGAAACGCTACATCATGGTGGAGCACATGGATGACCGTTCTAAAGCTATTTTGCAAAACTATCTCGAGTCACATGACAGCGGAATGTGGGAACGAGCAACTGATGATCTCAAGAAACAATTAGCAACAAACTAGTTTGTCAAGAGGTTATCGAAAATAAAGATGTGACATTTTTTTGAATGTTCGACTCTACCCACTTGAGTTATTACGACAAAAAAAGTAAAATTAACTCACATGTGTAGAACACATGGAAAGCTAGGACACCTAAAACCCCCGGGAGACATCCCGGGGGTTTTAACTTTTTTAGGATACTATTTGTCCTTTGAGGCTCATAGCTGTTGATTGGAGCAAAAGGCGAAGACTCCTGCGGGGGAGTAGCGACATTGTTGAGACCCCGCAACGAAGTGAGGAGGCTCAAGGTCGCCCCGCGGAAAGCGAAGCCGTTTTGCGGAAATCAACAGCGGTGTTACATAAACATCACATCCAAGGAACAAATCGTTTCCACCATTTTTTGTTTTCTTCTTCTTTTGGCTGTTCCTCAGGGATTGCTTCTTCCTCTTTTACGTCTTCTAGATGCGCCATGCAGTATTCGGTTGGTTCGGTTCCTTTAATATAATAGCTCAGCCTCGAGACCGGGCAGTCGCTTGTGGCCAGAAGACCGCTTTGCGGGTTGACCTGCACCCCGACAACTCCTTCTGTTGGTGCAAATGCCACAACCGATTTATTGTCGAGCGCGCGCTCCATGAATCCTGCCCATAAATTTTTCGCATAGTGCTTTTCCGCCCAGAGTGTAATCGATTGATCCCGGTCATAGCCTGTCCAGACTGCACTCACTAATTGCGGCGTATATCCAATCATCCAGCTGTCCGTTTCGGTGGATCCAGACTTTCCGGCATAAGGCCTTGTCAGTTTGTCGAGAATAGCATTCCCGGTTACGGCCATATAGCCGTTTAACGCCGGGTCAAACATTCCCGTCATCATATGATTCAGGACAAATGTTACATCAGGATCCAATAGTTGCTTCGTTTCTTTTTCCCGCTCAAAAAGAACTTCTCCACGATAGTTCACTACTTTTTCAATAAAAACAGGCTTCACTTCTTTACCTCCATTTGCAAAAACACTGTAGGCATTGGCCATGTCGATTACTCGAACAGGGGACGTGCCAAGTGCAAGAGAAGGGACATCTTCAATCTGTGAATGAATACCAAGCTTTTTAGCCTGTTTGGTCAATTCTTCTTCACCAAGCAGCAGATGTGTTTTAACCGCATACACGTTATCGGATAATGGCAAGGCCTGCATCATCGTCAATACATCATTGGCATAGTAGTTGTTGAAGTTGTGCGGCGTGTATGTCGACCGTCCGTTATCCACTTGGAAGGTGGTCACTTCACTGCGGAAACCGGTGGATGGCGTGAATCCCTGCTCAAGCGCACGGTAATATAACAACGGCTTAAAAGTCGAACCTGGCTGCCTTTCCGCCTGCGTGACCCGGTTGTATGAGCTTTCTTCATAATCTCTTCCACCGACAAGCGCAAGCACTCGTCCTGTTTTCGGATCCATCGAGACGAATCCGACTTGCATATCAGATGCTGGATCAAAAGTCTTCTCGACTTCTTCTTCCGCAATGGCCTGGAGAGTAGGATCCAGGGTGGTGTAAATGTGAAGCCCGCCCATTTCTAACTCTTCCTGCAGACCCAAAACATTTCTGATCTCCGCCCGTACGGCATCTTGGAAATATGGCGCCATGAACTCTTTCGGCAGATGCTCACGGTTTCCGTATGTCAGCGGTTGAGCGAGCGCTTCATCCGCTTCTTTTTTGGTAAGGGAGCCGTTTTCCACCATCGAATGGAGGACAATCTCTTGCCTTTGGCGTGCCCGGTCGCTATCTGTATAGGGCGAAAAGACGCTCGGACCTTTCGGAATGCCCGCAAGCATGCTGGCTTCCGCTAATGTCAGGTCTTTTGCTGGCTTGTTAAAATAATAATAGGACGCCGATTCAATTCCATAAGCGCCATGACCATAGTAGATCGTATTCAAATAGCCTTCGAGAATCTCTTCCTTGGAGTAATTAGCCTCGATCCTGATGGTATAAAGAGCTTCATCCCACTTTCGTTTCCACGTTTTATCGTGAACAAGAAAAAGGTTACGCGCGTACTGCTGGGAAATGGTACTCGCTCCTTGCACTTTTGCCCGGGCCTTGATGTCGGCTAGGATGGCACCACCGATTCGCTTCGGATCAAACCCGTGATGGGTGAAAAAACGTCTGTCTTCCACCGCCACCGTCGCATCAACTAAATAAGGGGAGATATCCTCAAGGCCGACCCAGTACCGCTTCTCGCCACTATGAGCCTCCCCGATGATGGAACCATCCTTGCTGTAGAAAATCGATGACTGCGTGACAGAAAGGGGGGGAGCACCCTTGGACTTCGCATAAATCCACACTCCGCCAACTAAAAGAAAGAAAGAGATTGATAGGATGATTCCGATAAAAAACATCGCACGAATATATTTTATAACCTGTTGAAACCGGTCGTTTGTGATTAATTCCATTTTCTCAAACCCCCTTTATCTATGACCTCTATCTAATGAATTTTTTCTTAGTGCTGTGGAAGTAAGTCAACCGTTTTAACGAACAGAAATCTCCCTATATAAAAAATGGTTTTATTTCCTAGTATGAAATTCTTTGAACCTTTTTAAACATTTGCAGAAAAATAAATTTTTTACTTGAATTTTTGCTAGATTCATCTATACTTTTTTCTTGGTGATTAGAAAAGTGGAAGTGGTTGTTCGTTGGCCGCAGAAGCAAGAAATCCCGAGAAATCAATGTTTCATTTTTCATCGATAGGGAACGATAAAAACGAGCATTTAACGATAGAAACTAACGCTTATGGCCGCAAGATAGATAGTAAATTTAAAGTGAGAAGGGAATGTTGTACAAAATGGAATTATGGTACACAGAATATCAAACAAAAAACTTCGGAATCACAGCGAAAATCAAACGCACTTTACATACAGAGCAGACGGAATTCCAAAAGCTTGATATGGTAGAAACAGAAGAGTTCGGCAACATGCTTATTTTGGACGGAATGGTCATGACAACACAAAAGGACGAGTTCGTTTATCACGAAATGGTGGCACACGTGCCATTGTTCACGCATCCTAACCCTGAAAATGTGTTGGTAGTAGGCGGAGGAGACGGCGGAGTTATCCGTGAAGTCCTGAAGCACCCAAGCGTGAAAAAAGCGACACTTGTTGAAATCGACGGAAAAGTAATCGAGTACTCTAAAAAGTACCTTCCTGAAATTGCAGGAGAACTTGAAAACGAGCGCGTAGAAGTAAAAGTCGGCGACGGCTTCATGCACATTGCAGAAAGCGAAAACGTATATGACGTCATCATGGTAGACTCCACGGAGCCCGTTGGACCAGCTGTAAACCTGTTCACAAAAGGTTTCTACGCAGGAATCTCCAAAGCGTTAAAAGAAGACGGCGTATTCGTAGCACAAACGGACAACCCATGGTTCACACCTGAGTTGATCACAAATGTACAACGCGACGTACGTGAAATCTTCCCGATTACACGCCTGTACATCGCAAACATCCCAACATACCCAAGCGGCATGTGGACATTCACAATCGGATCCAAAAAACACGACCCACTGGAAGTAAGCGAAGACCGCTTCCACGAAATCGACACAAAATACTACACAAAAGAACTGCACAAAGCAGCATTCGCCCTGCCTAAATTCGTAGCGGATTTAGTGAAGTAAAGAGATAAAGAACTAAAGAGGGGTCTGACCCTCAGCGCTTTAAAGCGCTAAGTGGTCAGACCCCTTCATTCAAGGAGGAAACCACCCATGCGTTTTGATGAAGCATATTCAGGCAACGTGTTTATTAAAAGCCACCCGAGCTTTGATGATAGCCAGGCAGTAATTTATGGCATGCCAATGGACTGGACAGTAAGCTACCGTCCAGGATCCCGCTTCGGCCCGTCCCGTATCCGCGAAGTATCCATTGGACTGGAAGAATACAGCCCGTATCTTGACCGCGAGCTAGAAGAAGTAAAATACTTTGATGCAGGCGACATCCCATTGCCATTCGGTAACCCGCAAAAAAGCATCGAAATAATTGAAGAATACATTGACGGACTTTTAGAAAAGGAAAAATTCCCACTTGGTATGGGTGGGGAGCATCTTGTATCATGGCCTGTCATCAAGGCAATGTACAAAAAGTATCCGGACCTTGCCATCATCCACATGGACGCACACACAGACCTTCGTGACGATTACGAAGGCGAGCCGCTTTCCCACTCCACACCGATTAAGAAAGCAGCAAACCTGATAGGCCCGACGAATGTGTACTCATTCGGAATCCGTTCCGGCATGAAGGAAGAGTTCCAATGGGCGAAGGAAGTCGGCATGCACATCTCCAAATTCGAAGTGCTTGAGCCGTTAAAAGAAATCCTTCCGACACTTGCAGGCCGTCCTGTATACGTAACAATCGACATTGACGTCCTTGACCCTGCACATGCACCAGGCACAGGAACAGTAGATTGTGGCGGCATCACATCCCGTGAGCTACTTGCATCCATACATGCCATCGCAGGTTCCGATGTGAACGTGGTTGGGGCCGATCTTGTAGAAGTGGCACCAATCTATGACACTTCTGAGCAGACTGCCAACACAGCGAGCAAGCTAATCCGTGAAATGATTTTAGGTTGGGTAAAATAAGCTATTAAAATGTAGCTCTGTTTTCTAAGTACTTGTGAAAGTGCTTGGGGGACGGGGCTTTTTTGTATAAAAATGGATTTTATTTGCCCGAAGGCAGTGGGAATCCCGCTGAAAAGTCTAATAGAACGTCTCTATACGCCCGAAGGCCAAGGAAACTTGTACGAAAAGTCTAATAGAAGACCTCTATACGCCCGAAGGCTCAAGAAATCTTGCTGAAAAGTCTAATAGAACGGTTCTATACGCCCGAAGACCAAGGAAACTCACACAAACTGTCTAATAGAACGCTTCTATTCTACCGAACTGCCATCAAAGACCACCCTAGCGTCCAATAGAACCTAAATTCCCAATCCCAATCAACCCCACTCCCACAAAAAACCACCAATTTACCCAAACCTCCCAACATCCTCTATTGAACTACACACCCTACTTGTTTTATACTATGAAGGTTATAGAAAAATCGACGCGAAACAGGAAGCGTTAAAGATAAAAGGATGTGGGGCCAGATGGCAGACAATCAAAATCACTTAAAGAAGCCGATAAAGGTGACGTTCCAGTCGGAAATAATTAATGCGGATAATGACAGAGAATTTGTTGTGTTTGGAGCAGATGGTCAATACTACATAAAAGGTGAATCAGAATACATCGTCTTCTCAGAAGAGCTCGAAGGCAAGGAGAAGGTTGATTGTTTTTATAAAATTACGGACAAAGAAGTACGTCTGAAGCGTTCAGGTGACATCAATATGCTGCAATCCTTCCGTGCGGGTGAAACGACAGACGGTAGCTACCAGGGTGGTGGGGCAAGGTTTGAGTTCGAAACGGAAACCGAAAAAGTGGTCATGATGAAGGATCCAGATAAGAAGCGAGGCTGTTTGCAGCTTGACTATAAATTGAAGGTTCAAGATCAAATAACCGGTCAATACTTGATAACAATCAACTACGAGGAGGAACAGGCAAGATGAATATAGTAGAACAAGTACAAGAACGCCTGAAAGAAGAGATCAAAGCTTCCGTTCTTAAAGCAGGCTTGGCAACAGAGGAGCAAATTCCAGCCGTTGTCTTAGAAACACCAAAGGATAAAGCGAACGGGGACTATTCCACAAACATGGCGATGCAGCTTGCACGCATAGCGAAAAAAGCACCTCGCATGATTGCCGAAGAAATCGTGAAAAATTTTGATCAATCGAAAGCATCCATCGAAAAAATCGATATCGCTGGTCCTGGATTCATCAACTTTTACATGGACAACACTTATCTTACAGACTTAATTCCGACAATCCTTAAAGCAGGTTCCGATTACGGACGTTCCAACGTTGGTAACGGGGAAAAAATCAATGTCGAGTTTGTTTCCGCAAACCCTACAGGCGACCTTCATCTAGGACATGCCCGTGGTGCGGCAGTGGGGGATTCCCTATGTAATGTACTCGATAAGGCAGGCTATGAGGTAACACGTGAATATTACATCAATGACGCGGGTAACCAAATCAACAACCTGGCACTTTCCGTTGAGGCACGCTATTTCCAAGCGCTTGGCCAAGACAAAGAAATGCCGGAAGACGGCTACCATGGTAAAGACATCATCGGAATCGGCCAGGCAATCGCAGATGAGTTTGGCGACCGTTTCGTCAACGAATCAGAAGAAGACCGCCGCAGCTTTTTCCGTGAATACGGCTTAAAATACGAAATGAAAAAACTGCAACAGGACTTAGAAGAGTTCCGTGTCCGCTTTGACGTTTGGTACTCCGAGACTTCCCTGTACAACAACGGAAAAATCGACGAGGCACTAACGACCCTTCGCGAACAGGGCCACATCTACGAAGAAGAGGGAGCAACTTGGTTCCGCTCTACAGAATTCGGCGATGACAAAAACCGTGTCCTAATTAAAAATGACGGTTCTTACACATATCTGACGCCTGACATCGCGTACCACCAAGATAAACTGAAACGCGGCCATGACAAGCTAATCAACATCTGGGGAGCTGACCACCACGGTTATATCCCTCGTATGAAAGCTGCCATTGAAGCGCTTGGTTACGGAAAAGACGCACTGGAAGTGGAAATCATCCAGCTTGTCCACCTTTTCCAAAACGGCGAAAAAATGAAAATGAGCAAGCGTACAGGTAAAGCAGTAACAATGCGCGACTTGATGGAAGAAGTAGGCTTGGATGCCGTACGTTACTTCTTCGCAATGCGTTCAGGTGATACACATCTGGATTTCGATATGGACTTGGCAGTATCCCAATCCAACGAAAACCCGGTTTTCTATGCACAATACGCACATGCTCGTATTTGCAGCATGCTTCGCCAAGGAGAAGAGCAAGGCCTAAGCTTAGAAGGAAACTTCGCGCTTGAGCACATCTCCTCTGAAAAAGAGATCGACCTTTTGAAAAAGCTTGGTGAATACCCACTGGCGGTAGCGGAAGCGGCAGAAAAACGCATCCCTCACCGTATCACGAACTACACATTTGAACTGGCATCTGCGCTGCACAGTTTCTACAACGCGGAAAAAGTGCTTGATGCAGATAACCAAGAAAAATCCAGAGCACGTCTTGGGTTGATGAAAGCTGTTCAAATTACGTTGCAGGACGCATTAAAACTTATCGGAGTTTCTGCACCAGAGAAAATGTAATAGCAAAAAGCTCTCTACTAGAAATTAGAGTAGAGAGCTTTCTTTTGGCCAAAATAAACAACATAAGAAAAAAACAACAAGGGAGTTTTCAACGATGAAAGAAAGTTTATTAGCACTAGCAACAGGCATGGTCGTAGGGTTCCTCTTTGCCCTGTTCCGCCTGCCAATCCCAGCACCACCCGTATTCTCCGGCATCGTAGGAATCGTCGGCATCTACCTCGGCTACCGCCTCTTTACATGGGTCGCACCGATCTTTCAATCAAGCAACTAACATGTAAACATGTAAGCAACATTAATTGAAATAACATAAAGAGGGGGCTGATCCTTCACCGCATTAGAGCGGTGAGGGTCAGACCCCTCTTTACTTCTTTATCACTTCACCACTCCACCGCGCCGCCACTAATCCGTTTCACACCCCGGATTTTTGCGATGTCTTCGCACAGTTGCAGTGCGGCTTCATCTTTCCGTTTCGCTTCCACCATAAAGTCAACGTCTTGACCGAGTCCGACGACCACTTTTAAAAACTCCATCAAAAACTGCAGATCTACAAAGTCCGCATGGTGGCGCAATTTCTTTTCTGAAATAGGAGAAGAGATATGTATCTTGGGGATGATGCCGATATCCTTCCACGTCGCATACACACGTGGCAGTAACTCTTCCCATGACACAGAGCTTGGATTGGCGTACTCATGATGGTAATCAAACGCAAGCGGGATCCCAAGCTCCTCGCACAACACCAACGTTTCCTCCGTTGTGTAAGTCTTATCATCGTTCTCAAGTGTCATCCGTGCCCGAACCTCATCCGGCAACGAAACAATATTTTCCCTGAACCGCTCCACCGCAAGCTCCTTGTTCCCATAAGCACCACCAACATGGATATTGATCGTCCCCTGATCCTCCAGCCCCATCGCCTTCAACATGTCATAGTGGTAAACCATATCAATCACAGCATTCTCCGTTATATGTGGCTTATCACTTGTAAACAAAGTAAATTGATTGGGGTGAAAACTCGAACGCATGCCATACCTTTTCACTAAATCCCCAATCTCCTTGAATTCAGCGCCAAACTCCTTAACAAAGTCCCACTTTACATCCGGATGGGTGGCAAGCGGAACGATAGAGGAGGAGAAGCGGAATACTTTAATTTCATGAGCGATGCAAAAGTAGATTGTCCGCAGCGTGTTCATTAAATTCTCCCGCGTCACCGAAAGCAACTTTTCCCTTCCCTCATCGACAGACATCTGCTTATAACGAGTATAGGTCAGTGCTCTGGCAGGGGAGGCTTCCCAGAGCGTCCATGATTGGGATACAAAACCAAACCGAATCCTCATGCAACCGGCTCCTTTTTTACAAATTATAAAAATCCCTTACATCAGCGGAGCAAGAATTTTAGAAAGCTGTTCTCGACCTTTTGCCATCAAAGAACGCTTTTCGATAAACTCCAATGTTAGTTTTTCCGAGTTATGAATGTCTTTATGAATTTCTAGAACCGTATTGTGCACAAATTCCTTATCAAAAATCAAACAGTTTATTTCATTGTTTAAAAACAAGCTGCGTTTATCAAAATTAGCTGTGCCAATATCACAAGTATGATCATCAATGACCATGACTTTTGCATGATAAAATCCCAGATAAAAACGATATACTTCTGCACCGGCAGCAATAATCGTTTTAAAATAAGGAAATGCTGCGTCCATCACCAACGGATGATCTGCCTTGGCGGGGACAAGAACAGTAACTTTCACTCCGCGTGCTAGAGCAGAGAGTAGTTCCTCGTGCAAAGGCTCACTCGGAATAAAATAAGGAGTGCAGATGATGATGGACTTCTCTGCTTTTTGGATCAGCTTTAAAAAGGTATCCGTCAAATGTCCGCCATTCGTAGGTACCAGCTTGTGCGTGATGGGGCCTTTCACCAATTCCGGATAATACATTTCGCCCCACTCGCCAGGTGGAAAATCACCGGCTTGCTCCCAGTTCTGGATAAACTGTGACTGAAGGTCCTGCACGCCTTCACCCTCTAGCTTGAGATGGTAGTCTCGCCAAACCCCAAACTCGGGATCCTGTCCCAAATATTCTTTTCCAATATTGAATCCACCAACGTATCCGATCTTCCCGTCAATCACCGTGATTTTCCGGTGATTCCGCTGATTGATGCTGAAAAAAAAGAATGGAAATGCGGGCTTATGATAAACCTCCACTTCAATGCCGTGCTGCTCGAGTTCTTTCATTGTTTCTTTTTTTACATCAAAGGATCCAAAATAATCAAGAAGGAGCCGAACCTCTAACCCTTGATCTGCCTTATCTTTTAAAATGGTCAGAAATTCTTTGCTTGCGTGATCGTCACGTACCATGTAAAAGAGGGAATGAATGTGGCTGGTGGCGTGGCGCATATCGTGAAACAAATCCTTATACAGCAAGTTCCCGTCAGCGTAGAGGAAAATCTCACTCTGCCTTTTCGGAAACTTCAACCGTTTGGATTCTTTTAAATGCTTCTTTCTCCCCAGGTGTAAATCCAGTGCCAACCACCCAAAAATGAATCCGACCCCGATTATAATGTACAAAAAAATTTCCATCCTATTCCCTCCCGAAAACACGTCCATATAGTTTTTACGTAATCCATCGTTCTTATCCTATAACTATTTACCCATACCCTAATTCACAGAAAAATAAAGCCAGTTTTCCAACTAAATGTGTTGACTGAATGCTCATTCAGTTATAAGATAGACTTAAATTACTAAAGTTCTGAAAATTATATTCTTTCCAAACATTGAGGCTCTTTCTTTACAAAAACACGTAAACGGCCGACAGAAAAAAGGGGACACGAAAGGAGTGGGAGATGTGAGTAACGGTTTGTTAATCGCCAATTGGATTTTAACGATAATTGTAACCGCTTACGCATTATCGTTATTTGTTTACTTGATCAGAACAAGAATTCAATTCATCAAATTAGGGAAAAAAGTAGAATTCGACAACAAAGTGAAAGAACGATTAGACAAAGTCTGGGTCAATGTATTTGGCCAGAAAAAATTATTGAAGGATAAGAAAAGTGGGATTATCCACGTCATGTTCTTCTATGGATTTCTTATGGTTCAGCTTGGGGCGCTGGATCTGATCATCAAGGGGCTTGCTCCAAACGCGCATTTGCCGCTTGGACCATTATATCCAGCCTTTACGTTTTTCCAAGAGCTAGTAACACTAATGATTTTAGTTGCGGTTGTTTGGGCTTTCTACCGCCGCTATGTAGAAAAGCTGGTTCGTTTAAAAAGAGGCTTCAAATCCGGTTTAGTACTACTATTCATCGGCGGATTAATGCTTTCTGTTTTATTTTCAAACGGAATGGGGCTTATCTGGCATGACCATGGCTTAACATGGAGCGAGCCGGTGGCATCACTCTTCGCACTCATGTTCAGTTGGATCAACGAAACGGCAGCCATCACATTATTTTATGTCGGCTGGTGGATTCACCTGTTATTCTTATTAACTTTCTTGGTGTATGTACCGCAATCCAAGCACGCGCATTTGATTGCTGGACCTGCGAATGTGTTTTTCCATCGTACAACGAACCCAGGGAAATTAGAGAAAATTGATTTTGAAGACGAAACGCAAGAAACATTTGGTGTCGGGAAAGTGGAAGACTTCACCCAATACCAATTAATCGATATGTACGCCTGTGTAGAGTGTGGACGCTGTACCAACATGTGTCCTGCTACAGGTACAGGAAAAATGCTTTCACCAATGGACTTGATTATCAAAATTCGTGACCACTTAACAGACAAGGGAGCGGCCATCACGTCCAAATCACCTTGGGTACCGACTTATGCGTTCAATAACACGCACGGCAATCAGCTTGCCATGATGGGGGCTGCCGGAAAAGGTGCACAAGAAAGCGCGGCAACGATTGAATACAACCCGAGCCTGATCGGCGATGTCATCACAGAAGAAGAAATTTGGGCATGTACGACCTGTCGTAACTGTGAGGACCAATGTCCGGTAATGAATGAACACGTTGATAAAATCATCGACCTTCGCCGTTACCTGGTTCTTACAGAAGGAAAAATGGATGCCGATGCACAGCGCGCGATGACCAACATCGAACGCCAAGGAAATCCTTGGGGACTTAACCGTAAAGAACGTGAAAACTGGCGCGATGCAGCACCAGAAGTAAGTATTCCAACGGTAAAAGAAATGAAAAAAGCTGGCGAAGAGTTTGAGTATCTGTTTTGGGTAGGGTCCATGGGATCTTTCGATAATCGCTCCCAGAAGATCGCCATCTCTTTTGCAAAATTAATGAACGAAGCTGGCGTGAAATTCGCGATTCTCGGAAACAAGGAGAAAAACTCCGGAGATACGCCGCGCCGTCTAGGAAATGAATTCCTATTCCAGGAGCTTGCAACAAGCAATATTGCGGAATTCGAGAAAAACGAAGTCAAAAAAATCGTCACGATCGACCCGCATGCTTATAACATTTTCAAAAACGAGTACCCTGATTTCGGCTTAGAAGCTGAAGTTTTCCACCATACAGAAGTGTTGGCAGAGCTTGTGAAAGAAGGCAAACTCACACCAGTACACGAGGTAAAAGAAACAATCACATATCACGATTCTTGCTACCTCGGAAGATACAACGAAGTCTACGAACCGCCGCGTGACATCCTGAAAGCCATCCCAGGCGTAAAAGTGGTCGAAATGAACCGCAGCCGCGAAACGGGAATGTGCTGTGGAGCAGGTGGAGGACTCATGTGGATGGAAGAGGACACAGGCACACGCGTCAACGTCGCCCGTACCGAACAAGCACTTGAAGTTGCACCAAGCGTCATCAGCTCAGGCTGTCCATACTGCCTGACGATGCTATCTGACGGAACGAAAGCGAAAGAAGTAGAAGAAAACGTCGGCACCTACGACGTAGCAGAACTCTTAGAGCGCTCCGTCATCGGCGAAAAACAAGAATTAGTATCTTAATAGAATAATAGAACCCAGCATACAAGGTGTACGTAGTTTACTGCGTGCACCATATGCTTTTCACCAAAACTGAGCGGTCGTTCAGTTTTTAAAACACAGAAATTGTAAGCGGTAACAACTAGTGCTGAGTTAGTTTACCCAGTTGCTTGGAGTGCAAGGTGTGAGACTCCTCGAAAATGCTACCGCATTTTCTTCGTGCGATGAATCGCTGCGAAGCCTTCCTTGTCCTGCGGGGGAGAAAAGGTTGGTTGAGACCCCGCAACGAAGTGAGGAGGCTCAAGCACCTTCCCGCGGAAAGCGAACACCTGAAACGCAAAGCAACTGGGAGTTTAAGCAATATTTTTTTCAAATAAAAAGGAGGATGTTAACTATGGGAAAAACAGTAATCGTTAGTGGAGTACGTACACCAATCGGTCGTTTCGCAGGAGGACTAAGCTCACTATCCGCATCAGACCTAGGAGCAGTCGCCATCAAAGAAGCACTATCACGAGCAAACGTATCAGGTGACCAAGTAGGCGAAGTCATCATGGGAACCGTCCTTCAAGGCGGCCAAGGCCAACTGCCATCCCGCCAAGCCTCCCAAAAAGCAGGCCTGCCTTGGGAAGTACGCACCGAAACCATCAACAAAGTATGCGCATCTGGCATGCGCAGCGTCACACTCGGCGACCTCCTCATTCGCTCCGGTGAAGAAGAAGTCATCGTAGCAGGCGGAATGGAATCCATGAGCAACGCGCCATACATGCTGCCAAAAGCAAGATGGGGCCTTCGCATGGGTGACAGCACCGTTCAGGACTTGATGGTCCATGACGGCCTCACTTGCACCTTCACAGGCGTGCACATGGGCACATACGGAAACAGCGTCGCAAAAGAAATGGAAATCACTCGTGAAGACCAGGATGCATGGGCATTCAGAAGTCATCAGCGTGCCATTGAAGCAACAGAAAAAGGCACATTTGACGCAGAAATCGTCCCAGTTTCCGTACCGAAGCGAAAAGGCGACCCGATTGTCGTGAGCAAGGATGAGTCTCCACGTAAAGATACATCCATTGAGAAACTCGCGAGCTTGCGACCGGCATTCGACCATGACGGGACCATCACGGCAGGAAACGCACCGGGCGTGAATGACGGAGCAAGTGCGCTTGTGTTGATGAGTGAAGACCGCGCGGAAAAAGAAGGGAAGGAAGTGCTCGCAACTATCCTTGGCCACGCCTCCATCGCAGTGGAAGCAAAGGATTTCCCGAAAACTCCGGGACTTGTCATCACAGAACTTTTAAAGAAAACAGGAACAAAGCTTGAAGAGATTGATCTTTTTGAAATAAATGAAGCATTCGCGGCGGTTGCGTTGGCATCTGCAAACCTTGCCGGACTTGATTTGGAAAAAGTGAATGTAAACGGCGGGGCAGTTGCGTTAGGACATCCGATCGGGGCAAGTGGCGCACGTATCATCGTGTCGTTGATTCATGAGTTGAAACGCCGCGGAGGCGGTCTTGGCATTGCGTCCATCTGCTCAGGCGGCGGACAGGGCGATGCCATTTTGATCCAAGTATAAGCGAGAGAAACTTTTTAGGAGGAATCAGAACATGACAATTCAAAAAGTAATGGTGATCGGCGCAGGACAGATGGGCTCAGGCATCGCGCAGGTTTGTGCGATGGCCGGCTATGACGTATATATGAACGATTTGAAACAGGAATTCTTGGACCGCGGGCTTGCGGGCATTACGAAAAATTTAGGCAGATCCGTGGATAAAGGCCGCATGACAGAAGACGAGAAAGCGGCTGTACTTGGTCGCCTGCAAACAACAACGGCACTTGAAGACGCTAAACACGTCGACATCGTCATTGAAGCGGCAGTCGAAAACATGGACATCAAAAAGAAAATTTTCGCAGAGCTTGACCAGCATGCTCCGGCTCACACCATTTTAGCGACCAATACATCGTCGCTTCCAATCACGGAAATCGCTGCAGCAACAGGCAGACCCGAAAAGGTAATCGGGATGCACTTCATGAATCCTGTTCCTGTCATGAAACTTGTCGAAATCATTCGCGGCCTGCAAACGGCTGACGAAGTGTACGGTGCGATTGAAGATATGACGAAAAAGCTTTCCAAGGTACCGGTGGAAGTGAACGACTTCCCAGGCTTCGTATCCAACCGCGTGTTGATGCCAATGATTAACGAAGCCATTTTCACCGTTTACGAGGGTGTGGCAACGCCGGAAGCGATTGATGAAGTCATGAAGCTTGGCATGAACCATCCGATGGGGCCGCTGACGCTTGCCGATTTTATCGGGCTTGATACTTGCCTTTACATCATGGAAACGTTGCATGAAGGTTTTGGCGATGACAAATACCGTCCATGTCCATTGCTTAGAAAATATGTAAAAGCTGGCTGGCTGGGACGTAAAACGGGCCGCGGATTTTATACGTACGAGACGTAAGAGTAGCCTGATGGCAACAAGGGGTATTTTTTCACGACAGCAGGAGAGGGGATAAATGGCATGAATTTACGTTTTACAGAAGAGCAGGAAATGGTCCGGAAAATGGTGCGCGATTTCGCGGAAACGGAAATTGCACCTTTTGTGGAAGAAATGGAAGAGGGAAAGTTCCCACGTGAAATTTTGCGCAAAATGGCGGACCTTGGTTTGATGGGGATGACCATTCCGGAAGAGTACGGTGGAGCGGGAATGGACTTTCCTTCCTACATCATCGCAATCAATGAGCTTTCCCGCGTGAGCGCGACAGTCGGGGTGATCCTGTCTGTTCACACCTCCGTTGGGACGAATCCAATTCTTTATTTTGGCACAGAAGAGCAGAAGCAAAAATACGTTACAAAGCTTGCAACTGGTGAGTATCTTGGTGCGTTCTGTTTGACGGAGCCGAGTGCGGGATCTGATGCAGGAAGCTTGAAAACGCGTGCAGTAAAACAAGGTGACCACTATGTGCTGAACGGTGCGAAGGTGTTCATCACAAACGGCGGGGAAGCAGACACATACATCGTTTTCGCATCCACCAATCCGGAGCTTGGAACGAAGGGAGTTTCCGCATTCATCGTGGAAAAGGATACTCCTGGATTCGTCATTGGAAAAGATGAGCACAAAATGGGCTTGCACGGCTCAAAAACAGTTCAGCTGACATTTGAAGATGCGAAGGTTCCTGCGGCGAACCTGCTAGGAGCGGAAGGGGAAGGCTTTAAAATCGCGATGGCGAATCTCGATGTCGGCCGTATTGGGATTGCGGCGCAGTCCTTAGGTATTGCGGAAGCGGCAGTGCAGGCTGCAACAAACTATGCAAAAGAGCGCGTCCAGTTCGGCAAGCCAATCGCGGCACAACAGGGTGTTTCTTTTAAACTTGCAGACATGGCGACTGCGGTGGAAGGTGCGAGATTGTTGACTTACCGCGCGGCAAACTTGCGTGCTTTAGGCAAGCCTTGCGGAAAAGAAGCGTCGATGGCGAAGCTTTTTGCCTCTCAGACGGCGATGAACGTGGCGATTGAAGCGGTTCAGGTATTCGGCGGTTACGGCTATACGAAGGATTATCCAGTCGAGCGCTATTTCCGCGATGCGAAGGTTTGTGAGATTTATGAGGGCACAAGCGAGATTCAGAGATTGGTGATCGGGAAGCATTTGATGAATTGATGGGACGGCTGGAATTTGCCCGAACCACACAGTAAACAAAAAAACTAAATCATCGGGGGATGAAAAATATGAACTTTCAACTTTCAGAAGAGCATGAAATGATTCGCAAAATGGTACGCGATTTTGCCAAGAACGAAGTGGAACCGACTGCAGCGGAGCGTGACGAGGAAGAGCGCTTTGACATGGAAATTTTCAAAAAGATGGCGGACCTTGGCTTAACGGGGATTCCTTTTCCAGAAGAGTACGGCGGAATCGGCAGTGATTACTTGGCGTATTGCATCGCGGTCGAAGAACTTTCACGAGTATGTGCGTCCACAGGGGTAACGCTTTCAGCCCACACATCCTTAGCGAGCTGGCCGATCTATAAATACGGAACAGAGGAGCAAAAGCAGAAATACTTGGTGCCACTTGCGCAAGGAACAAGCATCGGCGGGTACGGCTTGACTGAACCAGGATCCGGATCTGATGCGGGCGGCATGCGTACAACGGCGAAATTGGACGGCGACCATTATGTCCTGAACGGCTCTAAAATTTTCATCACAAACGGCGGGATTGCGGACATCTATGTGGTGTTTGCGGTAACAGATGCAACAAGCAAGCATAAAGGAACAAGCGCGTTCATAGTCGAAGCGGACTTCCCAGGTTTCAGTGTTGGGAAAAAAGAGAAGAAACTAGGCATTCGTTCTTCACCTACAACGGAAATCATTTTTGAAGATTGCCGCGTGCCGGTAGAAAACATGTTAGGCGCGGAGGGTGAAGGCTTCAAAGTGGCGATGACAACGCTTGATGGCGGGCGTAACGGAATTGCTGCACAGGCTGTCGGGATTGCGCAAGGTGCGCTAGACGCAGCCGTAGCTTACGCAAAAGAGCGCGTTCAGTTCGGGAAGCCAATCGCGGCGCAGCAGGGTGTTTCTTTTAAACTGGCAGATATGGCGACTACGGTGGAAGCGTCAAGATTGCTGACGTATCAGGCTGCGTGGAGAGAATCCGAGGGCTTGAGCTATGGCTTGGAGTCTGCGATGTCCAAACTTTTCGCGGGCGACACGGCGATGAAGGTGACAACAGAAGCGGTTCAAGTATTCGGTGGCTACGGCTACACGAAGGACTATCCGGTTGAGCGCTATATGAGGGATGCGAAAATTACGCAAATCTATGAAGGAACGCAAGAAATTCAACGTCTCGTAATCTCCAGAATGCTTACTAAGTAAGTAGGTGGACGACAGGATGATGAAAAAACGTCAAGTACATGCATCCGTAAAAGACGAGCGGCTGATCGAGAAGCGCCGCGACCAGATGATCAAGGGGGCGGTGAGCCTTTTCAAAGAGAAGGGCTTCCACCGCACGACAACAAGGGAAATTGCGAAAGAGGCCGGCTTCAGCATCGGCACGCTCTATGAATATATCAGAACGAAGGAAGATGTCCTTTACCTTGTCTGTGACCGGATTTATGACCAGGTGGGGGAGCGCCTGCAGGAGGAACTCGACATGAAGCGGGGGAATCTGGAGAGTTTGAAATCCGCGATAAGGTACTACTTCCGTGTCATGGATGAAATGCAGGATGAGGTCCTTGTCATGTATCAGGAGGCAAAGTCCCTATCAAAAGATGCGCTTCCGTACGTGTTGAACAAGGAGCTTGCGATGGTGGCCATGTTTGAGCAGGTCATCCGTAACTGCATGACCGCAGAGGACATCGACATGAGAGAACAGCAGATTCAATTGGTTGCCCATAACATTTTCGTACAGGGTCAGATGTGGGGATTCCGGCGCTGGGTGCTGCACAGGCACTTTGAGCTGGATGCCTATATCGAGGGCCAGATTGAACTTTTAGTGCACGGACTTACAAAGGGGGAGAATGTGAAAAATGGAAGTTTATCGTCCAACTAACCATATTCGTTTTGTAACAGCTTCAAGTCTATTTGACGGGCATGATGCCTCAATCAACATCATGCGCCGCATCATCCAGGCGAGCGGTGCTGAGGTCATTCACCTTGGCCACAACCGTTCCGTTGAGGAAATCGTGAACGCAGCGATTCAGGAGGATGTGCAGGGGATCGCGATTTCCTCTTACCAGGGCGGACATGTCGAATATTTTAAATATATGTATGATTTGCTGAAGGAGAAAGGTGCCTCTCACATCCGCATTTACGGCGGTGGCGGCGGAGTCATCATTCCTTCTGAGATAAAAGAACTGCATGCGTACGGGATCGCGCGTATCTTTTCACCGGAGGATGGTCGCGAACACGGACTGCAAGGCATGATTAACTCGATGCTGAAGGAATGTGACTTTGTGACGGTCAAATCCCTTGGTGACGAGGTGGAGCGTCTCGATGCCGACAACCATCAGGCAATTGCGAAATTGATCACCTTATCCGAGCTGCAGGTGACTTCAGATGAAGAGGTGGCAGCAACGGCTCAAACGGCCTTGGCTAAGGTAAAAGAAATGCAGAAAACTGTGCCGGTCCTTGGGATTACGGGTACAGGTGGAGCGGGGAAAAGCTCGCTCACAGATGAACTGATCCGCAGATTTATAAACGAAGTACCGGGTAAAAAGGTGGCGATTCTTTCTATCGATCCGACGAAGCAGAAGACAGGTGGGGCGTTGCTTGGTGACAGAATCCGCATGAACGCCATTTTCAACCCTCGTGTTTATATGCGTTCCTTGGCAACCCGTGGTTCCCGTTCTGAACTTTCTTTGGCAATCCAAGATGCGATTGCTGTCACGAAGGCGGCTGGTTTTGACTTGATCATCGTCGAGACGAGCGGAATCGGGCAGGGGGATGCCGGGATTACGGAGATCTGTGACATCTCGATGTATGTGATGACAAGTGAGTTCGGGGCACCGTCTCAGTTGGAAAAAATCGATATGATTGATTATGCCGATTTGATCGTTATTAACAAGTATGAGCGAAAAGGCTCTGAGGATGCGAAGCGCCAGGTGCAAAAGCAGTACCAGCGCAGCCGTCTTTTATGGGATAAGGAATTGGATGAAATGCCGGTGTACGGTACGATCGCGAGCCAGTTCAATGACCTCGGGACAAACACGCTTTTTGCGGCGTTGCTTGAGTTGATGAATGAGAAGACAGGTTCTTCTTACGCTAGCAGCCTGCCGACGTCCAAAGATGTGGAAAAGCAGAATGTGATCATTCCGAATGACCGCCGCTATTATTTGCGCGAGATCAGCGAGACGGTCCGTAACTATCATAAGATGGCCGCTGAGCAGGTAGAGTTGGCGCGGAAATTGTTCCAGTTGGATGGGGCGATGGAAGCTGCTGGTGCGTCTAACGGAGGTTCTTTAAGCGAGGAGCTCGTGGCGGCACTTGCCGAGGTGCGCCGTGAATACGAAGAAAAATTGACTAGCGATTCCCGCAAAATTTTAGCAGGCTGGGAAGAGAAGAAAGAGAAATACTCCGGTGACCAGTTTGTCACAAAAATCCGCGACAAGGAAATCATCACAAAGCTTACGACGAAAACCCTGTCCGGCTTAAAGATTCCAAAAGTGGTCCTGCCGAAGTATGTGGACTATGGGGAGATTTTGAAGTGGGTGTACCGTGAGAACGTGCCAGGGGAATTCCCTTACACAGCCGGTGTGTTCCCGTTCAAGCGTGAGGGTGAAGATCCGAAACGCCAGTTCGCGGGGGAAGGGACGCCTGAGCGCACAAACCGCCGCTTCCATTATTTAAGTAAGGATGACGATGCGAAGCGCTTAAGTACGGCGTTCGATTCGGTTACATTGTACGGAGAAGATCCAGCAGAGCGTCCGGACATCTACGGAAAAGTCGGGAACAGCGGCGTGAGCATCTGTACCCTTGATGACATGAAAAAGTTATATGCAGGTTTTGATTTGTGTGCACCAAGCACGTCTGTATCAATGACGATCAACGGACCGGCACCAGTTATTTTGGCGATGTTCATGAACACGGCCATCGATCAGCAAGTGCAAAAGCGCGAAGAAGAGCTTGGCCGGATGTTATCGGAAGAAGAGTTTGCGGAAGTTCGTGCAGTTACGATGCAGACGGTACGTGGAACGGTGCAAGCGGATATTTTAAAAGAAGACCAAGGCCAGAATACGTGTATCTTCTCGACGGAGTTCGCTTTAAGAGTGATGGGGGATATCCAGCAGTACTTTATCGATAAAAAAGTGCGCAACTACTATTCGGTTTCTATTTCTGGGTACCATATTGCCGAAGCGGGCGCGAATCCGATTACACAGTTGGCGTTCACACTGGCAAATGGCTTCACGTATGTGGAGTACTACTTGAGCCGCGGCATGAAAATTGATGACTTTGCGCCGAACTTGTCGTTCTTTTTCAGTAACGGACTGGATGCAGAGTACACGGTGATCGGTCGTGTGGCACGCCGCATCTGGGCAACGGTCATGAAAAATAAATATGGAGCTAACGAGCGCAGTCAGAAGTTGAAGTATCATATTCAGACGTCCGGCCGTTCCTTGCACGCACAGGAAATCGACTTTAACGATATCCGTACGACGCTGCAGGCTTTGATGGCGCTGCAGGACAACTGTAACTCGTTGCATACAAATGCGTATGATGAGGCGATCACAACGCCGACAGAAGAATCTGTGCGCCGTGCGATGGCGATTCAGATGATCATCACAAAAGAGCATGGCTTGGCGAAAAATGAGAACCCATTGCAGGGTGCTTTTGTAGTGGAGGAGCTGACAGATCTTGTGGAAGAAATGGTGCTGCAGGAGTTTGAACGCTTGAATGACCGCGGTGGCGTACTTGGTGCGATGGAGACGCAGTATCAGCGCGGGAAAATCCAGGATGAATCCATGTATTATGAGATGAAAAAACATACAGGTGAGCTTCCAATCATTGGAGTGAACACGTATAAAAATCCGAACCCACCTTCTGAGGACGATTTGAATGATATCGAGCTTGCACGTTCGACAGAAGAGGAGAAGCAAACGCAGATCCGAAATCTTGCAGCGTTCCAAGAGCGGAATTCCGCGGAAGTGGAGGAAGCGTTGGGTAGGTTGAAGCAAGTGGCCATCAGCGGCGGCAACATCTTTGAAGAACTGATGGAAACCGTCCGTGTCGCAAGCCTCGGCCAAATCACCACAGCCCTCTACGAAGTCGGCGGCCAATTCAGACGAAACATGTAAAAAGAAATGCTAAAGAAAAGGGCGGGGAATCAAAGATTTCCCGCCGACTTTATAGAGTTCGACGCGGAGAGGGAAATACCTTTGGGGGTCTGACCCCCTTTTTTAATTTTTTTAGTTTTTTTCTCCTTTTCACCCGTTTTTTATTATTTTTGCGGGAAAGATTTATTTTATGCTGGATTAAACATTGGTATTTTGTTTATAATGAGTGGTATGGATTTTTCTAGGAATTGCTATGAATATTGTCTTTTTACATATATAGAAAGGATGTGCAGACATTGGCATTAAACCATTTAACGGCAGAAGAAGTACAAGAGATGTCATTGATCGAAATCGCTACTGCTTTATTTAACGAACAGAAGCAGTCTGTGACTTTTGGCGAATTAATTACGGAGATCAAGAAAATCACCGGTTTTACAGATGAAGATCTTAAGGGCAAGTTGTCTCAGTTCTATACGGACCTGAACATTGACGGCCGTTTCATTTGTATTGGAGAAAACCAATGGGGACTTCGTGCATGGTATCCTTATGATCAAATAGAAGAAGAAACAACTCCTCAGGTTAAGACAAAGGCTAAGAAGAAGAAGAAGGCTGTTGATGAGGACGATATCGACGCTGACGAATTCGATGAGTTGGACGAAGAAGAATTAGAATTCGACGATCTGGATGATTATGAAGAGGATGAAGTTGAAGAGGAAGACTTTGACGATGCCGATGATGATGCAGACGAAGATGATGACGAAGAGTTTGAAGAAGACTTGATCGAAGACGATGAGTACGAACTTGAAGACGATGAAGAAGAAGACGAAGAATTGGACGAGGATGAGGAAGAGAAACTCTGATCGCCCCTAGTAAACACTCCCCAGACGATAAACGGGGAGTGTTTTTTATTTACGCATACCCGAAAAAAAGTGAAAATTCGTAAGTTAATTCAATCCTTGACTTTTCACCCTGTACTAGGTAGAATCTTTTTTGGGCTCCTTAAAAAAGGACACGTATAATTTGTTGAACATATACACGCTCCCCTTGCTAGAAATGCTGGCAAGTGGGGCGTTTTTTATTTTATTAGTGAATAAACATTCATATGCTGAACCTGAGAAATTGGGGGCAGCTTCATTTTTTAGTAAATGAATTTCGTGTTTTTGACTAATGATAAAAATGTTAAATGCCTCTTAAAAAGCATATCCGTTACTTATTATTATTTTCAAATAAAATTATTTCGAGGGGGAGACAGCATGACAAAGTATATTTTCGTAACAGGTGGAGTAGTTTCGTCTTTAGGTAAAGGGATTACGGCTGCATCTTTAGGTAGATTGTTAAAAAATCGTGGGTTGGACGTGACAATCCAGAAGTTTGATCCATATATCAACGTGGACCCGGGTACAATGAGTCCTTATCAACATGGTGAGGTATTTGTAACAGGTGACGGTGCGGAAACGGATTTGGACTTAGGTCACTATGAGCGTTTCATCGATATCAACCTGAACAAATATTCCAACGTGACAACAGGGAAAATCTACTCCACTGTCCTGAAAAAAGAGCGTCGCGGCGACTATTTGGGCGGAACGGTTCAAGTTATCCCTCACATCACAAACGAAATCAAAGAGCGCGTTTTCCGTGCTGGCCGTGAGACAAATGCAGACGTCGTTATCACAGAAATCGGTGGAACAGTAGGGGATATCGAGTCTCTTCCATACCTTGAAGCAATTCGTCAAATCAAGAGTGACATCGGTCGCGACAATGTAATGTACATTCACTGTACGCTTGTTCCTTACATCCGCGTGGCAGGCGAGTTAAAAACAAAGCCGACACAGCACAGTGTAAAAGAACTTCGCGGTCTTGGAATTCAACCAAACATCATCGTATTGCGTTCCGAAATGCCGATCTCCCAAGATATGAAAGACAAGATTGCCTTGTTCTGTGATATCGATGAGAAAGCAGTTATCGAATCCATCGATGCGGACACGCTTTACGAAGTGCCATTAGCTTATCAAGCGCAAAACATGGACAACATCGTTGTGGACCACCTGAAGCTTGAGACAAAAGGCGAGGCGGACATGACAGAATGGACGGCACTTGTGAACAAGGTGAAAAACCTTTCCAAGAAAACGACGATCGCCCTTGTCGGAAAATATGTGGAACTTCAAGATGCATACCTTTCTGTTGCAGAAGCATTGCGTCATGCTGGATACGAGTACGATGCAGATGTAAAAATTAACTGGATCAACTCAGAAGAAGTTACACCTGAAAACGTGGACGAGTTATTGCAAAGTGCGGATGGAATCCTTGTACCTGGTGGATTCGGTGACCGCGGTGTTGAAGGAAAGATTGAAGCGATTCGCTATGCGCGTGAGAAAAAGGTACCATTCTTCGGTATCTGCCTTGGCATGCAGCTTGCTTCTGTTGAGTTTGCACGTAACGTTCTTGGGTTCGAAGGCGCGCACTCTGCTGAGCTTAACCCTGAAACGCCATACCCAATCATCGACCTTTTACCAGAGCAAAAAGACATCGAGGACCTTGGTGGAACATTGCGCCTTGGACTATACCCTTGTAAGCTGAACGACGATTCCTTGGCACAAAAAGCTTACGCAGACGAAGTGGTCTACGAACGCCACCGTCACCGCTACGAGTTCAACAACCAATATCGTCAACAAATGGAAGAGCACGGATTCATCTTCTCCGGTACAAGCCCTGACGGCCGCCTTGTAGAAGTGATTGAGATCAAAGACCACCCATGGTTCCTTGCATCCCAATTCCACCCAGAATTCACTTCCAGACCAAACCGCCCACAACCGCTATTCCGCGACTTCGTGGCAGCATCTTTGAAAAATGCTGAGGTAATGGCTTAATTTTATAGAAAAAAGCTCAGAGTTTAATGGCTCTGAGCTTTTTTAATGGTTATTATTTTTTATCACGATTAGTGGTTTTGTATTTTTCACCTTTGCTATCATACGTAATCCATTCCCCGACAGGTTCGCCGTTCTCAAAATACCCGGACCGCTTGATGGTCCCATCGGCACGATACCATTCCCAATACCCTTCAGGTTGATCGCCTGACATTTTCCCCTTGGACCAAATGGTTTTGCCGTTTGCATGGTACTTTATCGTGTAGCCGTCAATCACTTCTAAAGGCTTTTCTTTTACGCCATCTTTTATATCACACTTTTCGTTCTCCATCCTGAACCTCCTTATTCGCTTTACTAGCTTCCCATTCATACAAACAGTGGTCATCGACTATTTTTAATAGGGTAAAACCATGCTTGTCGTAAAAGCTTCTTAGCTTTGCACTAGCCACACAATCCAACCGGATTTTTGTATAGCCCAGCTCTTCTGCATGCTGCTTGATCCAGTCCACCAGATAGTCACCCAGGCCCTCGCCTTTGTGCCGCATGGCAACAGCAAGCTTATGTAAATAAACAGTATTGCTGGTGTCCTCTTGTCCCCAGAGGTGAACGTCCCACTCTTCTTGCGTGTCTGATAGCATAAAGGTAGCTGCAAGAGGTGGGGCTGCATCATCTAAGTGGCTGCTCTTTAAGATCACCTTATAAAATAACCCCTTTGAAACGAGCGCTAAAATTTCCGCATCTTCTTGTCCTGTAAGGAGGAAGCTCCACTGCGTAGAACCCTTGCTTTTTAAATGGGTAGCACGGCTCTTCAACAACTCTACTATGCTTGGCCCATCTTCCGTTGTCGCTTTTTCTATTTTTAAATTCTGATATAACACTCGTCGAAACCTCCCATGAAAAATTACTTTTGCTAAATGTGGGTAAAATCCTTTAAATTTATCAAAGATTAACTTGGAACAGGGCACTATAAACGCCGAACGGTGCCAAAGTAGGGGAGGGGACAGGGGGTTCTGTCACCGTTGAGGCCGAATGGCGCCAAAACTGCTGGAGAAACAAGAAAATTGTCATCGTAGAAGCCGAACGGCGCCAAAACAGCTGGAGAAACAGAGAAACTGTCATCGTAGAAGCCGAACGGCGCCAAATTAGCTGGACAAACAAGAATACTGTCATCTTAGAAACCAGCTATCCCCCAAAAAATAAAATATGTCCTCCTACATCTGCTCTTCCAAAATCTCCTTCAAAGTAAAAGCTAACCCATGATAAACATAAAGAGCAACCATGCTGGAAGGGAAGGCAAAGCGTTCTCCATCATCACCGGGAATCAGTGGTTTCTTTAATTTCATGTCGATATGTACATCAGACAAGGACACAAGGGTTTCCGTCCCATCAGCAAACCCTCCAAATTCAGGCTCCATCACCGTCGAAATCCCGACAATCTCAATTCCCAGTTCCTTCAAAGCTTTTGCTGTACTGATCGCTTCCTCATCTGTGGAAAAGCGTGACACAATCAATGCCCGGTCCGTATCTGTCAGATCATGATAACTGTCCAGGTCCGATAAAAGGGTAGCGCTCATAAGCGGCTCCGCACCAGTAGTGGCCTCTGCCTCGACTGCTTTCATCTCCTTCACACCATGCACATAAACACGCCCGTCCCCGACAACCGCCTGCGCCAACAATCTCGCCGCATCCTCAAATGCAAACTCCTCACTCGAACCAATCCTATTAAACACACCCTGCAACTGAGTCGTAAAAATCTTCAACATCCCAAATCACACTCCTATAACATAAATTATTCAACAAAACCCATCGCCTCATTCCATTCCACCAAAACTCCAGTATAATAAATGACAGTATGACACAAAAGGCAAAAATCCTAGGGGGGTCTGACCCCTTTTCGTTCGCGTTTTTCCTACATAATCCGACATTCGCTAAGTTGGCTGGAGCCTTCTACATCAAGGGGAAAAGTCCTGCAGGGGTCTGACCCCTTAACGAAATTTTTTTGCTATTACATCTTCCCAAAAAAATTTCCCGGTCGAAAAAGGAGGAAATAAGACTATTATAGTAGAATTAGGTGGGTGGATGGAAACGGATTGATTATTTTTAGAGGTGGGGTGTAATGGTGGGTCAAAAATTACTGATTGTGGATGACCAGTATGGGATACGGATTTTGTTGAATGAAGTATTTCAAAAAGAGGGCTATCAGACGTTTCAGGCAGCAAACGGGTACCAAGCATTAGATATCGTAGAAAAGCATTCACCGGACTTAGTATTGTTAGACATGAAGATCCCCGGTATGGACGGAATCGAGATTTTAAAGAGGCTAAAAGCAATTAATTCTGATATCCAGGTAATCATTATGACAGCTTACGGTGAATTGGATATGATCCAGGAATCGAAAGACCTTGGTGCAATCACGCACTTTGCCAAACCATTCGATATTGATGAAATAAGAGATGCGGTCCGTAAAAACATGCCGCGCCAATCGGTTTGAAACGCTGATTTTATAACTGAATATTAAAACATTTTAGGTGTTATCGCTTACATTGAAAAACGGCATACTTCAGTAGTTGCCGTTTTTCTACATAGTTGATATGCTAAGTACTGGATAAAAATCAACCGTCAAGTTTTTGCACATTTTTACCCAATATACATAACTGGTTTCCCGATTGGTCAAGCTAGTTTTGATATGGGTGAAATTTTTTACAAAAGGTTTGCACGATCCGCGAACCCTTTAATCAAAGGGACGAGCTTCAGTGTTTACCGCCTTGTAAGAACGGGAAAAACTTTTCGGAGTGAATATAATACGAAGGAGGATGTTATTATGCCTTTAGTTTCCATGACAGAAATGCTGAAAAAAGCAAATGCAGAAGGCTATGCAGTAGGTCAGTTCAACTTGAACAACCTAGAGTTCACACAAGCAATTCTACAAGCAGCACAGGAGGAAAATTCACCAGTTATCCTTGGTGTTTCTGAAGGTGCGGCTCGTTATATGGGTGGCTTCAAAACAATCGTAGCATTAGTAAAAGCGTTAATGGAAGAGTACGGTGTAACTGTACCTGTAGCGATTCACTTAGACCACGGTTCTAGCTATGAGTCTTGTGCAAAAGCGATCCACGCTGGATTTACTTCTGTAATGATCGATGCTTCTCACCATCCATTTGAGGAGAACATTGAAACAACTTCTAAAGTTGTAGAATTAGCACACTTCCACGGAGTATCTGTTGAGGCAGAGCTTGGTGTAGTAGGTGGACAAGAAGACGACGTTATCGCTGATGGCGTAATCTATGCTGATCCACAAGAGTGTGAAGAGCTTGTAAAACGCACAGGTATTGATTGCCTAGCTCCAGCTTTAGGTTCCGTACACGGTCCATACAAAGGCGAACCGAACCTTGGCTTCAAAGAGATGGAAGACATCAACAACCGTGCTGGCGTTCCTCTAGTATTACACGGCGGAACTGGAATCCCTACGCATGACATCCAAAAAGCAATCTCTTTTGGAACAGCGAAAATCAACGTTAACACAGAAAACCAAATTGCATCTGCAAAAGCAGTTCGTGAAACACTTGCTGCAAAAACAGAAGAGTACGATCCTCGTAAATACCTAGGACCTGCTCGCGACGCAATTAAAGATACAGTAAAAGGCAAAATGCGCGAATTTGGATCTTCCAACAAAGCGTAATAAATTTTTTTAACAAGACAACAACACCATTCAACCAACAACAAGGCAACGATATGCAGAACCGCCATACCCGGCGGTTTTGTTTCATTTTTATATGAAAGCGCAAACATAACTTTTCATAACAAGGGAGAGATTGACATGAAATTTTTCATCGACACAGCAAATCTTGAAGAAATCAAAGAAGCCCATGCACTGGGATTACTTGCAGGCGTAACGACAAACCCAAGCCTTGTGGCAAAAGAAAACATTACATTCGAAGACCGCCTTCGCGAAATCACTTCATTCGTAGAAGGTTCTGTCAGTGCCGAAGTTATTGCACTTGACGCAGAAGGCATGATTGAAGAGGGGAAAACACTTGCGGCAATCGCGCCGAACATCACGGTAAAAGTGCCGATGACTCCAGATGGCTTGAAAGCAGTAAAAGCATTCAGTGACCTCAATATCAAAACGAATGTCACGCTTATTTTTAACGCAAATCAAGCATTGATGGCAGCGAGAGCAGGTGCTACATACGTTTCTCCTTTCCTCGGACGCCTTGACGACATCGGGCAAAATGGAATGGATCTCGTATCTACCATTGCTGACATCTTTGCGGTGCATGACATACCGACAGAAATCATCGCGGCTTCCATCCGTCACCCGATGCACATTACAGAAGCGGCGTTAAAAGGAGCACACATTGCCACTGTTCCTTACAAAGTGCTGATGCAACTTTTCCACCACCCATTAACAGACCAAGGAATCGAAAAATTCTTAGCGGATTGGAATAACCGCAAGCAATAATTTTTCATAAAACCCTCTGCTGAAAAAATAAGCAGGGGGTTTTTGTTAATTTCAGCTATTTTTCGACAAAATCAATGTGTCGAATATAGGCGGATGGTATCAAATATTACGATTTGATAAAGTTTCATGCATTTTCATATATGAAAAGAAAATTTTCGTGTAAACTAATAGCTAACGAAAATTTTTATGATTGGTAATAATTGTGTATAATAGAAAATAGCACTTTTGGAAACCAACCTCGCCTTGAAGGGAGAAATATATGGAAAAGTTAAAAATCCTTGGTGGTAACAAGTTAAATGGAACCGTACGCGTAAGTGGAGCGAAAAATAGTGCAGTGGCCTTGATCCCTGCAACCATTCTAGCGGACTCGCCCGTCACGATCGAAGGGTTACCGCAAATATCAGATGTAGAGATCTTGAGCAGCCTGCTTGAGGAAATTGGCGGCAGCGTATCGCTTGAGGGAGAAGACCTAACAGTTGATCCTTCCAAAATGATCGCAATGCCACTACCAAGCGGAAAAGTGAAAAAACTGCGTGCTTCTTATTATCTAATGGGAGCAATGCTAGGACGTTTTAAAAAAGCGGTAGTTGGATTGCCTGGTGGCTGTCATTTGGGACCAAGACCTATCGACCAGCACATCAAAGGCTTTGAAGCGCTTGGAGCAGAAGTAACAAATGAGCAAGGCGCCATCTACCTGCGAGCAGAAGAACTAAGAGGGGCCCGCATTTACCTTGATGTGGTAAGTGTTGGCGCAACAATTAACATCATGCTTGCTGCAGTGAAAGCAAAAGGTAGAACAATCATCGAAAATGCGGCAAAAGAGCCGGAAATCATCGATGTTGCAACACTTTTAAGCAGCATGGGTGCGAAAATCAAAGGTGCGGGTACAGATGTCATCCGTATCGATGGAGTGGAGAGCCTTCACGGGTGCAAACACACCATCATTCCTGACCGAATCGAAGCAGGTACATACATGATCATGGCTGCTGCAACAGGCGGCGAGATGATCATCGACAATGTCATCCCGACTCACTTGGAGCCGCTTATCGCAAAGCTTCGTGAAATGGGCGTACGCATCGATATCAACAATGACCAAGATCAAGTACTTGTCGTTCCTGGCGAAAAACTGAAAGCCGTCGACGTAAAAACCCTTGTACACCCAGGGTTCCCGACCGACCTTCAGCAGCCGATGACCACCCTTTTAACAAAGGCGGAAGGTACGAGCATTGTAACGGACACCATCTACTCAGCCCGCTTCAAACACGTCGATGAACTTCGTCGCATGAACGGACAGATTAAAGTAGAAGGCCGTTCCGCTATTATCAACGGACCGGTTCAGCTGCAAGGTGCCAAGGTAAAAGCAAGTGACCTCCGTGCAGGAGCAGCTCTTGTCATTGCCGGCTTACTTGCTGACGGCTTGACAGAGGTTACAGGTCTTGAACACATCGACCGCGGCTACAGTCATCTAGAAGAAAAGCTAGAAGGACTGGGTGCCAGCATCTGGCGTGAAAAGCTGACAGAAGAAGAAATCGAACAAATGCAAAACTCATAAATAAAAAATGAAGGAATTCGCTGAGAATATAGCGGGTTCCTTCTTTTTTGTAGATACCGCTTTCAAATTCCGACAAATGTGATATACTATTAACGAAAAGTATAGCATAATGCCTCGGGTTGCACAGACAGCCTGCTGGCCTACCATAAAAAATAACTAGATTCATAGAATGCAAAGGGAGTGGAAGGAATGGAAAGAAGTTTATCCATGGAATTAATTCGAGTAACAGAAGCGGCGGCTTTATCTTCAGCGCGCTGGATGGGACGCGGAGATAAAGACAGCGCGGACGGAGCGGCTACTTCCGCCATGCGTGATGTGTTTGATACGGTTCCGATGAAAGGGACAGTTGTCATTGGTGAAGGAGAAATGGACGAAGCGCCTATGCTTTATATCGGTGAAAAGCTTGGCACAGGCTACGGGCCTCGTGTAGATGTTGCGGTCGATCCGCTTGAAGGGACAAACATCGTAGCATCTGGGGGCTGGAACGCACTTGCGGTACTTGCCATTGCTGATCACGGAAACCTGCTTCATGCGCCGGATATGTACATGGATAAAATAGCCGTCGGTCCTGCAGCCGTCGGGAAAATTGACATAAACGCATCTGTCACAGACAACCTGAGAGCCGTGGCAGAAGCAAAAAATAAAGATATCGAAGACGTGGTTGCGGTTATTTTGAACAGACCTCGCCATGAAAAAATCATTGCAGAACTGCGTGAAGCCGGAGCTCGTATCAAGTTAATTGATGACGGAGACGTTGCCGCAGCCATCAACACAGCCTTTGATCACACGGGTGTAGACATCCTGTTCGGTTCCGGTGGTGCACCAGAAGGCGTAATCGCTGCAGTCGCACTGAAATGCCTTGGAGGCGAGATTCAAGGAAAACTTCTTCCACAAAATGAAGAAGAACTAATTCGCTGCCGCAAAATGGGCATCGAAGACATCGATGCCGTACTTAGAATGGAAGACCTTGTACGCGGAGATGACGCCATCTTCGCCGCAACAGGAGTAACAGACGGCGAATTGCTGCGAGGCGTGCAATTCAAAGGCACAAACGCCACCACCCACTCCGTTGTCATGCGCGCAAAATCCGGCACCGTCCGCTTCATCGACGGCCAACACAATATCAAGAAAAAACCAAATCTAGTATTTAAGCCTTAACTGGATACTAGGAAAGATAGTAGCCCACCCAGTTGATTGAAGTGCAAGGTGTGAGACTCCTGCGGGGGATAAAGGTAGCTTGAGACCCCACAGCGAAGCGAGGAGGCTCAAGCACCTTCCCGCGGAAAGCGAACACCTGGAACGCAAATCAACGGGGAGTCAACGCTAAACCATAAATATAACCGTAAATGGATCCTTCCCATTTACGGTTTTCCTATATACCAACGTCAAAAAACCCGCACACCTTCCGAATATTGTAATAGACAACAAGCCCCCATTCGACACAAATAGGGGAAATCCAAGAATATTCCCCAGAAAATAAAAGGAATACTCAAAGCTTGTCTACAGAAAACAGTTGCTTAAAAGACCATTTTGTGGGTAAAATAAACAATACTACGAGTATTTATGCAAAATCTACCTTATATCTTCCTAGCGATTCTTCTACAATTTCTTCATAAGGAGAGTTTATCCCACAAACACGAGGGAAACGTCCTCACTTCCATTTCAATATCCTTAAAAAGTGCAGCGACTAAAAGTATATTTCCCATCCTTCGAACTTAATTCGGCTTGAATCAGTGTTGGAAGACAAACAAACATTTATCCTTGGATCATAAACGTACTAAACAATTAAACGAATAGAGTGGTGTTTTCTTTTTATGGATTTAACTATTTCTCACTTAGAAACTTTAAAATTAAAAGAACTATATGAATTTGCCCGTCAGCATAAAGTATCTTACTACAGCAAATTGACGAAAAAAGAACTTATTTTTGCTATTTTAAAAGCACAGGCTGAAAAAGACGGTCTATTGTTCATGGAAGGGGTACTCGAGGTCATCCAATCGGAAGGCTTTGGCTTCCTGCGTCCGATCAACTATTCTCCTAGCTCAGAAGATATCTATATTTCCGCATCCCAAATCCGTCGTTTTGACTTAAGAAACGGGGACAAGGTTTCTGGTAAAGTGCGCCCTCCAAAAGAGAATGAGCGTTACTACGGTCTGCTTCACGTGGAAGCAGTCAATGGGGATGACCCGGAATCTGCAAAAGAGCGTGTCCATTTCCCGGCATTGACTCCTTTATATCCAGATCGTCAAATTGTGCTGGAAACAAAGCCTAAAGGTCTTTCCACGCGCATTATGGACTTGATTGCACCGGTAGGTTTCGGTCAACGTGGACTAATCGTTGCGCCTCCTAAAGCCGGTAAAACGATGCTGATCAAGGAAATTGCGAACAGCATCACAACGAACCACCCAGAAGCTGAGCTGATCGTCCTTTTGATTGACGAGCGTCCAGAGGAAGTAACAGACATCGAGCGTTCCGTTGCTGGAGACGTAGTAAGCTCCACATTTGATGAAGTGCCTGAAAATCACATCAAAGTGGCTGAGCTGGTTCTAGAGCGTGCTCTGCGCCTTGTGGAGCACAAGCGGGACGTAATTATCCTTATGGACAGCATCACACGTCTGGCGCGTGCTTACAACCTGGTTATCCCGCCAAGTGGACGTACACTTTCCGGTGGTATCGACCCTGCAGCATTCCACCGTCCAAAACGTTTCTTCGGTGCTGCGCGTAACATTGAAGAGGGTGGAAGCTTGACGATCCTTGCGACTGCACTTGTAGACACAGGTTCCCGTATGGATGACGTTATCTATGAGGAGTTCAAAGGAACAGGTAACATGGAACTTCACCTTGACCGTCAACTTGCCGAACGCCGTATCTTCCCGGCCATCGACATCCGTCGCTCCGGTACGCGTAAAGAAGAGTTGCTTATCCCGAAAGATCACTTGGACAAGCTATGGGCCATCCGCAAAACGATGTCCGACTCTCCAGACTTTGCAGAAAAACTATTGCGCAGACTTCGCCAATCCAAAACAAATCAGGAATTCTTCGAAATGCTTGAAGAAGACCAAAAGGCTGGAACGGCAAAACGCTAATAATAAAAACTCACGCGCACCCTTGCTTCATCGGGGTGCGTTTTCAATGGGGAAATATTTGGGGCGGAATAACTCCAAAAGTAATCTTGCAAAACAACCCATTAGTTGATATAATTTCATCAGTGTGTTTTTAAGATAAGTGATGGCGGCCGACAAGGCTGGTATCATTTGAATGATAACTCTGTTTCGAAAGACTCAGGGCGAAAAGGAGATGACAAGAATGAAAGCTGGAATTCATCCGGATTACCGTAAAGTTGTATTCATGGACATCAACACTAGTTTCAAATTCATCACAGGTTCTACGATGAAAACAAACGAAACTATTGAATGGGAAGACGGTACTACTTACCCTCTAATCAAAGTTGAGATCTCTTCTGATTCTCACCCATTCTACACTGGACGTCAGAAGCATGCTGCTGCTGATGGACGTGTTGAGCGTTTCAACAAAAAATACGGCCTTAAGTAATAAAGTAAAACAGGCAGGTTATCCTATATCTTGCCTGTTTTTTTACTTCTATTTACATAAACTAGTGCTTAGAATTCGTTTTTTCGACGAGACCGCTAAGCACTTTTTATACGTAAAATTATCAAAAAGGAGAGGCCGTATATGTATGTAATGAAGCATTCCGGTTGGGTGGAAGCGATTTGTGGCAGTATGTTTTCGGGTAAATCCGAAGAGTTGATTCGCCGCATGAGACGTTCCCAATTTGCCAAACAGGAAATTCAAGTATTTAAGCCAGCCATCGATAATCGTTATAGTGATGAAGCGGTTGTTTCCCACAACGGGACATCCATCATTGCCTTGCCTGTTCCGAGTTCTCAAGCCATCCTGGATAAGGTGCAACCTGAGACGGAAGTTGTCGGTATCGATGAAGTGCAATTTTTCGATGATCAGATCGTAGAAGTGGTGCAGGAGTTGGCGAACAGAGGCTATTGTGTGATTGTAGCTGGACTGGATCAGGACTTCCGTGGAGAGCCGTTCGGAAAAATGCCGGAGCTATTGGCGATCGCTGAATCCGTAACAAAGCTGCAAGCGGTATGTGCTGTCTGTGGATCCCCTGCGAGCCGTACGCAACGTTTGATCAATGGAGAACCGGCTTGCTACGATGACCCAATAATTTTAGTGGGCGCTTCGGAATCATACGAACCTCGCTGTCGTCATCATCATGAAGTTCCTCACAAAGTATCTGTGCTGCAAGAAATGAAAAAATAAATATTTCCTAAATTTAGTCCGTAAGTTAAAAAAGAAAGAGGATACGCTAAGAAACAGGAGGTGTTTGCATGAAACATGCAGTCCTGTTATTGGTGATATGCTCTTTTTTTATTAGTGGATGCAGCGGCGAACAACGTTTCGGAGCGGACGAGGATTTTGACGGAGAACGACTGATTGGTGTAAAAAACGATGAACAAGACGGCTTCTATAAACGAGACCTCGACACAGAAGATTACAACACCAACCAAAATCCAAATTTCCTCGATCTCTCGGAAAATCGTCCTGACTACGGAGACGATGAGAATAAATTTGCCGAAGTGATTGAATTGAACAGCGACCTCAAACCTGGTCCCGTCTACATTACCGGTGATACGGCGAGGGTCACTGCCTATGCGCCAAGCGGCATTTCAAAAGAAGAAAAGAAGCGTGTGCAAAGAGAGCTCAAAGAGAAATTCCTTGAGGTCACTCCCCGCTACCACGTTAAACTTACAATTAAAGAAAGATAAGGTGAGCTCGTTCTGATTTTTCGGGACGGGTTTTCTTTTTGGTGCCAGGGTTTCCAGTAAAACACGGTCATGTTGATTTTGACGCACCACCTAACCTATACTATAATTAGAATGTTGTAGATATAAAAATAATTGCAGATTTTTCTGTATACATTTATAGAGGTGAATGCACGTGTTTGATCGTTTGCAGGCAGTAGAAATGCGTTACGAGAAATTGACGGAGTTATTGAGTGATCCGGAAGTCATCAGCGATACGAAAAAGTTGCGCGAGTACTCCAAAGAGCAGTCTGATATTCAGGAGACTGTGGAAGCGTACCGTGAATACAAGGCTGTAAAAGAACAGCTGGATGATGCAAAAGCGATGCTTGAGGATAAATTGGATGCCGATATGCGCGAGATGGTAAAAGAAGAGATCTCTGAGCTTGAAGAGCAACAGGAAAACTTGGCTGACCGCCTACATATCCTTCTTTTACCGAAGGACCCGAACGACGACAAGAACGTTATCATGGAAATCCGCGGTGCTGCGGGTGGAGATGAAGCGGCGCTGTTTGCAGGCGATCTATATCGCATGTACAGCCGATATGCCGAGGCTCAGGGCTGGAAAACAGAAGTGATGGAAGCTGCGTCCACAGGCGTTGGCGGATACAAGGAAATCATTTTCATGATTACAGGTAAGGGTGCATACTCCAAGCTGAAATTTGAAAATGGTGCCCACCGCGTGCAGCGTGTCCCTGAGACGGAATCAGGAGGACGTATCCATACTTCAACTGCGACAGTAGCTGTATTGCCTGAGGCGGAAGAGGTAGAAATCGAGATTCATGACAAGGATATCCGTGTGGATACATTTGCATCCAGTGGTCCTGGTGGACAATCTGTTAACACCACAATGTCCGCGGTGCGTTTAACGCATATCCCGACAAACACGGTTGTTTCCTGTCAGGATGAGAAGTCACAGATTAAAAATAAAGAAAAAGCGATGAAAGTTCTTCGTGCCCGCGTGTACGATAAGTTCCAACGTGAAGTACAAGCTGAATATGATGCGAACCGTAAGCAGGCGGTAGGTACCGGTGACCGCTCTGAGCGCATTCGTACGTACAACTTCCCGCAAAATCGTGTAACCGATCACCGCATCGGCCTGACCATTCAAAAACTTGACCAGATCCTTCAAGGAAAGCTTCAAGAAGTCATTGATGCTTTAATCATGGAAGATCAGGCGCTAAGAATGGAACAGATGGAAAAATGATGAAGGCCATGAAGGTGTACGAAGCCCTGAACTGGGCTTCTTCTTTTTTAAAAAAGAACGATCGCGACGAAAATGCGGGAGAATTGTTGTTGCGACACCATATGAAATTGGATCGGGCTCAACTTTTTAGTAGAATGCAAGAAATGATGCCGATGGAAATGCAAAGCTCTTTCATTTTCAACGTTCATAAACATGTTGCCGGAATTCCGGTGCAGTACTTGATGGGAAAAGAAGAATTCTACGGCCGCAGCTTTTTTGTCAGTGAAGAGGTGTTGATTCCAAGACCTGAAACAGAGGAATTGGTCGTTGGAGTTTTAGATCGCGTGAAAAAGCATTTTGGCGCGAGTTCAGGTTCTGCTGGTGAAAAATTGAGCGTCGTGGACGTTGGGACAGGCAGCGGCGCCATTGCGATTACCCTTGCATTGGAAAATAGCCGTCTAAACGTTCATGCGACAGATATCGCAGGCGAATCGCTGGAAGTGGCAATGGATAATGCAGAAGCATTGGGAGCGGAAGTAGCGTTTCTACAAGGTGATTTACTTCTACCATTCATCGAGCAAGATATAAAAGTGGATGTGGTTGTCTCCAATCCTCCGTATATTCCTCAGAAGGAGTATGAAGGGTTGTCTACGGTGGTAAAAGATTTTGAACCGTATCGTGCATTGGTTGGCGGTGTTTCCGGTTTGGAGTTTTACGAACGGTTTATGGACGAGCTTCCAAAAGTGCTGAAGGAACGGGCCATTGTGGCGTTTGAAGTAGGCATGGGACAAGGAGAAGACGTAAAAGCGTTGCTGAAAAAAACATTTCCTCAGGCAACTGTGGAGGTTGTATTGGACATCAACGGCAAAGATCGCATGGTTTTTGCACTGATTGGATGATGTTTTTTTAAAGAAGGAGGAGGGAGCTGCACCTTGCTTGCTTCTGTCGATTAGGGCAAGGTGGTACTGGTTTTCAGAGTGTGGAAGTTGAATCTACGCTTCCATTATTGCTCCGTCTTCCTGTTGAGGTCTGGCAAGTGTCAGGCCTCTATTTGTTTTTTCTTCCACAAATTTCACAAATGCTTGGCGGATTTCTTCTTTCTTTTCCGCGGTACACAGGTTGATCAATTGGGACAGATTAGAATCGTAAGAAATGGTGCGATGGTAATGGTGGTAAAATGCCTTACCGCTCATCCATCTGCCGCCTACCAAAATTTCAAAAACGATAGGAATGCTGATGTGATTGAATGCACTTTTCATTTCGCCAATGCGAAATGCCTCAATATTGCAAGTGAACGATCTCATAAAGCCTATCTCCCTTTCATAAAAATTGCATCACTTAAAGTAACGCGTCCTGTACATATACCCGCTTTGACTAAACCCCAAACCACCAAACTAGCAAACTACCAAAACCGAGCATATCGGAGTTCAAAGGGGTTTCGACATGGAGGGCGAAAAACCTTTAGGGGTCTGACCCCTTTTTTAAATTTTTTTCTTTTCCCGCTCTATTTTTTTGCATTTTACTAGTTTAGGATTTTTGTTTTTTGCCTAGACTGTTTGCTAGAGGGGAGCTGGGGGAAATGTTGAAGAAAAATAAACTTACTTTATATATAGTGTTACTTTTTGTAGGGGCTTATCTTTCGCTTTTGGGAGAGCAGGCGACGGCTGGTGCAAATGTGAAGAATGGTGCGATGGTGATTCCGGATGAGGCGATCAGGCTTCGCATTCTAGCAAATAGTGATAGCGAACAGGATCAGGAACTAAAGCGAAAGATTCGTGATCGTGTGAATGAGGAAATCACGGTTTGGGTGGAAGGATTGACTTCCATGGAGAATGCTCGCGAAGTGATTACCGGTAACATGGATCAAATCGAAGAAATTGTTGAAGAGGTAATGGCAGAGGAAGGAATTGTTCAGTCTTATAATGTGGATTTTGGCAGAGTGGATTTCCCGACAAAAATGTATGGCAAATTCATTTACCCTGCAGGAGATTATGAAGCAATCCTTATTACACTTGGAGAAGGCACTGGAGCGAACTGGTGGTGCGTATTGTTCCCGCCATTATGTTTCCTGGATTTTTCAAACGGAGAAGCAACGGCAAGCCCTTTTGAGGAAGAAGAAGCGGACGAGAAAACTACCGAAGAGACAGCAACGGTCACTGCATCAACTGCGAAAACAGATACTAAAGAGAACACACAGGACTTTCTAGTGGATGAAGAGCCAGAAGAAGTGGAAGTTGAATTCTTCCTAGTAGAGATTCTATCATCCCTATGGAATAAAATTACGGCTTAAGGTTCTACTTTTTCATCTCTCTCAATAGAGTAGTATTAGAAAACTACTAGATGAGGTGAAGAAAATGAAAGTATTGCGATCAGCAACACAGGACGACCTTTGGGCATTGCAAGTATTTTTAAGAAGAGCAAATATCAGTATTGTGGATTTGGAAGATAAAATAGAGGATTTCATCATTCTGGAAGAAGAGAATGAAGGGATTTGCGGAACCATCGGAATAGAAGAGTACGGAAATGTGGGGCTTTTGCGATCGCTAGTCATAGGTCCGTCCGTCAAGCAGTTTCAGTTGTTGCAAATGTTTGAGCATACACAGCAGCATGCACGGAAAAAAGGATTAGAGCAGCTCTACCTAGTTACCAACAAAAATAACTTCATCCAATTTTTCGAACTGCTCAACTTTTATCCACAACCTATACACACCGCACCACAAACCATGCTCGCATCCGACTTCTTCCAAGAAATCACCCAACAAGAAGGATGCACACTGATGGTGTGTGAATTAAGGGGTCAGACCCCTTAGCAGTAAGGTAACGCATTAACGCGGAGCGGGTCAGACCCCTTTTTCGTTCTTTTTTCTGTTAAATCCACATTACCCACAGAGTTATCCACGGTTTGGTGAGGCTTTATCCACAGTTTGTGGATAAGGCTTGTGTTATTTGTGGAAGTTATTTATACTTTCAGGAGAAATGCTTACATATTCACATGTTAATAGATTGTAGAATGAGGGATTGGAAATGAATACGAAATTATGGGCTGTGGATAAGGAAGAACCGTTAAAACATAGTTATCCACAGATTATGGAAGCAGCCAGCTTGTTGAAGGAAAATGAAGTGGTGGCTTTTCCGACGGAGACGGTTTATGGTCTTGGTGCTAATGCCTTGTCAGATCAGGCTGTATTGAAGATTTTTGAAGCGAAGGGACGTCCCAGTGACAACCCGCTTATTGTGCATATATCGAAGATGGAACAACTAACAGAGCTTGTGGATAACATGAACGTGCCAGAATCTGCCCGCAAGCTGATGGAGGCTTTTTGGCCTGGACCGCTTACGCTTGTCCTTCCAAAGAAAGAAGGAGTCTCCCAATATGTGACGGCAGGACTTGAAACGATTGCAGTCCGTATGCCTGACCATCCGGTAGCGCGGGCGCTGATAGAGACTTCGGGATTACCGCTTGCCGCTCCTAGCGCCAATTTATCAGGCAAACCAAGTCCCACAACCGCGAAGCATGTGGAGGAAGATTTAATCCACAGGATCGCCGGAATTGTGGATGGCGGGGCAACGGGTGTTGGCCTTGAGTCTACAGTTGTGGATTGTACAACAGAGACACCGATGATCCTGCGTCCGGGCGGTGTGACAAAGGAAGAGCTGGAGAAAGTGGTAGGTAAAGTGGACGTGGATCCTGCTTTATTTTCGCAAGAAGAACTGCATAAACAAGAACTGCATAAACCTAAATCTCCCGGGATGAAATATACCCATTATGCACCAGTTGCGCCGGTTTATCTGGTGGAGGGAAGCGCGAGTTTCATGAAGCAAACAATCAACGACGCTCAACTCAAAGGCCAGAAGGTGGGACTACTCGCAACAGAAGAGACCATCGCCCAAATACAAACCGCTGAGATCAATGCCATTTCATGCGGCACCCAAAAAGACCTCGCAACCGTCGCGAGCCAGTTGTATGATGGTCTTCGCGCTTTCAATGCGACCGATGTGGACATCATTTTTAGTGAGACGTTCCCGAGAACGGGAGTGGGTGCGGCGATTATGAACCGCCTTGAAAAAGCCGCAGGACATAAGTTTATAAAAGAATAATGTGAAGGACCTCGACAAAAACAGGGGTCCTTTTTTGCGTCGTTTTCCTTCTATTCCCGAAGGCTTGTGCATATCTTGAAGTAGACAAGTCCTAAGGGGAGGCAGAGCATGGGGATTACGTTTGGGGAATTCATGACGCTTTTATTGATGGCGATTGCGCTTGGGATGGATGCTTTTTCGGTCGGGCTTGGGATGGGCATGATCAAACTGAGATTGCGCCAGATCTTTTACATAGGGGTTACTATCGGGGTTTTCCATATTTTCACGCCGCTTGGTGGAATGGCGGTCGGCAAGGTGCTGTCACAGGAATTCGGTTCGATTGCAACGCTCATAGGAGGTTTGCTCCTTATGATGCTTGGGTTGCAGATGATGCTTTCTTCTTTTAAAAAAGAGGACGGGCCGATGATCACGCCGGTTGGGGCGGGATTATTCGTTTTTGCACTGAGTGTGAGTTTGGATAGTTTTTCGGTGGGGCTGAGCCTTGGGATATACGGGGCGCGGACGTTGTTAACCATTTTGTTATTTGGTGCGGTGAGTATGCTGCTGACGTGGATGGGGCTTATTTTCGGCAGGAAGTTGCAGGGGTGGCTCGGGTCTTACAGCGAGGCGCTTGGGGGCAGTATATTGCTCGGGTTCGGCATTAAATTATTGTTTTTTGTGTGAAGAGAAAAGGCCTCCGACGGGTCTTTTTTTATTTTGTCCTCTTTAAAAGTCTCCCGTTATGCCGACATAACTAGAGAGAGGGTCTTTATGACTAGTTTTTGAATCGAATACACCAAGTTATGCAAAGTGTCTATGACTATTTCTGCCTTCTTTTCGTTTATAATAAAAGAAAAAGGAGGAGTCAGGAATGAATGTATTATTTGTGTGTACGGGGAATACGTGTCGAAGTCCAATGGCTGCCGCAATCTTGGCAGGCCGTGATATAAAGGATGTCGAGGTTAGGTCAGCTGGTGTGTTTGCTTTGCCGGGCAGTGAAGCTTCCAGTCAGGCGCAAGCAGTCTTAAAGGAGAAGGGACTGCCGGTTGAGCATCAGTCTTCCCAAGTGTCGGACGAATTGATTGAGTGGGCGGATTATATTTTCACCATGACGGCACAGCATAAAATGTTGCTGGAGAACAGCTACCCTAACAGCTTTGGGAAAACCTATACCTTGAAGGGGTTTGCTGAGCAAAGTGGGGAAGTGATGGATCCGTACGGTGGCTCGGTGGAGACGTATCGCGCGACATTCGAAGAGCTTCAAAACGTCATAGAGGCTATAGTGGAAAAAATAAAATAGCACTCATGCAGGCTGCCATATAAGAGAGAGATTTCTGTGCGGACCATGCATGGAGGAGGAAGTACGATGGGGGAAAACGGGAAATATAAGTTTGGCTTACGCTACAAGCTCGTGTTGTTTACAACGATTTTAGCGGTCATCACGTATACGGTCAGTGGCTTTTTCATCTATTTTTTAGTAGATTATGTGGAAGGAATTATGGGGGCTGGCCTTTTTACCATCCTTACGTTGGTTCTAGGAATTGTATGGTCCGGGATTCTTGCTTTTTTTGCAGCAAAATATATCACCAAACCGTTGCAGCAACTGGAAGAAGTCGCTCAAAAGGCGGCAAACGGGGATTTATCGGAGGATGTGCCGGTATCCAATTCGCGCGATGAGATCAGTGCGGTCGGGGATGCGTTCAACCTCATGTTACATAATCTGCGGGACATGGTGAAAACGATAAACGAAACGTTTGAGAAAACAAATGAAAAAGTGGAAGAAATAAGCGACGTATCGATGCAGGCTTCTGAGCAGGCAGAAAACATCTCTTATACGATTGAAGAGATTGCCAGAGGTGCAGAGAGTTCCGCTGCTTCCATTCAAGATACAGCTGAATCGGTGGAAGAAGTGATTAAAATTGCCGATGAGGTTCATGAAAAAGCAACGTCCTCCCAGCAGCTTTCTGAAGAGATGGTGAAGGACCTTGAGGAAAGCAAGGAGGTCATCCATTCGTTGGTGTCTGGAATCCAGAAGCTTGCCGGTGAAAATCAGACGTCCTTAAAGACGGTGGAAAGACTTGAAAAAAATGCAAAAGAAGTAGAAAATATCATCTCGCTTGTTGGCGATATTGCTGGTCAGACAAATCTTTTAGCATTAAATGCCTCGATAGAAGCGGCGCGGGCCGGAGAACATGGACGCGGATTTGCCGTCGTGGCGGAAGAGGTTCGTTCCTTGGCAGATGAAAGCGCCAAAGCGGTGCAAGGAATCTCCGAACTGATCAAAAACATTCAAGAAGAAGTGAAAAACGTGGTAACGCAAATCACCGGTCAGGTGAAGGCCGCGAATGTTGAAGCGGAAAAAGGTACGGCGACAAACACGGTAATTGCGGAAATGACCAACTCCGTATTGGAGGTTGCATCCTCGGTTAAACAGATCGCAAACCTTGTGGACCGCCAAATGGACAGCATCCAGACAACTGCACGTCAGTCCCAAGAGGTGGCGGCGATTGCCGAAGAAACTTCTGCTGGAGCGGAAGAAGTAACTGCGACCACGCAAGAACAGGCAGGCATGATCGCCGATGTTGAGAAAATATCCCAGGAGCTTGCAGGACAGGCGAGCAACCTGAAGCGAATGATTTCAAGGTTTAAGGTTTAATAAAATTTTTTGGTGAAAAATTTGCTTGGGCACTTAGTTGCTCAGGCTTTTTTTATAGGGAAGAGATAAGAACCCGTGAACAACCTAATGGATTTTTTCCCTATAGACGGGTAAGATGTACATATAACAAGATCATTCGAATAGGGGATGAAAATATGAGAGTGGCAATTGCATCAGATCACGGTGGCATCAACATCCGTGAGGAAATCAAAGGATTGATGAAAGAGTTAAACATAGAGTTTGAAGACTTCGGATGTGAATGTGAAACATCCGTCGATTACCCGGATTATGCACAGCCGGTGGCGACAAAGGTGGCAGAGGGTGAGTTTGACCGCGGTATTTTAATTTGCGGGACAGGAATCGGGATGTCCATTGCGGCGAATAAAGTGAAGGGCATCCGTTGTGCGCTTGTGCACGATATGTTCAGTGCGAAAGCGACTCGCGAACACAATGACAGCAATGTGTTGGCAATGGGTGAGCGTGTTATCGGCCCTGGGCTTGCCCGTGAAATTGCAAAGATCTGGCTGACAACCGAATTTGAAGGCGGCCGCCATGAAAACCGTGTAAATAAAATTCATCAGTTGGAGAAGTAGAATGGTGCAACATGAGTGGAAAGAGCAGTTGCAGCAGGTGCTGAATGACTTACAGGGTCAAGCGGATTTGAAAAAAGGGCAGATTCTGGTTGTGGGTTGCAGCACAAGTGAAGTGATTGGGGAAAAGATAGGAACAGCAGGAACAGAAGGAGTCGCTGAAACGCTTTTTGCCGTGTTGGCTGAGTTCCGTGAGCGGACAGGTGTCGAGCTTGCGTTTCAATGCTGTGAACATTTGAACCGTGCGTTAGTAGTGGAGCGGGAAACGGCATGGAGGCGCCGATTAGATGAAGTGACGGTCATACCTGTCCGACATGCAGGTGGTGCAATGGCCTCACACGCCTTTCATCACATGGAAGATGCGGTCATGGTCGAACACATCAAAGCCGACGCAGGCATTGATATCGGGGACACGCTAATCGGCATGCACCTCAAGCACGTCGCAGTCCCAGTGCGCAGCACCGTCAAATCCGTCGGCAACGCCCACATCACCATCGCCCGGACCCGTCCAAAACTCATCGGCGGCGCCAGAGCAATATATGAAATCGCTACAACAGAAACAACATAAAACAAACGCGGGGCAGGCCTTCGACATGGATGACGAAAATCCTTTGAGGGTCTGACCCCTTTTCGTTCTTTTTTATTTTCACGAAAGTTTTTTAGAGTAAGCGCTGTCAATCTTCCTTTTCTGTTTCTATCTATTGTCTATCGTGATAAAATGGAGGAGGTAATGGTTGAAAAGACGAATGTAGTTAGTTTTAAAAAACATTTCAAATTTTATTGTTCATACTTAAAGGGGGATTCCGAAAGTGAAATTAGCACAACAGGATCAGCAATTGTTTCAATCCATCCAGGATGAATTGGCAAGACAACGCACGAAAATCGAGTTGATTGCTTCTGAGAACTTTGTGAGTGAAGCGGTTATGGAGGCTCAAGGATCTGTACTGACGAATAAATACGCAGAAGGGTATCCAGGTCGTCGTTATTACGGTGGTTGTGAACACGTAGATGTAGCGGAGAACATTGCCCGTGACCGTGCGAAGGAAATTTTCGGAGCCGAGCATGCAAATGTTCAACCACACTCTGGTGCCCAAGCGAATATGGCAGTTTATTTTACCATTCTAGAACAGGGCGACACGGTCCTTGGGATGAATCTTTCCCACGGCGGCCACTTAACGCACGGCAGCCCGGTTAACTTTAGTGGTATTCAATATAATTTTGTGGAGTATGGGGTGGACAAAGACTCTCATACTATCAATTATGAAGACGTTGCTGAAAAAGCTAGACTGCACAAGCCGAAGCTGATCGTTGCCGGTGCAAGTGCATACCCGCGCGCCATTGATTTCGCGAAGTTCCGTGAAATCGCAGACGAAGTGGGAGCTTACCTAATGGTCGACATGGCGCATATTGCAGGACTTGTTGCTGCTGGCCTACACCAAAATCCGGTACCTTACGCGGATTTCGTTACGACAACAACCCATAAAACATTGCGTGGACCTCGCGGCGGAATGATCCTTTGTAAGGAAGAATGGGCAAAGAAAATTGATAAATCCATCTTCCCTGGTCTTCAAGGCGGTCCGTTAATGCATGTAATCGCAGCTAAAGCTGTTGCGTTTGGCGAAGCATTGCAACCAAGCTTCAAAGACTACGCACAAAAAATCATCGACAATGCACACCGTTTGGCGGAAGCGTTGAAAAATGAAGGCCTTTCTCTTGTTTCGAACGGAACGGACAACCACTTGTTACTTGTGGACGTACGCTCTCTTTCCATCACAGGGAAAATCGCTGAGAAAGTATTGGACGAAGTGGGAATCACAGTGAACAAAAACACGATTCCATTCGACCCGGAAAGCCCGTTTGTAACAAGTGGTATCCGTATCGGTACAGCAGCTGTCACAAGCCGTGGCTTCACATTGGAAGATATGGATGAAATCGCGTCCATCATTGCTTTCACATTGAAAAATCATGAAGACGAAACGAAACTGGAAGAAGCAAAAGCTCGTGTGGAAGCAGTTTCTGGAAAATATGAATTGTATCCTTCTTTAGGATAAAGGTGTTAATGGGAGAGGTCTGAGGTTAGACCTCTCTTTTTTGTGGAAAATTACTTGAATCAATCCCGCTTTTTCTGTAGAATCAATGGAAGTGTGAGTTGAGAGCCGGAAAAGTCTTTAACAGAATCGCCGGCTAGACATGATAAAAGGAGAGATTTCGAATGGCAAAAGTGTACGTATTTGATCACCCGTTAATTCAGCACAAACTTACATACATCCGCGACAAAAATACAGGTACGAAAGAGTTTCGTGAACTAGTTGATGAAGTGGCAAGTTTAATGGCATTCGAGATTACCCGTGACCTTCCGCTTGAAGAAGTGGACGTGGAAACACCGGTTTCTATTTCAAAATCAAACGTATTAGCAGGGAAAAAACTAGGAATCGTTCCAATCCTACGTGCCGGTCTTGGCATGGTAGAAGGAATGTTGAAATTGATTCCGGCTGCAAAAGTTGGGCATGTCGGCTTATACCGCGATCCAGAAACGCTTCAACCTGTTGAATATTATGTGAAATTACCTTCTGATGTGGAAGAGCGCGACTTCATCGTGGTTGATCCAATGCTTGCTACAGGCGGATCTGCAATCGAAGCAATTCACTCCCTGAAAAAACGTGGCGCGAAAAATATCAAATTCATGTGCTTAATCGCTGCCCCTGAAGGTGTGGAATTACTTAAAGAAGCGCACTCTGACGTAGACATCTACATCGCGGCGCTTGATGAAAAGCTAAACGAAAAAGGCTATATCGTCCCAGGTCTAGGTGACGCTGGAGACAGATTATACGGCACAAAATAAATGACTGGCTGTTTGAGGATCGAATGAGATCTTTGAGCAGCCTTTTTTTGTAGTTGTTTTGTGGGAATATATGGATTATTGAAAATCTGACCTGTTTATTTGACTATTTCACACCGTTATTTGTATACTTCTCCTGTTTATTTGACTAATTCAATCGCTTTTTTGACTAATTCACCTCAACTCTCAACCTATGCATAATCCCCCATCAATAACAAATGCTACATATCAGAGGTGAAGGACGTGAAATCAGGGAAAATTTTTTTATGTATCGGACTCACTGTGTTGCTGTTGACATCAACTCTAGTGGAGCCGCTAACAAATACAACAGCCGCCATAAACACACACGCAAACGACTCATTACATACAACCAATACAACTAACACACCAAAATACCCAAAACGGCCGCCACTTCCGGTAAGCAAAGATAACGAGCTGGAGGAACAGACCGTTATTTTAATCGTGGAGGAAAACAGCCAAAACGCCATCCAAAACGTAATCCAACAGAAATATCCTAATCTAAAAATAAAACGAACTTATACCGCCGTATTCAAAGGATTTGCCATCCACGGCCCGCTAAAAGATCTTGAGAAACTCCAAAAAGAACAGGGAATTCTCGAAGTTTCGCCTGTTACCAATTACACCCCCAATATCGACGAGAGTGTGCCTTTTATCGGCGGAGAGAAAATGCACCGACTCTTTGACAAAGAAGGAAATCGTCTCACCGGTAAGGGTGTGAAAGTGGGAATCATCGACACTGGAATCGATTACACGCATCCCGACCTCCGGGACAATTATGCGGGTGGCTATGATTTCGTCGACGAGGACAAGGATCCGATGGAAACAAAGAGGTCGCAAGGAATGCCGACTCTCCACGGGACGCATGTTGCCGGGATTGTCGGGGCGAACGGGCATCTTCATGGAGTGGCGCCTGAAGCGGAACTTATTGCGTACCGAGTCCTTGGTCCGGGAGGCCATGGTTCCAGTGAGCACGTCATTGCGGCTATCGAAATGGCCATTCATGACAAAGTGGACGTGCTGAATTTATCGCTTGGAAACACCATCAATGGGCCGGATTGGCCGACAAGCCTGGCTCTGAATAAAGCGGTAGAACATGGTGTGGTGGCAGTCACTTCAAGCGGCAATTCCGGTCCAAACCTTTGGACGGTGGGATCCCCCGGGACCTCGTCTGAGGCAATATCGGTTGGAGCATCCACGCCGCCGCTTCACATTCCGCATCTGTCTCCTATTTTTTCTAAAAGAGAGATAGAGATGCTTCCGCTGCAGGGGTCGATGCCTTGGGATTTTCCGGCCAAACCGATGGGCATGGTGCATGTAGGCCTTGGGGAAGAAGAGGATTGGGAAGGCAAGAAGATAGAGGGGAAACTAGTGTTGCTTGAACGCGGCAAGATTCCTTTTTCGGAAAAGGCACATCACGCAAAAATGCGCGGTGCCGCTGGTGTTGTCATCTACAACAACCTCGAGGGCAATTTTACAGGTACTTTAGAAGTGGAGATGGATATACCGGTCGTCTCGATTTCCAAAGAAGACGGGTTATTTTTAAAAAAGCATCTAAAAAGAAGTTTCTCTATGGTGAAGACAAAATTCAAATGGCACAAAGATGATATTGCTAGCTTCAGTTCACGCGGGCCGGTGACACATACGTGGGAAATCAAGCCGGATGTCGTCGCACCTGGTGTGGCGATCGACAGCACAATTCCTAACGGTTACCTCGCGCTTCAAGGAACAAGCATGGCCGCGCCGCATGTGGCGGGGGCAAGTGCACTCATCATCCAGGCCCATCCCGATTGGACGCCGGCTCAGGTGAAAGCAGCCCTGATGAATACGACAAAACCTCTCATTAAAGAAGATGGTTCAGGTTATTCCGTTCTGGAACAAGGAACTGGACGCATCCAGCTGGAGGAAGCGATCCAGACGAACAGCCTCGTGTACCCGGGATCTCTTAACTTTGGAATGCTGGAAAAGAAACAAACCCGAACACAAAAGGAAGTTCCGATTACGATTGAAAACGTCTCAGACAAAGAAGTCACCTATTCAATAGAAGTACCGAAACAGAAAAAGGGAGTTCAGTGGAAGACACCGATCACCTTTAAGCTGAAACCAAAAGAAAAACGCGAGACCAACATCACGCTCGATATCACCCCAAACCAGCAGACAGCGGGGATGCACGAGGGAGAGGTCATCGTGAACGCGGACAACCAGAAGATCCGTCTGCCTTACCTCTATATAATAGAAGAACCGGATTATCCGCGGATCATGGGCTTTCAGTTCGGTTATGGAGATAAGGAAGGGGAGTATCAGTACGAAGTGTATTTGCCAGAAGGCGCCGAGGAACTTGGAATTGCGCTGTACGAAGCAGATACGCTCCACTTCATCGACTATCTTGACTGGGAAAGGGACCTTCCGCGCGGGCTATTCAAAAATCAAATCCCCGCAGATCGCGTAAAAGTCAAAGGACTTGTGAAGGCAGTCGTCTTTGCGAAGAAACTGGACAAGGAAGACACTGTGGAAGCGGACCTTTACTTTGAGTGAGGAGACATTTTTGTCGAACCCTGTCAAGCAACACAACCTGAAACTACTGAATAGTCACATAATGTTCACAATCGACAAACTTAACCTATATGTCTTCTGTGATAAAATAATGTTATACAACAGCCGAATGAGGAAAACTGTTCATCATTTGGCTGTTTTTTTCTGGAAAAATACATAGCAAAAAAAGCTGGTTCGAAGAGAAATCTTACCAATGAAAAGAATGTCGATTTTTCCTTAGAACACATTGACATTGATAAAGTGCTATTGTATGCTTACAAAGGGTATAAAATGATAGGGTTTTCATAGGTTTTTAAAAACCAATTTTATACATATTTAACACCGATTTATCAGTAAGACCTCAAATCTTTTACCGCATGTAAAACGGGGTGTTTTCTATGGAAGATAAACGCCGCCCATTCCAAGCAATGGCTTTGATGTCCGGAATCCTTTCCTACTTAGTTGGTCCCACCTTAGTTGGATTATTTGCAGGAAGATGGCTGGATGGAAAAATTGGTACAGAACCATTGTTCCTTATTATTGGACTTCTTTTAGGACTAGCAGCAGGTGTGTTGGGAGTATTATACCTGGTCCAAAAATTCTTCTCAGGAGAGTCATAAATATGCCCGAATCAACCGAAAAGTTTATGAGGCATATGAAGTATTTCTTATTTTTTCTTGCCTTTTTTGTAATAGGTTGGGGATTTACCCCATACCAAGATTGGTTCCTAGGTTTGATCCTTGGGACAGTGATAAGTGTGTACAACCATTGGCTGTTGCATCAGAAAGTGAAGAAGTTCACGGAAGCAGTTGCTGAGGGTCGGAAAGCTATGACACTAGGTTCTTTTTCAAGAATGGCCGCCGCAATTCTCGGTGTGGTCATCGCTATGAGATATCCAGAAACTTTGAATCTCTACGGCGTCATCATAGGGATTATGACATCCTATATTGTCATTATCATAGATTCATTTGTAACACTCTTTAAAGCAGTGGGGAAGAGAGGTGAGTAGTGTTGGGTCACAGTGCTCCTATAGCGACGCTTGATTTGTTTGGTTACGACCTTCATTTCAACTTGTCGAATATTTTGATGACTATTATAACAGCCTTAATCGTGTTCCTTATCGCAATACTTTGCACAAGAACACTGGCATTGAAACCTACCGGAGCGCAGAATTTCATGGAATGGTTGGTTGACTTTGCTAAAGGTATCATTAACAGTACCATGGATTGGCAAACAGGAGGTAGATTCCTTGCATTAGCTCTGACAATTATGATGTATGTATTTGTCGCGAATATGCTCGGGTTGCCATTTGCGATTATCCTTGGTGACGACCACACTTTATGGTGGAAATCGCCAACAGCAGATCCTGTTATTACGCTTAGTCTCGCGGCAATGGTAGTAGCGTTGACGCATTATTATGGGATTAAGATGAAAGGCTTCAAGGAATACGGGAAGGACTTCTTCAAACCGATGTCGTTCTTATTTCCACTTAAGATCATTGAAGAATTTGCTAACACATTAACGCTTGGTCTTCGTTTATACGGGAACATCTTCGCAGGGGAAATCTTGCTAGGGTTGCTTGCAGGACTGGCAGTTAACGGTTATCAAATGGGCTTCATGTCCGGAATTATTGGAACAGCCGTTGCAATCATTCCTATGTTAGTATGGCAAGCGTTCAGTATTTTCATTGGTACCATCCAAGCATTTATCTTCACCATGTTAACAATGGTTTATATGGCACACAAAGTGAGTCATGACCATTAATTTATAAATTTTTAATAACCAAAAAAAACTTTTTTTAAACATAAGGAGGAAATTATCAATGGGTCTTATAGCAGCAGCAGTTGCAATTGGTTTAGCAGCACTAGGAGCAGGTATTGGTAACGGATTAATCGTAAGTCGTACAGTAGAAGGGATCGCTCGTCAACCTGAGCTTAAATCCACTCTTCAAACTACAATGTTCATCGGGGTAGCACTAGTTGAGGCGATTCCTATCATCGCCGTTGTTATCGCGTTCATGGTTATCGGTGGTTAATTAACTGCCCGAATAATTCTTAGCATCAATAATGGCGAAGTCCGTCTCACAAGAGAACCTTCGCCTTTCCTTTAGTATGAACAATTTTTCTCGAAAATCTAGCCAAGGTGCCCTTTAGGTGCTTGTGCTTTTCTTATGTATTCCTCGAAGGGAGTGAAAGCATTGTATAGCTTAGATCACTTAGTGCTTGGTGCAGGACTTCTAACTTTAGGAGATGCACTATTCCAGTTAATCACATTTTTAATCTTACTATATTTCCTTAGAAAATTTGCTTGGGATAAGCTTGTTGGAATGATGAAGCAACGTGAAGATCACATTGCAAATGAAATTACAGCAGCTGAACAAAGCAATGTTGAAGCAAAAGGTCTTGTAGAAGAGCAAAAAGCTCTTTTAAAAGAAGCTCGCACGGAAGCTCAGGCTTTAGTGGAAAGCGCGAAAAAAGTAGCAGAAGATCAAAAAGCAGATATCGTAAGAGCTGCTCAAGAGGAATCTGCACGCTTGAAAGAAGCGGCAAGAAAAGAAATCATTCAGGAAAAAGAACAAGCAGTTGTTGCCCTGCGTGAACAGGTTGCTTCCTTGTCCGTATTAATCGCTTCTAAAGTGATTGAAAAAGAACTAAACGAAAAAGATCAGCAGAAGCTTATCGATGATTACGTGAAACAGGTAGGCGAAGTGCGATGAGCAAAAACGGAGTAGCAAAGCGTTATGCATTGGCTCTTTTCGAACTGGCAAAAGAAAACAACCTTTACGCCCAGTTTGATTCAGAGCTTGCAGAAGTGAAAAAGGTGTTTTTGAACAACAAGGAACTTGACGTTGTCCTAAGCAACCCGAAAGTACGCAAAGACTCTAAAAAGCAAATCGTCCGTGAGGCATTTGCTTCCGCATCACCATTTATCGTAAACACGTTACAGCTTTTAATAGACCGTCACCGTCAAGGTATCGTTGTCGATATGATTGACGAGTACAAAGCACTTTCTAACGAAGCCCTTAATGTGGCAGACGCAAAAGTGTACTCTGTTCGCGCTTTAACGGACGCAGAGCAGGCTCAGCTTTCCGCTGTATTTGCAGCAAAAGTTGGGAAATCTTCTTTAAACATCAGCAATATCGTAGATCCATCTTTAATCGGCGGCTTGAAGATTCGCATCGGCAACCGTATTTTTGATGGAAGTGTCAGTGGAAAATTAGAGCGTCTAGGACGTCAACTTACAACGAATAGATAGTAGATAGGGGTGAAATTCATGAGCATCAAAGCTGAAGAAATTAGTGCGCTGATAAAAAAGCAAATCGAAAGTTATCAGTCTGAAATCGAAGTTAGCGATGTCGGTACTGTTATCCAAGTTGGGGATGGTATCGCTCGTGCTCATGGTCTCGACAACGTCATGGCTGGAGAGCTAGTTGAATTTTCTAACGGAGTTATGGGTCTTGCCCAAAACTTAGAGGAAAACAACGTCGGTATAGTAATCTTAGGACCTTATACTGAAATCCGCGAAGGCGATGCAGTTCGTCGTACAGGCCGTATCATGGAGGTACCGGTAGGTGAAGCACTTATCGGCCGTGTAGTAAACGCATTAGGACAACCAGTTGATGGTTTAGGTCCAATCGAAACAAGCAAAACTCGTCCAATCGAAGCACAAGCTCCTGGTGTTATGGATCGTAAATCCGTTCATGAGCCACTTCAAACAGGTATCAAAGCGATCGATGCGCTTGTACCAATCGGACGTGGACAACGTGAGTTAATTATCGGAGACCGTCAAACAGGTAAAACATCTGTTGCGATCGATACGATTCTTAACCAAAAAGACCAAGACATGGTGTGTATCTATGTTGCTATCGGTCAAAAAGAATCTACAGTTCGTGGAGTGGTAGAAACTCTTCGTAAGCATGGTGCACTTGATTACACAATCGTTGTAACTGCATCTGCATCTGCACCAGCTCCAATGCTATTCTTAGCACCTTACACTGGAGTAACAATGGGTGAAGAATTCATGTACAACGGCAAGCACGTGCTAGTTATCTATGATGACTTAACAAAGCAAGCTGCTGCATACCGTGAGCTTTCCCTACTATTAAAACGTCCTCCAGGGCGTGAAGCATATCCTGGTGACGTATTCTACCTTCACTCTCGTTTACTCGAGCGTGCAGCGAAACTTAGTGATGCAAAAGGCGCTGGATCCTTAACAGCTTTACCGTTCATCGAAACACAAGCTGGTGACGTATCTGCCTACATCCCAACAAACGTTATCTCCATCACTGATGGACAAATTTTCTTACAATCAGACCTATTCTTCTCCGGTGTTCGTCCTGCGATCAACGCTGGTCTTTCCGTATCTCGTGTTGGAGGATCCGCTCAAATCAAAGCGATGAAAAAGGTATCAGGTACATTACGTCTTGACCTTGCATCTTACCGTGAGTTAGAAGCGTTCGCGCAATTCGGTTCTGACTTAGATAAAGCAACTCAAGCAAAACTTAACCGTGGTGCTCGTACAGTTGAAGTACTTAAGCAAGGCTTGAACAAGCCACTTAAAGTAGAAAAACAAGTTGCGATTCTTTACGCTCTTACAAAAGGCTTCATCGATGATGTTCCTGTACAAGACGTAACTCGTTTCGAAGACGAAATGCTTACTTGGCTAGAGCACAACCGTAAAGAACTTTTAGAAGAAATCCGTACAACTAAAGGATTACCAAGCGACGAAGCAATGGCTGAAGCACTTAATGCATTCAAAAAGACTTTCGTAGCTACTGAAAAGTAATAGATCGACATAGTGAGTTACACCATGCGATGGAGGAACCCGAACCAACCTTCGATTCCTCCTTTCCATGTGTCTAACCACTCTGAATAGGGTTAAAAAGGTGGTGAAATCCTTTGGCATCATTACGCGACATAAAAACGAGAATTACCTCGACGAAGAAGACTAGTCAAATCACAAAAGCCATGCAGATGGTTTCCGCATCGAAACTGAATCGTGCTGAAACGAATGCAAAAGCTTTCAATCCTTATATGGATAAAATCCAAGAGGTTGTAGCAAGTATCGCACTAGGAAGTACAGATGTATCGCATCCAATGCTAGAAAGCCGTCCGGTAAAACGTACTGGCTACATCGTAATCTCCTCTGACCGTGGTCTTGCAGGTGCCTATAACAGTAACATCTTACGTACGGTTCATCAGACGGTTCAAAAACGTCATAAGTCTCAAGATGAATACGCAGTAATTGCCATCGGACGAATCGGCCGCGACTTTTTCAGAAAGCGTAACGTCCCTGTATTCTCCGAAATTACTGGTCTAGGCGACCAAGTATCCTTCTCAGACATCAAGGACATTGCGAATCGTGCAGTCAGCATGTACGCGGATGGAACGTTTGATGAGTTATACGTGTATTACAACCACTTTGTAAGTGCAATCTCCCAAGAAGTAACAGAGAAGAAACTTCTTCCTCTTACTGACATTGCACCTACATCCAACAAGATTACATCCTATGAGTTCGAACCTTCCCAAGAAGGTATCCTTGAAGTATTGCTACCGCAATATGCGGAAAGCCTGATTTACGGTGCATTATTAGATGCAAAAGCAAGTGAGCATGCTGCTCGTATGACAGCGATGCAAAGTGCGACAGATAACGCGAAAGAGCTTATCCAAGGCCTTACACTTTCTTACAACCGTGCCCGTCAAGCAGCAATCACTCAAGAGATCACCGAGATTACAGCGGGAGCTTCAGCTCAACAATAGATTCGTTAAGAAACAAAATTTTGCAAAAGTAAGTTAGGAGGGAATACGATGAAAGGTCGCGTTACTCAAATCATGGGTCCAGTTGTCGACGTAAAATTCGACAGCGGACATCTTCCTGAAATATACAACGCTCTTCATATTAATCATAAAGCTCGTAGCGCTAATGAAGTAGACATTACTTTAACGCTTGAGGTTGCTCTTCACCTTGGAGACAACACAGTGCGTACAATCGCTATGGCTTCTACAGACGGTGTCGTTCGCGGCATGGAAGTAGAAGATGCTGGTCACCCTATTTCTGTACCAGTAGGTGACGTAACACTTGGTCGTGTTTTCAACGTACTAGGAGAAAACATTGACTTAGATGCTCCAATTCCAGCAGGTTCTCGTCGTGATCCGATTCACAGACAAGCTCCTACATTCGATCAACTTTCAACAGACGTTGAAATCCTTGAAACTGGTATCAAAGTAGTAGACTTACTTGCTCCTTACATCAAGGGTGGTAAAATCGGTCTATTCGGTGGTGCCGGTGTAGGTAAAACGGTTCTTATCCAAGAATTAATCAACAACATCGCACAAGAGCACGGTGGTATCTCTGTATTCGCAGGTGTTGGTGAGCGTACTCGTGAAGGAAATGACCTTTACCACGAAATGACGGATTCTGGCGTTATCAAGAAAACTGCCATGGTATTCGGACAAATGAACGAGCCGCCTGGAGCACGTATGCGTGTTGCACTAACAGGTCTTACAATGGCTGAGTACTTCCGTGATGACCAAGGACAAGACGTTCTATTCTTCATGGACAACATCTTCCGTTTCACACAAGCAGGTTCTGAGGTTTCCGCCCTACTAGGTCGTATGCCATCTGCCGTTGGTTACCAACCAACACTTGCTACTGAAATGGGTCAATTACAAGAGCGTATCACGTCTACGTCTGTAGGTTCTGTAACGTCTATCCAAGCGATCTACGTTCCTGCCGATGACTACACGGATCCGGCTCCAGCAACAACTTTCGCTCACTTAGATGCAACAACGAACCTTGAGCGTAAGCTTTCCGAGATGGGTATCTACCCAGCGGTTGATCCTCTAGCTTCCACTTCCCGTGCTTTAGCACCAGAAGTAGTTGGAGACGACCACTATGCAGTAGCGCGTGAAGTACAGGTTACTTTACAACGTTACAAAGAACTACAAGATATCATTGCTATCTTAGGTATGGATGAGTTAACGGATGAGGATAAATTAACCGTTCACCGTGCTCGTCGAATCCAGTTCTTCTTATCTCAAAACTTCCACGTAGCCGAGCAGTTCACTGGACAAAAAGGTTCTTACGTTCCTGTTCAGGAAACAGTTAAAGGATTCAGAGAAATCCTTGACGGCAAATACGACCACCTTCCTGAAGATGCATTCCGTCTAGTTGGACGCATCGAAGAAGTAGTGGAAAAAGCGAAGCAAATGGGTGTAGAAGTTTAATTAAAGGGACCTAGGAGGGAATGAAATGAAGACATTAAAAGTCAGCGTAGTTACTCCCGATGGCCCGGTTTATGAATCAGACGTAGAAATGGTAGTAGCCCGTGCTCAAAGCGGTGAGCTGGGAGTTCTACCAGGACATATCCCGATGGTTGCTCCACTTCAAATCGGCGGCGTCCGTATGAAAAAAGACGGCAAAACCGAACAAGTGGCAGTAAACGGAGGCTTCCTAGAAGTGCGTCCTGATAAAGTAACGATCCTTGCCCAAACTGCAGAAGCAGCTGAGCAAATCGATCTTACACGTGCAGAAGAAGCAAAGAAACGCGCCGAGCAACGACTTCAGTCCAAACAGGACGACGTCGACTACCGCCGCGCTGAACTTGCCCTTCAACGCGCAATCAACCGCATCAACGTAGCCAAAAGAGGGTAACAATACCCTGTAAACATACTGTGTCAAAACCCCCTCTTTCCGGAGCAGACGTGCTTTGGAGGGAGGGGGTTTTTGTGATTTAAAGGACTAAAGAGGGGTCTGACCCGCTGTGCGGTGATGTGCTAAAGCGAAGCAGTCCCACGCATTATGGTTGACTGGTGGTGAGTGCAGTATCTATGTTGTCGAAATGACGAAGGGTCTGTCGATTTCTTGATATATGCCTGAATTTCTTGATATATTCTAATTTTTATTGATATACACTCCTAATTTCTCGATATATCCGAATTTTTCTTGAAATATCCTGAGTTTTATTGATATCCGCAAATCCAATTACCTACTTTCAACTAAAACCTTCCAAGTAGCCCCACATTTCATTGGTTCCAGCAGTCACCAAGCCTGGCCTTTTTCAAAACAAGGTAATTTTCTTTTGAACTTTGATCAAAGCGCCTCACAATCAACCACAAAAACAAAACCTCACCCTTCACCAAACCAATTCCCTTCGCCTCCCTAAAAACAATAGCCATAATAAGGATATCTCCTGTCGACACCGATATGGGGATTTGATATAATTGTTATCGGTTACATTTTTAAATATTGTGAGCAGTCTGAAAATGAAGAGAGACTTCGGAGGGGGCGGGCATGAATCTACTAAACTTATATCAAAATAACTATTTGATAGTGGTTGTATTTTTAGCTCTAGGGGTATTGCTTCCGGTCGTGGCGCTTGCTATTGGACGTGTTTTGCGTCCGAATAAGCCATCAGCAGCCAAGCAGACGACCTATGAAAGTGGAATTGATCCCTTTCATGATTCACGTGTTCAGTTCAATGTTCGTTATTACATATTTGCCCTGTTATTTGTCATTTTCGATGTGGAGACGGTTTTCCTTTATCCATGGGCGGTGGCATACGAGAAATTGGGGATTTTTGCACTGATTGAAATGCTTATTTTCGTAGTTTTATTACTGATCGGATTAATATACGCATGGAAGAAGAAGGTGTTGAAATGGATCTAAATCTAGAGAGTATCTCACCAGAGGAAATGGAAGAACTGAAACAGACGGTCTTCCTGACAACATTGGAGGAGCTGAAAGCGTGGGCCCGTAGCAATTCCATGTGGCCGATGACATTCGGTCTAGCTTGCTGTGCCATCGAAATGATGGGAGTTGGCTCGTCCCACTATGACCTCGACCGTTTTGGGTCCTTTTTTCGTACATCACCGCGTCAATCTGACTGTATGATCGTGTCTGGTACCGTGACGAAAAAGATGGCACCCGTGTTGAAGCGCTTGTATGATCAAATGCCTGAGCCGAAATGGGTCATTGCAATGGGATCCTGTGCGACTGCAGGCGGTCCATATATCAAATCCTATGCCGTTGTAAAAGGTGTGGACCAAATTGTACCAGTAGACGTGTACATACCGGGATGCCCACCAAATCCAGCGGCTCTTATTTATGGAATCAATAAGCTCCGCGAAAAAATTCGTTATGAAGCCAAGACAGGGAAGCAGGTGATCTAGCAGTGAGCGAGGAGAAAAGCCTGGAAGAAAAGAAGAAAGAGGCCGCAGCCAAAGCAAAAGCTGCTGCACTTGCAAAATTAGAAGCTAAAAAGAAGATGGAAGCGAAGGCTTCTGAAAGTATAGAAGAGACAACACCCGCTGAAACTCCGGTTGGTGACGACGCCAAAGAACTGGCGAAAAAGAAAGCCGCTGCAGCTGCGAAAGCGAAGGCCGCAGCACTGGCTAAACAAAAAGCGAAAGAACAAGCGGAATCTGAAGCCGAGTCAACAGAGCCAACAGACGACGCCAAAGAACTAGCTAAAAAGAAAGCCGCTGCAGCTGCGAAAGCGAAGGCCGCAGCACTGGCTAAACAAAAAGCGAAAGAACAAGTGGGATCCGAAGCCGAATCAACAGAGCCAACAGACGACGCCAAAGAACTAGCTAAAAAGAAAGCAGCCGCCGCAGCGAAAGCAAAGGCCGCCGCACTCGCAAAACAAAAACGCGACACAGGCGAAGCACCAGCAACCGAAACAGACGGCGAGGACGCCAAAGCAAAAGCCATCGCAGCCGCGAAAGCAAAAGCAGCAGCTGCAGCCAAGGCAAAAGCCGCTGCACTGGCCAAACAGCAACGTGACGGAGGAGCAACAGGGGCCGCGGGCGAAGCAGACACTGCCTCCCCAGACCTCCAAGACGAAAAAGCCAAAGCCGTCGCAGCCGCGAAAGCAAAAGCAAAGGCCGCCGCAGCAGCCAAAGCGAAAGTAGCAGCCGCCGCAAAAGCCAAAGGAACATCCGGCTCAACAGCAGCCGCGGAATCAGATACACCATCACCACCATCAACAAACCAGAAATACCTCGATAAATATGTAAAAGTGATCAACGACAACCTCGGGGAAAACACCTTGGAAGACGCGTACATCAACCCGCTTTCCAAAGATGTTCCGACGCTTGTCGCGAAACCGGAGAACTATTATAAAGTGGCATCATTCCTGCGGTACAATGAGCAGCTGACGTTTGAATTTCTATCTGAAATGCACGGCACGGACTTTGAAACGCATATGGAAATCTACAATCACTTATATTCTTATAAAAACAAGCAGTCTGTTGCCCTAAAAGTGAAAATAGACCGGGAGAACCCTGTCATCCCGTCCATCCAGCCAATTTGGGAAGGGGCAAACTGGCCGGAGCGTGAAACATACGACCTGCTTGGCATACAGTTTACAGGACACCCGAATTTGACGCGCATCATGATGCCGGATGATTGGGTAGGTTATCCGCTGCGCAAAGATTATGAGCCGTACGATGTGGAGGTGTAGCAGATGATTCGTACAGAGGAAATGCTACTGAATGTCGGTCCACAGCATCCGAGTACCCACGGGGTGTTCCGACTTGTCATAAAAATTGATGGGGAAATCATCAAAGAAGCGACACCGGTCATTGGATACCTTCACCGCGGAACCGAAAAGCTCGCGGAGAATCTCCAATACACGCAAATCATCCCGTACACCGACCGGATGGATTACTTATCCGCCATGACCAACAACTACGTGCTTTGTCATGCGGTGGAAACGATGATGGGAATTGAAATTCCAGAGCGGGCCGAATACCTTCGCGTGCTTGCGATGGAGCTTGGCCGTGTTGCCAGTCACCTAGTTTGGTATGGTACATATTTACTTGATATCGGGGCTGTCAGTCCGTTCCTATATGCGTTCCGTGAGCGCGAAATGATTATCAATCTATTAAATGAGCTGTCAGGTGCTCGCCTTACCTTCAACTATATGCGTGTTGGGGGCGTGAAATGGGATGCACCGGAGGGCTGGATTGAAAAAGTAGAAGAATTTGTTCCATATATGAGGGAGCAGCTGAAGGGCTACCATGACCTTGTAACAGGCAATGAAATTTTCATGAGCCGTGTGAAGGGGGTTGGCCGTTACACGAAGGAGGATGCCTTTGCGTACTCCCTGAGTGGTGCGAACCTCAGATGTACCGGAGTGAAGTGGGATCTTCGTAAAGATGAGCCTTACTCCATTTATAATCGCTTTGATTTTGACGTTCCAACGCGGGAAGGCGGAGACGCATGGGCGCGTTACCACTGCCGCATGGAGGAAATCGAGGAATCTTTGAAGATCATCGAACAAGCCGTCGAACAATTCCCGAAAGAAGGCGCGATCATGGCAAAAGTACCGAAAATCATCAAGGCGCCAAAGGGAGAAGCATATGTACGCATCGAATCCCCGCGCGGTGAGATCGGCTGCTACATTGCCAGTGACGGAAAAAAAGAGCCATACAGACTCAAATTCCGCCGTCCGTCCTTTTACAACCTGCAGATTTTACCGAAGCTTTTGGAAGGCGAAAACATGGCAAACCTGATCGCCATTTTAGGGGCAATTGATATTGTCCTCGGGGAGGTGGATGGCTAATGATGGAAAGCTTGTTGCATTCCTCACCATCCTGGACGAACTTTTTCATTTTTTTCGGTTTGGCCACGGCATTGCTGCTCGCTGTCCTTGGCTTCGTAACATACGGAATCCTTGCCGAACGTAAAGTAATGGGTTTCATGCAAGGACGTATAGGACCGAATCAGGTCGGGGGTTCATGGGGCTTGCTCCAAACAGTAGCCGACGTGTTAAAGCTTCTTATAAAAGAAGACACGATCCCGAAACTTGCGGATCGACCATTATACATTATCGCACCAGTGATCGCGTTCACACCGGCGTTCATGGTGCTTGCCACCATCCCGTTCACCGACCGCTTTCAATTTGCGGACATCGGGGTCGGCTTGCTTTACTATATCGCCATCTCGGGCATCACAACGGTCGGCGTCGTTGCGGCAGGCTGGGCATCAAACAACAAGTACTCCTTACTTGGAGGCATGCGTGCAGCAGCCCAAATGATTTCCTATGAAGTGCCACTTGTTATGTCTGTAATCGGGGTTGTCCTGTTGGCAGGAAGCCTTAACCTGAACGAAATCGTTGCAGCTCAAGGCGAAACATTTTGGTTTATCATCTTGCAGCCTGTCGGATTCCTAATTTTCATGATTGCATCTGTCGCAGAGTTGAACCGTACACCATTTGACTTGCCGGAAGCAGAATCCGAGCTTGTCGCAGGGTACCATGTTGAGTACTCCGGATTCCGCTGGGCATTCTTCATGCTAGCAGAATATGTGTACCTGTTTGCGATGGCATCCCTGACCACCGTCCTGTTCCTGGGCGGATGGCTGCCACCATTCGAGTTCCTCGGATTAATCCCGGGTGCCGTCTGGTTCGCACTGAAATTCAGCGTAGTCGTATTCGTGCTCATCTGGATCCGTGTCACCTTCCCGCGTCTGCGCGCAGACCAGCTCATGGAATTCGGCTGGAAGGTACTGCTCCCGGTAGCACTGGCAAACATCTTTTTCTCAGCGATCATGAAAGAATTGTTCTTTAAATAAAAAACTCACTTTCATTACTAAAAGGGGTAACGGAAGAATAGGGGTGAAGCGAAATGCTCGGTCTTGCAAAAGGTTTAAAATATACCCTACAAAACTTAACGAAGAAAAAAGTAACCTATGATTACCCAAACGAACCGCTTCCACTACCGGACCGGTTCCGCGGCATCCAAAAATTTTACCCGGAAAAATGCATCGTCTGTAACCAGTGCTCCAACATCTGCCCTACAGACTGCATCCAGCTTACCGGGAAAAAACATCCGGATCCAACGAAAAAAGGGAAAATCATCGACACATACGACATCAATTTTGAAATCTGCATTCTCTGCGACCTCTGTACAGAAGTCTGCCCGACAGAGGCCATCATCATGACCAACAACTTTGAGCTTGCCGAATACAGCCGTGATCGACTTTTCAAAGACCTGCAATGGCTCGATGAAAACGATACGAACATCAGAAGGGAGAATAAAGCATGACGATAACCGGTGAATTCATCGCATTTCTTTTCCTAGCAATCGCTGCGATCGCCGGTGGAGTGCTCATGCTGAACCTGACAAAGGTCGTCCACATGGTGGTAGCCCTAGTGTTCACCTTCATCAGCATCGCCGGCATCTATGTCATGCTCTCCGCTGAATTCGTAGCGGCTGTCCAAATTCTCATCTATTCCGGGGCCATCACTATCATCATGCTGTTCGGAATCATGCTTACCCGTCACAATGACGAATCCGAAACATCAGGACTTGCCCGAAAAATACTCGTCGGCGCCGGCGTTCTCGGCTTTGCAGCAGTCATGTATTTCGGACTGTACAGCCTTGACCTTGGATCCCAAGAATCAGCCGACCTGCATGTGAACAACACCGAACAGATCGGTGTAGCCATCTATGCAAAATACGTCATTCCATTTGAATTGACCTCCGTGATTCTGCTCGTGGCACTTGTCGGGGCAATCATCTTGGCAAGACGAGATGACGAAGACGCGGACGTTGTAAAAGAGGAGGCGACCAAGGAATGAGCGGAGTTCCATTATCAGCCTACCTGGTACTTGCACTTATTTTATTCTGTATCGGACTTTACGGGGCCCTGACAAAACGCAACACCGTCATCGTCCTGATCTGTATCGAGCTCATGCTGAACGCAGTCAACATCAACCTTGTCGCGTTCAGTAAATTCGGCATCGCACCATCCATCACAGGGCAAGTATTCTCCCTGTTCACCATTACCGTCGCAGCAGCAGAAGCCGCAGTAGGCCTGGCTATCCTCATAGCCCTCTACCGCAACCGCCGCACCGTTAACATCGACGAAATGAATACACTGAAGAACTAAAAAAAAGGGGACTTGATACGATGATGGAAAATGCCTGGATCATCCCGCTTTTTCCGCTGATCTCCTTTATCCTGTTAATGCTTGTCGGCAAAAGATTGAAAGAATCGAGTGCATTCCTCGGAATCGCACTCATTGGACTATCACTCATCTTTTCCCTCACAGCACTATGGGAGCGGTTTTCAGCACCAACCTTCAAAGCCACATTCGACTGGCTCCAAATAGGAGACGTCGTACTGACGGCGGGATATGAAGTCAATCAATTAAACGCCTTGATGCTTGTCGTAGTATCACTTGTCAGCTTACTTGTACATATTTATTCCAAAGGATACATGCACGGGGACGACCGTTTCCACGTGTTCTACGCCTATCTGGGCCTGTTTACCTTTGCCATGCTGGCACTTGTCATGTCACCAAACCTGCTTCAGCTCTACATTTTCTGGGAGCTGGTCGGAGTAGGGTCATTCTTGCTCATTGGGTTCTATTTTTATAAAAATGAAGCAAAAGCCGCTGCCAAAAAAGCGTTCATCATGACGCGTATCGGGGATGTCGGGTTATTCATCGGGATCATCCTATTATTCTGGCAGGTTGGCAGCTTTGAATACGATGTGATTTTTGAAGCAGTCAATGCAGGCGCAATCTCCGCAGGCATGCTGACCCTCATTGCCATCCTTATTTTTATCGGGGCAATGGGGAAATCAGGTCAATTCCCGCTACACTCCTGGTTACCTGACGCGATGGAAGGTCCAACACCGGTTTCCGCGCTAATCCATGCCGCAACAATGGTTGCAGCAGGGGTCTACTTGGTCGCGAGCCTGTTTCCGCTGTTCAATGCCAGCGAAACGGCGCTTATGACGGTCGCAATCGTCGGTGCATTCACCGCCATTTTCGCGGCCTCCATCGGTCTTGTACAAAAAGATATTAAGAGAGTGCTAGCCTACTCCACCGTCAGTCAGCTCGGCTTCATGATGCTTGCTCTCGGTTCTGCAGGCTATGTGGCAGGGGTCTTCCACCTCACCACACACGCATTCTTTAAAGCCTTGCTCTTCCTTGCAGCAGGTAGCGTCATCCATGCGGTCCACACGCAAAACATCGATGAAATGGGCGGCCTTTGGAAAAAAATGCGCACCACCGGAATCTTATTTCTAATCGGAACTCTTGCCATTACAGGTGTTCCGTTGTTCTCCGGGTTCTTCAGTAAAGAGGAAATTCTCCTTGCTGCTTGGGTGAATGGGAATCCATTCTTATTTTTACTGGCACTAATCGCTGCTTTCTTCACGGCATTCTATATGTTCCGCCTGTTCTTCCTGGTATTCACAGGTGATGCACGTGGAGACCAAAGTCATGCGCACGAGTCACCATCTGTCATGACCATTCCAATGATCGTGCTTGGCGTCCTTGCAGTCGTGGCAGGTTATATGAACACCCCTTGGTTTGGCCATTTTCTCGGAGACTGGCTGACAGAAGGGACCACCCTATACGGGCCGTCCCATATCGAGGGGCCAAAATGGATCATGGCGGCTGCCATCCTTGTTTCATTTGCCGGCATCGGTTTCGCCTACCTGATTTATTTCCGCCGCTCGATCGCGCGCGAAACATTCAGCCAAGGCGCACCGCATCTGTACGGAATTTTACGCAACAAATACTTTGTCGATGAAATTTACAATATGACATTTGTCTATGGAACGCGCGTGATCAGCCTGTTCCTGAAATACATCGACGAGTTCCTTGTCCAGGGTTCGATGAAGGGGATTGCCGCGGCATCCCAACAAATCGGTAGACTCGGAGCCAAAGTGCAGAACGGCCAAACCCAAACATACGGAGCAGTCGCGTTTGTCGGACTCGCCATTCTCATCATTATTTTCGTCTTCACAGGGGGGTACATCGGATGAACAGCATATTTCTGACAGCGTTGATCTTCGCCCCTCTTTTAGGTATTTTAGTACTTCTTTTCACACCAAAAACAAACGTGGAAGCCATCAAAATCGTTGGATTCCTTGCAACCCTGCCGTCCTTGGTGCTTGCGCTCATCGCGTTCTGGCAATACAAGGCGGGAGCGGGTCTTGAGCAATTTGCGATCAAGCACGAATGGATTACATTCGGAAACAAAGATCTGACTGGTGAAATCTACGGCTCTCAAGTATACCAGCCGATTTCTTTCGAGCTTGGGGTCAACGGCTTCTCGCTCGTCATGATTTTACTGACGGCAGTGCTTTCCACCCTTGCAGCCATCGCAAGCATCCATGTAAAAAAAGAATGGAAAGGCTACTTCATTCTCTTTCTTCTTTTACAGATCGGAATGCTCGGCGTCTTTGCAGCGGAGAACCTGCTCTTATTCTTCTTTTTCTTTGAACTCACCTTGATCCCGATGTTCTTCCTCATCGGAAAATGGGGCTATTTTGAAAAAGAAAGTGCAGCATACCGCTTCCTTATCTACAACGGTCTCGGTTCTGCCATTCTATTAATCGTGTTCGTTGTCCTTTTCACAAAAACAGGAACGATGAACATCGCCGAAATCACTGCCATGTTCACCGGTAACAGTGACGCCATGTTCCTTGGCGAAGTTTCAGACGACCTGCGCATGGGACTGCTGATTGCATTGCTTGTCGCATTCGGTATCAAGCTGCCAATCGTGCCGCTTCACAGCTGGATGCTAAAAGTCCACGTCCAGGCTCCGCCATCAATCGTCATGCTGCATGCCGGCGTTCTTTTGAAAATAGGGGCATTCGGACTTATCCGTTTCGGAGTGGGAATTTTCCCGGAACAATTCGACCAGCTCGCTTTCATTCTAGCAATCTTAGGAGTCGTGAATCTCCTTTACGGTGCATTCCTTGCACTCATCCAAACAGATTTCAAAATGGTGCTGGCATACTCCAGTATTTCGCATATGGGGATTGTCCTGATCGGGCTTGCGGCCCTAAATGAAGCGGGAATCCAAGGCGCCATCTTCCAAGTTGTCTCCCACGGATTCATCGCGGCACTCTTGTTCTTTTTAATAGGAGTAATGTACGAACGCACAGGAACGACAGACATCGGAAAGCTTGGTGGACTCGCAAAAGCGATGCCGCTCACAGCCGGATTCTTCCTTGTGGGAGCCATGGCCTCACTCGGTCTGCCTGGCATGTCCGGATTTGTCAGCGAATTCCTTGCCTTCATGGGACTTTTCAATGAAATGCCGGTTGTTGCGGCAGTCGGAACACTCGGGATTATTTTAACAGCGGCATACTTGTTGCGTGCAGTGCTCGGAATGACATTCGGCACGAAAGCGGCAGGCTATGGCGAGAAAGTGGTGGACCTGCGCGGAGTTGAATACATTCCCGTATTTGCCATGCTATTCTTCATCATCCTGATCGGAGTATACCCTAGCATTCTCGCACAACCGCTGCAAGACACCATCAACGCCATTATTTTAGGGATAGGGGGGTGAACTGGAGATGGATTTAGAAACCTTACTCAGCTTTGATTGGAGTGTCATGGCACCGGAATTCATCATCCTTGGTGTAGCAACCCTTCTCTCACTACTGGACTTATTTTTACCGAAAAAAATAGACCGGAGACTGCTCGGATGGCTCGGATTCGCCAGCATCCTGGTTGCCCTCGGATTCTTAGTGGGCATGTACGACAAAGATCCAATGCAAGTCACCACCATCCTTTACGAAACATACCGACTCGACAGCTTCGCGATGGCCTTCAAAACGTTGATTTTAGTCGGAGCAGCCTTTGTGATGCTTATGGCCATCAGCTACGAGCCGAAAGAAGGCCTGAAAGAGTACAGGGGAGAGTTCTTCTACCTCTTGCTGCTAGGTGTCCTAGGGGCCATGATCATGTCCTCAAGCGGCGACCTGATCACGTTGTTTGTGGGCCTTGAGTTATTATCCCTGGCTTCCTATGTACTAGCAGGCCTGCGCAAAAAGAACCTGCAATCCAACGAAGCGGCCATGAAATACGTTATCAACGGCGGAATCGCCACCGCCATCACCCTGTTTGGGATGAGTTACGTGTACGGCCTGACAGGCACAACCAACCTGCAGGAAATGTGGATCACACTGTCCCAGATCAACGCACGCGACATGCAATACCTGCTGGTCATCGCCTTCATGATGATGTTCGTTGGCTTATCCTTCAAGCTCGCGACCGCACCATTCCACATGTGGGCACCGGACGTCTACCAAGGCGCACCAACACCAGTAACGGCATTCCTTGCAGTCGTATCCAAAACAGCAGGCTTCATTATCGTCCTGCGTCTTTTCGTGACACTGTTCTTCCCAACCCGATCAGCAGAAGGCTCATCTATGCTGTTCTCCATGGGGGAATTCATCGCAGTCTTGGCCGTGGCCTCCATGATCATCGGTAACTTCGTTGCTCTTAGGCAGCGCAACGTCAAGCGAATGTTCGCCTACTCTGGAGTCGCACACGCCGGCTATTTGTTGGTACCACTGGCAACCGTAAACTTCATCTTCATTTTTGAAGCAATGTGGTTCTACCTGGTCGCATACCTGTTCATGAACATTGGAGCACTTGCAGTATTGCAAGTCGTCACCGCACAAGATGATTCCGAGGATCTGAGCCGATTCGCCGGCCTCTACCAGCGTTCACCGCTGCTTGCAGTGTTAATGTCAGTGTTCTTGCTTTCTTTGGCAGGTATCCCGGGAACAGCCGGATTCATCGGAAAATTATCAATTTTCGTCGGGGCCATTTCCGAACCAACCAACGCCTACGTGCTGGCATCGGTCTTGATCTTGACCACCGTCGTCTCATACTTTTACTATTTCGGTATCATGACACAAATGTTCTTCCGCCCAGCCGCAAGCCAAGAAAAAATCCACGTTCCCGTTGGAATCTGGATCACCGTTTTTGTTTGCGCACTAGGAACACTGTTGTTAGGAATCTTACCAGGCCTTGCCCTAGACATGTTCGGAAGCAATTTCGATATTTTAAGAGATATCTTCGAAACAGACAACTAACACATTGTCACCATTAAGGGGTATATGATTTAATAGAAAAGAAGGAGTGATAGAGCTCCTTCTTTTTTGTGGATTACTATAGGAAGAAACTAATGAAGCAAGGTGTATCGAGCTGGTGATTGGAGCGAAAGGCTGAGACTCCAGCGGGGGAATAACGGTTGGTTGAGACCCCGCAGGCTTGCCGAGGAGGCTCAAGCACCGTCCCGCGGAAAGCGAAGCCTAGCGCGGAAATCAACAGCGGAGTATACCCAGAACTTTTACTTAAAATAAAGAGGAGGCTGCTTTCACAATGATCGATTTCGGAGTACAAGCACTCGTCAGCATCATCTCCCACCTACTATTCATTAGCATCACCTGGTGGGCACTCCAAGCCATCCAATACGAAAAATGGATGAAACCAAACAAAGTCGTCCAAATCAGACTGCTGCTGATCCTAATCACCATCGCCATCGGATCCTCCGTCAGCAACTTCTTCCTGGACTACCTGTTCCTATCACAAAGACTGCCGATGATTTGGTGAAAATAAGCGAACTTAAGCAAACCAGGGGAGAGAATCCTCTGGTTTTTTATTTGTTTTTCTTGCCTCATTCTACATAAGAGCTAAAACTCCTGCCGGGGTCTGACCCCAAAAATAAAAAATATATAAAAAACACAAAAATTTTGACGAACATTTCTATGTATCTCTTATGCTCACTTTGGTCACAATGAGTAGTAACAAACAAAGGGGCGTGGGGGATATGTTTAAGATGGGGAATACGGATAAGGGCTTAAAAACTAATACTAAATATGCAGAAAAAACGTGGAAACTTTATATTAATAGATTGCTAGGACTATTTTTTATTTTGGTAATATGTTTTACGGGGGTAATTCTTGGGAATGAAAGAAGCAGAGCTCAATTACCAAACGATATCAGTACTGAGATACTTGAAATCGCAGAAGTTTTTCAAAAGGAGAAAATTAATGTTCAGGAATGGAAACTTTATGGACGGAAGAACGTCTATAAAATTAGGGATTTAGTCACTTTTCAAAAAGAGGTAAATCGTTTAAAACAGAGTATGGGCCATCTTAGTTGGAATGTGATGGAAGAAGAGGATCAATGGAAGGCAGTTGGGACTTATTATAATGACTTATTAAAGCAAGAAGAGACTCTTCAGCTCATCACCACCCACACAAACTCATCCCAAACATCGTATGTATTATATGAGGTTACTGGGTATGGTTGGGAAAAGCCTGTAGCAACAGAGATAATAAACAATTTCCATTCGAATCTTACCAATATTTCTCATGAAGACTTTGAAATATTTAGTTGTATGTCTGGCGATTTCAGTGCTAAAATTGAAGGTGGTTTGCAAAATACGACAAATATTTTGCTAGACGCATTTTCAGCACAAATAGTTGAAGAGATTCAGGAAGATACCTTTGTATCAGTTTCAGCATATACTGATGCATGGAATAATGTTCTTCCGACACATCAGGGAAAGATGAACTTACAAATTGGGTTACGAACACAAGGAATGGGCGATAAGACTACCGTGATTGTAGGCACGCCAATTATTACTGTTGAATATTAATATATAGAATAAAAGACGCGGAGGGGAACGTTTTGGAAAAAATCATCGTCCGCGGCGGACAAAGGTTAAAGGGTACTGTTAAAGTAGAGGGAGCAAAAAACGCAGTACTACCTGTCATCGCCGCAACTTTATTAGCTAGCAAAGGCAAATGCGAAATCTTAGATGTACCTGAGCTCTCCGACGTTTATACGATTAACGAGGTTTTGCGTTATTTGAATGCCGATGTTGATTTTGAAAATAATCGTATAATTGTCGATGCAACAAGAGAGCTTCACACTGAAGCACCGTTTGAATATGTACGAAAAATGCGCGCATCTGTCCTAGTAATGGGATCATTGCTTGCACGTAACGGAAAAGCACAAATTGCTCTACCTGGAGGATGTGCGATCGGTTCAAGACCAATCGATCAGCATTTAAAAGGATTCGAAGCAATGGGTGCGAAAGTAAAAGTTGGAAATGGTTATATCGATGCCGAAGTAGACGGAAGATTACAAGGCGCGAAAATATATCTTGACTTCCCAAGTGTGGGAGCAACGGAAAATATCATGATGGCTGCAACTCTTGCTGAAGGTACAACTATCATGGAAAACGTTGCAAAAGAACCGGAAATCGTGGACTTGGCGAACTTCTTGAACTCCATGGGAGCAAAAGTTCGTGGAGCAGGTACAGGTACTATCAGAATCGAAGGGGTTTCCGAATTGCACGGATGCCAACACAACATCATCCCTGACCGCATTGAAGCAGGTACATTCATGGTAGCAGCTGCAATCACAGGCGGAGACGTTATCGTTGAAGGCGCAGTGCCGGAACATTCCAGCTCTTTAATTGCCAAAATGGAAGAAATGGGCGTTAAGTTTGAAGAAGTCGAAAACGGATTACGCGTTATCGGACCTGAAAAACTAAAGTCAATTGACATCAAAACAATGCCTCACCCAGGATTCCCAACAGATATGCAATCCCAAATGATGTCTCTATTATTGGCGGCTGAAGGCACGAGCATGATTACCGAAACAGTATTCGAAAATCGCTTCATGCATGTAGAAGAATTCCGTCGTATGAACGGCGACATCAAGATCGAAGGACGTTCCGTTGTCATCAATGGACCTTCAAAACTACAAGGCGCAGAAGTGGCGGCAACAGACCTTCGTGCAGCAGCAGCATTAACCCTAGCAGGATTAATCGCAGACGGATACACTCGTGTAACCGAGCTAAAACACTTAGATCGTGGATACGTAAACTTCCACAACAAACTAGCAGCACTAGGCGCAGACATCGAACGAGTAAGCTCCATGGAACAAGAACAAACAGTTATCCTAGAGCAAATCAAGGAAGCCTAAACACACCAAAATAGCCAATCATATATTTATATTCTACATCAAGGGTCAGACTCCTTTAGGGGTCTGACCCTTTTTCAAACTTTTTTTACTGGCATTCGACGTGAGTGCGGAAATTCCTGCTGGGGTCTGACCCCAGCACAGCATTTTTTTCACTACTTATTAATATTCCAACTTTTTTTCTGTCAGACCATTTTTTTGGTGTGATATTGAATTGTTTTCTGACAGTTGTGGGTTATGTGTATATAATATAGAAGTATTTAAGAGTTTTTTAGGGTTAGAGGCTTGTGAATGAAGTCTTTAAACCTGCCCATATTTTAGTCATAATTGCTTGTCCACTCCCATAAGAATGAAGAGTAAAGGTAACCAACCATTAGCAAACAACTACTACTTTATTGTTATCGGAGGCTCGGCGCTATGAGAAACTTGAAACCAATCATCGTACTCACTTCTATTCTATTTGTCATGGTATTAATGGTACCAACGTTATTAGTCATGCCGTTTGTCGATAAGGAAAGCGGCCAATTAGCAGAAGAACTCCAACCGAATCAGCAAATCCAAAATCAAGTGGAACCAATCGATTCTCCGATTGATGTAGCGGTGTATCGTCACAAGCAGGAGATGATCGAAAACATACCGCTTGAGGACTACATTGTGGGCGTGGTTGCTTCAGAGATGCCTGCGGACTTTGAACTTGAAGCGCTAAAGGCACAGGCACTGGCAGCACGGACGTATATCTTAAGGCAGCTGATGGCGGAAGAAAAACTTGGCACACCAGAAGGCGCGGATGTCACAGACACCGAACAGCACCAGGTGTATAAAAGCCCAGAAGATTTAAAAGCAGCTTGGGCAGCCGAAGACTTTAATTGGAAGATGGAAAAAATAAAACAGGCGGTCGCAGAAACAGCGGGATCCGTCCTTACCTATAATAATGTACCAATTGATGCTAGCTATTTCTCCACCAGCAACGGCTACACAGAAAACTCAGAAGAATACTGGCCAAACGAAATCCCATATTTGCGAAGTGTAGAAAGCCCGTGGGATGTGGATTCTGAAAAATACTTAAGCCAAGTATCCTTACCGGTACAAGAGTTTCAGTCCAAACTTGGGGTAACCCTGGGAAGTGACGGGTCGGTAGGGAAGATTATCGCACGCACCACGGGTAATCGCGTGGAGGCGGTAGATATTAATGGGAAGAAGCTAAGTGGCAGGGAAGTGCGTGACCTTCTTATGCTGCGCTCCAGTGACTTTACCTGGGAGCGCAAAGGAGACAACATCGTCATCACCACCAAGGGCTTTGGCCATGGAGTAGGGATGAGCCAATACGGAGCCAACGGAATGGCCCTAGAAGGCAAAAACTACACCCAAATCATCTCCCACTACTACAAAGACGTCCAAATCGCCAGCGCCGACCAATACATCAATAAGGTGACAGCGAAGAGATAGAATGATAAGAAAAAAAGAAAAAATTACCCTTTGGGGGTCAGACCCCCAAAGGATTTTCCCTCTTCGTGTCGAATAAAGGTTCACCTGTCAGACCCCGGCTCCTGCCGGGGTCTGACCCTTTTTCAAAACTTTTTTCCATTTCCATGCATAAAACCCTCTCGATTGAAGGAAAATAAGCATTTCAAAAAAATTTTCACCGCGGATGTATATTATTCTGTGAATCTGTTCAGAATGATTGCTGAGGTGATGATACAATGAGAGAGGAAGAAAAGAAACGGACTTCTCAAAATTCAAATTGGCAACGCTTAATGAAAAAGCGTTGGGTGTTCCCAGCAATCTATCTTGGGTGCGCGGCAATCATTTTGACAGCGGTTTTAGTATCCCAATCAGGTAATGAATCAGAAGGTAATCCAGGAAACCCAGAAGGGCAAGGAACTAACATTTCTTATGGTGATCAAGATTCCATGGAAGTGAACAGCCCGGTAGAAAACTTTGTAATGCCGGTAACAGACGTTAACTCTTCTGTCATCCAAAGACCATTCTGGGATGCAAACGCATCTAAAGAAGAGCAAGAAGCAGCTTTCATTGAGTACAATGGCATTTACCAACCAAACACAGGTATCGACATTGCAATGAAAGACGGAGAAACATTCGAAGTAGTCGCTTCTTTAAGTGGAACTGTAACGCATGTTGAAAATGATCCTTTACTAGGAAACGTCGTAGAAATTGAGCATTTGGATGGTGTAAAAACAATCTATCAATCACTGACTGACGTACAAGTCAAAGTCAACGATTTCGTAGAGCAAGGTGAAACAATTGCCAAAGCACACACAAACCAACTGAACAAAGACGCAGTACACGTTCATTTTGAAATTCGCAAGGACAACGTAGCAGTGAACCCTAGCAGCTTTTTTAACAAACCAGTAACTTCCCTATTAGAGGAAGAAGGACAAGCTTCTGAAGAAGGAAGCGAGCCTGCTGGTGAACAAGAAAAAGAAGAAACTCCAGCAGAGGGCGAAGACAAGCCTGAAGACGGAGAAGACAAAGACGGCGACGAAGGATCTTCTGACGAAGAAGAAGAATCCGTTAGCTATCTAACATAATCTAAAGTCTTGTTAATAAAATATATGCTAGAACGATAAACTCTATTGAGCCAAAGAGCAGCTTACAAACGGGAAACATACTCCGGAAAGCTGCTCTTTTTCTATACAAATTTTTATCTGCTTCCACCCAAAACCAGGAATAAAACCAAGCCTCCGCGGGTATACTAACAATACCGATACACAAACAACACAACAGCGCAAAAACAAGAGAATGTCAAAACCGCCAAACGCAGGTACCGTTTGGCGGTATTTTTTTGTCTTCAAGCAGTCTCCCTTCGGAAATTTTCACCTAAGTCTTAACTCCTGTTTTTAAAATTCTCAAATTAAAATAACTAGATACAACTACTTCCCAAACCACCCTATTTTGTAAGTACAATGTCACAACACCCCTAAAAATCCTCCCTTTCCCAGTCTTTTTCCCTAGTCCCATTCATTTCCTTTTTAAAAAACAGAAAAAAGGAAATTAAGAACAAATGGAGAAATTGGTAGGCAGACTGAGTAAATAGTTTTGAAGGGAGAGATACAGCAAGGTGAATTTAATAATGAAAACGGTATCATTTACACCTAACCATGCAGAAGCCGTTCTAGATGCATGGAACCATTCCATGGGATTCATACTGCCGATTACACCAAGGTTATTCAAACAGAACACGACCGATGAGCGTAGCTTTTGTCCGCATAGCAGTTTTGCAGCTGTCGAGAATGGCGAGGTGGTTGGTGCGGTAATCGCCAAAAGGTGGCCAGGGGAAACGTTTGGGTATCATCCGGGCGGAGATGTTGGATGGATCAATTTCCTTTTTGTAAAAGAAGGATGGCGCGGCAAAGGGATTGGCAGTCAATTATTGAAAGAGGCGGAAGATAGCCTCAGAGAGCAAGGGTGCGCAAGGATTCACCTTGGAAGAGATGTGCAGCACTTTTTTCCGGGAGTTCCGCTCGAGTTAACGGAGTCAATCGACTGGTTTAAAGAAAAGGGCTATCAATCTGGTGAAGTTGTTTTTGATATGATTCAAAAGATGGAGGAGTGCTTAACCGACTTATCCATCCCCCAAGATCAGAATTTTCACTTCAAAAGAGGGCAAAGCGGAGAAGAACCGGCACTCATTCTTTTTTTACAAGAAGCATTTCCTGGCCGTTGGGAGTATGAGGTGCGCAGCCTGTTTGAACGAGGTGGGACGGCAAGGCAATTTGTGCTGATATGGCAAGGTGATAGAGTCAGAGGGTTCTGTCGGATAAATCGTCCGGAAGATGCTGTGATTGGCTCCAATGTCTACTGGAGTGAGCTTTACAAGGGAAAGGCAGTGGGCGGAATCGGACCACTTGGCGTTTCTTCACAGGTTCGGAAAAGCGGACTTGGCTTGAAAATTGTCAAACAGGCAATGCAGGAGTTAAAAGAGGACGGAGTAGAGGTCTGGATGATTGATTGGACTACGCTCGAATCCTTCTACAACAAGCTTGGATTTGAAAAGTGGAAGCAATATCTTCACATGTCTAAGTGAAATTTTTTTTGACTGTGTTGAAATTTAATTTCATGAAAATAAAATAATTTTGACACTTAGTATCGTCGTATTCATGCGGATGCACTTCATGATTCCATTTACCTATTTTTCCTCGATTTACAATTTCTTTAATAAACTTTCACATCGGGTTAATCAATGACAGGTAGTGTTTACGTTGATGGCGGATTTTAGGTAGTTTGCAAGAATCTTGTCAGATCAAAGTTACATAGGGGGAATAAGAAAATGAGTAGGATGAAAAAGCCATTTTTAACATTATTCATTTGGATGTTAGCGCTTCAAACGATGCTTGTACCGGTTGGAACAGGCACCATCCAACAGCCGGCAATCGAAACCTTTGCAGCGGAACAACAGTCGCAGGAATTTTCGCTTGGACAAGTAATTGAGCAGGAAAGGCTCCAGATTGCTTCCGGTGTCGCAAAGGAAACGATGACCTTTATCAGTGACCGAGGCAGGCAGGAGGCGTTCATGATGGATATAGATCTCCAAAACCCTGCAATCAGCATCCAGGCAGGCTTACCGAACGGAAGTGTAGCAGCAATGACGACCGTCCGTGAGCAGGCAAACGCAGCATCAACAGACGGCCGCCGTGTCGTTGGTGCAGTGAACGGAGACTTTTTTAACACTTCCACCGGCATTCCTATCGGAAACGTCATTCACAACGGACAAATTCTTAAATCCTCAACAAGAGAAACATTTGGGATCACAGAAGACGGGCAGGCGATCATCGGTTACCCAAACCCGAGCTTTACCCTTCAAATCGGTGATGCCACTCATCAGATCCATCACCTAAATGATGTTCGCCAGTCGAACCAGCTGGCATTATACTCACCAGAAAAAAATGAAACCAGTACAAACGAACATGGCACAGAAGTGGTGCTTTCCAATATTGAAGGAAACGTACACCAGCCCGGCACAGCCAAGGCTACGGTGGAAAAAGTAATTAAGAACGTTGGAAACGAAACAATACCACAGGGCAAGCTTGTCTTATCTGGCCATGGAACAATGGCTGCTGTCCTGAATAATCTTCAGGCAGGACAAGAAATTCAAATTAACACGGCAGTGGCTGAACAATGGCAGACGGTAACAGAAGCAATCGGCGGCCAGTATGTCCTTGTCAAAGAAGGCCAAAAAACGAACCTGGTTTCAAATGCCTTCACAACAGCCGTGGCACCAAGAACAGCCGCTGGAATTAAAGCGGACGGCTCTGTCTTTTTTATCATCATGGATGGCAGACAGCCCGGCTACTCGGAAGGAATCACCGTATTTGAACTGCAGAACCTAATGTATGAACTAGGTGCAGTCGAGGCGCTTAACTTTGATGGCGGCGGCTCCTCCACATTCGTCGCGCGCGAACAGGGAGAAGAAGAATTATCGGTATCGAACATCCCTTCTGACGGAACAGAACGCGGCGTAGCCAATAGTTTACTAGTTGTCTCCACTGCCGAAACTGGCTCACTCGAACAACTTGCAATAAAACCGAGCTCCGGCCTGATGCTTGCGGAATCTGCATACAATTTCGGTGCAAAAGGCATGGATGCAAACTACAACCCAGTACAACTGGAAGAAACAGTTTCTTGGACGGTTTCTGACTCTTCTTTAGGAGCGGTTAACGAAGATGGCACCCTGACAGCAGGTCCAGCCGCAGCAAGCGGTAAAATTATCTCAACTTCGGCAGGCGGTGCTCTGGGCGAAGCAAATGTAACCATTGTCGACGAGCTTTCAAGCCTTACTTTTAACCAGCAGGCCTTGACTGTAAAAAGAGGGGAAACGGCTGAGCTAAAAGTGACTGCACTATCTGGCGGCCGTCATGTTCATCATGATCCTGCCAATCTATCATGGGAAGTGGAAGGAAACATCGGACATGTGGACGAGCAGGGCATATTCCATGCAACGGAGGAATCTGCTCAGGGGAAAATCACGGTAAGCTATAAAAATGTATCAGACACGATGGACGTTCAAGTAGGCAAACTGCCAACCATCCTGGAAACCTTCGAGGACGGTATCGACCATTGGACATTCAGTGGAGCGCGCTATAACTCTATCTCTATTAATCAGACAACCTATCCAGAACCAGCTCGTTTCGGCGATCATGCTCTACAGCTGAATTACGATTTTACAGGTACCATCGGAACATCCGGAGCCTATGCGCACCCAAGAACGCCAATCGAGCTGGAAGACTATCCGGAAGCGATCGGAATGTGGGTGTATGGCGATGGAAAAGGACATTGGTTGAGAGCACAACTGAGGGACGGCAACAACAGCCCCATCGCACTCGACTTTGCCAGAAATATGGACTGGACAGGCTGGAAATACGTTGAAGCGGCAGTTCCTCCAGGCAGAGCCCTTCCTTTGAAAATGGACCTGCCAGTTCGCCTCATGGAAACAGACAATAATAATAAAAACGCTGGTACCATCTATGTGGACAATATCAGAGCGGTCTATGGGGAAACGAATGATGATTTAGAGAATCCAATCATCTCAGAATTCAATCCTGCAGCTGACAGTATGATAGATTCTACCGATTACTCCATCAGCGCAATCCTTGCCGATGAGCAAACAGGCATCAATCCCGAGCGCGTATGGATGCACGTTGACGGAGTAGAAGTGGACGCAAGTTACCAGGAAGAAGCCGGGGAACTACTATTTTCACCGGACAAGCCATTATTAGATGGAACACATCAAGTAAAAATCACGGCACAAGACAATTTTGGCAATGAAACGACGGAAATTTGGCAATACGAGCAACATGCAGGACAGCCGGGCGTTACCCTTGACTATGAAAATAATGCGTTCATCGGAAAAGATCACCCAATCACCATTCAGGCAACACAAACAGAAGAAATTAGCGGCATCAGCCTTAAGTTATCTGCAAATATTCGTGTAAAAGAAATCGTCCTAGACCCATCCATCACAGAGGAGCAGATTGTAAAAAAAGAAACAAATAAAAACGGAGAAATTTTAATAGAATTAAAGGATCTAACAACTTCCGTCACGGAAATCGGAAAAATAATGTTCTCCATCCCGAAAGATGCAAATGGTAACTTAGAGTTGAGCTATCACGAAGGTGCAGTGACATTGAAAGACGAAGAGGTTGCAACGCCGCTGTTTCTCCCTAATGTACAGCAAACTCTTAAAGCAGCTCTTACAATTTCTGTAGACCGCGCTTCTGTAGGCTTCCCGGCTGTCATTCAAGTCAAAGATCAAGATGGCCAACCAGTCGGAGGTGCAGATGTAAAAGCATGGGACTCCGAAATGAACGGAGAAGTATTGCTTGGAAAAACAAACAACGATGGTAAGTTGCAAACAAAGGAACTTACAACAGAAGCAGGCATCCGTCACATCCAAGCTGAAAAAGAGACCCAATACAGCTTTGTAAAAGAAGTGAATGTCTTAAAACATTTAGGTGGCATGTCCCCTAAAAAAGTAAACGTCACGTTCAACGGCAACAAAAATCAACGTAACGTGAACTGGACTACATCACCACTTGTAACAGACTCCGTTCTGGAAATGGTGGAATACTCTAAGTTTGAAAAGAATGGATGGGAAGGAAGCAAGCCTAGGACAATTAATGGTGAAAGCAATCCACATCCAATGAACGAAGGCGAGCTGCAAGTCCATTCGGTCACCGAGAAAGGTCTAAAGCCAGGCACCTTATATGCGTACAGAGTCGGTGACGGAACGGAAGAAGGTTGGAGTGAAACGGCCACCATCTCCTTACCTGCACCAGGAAAAGGTTCTGACGATTTCAATTTCATCCTTATGGGGGACATCCAGGCAGCACCAAACCAATCGGAAACAGGGTTCGGCCCCTTCACCGACGTTTATAAAAAAGCAAAATTCGACTTCCCAGACGCAAGCTTCATGATGCAGGTTGGGGACTTAATAGATGACGGAAACCTTTACAACCATTGGTCCGAATTCTTCAAATCAATCGAAGATCCGTCCCTATCCGCGTCCACGCCAATTGTAACAGCGGTGGGGAATCATGAAAATATCGGAAACGGAGTAGATACATTCAAACAATTCTTCCGCATGCCGCAAAACGGCCCAGAAGAATTTAAAGGAACCGTCTACTCCTTCGATTACGGTGATGCACACATCGCCGTCCTGAATACAGAAACGGATAAAGATGGATTAATCAAACAAACAGAATGGCTGAAAGAAGACATGGCCGACACCGAAAAAAAATGGAAAATCGTCATGTACCACCGCTCTCCATACTTCTCCAATCCACAAGGTGGAAGCGGCAATGTGCAGGAAGTCTTCCCGAAAGCATTCGATGAAATCGGCGTAGACCTTGCAATATCTGGACATGACCATGCATACGTAAGAACTCAACCGATGAAAAATGGAGAAGCGAATGACGACGGCACCACCTACGTCATCGCAGGATCTGCAGGCGGCAAATTCTACGCAGCTGTCCCGCAACCATACATGGACGTCATATTCGAAGAAAAAACCCAAATCTACTCCAACATCTCCGTCACCCAAAACGGCATCACCATCACAGCCAAAACCAGAGACGGACGCACCATTGACCAGCACACGATAGAAAAGAAATAATAATGAAAAAGTGAAAAAGTGAAAAAAAACACCTTTAGGGGTCAGACCCCTAAAGGTGTTTTGCACTTCATGTCGAATAATATATAAGTTGGCCCACTGCATGCCAATTCCCCGACAACATGACCTCCGCACTTTCCGCTAAGCACGCCAACAACAAACCCAAATCCCACCCTCGAAAGGAGCACCATCCGCCATGCCCAGAAACCCAAGAATGTGGTTCCCCGGAGCCATGTACCACGTCACCACACGAGGAAACCGCCGCAGCATTATCTTCTTTGAACCGAAAGACTACCACACCTATAAGCGCATCCTCCTCGAAATCAAACACAAATACCCGTTCAAACTGCATGCCTACTGCCTTATGACCAACCACACGCACCTGCTCATCGAAACCGAAACGACCAACATCAGTCTCATCATGCAAAAAATCAACACCAAATACGCCCAATACATCAACCGCAAATACAAACTCACCGGCCACCTCCTAGAAGGCAGATTCAAATCCAGCATCATCCACGACATCGACTACCAAATCGACGTCAGCAAATACATCCACCTGAACCCAGTGGCCGCCCAAATGGTCCACAACCCCGAAGACTACCCATTCAGCAGCTACAAGCAATACCTCTACAACAACCAACACGACCCACTCGTCAGCACCAAAGACATCCTGAAATACTTTTCCACCACCCACCACGAAGGCTCCTACCCACAATACGTCAACACCCCAAACACCCGAATCCATTTCACCCCCAACAACAAAGCCAAATTTCTTATTTTGAAAAAATAAAGAATATTACGTATAATAGAAAATAATTCGCATAACGAAATAATAGGGGGATCAACAAATGACACTCAAAATCGACTATCTCAACAACCCATATCCATCCCAGCGCAACACCGTATTCGCGCAAAACGGCATGGTTGCCACATCTCAGCCGCTAGCCGCACAAGCCGGCCTCGACATCCTGAAAAAAGGAGGAAACGCCATTGACGCAGCCATTGCCACCGCAGCCTGCCTGACCGTCGTGGAACCAACCTCCAACGGAATCGGCGGCGATGCATTTGCCCTCGTTTGGACTAAAGGGGAGCTCCACGGCCTCAATGCAAGCGGCCCAGCACCACAATCCATCTCAATTGAAGCGGTAAAAGAAAGAGGCCACGACACCATGCCAAAAATGGGCCTCATCCCAGTCACCGTTCCTGGCGCACCATCCGCCTGGGCAGAGCTATCCAAGAAATTTGGCAAACTATCACTCTCAGAAGTGCTGCAACCTGCCATCGACTACGCAGAAAAAGGCTACCCAATCTCGCCAACACTCGGCAAGTACTGGAAGGGCGCCTACAATGCCTATAAAAAATTCTGCACAACCGAAGAATTCACGCACTGGTTCGAAACCTTCGCACCAGACGGCCGTGCACCTGAAATCGGTGAAATTTGGTCCTCACAAGGCCACGCTGACACCCTAAGACAAATCGGCGAAACAAACGGAGAAGCTTTCTACCGCGGCGAACTAGCCCATAAGATTGCAGACTTCTCCAAGCAGCACAACGGTTTCCTTACATACGACGATCTGGCAGCCTACCAACCGGAATGGGTGCAGCCAATAAAGGTTAACTATAGAGGCTACGACGTCTGGGAAATCCCGCCGAACGGTCAGGGGATCGTTGCCCTTATGGCACTCAATATGCTAAAAGAGGACACCTTCACTGAACGCGACAGTTTTGAAACCTATCATAAACAAATCGAAGCAATGAAACTCGCATTCGCTGACGCCAAGAAATACGTTTCAGATACAACGACCATGACCCACACCGCAGAAGAATTGCTGTCAGATTCCTTTGCAAAAGAAAGAAGGGGCCTCATCACCGACACAGCTCTTACGCCAGAACCTGGAACCCCGCCAAAAGGAGGAACCGTCTATTTGGCTACTGCCGATGGGGAAGGGAATATGGTATCCTTTATCCAAAGCAACTACATGGGCTTCGGATCAGGAGTCGTTGTACCAGGAACAGGCATCGGCCTGCAAAACAGGGGACATGATTTCTCTCTTGACCCAGAACACGAAAACGCGCTGGCACCAGGGAAGAAGACATACCACACCATCATTCCTGGCTTCCTGACAAAAGACAATGAAGCAGTCGGACCGTTCGGCGTCATGGGAGGCTACATGCAGCCGCAGGGTCACATGCAAGTCGTTATGAACACCGTCGACTTCCACCTCAACCCGCAGGCTGCCCTGGACGCACCAAGATGGCAGTGGATGGAAGGCAAAACCGTACACGTCGAGCACCACTTCCCGCAACACCTGGCCCAAGCACTCCAACGCAAAGGCCACAACATTCAAATCACACTCGACGGAGGCAGCTTCGGCCGTGGCCAAATCATCTGGCGCGACCCACAAACCGGCACCCTCACCGGAGGAACCGAACCAAGAACCGACGGCTGCATCGCAGCGTGGTAGAGGGATAAAGAGGTAAATTGATAAACAATTAAAGAGGGGTCTGACCCGCTCTCCGTTAAAGCACTAAAGAACTAAAGAGGGGTCTGACCCTCACTCCACTAAAGCACCAAAGCAACGTAGAGCCAGTCAGCCCCTCCTCAAAAAGGAGGGAACCACCACACCATGAAGCAATGGGACTTATTTATCGCATTCTTCCGTGTTGGGATGCTCGGTTACGGCGGAGGTCCGTCCAGCATCCCGCTTGTACATAAAGAAGTAGTAGGCAAGTACAGATGGCTCTCAGATGATGATTTCTCTGACATCCTCGCGCTCGCCAACACGCTACCCGGACCCATCAACACCAAGATGGCCGGCTACATCGGTTACCGCGTCGGAGGCTATACAGGCATGATGAACGCCATCCTAGCCTCCACCATCCCGACCATCATACTGATGATCGTCCTGCTCACCACGCTTACAAGCTTCAAAGACCAAGCGTGGGTACAAGGTATGACCAAAGCAGTTCTGCCTGTTGTCGGCGTCTTACTTGCCGTCCTGACATGGGACTTTCTATCAAAATCACAAAAAGGACTAGGTTGGCCCATCGCCATCTTCCTAATCCTAGCTAGTTTCCTATTCATCGAGATTCTCGGCATCCATCCAGGAATCGTCATTGCACTATTACTTGCAGCAGCAGTTCTGAAAAAAGACAAACCAAAACCTGAAAAAGGAGGAACCCAGTCATGATGATCTATTGGGAGATTTTCCTCGCCTTTTTCATACCGGGCATCCTGGGGTACGGCGGAGGCCCCGCATCCATTCCATTAGTGGAAAACGAAGTCGTCCACCGCTACGGCTGGCTGTCGGTCTCCGAATTCAGTGAAGTACTCGCACTCGGAAATGCCTTACCCGGTCCGATTGCAACCAAAATGGCCGGTTATATCGGCTACGAACAAGCTGGTATCCTAGGCGCAGCAGTCGGCGTATTCGCCACTGTCGCACCATCACTCATCCTGATGATTGCACTCATGAGCCTCCTATATAAATTCCGAGACTCACCAAAAGTAAAACGAATGTCCAACTACGTGCGACCAACCATCGCACTCCTGCTAGGTGTCATGGCCTTTCGATTCTTCGCTGAATCCTACGAAGCAAGCGGCACCATCCAAACAGTGTTTCTAATTATCGCAAGCTACCTACTTCTTGAAAAATGGAAAGTGCACCCCGCCTACGTCATTGTGGGAGCATTAACTTACGGAGCAATATTACTTTGAATAAGCAGGTGGGACGGTTCACTAGTTCCTTCGAACATCGATCTAGGCGCCAAAACCGTCCTTCCGCTTCCCAAATATAAGGAGGTCTTCCATCATGACCAAAACCCTACTTCTAACAGGTTTCGAACCGTTTTTGAATTTTAAGATCAATCCAACAGAGGAGATTGTCAGGGAATTGGACCAACAGATAATTGGTCAATACCAAGTCGTGAGCCGAGTGCTGCCTGTTGATTTCACCGAATCGGAAAAGTTGTTATTGGAGTATATGGAGGAGCTACAACCAGATGCCGTGGTTTCCCTTGGGCTTGCTGCGGGTCGGGCGCACATTACACCGGAGCGAATTGCAATCAATTGTAAGGATGCTGGTGGTGCGCCTGATAATAATGGAGTTGTGCTTCAGGATGCACCAATCAACCCAGATGGCCCCGACGGCTACTTTTCCACCTTGCCGATCCGCGCGATGGTAAACCATTTAAATGAAAATAACTTTCCTGCAAAAATATCTAATACAGCAGGGACCTACCTATGCAATAACGTCATGTACGCGGCCCTGCACAAGCTGGCGCAAAAGGGAGCAGGTGGAGCGGCTAACCCTACTGATACAAATGAACCGAACATAGCCCAAATCCCGGCAGGATTCATCCACATTCCAGCCTCACACCAGCTCGCGACCCAGCTCAACAACACACCAAGCTGGTCCCAGGCAGACCTGACTGCAGCGATCAAACTGACAATTGAAGCGATGTGAGTGAAGGGAACAATCAACGCAAAAAAACCTGTACTCCATATGGAATACAGGTCATGGCACATTCCTCTTTCAATCTTTCACAAAAATCAACTTATACAGTTGAATCAGCACAAGCGGCATAAGTGCCAGAGCATAGACATAGCCGAACTGGGCAGAAGTTAGTGTGGCAACTTCAAAAATCCCCTTTAAAGGATCAACCAGCAGAACAAGCTGCAAGAGCGCGATGCCTATGACGACTGCCCCTATCAAGTAGAGGTTTGAAAACAATCCGACTTTGAATATCGACTGTCTGGAACGTGCGTTGAAGCCATGAAACAACCGGGCAAGACACAGTGTGGAAAAAGCCATGGTACTGGCTGTCAAAGGATCATCCATGGTTAGTCCGATATGAAAAGCAATCAGGGTAGCGACGGCAATCAGGAAACCTTCACTAAGGAGCCGGGCTGCAAACACTTTATTGAGAAGCGGGGTTTCCACATCCCTCGGTTTTTCATCCATCACTTTTTTATTATGAGGTTCAAGTCCAATGGCAATCGCTGGCAGGCTATCTGTCAGCAAATTGATGAACAGCAGATGCACTGGCGCAAACGGAACAGGTAATCCGCCTATAGCAGCATATAGAACAGATAGAATTCCAGCGGTGTTACCAGCAAGTAGGAACCTGATGGAATTTTTGATGTTGGCATAGATGCTTCTTCCATTGGCAATCGCCTTAACGATGGTGGAAAAGTTATCATCTGTCAAGACCATGGACGAGGCATCCTTGGCCACTTCCGTTCCTGTGATTCCCATGGCGATTCCAATGTTCGCCTGTTTCAATGCAGGACCATCGTTGACTCCGTCGCCGGTCATGGCAACGATATTCCCTTTTTCCTGCCATGCTCGCACAATTCGTATTTTATGCTCTGGAGATACTCGTGCATAGACGGAAATGTCCTCCACCATGCTTTTTAAGTCCTCGTCATTTATCTTTTCGAGCTCAAATCCTTCAACCGCTTTATCGCCATCTCTGAAAATCCCGATCTCCTTTGCTATCGCAGAGGCGGTTATTTTATGGTCTCCTGTGATCATCACCGGTTTGATGCCTGCTGAAATGCATTGTTCGACCGCTTCCTTAGACTCCGCACGGGGAGGATCCATCATGGCAGTCAATCCGACAAATATTAAGTCATGTTCATCCTTTGTCGAGATATTCTCATAATTCTCCACCTCTTTATAAGCAAAGGCTAGCACTCGCAGTCCGCTTTCCGAAAAGGAATGATTTACTTCCTCGATTTTCTTCCTGTCCTCTTCTGAAAAATTGGATATGCCATCTGAAGTTTCTATTTTTACCACTCTATCCATTAAAACATCAACAGCACCCTTAGTGATCAGTACCTGTTTGGAATCTAGGGTATGGACAGTACTCATAAGTTTTCTGTCAGAATCAAATGGGACTTCCTTCAGTCTAGGGTAGGATTTTCTTGTTTCCATTTCGTCCAATTCATAGATTTCTTCCCCAAAATCCACCAAGGCAATCTCGGTTGGATCTCCAATCTCCTTATCCTTGGTGGTCTCTGCATCGTTACACAAAAGCTGCATAAGAAGGAATTTTTCATGCAGCGCCTGACCCAGCCTCAATTTGTCATGCTCATGGATTTCTGAATCTAGAAACACTTTCTGCACGGTCATTTTATTTTGTGTCAGGGTGCCGGTCTTATCTGAACAAATGACAGAGATACTTCCGAGGCTCTCTACTGCATGAAGCTTTCGGATAATGGCATTTTCCTTTGCCATCTTTTGTGTGCCAAATGCAAGCACGATTGTCACGATGGAGCTTAATGCTTCCGGTATGGCCGCGACTGCCAAGGCAACGGCAAACATGAATGAGTCAATCAATGTCCGTCCCCGAATGATGTCGATCGCAAAAATAAGAACAGCAATGATGATAATAGCAATGGCAAGCTTTTTCCCAAAATTATCAAGATTCATCTGAAGCGGTGTTTTCTTCTCTTTCGCACTTTCCATCAAATTGGCGATTTTACCGATTTCCGTTTTCTGTCCGATTTCTGTAACCACAATGACAGCTCTTCCATATGTAACAAAGCTCCCGGAGAATACCATATTCGTCTTATCGCCAATGGAAACATCGTCCTCATTAATCGGATCAAGGGTTTTAAGAACACTGATGGATTCTCCGGTCAAGGAGCTTTCATTTACCTGAAGACTGTGGGCTTCGATAATTCTGCCATCCGCACTTATGTAATCCCCTGCATCCAGGTAGAGTATATCTCCAACCACGACTTCCTTGGATGGTATTTCGATTTTATCTCCATTTCTTAAAACTTTGGCAGTGGGCGAGGACAGGCTTTTTAGGCTCTTTAGCGATTGCTCCGCCTTTACATGCTGAACGGTTCCAAGAATGGCATTGATGATAACAACGACCACGATTACAATGGTGCTTTCAAATTTTCCTAAAAAGGCAGATAGTAAAGCTGCTACGATAAGAATAATGACAAGAAAATCCTTGAACTGTTCCAAAAAGACCTGAAAAGTGCTTTTTCGCTGTTCTTCTCCAAGTTCATTAAAGCCATACTGCTCCTGTCTTTTTTTTACTTCCGAATCAGTAAGACCATCCTTTGTAACCTCAATAGTCTTCATCACTTCTTCAAAGGGCAACTTATAAAATTTATCCATATATAGCTCCTTTCATAACAGATTTATACTGTCTATACCCGAACTTTATTCACTACATACTATTCCTAAAAAAAATACTGTTATACCCGTATTTAATACCCTCAAAAAGTACAACACCCTCACGTGCTAAAAACCGTCCACCCCGAATACCATACTAAAGTGTCAAAAACCAACACCCATGGAGGACCACCATGACAAAACCAACGATGAAAAAACTCCTGTGCTTCCTGGCAATCCTGTCACTTTTAGCACTTTCAGCCTGCAGCGCCGACCCCGTCCAAGAGGACCTGATGACCTACGTAAACGAAGACCTGATGAGCATCTTTGAACTCGAAGCAGAAGCAGTCGACTCCTACTCCAGCGTATCCGGCAACAACTACACCAACGACTGGACCATGTACGAAACAATGGACACCGTCACCATCCCAGCCTATACCGAATTTATCGAAAAACTAGAAAGCATCCGACCCGAAACAAAAGAAGTACGCGCCGTCCACGAAATCTACATCGACGCCAGCAACACCCAATTCCGTGCCATGAAAATGATCCTGATCGCACTCGAACTCCAAAGCTACGACAAAATCCTAGAAGCCAACGAACTCCTCGACGAAGGCCGCACCAAACTTCGTCAATTTCAAGACGAACTTGAAGAACTAATGGAAGAACACGAAGTCGAATGGGAAGAGGAAATGTTATAAAAGCAAAAAGATCTGGAGCGCCCGATATACTAAAGCGCTCCAGACCATATCGCCTACCGATACAATCAATCCTCCTTAATAGAAACGATGAAATTACTCAGCAAAAACAAGGAATCCACATATCGCGAAAAAACCATCTTACTAAATCGAAAGACTAACAAAATTAACATTTTCATCCAGTAATACACCTCTTTAAAACTAAAAAACCATTGTACTAATACACACCAAAAACAAACCCGCAAAAAATGTAGATTTCTATTCCAAAACAAACAGTTGACTTGAAACCGCCCTTATACCATAATCTAATTATTAGAATTATTATAAAATTCTGTCTTAATACAGGATAAACCACGCAATAAAGGGGAGGGAGATTCGACACAAAAAACTAAAGCGCTTACAAAAAGGAGACAAGCACAACATGCTATTATTCTACCTATTCCTAATCATCACCGTCACCAGCATCTTTCTGGCAATCAAAAAACAAAAACCAATCCTACTATCAGTCCCAATAGCAACCCTAATCACCTACGCCGTCGTGGAAATCGCCCTAGTACCGGCACCCTTCCTCGACACCATCAAATTCATCTTCAGTCTAAAATAACAAACAAAGGCCAACAAAAAAATTTAACCCAAAAGGGGTCAGACCCCGGCAGGAATTTCGCCACTCACGTCGAAACCCCACACCCGCAAAACCAAAAGGAGGCTAACCCTTGAGAAAAATCGAAAAGTCCGTTGCTGATGCTTATTTCAGAGAAAAGAATATGTATATTTTAATCTACTTAGCTATCTGGCTTGGCGTTTCATTTGGCATTGTCTTGTTTGCCGAGTCACTGCAATTCACCATTTTCGGTGGCTTCCCATTCCACTACTTCATGGGAGCACAAGGCTCTGTCATCACCTTCATCATCCTATTATTCGTCAACGCCAAAGTCAGCGACAAAATTGACGCCAAATACGGCATCGACGATAAGGCCAACGAAGTCCTAAGCGCAGGCAAAACACTAGATCACTAAACTCACAAACATACACACCCACACCAAGACTCCCACCTATGCCACTTAAAAAGAACTAACAAACCCAAATTAAAAAACAAAAACAACTAATCCCAAAGGGGGCCAAACGTTTGGATAATCAGTTTCTCGTCTCACTCACACTAATCCTGATCACATTCGGACTATATATCGGAATCGCCATCTACAACAAAGCACGCCAAACCTCCGACTTCTACGTTGCAGGCCGCGGCGTTCCACCAATCTTCAATGGAATGGCCATCGGCGCAGACTGGATGAGTGCAGCGTCATTCATCGGTATGGCCGGAACCATCATGCTACTAGGATACGACGGACTTGCATACATAATGGGTTGGACAGGCGGATACCTGCTCCTGACCTTCCTCTTGGCACCGCAACTTAGAAAATACGGGCGCTACACCGTACCAGAATTCATCGGCGACCGTTTTAACAGTCACACGGCACGCGTTATCGCGGCAATCTGTACCATCATCATCAGTTTCACCTACTCCATCGGACAGCTTTCCGGCTCCGGGGTGGTAATCGGCCGCTTACTGGAAGTGGATGCAAGAATCGGAACCATGATTGGGGTTGTACTAATCGCATTCTACGCAGCATTCGGTGGGATGAAGGGGATCACTTGGACACAGGTTGCACAGTACATCATCCTGATCATCGCATACCTGGTTCCTGTTATTTTCATGTCCCTGCAATTAACCAACAACCCATTGCCATGGCTATCCTACGGGGGCATTGTCAGCCAGCTTGGAGAACTGGACCGGGAACTCGGAGTATCCGAATATTTCGCACCGTTCACCAACGGCACCAAATGGCAGTTCCTGGCCCTCATGTTCACACTGATGGCCGGCACAGCAGGTCTGCCACACGTAATCGTACGTTTCTACACCGTTTCCACCATGAAAGCAGCTCGCTGGTCAGGCGCATGGGCCCTGCTTTTCATCGGCCTGTTATACTTGTCTGCACCTGCCTATGCAGCATTTTCACGCTTCATCCTCATGAAACAAGTAGCAGGAAGCCCGATCGACCAGCTTCCGGCATGGACACAATCTTGGGTGAATACAGGGAAACTGCAAGTCGCTGACACTAACGGCGACGGAACACTCCAATGGAGTGAGCTCATCATCGCCAATGACATCGTCGTAATGGCCACACCGGAAATCGCCAACCTTGGCGTGTTTGTCATCGGACTCGTAGCGGCAGGCGCTATGGCAGCCGCACTTTCTACAGCCGGTGGACTGATGATCGCCATATCGTCCTCATTCGCGCATGACATCTACTATCGTGTCATGAGACCGAATGCAACCGACAAAAACCGCCTAATGGTCGGTCGTGTTACCATCGTAACCGCAACCGTACTCGCGGGTCTTGTAGCGCTTAACCCACCAGGGGCCATCACACAGATCGTTGCCTGGGCATTCGCGCTCGCATCCGGAACCTTCTTCCCGGCACTACTTCTTGGAGTATGGTGGAAACGTGCCAACGCACAAGGGGTCATCGCCGGAATGCTCGTAGGACTTACCGTCACCCTGTCCTATATTTTCGCTGCAAAATACGGCGGCTTCACCATCCTTGGCATCATCGATACAGGTGCAGGGGTCTTTGGAGCAGCAGCAGCCATCATCTCGATCGTTATCGTATCGCTTAGAACAAAAGCGCCATCACAAAAACTTCAAGATGAAGTAGTCGACCTTCGTTATCCAGAACAAATGTCGTACAAAGATGGAAACGTCTGGATCGACAAATAATCAAAATAGTAGGGAGGAGCAGCGTCCAACCACGTTGCTCCTCTTTCCTGCAAAAAAAAGGAGCAGCCAAAATGAAACATCTCCTAACCAAAAACCTGACCGCAACCGAAGCAGCCAACATAAAAAACCAATGCAAAACCTTTCACTACAACCAAAACGACATCATCCTCCAAGCCAACGAACACCGCGAAGGCGTCTTTCTTGTGCTCTCCGGCATGGCTGAAGTCTATCTCCCATTCCAAAAATCCCAAGACGAAGTCCTGGAAATCATTAAACCGAATGAACTCATCGGGCTATCCAACCTCCACCATTTCCTCATCACGAATTTCCCGCAAACTCAACAACCGGATCCAACCACACCAATATATCCCGATCAACTCCCAGGCCAGCCGGTGCAGCACAACCAAACCCTCGTCCAAGTCCGCGCAATCGACGATACAGAAGCACTTTTCATTCCCTATACGGTGCTAAAAGAGAGATGGAGCGAACCTGCCCTCCGAGACTACTTATTAGACCAGGTCAGCTCCCGCCTTCACGATGTCTACCACTCACTCGCCGAACAGATTAACATGAGCACCACCATGGGGCGAACAGCAGACCCGACCATTCTCCGGGTCCGAGACATCATGCAGCCAACAACGACCACCATTCAAGCTAAACGAACCGACAGCATCCAATCCGTCGCAGAAAAGCTGTCCCAAAATAACACGAAAACCGCCGCCATCATTCTAAACAACAACCAAATCAAAGGCATCGTAACAATGCACGACTTCGTCAATCGCGTCATCACCAGTGGCAAAAGCACCCAAGAACAAGTCCACACCATCATCACAGAAAATCCAATCACTATCCCAAGAACCGCCTACTACTACGAAGCACTCACTACCATGCTTCTGAACGGTATCAAACACCTGCCAGTCACCACAGAAAACAACCAACTCGCAGGACTGGTCACCCTGACAGACCTCTTGCAAGCCAAACAACCGACCGCTATGCTTCAAAACACAGAAACACTCAAAACAGTCACCAAAGAAGAGCTACCACAAATCAAACAGCAACTATACGCAATGATTACCACCATGCTCCAACAACAAGTTCCAATTCTGACAACGCTTGAAGTCATGAATACCCTTTACGACCAGCTCATCAAGCGTTGCATCGACCTTTCCATAATAGAAATGCCAACAGCACCACCGGCAAAATTCTGTTTCTACCTAATGGGCAGCGGGGCAAGAAAAGAACAGTTCCTGCTCACCGACCAGGATCACTTCCTCGTCTACGAGGGAGAGGGCGATACGCACGACTACCCGGATGGTCATAGCGACCAGATCGCCACCCGATACTTCGAAGAATTATCACAAAAAATCGTCACAAACCTAGAACTCGCCGGCTACCAAAAATGCAAAGGCGATATGATGGCATCCAACCCAATCTGGCGCGGCACCCTCCAAAAATGGGAATCCCGCCTTCACGAATGGACGTTAAACGCCACCAACGACCGCCTGCTTCTGGCCCAGAACTTTTTCTCCTATCGTCATATAGCGGGGGACGATACGCTGCACCAGCAATTCCAACAAACAATATTGGATTCACTGGACCGAGCTAAAATATTCCTATACCGCCTGTCCCAACTCGAACGGGAAAACCCGATCCCGACCCTAGAACAACCAATCCGATCCATGTTCCGCCGTAACAAAAAACAACTCGACCTGAAAAAAGAAGTCCTGTTCCCATATCATCACAGCCTGCAGATACTCGCACTCATGCACGGCATCACATATGGAACGCCAATAGAAAAAATAGACCAACTGCACGAAAAAAAGATCCTCTCGGAAAACTTCCAAAAGGATCTCAAAGCATCAATCAGCACCATCCTTAATTATTACGTCCGCAATCGATACAACCAACACCAAAACGGAGAAGACCTAACGTCATCCTTATCACTGACAACACTATCAACCCGTGAAAAAGAAGAGCTGATGCTCAGCATAAGACTCATAAAAGAACTCCAAAACCACATGCTGTCCTACTATTAAAAAAGGAGCTAACCAGACATGAAGGAGGTACCTACAAAATATGTTCTCATTCGCAAAAAAACATTATTTCCCGAGCAATTTAGCAGAAAACATCCCACTTTCCACACCTGTCGACAAACTGGAATTCACCGTATTCGATACCGAAACGACGGGTTTCAACGTGGCCAAGGATGACAGATTGATAGCACTTGGCGCCGTCAAAATAAAGAACCTGCAGGTAATAGAGGACAGCGCCTACCAAACATACATCAACCCGAATCGACAAATTCCTCGGGAAATTACCGAGCTCACTGGCATCACACAAGAACAAACGATAGAAGCACCAACAGCGCTGATGGCCATAGAAGATTTAAGGGACCTCGCAGCTGGACAATCAGCCTGTTATGTTGGTCACTATATCGCCTTTGATATGCAAGTGATCAAATCGGAACTTAAGCGCAACAACTTGACCTGGAAACAACCGAAAACTCTCGACACCCTGGACCTGATCGGTTATATCGCCCCTAACTATGACATGCGAGATCTTGAAAAATACGCAAGGGATTTCGGCACAAGAATCTACCAAAGACACTCAGCTCTTGGAGACGCGCTTACCACCGCATTCCTATTCACGGAACTGCTCCAGATCTGCCAAGAACGTGGAATAAAGACATGGGGGGATTTGTTGAACATTGGGACTAACTAAATGTTGACTTTGTTGGGTTTTTGTTGTGTTTATGGGTATAATTAAAGAAAAGGAGGTTATTTCCGTGTATGAATATAAATTGCAAATAAATATTGGTTTGTGGAAAAGTGTCTATGTCCTTGTTCAAGGGCAGCATCATGAAGAAGCCATTGAAGTATTAAAGACAATTGCCCAACAGGCCATAAATTCTATAGGAGGACAGGTATCTGCTACAGATCTACCTTCCAATATACACTCTAAAGTTGATGAAGTTGAAATAACTGATATCATCTCATTAGCAAAACAGATAAACGAGTTTGTCTTACAAAACAATCAAATGAGAGCGTCGAGCTTAATGTCAGATTATATAGAGAGAGTAATTAGTCTGCTTTTTAGTTCACAGGCTGACGTAGAGAAATTTAAAAGAGAAATATTAGTTTCCATTATCCACAAACGTATGAAAGAGCAAAGTGCGGCTTCATTAATCCATGAGCCTAACGCCCAAGTAGTGGAATATAAAGAAAGCGAATACGTGACAACAAAGGAAGCAGCAGTAATAGGTGGTGTAACAGATCAGACAATAAGACGTTGGTGTGAAAAAGGTAAATTCCCAGAAGCTTTCCAAACTGAAGGAGGACATTGGAGAATTCCACAAAAGTATTTGAAGACCAACTCGAACCAAGCTGAATCCGCAGAGAAGTGGATTCGTAAATTAGACAACAATACAAAAAGCCACATAGGAGAAGCAATTGATGAGTTTGATATCGACATTGAATACTCCTAAAGCCATGTTGGATACAACAGTATTATGTGGTGCACTCTTAACAGATGGAGCAAATCGCAGTTTGCTAAGGATAGCCCGTTTAGGTATCTATCAACCCGTCATTTCTTGAAGTAATAAAGCTATTTTTATAAAAACCGCATCACTTTTAGGCGATGCGATTCTAAAATAATGTCATTGTCTGAAGCACAGGAAAAAATAGCTCGATATCCATCAATGGAAAATGAGATTGTCACTATACCCTTAAACCGACAATTCCTTCCTCTTCATATACCTCAAGTTCACCAAAACAGCTACACCAGAAACAATCACCATCATCACAACGGCTACAAAAGGGTAAAGGACAGGAGTCCCAAACACGTTCACAGTCTTAAAGAAGTCAAAAAGTGGTTCCACATTCATTGTAAAAATATGAGTGAAAGTGAAAAGATTCTCCACCCACTGTGGCAGCATCAGCATTTCCACCACCAGAAACGGCATCCCAAACAACGCACTGCAAACAAAAAACGAGATCAACGCATTTTTACTAAAGCTGGACACCAGTACAATCAACACCGCAAAACTAACTGCACCCAATAAATGAAACGCCATCTGAACAAGATGATATTCCAACATAGTAAAATCATAAGGGGAGAAGTAATATTTAAAATAATGCTGAAATGGCGTTCCCCAGCCCTCGCTGCCGAACTGCACCGTATTCCATGCCAAGTTAAACACTTCCCATGCCAAAACGATAACCACCGTATAAACAGACGCCGCCCCAACCTTCGCCCATAACAGTTGCTTGCGACCTTTTCTAGCACTCAATAAATAGTTTTCCACACCAGAGCTGTACTCTTGTGTATAAATTGCAGACAACCCAATCAACAACATCGCCCCAGTAATAAATATCGAGAACACACTCGCAAAATCTATGACCTTGCCAGGACCAACATTATATGCAAAGTACGAAGTGTCTAACTTATTAAGCATCGCCACATTAAGTTTATCAGCAGCAGTTGCGTCTGCACGATCCAGCTCCTTTATATACGCCACAGTATTCCGCTCTACACCAGCAGCCCACACGACCCCTTCATAAACAGCCATCTCCGCATTCTCTCGTTCTGAAAAGAAAAAAGGCTCGTCATCCGGCGCATCTTCTAACTTTTTCATCAGCACTGCATTTTTTTCCTCCGCCAACTTCACTTTCTCTGCGGTGATCGGTCCTTCCCATTCCTTATACAAGTCCTTCTCCCACTGCTCTGTCAGCTGAAAAGTAAATCCTGTTGAGAAAAGAATGGCAAGGAAAAACGTGATATACACCGTTTTTTGCTTAAATATCTTATAAAGCTCAAACTTTAACAATTCCATTAGGAGGCCACCTCTTCATCAAAATAATAAAGATATAAATCTTCTAAGTTAGGTGCTTCGTTCAGTGCAGCAGGGTGGGGTTTGCTGTCACTTAAAATGCGCAAGTCAAACACACCATCCCCAACCCGGCCAATATTCCCGACCTTAAATTCAGCTTGAAAGCTTGCAATCTCAGACTCTGGAACCTTTACCGACCATACCTTATCGGCAATGCCGTCCAACAAATCCTGAGGAGAATCCTTGCGCAACAGCTTGCCATCTTTTAAAATAACAACCTCTCGAGCAATAAACTCAATGTCAGACACAATGTGAGTGGACAATAGCACAATCCGGTTAATCGCGATCTTCGCTAATAGATTCCGAAAACGAATCCGTTCCTTAGGGTCCAGTCCTGCAGTAGGCTCATCGACAATCAACACTTTCGGATCATTCAATAATGCCTGCGCAATCCCGACACGCTGCTTCATCCCGCCGGAAAATCTGCCAACCTTTCCTTTGCGCTCAGCAGACAACCCAACCAGCTCCAGTACCTCGTCCACTTTCACTTTAGCCTTATCTTTAGGCAAGCCCTTCAACGCCGCAATATATAACAGAAACTTCTCCGCCGTAAAATTTTTATAAAACCCCACATGCTGTGGCAAATAGCCAATCACATCACGGTATGCCTCATCCATGCCCACAATATCCTGATTGTTAAAATAAACCTGGCCGCCACTCGGCTTCAACACACTCGCCAAGATCCGCATCAGCGTCGTTTTTCCGGAACCATTTGCCCCAAGAATGCCATACACGCCGGCAGAAAATTTAATGCTCACATCATCCAACACGTTTTTATCGCCAAACGATTTACTCAAATTTTTAATGGTTAAGTTCATACGAAATCCCCCTTTTATAGATCCACATCATTTTACACAAGCTAAAAATCGACGCCGCTATGATCACCAACACAATCACGTAGGACGGGACATCGCCAAGTCTTTCAAAAAGCGTAGTCTGACTCATGACCATCCCTAACCCAATCCAACTCACCAGCGTGACCGTAACAATATGAAACTTCCTGAAACGAGAAATAATCACTAGCGACACAGCCATCAGAAGAGTAAACGGTGTCAACCAGTACAACGTCATCTTGGCAAACCACACGTCTGCGACCACAAACGAAAGCACCGCCGTAAACGCGATATTTACCGACACATTAAACCCGCCAATCACCAACATTCGAGACAACAGCAACTCCTGCCAGCTATACTTCAACGACAACTCCAACTCCAGCATCCCGCTGTTTTTACTGCGCATCAGCTCCAACACACCGGCAATGGTGGGGAGGGGGGCAAGAATCATTATAGTAAAATAGGGGTCCAACTCATCCGCCATGAAAAAGGCAACCAACGAAATCAGCACAAGCAGTCCATTTGCTCCCCAAAAGAGGGGGCTGATCCGGAAAATTTCTTGTCCGGAGTGTCTTACTAAATCCGCCAAAGGTTTAAACATGTTCTGCTTCCTCGGCACATGAGGGCGGATGGATTCGATGGTGGACATCATTTCTTCCTCACTCGGAAACTCCACATCATACTCTTTTAAATTGCAAAACACCTCATTCTCAAGCTCCAACAACTCCAAATCAAAATCCTCATCATCCCGAAACTTATCTTCGTAGTCGTTTCTTCTCATCTTCTTCACCCTCCTTTAAAATAGCCGCAAGCTTCGTCAAGCCTTGTTTCAACCGGGATTTCACCGTTGAAATGTTCGCATGTGTCACATCAGCAATTTCTTGTATTTTCATATAATGAAAGTATTTCAATATAACTGCTTCCTGCTGCATATCTGGCAATGAGTGCAACGCTTTTTTCACTTGCTCGCGCGTTTCTTTTCTCTCAAATATGTAAGGCACATCACTGCCGTCACTTTTCATCTGCTCCGGAATCTCGACCTGCTTACTTTCCTGCTGGTAGGCGGCACTTCGCCAATAATCCCGGCAATGGTTTACCGCAATCTGATACAGCCAACTCTTAAATGCGGTCTTATCTCTCAAACTGCCAACCCGCTGCACCACCTTCACAAAAATCTCCTGGGTCAAGTCATAGGCCAAATCCCGATTGCCGACCTTCCGATAAACAAACGCAAAAATATCACGATAATACCTGCGAGTCAGCACTTCCATCGCCGCCTCGCTGCCCCGGATAATTTCCTCGATCAACTCATAATCCTCCGCCATCCCTTATCACCTCACCTATTAAGACGAATCAGTTTCAAAAAAGACTTAAACCAAATAAAAAAACCCGTCCTCATGACGGGTCTCACACACTTATATATCAAATTCTAAGCGATCTCTAGCACCTGGCCAACCCGAGTCAGCCAGCCACACGATCACCTTATAACTACCAGGCTGCAAATTCTTCAACGGAATATCAAAGCTTAACTCCTGCCCAGGCCCCACCATAATCTCCTCATAGATCATCGTGAACATTTTTCCTTCTGAAAATTGCTCCACGCGCGCGCCGTCCCGATACAAGATATAGTCATATCGCTGCCCACTACGAAATGTTACTTTTTCCGAAGCACCGCCATTATTTTCTACGACAAAATGCAACATGACCGAATCCGGGCCACTCTCTGAATAAGTCAACTTTGCTTCCAAACTCATGCTACAACACTCCCATCGCAATCTAATCCTCTACTAAACTATTCGACAAAACGAAGGCTATACCTTTTATGATTTGAGAATGGGAAAAAAGAGAATAAATCAGCAATAGAAAATGTAATAATTAGGAAAAACATAACACTATTTGTAAGCTTTGTTTTTGCGACTACATCAACTTTAACTCCCGTAAGTGGAAGCGTAATAATGTTTTCTCCTCTGGTAAAAATTCAAAATACAATTCATATTTTTCGTCAATCGTGTAGTAATAGAAATATAAACCTTCCATTTCGTTTGGTCCTTCTTGTTCCGGCTCACCCATCAGCTTCTTAATATCCTCTGGTGTCAGAGGTTCAGGTTGAATGACTGTCAGCAATCCAACGGTATTTTCACCTACAGCTGTGCCATAACCGGTATGGGAATAAATATGATAAAAGGCTTCATTTCGCTGGATCTCGGCATCTGGTTTCCCAAGCTCATCGATGATTGTCCTAATCGGCGTTCCGATGCCATAACCATCTGGAGTAAACTTGCCTTCTTTAATGCTTGCTAAGAAATGTTCATCTATGACAAAGGTTTCCGCAGGGGTAAAGGAATGGTTGAAATCGACCGTAAGCTCTGGGTCGGCACATTCCTCCGACTCTTTCACCTCTATACCTTCTGCACCCTTTTGCAAAGTGAGCACACAGCCATTGTCTTTTTTTTCAGAAACTGCAACGGGTCCATCCTTTTTCGCATATCCACCTAAACTTTTAAAGGAAACGATAAGTTCGGAAGAATCCTTAGATTTTGGAGTAAGCTCATCATTGGATAATTCAATAATAAAAGAAAAGCCTTCATCCGTTTCTTCATATATAGTTAATTGGCCAATGATGGCTGGGGGGGAAAAAGTAAACCAATCTCCTTGCCAACTATCGGACAAGTGAACTTCCTCTTCTAAAGTAGTTTCCTCTTTCCCATCCTTTGCGGCTATTTGTGCATCTTCACTTGAACCACCTTGACAGGCTGCGAGAAAAACTAATAATAAACAGCTCACCGGAAAGAATAATCTATTTATAACAATAACCCCCTAAATAATGGTTTTCGGACTAATTATAGCATTTTCATATTAAAAAGAGAGTTTTTTTCAAAAAAATCAAACAAAAGCCTTGTCCCTCTTGACATTGTTGGCATAAACAACCAACCAAGCTAATAAACTGATACAAACCAAACATACAAAGAGAGTGTTTGAGGTGAGGGATCGTAGATTGTCTCGAAGAATTACACCAGCCATCCTACTTATGTTTTATATACAACTATCATTATATGCACTTCGTTACATCGGAATAAGCGGGTCTCATTTCACACTTCTCAACATCCACAATTTAGGGAGGGCGAGTGGTGTGCACGATTACATCAAAGAGAGAACTATCAAGATTGGAAAGTATATCGTGGAGACAAAGAAGACAGTTCGCGTGATAGCGAAAGAATTTGGCGTTTCCAAAAGTACTGTCCACAAGGATCTGACCGAAAGACTGCCGGAGATCAACCCAGACTTAGCAAACGAAGTCAAAACAATCCTTGATTACCATAAATCCATCAGGCATTTACGGGGCGGCGAAGCAACCAAGATGAAGTACAAGAAAGAAGAAGAAGCCGTAAAATAAAGCAGAGATACCAGGGCGAAGGAGATGCTCTGGTATTTTTGGTTTTTTGGTGCGTGTAAGCTCCTAGGTTTGTAGGATGAATGAAAAGCGGGCAGTCGGAGGGAACCGCTATTTCATGTAGTCATGGAGCGGGTGAAGCTTGAAGACCTGCCACGCGGGATTTTTGAGCAAGAGAAGTCTTCATCAGGCGTATGAAGACCTGCCAAGCCGAAAATCCGAGCAAGATAAGTCTTCATCAAGCCAATGAAGACCTTCCACCCAGAAAATCCAAGCAACACAGGTCTTCATTAAACTCACACCTTCACTATCCCCACCTCTTTCGACAAAATACTCAAAAAAATGACACAGAACTACTGTTAAATTTCACCTTTATTTTGTAAAATGTGATAGAATATACAATTAGGACTAAAGATAGTGTTCATTAGCAATTGCAACCAAACAATCAAAGAACATTCAGATAAAAGTCGCCAATAAAAGCAATGACGCAAGGAGGAAAATAGAAAGATGTTTGCAAGGGATATTGGAATTGACCTGGGTACGGCGAACGTACTCATCCACGTAAAAGGAAAAGGGATCGTCTTGAACGAACCTTCTGTAGTAGCACTTGACACAAACACAGGCAAAGTATTGGCAGTAGGGGAAGAGGCCCGCAAGATGGTTGGCCGTACCCCAGGAAACATCGTAGCAATGCGCCCCCTAAAAGACGGCGTTATCGCAGACTTCGAAGTAACAGAAGCAATGCTTAAGCACTTCATCAAAAAACTGAACGTAAAAGGCTTCTTATCTAAGCCGCGTATCCTTATTTGCTGCCCAACCAACATCACATCCGTTGAGCAAAAAGCAATCAGAGAAGCGGCAGAAAAGAGCGGGGGCAAAAAAATCTACCTAGAAGAAGAGCCAAAAGTAGCAGCAATCGGAGCGGGCATGGACATCTTCCAACCGAGCGGAAACATGGTAGTCGATATCGGTGGCGGAACAACAGACGTTGCAGTTCTTTCCATGGGCGACATCGTAACTGCTTCCTCCATTAAAATGGCCGGAGACAAATTCGACAATGAAATTCTTCAGTACATCAAAAAGAAGTACAAGCTTCTAATCGGTGAGCGCACAGCCGAAAACATCAAAATCGAAATTGCAACAGTATTCCCTGGTGGCCGTAACGAATCCATCGACATTCGCGGACGCGATATGGTAAGCGGACTGCCGCAAACGATCACAGTCACATCCACAGAAATCGAAGAAGCACTACGAGAATCCGTTCAAGTGATCGTACAAGCAGCAAAAAGCGTCCTAGAACGCACACCACCTGAACTATCCGCAGATATCATCGATCGCGGCGTCATCCTGACAGGCGGAGGAGCACTCCTGCACGGAATGGACCAACTCCTAGCAGAAGAACTAAAAGTCCCAGTACTAGTAGCAGAACAACCAATGGACTGCGTAGCAATCGGAACAGGTATCATGCTCGACCACATCGACCGCCTACCATCCAAAAGCTTCGCCTAAAAATTAAAAACAACCACAAAAGGAGCACCCCGAAAGGGCAGCTCCTTTTGCTTTGAAAAATACAATATCAAAAGCAACAACTCAGGGGTCTGTCCCCCTTTAAAAACTCCTTTTAAAAACTAAATCCCTCTTGCGGGGGACTGACCCCTTCACGCTCTTCAATGTTTAAACCAACCACCAAACGACTTACCAGTTTACACCCCAAAAAATCTCCGTTATCATAATCCATGACAACATACCAACCAATAATTGTCCCATAAAAAGGAGCACCACCATGTCATCCATCAACCAATCACTAACACCAACCAAAAAACGCTTCCGCACCGAAATAGAAGGGCTTCGCGCAATCGCAGCGCTCTTGGTCGCAATCTATCACATTTGGCTCGGCAACGTCTCTGGGGGAGTCGATGTCTTCTTTGTTGTCTCTGGTTTCCTTATCACCACATCCTTACTAGGTAGGGTACAAAGAGAAGGAAAAATCGACATAATAGACTTCATCTTAGGCCTTACAAAACGCCTGTTTCCGGCAGCCTTCTTTGTGTTGCTTGTCGTGACAGTAGCAAGTATGCTCTGGCTCCCCCAGGTTCAGTGGGCACAGACGCTCCAAGAAATATTTGCATCAGCTTTCTATTATCAAAACTGGCAACTAGCCTTCAACGCAGTTGATTATTTGGCGCAGAATAACCAAGCAAGCCCGGTCCAACACTTCTGGGCAATGTCCATCCAAGGACAATTCTATCTGCTCTGGCCAACCGTTGTATTCGGACTGGCACTAATCATGCGCAAATTATTTAACATGAAACTCAAAACGACGCTCACAACTGTACTACTAACAGTTTTCACAGCATCCCTAACCTATTCCATCTATCTCACATCTACCAACCAGGCACTTGCCTATTTCCACACTTTTACGCGTGTATGGGAGTTCGCACTTGGCGGTATAGTCGCTGTACTTGGCTCGCAGATCGTCTTACGCAAATCCATAAGCTTTATTATCGGCTGGATTGGCTTACTTGCCATTGTCTTATGTGGTATTATCCTTCAAGTATCCACCATATTCCCAGGATACGCTGCACTTTGGCCAACCATTGCAGCCATCTTTATCATCTTGGCCGGCAATAACGGAGGAACTTTGGGAGTCCACAGATTCCTAAGCCTAAAGCCATTAGCAAAACTCGGTAACCTTTCTTATGCCCTTTACCTATGGCACTGGCCAATCTTGGTCTTTTATTTCATTATCTCAGGCAAAGAGGCAGTTCCATTGCTAGATGGATTAATTATTATCATTGCCTCAATAATCTTGTCATACATTACAACCGACCTGATTGAAAAACCGATCCGTTCCATGAAAAAAGAAAGTCCAAAGTGGAAGCGTGGATCAGTAGTCTTCGCTTGCATGGTGCCAGTTGTGTTGACGGCGTCACTTTGGGCAAATCAAATCTCAAAGGCAGAAGCGGAACTTGCCAACCTGGTAGAGAACGAGGAATACCCTGGTGCGCTTGAGGTCTTCGCAACTAATGTCCAAGAAGATGTCCCAGTCTTGCCAACACCACTACAGGCACAGAACGATCTTCCAAAGGTTTATGAGGACGAGTGTCATCAGTCTTTATCGGACTCGGAAGTAATAGCATGTGAGTATGGAGAAACTGATAACGCTGAATATACAGTGGCTCTTGTTGGTGGATCTCATTCAGCACAATGGCTGCCAGCACTTGAAGAATTTGCCCAAGAAGAAAAGATTAAGGTTATCAATTACACGAAAAGTGCTTGTCGTTTTACTGCTGAAGAAGTGAATGCAGCTACATCTGAATCTTGTTATGAGTGGAACAAGGAATTGATTCAGACACTAATATCAACCAAACCGGATCTTGTGTTTACGACAGCAGATGTTGGTCGAAAAGCAGAAGTACCACAAGGGTTTGTACAACAGTGGGAAACTTTAAATGAAGCGGACATCTCTGTATTCGCACTAAGAGACAATGCATGGTTTGAATTTGATGTTCCGTCTTGTGTGGAGGAAAAGGGGGAAGATTCCTTAGAATGCGCGCAAGAGAGGGAAAAGGCACTGCCTTCTGAAAGTCCGTTCAGTAAATTGGAGGACGTACCAGCTAATGTGCACTATGTGGATCTGACGGATTACTTGTGTGATGAGGACTATTGCAAACCGGTTAAAGGTAATGTGCTGGTCTATAGAGACAAACACCACATCACAGCAACATATGCTAGGACGATGGCCCCTATTCTGAAAAAGGAACTCTTCGCTGTTTTGAAAAAATAATTTAGAGTCTACCCTGAGTACTACCCACTCATGTTAGAAATCCTCCACGAAGGGTATAGAAAGAATACATCACAAAACCCTGGAGGTGCATCAGAACATGTACCAAAGAATTTTGAGGCAATGGCATTCTTACAGAGTGAGTTATCATGAAATATTAATTGACGATTGTTTGGATGAAACATTACGAAAGAATTTAATTAATAAACTCAACTATCATAGACAAAAACTGAATGAAATGCAGGAATTAAGCCCCTACCAGTGATGGAAGCGGGCTTTTTTTCTTGCCGCGTATAAGTTATTCCTAAAAAAATCCAATAATCATAAAATTACATATATCGACAAACTCACATTTGTACTATAATAGAAATTAGAAAAATCTGTACGTTATAAAATTTGAGGTGAAGTCGAGTGTTACGTGGATTCTATACTGCTACAGCGGGGATGATTTCTCAGCAGCGCCGCATGGAAATGATGTCGAACAATCTGGCAAATGCCAATACGCCTGGTTATAAAGCGGATCAAGGTTCATTAAGATCTTTCCCTGATTTACTCTTACAACGAATGGAGCAAGCAAACGGTACGAAAACATTCAGTCCTATGTCGAATCCGAATAATCCAGTACGACTTAGTACTGGTGTGTACTTGCAAGAAACGAAGCCTAAACATACACAGGGTGACTTGCGTCCTACCGGAAATGATACAGATCTTGCAATCCTAAACCAAAACCTTCCCGAGAATGCTTCGGTTTATTTCACGGTGGAGCAAGTAGATGGCACCCCGCGCTATACAAGGAACGGAAACTTCTCCATTGATCCTGATGGCTACTTAACAACAAATAGCGGTCTTTACGTGTTGGATGAAAATGAAAACCGTATTCAGATAAGGTCACGCTCAATGCTTGTTCAGCAAGACGGCACGATTCTTGAAGGCGATATTCGAAATACGCGTCTTGGAATAGCACTTGCCAATAACCCAGATGAGCTTGTTAGAGAAGGTAACGGCCTATACAGAACTGCAGAAGATGTTCCTCCTCTTCAAAATGCAGCAGGAGCACCTGGAGTGGACTATTCCATTTCACAAGGTCATATTGAACGATCCAATGTAGACACCGCCCAAGCGATGAGTGATATGACTGCCGCCTACAGAGCATTTGAAGCCAATCAGAAGGTAATTCAAGCCTATGATATGAGCATGCAAAAAGCAGCAAATGAAATTGGTCGCATCAACTAAAAAGCCCTTAACGGAGGGAGAAAATAAATGAATAGAATCATGCTAAATGCAACAAATACGATGAATCAGCTACAAAAACAATTGGACTTAATCTCACACAATGTGGCGAATGTGGATACAGTTGGATATAAACAGAGAAGTGCTTCCTTTCAAGAGTTACTTGCCCAACAATCGAATAACCAGCCACTATCACAATATGATAACCAAACGGCCCGTCAATCTGAGCTAGGCATTAGAGTTGGCTCTGGGTCAGGATTAAGTAAAACACAGCTTCACTTAACCCAAGGACCTATGAAAGCGACGGATCGTATGTTAGACTTTGCACTGACAAAGGAAGATCAGTTCTTTACGGTTCAAGTTACGCAAAATGGGCAAACTAGTACACAATTTACACGAAATGGTGTATTCTATTTGTCGCCAATCAATAATGCAGAAGTAATGCTTGTTACTTCTGAAGGACATCCGGTGCTGGATAGTGACGAGCAGCCAATCATCCTGCCGGAAAATGTGAAGGAAGTCAAACTTCAGGAAAGCGGCATTCTTTCTGCCATTATGACAGATGGACAAGCCATTGCACGTGAGCTTGGGATGGCAGAGGTGATTAGACCGCAGATGCTTGAGGCGAGACCAGGTTCTCTTTATGCGCTTCCTCTAGCAAATGTTGCCGACCCGGAAGCCGTGGTAGGATACATACAAGGTGGAGCGCGTCAGGATATCCGCATGCAGCAAGGTGTGTTGGAGCAGTCCAACGTTGACCTTGCTTCAGAAATGACGGAGCTGACGTTAATGCAACGTTCGTATCAATTTAATGCTAAATCTGTCCAGTTTGCAGACCAGATGATGGGACTTGTAAACGGATTGAAATCATAATCGTTTAGGAAATCCAAGAAAAAGGAGAGGTTGCGCAATGGAGCAAGAAACAGGCAAAAAGAGCTTATCCAGGGAAGAGTTGCGCAAAGCTCAAAAAAATAAAGCAAGTCAACAAGAAGAAGTAAGTGCAACAGAAGAACGTCCCAAAAAATATAAGTTTCGAATCCGACTTATCCCAATATGGCTACGCTTAATCATAATGGTAGTTGTCATGGCAGTGGCGGTAGTTGCTGGGGCGATGTTCGGGTATGGGGTGCTAGGTGGCGGCAATCCGATGGATGTACTCAACAAAGAAACTTGGCAGCATATTCTCGATCTGGTTAACAAAGAATAAGGGAGTCCGACAAAGGACTTCCTATTTTTTATGCCTTCCTATATAATTATAAGTAACTATTAGTAGGAGGTCATAAAAACATGCTTGAAATTAATGAAATTAAAGCGATCATTCCACATAGATATCCGTTCCTTTTGATAGACAGAATCGTTGAAATCGAAGAAGGACAACGTGCGATTGGCATCAAAAACGTAACAGCTAACGAAGAGTTCTTCAACGGACATTTCCCTGAGTTCCCGGTAATGCCTGGTGTACTTATTGTTGAAGCATTAGCCCAAGTTGGAGCAGTAGCAATGCTAAAAAAAGAAGAAAACAAAGGACGCCTTGCATTCTTCACTGGTATCGACAACTGTCGCTTTAAGAAACAAGTAGTTCCTGGGGACCAGCTTCGCCTGGAGGTCGAAATGACTCGTGTACGCGGCAGCATCGGGAAGGGCAAGGGAGTTGCGACGGTTGACGGACAACTTGTTTGTGAACTGGAAATGATGTTTGCGCTAGGACCAAAGCAGTAATTTGAAGAAATTTGTAAATAACATGTAAGCTTTCTCAAAAAATGGGGAATATAAAAAGGGACCAAGCAACATGAGCTAAACAGGTCTTGAAATTCCATTTACGAAAGGAGAAGGTTTATATGAACAGCAAATGGTTATTGAAATTAACTGGTACTGCTTTAGCAGCGATGCTAATTACAGGATGTGCAGCAAACAATCAGGATGTTCCTCCGCCAGAAGAAGAGCCACCAATGGAAGAACCTGCAGATCCTGAAATGGAAGATGAGAACAACATGGAAGAAGACATGGAGCAAGACGAAGAGAACATGGAAGAAGATATGGAAATGGAAGAGGAAGAAGACCAGCAGTAATCTCTTTCATAAAACGGGGGCAGTGCAAACTGTCCCTTTTATTGTGTGTTTAAGCAACCCTTCGGGTTTCTAGTAAAGAGACGCGAAGTTCTAGTTGCTTAGTTCACAACCTTTAGTAACTCACGACAAAATATTCCACCAACAATTAACCACTTTTTAATTCTACTTCTTTCTTTAAAATCATAAATAACCCCCAAACTTCACACAATGCATAATCCAAATATATACAAATAACCCAATGTTCTAATATATTCGACAAAATACCCATTTCATTCGACAAAAGTCGATATAATTGTAAATATTTACACAGGGCTTTATGACGATTTGAAAGAAATTCCTCTTTTATTACAGATAAATTACAATTATTATGTAGATATATGTTAGAAATTGCCCTATAATAGTTCAGTATGGAAATAAAAGAATAAATTTGTAGAAAAAATAAACTTTACCAGTAACGAGTAAATTTCGGAGGTTAACATGGAAGAAACTATCAGTCTCAAAGAATTATTTCACACGATAAAGAAACGTCTTTCGCTCATTGTCCTCATTACGGTTGTACTAACCACGGCTAGCGGACTTGTGAGCTACTTTTTATTAACGCCAGTCTACCAATCTTCTACTCAGTTATTGGTAAATCAAGAAAAGACAGATCAAGCCGCCTATAATACAGGCGACATTCAAGCCAATATACAGTTGATTAATACATATAATGTCATTATCAAAAGTGCAGCAGTCCTTGATCTAGTAAGTGAAGAGTTAAACGGTGCTTATAATTCATCTGAACTAAACAATATGATTACAGTTGGAAGCGTTCAAAACTCTCAAGTATTAACGTTAACAGTGGAAAGTACGGATCCTGTTATGGCAGCAAATATCGCTAATAAAACAGCGGAAGTTTTCCAAAAGCAAGTCGTTTCCATCATGAATGTGGATAATGTAAATATCTTAGCTGCAGCTCAAGTTGGAGAAAATCCTTCACCAGTCAAGCCTCAGCCAGTATTGAATATGGCCATTGCATTTGTAGTTGGATTGATGGCGGGTGTAGGTCTAGCTTTCTTACTAGAATTCTTAGACAACACAGTGAAAACAGAACAAGACATTGAAAAACTATTAGGTCTTCCTGTTCTAGGAACGGTAGTTCTAATAGATGATAAAGATATTCAAGAAGCACAAAAAATTGCGAGAAAAGCTACAAGAACGAGAGGTGAGACCGTTGGCTCTTAAGAACTTAAAGAAAAAACAAAAATCAAGTGCTACAACTAGTCGTCACTTGATTGCAGACAAATTGCCGAAGTCCCCGATCTCTGAACAATACAGAACCATAAGAACGAACATCCAGTTCTCATCTGTGGACAAGAACCTGCGCTCCATCATGGTGACATCCTCAGGTCCATCTGAAGGGAAGTCCACAACCGCAAGTAATATGGCGGTAGTATTTGCGCAACAAGGCAAGAAGGTTTTATTCATCGATGCTGACCTGCGTAAACCTACAGCACATTACACTTTCCAACAGAATAACGTAACAGGATTAACAACTGTCCTCACAAGACAGTCACTATTACGCGAAACTATCAACACCACAAGAATTGACAACCTGGATATCCTAACAAGTGGTCCAATCCCACCAAACCCTGCTGAATTATTAAGCTCTAAGGCACTAGAAGAGATGCTGGCTGCTTCGTATCTGCAGTATGATATGGTAATTTTTGATACTCCTCCTGTACTTGCAGTAACAGATGCGCAAATCTTAGCAAACAAGTGCGATGGAACCATCATGGTTGTGGCAAGTGGAGCAACAGAAAAAGATAATGCACAAAAAGCCAAAGAATTATTAGATTCAGCACAAGCTAAACTACTAGGCGTTGTGTTAAATGGTAAAAAGAAATCGGACGGTGCACTCTACTATTATTATGGAGGGAAATAGCCAAAAAGGGCTATTCCTCTTCTTTTTATGATTTTTTAGTTACTTTTAACCTATTAAATTTACAAAAAAATACAAATAAAAAGGAGGTTCCACCTTGACGTATAAAAAACGGCTTTCATTCCTAATTTTAGTTGATTCCCTAATTGTCCTGTCTTCTATTTATGTGAGTTTCTGGATGTTGATCCCGGATACCAACATCTTTAGTTCCCAAACATTACTATTAAGCTCTTTGTCACTAATCATTTGGCATCATTTATTTGCTTATACATACAAGCTTTACCATAAAGCATGGGAATACGCTAGCATCGGTGAATTAATGGGAATTCTGAAAGCTGTTACTTATTCAGTCGCAGTAACTGGGTTTGTACAGTTGTTGGTAGTTGGCAATGTGTATGGAAGAGCGTTGATAATCACATGGATGCTCCACATGATTTTTATCGGAGGTTCCAGATTTTCCTGGAGAGTCTATCGCGACTTCTATTATAAAAAGTCTACCGATAAGAAACGTACATTAATTGTAGGTGCTGGAGCTGCAGGTAGCATGGTGGCAAGGCAATTGCTGCAAAATAGAGAAGCTGAGTTATTGCCAGTTGCTTTTGTGGATGACGATGAAAAGAAACATAAACTTCAAGTATTGGGGATTCCAGTACTCGGTAGTGTGAAAGATATTGAAACAATAGTATCTAAGCTAGAAATAGAAAATATTATCATTGCGATCCCGTCACTCGGTAAGAAAGACATCAATACCATCTATCAAGAATGCGTAAAAACAGATGCCAAAACAAAAATCATACCGATGCTAGAGGATCTCATGTCCGGAAAAATATCCGTTAATGAATTCCGTGACGTGGAAGTGGAAGACCTTCTTGGAAGAGACCCAGTAAAATTAGATATGGAAAGTATCTCAGAATCCATTACAGGAAAAACAGTCCTTGTAACAGGAGCAGGGGGATCCATAGGGTCAGAAATCTGTCGTCAGATATCAAACTTCACACCTGAAAACCTAATATTGCTCGGTCATGGTGAGAACAGCATTTATTCTATTGAGTTAGAACTTCGTGCAAAATACGATACAACTATTAACATCTTTACTGAAATTGCAGACATACAAGATAGAAGCAAAATCTTCAACATTATGGAAAAGTATATGCCGGATGTAGTTTACCATGCAGCAGCACATAAGCATGTGCCATTGATGGAACGCAACCCAGAAGAAGCAGTTAAGAACAACATCTTTGGTTCTAAAAATGTGGCAGAGGCGGCGGATACATTCGGAGTAAACACATTTGTGCTCGTTTCTTCCGACAAAGCAGTGAACCCTACTAATATTATGGGATCTACGAAACGATTTGCCGAAATGGTCGTTCAGCTGCTCGCACAGGAAAGCAAAACAAAATTTGTAGCCGTTCGCTTTGGGAATGTACTTGGGAGTAGAGGAAGTGTAATCCCTCTATTTAAAAAACAAATTCAAGCTGGAGGTCCGGTAACGGTAACTCATCCCGATATGACCCGCTATTTCATGACTATACCAGAAGCTTCAAGATTAGTAATACAGGCAGGTACTCTAGCGCGAGGCGGAGAGGTATTCGTCTTAGATATGGGCGAACCGGTCAAAATAGTCGATCTGGCAAAAAATCTTATCACTCTTTCCGGCTATTCGATTGAAGAGATTGGGATTAACTACTCCGGTATCAGACCAGGAGAGAAAATGTATGAAGAACTACTAAACGAAAATGAAATCCATAAAGCGGATATCTTCCCTAAGATTCATATTGGGAAAGCACCATTAAAAGAGGAAGAAATATTAAGTTACTTCTTAACAAACTTCGAAACGATGAGTGAACCTGAATTAAGAAAATATCTACTTTCTGTTGCGAATAACAAAGAAGATGATTTAAAGCACTTATATAAAAGAAAAGTTTCGGTTTAAGAGGAGGATGAAGAGGTGCAAAAAGTAAGAAAAGCAATTATTCCAGCTGCAGGATTAGGCACGAGATTCCTTCCTGCGACAAAGGCTCAGCCAAAAGAGATGCTTCCAATTGTAGACAAGCCTACCATCCAATTCATCATTGAAGAAGCGGTGGCTTCAGGAATTGAAGATATCATCATTGTAAGCGGACGTGGCAAGCGTGCAATTGAAGATCATTTTGATAAGTCATATGAGCTAGAAGAGACATTAGCGAAAAAAGGTAAGTTTGAACAGCTAGAAGAAATCCAAGAAATCTCCAAACTTGCAAACATTCATTACATCCGTCAAAAAGAACCACTTGGGCTTGGACATGCAATTGGATGTGCAAAACGCTTTATCGGAGACGAGCCATTTGCGGTATTGCTGGGAGACGATATTGTTTACTCCCCAGAGAAACCATGTTTGAAGCAATTGATTGAAGTATACGACCGTTTTAACTCTTCCGTTTTAGGTGTACAACAAGTACCGATAGAGGATGTATCCAAGTATGGCGTTATCTCTAAGAAGAACGGTGAAATTGATGAGCATTGCTTCCATATTGATAGCTTAGTAGAAAAACCAAAGATGGAAGATGCACCATCTAATCATGCCATCATGGGGAGATACATACTTCGCCCTGAGATATTCGACATTTTGGAAACACAAGCACCTGGTGCTGGCGGAGAAATTCAGCTTACAGATGCAATTAAAGAATTAAACGAAAAACAGATGGTCGTTGCTTATGAATTCAGTGGAGTACGTCATGATGTTGGTGATAAGTTTGGGTTCATAAAGGCCCAGTTGGATTTTGCTTTGGAGCGAGAGGATTTACGAGAGCAAATTCTAATGTATATGGAACAGTTGTTGGAAAAGGCTAATACAAGTGTATAAGTGAAGGAAGTAATAACAAGGTAATGTCTCCTTACCTTTATCAATGGAGGCACTCGGTTGCACTGTGGGTGGGGGGAATCCCCACCTTAGATACGAGGAGTTATCAATGGTGTGGTGTGAGGTGGGGTTAAATGCCCTGTTTTTTTATGTTTTGGTAGATTAGTAGTTCGTTGGATTATGTATTCCGAATAAGTACTAAGCTACTAAAAGAAATAGAAGTGAGGTAAATCAAATGTCATATTTAGTTGTAATTGCACATCCAGATGATGAAGTGTTAGGCGCAGGAGCTACCATGTACAAGCTTGCACAGGAAGGTCACTCTGTGAATGTTTGTATTCTTTCAGGTGATGTGAATGCGAGAAACCACCGTCCAAGTACTGAAGAGTTGTATGCAGATGTAGATAGTTCTATGGAGATTATCGGTGTAGATAAAGTAATTTATGGAGATTTCCCAAATATTGAGTTTAATATGGTACCGCATTTAAAGCTTGTACAATTTATTGAAAAAGCAATTATAGAAACGAATGCAGATGTGATTTTCACGCATCATCCTGCAGATTTAAATAACGATCACTTACATACATCACTAGCATGTCAGGCTGCAGCAAGGTTATTCCAGCGCCGAAGTGATGTTAAGCCACTAAAAGAATTATTGTTTATGGAAGTGCCTTCGTCTACAGAATGGGGGCTAAACAAATCCATGAATCAATTCTCTCCAAATACATTTGTTGAAGTGGGAGAAGAGAGTGTTGATAAGAAAATAGCTGCGTTAGCACAGTACCGTGGTGTGATGAGGGATTTTCCACATCCAAGAAGTAATGAGGCAATAAAAGGACTAGCTGCATACCGAGGTGGACAAGCGGGAATGATATATGCAGAGGCATTTGAAAGTGTATTAAGAAGAGGACTCTAATGAAAGGATGAGGTAAATTGAAGAAAAAAATAGCATTTGCGACATGTGTCCAGTTAGGACTTAGTTGCATTGAAGAAATATACCGCGTAGGTGGCAACTTAGATTTACTCATCACTCTTCATGATGAGAAAGCAAGGAATAAGTCGGGAAGAATCTATTTGGATGAGGTTGCAACTAAGCATGATGCACCATTACTAAAAATCAATAATATTAATGATCAGAATGTACTTCAAGCATTAAAAGATCACCAAATAGATTGGCTATTCATTATCGGTTGGTCACAAATAGCCAAAAAGGAAGTTCTTGAAGCACCTACCTATGGCTGTATTGGTATGCACCCTACATTATTACCTACTGGTAGGGGACGAGCAGCAATACCCTGGGCAATTATTAAAGGCTTAGATGAAACAGGTGTAACGATGTTTAAGTTAGATCAAGGTGTTGATACTGGTGACATTATTGGCCAAGGGGTAATAGAACTGGATCAAACTACAACAGCTACAGAGCTCTATCAAAAAGTTGACGATATGCATATTACACTTATAGCAAAGTATTGGGAAGATATTGTTAATAATAACATTACACTAACAAAGCAAAATAATATTGTTGCTACTGAATGGCCTGGAAGAAAGCCTGAAGATGGCGAAATCCTAAGTAACATGACTGTAGATGAAGCAGATAAATTGATTAGAGCTGTTACACACCCGTATCCAGGTGCATTTTACAAAGATGGAGATAAAACTATTAGAATTTGGTCAGGTAAAACAAGCGATACTGATGGAGAAATAGAACTTAGCGACGGTTATTTGAAATTAATAGATTATGAGATAGAGGGATTGTAATGGAAGGGAAAAAGATTCAAAGATCTATAAAGAGAACGATGGATATTGTAATCTCATTGGTTGTGTTAATTCCTTTTCTACTAATATGGGTAACGATTGCGATTTTAGTTAAAGTAACTTCAAAAGGACCCATATTTTTCTTGCAAGATCGACCAGGACTCAATAAACAAATATTTAAAGTATATAAATATCGAACAATGAAACCAGGGTCAGATGTAATGGTTAAGGGTCAAGAAGTTAAGAAAGATGATGACAGAATCACTTATATTGGAAAGTTTTTGAGAAGATCTAAACTTGATGAAATTCCCCAAATATTAAATGTACTAAAAGGGGAAATGAGTCTTGTCGGTCCAAGGCCTGAGAGAATTGCTTCCCTTGTGGATTATGATGATGAAATTTCTAAAAGACTAGACATGAGACCTGGTATGACAGGTTTAGCACAAGTGAGCGGAAATATTCATTTATCTTTAAAAGATAGGTACAAGCTGGATGTTTATTATATAGAAAACTATAGCTTATGGCTTGATTTAAAGATTATCATGAGAACAATTGGAGTAGTTGTGCTAGGGGAAGATAGATACCTTGACAAGAGTTTAGTCAATATTAAACATGAATACAATGAAGTGGCAGCTACAAAAGAGGAGGCTGTTTCCATTGAAGAAGATTCTAGTAACAGGAGCGAATAGCTATATAGGTACCTCCTTTAAAAGTTGGGTTTCTCAATATCCAAATGAATACATAGTAGAAACTTTGAGTGTAAGAGATAATCGATGGAAGGAAGGCACATTTAAAGAGTATGATGTAATATTTCATACGGCAGCTATTGTTCATGTGAAAGAAAATAATTCAGATCAATACTATAAGATTAATAGAGACCTTACTATAGAACTAGCTGAAAAAGCAAAAAAAGAAGGAGTTAAGCAGTTCATCTTCTTAAGTACTATGGGGGTTTATGGTACGGAAACAGGACATATAAAAAATACTACAGTCCCTGTACCAAAGACACCTTACGCAAAGTCGAAATATGAAGCGGAACAGTTACTTGAAAAGCTAAGAGATCATAACTTCCGCATATCCATTCTAAGACCACCAATAGTTTATGGCAAGAATTGTCCTGGTAACTATAGTAGACTAGCAACTTTGGCTTTAAAAGCACCATTCTTTCCTAATACAGTTAATGCGCGAAGCATGATCTATATTGATAATTTATCTGAATTCCTTAGGTTATTAATCAAATACGAGGTTGATGGATTATTCTTTCCGCAAAACAAAGATTATATAAGTTCCACTAAATTAGTAAAATCTATTGCAGATGCTCATGGGAAACCTTTGAGAGTAACGAGCATTATTAATTGGGCTATAATATTAGGCCTTAAACGGTCAGAAACATTTAGAAAAGTCTTTGGCTCTTTAGTTTATGACAGAGAGTTGCCAGGTAGTCCAGGGACTTTGCTGAATAATAAGAGATTAGATTATGAGACTGTATCTTTTAAGGAATCAGTTATGAGTACTGAAGGTAGGGAGTAATAAAATGAATAAAAAGAAAGATGTCTTATTTTTATGTCAGTATTTTTATCCTGAATATGTTTCGTCTGCAACACTACCTTTTGATACTGCAGAAGCACTTGAGAAAGCAGGATTTTCTGTTGGCGCGTTAGTGGGTTATCCTGAAGAATATAGTCTTAAAAATAATGTCCCGTTGAAAGAAAGTCATAAAGGCATTGAGATCAAAAGATTAAAATATATTCAACTAAAACGTAGTAATATTGTTGGAAGATTGATTAACTACTTTTCTTTCACTCTCTCAGCTGCATTACGCCTAAATGAATTAAGAAAGTATAGGGTAGTAGTTGTTTATTCTAATCCACCAGTATTACCACTAATAGCAGTTCTAGCTTCTAAGCTTTTTAATACTAAGGTTGTATTCATAAGCTACGATGTATATCCAGAGATGGCTCATATTACTAATAGTATTAGGGAACATAGCATTATAAGTAAAACAATGAAATTAGTTAACATGGGTGTATTTAAACATGTAAATAAAGTAGTAGCTTTATCAAATGAGATGAAAGCATATCTACTTAAACATAGAACAAAGTTATCTGAACAGCAAGTTGAAGTAATACCAAATTGGTATGAAGATAGAGGGATTTCTGATTCTAAAGATGCTTTAGAAAACAAGTTGTTTCGTTCAATAAAAGAAGATGACAACCTCATAGTCTCCTATTTTGGGAATATGGGTATATGTCAGGATCTTGATACGTTAGTGAATGCAATTCGCCACTTCAAAGATGATAGGAAGGTTCAATTTGTATTTGCTGGACACGGAAATAAGATGGATATCTTGAAGGGGATAGTACTAAAAGAAAAATTAGATAATGTAAGTATATTTGATTTTTTACATGGTCAAGATTTTCAGGATGCACTTAATATTAGTGATTGTTTCATAGTAAGTTTGGTAAAAGGGTTAACTGGCTTAGCTGTTCCTAGTAAAACATATAGTTATATGATGGCTAGCAAACCTGTTATAGCCATTATGGGAGAGGATTCTGATATAGCGAAGGACTTAACAGAAAATAATGCGGGTTATGCCATGGAAGTTGGGGAAACCCCGAAATTAATAAATTCAATTAAAGAACTTCGTGATGATAAGGAAAAATGTAAAATTATGGGCGGTAATTGTAGGGATGTTTTCCTTAAAAAGTATACTAAAGAACATTGTACTCAACAATATGTATATTTGATGAAAGAAATACTGGAGGGCTAAATATGTTTAAAGATAAAACTTTATTAATAACAGGTGGTACAGGTTCATTCGGAAATGCAGTTATGAAAAGATTTTTAGATACGGATATAAGAGAAATTCGTATATTCTCAAGAGATGAAAAGAAGCAAGATGATATGAGAAAGCTTTATAAAAACGAAAAACTTAAATTTTATTTAGGGGATGTACGTGATTTAGCTAGTGTAAAAAATGCAATGTATGGTGTTGATTACATCTTTCATGCTGCTGCACTTAAACAGGTACCTTCCTGTGAGTTCTTCCCATTAGAAGCTGTAAAAACAAATGTGATTGGTACGGAAAATGTTCTAACTGCTGCTATTGAAAATAACGTAAAAAAAGTTATTTGTTTGTCTACTGATAAAGCAGCTTATCCTATTAATGCAATGGGTATCTCAAAAGCAATGATGGAAAAAGTATTTGTTGCAAAGTCAAATACTGTAGATTCGAGTAAAACGCTTATCTGTGGAACTCGATATGGAAACGTAATGGCGTCAAGAGGTTCCGTAATCCCTCTATTTATTGAACAAATAAAAAACGGACAACCATTAACAGTTACTGATCCAAGTATGACTAGATTCTTAATGAGTTTAGAGGAAGCAGTAGAACTAGTAGTATTCGCATTTGAAAATGCCGAGGCGGGTGATATTATGGTCCAGAAATCCCCAGCATCGACTATTGGCGAGTTAGCGAAAGCGTTAACGGAATTGTTTAATGTTGATAATGAAATAAAGGTAATAGGTACCCGACACGGTGAAAAGTTATATGAAACTCTTCTAACTAGAGAGGAACATGTAGTCGCACAAGATATGGGAGGGTTTTACCGTGTTCCTGCTGACAAGCGAGATCTAAACTATGATAAATACTTTGTAGAAGGTGATCAGAAATTATCTTCTGAAGATGAGTATAATTCACATAATACTGACAGGTTATCAATAGAAGCCATTAAAGATAAGTTATTAATGCTTGATTATGTTCGTGAAGAGCTGAAAGGCTGGAACAAATAATGAAAATACTTGTTACTGGCGCAAAAGGCTTTGTGGGGAAAAACCTAATCGCAGAACTAAAAAACCGAAATTATGGATATATTTTTGAATACAGTAGAAAAACAGACCCTTCATTACTTGATGAATACTGTAAAGAAGCTGATTTTGTGTTTCATCTTGCTGGAGTAAATCGTCCTAAGGATCAGTCTGAATTTATGGATGGTAATTATGGGTTTACTTCGACACTACTGAAAAAGTTAAAAGAGCACCAAAATACTTGTCCAATATTAATTTCTTCTTCTATTCAAGCTGAACTAAGTAATCCATATGGTAAAAGTAAAAAAGCTGGCGAAGATTTGCTTTTTGAATATAGGAAAGAAACAGGGTCCACAGTATTTGTTTACCGTCTTCCTAATATATTTGGAAAATGGTGTAAACCAAATTATAATAGTGCAGTAGCTACATTTTGTTACAATGTTGCTCACGAACTACCAATTAACGTTAACGATCCTAGTGTTCTAATGAACTTAGTATATATTGATAATGTAGTAGAAGAATTCATAAATGCTCTAAATAGAAAGGCAAATATAATTGGAGATTATTGCAAAGTTCCAGTCGTACACAAGATTACACTTGGAGAAATTGTTGATTTGATTTACTCATTCAAAAGTAGTCGTGATGAACGCTCAATTCCTAATATGTCCGACTCTTTCACCAAAAAATTATACAGTACTTACTTAAGCTACTTGCCAAAAGATAAGTTTAGTTATGACCTTAAGATGAATGTAGATCAAAGAGGGTCTTTCACTGAATTTATAAAAACACAAGATAGAGGGCAGGTTTCAGTAAATATATCTAAGCCTGGAATAACAAAGGGCAATCATTGGCACCATACAAAGAATGAGAAGTTCCTTGTGGTAAGTGGGAATGGAGTTATTCGATTTAGAAAAATTGATAAAGATGAAATTCTGGAATACTTTGTTAGTGGAGATAAGTTGGAAGTCGTAGATATTCCTACGGGCTACACACATAATATTGAGAATCTCGGTGATTCTGATATGGTTACAATTATGTGGGCGAATGAGTACTTTAATCCAGCGAAACCAGACACCTATTTCATGGAGGTATAATTAAATGAAGAAATTAAAAGTCATGACTGTAGTCGGTACTAGACCAGAGATTATTAGACTATCGGCTGTCTTAAATAAATTAGAAAAATCAAAGGCAATAGAACACACTCTTGTTCATACAGGACAAAATTATGATTATGAGCTAAACGAAGTGTTCTTTAATGATTTTAATTTAAAAAAGCCGGATTATTTTCTTAATGCAGCGACTGGAACTGCAGTAGAAACTATAGGCAACATTCTTGTTAAGATTGATCCTATTATGGAAGAAGTAAATCCAGATGCTGTCTTGGTCCTTGGTGATACTAATAGTTGTTTATGTGCAATTGCTGCAAAAAGAAGACAAATTCCAATTTTTCATATGGAAGCAGGGAATAGATGTTTTGATCAAAGAGTACCCGAAGAAACGAACAGAAAGATTGTTGATCATACTGCTGACATAAATTTAACTTATAGTGATATAGCAAGGGAGTATCTTCTAAGAGAGGGAATCCCTGCAGACCGAGTTATTAAGACTGGAAGTCCAATGTTCGAAGTCCTCAACTCTAGAAAAGATGATATTGAGAAATCGGATGTAATTGAGAGACTAGAGCTTGAGGAAGGAAATTATTTTGTAGTTTCAGCACACAGAGAAGAAAATATTAATTCAGAAACCAATTTCTTAGATCTAATAGAAAGCTTGAATGCAATTGCAGAAAAGTATCAAAAGCCTGTAATTGTGAGTACGCATCCTAGAACTAGAAATATGATTAATTCTAAAGGAGTAAAGTTTAATCCATTAGTAAAAACAATGAAACCATTAGGGTTTAATGATTATGTAAAGCTTCAAATTAAAGCGAAAGCGGTTCTTAGTGATAGTGGGACAATTAGTGAAGAATCTTCTATACTTGGGTTTAGAGCATTGAATATTAGACAAGCTCATGAGAGACCAGAAGCGATGGAAGAAGCCTCGGTAATGATGATTGGTCTTACTAAAGAAAGAATTCTACAAGGCTTAGAGATTTTAGAAAATCAAGAAACGGGAACTTTAAGACTTGTTGGGGATTATAGCATGCCTAATGTGTCTGATAAAGTTGTTAGAATAATATTATCTTATACGGACTATGTGAATAGAGTTGTTTGGAGGAAAGAAAAAGAATGAATCAACCACTAGTAAGTGTAGTAATTCCATTTTATTCAGGTCAGAGATGGCTAAAGGAAGCAATAGATAGTGTATTGAACCAAAGTTATGAGAATAAAGAAATTCTAGTTATTAATGATGGCTCTAATGAAGATATTTCAGATTTAATGAAAAGTTATAATTGTTGTGTTAATTTTGTTTACAAGCAAAATGGTGGACCAGCTTCTGCAAGAAATATAGGTATTGAAAAATCCTCAGGTGACTATATTGCTTTTTTAGATTCTGATGATATATGGCTACAGGATAAACTTACAGATCAGATAAGTGCAATGGAAGTAAATAACTATCATTGGAGTCATCACTCATATGAGATGTTTTGGGAAGGAAAAGAAAAAACAAAGTTAATTGATACCAGTATTTACTCTGGTAATGTTTATAAAGATTGTTTTATTTCCTTTAAAGTGCAGACTTCATGTGTGGTTGTAAAAAGAAACATTTTGTTTAAGGATAATATTCGTTTTCCAATTGAGAAAAGATATGGACAAGATACAGACTTTTATAAACAAATAGCAGAGAAATATCCAATAGGATATATAAACGGGATATACACAAGGTTTAGAATAAGAGGATCAAACGCGGGGTTTAGAGCATTTGTACAAATTAATGATAAAGCAAGTACTTGGAAAGAAATAAAAGAGAATAAAAGTGTGTTGAGTATTTTACCGAGGCCAGTCATTTTTGCATATAAAGTTTCTACCTTATTAAGTAAATGGATTAATTTTCTAAATAAAAAAGATAAAATGGTAGAAATCCATTCGAAAATTTTGTATTCACTCCCGTATTCTATCTTTAAATTTTATTCTAGGAAAAATTGAGTGGTGAAAATAGTGAAAATGTTATATTTTGGAAAGATTTGTGATGATGAATTATTTATTCAAAAGGAACAACAGCAACAACCTTACTTTATTGCTCAGTACATGTTTGAAAAAGCATTAACTAACGAGTTTTTAAAAGATAACCGTGTAGATATTGATATTGTTAGTATTCACCAAACTGATTATTTTCCGAAGGCTAGTTTTATTTTTAACAGAAGAAACAAGAAAGAAATGAATTTAAGTTATTTAAAATTCATTAATTTCCCTTATATGAGAGAAATGTCATTTTTTGTATCAGCTTGTATTAAAATAATGAGTTGGGCCTTAAAGAATAGACATATAAAAAATAAATTTATTTATTCGAGTTGCCATTTCCCACCTGTCTCTTTAGCAATAGTAATAATGGGTTGGGTATTCTCAATTAAAAAAGTTGTTACATTTACTGATTTATCTCTATTTACTTATTCAAAACACAGAATAAAGAATATGAGGTTGTACAAGAAATTGTTAATTAAACCGTATTTACTTCTTGTGAATAAATTACAAAAAAGTTATAATGCTTATATTTTATTTTCACAAGAAATGAATAAAGTAGTTAACCAAAATAATAGACCTTACTTAATTATGGAGGGTATATACAATAGTGAAAAAATCAATTTAAATGCTGTTTCACCAAAGAATAACGCAATAGCCCATGCAGGCACTTTAAATGAAGAAGTTGGAATATCAAAAATACTCGATGTTTTCGAATTAATTGAAGATAAATCAATAGAATTATGGTTAATTGGAAAAGGTGATATGACTAATGAAATTAAAAAAAGAGCAGAATTGGATAAACGTATTAAATATCTAGGTTTTATGCCACGACACTTAGCATTTGAAAAACTAAAAAAAGCAAAGTTGCTTGTAAATCTAAGGAACCCAGATGATATTTATACTAAGCATTCATTTCCTTCAAAAATGTTTGAATATATGGCATCGGGTACTCCTGTCCTTACAACAAAATTAGTTGGTATACCTAAAGAGTATTACGATTATTTATATACCGTAGATACACTTAATAATGAGGTAATAAAGGATAAGATTATTAAACTTGTTGGAAATGACGAAAAAGAATTGGGGAGGTTTGGAACTAGAGCACAAAATTTTATTATAAGTAAAAAAAATAGTAAAGAACAGACACATAAAATCATTGATTTTTTAAGTAAATCAACTTTTTAATTATGTTTTAGATAAAATTTATTATTGTATGGTCAATAAATATTATTTTCAATTCAATTGCTTTACTTTTTAGTATTTGTCAAAATATTAAAGGATTATATAGTACAAAACAAAAACAAGGTAATAAACAGATATCTAAGTAAAGAATTAGGGAGTAATTATGGCAATTCTAACTAGTTTTATTTGTCTTTTTTTAATCATGGTTTCGGCAATTATCGATAGAAGAATATACAGTCCTTTTATTTTATTTAATTTTTGGTGGGGGATTACAATTTTTATATCGAATTTTGGTTTTTTTGGTATATATGTTCCTAGTGAATATACTTACTTTATTATGTTAGTAGCTATCTTATCATTTAATTTCCCTTTAATTTATTATTTGAAAAAATCAAGTTTCAAGCAACAGCCAAAGTATATTAATGAAGAGAAACAACAAGTATTCAGTCAAGAGTTAATTAATAATTTATTTTTGAAGTTATTGTTAGTGTCACTTGGAATAGTGGTAACAATATTGGCTATTAGATCTGTAAAGGCATTACAATTGTTAATGTCAGGAGTTAGTTATATTGCAATAAGGTATAATTACTTTAGACAAGAAACAATAATGAGCGGCTACGATCATCTTATAAATAATTTATTTGTTCTTCCAGTAATTGTTTTTAGCATTATATTTGTATCATTACAGTTTTTCCAAAAAAAATATAATAAGCTAGTTGTCATAGCGACAATACTATCCATTATACTTTATGTTTTCTCATCTGGTGGTAGAAGTATAATTATATCATTTGGAATAGTTTTTATTGCTGCCTATTTTATTAACAGAAAGCAAATTAATCAAATAAAGTTTCTAAAAAAATTATTAATGCAAGTATTTATTATAACTATTCTTTTATCTCTAGTCTTTGTCTCTCTAAAAAGACTTGAAACTGACGGAGGAATTGGCGGTGTACTTTCTACCGTCATAATATACTTTACTGCTCCATATCTATATTTTGAGAATATGCTTCCTCTTGCTATGAATGATGACTCCATATTTTTCGGTGGTGCTTTTTTTGGGGGAATCATTGATGTATTTATTTTCATTCTGAGATTTGTTGGTTTTGATATTAATCCTATTGCATCTTATATAAGTGAACATAATCAAACCTATATTACAGTGAGTAATGAAGGTGCTATTTATAATGCTTTTCCAACCATGGTATATACATTTTTTTATGACTTTGGTTATTTAGGGGTAATACTTGGCTCATTAATGTTTGGAATACTCTCGTTAGTTATCTATAAAAAAATGCTTAAAACTAATAACTTTGGTTACAAAGGCGCATATATTATGATTATTTTAATGATCTTTGAAAGTCCAATGAGATGGATTGGAACAAGCACACACACCTGGGTAGTGATAATAATGTTTTTAATTCTATCTTACTATAGTAAACAGAAAAAATAGTCACTATCTATCTTAATAGAATCTAAAGGAGAATAATATGAATGTTCTATGGCTGGCCAACATCCCACTTCCTGAAGCAAGTGATCTCATGAATGAAAATCCACTACCACTTGGAGGTTGGCTTATAACAGCATCGAAAAATTTGTCAACAAAGGATAATATAAAACTTTCAATTGCATTTCCTAACCCACAATCAAAAGATATAAAAAAACTTACTGGAGAAAAAATTAATTACTTTTCTTTTCCTGCTATAAATTTTAAGGACAAGGAATCCGTCCGTCAAAACAAATATCTAAAAAATATACTATTAGAGTTAAAGCCGGACCTTGTTCATATTTTCGGGACGGAGTTTGCCCATTCCTTGGCAATGATAAACATTTGTAAGGAACAGGGAATTAAAACGGTAATTAATATTCAGGGCCTTGTTTCCGTTATTGCAAAACATTATACAGCTGGAATACCAATAAGAGTTCAAACAAGATTCACATTCAGAGATTTTGTTAAACGTAGTAATATTCTCCTTCAACAAAAACAGTTTGAAAAAAGGGGATTACTTGAGATCGAAGCAATTCAAAAAGCAAATCATATTATCGGTCGAACAACGTGGGATAAGGCATGCGCTGCTCAGATTAACCCCAATGTTGCCTATCATTTTTGCAATGAAACTTTAAGGGAAGAATTTTACAAGCATGAGTGGGTATATGAAAATTGCGAAAAATACTCGATATTCTTGAGTCAAGCATCTTATCCTATAAAAGGGTTACATCATGTGCTCGAGGCGCTACCCTCTATTTTAAAGAAATACCCACAGACAAAGGTGTACATCGCAGGACCCGATGTTACAGTAGCAAAAACCTTAAAAGATAAACTTAAAAAATCGTCGTATGCGAAGTATATTGAAGAATTGATAGAAAGAAATAACTTGATAAATCATATTTCTTTTACTGGGGTTCTTCAAGAAAAACAGATGTGTGAGCGTTTCTTAAAGTCGCATATATTTGTATCACCATCAATAATTGAAAATGAATCGAATTCACTAAGTGAAGCCAAAATTCTTGGTGTACCGAGCATTGCATCATATGTTGGAGGAGTAATTGATAGATTAAAACATAATGAGGAAGGTTTTTTATATCAACACGATGCAGCATATATGTTAGCACACTATGTATGTGAAATATTCGAAAATGAAATTATGGCTAAAGAATTTTCTGGAAATGCTAGAGAAAATGCATTACAAACGCATAATCCACTAAACAACACCAAACGTTTATTCGAGATATACGAAGAAATTTTACAAAAGAAGGAATAGAAATTGAAAATTAAAGATAAAATCGTATTACTTTCTTCGAGAATTAAAGATAATGCTATTCTCGCAAAAACTATTAAGAATGCAAGTTGGCTAGTTGGAGACAAAGTTTTTACAATGGCTATCGGTATTTTAGTAATGGCATTGGTTGCTAGATATTTGGGTCCCGAAAATTATGGTATTTATAATTATGCGTTAGCTTTCGTAACATTATTTACAGCCTTGTCTACACTTGGTTTAGAAACACTATCAGTAAAAATAATAGTACAGCAAGAAGAAGAAGAAGGGACAATACTTTTTACAAGTTTGTTGTTAAGGGTTTTAGGTGGATTTTTTTTAACTTTGCTTACTAGTATAGTTATTCGGTTTGTCGCCCCCAATGAAACTCTTGTTCATTTACTTGTATTGGTTATGTCATTTACCATGATTTTTAAATCTTTAGAGGTTATTGAATATTGGATACAAGCATACCAAAAATCAAAAATTTCTTCATTAATTCGTATGGGTGCATATGTTTTCTCAGCTATACTTAAAGTTGTATTTGTGGTATTAGAGGGAAGTTTAGTCCACCTAGCTCTCATTTATATGTCCGATACATTAATAATTGGTATTGCACTAGTTGTTGCATATTTCAAACATAGGAGTTCAAAAACGAAATGGAAATTCAAATTTCTTTATGCAAAAAAAATACTATCACAGAGTTGGTATTTGGTTCTTTCAGGGCTTATGGTTACTCTATACATGCAAATAGACAAGGTAATGCTTGGTTCTTTATTAATAGATAAAAAAGAACTAGGTTTATATTCAGCAGCAACTCAAATTACAAGTATGTGGTATTTTGTTCCATTAGCTATTATTACGTCATTTAAGCCTATTATTATGAAGAAAAAATTAGAGAACCAACAAAGTTATATGAATGCTATGCAAATATTATATTCAATTGTAGCTTGGACTGGTATAGTATTTGGTGTAATTATTATTCTATCTTCTGGTTTTATTGTGTCTGTTTTATATGGTGATGAATACAGTAGTGCAGCGAGTATAATAATAATAAGTGTGTGGGCTGGTACTTTTGCAACATTAGGATCGGCTCGTTCAGTGTGGTTATTAATTGAAGATCTGCAAAAGTATACACTAGTATACACTTTTGCTGGTTTAATAGTAAATGTGGGGTTAAATTATATTATGATTCCAGTGTATGGAGGAATTGGGGCATCTATTGCAACTCTTATAGCTCAAATTTTTGCAAATGTAATTATTTTAGCCGCTTTTGCAAAGACCCGAATATCAAGTGTCATGATTACTAAAGCTTTTTTACCTAAAAACCTATTCAAGATTAGAAAACTATAATTTAAAATATTGGAGGCCAATAATGTTAGCTCCAGTTGTACTTTTTGTATACAATCGACCACAACATACAATAAAAACTATTGAAGCTCTATCTGCAAATAAATTAGCGAAAGAATCCAATATTTTTATTTTTTCGGATGCAGCACGAAGTGAAAACTCTGTAGAAGTACAAGCAGTTCGAGATTATATAGACTCTATCAGAGAAAAGAATTATTTTAAATCAGTTACTATTAATAAAGCAGAACTAAATAAAGGTCTAGCTAAATCAGTAATAGAAGGGGTAAGCGAAATTATCAATGAGTATGGAGAAGTAATCGTTTTAGAAGATGACTTAATTTCCGCTCCTGATTTTTTAACGTACATGAATGATGCGTTAAAGTATTACAAGGATTTAGAAAAAATCTGGTCAGTTAGTGGTTATAATATACCAATCAAAATTCCAGAAAATTATAAGGATGAGATTTACTATTCATATAGAGGATGCAGTTGGGGATGGGCAACATGGGAAAATAGATGGAGTCAAGTAGATTGGTTTGTAGAAGACTATGAAAAGTTTAAAAAAAATAAATCTTTGAGAAAGCAGTTTAATCGTGGCGGTAGGGACATGGCAAATATGTTAGATGCACAAATGGAAGGGAATATAAATTCATGGGCAATTCGTTGGTGCTACTCGCAGTGGAAAAAGAACTTGCTCACTGTCTATCCCGTTAAATCACGAATAAAAAATATTGGGTTGGATGGTTCGGGAACACATAGTGGGGTTACGTCTCATTACGACGTTAAATTGAATGAAAATTTAATAAAATGCACATTAACTGATCCAAAAATAAATAAAAGAATATTAAAGAATTTTCAAAACCATTATGGAACAAGTTTTGATTTTCGTGTAATTGAACTAAAACGTTTAATAAAAAAGTTTCTAAGGATGTGATTTTTGTGAAGATAACAATCGCAGGAACAGGCTACGTAGGATTATCAAATGCTGTATTATTAGCCCAACACAACGAAGTAATCGCATTAGATGTTATTCAAGAAAAAGTAGATATGATTAACAATAAGAAATCTCCAATCATAGATAATGAGATTGAAGAATTTCTGGCTACAAAAGAGTTGAATTTAACGGCGACCACGAATAATTATAAGGCTTTTAAGGATGCTGAGTATGTGATTATTTCTACTCCTACCAATTATGATCCTGAGAAGAATTATTTTAATACGAGAACGGTAGAGGCTGTTATTGCTAATGTATTATCGATTAATCCGGATGCGGTGATGGTGATTAAGTCTACCGTGCCAGTTGGTTATACCAAAGCGATACGTGAAAAGTTCGAGACGGAAAATATTATCTTTTCCCCGGAGTTCTTGAGGGAAGGGAAAGCATTGTATGATAACTTGTATCCATCGCGAATTGTTGTTGGTGAACAGTCAGAACGTGCGGAAGTGTTTGCTAATTTGTTAGCGGAGGGTGCGGTAAAGGACGATATTGATATCTTATTTACAAACTCGACAGAAGCGGAAGCTATAAAGCTATTTGCAAATACCTATCTTGCGATGAGGGTTGCTTTTTTTAATGAATTGGATTCTTACGCTGAGATTCGGGATTTGAATACCCAGCAAATTATTGATGGAGTAGGGCTTGACCCGAGAATAGGCAGTCATTATAATAATCCTTCGTTTGGATATGGTGGGTATTGCCTCCCTAAGGATACGAAACAGCTGCTGGCTAACTATGAAGACGTGCCAAATAATATCATGACGGCTATTGTAGATGCAAATAGAACCCGAAAGGACCATATTGCCGAAATGATTATTCAAAGAAACCCAAAGATTGTAGGTATCTATAGGCTTACCATGAAGATGGATTCCGATAACTTTAGACAGTCTGCCATACAAGGCGTTATGAAGCGTATCAAAGCAAAAGGAATTGAAGTAGTTGTGTATGAGCCTGCCCTAAGTGAAGAGCGTTTCTATAACTCAAGAGTAGTCAATGATTTCGAGGCATTTAAGAAGATATCAGATGTCATTGTAGCAAATCGATTGTCTAAGGATTTAGTGGAAGTTAAGGATAAGGTATACACTAGAGATATTTTTAGTAGGGATTGATTCAAAAAAAGGACTCTTTAACATATCATTGTTGAAGAGTCCTTTAATCTGGCATTTTTCTTAGAAAGCAATTGATAATAAAGGAGAGATAATTTGTTATTACTAGGTAGACCAATAGTATTGATATTAGAGAAAAATATTAAGGAAGAGCTTGCAAGAACAAAAGTAGTACCTAAGTTAGCAACTATATTAGTAGGTAACAATCCCTCATCCGAGACTTATGTAAGGATGAAGGTAAAAGCTTGTGCAAGAGTTGGAATCGATTCCATTTCATATCATCTTAACACTGAAACTACTCAAGAAGAGTTATTAGAACTAATTAGAAAACTAAATCATGATCAAGAAGTAGATGGTATCTTGCTACAACACCCAATTCCCTCTCATCTAGATGAAAGAGATGCATTTAATAAAATACATATAGATAAGGATGTAGACGGAGTAACAACTACCGGATTTGGGAATATGGCACTGGGCATGGATGCAAATCCATCCTGTACACCAGCGGCAATTATGAAACTACTGAAACATTATAAAATTCAAGTAGAAGGAAAACATGCAGTGGTAATCGGCAGAAGTCCTATCCTAGGAAAACCTATGGCATCATTATTGCTAAATGCAAATGCTACTGTCACGATATGTCATTCCTATACAGAAGGTTTGGAACAGATTGTCTCAACTGCTGATATAGTTATTGCAGCAGTTGGAAAGCCCAACTTTGTTAAAGGAAGTTGGATAAAAGAGGGAGCAGTTGTCATTGACGCCGGCTATAATGGAGGAAATGTAGGAGATGTGGATTTTGAGTCTTGTTTGGAAAAGGCGAGTGCGATAACCCCAGTTCCAGGTGGGGTAGGTCCAATTACTATCGCAACACTATTATATCAGACAGTTTTATCAGCCAGTAAAAGGAAAAAAGAGAATTCCAATTGACATATAAAAAGTAAAATACTCAAAGACAGGTGATATATCTATGAATTTAAAACAACAAGACTCAGCAATATATAATGCAATACAAGATGAGTTGCTTCGTCAGAGAAGAAAAATAGAATTAATAGCTTCAGAGAACTTTGTGAGTAAAGCTGTAATGGAAGCACAAGGTTCCATTATGACAAATAAATATGCAGAAGGCTATCCAGGTAGAAGATATTACGGAGGATGTGAGCATGTTGATGTCGCAGAAGAATTAGCTATAAGTCGTGCCAAGGAGCTTTTTCATGCTGAACATGCTAACGTTCAACCACACTCTGGAGCTCAAGCAAACATGGCTGTCTACTTTACTGTCCTTGAACATGGCGATACAGTCCTTGGGATGAACCTCTCTCATGGTGGTCATTTAACACACGGTAGTCCTGTGAATTTCAGTGGAGTACAATACAATTTCGTCGAGTACGGAGTTGATCAGGACTCTCAATTAATTGATTATGAAGATGTTAGAGAAAAATCAATTAAGCATCAACCTAAACTAATTGTAGCAGGAGCTAGCGCTTATCCAAGAAGTATCGACTTCAAACGCTTCCGAGAAATTGCTGATGAAGTTGGAGCACTACTAATGGTTGATATGGCACATATTGCAGGTCTGGTAGCTGCTGGTCTACATGAAAACCCGGTACCCTTTGCAGACTTTGTGACTACCACAACCCATAAAACACTTAGAGGACCTCGTGGCGGGATGATTCTTTGTAAAGATAAGTATGCAAAGAAAATAGATAAAGCAATTTTCCCTGGCTTACAAGGTGGCCCTTTAATGCATGTAATCGCAGCAAAAGCAGTAGCATTTGGAGAAGCACTTCAACCAAATTTCTCGGAATACGCACAGAAAGTTATTGAAAATGCCAAATACTTAGGTGAGTGTCTGAAAAAAGAGGGGATAGAGCTACTCTCTGGTGGAACAGACAACCACCTTCTCCTACTGGATTTAAGATCTTTAGCCATAACAGGAAAAGTTGCAGAAGTAGTCTTAGATGAAGTAGGTATAACCGTTAACAAAAACACAATTCCCTTCGATACAGAAAGCCCGTTTGTTACAAGTGGTATAAGAATAGGAACAGCAGCAGTAACCTCAAGAGGATTTGAACGTGAAGAGATGAAAGAAATAGCATCAATAATCTCTGTTACACTAAGAAACCCAGAAGACAAAAAAATATTAATAAAAGCAAGCAAACGAGTAGAATCATTAACAAGTAGATTTGAATTATATTAAACCAACATTGGGGTTGAGGGACAGGTCCCTCAACCTTTATGGATTTAAATCGTAGTTTTAAGTGTATAACTTACTTTTGTTGTTAACTTAGTTAGTGTGTTATTCAATAATTTAAAGTCTAATCCTTTCTAATATTACTACAAATGTCCAAGGTTGCTTTTTGGGTCTACATTCTTACAATCACATCATACGATGTGATAAACCGTGTTCACTACTTCTAATCCGACATAGTCACCTTTGGCAAATGCTTTCCGAAAACGGACCATAGTATCTTCTGATATCTGCTGATGAGTTATACCTTATTTCTATTTTCTTCATTAAACCGGAATCTTTTTCCCAAAAGTAATAAACCTATAAATGATTTTCTATTCTGTAAAAAGATAGAATAGATAACAGCAGGTTTATGGATTTGTTGCCTCATAGTTTGAGAGGAAAACCAAACTTGAATTTCTGTGTAGTTATGGAATACTAGGTAGCAAGAAGTCTGTTTCGTATGATAGAATTACTTCTTTAATTTATCGTACTTGACCTCCATAACAGATAAAAATGGTTCCCTGTATAAGAAAAATCACAAAAAAGAAGTCAAGCTTTCGTAAAAGAGCAATTATAGCCTATACAGAAGTAATTTCCTATTCAAATGAAACATCTTAAATAATTGAAAAACATTACATCTGTAAGGAAAAATTGCTTAAAGAGTCAAGTAGCGATAACATTCCTTTGCTTACCCGTGCAATTTTAATATTAACAGAAGAATAGTGGAGCCGCCATTTGACAACTAAAATTCATTAGATTTTAATAGTGGAACTTCCTTATTTGGTAAAAATGTTTTTAGTTCAAGCAGAGAAGTTACGAGTTTACTGGCCTATTTGGAGACCCAGAGGAAATAATGTACTCTCACTCGAAATTACAGTCTTCACCGCATACGCAGATCCAGAGAGAGCATCTGCAAAGTCATAGCCTGTTGCTACAACAAGATGGCCATTGTCTAATCCGAAAATCCGGCAATTGCAGCAGCAGTGTCATAGCGATTTACGCCACCGATTCTTGTCTTTTGTTTATTGGGTAGTTGACTGAATACGTTGCTTGATACGGCACTTTGACCACCAAGTACTACCACTTCTCTATACCCTTTGATAGCTTGATATGTTTCACTAGGCATGGAGTCTTGGCGTGTCATGAAGATTGGGTACCCGTTCTTCGCCGCATAAGAAGCGACCGAAAAGACATCAGCGAATTTTTTTCCATCTACCAAGAAGGCTCTGGACTTCTGACCGCCGACTTGTTCGGCTACTTTTACTGCAGTATCATAGCGTGATTTTCCTGAAATTCGCTCTACCGTTAAGCCCTTCTTCTTTAACGTTCCATCACATCAGTAGAAATGGCTGCTTCTCCACCTAATATAACTACTTTGGAAGCACCAAGTCTTTCAATTTCTGCTAATGTTTTATCCTCAATCTTATTATTTTTTGTAAGTAAGATAGGCCCATCCAGTTTTTTCGCCAGTGGTGTACCTACTAGAGCATCTGGGAAAGCGTCTCCTCTAACTAATACAACTGTGTCTGCTCCACCAGCCCAGCCTTTTTACTATTTAAACCTGTGAAGTTACCTTCTGAATAATAAATTCATATAGCTCAATATAGTTGCTTCTGAAGCTCTTCTGTACGTGGCTTCCTGTAATTGCTGCATAGCACTAATTTCTCTCATTTGTTCATCATGTCTACTTTCTTGCTCATATAAATTGATACATTCCTTTAAATCTTCTGCTCTCTTATTAATTATGTATTTTTCAAAAGTATTTAAAGCATCAATTGTCCAATAATCCTTAGGAATAATTGAGTTTGAACTAAGGGATAATAATAATTTATCTCGGTCCTGTCTCAATTTAACAACCTCTTCATTTCCATCTGCTTTTATATTGCTTTCAACTATTTTTTTATTAGTGGCAGAATAAAGATAGACATATCCTATAATTGTCCCCAATAACAGCAATAACCCCAGACCATTAAAAATTAATTGTGCAAGATCTTCACCGAAAATCATTTCTAACGGATAAATTAAGATTAAAACAACAAGTAAAAATGCCACCAACCAAAGAATAAAAGAAATTAAAAGCGCACCTATATGACCGGAGAATCCTATCTTGATAGGTTCTTTAAAATAGTTCCCAATCTTTTTATTGATGTTAATAATATTATTTACTTCATTTCTAGTGCTTTGGATATTATTTAGTAAGTTCAATTCTACTGAGCCCCCTTCTACATATGTATTGTTTTTATATAAGTAATATCGACAATTATAGGTTTATTTTGATAGATAACTACTAAATATTAGGCATTTGTGGAATTTTTGAAAGTTAGGAGCCAAGGGAAGCATAGGGACGGTCTTATACTTCCTTTGGCTTAAGGGGACACTAGGTATTGTTTAGGGAGAAAAGTATTAAGTGAACGTGTAACAAGGAATCTGTCGAATAAAAACAAATTCGTTGCCAGCTTTGGCGACGGACCTGTTTAATTTTACTTTTACATTAACGTTCGATCCAACCAAGTCAAATTATACAAATAAACAGGTGAATTAATCAAAAATCGAATTAATGTATACAAAAAAACCGACCAATAATACAAATTAATAGTCCAAATTATTGATAATCCATATATTCACAGTGTGAAGTCCGCCAATTTTAATAGAATGTTCTCCTCGATTACGTTCGGCGTGCTCGCTAAACCATCTATTAATCTAATAATAAAAATAGATGGACATTTTAATAATAATTTCTTAAAAAAAGCAAAGAGGCGAACTAATTATCCCCTCACATATCATTCCCCTTCATAGTCCATTCCTCCCATTTTCCACACCCAAGCAGGAATATCCCCACCAATGTCGAACCGTCATATTTATGCATATACAGTATCTGTAAAATAATAACGAAAGGAGGAGAACCATGAAAGTTTTAGACGTATCCTCCCTGCACGGTGGAATCAAGGGAATGAGCCGGCAACTGTCGGAACTCGAGAAACAGCTAAATCATGTAGAGAATGGGATTCGGTCTTTTGTTTCCTCAAAGGATTCCTTCCGCGGCAAAGGGGCCAGTGCGGTCAGGCGGTTCTATGAATATGCGCACCTCCCATTCCTGCAATTCTTCCGAACGTTCCTGACAAACTTTCAATCTAAGCTTCAACAACTGCAATATGAACTAGATGGGCTGGAGGGGAATTCCCGAGGATTTATTGATGAGGGTTTCCTAACAAGTGAACTAGAAGATGGTTTGAATCAGATAAACCGAATGGTGACCGAGCTAACAGGAGACACAAATGCCCAGCTCAGCCGTATCTGTGACATCGTGTACCTCCCAAGGCTGCAAGACCACCAGTTCCACCATGGCATCCAACAAGCCAAACAATCAGCAAATCAAACCGTGGACAAACTGCGCCATTTCGACCACCAACAAACCCAGTCAGTCACGGCGTTAATGGAGGACTTATCTCTCATACAGAGTTACATAGAAGAAATGAGCCAACAATTCGTTTTTGGTAAGATAAAATTGGCCAACTTCTCACCGGCAATGCTTCAGGATCTCGAGGCTTACGGAAAGCTGCAGACAAAGCTTTATAACCAGACCGTCATGCAGCGGTGGAACAGCGAACATTTTCCAGAGCTTGGTGTGTTTTATCCGATAGGGCATGCGGCATCGTTTGATCAATGGGTAAATCCAGGTTGTGCACGGCCGGAGCCGAAGAAGAAAACCGCCGGAGAAGCATTCTGGGACTTCACCAACGGCTTTGGAGCAGGAATCATCAACGCTGCTTCAGACACCTGGGATGGCATTAAACGCCTAGCGACAGAACCGGACCAAGTGCTAAAAGAAACCATAGAATTCCTAGACGCAGTAGCCTCTGATCCAGCTATACTGCTAGAAATCGGTCACGAACTCTACAACTCCTTCAACGAGTCTGTCATCCACGGCGATGCAACTAGCCGAGGCGAATGGCTAGGCTACGCAACCACCATTATCGGAACTTCCGTCGTAGGAGACAAAGGACTCTCCAAAGTTGGAGGTATTGCCGGGAAGCTTGGTACCAAGGTGGAAACAGACCTTAATATCAAGCTGAAAGATCAGCAGGAGAAAGTGATGAGTTCGGTGAAGGGCTCATCTGCAGCTGGGTTGGAGCGGGTGCGTGAGTTGATGGGGGGCATGTTCCCAAACAACCAGTTGGGAATGGCCTTTGCTGGTGTGCCGTCGAATGTGATGAACAGTGTTGGATTATACGAAAAGATTAATGATTTAAATAAGACCACTCTTAGTAAGGTTGTCGGGGGAGAAGGTAAAGGAAATGCAAGCCATCCTGTGAGAGTGTATCGTGATATAGATGACACTGTGCTAAATAAAGAATATGAAATAGTGACTAGGAAAGGCACGTTTGTTACTCAGATAGCAGCCGATGAAAAACTTGTAGTGGATATGCCTTACGTTGGAAAAGGGAAACAAAATACAAATTCTGAAGGTTGGTTAAGAGATAACAATTATTATTTTAAGGAATTATATAGATTACATCCTGAATATTTTAGTAACGCTAACATTAGGAATCTTAATAATGGTTGGGCGATTGTAAATGATGCAGTTTTTAGAAAACACTTTACACAATATGATATTGTTGGATTAAAAGGAAAACCTTTAGTTCACCACCATATTGGTGGAGGCGGGCAAGCGATGGCTATTCCACAACCTTTACACCCTGGAAGCGGGGGGATTCATAATATAGAGAAACAAATAGGAGTATGGGGGAAAGACCAAAGTAGAGCTGAAAGATTACAGGTATTTATAGAGTAACATTTTAGGAGGTAGAACATGGAAGTTAAGAAAGCATTAGAAAATTATTTCAATGATCTTATACTTATGTGGAAAAGTGAGTATAATACCTATCCCAAAGTACCTTTAGATGAGGACATAAATCCACTATTATATGTCAGTGAACCGGACGAGGAAGAGTATGTTTGTTGGAAACCAATTGAAAAGTATGATTTAGAGGATTTTGAGGAAATTGAAAAAAGACTAGACTTGAATATTCATCATACATTAAAAGAATATTTCAATTCATATTGGTTTTTAAATCTACAAGGCTTCTACGAGGCAAAGTTAATTAACCTTGAACCCGTTGAACCCGGTAAATCTATAATTGAATTCTTTAAAGTGATGAAGCAATATGAAGAGAGCAATGGAAGAGAACTTAGATATATACAAATAGGATTTGTTTCACCAGTTGACATGGCAGTTATGTTTGACAATGAAACAGGACAAATAACTATAGAGGATTTTGAGAGACAAGAGCAAGAGGTACTAGCTGATACCCTAGTTGAGTTATTAAGTAATTTTAAAGTCGTTATATAAATTTTTCTAGGTTAAAAAGAATATATTGATTACAGATTAGAGAGTACTTATTCATTCAAGAAATTATCACAAGGAAGCAGGGGATTATTCTCTGTTTCCTTTATATATCTTTAAGTGATTTCGATAGGATAGCCGATACCTCCTACTACCTTATGAATTTTTGTGAGTGAATTTTGGGAGGAGAAACATGAACATAAATACTGAAAAAATTGAACATTTGTACCAGAGTATAGCAAATATTGTGAACGATATGATTCCTGAAGAGTGGGAAAAAATCTTATTATATGCTGAAATTAGAGAAGGTTATAAAAAGTGCTATTTTTACTATTATTCAACAAGTAGTTCTGAATATATTTATAGCCTAGACATTCCTGATTTATTTTCAATGGATGATGAAGAGTATGACAGGCTAGAAGATGAAATGTATGATGCTTTCTTACAACTTCAACAAGAGTTTAAGAATCAAGGACAAGAAGAGTGGACCTACTTAACATACACTTTAAATCACAAAGGGAAAGTGAACATAAAATATAATTACGAGGATGTCTCTGAAATTAGTCCAGTAGAAAAGCAGAATAGATGGGAAAAGGAAAATTTACTGGGTTGAGAGGCATATCGAACCGTCTGAACTTTATAGATAAGTAGATGAAAAGAGGCAGCTGATGGATTGTAAGGAATTAACGACTTTAATTACCAGGTTCAAGGAATTAGACGATTTCACAGGTGGAGTAGATAAAGCGCAAATCACTTTCGTACAAAATGAATTAGGGGTGGAACTCCCTGAGAGTTATAAATGGTTTCTATCCAATTATGGTTCCGGGGGTATGTTTGGAGTAGATATACAAGGAGTGGGTAAATCAAACCGTCCTCCTGTTATTGTTCATACAAAAAGATTCAGAGATTTAGGAATGGAAGAGGACTTAGTTGTCATCGAAAATGCAGGAGAATACGCTTATTGTCTATATACATCTAAAATGGAGAATGGTGAATGTCCAATTATTGCATGGAATAGAGTTGGAGGTCTTGATGACTACTACACAGCAGAGAATTTCTACGAGTTCTTATCTCAAAGGTTATTAGACGCAAAAGAAGCATGGAATGAAGATTTTTAAGGTGACGGTTAAAACAAAGAGGATGGAAATTAAAATGAATCAAAAGTTACTAAGTATGATTAAGAACTTTAAGGAAAAACGTGACTTTAGTGGCGAAGTTTCGGTCCAGATTATTGAATTGTGTGAAAGCAAGCTAGAAGTTGTTTTCCCAGATGAATACCGTGAGTTTTTACTAAAATTCGGATCAGGTGGAATTTGTAGCGTTAGTGTACTTGGAATAGAAAATGAAAGCTATTTTTCGGTGGAGGAAACTACTAAAAAGTTTAGAGGGTTAGGTGTACCTCATAAATATGTAGTTATTGAGAATGTAGACGAGTTTATAAATTGTCTTAATACCGAACAGAATTATAACATAATCAGATGGGATGAATTCAGCAAGAAAGAAGTTGAGAGGTATCATTCCTTTGACGAGTACTTAGAGGACAGCTTTCAAGAAGCGATAGATAACTGGTAGAGAAAAGTATGATTAAGAGTTAGCAGGGGACGAACCTCTGCTTCTTTTCTCTCATTAATTAGTGGAACTCACAAAATCCCTGCACGAAGTAGGTACATTCTAAATAGTTTTTAAAGATAGGACCTTCCTTCTGAACGCGAACGCTCTGCTCGAAAATTTTCTACATATAATAATTTTTAAACAAGCGTTTGTTTAACCTGAATTATTGTATTGTTATGAAGAGAAGGAGAGCTTTACGACTAATATCGACTATTTCTGCAAAGTATATTGATATATTGATAGGTTCCTTTGGTATGAGGAGTGTGAGAGTTGGGCATCTCTCCAATCGAGCCGAGAAAAGATGAATTAGTCAATAAACAAGATGAATTATTCAATAAAAGCCTAGAAGTATACAATAAAACCGTCCAAGTATACAATAAATCACTTCAAATGATCGAGAATCCATATATTTACAAGAGAAGCGTCGTCCAATACGTTGAAATGCACAAAAATGGGTCGGCGTGCCTGTCCCCTCAGCCCACACAATCACTCCACGGAGGTGAAACATCATCCCTAAAACGGACAATACCCTTGCGATTCTTTGGATGCTTCGCACAGGAGAAAAAATAACGGCCAAACAAATAGCAGAAAAGCTAGAAATGAATATAAGGACGGTCTATCGTTACATGGATACACTTTCTACAAGCGGTGTTCCTATCATTTCAGATACAGGACATAATGGAGGGTACACATTACTGAGTCAATTTTATGAATCCCCTCTCTTTTTTGATCAGGAAGAACAAACTTCCTTACTACATGCTGCCACATTTGCAGAGGGAGCTGGATATTATGGCGGGGAAGCGCTCGCTAGGGCTGTTTCCAAGCTAAACAACTATACAAATCAAGAACAGGAAGAAAAGATAGCCAAACAGTTTACTAGTTTGGAAGTATTAAATCGTATAATCTCCCACCCCCAGTCCACTCTCCAAGCCTTGGAACAAGCTATTTTGGGTGGATATTCCGTAGAAATCAAATACAAAAATAAAATGGAAGAACCATCAAATCGGACGATAGATCCATACCGAATTATTCATTGGAACCTCAATTGGTATGTATCCGGGTTTTGTCATTCTAGAAATGATATTCGAAGTTTTAGGGTCGATCGAATAGAAACGCTAGTACCAACGGAAAACCAGTTTACACAACCAGAGGATTTTTCAACAAGCGCTGCCTTTCTAAACAATCTTTTTCCATCTATTGATAAGGAAGAAACTGCTGTGCTCGTACTTACAGGGAGTATGCATGCACTAAAGGATATTTGCCAACATTGGTTCTTTGAGAATTACCTACAACAAAGAACAGATAATCAAGCAACTTTCCTTCTCGAGAAGGAAGTCTTGCACAAGTATGTTCCATCCTTACTTATCCCTTTTGGCACCTCAATCAAAGTCAAGGAACCGCAAAGTCTAAAAGAGGAAATGATAACAACCTTATCAACATTGATAAAATTTCACCAAGAATAAAACTTCCCTGACAGCGGATGTCAGGGAAGTTTTATTATACTAGGTGATATCAATGATGATGGGAGCGAATATAAAATGCAAACAAAGAAGGCGTATCTGTATGTATGTGATACCATGTCAGACTGGGAATATGGTCACTTAATAGCGGAACTGAACACAGGGAGATATTTTAAAAAAGACATCCCTCCTCTAAACATTGTGACACTAGGAACAACCACAGAAACCATCACCACAATGGGTGGATTGAAAATAACGCCAGACCTTTCCCTCGATCAATGTACTTTTAATAAAGCAGACTTGCTCATCTTACCTGGAGGATTTACTTGGGGAGAAAAAGAACAACACCCCATCCTACAAAGAATAGGGAAAGCATTAGATACAGGGACCATCGTTGCGGCAATTTGTGGCGCAACAGAAGCCCTAGCCAATATGGGATACCTCAATAATAGAAAGCATACAAGCAATAATTTGGATTATTTGAAGATGGTATGTCCCGATTATAAAGGAGAAAATTTTCACGAAAAAGACCTCCTGGCAACTACCAGTGATAACCTAATTACCGCATCCGGCATCGCCCCCCTTGAATTCGCAAGGGAAGTACTCCAAAAACTAGAAGTACTATCACCCGAAACACTAAACTCATGGTATCAACTTAACAAAACGCAAAAACCAGAATATTTTTTTGAATTGATGAGATCGGTTTAAGGGGAAGTAGGGGGACAGTCCTCTTTTCCATTCCACAAAAAAGCACCTTAGAGCCCAGCTTCTAAGGTGCTTGCTATTATCATTTAATTTATTTCTTCGTTGTTTAATTCCACTTTCTTCTCAGCAAATTCTCCGGCAAACCAATTCTTTTTGAAAACCTCCACCCCTGTCAACGGAACAGTGGACTCATCTTCGTAAAAATGAGAGATAATCACAATGTCATCTCTATTTTGAAGCAGTGCATGTACTTCACCGTGAGTGGACAGGCGATCCGTTTCCTCAAAACTTCCCGTGCTGTGGCCAAGCAAAAGTCCATTTCTGCCTAAGAAGAAGGAATCGCTAATCATTGCCGGGGTACCATGGAGGACATTTGGGTTGTTTGTGCTTGATCTTCAGTTTCTTATAAAGTGTGTTGTAGTTGTTGTGGGAGTTTATGGAGTGATGATATTAGGAGTCGTTGGGATAAACATGTCTACCCATTTTCGCTTTAATGTAAAAAAGTAAGGTTTAAGAAGTATTCCAGAATCATATTTTTCTTAGATAATTTTTTTAAAACAAACGTTTGATTAATTTCGTTCTTGAAGTTGGTAAATATGAACTGAGATTACATCGAGGAATATCGACTATTTACGCATAGTATGTTGCGATAGTTTCTGGAAGGTGTTGAAATACATCTAGAAAAAAGGGTTGCAGGACACCATGTCCCTGCAACCCATCACATCAAATTTCTGCGTTTTGCACTTTTGGTTTCTCTTTGGAAAGAATCCACCCAAACAACCCAATTAACACAAGCACAACCCAAAACGTAATTTTCCATGGAGCTCCTTTAGCAAATCCCTCCGAAAGAATCGCCAGTTCCGGATGGGAAAGTGCGTACACTCCAAGTTTTACCCCTACCCAGCCGACCACAAAGAAGGCAGCGGTCTCGAGTCCAGGGCGTTTTTCAAGCAAGGTAACAAAGTAGCCGGCTGCAAATCGCATGATGACCAATCCAATGATTCCGCCTGCTAAGATAACAGCGAAATGTCCACCATCTAAACCACCAATTGTCGGTAGGTTTGTCGTCGGAAGCATAACGGCAAGTGCAACTGCAGCAAGGATTGCATCAACAGCAAATGCAATGTCAGCTAGCTCTACTTTGATAACAGTCATCCAGAAGCCGGAGCCTTTCTTTTCCTCCGCATGCTTTATGAGCTTAGGCTTTAATACATGCTTTTTCAGAAGATGATAGATAGCAATCCCCAACAAATATAGTGCCCCTACAGCCTGAACCTGCCAAATGTGTACAAGGTAGGAGATAAGGAACAAGGATCCGAATCGGAACACAAATGCCCCTGCTAATCCGTAAAACAAAGCCTTCTTTCGTTGGTTTTCCGGTAAATGCCTTACCATTGTTGCAATAACAAGCGCATTATCGGCTGCTAAAATTCCTTCCAAACCAATCAATATAAGTAACACCCAACCATATTCAAGCAATAATCCAATATCCAACTAAAATCTTCCTCCGCTCCATTAATCTATTATTTTTGTCCATCATGTAAAACAAGGTTCATTTAAATGGCTGGTGATGACGGCAATGCCAAGGATCTTGGTGGGTTGTGAATGTCCAAGATTAAAATCGATACGGCATACAGTTTTAATGTGACAATGAAGGTTAACCAGATTAATATATTCTTCTCAGAAAGGTGGTTCAATTTAGACGTTCTTCTCCTTTTTAGGTTGAGTTTTTAATTTAAATTGGTATTTGCAATCGTGATGTTTAGATGGTTATTCCCTCCTTGGAAAATACAAAAAACCTTTACCAATTGAATGGTAAAGGTTTGAATATACACAAATATATCCCTTTACCATAATGGCAAAGGTCTCGCAAACAACGTTAACGTTGCCAGTTAAGCCGGTGATATTGCTATCACGTATTGTCGACATAACTGTCAGCTACTCCCCTTTGGAGTATATAGGCTCATATCGAGCGAAGCACTAACTCATGTGCTATTAAGATTATAATATTATGTTCTGAATTATTTTGCAAGAGAAATATTTTGTGGTTGTGGTGACTTGTCCCCCACACCCCTCCAAAAAATAGTTGACACACTATATCATTTAACGATATATTATATTTAATGATATATCATTAAATGATATAAAAGGGGTGAAATGATGGCGAGAAATGATGCACTGGAGACAGGGGAGCTTACCGATACTTCCTTTTATATCTTGCTCTCTTTAGTGGAAGCGCGACATGGTTATTTAATCATGAAGAACATTGAAGAGCTGACAAACAATGAATTTTCCATCGGACCGGCATCTATGTACACGACAATAAAGAAGCTTTTGGCTGCAGGGATGATTGAACAATTGGCGGAGGAAGCGGACAAACGCAAAACCTATATTGCTACAAAAAAAGGCTTGGATTTATTGAATAAAGATATTCAAAGGCGAGAAATGATGATCCAGCACGCAAAGCAAATATTAAACGGGGGAGTGAAGGAGTAATGGCACAAACAAAATATATATCATCAGGTGGGTTGGCATTTGATGAAGAAAAGGATATGAGAAAGCTGGCAGACCTTGCACGAAAAGGTTGGGTGTTTGAGAAATTTTCGTTTCTGGGATATAAGTTGAGAAAGTCCTCCCCTGAGGAATTGCAATATGCCCTGGATTATCGAAAGGAAGCAGATGAAGATTATTTTGCATACTTTGAAGAGGCCGGATGGAAGCATGAAGGGACATCAGGTGGATACATTCATCTGTTCAGCGCGCCAAAGGGCATTGCGCCGATCTATACGGACCAATCTTCCATTCTAGAAAAGTACCAAATCGAGAAAAAGTCGATGGGGAAAGCGGCACTCTTGATGCTGTTCGTAAACATTGCCCTTACCGTCGTGTTTTATCTTTTCACCACTGCATCGTTCTACCAAATCTATGAAACACCAATCAAACTAACCTTTACTGTCATTGAAGCGATAGCACTAATCGGCCTCATATTTACCGGACTGCCTTACTTGGGTTATGTGTATCGGGTGAGAAAGTGGAAAAGGTAGAAAGGACTGAGGGGACAGGCACGCCAACCCGTCTTCCCTTTAAGGCACTAAAGTAAGGTCTGAGGAGAATTTCCTCAGACTTTTTTGCATCATAATTTCCCCACATAATTATTTTTAAACAAACGTATGATTAAATTTGTTTTTGGTGTTGGTATGATTGGGTTGATAAGGAACCGAGTAATATCGACTATTTTCGCATAGTTTAGTGAAATAGTTTTTCGGAGGGTTAAATCTATAAAAATAGTTCATAATAACTATTTATTCCCATTTTATACTAGATTTATTCCACTCACTAACCTATCATTGGAATTATACTAATTATTCCAAATGAAAATGAGGTGTCTCTTTGTCCAATCTTCAGAAGACTGCAGTATTTTTATTAGCTATTTCTATTTTATTACCAGTGTTGTATTTTATAATTCCTCTAGCTCTGCCATTTCTTTTTTTAGCTGGAATGCTCTATTTGAAAGCAAACTTACCAAGAATTAAAGGGGCTGTTGGGAGCGGGCAGTGAACAAGGAGTTAGAGAAGCTGGGCCCGTTGTATAACGTGTATCATGATTTATATGTTCCAACTGAGAATGGTGGTACGTCGCAAGTTGATCATGTCGTGACTTCTCCCACTGGAATCTTTGTTATTGAAACCAAGCATTATGATGGGTGGATTTTCGGGAAGGAAAACCAGCGCAATTGGACGCAGGTGATTTATAAGCGAAAAGAGAAGTTTTTAAATCCGATATGGCAAAATCATGGGCATATCAAAGCATTGAAGGGGTACCTTGGAGAACATTATAACTTTCAATCTATCGTTGCCTTCTCCAGTAAGTCCACGTTGAAATTTGAAGTCGATTTCAGTTCGGCAAGAGTTATTCATATTCCTCAGCTAAACAAGGTCATAAAGGAATCGTTAAACCGTCAAATAAGTGAGGTGGAGCTGCGAGGGATTAATAAAGCCTTGGAGAAATTAGTCATCCATGATGGGAAACAAAAGAGAATTGTACATAAGCAGCATGTGGAAGCGATAAGGGATAAGCAGAGGGAGAAGGCGACTATAAAACCGGTAGTAAAAAAAGCACCTTTTATCGAAGCGAACACCGAGTTGTGCCCGAAATGTGGGGGGCAGCTTTCAATCAAAAAAGGCAAATATGGATCTTTTTATGGGTGTAGTGGGTATCCTGGTTGTAAGTATACTGCTAAGGTGTCTTGAGGGGGGCGGGCTGAGGGGGCAGGTACGCCGACCCGTCTCTCCGAAAATCTAGGTGAGCAATTATTTGTTAATGCTTCTTTGTCACTAGCAATAGTGGTGTCTTATAGAAAAACGCGTACTTTTAATAGAATATTGTTCTTTTTTTGTCGGTATTTGGACATTCTTAATATGTGATTTAGGATTAAATCTGCTGAAACAAACTCCTCTAAATGTTGCACCTTAAATGCCACAGTGACAGCCACCGATTCATCTGTTAATTTATAAGAATAGTATGATAGCAAAATATTACCTTATAAATGAGACCTTTATTCCATTAGAATAGAATTATTACTTAATATGATATCTTCCCTGGGGGCCAATATGTTTTTTTCCTTACGAAATCGACTATTTTTTATTTTTACACTTTTGTTAACGGTTCCATTTATTGTTTTATCCATTATTATACCAAGCTGGTTTACTTCGGTTATTGAAGATCAGACTAAAAACAACACCCTTGATATGATGGATCAATATTCATTATATTTGGATTCTGTAACTGTACAAGCAGAGGATCTTGGTAAGCAGGTGTTAGTGAACCAGACCACCCAACAATGGCTACAGTTGGAAGAGAACGACAGTGCTTCTTTGGCCGAGCTCCATTTTATTCGAAATGAATTTAAAAACTGGCTGTCCACCATGGCCTTAAATAATTCCAATACCATGTCCATTTCAGTTTTTTTGAATGATGGCACAGGAATATGGACAAATCATCCCTTTCTCTCTGAGGTCCAGTGGTTTCAAGAGTACTCAGGGAAAAACCGGCGATGGATCAAAGCCCATACAGACGCCTATCAGCAAACTTATGTACAAAGCTATGTAAATAGTTTTGTAATCCCTTTATATGATATCTACACGCTTCATCAATCCGGAGTAATAAAAGTGAATCTGCCATCGACCTTGCTAGAAACAGCCCTAGAAAAAGTTACACTAGGGGAAAATGGCCGAGTACATTTATTGAGCAGCACCGGTGAAAATGTTCTGACAGGAAGCGTAAGCACTCCGGAGGTTGTCCTAGACGATAGTTTAAGAGAAATAGTGAATAGTGCAAGTAGTAAGGGCCTGATAGAAAGTTCTCACAATGGGGAGGAATATCTCGTTTTCTATCAAAAACTCTCTGTAGGGGATTGGATTCTCTTCAGTGAAATCACCAAATCAGAGTTGTTTTCCAAAGTAGATCAATTACAAAATCGATTGCTTTATACTTCTGGACTCATTTTTATTCTGACGATTCTCGCTTCCTATTTGTTTTCCACCAACATCGTTCGACCTCTTGGAAAGATGACCAAAGCGATGGAATATATCGAGCGGGGAGATTTCACAGGTGCAACACACTATATGCCTACAATAAAGACCCCAAACGACGAAGTTGGCTATCACATTAAAGTATTTAACCAGACCGTTGACCGGTTGAATAAACTGATAAAAATTGAGTATGAGGCAAATCTTCGACGAAAAGATGCAGAGTATAAAGCATTGCTTCTCCAGATCAATCCCCATTTTATGAATAATACGCTTGAGATTATTGGAGGATTGGCAGCGCAGGGGAAAAACAAAGACGTCATCAATGTCAGTGTCTATTTAGGGAGGATGATGAGCTATTCGTTGAATACCCATACCGATGTTGTACCTTTGGGTCAGGAGATTAATTATATACGCAATTTCACAGACATTCTCAAAGTCAGGTACGAAGATGCTATTTCGATTAGTATTGTGGAGGAACCTGAAACAAAATCGTTGCCGATAATCAAATTTATCATACAGCCGCTTGTGGAAAATGCAGCCAAATACAGCTTTATGGAGAACACCCATGCAGAAATAATGATAAAGACAGTTAAAGAAAAGGACCAGGTATTCATCTCGGTTGAAGATAATGGCATCGGGATGTCAGATGGAGTCAAATTAGATTTGATGAATGCAGATATGAATGATTCCACGAATGTTTTGGCAAGTAAGGGGACAAGTATCGGGTTGAAGAATGTCCTGGGTAGATTGAAGCTTTATTATGGGGACGATTTTAGCTTTCATATTGATTCTCAGGTAAATAAAGGAACGAAGATTACATTATGTATAAAAATTAAGGGGGATATACATGATGAAAGTGCTGATTAGTGATGATGAAATTCAAATACGCAAAGGGCTGCGAATGAAAATGGATTGGGCACAGGCAGGATTTGAAATTGTAGCTGAGGCAGCAAATGGCCAGGAAGCCCTTGAGATCCTGAAAGAAAAAGAGGTGGACATCGTTATTACAGATATTCGCATGCCCATCATGGATGGGATGCAATTTGTCAAGCGATGCCATGTGGAGTACCCGGATATAAAAGTGATTGTGCTATCGGGCTATTCTGATTTTGAATATGCCAAATCCTCGATGAAGGCTGGAGTAAAAGACTACCTTCTAAAGCCTGTTGCTCCTGATGAACTGGCGGATGCACTGCAACGAATCCGCAGCGAAGCAGATATGGAAAAGAAAAAACGACTGGAATCGGAGCGCATAAGCCGTTTTGTCCTTAACCAACTGGAGGAGATGCGCGAACAGTATTTGCTGTATTTAGTGAAAGAGGAATTTACGGAATATAATGTAGCCAAGGATAGGTTAAAGCAGTTGCAACTGGAGACTTTGGCACAGGAAAACACCGAGGTTCAATTCGTAACGGTTGAAATGAGAAGTGCAAAAGGAAACCCCGATGAATTGAAGGAGCTGCTGCTACCATTTAAGATGCTCTGCAAGGAATATGCTGAAAGGAATGAAGGTACACACTTCTTCTATGATGCAGGTTATTCTAATATGATTCACTTCATACATCAAAAGCCTGTTGCACCCTTAACGCATTCATCGAATTTTATCAGAAACTTGCAGGCCAAAGTAAAAGAATATTTGAAAGTAGAAACGGTTATCGGCATCGGGAAGGGTGTCAAAGGTTTTCAGCAATTTAAGAATGGGTATATTTCCGCACTGCTCTCTTGGAGTCAAAGTCAGGTTGGGGGTCATTCACAGGTGATGGAAGGGACGGCTCAAAACGAGGTATTCAACTTCACCTTGGATGTGGAGAAGAAACTGACGAATGCCATTGAAAATGCTGACCAAAGGGCATTCCAAGATTCTCTTCAAGATGTTTTAGGAGGAAATCTCTCCATGATGGCATTTTCCTTTCTGGCCAACCGGGTTCTATTTCTATTAGGCTCACTTTCCAGAAAATATGACGTGGATACGGTGGAGGTGAAAGATAGAATCTGGAATTGCCAGCAAAGCATATGGGAACTTAATTCTCAAATCAGGGTGAAAGAGCAACTTCAACAATTGGCCCAAGCCATTGTACAGAAGGTAAAGGAAGTCCGATCTTCTTCAAGTGGTTCTGAATTGGTGGAAAATGTAAGACGATTCATCGAGTCTCATTATGCTAGCGAGATTACACTCTCCAGCTTATCAAAACAATTCCATATTAATAGTGCTTATTTATCCGAGATTTTTAAAAATCATGTAGGCCAAAATTTTAGTGATTTCCTAAATTGCCTGCGAATGGAGAATGCCAAAAAGCTCTTAAAAGATCCACAGCTTAAGATCATAGACGTTGCGCACCTTGTCGGCTTCTCCAATTCAGGGTATTTCAGTACAGTTTTCAAAAAGCAATTTGGTTATTCACCTGCAGATTATCGTAAATCCATAAACCGTGACAGTTGAGGTAAATAGAAAGAAAGGTGATCTTATGAAAAAGATAGCCCTTATCCTTGTAATGTTAGCTTTGGTCATAGCAGCAGGGTATGTCCTGATTGAAAATAGCTTCTCTGATAAAAGGGTGGAAAACGGGGAAGAAGCGGAAAGTGTAGAACAAATAGAGCTCACCTTTTGGCGCAATCTAGGAAATGCGTCATTTAATTCTGCGTATGAACAATTAGTAGCGGACTTTGAAGCGCTACATCCCGATATAAAAATCAATATGCAGGCACAGTATTGGGGACAGGAATATGAATTACGTCTTCGTACGGAATTGGCTGCCGAAAACCACCCGGATATAATGACAATCGACAGTCCCAACTTAGGGCTCTATGCCAATGCAGGATCACTTTTATCCTTGGATCGGTACATGAAAGAGGAAGGCAATATTGATGACATCTCAAAGCCGACCATTGCCGGATTAACCTTTGAAGAGGAAATTTATCTTGCACCCATTGTAGAATCCAGCATTGCCTTGTATTACAATAAGCATTTATTTAGAAAAGCGGGTATACCTTTTCCGTCACAAGACCCTGATAATCCTTTGACATGGGAAGAGGTTTTGGAGATTGCACTAAAAATAAATAATCCTGATCAAGAAGTATATGGAATAGATCCAGCCCAGGGATTCTCGGATGGCGAGGGTCCCGCCTATTTCAAAATGCCTATTCTATGGCAGTTCGGCGGGAGTGTACTGAGTCCCGACGGAACCACAGCAGAAGGTTACTTGAACTCCGAAGAATCTTTAAAAGCACTGCAATTCTATCAAGACCTCTATCTCAAACATAATGTGGCTACGATGCAATTGCCCCCAGCATCTTTTGAAACGGGGAAGCTTGCGATGACCATTTTGGGATCCTGGGATTTGCAACAGTTAGAAAACATTCAAGACTTTTCACTAGAAGAGGATTTTGGAGTCGCTCCGTTGCCGAGGGGGGAGTATCAGGTGGCTCCTGGCGGAGGCTGGGCTGTAGGGATATCGTCCCAAACGAAGTATCCGGAAGAGGCCTGGGAATTCGTAAAATTCCTGACAAGTTATGAGGGCTCCAAAAAGTTTGCCGAGATCACGGGGGAAATTCCTGCTAGATATTCAGTTGCAGAAGCACTTCCTCAGTTTAACGAGTATCCCAAAAATATCTTTATTCAACAAGGTCAGAATCATTCCAAAAACCGGCCGGTTACCCCCTACTATTCTGTAATTAGCGATACAGTCAAGGTATTATTTGAAGATGTGGGTATTAAAGGTAGGAATGTAAAAGCAGCGGCAGATGAAGCGGTTGAGAAGATAAACAATGTCTTACAGACGAATGAATGAGATATAAACCTCCAATAAAACTATTGGGGGTTTTTGAATGCGTTTACAATATCCGAAAATATTAAAAGTCTGCAACCAAAAATATTAAACTATCATCCTGGTCATTTTTGATAAAGTGAGAGTGAAGACGGAGTGTTTTCCGTCATTGTGATGGAGGTGTACATCCTATGCTTGATATGTCTCAATGGTATATTCGATTAGGAAATTGGGCGTTTAATCTAGTATTACTCAACTTTTTATGGATCTTATTTTCTATATCAGGTCTTTTGATAGCTGGGATTTTTCCCGCAACTGCGGCAATGTTTGCAGTTTTAAAGCAAATGATAATGGAGGATGAGAATCCAGCTATTATTAAATCCTTTTGGGGTCATTTTAAATCAGATTTCATCAAGTCAAACATAATTGGGTATCTGCTGATGGTGATGGGATTTATCTTATATCTGGATATCCGAGTGCTGCAGGAGATGGAAAATGGCATTCTTCCATTGGCTTTGGCAAGTGCAACGGTTGTCATAGGTATTCTCTATCTCTTGACTCTATTGTACATAGTCCCGATCTTCGTTCATTTTAAATTGAAGCTCTTGCAGTACCCATTACATGCGGTGATTCTTGCTATTGCAAAACCGTTTCATACCATCTACCTGCTTGCACTGCTAGCAGTGGTTGCTTACGCCTATATAATAATTCCAGCTTTAATGTTGGTTTTCGGAATAAGTCTTGCAGCCTATTTCATGACAAAAGTGGCTTCCTATTCCTTTCCGAGAAAAGAGAAAGCTTCACATGCTGAGAGATTTCCCTCTGAAGTTCTTTAATATAATTCAAGATTTTGAGAAAACCTTTCGTGTTTAGCGAGGGTTTTTATTTTTATGCTTGCCAGGGGTGTAACCGGTTTCAACTACCGAAAATATTAAAACACTTAACCCAAAAATATTAAACTATTCTTTTCTTTAATTACGCTATATTTGAACTAAGAAAGCGCTATCTAAATCTGCTTTATGTATGAAGCAGGTTGGAGAACAAATTACAAAATATATAAAGGGGTGATATTGATGAGTCAGGGCTTAGAACCTCTGGACAAGCCGGTCGACATTACAAGTCAGGTCACGAAAATTCCTAAAACAAAAAAAATGAAGAGGAACCGTATGGCCTACATAAAGAAAAATTGGGTTCTTTATTTGTTCTTGGCACCAGCTTTATTATCTGTTTTTATTTTCAACTATATACCAATGTATGGGGTGCTGATTGCTTTTCAGAACTTTAGTGTGACAAAAGGGATTTGGGGAAGCGACTGGGTTGGTTTAGCCCATTTCACCAGTTTCCTGACCTCACCAAACTTTCTACAGATTTTCCTGAATACGATAAAGCTGAGTTCTTATGAATTGCTGATCGGGTTTCCTGTCCCGGTCATATTGGCTCTTATGCTTCATCAGATCAGAAGGTCGGGAATCAAAAAGAACATCCAGTTGGTTATCTATGCACCTTATTTCATTTCAACGGTAGTTATAGCCGGGATGCTGTTTCTCTTCTTATCTCCGGCAGGACCGATTAATGGATTGCTTGGATTATTTATGAATCGACCTGTTTCATTTATGTCGGAACCTGATTACTTCAGAACCATCTTTATTACATCGGGTATATGGCAGGGGGCAGGCTTTGCATCTATTGTCTATGTTGCGGCACTATCCAATTCTGATCCACAGCTGCATGATGCAGCAACAATCGATGGTGCCTCCCTCTTACAGAGAATTTGGCATATTGATCTGCAAGTACTGAAACCGGTGATGGCGGTTCTTTTCATTCTTGCAATTGGAGGAATTATGGGCGTCGGGTTTGAAAAAGCCTACTTGTTACAAACAGATCGGAACTTGCCAGCTTCTGAAATTATCGATACGTATGTGTATAAGCGGGGGCTCCTGGCAGGAGATTGGTCCTTCGGTGCTGCGGTAGGATTATTCAATACCGTGATTGGTCTTGTATTACTAGCAACAGCGAATCAAGTAGTGAAAAAACTTAAAGGCGAAACGCTTTATTAGGAAAGGAGGAAAACGATGAGTAGTTCTAAAAGTACCCATTTACTAAACAGCTCAAAAACAGACCGGATAATTCTTCTGGTCAATAAAGTCTTGTTGGGTCTGGTTGTAGTGGTTGTTACAGTCCCTCTCTTATATGTCCTACTTGGCTCGTTTTTACAGCCGCAAATCCTGGCTACAAAAGGACTGTCCTTCAACCCTGATCATTGGACGGTTGACGGATATATTCGAATCTTCCAAGATGGAACGATTATGAGAGGCTTCTTCAACTCTGTCCTCTATGCATCAGGATTTACATTTGTAGCCATCAGCTTTACCGTTCTTGCCGGTTATGCATTATCAGTGGACGATCTGGTCGGGAAAAAGTTCTTCGTTATCTTCTTCCTAGTTGCCATGTTTTTCAATGGTGGAATGATTCCGACCTATTTAGTAGTCCGTTCATTGGGATTGCTGAATACACCTTGGGCCATTATTCTCCCGGGCGCAGTGGGAGTTTGGAATCTTATATTGGCAAGGACCTACTTTAAAGCGATACCAATTGAGCTGAAAGAGGCCGCAAGGATAGATGGTGCATCAGACTTGATGATTTTCTGGAAAATCGTCTTGCCTTTAGCCAAACCGATTATCTTTGTACTGGCACTATTCGCTTTTATCGGTCAATGGAATGCTTATTTCCAAGCGATGATTTATCTGGATGACCGTTCACTCTATCCGCTTCAACTTGTATTGCGTGAAATACTCATCCAGAACGAGGTACAGCCCGGCATGATTGCCGATCAACTGGCTCGTGCGGAGATGCAGAAAATCGCAGAAATGATTAAGTACTCGTCCATTGTTGTGGCAAGTTTACCTTTATTGATTATGTATCCGTTCTTCCAGAAGTATTTTGAAAAAGGAGTTATGGTTGGGTCATTAAAATAAATACTTATAAAATGAAAAGTGGGGTTAGGTTATGAAAAAAATGTACAAAGTACTGATGGCTTCTTTGCTGGCAAGTGTATTATTGATCGCTGGCTGCTCTAAAAATGCAGAACAGACATGGTCAGATAATTATGAGTTAGAAGATATTACATTCCCATTAGAGCAAGAGGATATTTCATTAAAAATTATGACTTCCAGCTCTCCGCTGGCTCCTAATGATCCGAACGAAAAATTGATTTATGAAAGATTAGAAGAGAAAACAGGCGTTCACATTGAGTGGAGAAACTTCACAGGTGAAGTGTTTGGAGAAAGAAGAAACCTTGCGATGGCTACTGGCGAAATGCCGGATGCAATCAAAAATGCTGCATTCAGCGATTATGAACTGTTAAAGCTTGCAGAAGACGAGGCCATTATTCCACTTAACGATTTGATTGAAAATTATATGCCAAACCTGAAAGCTGTATTGGAGAAAGCTCCCCAATATGAAGCGATGATGACAGCCCCTGACGGGAATATTTATGCCTTTCCTTGGATTGAAGAATTAGGAGAAGGGAAAGAAAGCATTCATTCTGTCGATAATTTTCCTTGGATCAATGTAGAGTGGCTTGACCAATTAGGGCTGGAAATGCCGACTACGACTGATGAATTGAAAGAAGTATTGATTGCTTTTAGAGATAACGATCCTGCAGGAGATGGTCAAACAATTCCCATGTCATTTATCATCAATGACGGTGGACAAGATCCAGGCTTCTTATTTGGAGCATTTGGCCTCGGCGATAACTGGGATCGCACAGTAGTGACGAATGATGGAGAAGTAAAATTGACTGCAGCGGACGAAGGTTATATCGAAGCAATCAAATTCATGAACGATTTGTATGATGAGGGACTTCTTGATATTGAGGGATTTGAGCATGAATGGCCTGCATATGTGGCCAAAGGACAAGAAGGACGCTATGGAATGTACTTCACATGGGATAAAGGAAATATTACGGGAATGAACGACAAATACGATTTAATGCCTCCTCTATTCGGACCAGATGGCCACAAGAACGTCACAAGAACCAATGGAATGGGCTTTGACCGCTCCAGAATGGTTATTACAAGTGCCAATAAAAATCTTGAATTGACAGCAAAATGGATTGACGAACTTTATGATCCAGCACAATCTGTACAAAACAACTGGGGCACATTTGGTGATGATGAACAACAAAACATCTTTGAGTGGGATGAAGAGGAAGAAATGCTAAGACACTTGCCTCTCGACGGTACTGCACCTGTTGAATTGCGTGAAAAAACCTCTGTCGGTGGACCTCTTGCGATTTTAGACAGCTACTATGGTACGGTTACAACCAAGCCTGACGATGCTGCGTGGAGATTGAACTTGATGAAAGAAGTCATGGTACCACACATGAAAGCAGAAAATATCTACCCGAGAGTATTTTTCGATAAAGAGGAACTTGATCGCCTTTCCAAGATCGAAGCGGACTTGCTTCCATATGTAAACCGAAAGCGTGCAGAATGGATTACCAATGGACAAATAGAAGCGGAATGGCCGGAATATCTAGAAGAATTAGAGCGCTTAGGTTTATCTGAATGGCTTGAAATTAAACAAGCAGGATTCGATAGACAGTAATCATTATACAAGTGCCTGTCACCTCCCGGAATACGGACGGTCTTTGTCAGTAGATTGGGAGGTGTCCGGCATTTTCCTTGAAAACTGGAGAAAGCCCCGAAAAGGAGAGAGTGTTCATGACAGTACAATATAAAGAGAAACATCGGCCGCAATTTCATTTTTCCCCCAAGGAAAAATGGATGAACGATCCGAACGGATTGGTGTTTTTCAATGGAGAGTATCATTTATTTTATCAATATCACCCGCATGGTACGACATGGGGGCCGATGCATTGGGGCCATGCCGTAAGTAAAGATATGGTCCATTGGGAAGAACTTCCTATTGCATTATACCCGGATGAGCATGGTGCCGTCTTCTCCGGAAGCGCGGTTGTGGATTGGAACAATACTACGGGATTTTTTGAGAACTCCCCGGGGTTGGTTGCAATTTTTACACATGCAGATAACTATCCAGGAACAGAGCGGCCAAGACAACGTCAGAGCTTGGCATATAGCAAAGATGATGGAAGAACATGGGTAACTTACGAAGGGAATCCAGTCCTTTCTGATGTGGATATTACAGACTACCGAGATCCAAAAGTGTTCTGGCATGAAGAATCAAACAAATGGGTGATGGTGCTTGCAACAGGTCAAACCGTTACAATTTACACATCCCACAATTTGAAAGAGTGGGAATTTGCCAGTCTGTTTGGAATGAATGAAGGGTCACATGACGGAGTTTGGGAATGTCCGGATTTATTCCAATTGCCCATTGATGGAAATCAGGGAAACAAGAAATGGGTCATGCTTGTAAGTATTGGAGATAACCCGAAATTCAAAGAAGGATCCAGAACGCAGTATTTTATCGGAGACTTTGACGGCACAACCTTTCTGAATCAACATTCTGAAGAAACTGTTCTTTGGCTGGACTATGGCAGAGATAACTATGCAGGTGTCAGTTGGTCTGATATTCCACAAGAGGATGGCAGACGAATCTATATTGGCTGGATGAGCAACTGGCGCTATGCTAATCAAGTGCCCACAAAAGAATGGCGCAGTGCAATGACATTACCAAGAGAATTATCTTTAACCACCACGTCCACAGGTCTGCGAATCGTGCAGTTACCTGTGGCGGAAATCAATGGCATTCGCGGGGGAGCGGAGACATTTAGAAATATAGCTCTTGATGGAAAGGAACCGATTTCTTACAAAATCAGTGAATTAACAGAGATAGAAATTGAATTTGAAAAGGAGACCGCAGAAACTTTCGGTTTATCTATCCTTCATTCCAAGAAGGAAAAGACAACGATCAGTTATGATGCAGTGAAGGAAGTGTTAATCGTAGATCGTACGGCTGCAGGTGATAATAGCTTCTCAGAATCATTCGCTACTATCCAGGAAGCCCCATTGAACATGGAAGGCAAAACAATAAATCTTCAAGTATTCCTGGACGCGTCATCCATTGAGGTCTTTGCAAACAATGGAAGGATCGCAGTTACCAGCCTGCTTTTTCCTCATGAAAAAGCAGATAAGATGAACTTATTTTCAAAAGAAGGAACGGCAAACATACGTCAATTAGCACTTACACCTCTTAAATCAATCTGGAGTGAGTGAAGAGTAAAGTAAAGAAGGGCTCTAATCGAAATTTTGATTAGAGCTTTTCAATTATGGATGGAAAGGTGGAAATCTTAATGGATGAAAATACTTCGGTCATTTGTATGGGAGAGCTGTTGATAGATTTTTTCTGTACAGACGTGGACATTGATTTAGTAAGAGGAAAAAACTTTGAAAAGCAAGCAGGGGGAGCTCCTGCCAATGTATGTGCAACCATTGTGAAATTGGGAGGATATGCGCTGTTCAGTGGAAAGGTGGGGAATGATCCATTTGGACACTTTCTGAAAAATACATTGGACGAGGTAAAGGTAGATACGTCGATGCTTGTATTGGATAAAATCAACCCGACAACATTGGCCTTTGTGTCATTAAAGAAAAATGGCGAAAGAGACTTTGTCTTTAATCGGGGGGCAGATGCTTTTTTATTGGAGGAGGAAATTGATCAAGACAAAATGGAGCAAGCTGCCATCCTGCATTTCGGTTCGGCAACCGCTCTATTGGAAGAACCTTTCAGAACCACCTACTATAACTCCTTGCGATCGGCAAAAGAAAGGGGACAGTTTATATCCTTTGATCCTAACTATCGGTTGGATCTTTGGAAAGGAAGAGAAAGTATTTTTGTCGATTTAGTGAAACAAGGAATCTCATTGGCTGATTTTGTGAAAGTCAGTGAAGAAGAATTAAAAATCATTACAGGTACCGAGGAGCTTGAAAGCGGTGTGCAAATTCTTCATGCACTGGGAGCAAAAATAGTAGCCATAACATTGGGGAAAAGAGGCACATTGATCTCAAACGGAAAGCAACAAGAAACTATACCTAGTATTCCCGTAGAATCCATTGATTCGACTGGAGCAGGTGATGCATTTGTGGGAGCCGCACTTTTTCAATTTTCCAAAGGGAATAACGCTGAAAAGATACTGGAAGATTTTCAACTTCTTGAAGAGATTATCTTATTCAGCAATAAAGTAGGCGCCTTGGTTTGTACAAAAGTAGGGGCTATTACAGCCATTCCAACACTGGAAGAAGTTATATAGTTACAGTATTCGAGATGGTGTAACAGGAATGATGGATGTAAGCACTCGAGTTGCAGGGCCAGGCACGCTTACCCCAAGCTGGGGCGCAGTGCCTGGCCCTGTCTCTAAAACCTACAGCCTAAAACCTACACCCTAAAACCCAAACCACCTATCCAACACCAATGCCAGCCACTTACCATCAGCATGCACCCGCACATTTTCAATCAACCCTCTCCGAACCGCAAGCGGCAGCGAAGGATCCAAAATGTCCTCTCGTAGCATCTCCAACGACTCCCTAACCACTGGATCTTCCATTTCCCCAGCCTGCTTATCAACCAAAGCAAGCACTTCTTCCTCTGAGTCCCCAATTTTATCTGCATTCTTCAAATAAAACTCAAGCTCTTCCGTAATAAATGGAATGTTAGAATGCTTTGCCAAGCTATCCGTTTTTTCCACAAGTGAATGACATAGCAAATCCATGTCCAAGTCCACTTCGTAAAAAAGAAACAACTCCGAATAAATCCGCAGAAATCCTTTTATGCAGTACACAAGGTCATACTTGGTTGCCTGAACCCTTTGCCCATATACACTCTCCACCATTTCTAAAATGTTTTTAGAAGTCTGAACATCATAGGTCCGGGTTTTTATGAGTAATTCTTGATTGAGTGAATGGGGCATTTCTTTTATAAGGACTTTTGCAAAATCGGCGTGCTTTGCAAAGAAGTGAAATGTCAATTGGTAGAATTTAAAAAGTAGATTGGGATCATTTTTACCCGAATTGACTAACTGGTCAGTTTCCGTTGTGACCTCCATGAAAAAGTGATCGAGCATCTCCATGATTAGCTCGTCTTTTGATTTAAAAGACAGGTAGAAAGACCCCTTTGAAATGCCGCATTGCTCGGTTATTTGCTGGATAGAAGTTGCTTCAAAGCCTTGATTGGCGAAGAGCTCTGTGGCTTTTTCCATGATTAGTTGTTTTTTAGACATGTATTTTCTCCTATCTAATACGTTGACATATGACCGGATAGTCATTAGTATATGAAATAGAGTTTATAAAGTCAATAAAAGGGTAGGTGCAACCGTGAGAGGGTTAGTCAATTTTGTAATTAGAAATAAGCTGGCAGTATGGTTACTGACTATTATTATTACCGTAGCAGGAATCTATTCTGGTACAAAGATGAAAACGGAAACGATTCCAGATATCTCGATCCCATTCTTAATGGTGATGGATGTTTATCCTGGAGCAACGCCAGAAACTGTGATGGAGGATGTCTCGATCCCGCTTGAACAGGTGGCGGAAGGATTAGACAATGTAAAAGCTGTTTATTCCAACTCGTATTCCAACATGGCAAACTTACAGATTGAATATGAATATGGAACAGATATGGATGAAGCGAAGCGAGCATTAGCTTCAGCATTGGATGATGTGGAACTCCCTGAGGGTGCCCAGGAGCCAATGGTTACCTCGATCAGCATGAATATGATGCCTGTTGTTGCGTTAAGTGCGAGCAGTGAAACAGAGGATATCGTGGAACTTTCGGCAACTGTAGAAGAGTCCTTGCTTCCGAAAATCCAAAAGCTTGAAGGCGTTGCGTCTGCGACCATTGCCGGACAGCATATAGAAGAAGTCGAGCTTCGCTATGACACTGAAAAAATGACGGAACTTGGGTTAACCGAAGACGACGTCAAACAGATGATCCAAGCGAGTAACATGGATGTTTCTTTAGGACTTTATGAGTTTGAAGAGGGAGAGGAAGCGGTTTCCGTCGACGGGAAATTCATGACCGCAGCGGAACTAGAGGAAATGCTGATTCCTGTCACTCCGTCCGAAACGGTTCAAGTTCCTTTTGTAAAATTAAGTGATATAGCTGAAATAGAAGTAATCGGGAAAGTGGAATCTGTCTCCAGAACGAACGGAGCAGACGCCATTGCGATCCAAGTATTAAAGCACCCACAAGCAAACACGGTGGATGTTGTGAACGAAGTTAAAGAATTAATGGAAGAAGAAGCAAAACGTATCGACGGTTTAGTGGTCGATGTCACACTCGATCAAGGGGAACCTATCGAAAAATCCGTCACAACCATGGTGGAAAAAGCATTGTTTGGTGGCGCGATTGCGATTTTGATTATCCTTTTATTCTTAAGGGATATCAAATCCACCCTGATTTCCATCGTGTCCATCCCAGTGTCGATTTTCATGGCATTTTTACTTTTAAACTGGATGGATATTACGTTAAATATCATGACGCTTGGCGCGGTAACCGTCGCAATCGGTCGTGTTATTGATGACTCCATCGTTGTTGTGGAAAATATATATCGCAGATTGCATCTGAAGGAAGAAAAACTGACAGGACGCGCGCTTGTCCGGGAAGCAACGCTTGAAATGTTCAAGCCTATTCTTTCCTCGACGCTCGTAACGGTTGCCGTATTCGCACCGCTGATCTTTGTTGGAGGAATGGTAGGCGAGTTGTTCATGCCGTTCGCCTTGACGATGACCTTCGCTCTTGGAGCGTCACTGATTGTGGCGGTAACCATCGTACCTGCGATGTCGCATTTCCTTTTCAAGAAAAAGCTTTATAGCGAAAAGAAAGAAAGCGGCCATAAGGAAGTTGGCAAACTCGCAAACTGGTACAAAGGTGCCTTGAACTGGTCCTTAAACCATAAAATCATTACTTCTATCCTGGCGGTTGTATTATTGGTAGGAAGTCTTGGACTGACACCACTTATCGGATTCAGCTTTTTAGGAAGCGAAGAAGAAAAAGTGATGTACTTAACGTACACACCAGAAGCAGGGGAACTACAAGAAGAGACCCTGGAAAATGTAGAAGAAGTCGAGAAAGCGATGATGGAACGGGACGATATCAATATCGTTCAGCTGTCTGTCACAGACGGAGCCAATGAACAAATGGCCATGATGGGCGGCGGCTCTGACGGTGTGTTGATGTACCTTATTTTTGATAAAGACATGGAAAACTTCCCTGAAGCAAGAACGGAAGTGGAAGACTATGTGTTCAATATCGCTCAATCCGGTGAATGGAAGAGCCAAAACTTCGCAACTGGAGGAGCGATGGCATCCAATGAAATCAGCTATACTTTTTCCAGTGAAAACCTTGAAAGCTTGAATGAAGCGGTGAAAAAGGTAGAAGACGCGATGAGCGGAACAGATTCACTAGAAAATGTTTCGTCCACTGCCGAGGAAGCGTATGTTGAGCATACGTTGAAAGTAAGCCAGGATGAGCTGCTTCAATACGGACTGACAGCAGGTCAAATAGTTATGATGCTAAGTCCGCAATTTGAAGAAGTACTGACGAATGTAGAAAAAGACGGCAAAACCCTTGATGTGATTGTCAAACAAGAACAACAAGAGCAGCCAAAATCGATTGATGAATTATTAGAAACAGAAGTTCCGACTGCTATGGGAACCGCTATGCCACTTTCAGAGCTAGTGGAAGTGGAAGAAGGCACGACACTTAACACGTTGGCTCGCTCAAAAGGCGAATACTACGCTTCTGTGAGCGGTACGGTCATTGGCGATGACGTTTCCAAAGCAACTGCAGAAGTGGATGAAGCCATCAGTGAGGTGGAACTGCCAAACGGCGTAACTATGGAAGTTGCCGGCGTGACAGCAGACATGCAAGAAACGTTCACACAGCTCGGTCTTGCGATGCTTGCAGCGATTGCGATTGTTTACTTCATCCTAGTTGTGACATTTGGTGAAGGAGTTGCACCATTTGCAATCCTATTCTCCTTACCATTTGCCGTAATCGGTGCCTTTGTCGGCCTACTGCTAGCAGGAGAGACAATCTCTGTACCAGTTATGATGGGACTACTCATGCTCATTGGTATCGTCGTAACGAACGCGATCGTACTTGTCGACCGGATCATCCACATGGAACGCGACGGTTTGACAATGCGTGAAGCCATCCTAGAAGCAGGCGCAACCCGTTTACGCCCAATCTTGATGACAGCTATCGCAACTATCGGAGCACTAATTCCACTGGCAATTGACGGTGGGGGAGGCCTGATTTCCAAAGGACTCGGTGTTACTGTTATTGGTGGACTGACAAGTTCTACACTGTTGACGCTGATCATTGTGCCGATAGTGTATGAGGTGTTGTCGAAAATGTTTAAGAAGAATCGTAGAGAAGTGCAGGAGAATTAAATAGTGAAGAGGCGTCCTTGGGTGGGCGCCTCTTTTTTGTGGGTTGGGGGGGTGAGAGGACAGGCACGCCGACCCACTTTTCACCCCATTCTACTTCCTCCTTCTCCTATGTTAAAATCAAGGCAACACGATTAAAAAGGAGAACCTTATGATTATTCAATGCACGAAAAAGCTTTTTGATGAGTTGAAAATTGTTCCTGCGCTTCAAGAGGGTGAAGAAACCAACCTACTTTTAGCATGGCACGCGAATTTTCTTAAAATCGGTAGACACAAATTTATTGTCTTAGTGAATGATAAAAACCGATACGCCATTGTGCTTTATGGATTGAAGGCGAAGGATAAAAAGAATTTTGACACGTTAGTAAAGGAAGCGATTCGTGAGGTATTTCAGGCGGAATCAATCAAGGATGAGGTCATCGAAAACTATCTGCAGGCTACATCCGCAATGGTGTATGACAAAACCAGGGACCGGAAGCTAGTGGCAAGATTAAATAAGGCTTGTGAAGCGGTTCACTTTGCTGAAGACTTATGGGATCCGAGTTCCATCGTTCAAGTGGAGATGAGCAAGTGTATTAGTTCGATGTTGGTTGGAGATGGAAAAAAGGACTATTTTAATCCCAATGAACAGATGTATAAGGATTTAGAGGAGTTTTCAAGTCAACCTGTTTTCAATACGGAAGCACTTGTTCTGAAGGTGACGCTGGACCTTTCTCAGCATTCGGTTTGGAGGAGAATTACTGTTCCTGCCGGTATTACATTTTCTAAGCTACATGACGTACTACAGACTGCTTTCTCTTGGCAGAACAGCCATATTCATGACTTTGAAATTTTTGAAAAGAGAAAAGGTAGCTCTGGATGGCAGGAAAAACCCAGCTTAAACTTGGTCTGTCATGAGGAAGCCTTTTCCTATCAAGGAGAGGTTCCCATGAAAATGGAGGACGGGTATAAACTGAAGGATTTTACAGGGAGCAAAATTGTGTACAATTATGATTTCGGCGATGATTGGAAGCACATAATTGAAGTAGAAGACGTCATAAACGATTACACCGTCAACTTCCCGATCTGTACGGACGGTGAAGGAAACCCACCTCCTGAAGATGTAGGAGGAGAGATGGGGTATGAGGTATTTCTCTCTATCATTAAAGACTCCAAGCATCCCGATTACCGCCAGACAAAAGAGTGGGGAGAGATGCAAGGGTACGTGGAGTTTGATAAAGATGAGGTAAATTGGCAGTTGAGGAAGTTTTAATGGGGTTGCTTGACAGAACGATAGCGCAAGGTTAGTTGCTTTAACCTTGCGCTTGATTACCATTAGCTACGCTTTTTACGTTTGGCTTTCCGCTTTATTTCTTCCATCTTAACCTCTTTAACCGCTTCCGTTTCCTTATAAAAACTAATCGTGACGTTGACCCCGAACTCTTTGTCCCCTTCTTTTAGCCACAATCTAAATTTTTCTGTTGTTAATACTGGACCTTCCTGTCTGCCTATGTGTAGGTAGTCCACAATATCTGCTTTTGGATAGGCTTCTTTTGTCCGTTTCATCGCGAGCTGCCCCCACTTTGCGTAACTTGGAACTTGTTGGGTGGATGGTTGTGTGGCAGCTGCTGATGAAGCAGATTGATAGCCCGACAATAAGAAGCAAGCAATACATAAAAGTACAGTAATCTTTTTCATCGATAATCCCTCCATTTAGGATTTATGGTGTCCAAACTAGAGAGATTTTAGTTTATGTAAGGAGAATGGAATGGAAGGTCACGGTGCCTGTCCTTGTTCTGCCGTTATTTTTGTATAGTAAAATTTAATCAAACGTTTGGATAAATATATTTTTCGTGGCTTGAGATTAGGATTGAGGAGAGTATGCCAAATATCGACTATTTTGGCATGGTATATTGAGATAATGTTGTGTTTATAGAGTAGTTGTGGTGAATGGTTGGTTGGGATCTCGTAGCTAGATAAGCCGAGCTGAATTATACAATAAACGAGTCGAATTATTCAATAAATGACATAAACTAATCAATAAAACCGCCCAATTATTCAATAAAACCATTCAAATTAACGATAATCCATATATTCTCAGAAGAACTCTTCGAGTACCATAAATTGCTCCATCCTAACTGGGTCACGGTGCCTGTCCCCGCAACACGCTCTTCCCCCAAACAACTGGGTCAGCGTGCCTGTTCCCACGACACCGCAGGCTCCATCACCGTAATGGTATTGTTCGTGGCGTTCATATTCACCCTAGCCCCAACCGGAATGGCGGCTTTAAATCTCCCGTGGCCGGTGGCAAAGTTGGTGATTAATGGTTTCCTAGTAGGAACGAGAACCGTATTAATTAGGTCTGCATAGGAAGTGTTATACGCCACAGGGCAATTCGTACATTCCCCCATAATAATGCCGAGGCAATCGTTAAATTTACCCGCCATCGACAGTTGGGTAAAGTAACGAAGCATCATGTTGGCTGGTGTATGGGTGTCCTCAAGGAACAGAATTTTACCTTTTGTATTGATTTCATACGGCGTTCCAATCGCATTAACGATGGAAGTGATATTTCCCCCAACAATTGGCCCGGTCACATTTCCAGGGTTTATCCCCATTCGCACAACTTCCGGTGGATTGATAATGGCACGCGGAGAGGTAAACGTAGAGGTCGCTGCAAAAAATTGATTGAAACTATAAGAAGGAGTTTCCGCTCGAAAATCAATAAGCATCAGACTGTGAAAGGTAATGAGATCACTAAACTGATAAAGGCTATTCAAAAGGACGGTGATATCACTGTATCCTGAAATCAACTTTGGGTTTTCCCTGATGACATCAAAATCAAGGTAAGGAAGAATCCCTTGTACCCCGGTCCCTCCGCGTGTTGCAAGGATCATTCTCACGTTAGGGTTTTTGAACATATCCATGAGATCCTCGGCCCGTTTGTCAGCAGGAGCGGAGACAATGCCATCAATGGAATACACGTATTTTCCAAACACAACGTTAAACCCCATGTTCCTCAGATATTGCACCCGCGTATTTATTGTCGTCGCAGCAAGAGGACTCCCCAAAGTAACCAAACCAATTGTATCTCCTCTTTGAAGCGCAAGTGGTTTAATAGCCATGTACTTCGCTCCTCAAAAATCAATTTACTTCTATATATATGAGGAGAATTTTTTTTGAGAAGAGGGAGGTTAAACCTAGTAAGTCGTTTTTAGCACAATTATAGATTAACTAAAAGTTAACTTATGTTTATTTTTGTTGAATTTACATCAATTAGTTGAGAGCTTATAATTGTAGTCGTTTGATAATTAATGTAAATCGTACTTACAGATATGAGTTAAACAATCAAGCACGGAGCAACTTGATTACCTTGTGCTGAAAATTGCTGACTTCAACAGAAATTCCTGTATTATTGGGGCGAATTGACCAGAAATCAAAATTTATTAGGTTAGGATTTCCCAATGGAATGGCAGCTAAATTCCCATTCTTTACATCTGAATTATTTTTGAATGAAAAATCATAAATAATACAAATAGCGTGTCCATATAAAACAGATGTCCTTAAAACCTCGACGTTATTAGAAGTAAGGAAAGGTTGCACATTTTTTAAGAATTTTTCGTTCAGAAGTTGTGCTCGTTTAGAGTTATAGAGGACCACTTTTTCATCCTTGATGTCTTCTGTATAGATTATATCCTTGTGATAGAGACTTGAATGCTTGCTAACATATACACATGCATGCCCTGTATAAATTAAGTCAAAAACCATTGAATCCTGCATATTTGCATTTTTTAGCTCTTCTATATCAAAGGGGGAGAATGCTATGTCTATTTCTTTGTACTTTAATGCTTTCAAGATTTCATCTTGGTCCATCTCTATAATTTCTATTTGAACATGGCTATTTTCTTCTTTGAAAAGCAGATAGGCATCATAAATCACGTAGGTCAAAGATGGTCCGCAACCTATTTTGAATGTCTTCGTTATAGTGCCTGTTGCAAGATCCTTTTGTAGTTCATCCAAAATCGATAATATTTCAAGTCCGCTATTAATAATCTTTTTTCCCTCTGTCGTGGGAACGGTCCCCTGGCGCGAGCGGTGGAAAATGGTTATTCCGAGTTCCTTTTCAAGCTGGGAGATGGATTTACTTATAGCTGGTGTGGACACGTGCAAATTACTAGCTGCCCTTGTTAAAGATTTCTCTTTTGCTACCTCTAAGATATATTTTATTTGATCAAGATTCATAAGCCCCGAAACCCACCTTTAGCCTTATATTATTTAAAGAAACGAGACGAGTAATTATGCAAAATAAATTAGTTACGATGCCAAAAGAGAAGCTGGAAAATCTAGTAGAAACCTTGAGGGAAAAGTTATATCAATCATACAAAGAAAATGGTCTTGATAGTGATACAACCATCAACATAAGTCAGGAACTGGACGTTATATTGAATGTGATACAAATTTTGAAATTAAAATAAGCTGGAATAGAGTTAGACCAATCAATTAGTATAGTTTCACCTCTTTCGTGCATATTAGTTAACGACCTAACATTTACCTTTTAAAGGAAAACATACTAATTTATGCAAGGTGATTGATTGACATGAATAATTCCATTCATACAAATCTTGAAGAGAATATCAAAGATCTTCAAAAAAGTTTTCACCATACATCATCACTTTCCATTAGAAAATTGCAAATGGGAACCGAAAATACTCTATATGTTGCGCTCATGTATATGGAGGAAATTGCTGATACAGATAAAATTGAGACCAATATTATTGAACCTCTTTTAGCGTTTGATGGTGAATTAGAGTGGGACGATTCCTTGGTGGAAAATGTGTCTCAAAAAATCGTTAAAACTGCCGGCCTCAAAATAGCAAGCACATTGAATGAACTGACAGACGCTCTTCTGAACGGAAATACGATCATGCTAATAGAAGGATATTCTAAGGGGATCATTGCCAAGAATGCTCAGATGAAAGAGAGAAGTTTGGAGCAGGTGGTAAGCGAGCGTTCTCCGCGGGGTGGTATGGTAGGCTTAACAGAAAAGCTTGATACAAATATAGGTTTATTGCGCGGCATGATAAAAACTTCTAATCTTTGCATAGACTCCATGAATATCGGAAGGCTTTCCCAAACTGCCATATCTATACTATACATCCAAGGTGTAGTAGATCAAGATGTGTTAGCTGAAATTAGGCGTCGTATAGATAACCTGAAAGTAAACTATGTATTAGAGGCAAAACTAATTGAAGAAGCGATGGAGAATCCAACCAAGGATTTTTTATTTACTATGTCTGAAAACACCGAACGTCCTGATGTTATTACTTCCTCTTTATATGATGGAAAAGTAGTAGTGATGGTTGATGGGAATCCATATGGAATCATTTTACCAGGTTTATTTGTATCTGCCCTCCAGGCTCCAGATGAATATAATCAGAAACTGGGGCGTTTTAGTATTCGATTTATAAGGCTGATTAGCTTCATTATGACAATTTATATCCCAAGCGTTTATGTTGTTGCATCAAAATTCTACTCTGATCAAATACCCAAAAATGTTGCTGAAACATTATTTAAAGGGGATGAGCTACTTTCCCCGTTTTGGAGTATGATTGTTTTATTTTTTTTACTTACAGTTCTAGCTGATGCGATTTTTCGAATTCCTCAGAGTGCGATAATTTTTGTTTCTTTGTTGGCTACTATAGCAATTGGAGAAACTGCAGTGTCAGCAAAAATAATACACCCGTTCAGCCTTATATTAGTGGCCGTAACTTATTTAACAAGTCTTTTATTCGCCTCCAAGCAGATGGCAGCCCCTACCAATGCACTGCGTTTTGCATTTTTATGGATTGGAAATTTCTATGGAATCTCTGGCGTAATTATTGGAACAACCATTTTGATTATATACATGGTTTCCCGTCGCTCTGTTGGCGTACCATACTTAACCCCAATCATCCCCTTCCGTATAGAAGAGTTTAATGATACGTTTTTTAGAGGCAGATTAGAAAAATTAAATAATAGTAAGCATAGCTATCCTAATGTGGATAAGTAATATCACTACTTTTCCTCATCAAAATTCCTCCAATTAAAGCACATAATGCCTGTTTTTTGTTAAATTAGTTTTAATGGAACTTAGCTGATTTAAGAAAGGACAGGTGTACAGCCATGCAGCCACCAATCTATATCCGTTCCATCTGGGACAAATTTTCGACCTTTCCGATGGAAACTTTGACAAAAATGTGGGTGTATCATGCTCAAGTAAACAAGCCGAAACAACGTTCTGTTTCACAAATGAAGGAGGATAGAGAGGCGCTGGGTGTCACTGGGAATTGTTATGATCTTGCCATTTGGCTTTTGGATGCATTTAGAAAAGAAGGAATAACAGCTTATCCAATCGGCCATGACCTTGGAACAGATGATGCCCATATTGGTGTAATGGCTTTGGATGAAGAGGGGAATCGATACTTATGTGACTTAGGTGACCAATGGCTTTCTCCAATTCTTATTAATGAAGGAGAGAATTACACCGCAGAAAAGCTTAGTGGTTTTTTTCCTGCCGCAGATATTCAGATCTTTCCAAAAAAAGATCAGGTCGAGATTCTATATCATCGTCCTAACGGAAAAGTCTCTCGCCAACATTATGACACCAAACCGGTGGAAATGGATTATTTTCTAAAGGCAGCCGAAATATGCCAGAACTCGATTCATCCAAAGCCCCTACTTGAGTGTCGACTTCCTTACAACAAGGAAATAGCTCATTGGGAATTTTACAATTGGAATAGCTTTTTGAGTACAACAGAAGGAATCATAGAGGATCCAGCTTTGGTAAGGGTAGAGGATTGGATGGAACGGATATATCAAAAAGCAGGCTATAATCGGAAGTTTATATTTGATGTGTTAGGGAGATATGAACGTTTAAAAAAAGAAGGATATTAAATTGCGATGCCGAATAGTAAGGGAGAAGAAATGACGATTTGAGGGGGAAAGGTTTGGACAAACCGCCTCTTATATGCCGTTCTTCATGTAGCGTAATGCCAAAATTGATGGAGGACCGTTATATGACAACCAAAATGATCTCAAAAGTAGACGGAAACGTACTTGTTTTAGAGCGTGAATTCAATGCCACTAAAGACGTTTTATTTAAAGCTTTTTCAGAAGCAGAGCTTCTAAGGAAATGGTGGGGACCACGTGGCTGGGAGCTGACAGTTTGCGATCTGGACTTTAGAGAAGGTGGCGTTTGGCATTATTGCATGAAATGTGTGGATGAGAGCCAAGGCGACTTTTTTGGATTTGAATCTTGGGGAAAAGCACTTTACAAAAAAATTGTTCCGAATGAAAAAATTGAATACATCGATTATTTTTCAGATGCAGAAGGCAATGAGTCTTCGGAAATGCCTGCAACATTATCCACATTGTCGTTTGAGGAGCATGAAGGCAAGACAAAGCTAGTAAATCGCGCGGAGTATGAATCTCCAGAGGCTTTGAAGACGGTGTTGGAAATGGGAATGGAGCATGGCATTAAAGAAACTTGGGATCGTTTGGAAGAACATGTCTTGTCTCGTTAAGAGGATATATCTTGGGAGAAACACTGAGAATGAAGGGTTACCTAGGTATCCCTTCTAGTATTTTAGGGAAGGTAATTATATACTTGCTTGATGGGTTAGCCTAATACATAAATGCGGCTACCTAACGAACGCCTTCCTTGACAAACAATTGCCCTCCAGATAAAATGAATGATATTCAGTCATTAACGATTGGAGGGCATTGTATTGGATAAAAAAGAAAAGATTGTCCAGGCTTCGATTGAAGTATTTAAGGAAAAAGGCATTGAAAGAACCAAGATTTCAGATATTGTGAAAAGAGCAGAAATTGCGCAAGGGACGTTTTACTTGTATTTTCCTTCCAAACTTTCTGTGATGCCTGCAATAGCAGAGCAAATAGTATTAAAGTTCATGGAGCAAATCAAAAAAGATGTTTCAACAGATGCATCTTTAAAGAAACAACTTGATCAATTGGTGGATGCTATTTTTCAAGTAACCGCGGAGTTTCGTGATGTTTCCGCTCTTGTTTATGCAGGGATTTCTACCACAGAGCATATTAGCAAGTGGGAAACCATATATTACCCTCTATACGATTTGGTTGCTTCTATTTTAAAAGAGAATCAAAAGCGTCATTTAATTAGGGATTCTGTAGATCCTGCCAGAACCTCACAATTATTGCTTGGGTTAATTGAATCTGCTGCTGAGCAGGTATTTTTATTCAATGAGTATGAGGCAGTAAATGAGCAAAAGCATAAGGCAGAATTACTTGAATTCTTGGAGCATGCTTTACGCCCGTGAAGTGTGTTTTTATTTTGGAATAAGAATGAATGAATGTCATTCATAAAATTATAAAGAGGAGAATCTTTATGAACAGATATTGGATATATGTACTGATCACCTGCGCATTGGAAATGGTGTGGGTTTTTGGATTTAGTACAGCGCAATCGGCATGGCATTGGGCGCTTGTCATTTTAGTAATCATCATCGATTTTTATTTTTTGGCTAAAGCATGTGAAGGACTGCCTACTGGAACGGTGTATGCAGTATTTGCCGGAGTGGGCTCTATTGGAACTGTATTGATGGATTATTTCCTGTTTGAAGGAAGCATAGATTTGTTGAAACTATTTTTTATTGGCGTACTGGTGGCAGGGGTTATTGGTTTGAAGCTGTCTGATAATAAGACAGAGGAAGGGATGCAGTAAAATGGGTTGGTTATTTGTTACGTTCGCGGCAATAAGTGAAATAGTTGGTGTAATCGGATTGAAGTTATTTAGTACAAAGAAAAACCTAAAAACGGGAGCGTTGTTCCTCGGTGGTTTTGGAATGTCGTTTTTCTTGCTATATCAGGCATTTTCCTATCTTCAATTGAGTATTGCCTATGCTGTTTGGATAGGTATAGGTACAGCAGGAGCCGTAGTGATAAACATGGTTTTCTTTGGTGAATCAAGAAACGGCTCACGTGTTTTTAGTTTGATGTTAATTATAGTGGGTGTTATTGGTTTAAAGTTAGTTTCATAAAAGATCAACTAGGGAGGTTTCCTCTTTCGAACCATTAAGAAACCTCTCCCTTTAACCATGTGTTATGGGATGTCCCTTTAGCAATTTCGTCTACCATAAAGAAAATAGCAGAGGCACCGACAGTTAAAAACAGGTACTCAGGTACAATAAAATAAGAAGCAAAGCCTAACCCAATGTGTAGGAACCCAGAAATAAAAATACGAGCCTGTAAGCTTTTCTCTGAAAATAGGGAAAAATAGTAAAGCTGAGAAGAAGATAAATACGCTTTTTATATAGACAGGAGTGCTAGAAATGAAAACTAGAGTGATATATATAATTAAAGTCAGTATTAAAACATAGGAATTTCCTTTTATCATATCTATCCTTCTTTCTTTGGTTGAAAATATGTAAAGTCTATTCCCTTTAACTATAAAGGAATTTCCTTGTATTGGATATCCTTTCTAACAAAATAGTCATAAGGAAAATAGCTCTGTTTCACATTTCTAGCGCCTTGCAACAGTCAAACTAAAAAAGCGCAAAGATTTATATAACCTATTACGCTTAGTTATCAATATTGCCTTTTCAGTGAACACTGACTGTTGGATAAACAGCTCTAACAATCCATACAAAACGTTTTCTGGATAAACACTTCGGCTGCGGCTTGACGTTGGCCAACTTCGTCTTGAAAAACGATGGCTAGGAAAAAGAAGTCCTCTACTTCAAATGCTCGTGTGTTGCCTTCACTGAATAGAGAGGAGCCTTCTATTTCTGCAACAATTGGGACGAAGCTATCTTTTGTAAATATGAGAACTTGAAGTGGAAATGGAGGAAAAGGTTCTACTGCAACGGATCTAATTTGAATCAGAGTTTTATTGTGGTTTGGGGTTTCATCCGAGAAAATGATCTCAGCTTGATTTGGCCGGATGGGGAAGAGGAGGGGGATGTTCCCGGCTTGGTTAAACCCGCTGCCTTGGACAAAATGATTATCAATATGGCTATCCTTTTTCACTTTTTATCCCCGCTTTCTCTGCAACAAATGCAGAATGTTTTTTCAATATAAAATTGTAAAATGCTTGGACTTTCAAGCGTATTGGTAACTGTGAGTCGGACAAAATTTTCCACTTGAATCCCTCTTGGAATACCGGTGAATTCAGGTCCAAATGGATTTGTAGTAAGGCGGATATCGATAGGTTCCTCGGAATCCCTAGTATAAATTCTTACATCCAAAACCCTGAAAGTAATATTAGGTGGGGCTGGTTCTACCGAAAGCTGAAGGAAGGTTTTATTGTGGTTTTCCGTATAATCCTCAAACACAACTAACTCTTCTCTAAAAGCGGGAACAAAAATACTGTTAGGAATGTTTCCAGTTAAGCTTTCGCCGTTTCCTCGGACCTTATGGGTTTCCAATTCACAGCTAATTTCTTTGCATTTTAGTTTTTTATGGCCATTAGGACGGACTCTTTGCGGACTTATGGAACCAAGTGTTTCCCTGCAATACTTCAATCGACTATCCCTACAAGACATCGCCATTACCTCTTTCTGAACATGAAATACAAAATGTCTTTTCTAGATAAAAACTGATTTCTCGTTGAAAAAAGATTGGTAGATTATTAAGTTGCACCGAAATCCGACGTACATTTTCCAATTGAAATGCCCGCGTTTGTGAGAGTGGGACGTTGTATTCAAAAGGTGTCTCCAAAGAATCGGTCGTTACCCTCACAAGCATATTATTATCAAGGAATTCTGGTCCTAACGTAGGACTCCCGACCTGAAAGTAAGTTTTATTATGACTATCTGTGAAATCCTCAAATAAAACATACTCATCACCCGCATTAATAATAAAGCTAAGCGGAATATTACCTGTCTCGTTCTCACCAAACCCTTGAAACTTATGCGTCTCCACATAGTTCTTTATAGGGCACTTCCTACGCCCACTACTAATGCTGTTAACCGTTGCCGCATGTTCTCGTAAATCTGTTAAATCATTCTTCAAACTATATTTTCTAATCAAATTTATCTCCTCCTATCAAAAAATAATCTAGCATTATATTCTATGATAGAAGGTGGGGTGAGGCGACAGACACGGTGACCCATTTTATCAGAGGAAGGATTCCGCCAAAATTTCTCTTGAGCTCCCATTCATTCTCTGAAATAATCAATTTTAGTAGGAAATTACTAGGGAAGGGGTCCGAACTATGCGGAAACTGTCCATCGCGTACCTAATATTTTTTACTTTCAGCACTACCCTTACACTTTTCCTAGTTTACAAGGATGTAGATCACCCATTCGCAACGGCGATGGTAATAGGTTACGCAGTATTCTTAATCGTCTCATTATTTTATTTCCTCCTTGTGACCTTATGGAAAGTCAGAAGATTGCCACGCCAAGAGCTAAAAAGAAGGTCGGGCCGATTTGTCCTTTATTTTTTTATCTTCTTGGGCTTGAGCTTGCTTATAAACTTCAATGAACCAAATCTCTATAAATCTATCTCTATTGCAATTGGGATGTCCCTCGGGTTATCTTTCTTTGATCTGGCATTACTACCGAAAAAAACTGAAATAAGTAAATGATGAACCTTAAAAATTGGATAGAAACATTAGAGAGGGGAATTCTAATGAACTACTTGCAGAGAGGGTATGGATTGGATGAGAATGGATTTATTGTCCGGGACGTTGATTTTGAAAAAATAATACCTGTCTATCTGAAATGTGTCCAAGAAACAATAGTAACCCTTCACCTACAGCTTCCTAACCTGCTACATAGTGTTTATGTGTACGGAAGTGTAGCGAGGGGTGATGCGAAAAAGGGTAATTCAGATCTGGACATACTGGCTATATTCAACCAAGACTTGCATTATAACGAACAACAAAGAGTGAAGAAGCTAGCAGAGAGTTTATCCCAAAAATATCACTCGCTTGTCCGCGATGTAGGCATAGCTAAAACCACTCTGGATTATTGTATGGATCCGAATAACTATTACGAACAGGCGTTCTTACGTGAACTTTGTGTTTGTGTAGATGGCGAGGATCTTCGCGGACGGTTCGGACCTTATAAGCTGACACCGGAAATAGCGATATGCTTCAATGGGGATATAGCTGAAGTTTCAGAGCGATATTTGAAAAAACTACAAGTTGCATCTTGGGATGAGTTTCATACAATCATACAAAGTTTAATACGTAAATTGACTCGAACATATTATTCCATGGTTATGGCTCGTTCTCAAATCTGGTCTACAAAGCTAGATGAACAAGCTGCTATTTTTCTTACACACTTTCCAGAAAAGAAAAAAGTGGTAACAAATCTCCAAGAATGGATGGAAAAAGCACCTGCTGATCGCATCAAAGCAATAACGATATTGGAAAAGGAAAGTGAATGGATTGTGAATCATTTTACTAAAGAAGCACAAAAATGCGAGGAAATATAAAAAACAGTGTAGGAGGATTCAATCATGAAAACCGAACAACAATTTTTCCAAGAGGGAAAATCCATACAAACATACATGGATGAAATGAGTACATTAAAAGAAGAAAGCTTCACGGTCTACGAAAACTTCCGATTGCCTGCAGATGGATTGGCAGAAAAGCTACAACAGCAGTCTCTGCACTTCCTAACCATTACAGAAGACTGGTGCGGTGACGCAATGATGATCAATCCGGTGATTCGTAAGTTGGCTGAAGCTGCAGGTATTGATTTCCGTGTTGCTTTAAGGGATGCAGATACGAGCCTGATTGACCGCCATCTGACAAATGGGGGACGAGCAATTCCAATGATTTTAATCTTGGACGAAAAAGGTGAACTTCTAGGCAAATGGGGACCTCGTGCACCTGAAGTACAAGAGATTGTTGATGAACTCCGTGGGGCGCTGCCGCCTAAGGAAGATCCTGCGTTTGCAGAAAAGCAAAAAGAAGTCATTGCTACTCTAAGAGAGAGATATGTAAGCGAAGAAATTCTATGGACATATGTGTATGATAGCTTTAAAAATACATTAATGAACATCTTGGAAAAGAAATAGAAGATTTAGGGTAGCCCGAGGTTAAGCAAGGTAACCGTGGGCTACTTTTTTTTGCCTCAAAACCAAATTCTTTTGCATATCCTGAAATTTTCTCGTCTTTCATTACGTTATACTGGGTAGGTAAGGGGGATGAGCTTTTGGAACAGCAGGATGATTTTTATTTTGTGGAGCAAGTGCTTGCAGGGAATAAGCAGGCTTTTGCGTTTATTATAAATCGGTATAAGAACAGGCTTTATGCCATGGTGCTGCGGATGGTGAAGAATTCAGAAGAGGCGAAGGACCTTGTGCAGGAGTGCTTCATCAAGGTGTACGGACAACTTGATAAATATGAACGGAAAGGTAGCTTTGCCAGCTGGCTGTACAGAGTTTCTGTCAATCATTGCATGGACACCTTCCGGAAAAAGCAACTTCACACAGTGGAATACTCAGACGAAACGGGAGGCGGGTCCTTAACGCCGGAAGTAATCTATCTTCAAAAGGAAAAATATAAGCAACTGGAAAGTCTTCTAGCTACTCTGAAAAAAGAGGATCGCCTCATTGTACTTCTAAAATACACAAACGATCTGAGTTATGAGGAAATAGGAGCTATCTTGGACATTCCCATACATACCGTTGCCAACAAAATTCACAGGGCAAAAAATCAAATGAGGAAAAAGGTGCAACAGGAGAAGGGGGGCTATTTTCATGAAATGTTTTAAATTTGATCAGCTGGCTGCTTATGTCGATGGAATATTGACCGAGGAGGAAAACAGCCATGTGGAAAAACACTTGGAGTTCTGCCCATCCTGTCGCCAAGTGGTGACAGCACTGCAAAAAGAGGACGCTTTTTTACAAGAAGCCATTCAATCACCTGTGCTGCCCACTGGATTTGACGATGAAGTGTTAAGCAACCTTGAACCGTATCAGGCAAAAAAGAAAAGATGGAACTGGCCCTATCAGTTGTTGACTGCAGCAAGTATTGTCCTCGCATTTGGTTTAGGTGCTTCTTTTCTAAGTGAAATCCAGCAAAGTGATACAGGAAATTCGGAGACTTCTGTAGTACAAAAAGAAAAGGAAGCGCTGTATTCAGTGGAGGATGAAGGGGTTCTGCTGGAAGTGACGGATATAAGTGCGAGCCCTTTGAAGATTGAAATTTTTTATAGATTAAAACCTGAAGAATCGGTGTTAGAAGATTTTTTAAAGAAACATAATGTCAATCATTTGAGTCAGGTAGGGGATGACTATGAGAGCTTTCCGCCGAACGGGAAGATAGTGGACTTAAATGGACAGGAGTTGCCTCAAAGGGAAGTTTCTTTAGGTAGCAATGGTTGGCTACAAAACTCAGTCGTTATTAAACCTGCTAAAATGGATGAACTTCCTCTTCCAGATACGTTTCGAGCTCAAATAGAATTTAATGATTTATTTATGCAAGACGGGGATTGGAGCCTAGAGATTCCGATTAATGTTACGGATGCAAAGCTCCTTACTAAAAGTAACTCATATAATACTGAGTTTATGTTCGATGAATTTTATGCAGGTAAAATAGAGTGGGAACTTTCCACCAATGCACACAACCTGCAAATTCATGCGGAGTATAGGGAAGATAAAAAGGATCAGCTTAAAGAAATAATGAAAGCTCGAGATAATGAAGAGATAACACCAATAATTATGCCTGAGCTTAGTATTGTGAATAGTGTCGGTGAGGAGTTATTGATTGATGGTGTAAATCTAGAATCCCATATGGGAGAGTCTTTTACTTTTAATTATGAGTTTACAAATCGAGTAAAAGGTTTGGACGTTATGGAATATTTGCCTCGCAGTGAAGTGTTGACTTTAAGATTAAAAGGCTTCCGATTAGAAGAACCAGTAAATACTCAGTTTGATTTGACTGACGGTATGGAGAAAACAGATAAGAATGGATGGACCATTGAATCTGTTGCAGTCGAGGAGGATACAGCTAATTCCAAGTTGGTTTCGATAACAGGTAAAACAACCATCAGTAATATTGAAAGTTTTTTAGTGGAAGTTGATAGCGACAAAGAATGGGTTACGAAAGAGGTTATAAATACAACGGTCACCAATGAAGGTACCTTCATTATCCAGACAAACATGCCTAATAGCGTAACTAACTATCAGCTAGATATCACAAGTGTTACTAAATGGTTTGAGGATGAGTGGGAGATTATTCTGTGGTGACATGTTTGCTCTGAATTTAAGAGGATGCTAAGGGAAATAATGTCGATAAACTGTGTTGAAAATACGAAAATTAAAGATATTTCTCGGGAAATTGTAGAATTATAATAGTGGGAAAGATCAAGGTTTGACATAAATACCCTTAAATATCGAAAAAACCGCCTATGATAACATTTATTGTATCATAGGCGGTTTTTCTATCGAATTCTCCCATTGTATCGTGCGCCGATATAGTAGTTTTATTCAATATGTATGAGCGCCAAAGGATATTATAAAGTTCTACTACCGGTATATCGCCCACCGATACGTTGCTATAAAGTGTACCAAACGTTTCCTTTGAGTGTTTATTTCTTAAACAACGAAAACAACCAACCCCAATTGCCTCCATCTCGCTTTTGCATCTCTTCTTCTAATCGCTTATTAAAATCATTCTGAGATACCCATTCTTTTTTCTGTTCGTCGCGCATCTTTTGTATTTCTTCTTGTAATAGTTCTGTTCTCTCTCTTTCTTGTTCTAAAAGAGTTTCATAGTGTTCTCTTTGTTGCTCTGTTAATTTCTCAATCTTGTTATTCGTTTTTTGTGCCGTATTTCCGATGCTGGAACTAATGAAATGATGGTCCTGTTGAAGCTGGGAGACAGTTGTTTTGATATGTGTCATATCGTTTTTAAGTTGTATATTCATCTCCCGGGCAGCTGCAAGTTCATTCACTAAGTATTTAAAGGCTTCTTTAATCTGGTTTGGATCGGTTGGTAAAGTTTCGCTCGTATCGGGTAGCGCTATGTCTGTTTGCGATGTGTTTTCCAAGCGATCTTTTTGTTGCTCTACTATATCGCGTGCCGTGCTGTCGAGAGGCTTGTCCGTATCGCGCAGCGCTACAAGCGCTTTAACATCCGATTCCACAAAAATTCGTCTGTCCCCATCCTTTAAAAACTCGTATCCATTCCGCTCTAATATCTGTCCATACTTCCTTACTGTTGGAGTGGCAATCCCCACTTCTTCCGCAACTTCCTTGGTCGAATATGCCCGTTCATTAGGTTGTATATCGTTTCGCATATCGCACCTCCTTACTTTAATATGAAGGTTTTGTGGCCTTTTGGCAAGGGGTATATCGCGTATAAATTTAAGGCGAATGCATTATTTTTGGAAAAATGAAGTTAGTAACTATATTGATGTTCTTGAAAAAATAAGAGGATTATAGAAAATAACCACGAATGTTAGAGATATAACTCTGACCTATGTTTCCAATTGTCACTTCTATAGAAAAGGAGAGAAGGTTTGAAAATGTCTCTAACAGATACAAATTTCCAAGGCGGAAAATCAAAAAACATATATGAATATGAATATAAAAACCGTGAACAGGGGCTAACAAAACTATGGTTAGCGTGGCCTGATGATAAAAAGGTGAAGGAAGCTCAGGTCACTCGTCCTCCTAATCTTCTTTCCCCCAGTTTGGATCAAGAAATTGCTTATTACGAATTGAAAGAGGGAGAGAAAATTCGGCTTTCTTTTAAAAGTGGAGCATATAATCCAGAAGACTCTTCAAATACTATTACAAATGAAACGAGAGTCTTTTATTTAAGATCGACTGTACTATCACCAATCTCAGAAGAAATCAGAGGATTAGCACTAGAGATAACTACCGGAGCAAAAGGAGCACGAGATAAAGCGGAACTTCTTTTTCACTATTTAGTAGATAACTATCAATATGTTTATCCTCCAAGAGTACGAGGTGCGACTGCTTTTTTGAAAGAGAAAAAAGGGGATTGTGGTGAATACTCCTTTCTTTATACCGCGTTATGCAGGGCGCTGAACATTCCCTGCCGAACGATTGTCGGAAGCTGGGCAGTCGGTAAGATGCAGGCACATGTGTGGAATGAAGTATATATAGAGGAAACTGGATGGATTCCAGTTGATTGCAGCATGGCCTATATCCAAAAAAAGAAGAAATTGCAGTTCCTCTTTAGTGATGTTCGCACACTCCCATGGAAAAAGTATTTTGGTACTACAGAGGGTCAGCGGATAGTCTTTTCAACGGATGGGGAAATTCCTCTTGAACCAATATATATAGATGTAGAGATAAATAATGCATCTAATAGGAACTCATTTTTCAACATAGAAGGAAAGCCATTCCATTGGGGCTACGAAGCTATTAATGGTGCCGCCCCTTATATGCAACCAGCCTACATAAGGTTTGATGAAAAAAACCTGGAGGGAGATTCAAAAATAAATAATAGAAGTTACCTTGGTGAGTGGAAGGTGAAGGAGACCGGCTTTAGGAGAGTAACCTTCTTGTTGAAAAGGTTGTCCGTATTTCTCGCAGGCTTTTGTTTTATACTTGGTCTCTTGATAGATAATCCTATATTAGACATTACAACAAGTGTCGCTCTTGTTTTAGTAGCAGTCTCATTTACTTTAAGAGGGGAGCGGCCATTGTTATTTGGAGTGTTAACCGTGTTCTTGTTGCTTTCCTTTATGTCGGTGTTGAACGGTGGGTAGATGACGAAAATGATGATAAAGGAGGTGGTAACCGGCCGCCTCTATTTTTTTCGCATCTCGAAACTTTTTCGTTGCTTTTCTGTTTAAACGGCCCTACACTAAATACAAATATTCTTAGTGAAGAGGGTACAGCCACATGAATCAAACAACAGGAAATAAAGAGTTTGGAGTAGGAGTTGCCTGTGCAGGCTTATCATATATCTTATGGGGGATCCTCCCTTTATTTTGGAAGCTGGTGGATGATGTACCGGCTGGGGAAATCCTGGCGCACCGGATTGTTTGGTCGCTCGTCTTTATGCTGATTATTTTGGCTGTGTTGCGGAAAATTCCTTCCTTTACATTGGAGCTTAAGGCTCTTGTAAGGAACAGGAAAAGGCTGATTGGAATTAGCCTTGCTTCAATTTTCATCAGCATTAATTGGGGGCTCTACATATGGGCGGTGAATTCGGACCGTGTCATCGAAGCGAGTCTTGGCTACTACATCAACCCGCTCGTCAGTATCTTACTAGCAGTTATTGTGTTAAAAGAAAAATTGTCTGTTCTTCAGACATTGTCTATCATTCTAGCAGGAGCCGGTGTGCTCGTGCTGACTTTCAGTTTTGGTACCTTTCCGTGGGTGGCCATCATGCTTGCCTTAAGCTTTGCATTTTATGGGCTGATTAAGAAGATGGTCCAGGTCGGTGCATTAATCGGCCTTGCGATTGAGACACTACTGATTACGCCATTTGCGCTGCTTTTTTTAACTTACGTGCATGCTAAAACTGGGAGTGGGGCGTTTGGAGGAAACCTTATTGTGACATTGCTCCTATTACTTGCCGGTGTGGTTACGGCTGTCCCGTTGCTCCTTTTCGCGAGTGGTGCAAAAAGGATCCCACTTTCCATGGTCGGTTTGCTGCAGTATTTTGCGCCAACTATTAAGCTGATAATGGGCGTGTATTTGTTTCATGAGCCTTTTACCAATGCTCATCTTGTTGCGTTTGTTTGTATATGGGTGGCGCTTGGGCTGTATACCTTTACGTTAATGAAAAGTTGGCGGGTAAGGCGTGCAGTTGTCCCATCTAGAAGTATATAAATAATGCAAAGCTCCCCATTTTCTTTACAGAAAAGAGTGGGGAGCTATTTTTAGTTAAAAAGGCTGCCTTCTTAAAAAATCTCCCGTCTCCACATACTTCTCAGCCACTTTACATGCCTTTTCATATTCACCTTTCTCGCAATAGTAGTGAAAGAGTTCTCTCTCATATAAAGTGAGAATGGTCTGATTTCCTTCAGCTTGAAGCTGTGGGAGAAAAATTTCTTCGAGGAAGCGGAAGTACTCTTCATCCCCTTTCTTATTGAGCTGCAATTGGAGAGCGTGAAAGGCATGAAGGTAGGTATGGTTGGACATTTTCTCGGCCAAGTAAATACCTGTTTGTAAGTGGTCCTCCAGTACTTCTTTTATGTAATTTTCGGTCATAAGTGAACTGTGAATATAACCCCTTAAGGCTCCTAGCTTGAGGTGAGGGAGAAAAGGGTTTTCGCACTGTTTTAAGACCATTCGATAGGCTTTTATTGCTTCCAAGTAAAGTCCTCTGGATGTATAGTGGACCCCAAGGTTATGCCATATGTATACCTCTTTGGCTCCTTCATTATATCTACGACAACTTTTAATAAGTTCTTGGTAGTTGTTTAAGGCATCGTCCTTCAAGTAAATAGGATCAGAATCCATCTGAGAAAGCATTAATAGCTGTGTGTCTAATACTCGCTTGAAGTTGTTTGTTTTTTGAAAATAAGACAGTGCAAGATTACAGTAATGATAGGCTTTTACCTTCGCACCCATAGCATGCAAGGCGGAGGCAAGATGATAGTAAAATTCATGATTACCGTATTCCAATGGATTTACATCTATTAAATGTTGGGCAGCTTTCTTGGTTTTCCCTACTGATAAGCAATAGATGCCCATTGTGTGAAAAAGCAGATTTTTATTCTTTCTTTCAAGGTATTCAGAGCGGGTTTGAATCTGTTCCAATAGACTCCTTCCACGTTCTAAATTTCTCTTTGTTAGCCAGTATCTTGCCAGCAGGATTCGATAGGTTTGTTGCAATTGAGGGATATGTATAAAAGTGTTCTCCTCTATATCTTCTTTTATATAATCAAGCTCATAGGTCTCTTGATGAATCATCATTTGAAGCCAATCATCTAACAATTTCTCCAACTGTTCATAATCGGCCAACTCTTTTTCAAGGTCAATATTCAGCCTTTCGCAAATAAGGTCAGTGATTTCAGCAGAATATTTAGTGTTCCCACTCTCTATCTTACTGATGTGGGTGACAGAGCATATCCCTTTCCCAAGCTGCGTCTGAGTCATCCCAGAACGCTCGCGATATAACTTAATGATCAACCCTTCTTTCATCCTTTTCACCACCGATACTTTCCCCTATCTTAGCATTTTTTTTTGGCAGGTAATAGGCAGTAGGAAGTGGTTGGATGTCTATTTTTCACAACCGGAAAACGAGGTTTGGGAAAATTAAATACTCCTCCTTGAAACCAATAGAGCTGATTGGTTTTCGTTCTGAGTCTTTTTGGCTATAAAAAATAGTCTATTACTCTCGGGAGCTATATTTATAGATTTCGAAAAACCCAGTAAAAACCCAAATATTAACCCAATTTACAGACAAAACTTGTCCCTCTAAGATTAAGTTTAGAATCATGAAAATCTATTAACTATAAGAGGGTGAAAAGATGAAACGAACCAAGCGACAAGCACTATCTATTTTATTTATTTTTGTACTACTGTTCAGTGGATTTGCATCGCAAGCTAGTGCTGGATTTGAGTACTCTAAGGAAACGGACGCTAAATTGGACATGCTGAAGAAAGGGCCAGCAGAGCAAAACATCTTTAATATGTTTGAACAGGAGAGCAACGATCTTTTATATGGAGAAAAGGTTGAGTCATCTAATCCAAATGAAAAAGTGAGATTGATAGTCGAAGTAGAGGATAAGGGAGATGCCTCTCAAACTGAGCAGCAAGTAGAAAAGGTGAAAACTAGCCTTGTAAAAGCTAGAAATGTTTCGGGAGAAGTAAGGCATACCTACACAGAAGGTTTTTACGGGTTCAGTATGGATGCCACTCTAGGTGAAGCACAGAAAATCCAGAACATGAACGGTGTAAAGGATGTCCGTATCGCGAAAACCTACGAGCATACTGTTGTAAACAGTAAGGAGCTAGTCGAAGCGATGAATGTATGGACAAAATATAACTATCGTGGAGAGGGGATGGTTGTCGCAATCGTTGACTCCGGAATAGATTATCGTCATGAGGCGCTGACGCTTTCTGAGAATGGAAAAGAACATGCAAAGCTTACACAGGATACTATTCAGGAAAAATTGAATGCCACGGAAATCGCTGATAAATGGTACACAGACAAGGTACCTTCAGGCTATGACTGGGCAGATAAAGATGATGATGTTATCCCAGCAAAGAACTCTCATGGTACACATGTCGCAGGAATTGTTGGAGCATTTGAAGAGTCCCAGAAAAAAGCGGTAGGGGTAGCACCGGATGTGCAGTTGTTAGCCGAAAAAGTTTTCTCGGATACGAGAGGCTATGCGTATGATGATGATATTGCAGCAGGAATCTACCATGCTGTGGAGCTTGGTGCAGATGTCATCAACTTAAGTTTAGGATCGGATGCAGGCAGTGTAGATGCGAATGATCCGGTTCAACGTGCGATCCAGTATGCAACAGAACAAGGGGTATTGGTTGTTGCTTCAGCTGGAAATGCAGCGTACAGCACTAAACAAAATCTCTTGGAACGTTCTCAGCTACCACTGGCAAAGAACCCTGATATTGGGCTTGTTGGAGATCCTGGTATAACGCCTTATGCCCTCCAGGTTGCCTCTTCTGAAAATGACTTAATGAAGGTAGATGGTTTTGGTTTAAATGATGGTAGTGTGCTAGGTTACCAGATTCAACCCAACATCAAGAAGCCGATTGATCATCTAGACCCAACAAAGGAATATGAGGTCGTTTATGTGGGAGAGGGGTTAGCGGCAGATTTTAAAGAACTGGGATCCTTGGAAGGAAAGATTGTCCTTTCCAAACCAGCAAAGGCCTATGCCTTCTATTCTACAGTACAAATAGAAGCAAACAAGAAAGGAGCGGCAGCGGCAATCGTCATTCCACCACCAGGTGTGTCGGATTATTCTTCCCTTTATTTTAGTCCATATTCCATTCCTGCTGTCACCACTGAGCAGGGAAAAGGGAATAAGCTAGTTGAACTTTTACTAAGTGGGGAAAAGGTAACTGTTCAATTATCTGATGAAGGCCTATGGGTACAGAATACAGCAACAGAGCCTATGTCTTCTTTTTCTTCCTTTGGCTCACCTACCGATTTAAGTTTCAAACCGGAGATTACAGCTCCAGGTGGAAAAATCAATTCCACGGTCATTAATAACCAATACGAAACAATGAGTGGAACCTCCATGTCGAGTCCACATGTTGCTGCCGGTGGTGCCCTCTTGCTTCAAAAGTATTATCAGGAAATGGAACTACCTAAAACGATGGAAACAGTATTAAAAGCTAAGAATGCGCTAATGAATACATCCATGCTGTTAACCAATCCGACGCATGAAAACACACTCTATTCACCACGCAGACAAGGATCCGGTATGATGAAAATCGAGCAAGCACTAACGACTCCATACTTGCTTCAGCATGTTGGAGTGCCACTTGAACAAGCTGCTTCTGTCGCACTTAAAGAGATTGACCGTACCTTTGACTTCACGTTGAATGTCGAAGCGTTGAACAAAGATCTTGTTCACCCAAGACATCAATATGAAATCTATGTCGATGTGTTGACAGATGAAACGGAAAAGAGAACCTATGAGGGAGTAGAAAGAGAGTATCTAACGTTAAATTCTATTCCTGTAGAAAATGCTTCTATTAAGATTAATGGAAAACAAGAAAAAGAAGACAGTAAGTTCCAATACAAGCCAAACCGTGATGACGAGGTGACCATTTCCATTACCTTGCCACAAGAACTTAGTGAGGGCCGCTTTGTTGAAGGATATGTACGTTTTGTTCCGAAAGGAAGCTCTGTTAAGGAGTTAACCAATTTGTCTATTCCTTTCATGGGCTATTATGGTGATTGGGGTGCCATCTCCAATGTGGATGAAAGCCCAGTAACCGGTGATGCTTTTCTTGGCTACACAGTTCTGTGGAATGAATTACTGGACTTGCCATTAGGATTCGATGGCGCTACTGGAACCTTTGATGCTGATGCTATAGGAGTCTCCCCAAGATCTATCAGTTCAGGTGCATACCCATCTTTTACAGCTCTGCGAAATTTGAAGGAAATGTCCCTTAGCATTCAGGACGAAAATGGAAACACGGTATCTACTATTGGAAGTTTTGAAGAGTTCACAGAAGATGGAAATCCATATCCTTTCCGCAAAAATATCATGAGCTACCGAAATTACTATTACTCTTTTGAATATCCTTTCTGGAACTCTCTCGATAACGAAGGAAATATACTTCCAGATGGACAATACTACTATGTTTTTACTAGTACTCTGGATTACGAAGGTGCAGAGCCACAAGAAACGAAAATACCAATAAAGGTGGACACAGTAGCACCTGTAGTGAAAAACTTGAAAGTTACGGAACAGCAGGATGGGACCTATAAGATTACTTGGGATGTGGAAGAAGAGGGGACAGGGTATATTGGAAGCATGCTTTGGGTGAATGAGTCTTATAAAAACCTTAGAGGCAACAAATATGAATATATTTCTTCTGTTAAGCCTGAGATTGTCATGGTATCCTCCATTGATGCAGCCCGAAATGTAGGGGTTGGTTATGCCGGCAAAGAAGAATTGAAACACGCGGATCCATTTATCAACTACCTTCATGTATCAGGCACGAATATTAATGAAAACAAGCCAGCATCCATCACAGTTTTCGGCTATAAACGACTTGACTGGCACTTTGTCATTACAGATGCTGAAGGGAACTCCTTAGAAGAAGCAAACATTGACAATGAACACTCTATATACGGCCTACGTTGGACTCCTGACGCAGATTATCCAGAAGGGGACTATTACGTAACCGTAACTGGTACAGACGAAACTGGACTATCATTAACATCTGCACCAAGAAAGATGACTATAAAGAGATAATTTTTATACTCAGGCTCCTTTGCATTTTTTCAGAGGGGTCTGTTTTTATTTTCGGAAGGTGAAGGACTTACGCTAGCAAAAGACGAAGTTTATGAAGAGTATCTATTATCATGGTTCAATAGAGGTAGATATTAAGTAAGCAAAATACTACATACATGAAAGGTTGAGAAAATGATTAGTAATATTTTCAAAGAGGCAGCCATCTCATTTCTTGAACTAGTGGCTACTGGAAAAATCCGTGAAGCATTCGAACGCCACATTGCCCCTGGGTTCCGTCACCACAATCCTTATTTTCGTGGGGATGCTGAATCGCTCATGCAAGCAATGGAAGAAAACGCGACTCAAAGCCCCAACAAAACGCTTGAAGTGAAGCATGCAATTGCAGATGGAAATGCCGTTGCTGTTCACTCTCATATTAAACAGAATCCTGAGGACCTCGGAGCGGCAGTGATTCATATTTTCCGTTTTGAAGGCGAGAGGATTGTAGAGCTGTGGGATGTCGGCCAGGCAATTCCGGAAGAAACGCCGAATGAGCATGGAATGTTTTAATACGAGCTGGTGACGGGTAAAGCCCCTTGTTAGATAATATAAAATTCCAAGAAAGCAGGCGATTTCCTGTGGATTTTTACGAAAAAGTAAAGAGCGGAATTAATCGCGTCAAAGAAGGCAATGGCATTCCGGTACCCATCACTGCTTTTATGCTGCAAGAAGTGCTTAGACAGAATGATAAACTGCAGGAAATTGCGGTGGAAATTACAGATGGTGTAATTATTGTCACCGGTAAAGCGGAAGCGAATCTTAAGGTGGCCAAAAAGGATGTCTCATTTTCCATTACCCTTCAACCGGTTAGGATGGAAGGAAGGGAGCTAATCTTTAAAATTGTCAAGTTGAAACCTTTGAACCTTGGTATTCTCAATAAACGTATCTTTGACAAGCCCCCGCACCTGTCCTACAAAAGCGGTCATATTACAATCGACTTTAATAGTTGGGATCTTGTTAGAATAATTCCAGTTGGAAAACTTAAGAGTTATAAGTTGGAAGAAGGGAAGATTGTAGTGATGGTAGGGGTCTAGTTATGCTAAATACCCTTTCTCCCCTCCTTTTCCAACTTTTCACGTTCTTTTTTTTGTTCAAGCAGTGCAAGGGGATCAGAGTAATGTCCATAGATATCCCCTTGTTTATATTCTTCTGGGTGTATTTCACAATCCTCATCAAGTAAGGGAGTAGGAGTTATCCTAAATCCAGGAAGTATAACTGCAGTGCACAAGATGAGAAGAATAATGACCCACAAATTCCCCTGAATTACAAAATATAAATATACAATCCCCAATAGAATTAACCACATATGAGCCTCCGCCTAGTGAATAAGTTTCACGACTACATATATGAGATTCTCAAGAGAAATATGTGAGAAAATGTACGTTTTTCTCCTTCTTCTACCCAATCATTCTCACATCTCTATCATAGAATAATAGAGTAAATAGAGGACAAGATGCCCTGATATGGAAACATGGGATCGTCTTCCTCCTAGTTTGAAAGGAGGTGAAATTGTATGGCATGCTTTTACAAATACAGCCCCAACCAACAAACCACTCAAGTGTCAAAATGTAAAACAAACGTCAACATTAATGTGAAATGCAATGACGAGAACGGCGATGGCAACCGTGAAACAGACGCCTTCCGTGCAGTAAATACATCAAATCAGACGATTGAGGAAATCGACACTTTCTACAAGGTTTTATTCCAGGAAGAACAGTTTGATAATGGCGATATCTACAACTCCAATAACTCCACATTTGTCCCTCGCAGATCCGGTGTCTATTATGTGGCAGGAACGGTAACGTTTCTAGCAGACGATGGCACCATTCCTTACCGTGTCCGTGTTGAAATTCGTGTCAACGGCGAAAGTGTTGCAGCAGATAATGATTATTGGGCAGAGATTGATGACCGATTCTTGTACGTGAACGCAATAAACGTCAATACTATTCTTCAATTAGAAGCAGGAGATTTAGTAGAGGTATTTTTAACAAGTACGACACCGGGATTTATTAATGAAAACACACCAGATTTCAGTACTCGTTTCGAAGCGGCACTATTCAGGTAACAATTTCGAAAGGCAGGGAGGAATCCTCTCTGCCTTTTCCAATCTATCGGCCTCTATTAATTTCCACTCTCCCTAGAAGACATAAGCCCATGCATCCTATTAGAAAATACATAGAATAATAGAGAAGATAGAGGGACGGGTGCCCGAAACCACCTGACAACCCGTCCCCTTCTTTTTAAAGGAGGTGCAAAACATATGAAATGCTATTACTACCTTAGCTCGAAAAATGAACACCACTCCCATTGCAAACCAAAACACAAAGAAAAGCATCACTGCAAAAAATGTGAGAACCACTTCAACATTAACATTTTCGGAATCAGCATCAATATCGGCGGGAAGGGTCATTGCTAAGTGAGCTAACATGACTCCAAGACTTTAAGGGGCAGTGAGAACTGTCCTATTTTTGTGTATGCGATAAATTTTTTGTAAGATAGGAAAAAGGAAAGGGAGGATTACATAAATGAATTTGACAGGTATCCATCATATTGCCATTATCTGCTCCAATTATAAAATTTCAAAAGAGTTCTATGTTAATCTGATGGGATTTCCCATTATCCGTGAGGCTTACCGTAAAGAGAGAGATTCATATAAATTGGATCTGGCTCTTCCAGACGGCACACAGTTGGAATTATTCTCATTTCCGAATGCACCAGTCAGACCAGGCTACCCGGAAGCACAAGGACTTCGCCATCTGGCATTTCAAACTACTGATATTGAAGCGGCAGTAGAGGAACTAAAACGAAAGGGTGTGGAGGTCGAACCCATAAGAGTAGATGAATTTACCAAAGGGAGATTCACTTTCTTTTCTGACCCAGACGGCTTGCCAATTGAGTTGTACGAGAATTAAATTAGTAATGCCAGCAGTCTATTGCTGGCATTTAAATTAAAGAACAGGTCATGTTTCTACTTTTGTAGGCTTGGTTTGTAGAAGTAAATAGTTGAAAAATCGAGTTAATTATAATGAGGTATTTGGAAGAGAGACCTGTTCTCTAAGTAATTTACGCACTTACTTTGGATTGGGATTGGCGGCTTACCGCTTTAAGGATGAACAATTTATCTTGGGCAGTTAACATTCTCCAGCTCTTCACTTTAATCTTCATAAACTTTCCCCCGCTTTCGTTTTTTTCTGCTATGTTTCTATACTATAAAAATACCTTTTATTAACTTGATATAAACAACAAAAATTCCTACATTTTCCGCATGGAAATACGCGGTTTGAAGGTTTTTTTAGCGAATCTTAGGGCTAAGGAGAGGAATGAAAATAACCATTATGGAAAAATAATATAATATTTTACTATTTTATCCTCTTTTCTATCGTGGTAAAATGGGAATATCTTTTTGAAAAAATTGAAACCTTTATAGGTTAATCCTCGTATTACTCCTATAAGGGAAACGCAAGAACAGTTAGATACATAATAAGAGGAGGAAATGAGAATGAAACGTACAGCAGAGATAGTAATGACTGTCATCGCAGTGATTATCAGCGGATTGACGGCACTTTTTGGAGTATTAATGAACTTAGGAATGTCGGATCCTGAATTCACAGAGGTAATGGAAGAAGAAATGGCTGCCGACCCAGCAATGGGAGAAATGGATATGACGGCATTCATGGATATATTGGCAGCGGCAGGTCCAACAATGATAGCAGTCGGTCTTATTTCTCTAATTCTTGGAGTGATCGGAATTATTGCCATTAAAGGAAACAAAAAGCCTGTACTTGCAGGAATCATGCTGATTCTAGCAGCACTTGTCATCGGAATCGGAACGATTGGTTTCGGAATCATCCCAGCAATTCTCTACTTGATTGCAGGAATCATGGCATTTGCAAGAAAGCCGAAAGTAACAGAACAACATATTTAATGAGCAGAAGGGACAGGCACCTCGACCCACATGGGTCACGGTGCCTGTCCCTTCAAAACAAAGAGGCCCAGTAACATGAGGCCTCTTCTTTTTCGTCTTTCTGTTCATCTTAGTTGTCTATCAAGATCTAACAAGTTAAATCTTGATTTTTGTTCTGCATTGAATTGCTACTAGCTTATGAGATTCAGCTTTTTCCACCAGTTGCTTCTTCACGTTCTTGTCCAAACAATCTTCAGCAATGACAGTGTAATAGTTCGATCTCATATTGTGCCAGAAGTACTGTAAGTTTTTTACCCTCTTCATAGCAGGACCTCCTTTTCACTCATAAATCAACGGAGGTTGATGCGGGTAACTGGCTAACTGCTATGCCGTTTAAAAAGCATACTTAAGTCCCTATAGTTTTGCGTCACTAGCTTTCACTAGGTTTGCCTTTTTCCATGATTTATGAGAAGTACCCTTTAATTGTAGTCTTTTAGAGGGTGTAAAGACATAGGACTTTAGGTGTGTTTAGGTTGAGTGGACAGGCACGCTGACAGAGGTGGGCTACCACGCCTATCCCCAAATCTTAAAAACCCATTGAAAGTTTTCAGAATTCATAGTATCTTATAAGTAGAATATTGGTAGCGTTTGCATAATTATGTAGGTTTATAGTTGGGAGGCTGCTTTTTGTGCAATTATGTGCAAACGGTTTCCCAATTCGGTGAATCCTATCTGAATGTGCAAACGCTTCCGCAAATTAGCAAGTCAGTCATCATGGTATTTGATGCCGAGATTAAGAAAATGAAAGGGGCAGGGGATATGAAGAGAAGGTTTCAAAGGGGAATGGCTGTACTGCTTTCCGTTTTACTTGTTGTTTCCATGTTTGCGGGCTATCTGCCGACTAAAGCGGTAGCCGAAACAGGGGACAAAAGGATTGTGTTCAGCTATGAAAGGCCTGATGGGGAGTATGAGGGCTGGAATTTATGGGTCTGGGGGACTGGTGTCAAAGATGACCAGATAGACTTTACGGAATTCAAAAATGGAAAGGCGTATGCTCACATCGCGGTAGGTGATGTAGCAGACAGAGTTGGATTTGTTATTCGAAAAGGGGATGGCTGGGATCAAAAAGATTTTGATCAGGATCGCTACATTCCGGTTAACAAAATTGATGACATCACCAAGGTAGATGTAGTAAGCCAACAGGAAAATTTCGTTCAAATCCCTGACGGCAGTGCACCTGTTGTTGCGGACGGCAGCGCAGATTTCTTTTTCCGTGATAAAGACCTGTACGCAACAGGTGAAATGGACAAGGTCGAAAAAGTCGAGCTTTCCATACTGGGCGAAAAATATGAAATGACTGCAGAGACTGAAAACGAGCGGTTTACCTATACAGTGAACGACCTGCCAACAGGCGAGCATGAATATACTTATTTGGTGACAGTGGATGGAGAGACAAAGGAAGTATCTGATCCATATAACACAGTAGATGGGAAATCCGTTGTCGAGTACTTGGCGTCTGATTTAAAAGTAACAGGTTCGGTTACTCCGGCTAAGGTCGATTATAACCAGAACGCTGTGGTGACAGTGGACGTTGAATCAGAAACGGAGACGAAAATCCGTGAGATGTCTATTAATCTATCAGAAATCGGTGGCAGCGAGAAAGTGACCATCGATCCTGCACTGAATGAATTGACAGTTGCGGTCAAGCAAAGTGTAACAGCAGGTGTGAAAACCTTGCCTGTCACTGCGATTGATGAATTCGGAAATAGCCACGAGGGATCTGTAACTTTAGAGGTTCAGGCACGTACCTTCACAGGTGAAGAGGCAGATTTTGATTGGGATCAGTCTGTAGTTTATTTTATGCTGACAGATCGATTCTTTGATGGAGATACTTCCAACAATGATCCTCATGACATTGGCTACGACACAAGCAAGTCTGGTACATACCAGGGCGGGGATTTCAAAGGTATCACGCAGAAACTTGATTATTTGGACGAGCTTGGAATCAATACAATTTGGATCAGTCCGGTTGTTGATAACATTAAATATGATGTTCGACATAACGATGGACCGGATACTCCATATTATGCTTACCACGGCTATTGGGCGGATAATTTCGGGGAATTGAACCCGCATTTCGGTTCCATGGCGGACTTCCATGAAATGATTGATGCGGCACATGAACGCGGCATTAAAATCATGGTCGATGTGGTGCTGAATCACACAGGGTATGGATTGAAACCAAGTGACAGCAGCAATGTAGCGAACTTCCCGACAGATGAGGACCGCGCACGCTTTGACGGAATGCTCCGTGATGGCGGAACAGATACAGTTCGCGGTGAGCTGGCTGGCCTTCCGGATTTTCTAACGGAAAACGCTGCTGTCCGTGAGCAGGTGGTTCAATGGCAGACAGACTGGATCGAAAAGTCCAGAACGGCAAACGGCAACACCATTGATTATTTCCGTGTCGACACGGTTAAGCACGTGGAAGACACTACTTGGATGGCGTTCAAAAATGCGTTAACGAAAGAAATGCCTGAGCACAAGCTGATTGGGGAAGCATGGGGAGCAAATGTCAATGACGACCAAGGCTACCTGAACAGCGGAATGATGGACTCTTTACTGGATTTTGATTTTAAAAATTATGCCCGTGATTTTGCAAACGGACAGCTGGATGCGGTCCAGCAAAAGCTTGAGGCGCGTAACAGCAAACTAAATAACACAGCAACATTGGGTCAATTTTTAGGAAGCCATGACGAGGACCGCTTCTATGAAATGGTGGGAGGAGACCTTGGCAAGTATCAAGTGGCTGCATCCCTTCAGCTGACGGCAAAAGGTCAGCCTGTTATCTATTACGGAGAAGAGCTGGGCTTGCCTGGTAAAAATAATTACCCTTATTACGACAACCGCCAGAACATGCCTTGGGATGATGTGGAAGGCAATGAAATTCTAGAGCATTACCAAAAAGTACTGGCATTCCGTAATGATAATCCGAACACATTTGCGAAAGGAGACCGCAAAAAGGTAGCGGGATCTGACAGTGAAGGATATCTATTATTTTCACGTACGTACGGAGAAAATTCCGTATATGTAGGATTGAATACGAAAGCTACGGCGAAAGATGTGACGTTGAACTTCGGTTCCTCAGAAGCAGTGGTGACTGACCACTATTCTGGTCAAGAGTACGAAGCAAATAAAGAAGGCCAAGTAAGCTTCTCCATTCCGGCGATGGAAGACGGGGGAACGGTCTTGCTTGAAGTGGAAAATGGAGCAGTTCCACCTGTTGAGGAAGAACCAACTGAGCCTGGTGAAATCGGAGAAAACACGCTTCGCATTCACTATCAGCGCACAGATAACAGCTACGAAAACCTTGGCCTATGGCTGTGGGGCGACGTGGCAGCACCTTCTGAAAACTGGCCATCAGGCGGTACACCGTTTGAAGCTGAGAACGTAACAGACTATGGTGCATATGTGGACGTAGAGCTTGCAGAAGGCGCGCAAAATATCGGCTTCCTTGTTTTGAACACGACAAATGGAGATAAAGACGGCGGCGACAAGGCGGTTGACCTCTTTAGTCCAGACTTGAATGAGGTATGGATCAAGCAAGGCTCTGACGAAGTATTTTTATATGAACCGGCTGACCTGCCTGAAAACACGGTCCGCATTCATTATGAAAGAACGAACGCCGACTATGACGGTTGGGGATTGTGGAATTGGGAAGATGTTGAGTCCCCATCTGACGGCTGGCCGAACGGTGCCGCAGATGCAGCAGGTATCGGTAAATACGGTGCTTACTACGACATCAAGCTAAAAGAAGATGCAAACAAAATCGGCTTCCTTTTTGTGAACAAACAATCAGGAGCGCAAACGGGAGATATGACGTTTGAAATGTTACAACAATACAACCAACTTTTTGTAAAAGAAGGCGAAGATAAGGTTTACACGAATCCTTATGGAACAGTTCCATTGGCGCTTGTGTCTGGAGAGGTTTTGTCCGATAAGCTGATTACCCTGACTTTTACAAAAACAGAGGGCTTAGATTTAGCAGAACTGAAAGAACAGTTGAAAATTGTGGATGTAGACGGTAACGATGTAGCTTTCAACGATGTAACGATTGAAGGCCCGAAAACCGTCTATGTTCACGGAGAGTTTGACTTAGAGAAGCTTCCATTCGATGTCACTTATGGTGATGTGACGGTTTCAGCAAAATCAGGCTGGAAACTGATTGATGAAATGTATGCTTATGACGGCAAGCTTGGAGCGGAATTACATGAAGACGGAACAGCTACGTTAAAAGTATGGTCGCCAAAAGCGGAAAAAGTATCTGTAGTTCTTTATGACAAGGATGACCAAAACGAAGTCGTTGATACGATTGAAATGGTTAAAGGGGACCGTGGCGTCTGGTCTGTGAAACTAGCAGAAGATAACACGGGACTTGATAGTTTGAAAGGTTACTATTACCACTATGAAATTACACATGGTGATGTAACGAATCTTGCCCTGGATCCTTATGCAAAGTCCATGGCAGCTTGGAACAATGAAGCAGGAGAGAAGGTAGGCAAAGCGGCGATTGTCGACGTTGGTTCCATCGGACCTGAACTTGATTATGCTGACATCCCTGGCTTTGAAAAACGCGAAGACACGATCATTTACGAGGTGCATGTCCGTGACTTCACTTCTGACCCGAACATTGGGGAAGATTTGAAAGCGCAATTCGGTACATTTGCTTCTTTTGTAGAAAAATTGGATTATATTCAGGAACTTGGTGTGACACACATTCAATTGCTTCCTGTCATGAGCTACTATTTTAGTAACGAGTTTGAGTCGGCGGAACGTATGCTAGAGTATGCTTCCACTGATACGAACTATAACTGGGGCTATGACCCTCACGGTTATTTCTCTTTATCTGGTATGTATTCGGAGAACCCGGAGGACCCAGAACTGAGAATCAAAGAATTCAAGAATTTAATTAAAGAGATTCATAAACGCGACATGGGAGTGGTATTGGACGTCGTGTTTAACCATACGGCACAGGTTCACATCTTTGAGGACCTTGTACCGAATTACTATCACTTCATGGATGCGGACGGAACGCCTAGAACAAGTTTTGGTGGCGGACGTCTTGGTACGACCCATGAAATGTCCCGCCGCGTGTTGGTGGATTCCATCAAACATTGGGTGGACGAGTACAAAGTGGACGGATTCCGCTTTGATATGATGGGTGACCATGATGCAGAAAGTATTCAACTTGCTTTTGATGAAGCGAAAAAATTGAATCCGAATATCGTGATGATCGGCGAAGGCTGGGTAACATTTGCCGGTGACGAAGGGGAGCCGGTGCAAGCGGCTGACCAGCAATGGATGAAAGACACGGAAGCAGTGGGTAGTTTCTCTGATGAATTCCGTAACGAGCTGAAATCCGGTTTCGGAAGCGAAGGGCAGCCTCGCTTCATTACAGGCGGCGCGCGTAACGTGCAGCAAATTTTTGATAACATCAAAGGACAGCCGTATAACTTTGAAGCGGATGATCCGGGTGATGTGGTTCAATACATTGCCGCTCATGACAACTTAACGTTGCATGATGTGATTGCGCAATCTATCAAAAAAGACCCGGATGTTCCGGAAAACAATTTAGAGATTCATAAACGAATTCGTATTGGAAATGCGATGGTACTGACGTCTCAAGGAACAGCGTTCTTGCATGCTGGCCAGGAATTTGGTCGTACAAAGCAATGGAGAGCGGAAGCAACGGAGGCGCCATACAAGTCTACTTATATGACAGACTCTGAAGGTAACCCATTTGTTTATCCATATTTCATCCACGATTCCTATGATTCTTCAGATATCATTAACCGAATCGATTGGGAGAAGGCAACAGATGCGGAGAAATATCCAGTAAATAATGTGACACGTGAGTACACGACAGGTTTAATTGAATTGCGTCGTTCTTCTGATGCATTCCGCCTGGGCGATCGTGAGTTGGTGGATACCAATGTAACAATGGTTACAGCACCTGAAATCAAGGAGCAAGACTTAGTTGTTGCGTTCAAGAGCGTGTCCACTGCGGGTGTCGAGTATTACACGTTTATTAATGCGGATAATTCTAGTAGAACACTAACGTTGGGTGATGATTTGACGGACGGTGTGGTAGTGGTTGATGCGGATGAGGCCGGAGTGGTTGAGGTTTCGGAGCCGAGCGGTTTCGAATTGACTGCAGAAGACATCACGTTAGAGCCACTGACAACGGTTGTGGTTCGCGTAGGTGAGCAGGAAGGTACGGACCCTGGTGACGGGGACGGCGATGGTAACACGCCACCTGGCAACGGAAATGGTAACAAGCCTGGAACACCACCTGGTAAAGGCGGAGAGAACCCTGGCAAAGGAAAAGGCAATGGGAAAACACCACCAGGAAAAGGTGGAGAGAATCCCGGCAAAGGTAACAAGCTACCCAAAACAGCAACATCTTCATTCAATTACATCATGCTTGGAACGGTGATGGTAGTGTTTGGTGGCGTGATGTATCTGGGTAGAAGAAGACTGAAATTTAGTAAGTAAGTGGTTAGAAAAGAGTGTGGGTTGGCGTGTATAGTATACGCTAGATTCACACTCTTTTTATGTTTTTGGTGGGATGAAAAATATATGAAGACACTTTCAAGTAAATGCCCAGTAAGAAAATGTCTTCATACTGGATCGCCTATTATGTTACGATATGTGAAAACAAAAAAGGAGTTAGCCCCACCATGCAAAACACCAAATACTATTCAGCGCTGTTCCTCATCATGATCTTCTGGGGCATGAACGTTCCACTGGTGAAAATTCTTGTGGAGAACTTAAGTCCGATTATCATGACCGCTTTCCGTGTCATGACAGCAGGACTTACCGTATTTATGATTCTGGCAATTTTTAAACTTGTAAGGCTACCAACAAAAAGAGAAGCCAAATATATCTTACTCGCTACTTTTCTAAATGTGGTCTGTCATCACTACTTTTTATCGCTTGGACTAAAAGGGACTTCAGGCACTAATGCAGGAATTATTTTAGGAGCGGGGCCAATCTTAACTGCCCTGATTGCAACCGTCCTCATTAAAAAGAAAACAAATCTTCTAAGATGGACGGGCTTTATCCTAGGCGGAGCTGGTGTCACCATTACCATCTTAGTTGGAAGCAATGGAATATCGGAAGTCAACATAGGTGATGTCTATGTTTTCCTATCCATATTAACCCAAGCCTTCAGCTTCATCCTTATAAGTAAACTTGCAAAAACTTTGGATCCTCGCCTGTTGACAGGATACATGCTGGTCATTGGTGCTGGAATCTTATTAATCATTGGGGCGATTACAGAACCGGGAGCGGTAAGGGAGTTTGCATCTTTACCACGAGAGATATGGCTGGCATTCTTCATATCTGCCATTATTGCAACCGCACTTGGTCATATGTCCTATAACTTTATCATTGGTAAGATTGGTCCGGCAGAAGCGTCCATTTTTCTAAACTTCACTCCATTTTTTGCCCTCATCGGATCTGTCTTTTTGCTCGGTGAAAAAGTAACCTATTTTCACATTATCGGACTTGTGCTGATTGTGGCAGGTGTGTTGCTGGGGTCTGGAGCTTTGGAAAGGCGAGGCACTGGCTCAGTAAACCAATTTCGGGGAATAGAAAGGTAAAAAAAGTTTTCCATAAATAAAAAACAGCCGGGTAAAGGATCAAATCCTCTGCCCGGCTGTTTTCAAACTATTAAAATGTACCTTATGCTGCCACTCGACGTCTTGCAAACCAAACTCCCGCTGCACCAACGACCAACATAGCTAATCCAATCAAGATATAGTTTAATGTGTTCGTTGCTGTTACAGGAAGCTTATTGCCTTTTTTCGTGTCGGAAGCGGGCTGTTTAACCGTAGGGTTTTTATCTTTACCGTCCCCCGGCTTCACCACAACTGGTGGGGTGTTTTCTTCTTCTTTTTCCTCGTTATCTTCTTCTTCATCTACAGGCTGTTCTTCAGCTGGTAATGTAGAAGCGTCAATTTCGAAGTAATCCATTTCCCAGCCACCTACATTAACCGGGACAATTGCAATGTTGTACAACGTATCAGCCATCAGATCAGTGAAAAGGTAGGACATATCAGTAGTAGTATCCACTATTTCTCCGTCTAAAAGGACTTGATAATGATCGACTTCGTCTGCCCACTCGTAAGTCCATTCTACCTCAATAGTACTGTCTGTAACATCTACTACTTCAAGGGTATAAGGGGAAGGACCGTGGAATTCGTCCTCAGTCAGATACACTGTCACACCAAGTTCTCTGAGTTGCTCTACAATCGCAAGTTCCGGAGAGCCCTCTTCAAACGTTAACCCTTCCATTCCAAAAAGAGTTACTTCCCACAGATAATCAAGTTCCAACAGGACGCTGATATCTGTGATGTTGGTGTGATGCAAGTACAGGGTTTCCAGGTCTGGCAACCCGCTTAAGTCTGAAATATCAGAGATAGGGTTTACTGACAAATCAAGATAACTAATATATAAGTCTTTTAAAGCACTGATATCTGTAATAAGGTTATCCGATAAATTTAGGGAATATAAAGATTCCATCCCTGCTAATGGAGAAAGGTCTTTTATTTCATTCCCGCTAACATCCAAGTCAAGCAAGTTCATTGCATGTTCAATGCCATCCAGCTTTTTTATACCCATCCAGGAAGCGTATAAGTATTCCAGTCTCTCCATATCGGACTGATAAATTTCACGATCAAGTTCTTGGAGACCTAGCTGTTGACGGATGGCTTCGTTCAAGCCATTGTCATGAATAGTAACAATATCACCCGTTGGTGGTGCAAGGGTCTGTGCCATATCAAAATTCTCATGAAGTAGAGTAGTTCCATCTTCATCGTACATCTCTACTTTGATGATGTAGTCATTTGACGGTTCAAGCCCCAAAATGGTCATTTCATTCATATAAGTTTCTTCATAAAGTACATCATTTACATACACCTTATAGAGGTATTCTTTCTCATAATCTTCTTCGTTCTCTGTGTAGTACCACCAGCCAAGAGAGATGCTTTGTTCCGTGGTGTGGTAGAATTCCAACTCAAATGGTTCGAAGTAGTCCTCTTCTAGAACGTCAACATATACACCGGCGTCAGCCCACGCATTAAATAGATCCCAAGCTGAAGATTCAGGAGAAAAGTCGACGTTAGTATCTGCTAACGTAATAAATGTTAGATTGAATAAATCTGTCAATGCAGAGATATCTGAAATCTGTGTATTGTGTAAAAAGAGACCTTCTAGATTGGTTAATCCAGCCAATGCATCAATTTTTGTAATAGGGTTGTTCCCTAAACCAAGAATATATAGATTGCTCAAATTGCTCAGTGGATTAACATTCGTCACATTGTTTTCTTCCACTTCCAGCATGAAAAGCTTTGTCAAGCCTGCAAGAGGAGAGAGGTCTTCAATGCTGTTGTCGTAAAGGAATAGAATTTCTAAATTAACTGCTCTTTCAAGCCCTTTAATGCTTGTAAGACCAAGAGAGCTAGCATCAAGCATTGTCAAGTGATGCATATCACTTTCGCGGATCTCCCTGTCCAGGTTCATCTGCGTTTGGATGGCAAGCGCGAGGTTTGCATCCTCAAATTTCACCACTTCACCTGATGGAGAAGGAAGTGTATTTATTTCCAATGTTTCTTCTAATAACAAATTATCGTTTTTATCTAATGCTTTCACCTTTACTTCATACAGCGTATCAGGTGTTAAATTTGTAAACTCATAATCTGATAATCTAGGACCACCTGAAGTAATCAAAGTCTCATTAAGGTAAAGCTCGTACTTGGCAATTCTTCCGAGGTTTCTATCTACGTGACCAAACCACATTACGGCAAAAGAATGTTCATTGACGAACATTTTTTCAAGGAACAGATAGGATTCCTCTTCTTCGCCACCGATTAAGCTGTTTATTAAAAGATTCTCTTTTTCTGAAGGAACAAAATTCACTTCAGATCCGTCTACCTCTTCTATGGTAGATTCGGTGTTTTCCTCTTCCTCAGTGGAAGGTGTAGGTTCTTCGGAAGGTACAGACTCTTCATCACTTGAAACAGTCCCGTTTTCTCCGTTCTCCTTGTTGCTTGCTTCTTCCTCTTCTGTGTCTACAGTAGGATCTGTAGAGTCAGATTCTTCTGTAGTGGTTGTACTTTCCACCAAATCCACTACCATTTTATTGCTCTCCAAAGCTTGTCCATTCAAGCTCCATACTACACCATACTCGATAGCTGTTGGGGTATCTACCTTGTCTGTATATGTATAGACTTTTGTGAATTCTGTAGCCTGATCAAATAATTCCACAGGGGCTACTTTAACTGCATTACCATTTTTCACTAATACAAAACTTTGTTCGTCGCTGCCTGATGAAGGTTCCTCTCTATGAGTCTCCCAAACTAAAACATTTCCATCCTCAGATGGCACTGCTTCCTTTAATAATACCTTTGACGTTCCTTCTTCGGTTCCTTCCGAATAGGCATGTGCAGCAGGACTTACTAATGAAAGTAGTAAGGTAAATACAACCATTACATTTAGCCAAAAACTCTTTTTCAACTAAAACAATCCCCCAGTTTAAAATATAGAAATTTACCCAACAGAAAGATTATACTACCAAAGTTCGTTTTAGAGAATTACTTTTTTATGTAATTTTATAGTAAAATATGGGTGTTTATTTAGAGGGTAAAAGTGGTTGAAGAGGAGGTAATATTAGGCCGGATTTTCATTTCACATCCAGTGAAATGAAAATCCGGCTCTCCTGTATATTAGTAACAGATTGGTGTAACCTTACTCCACGTTTAGGTTGCAGCAAGATCTTACTAATTCATGATGAATTTTAGTCTTTTACTTTACGTGTTTTTGATGAGCGCTTTACTTTCGGGTTTAACGAAAAATTGAACTGTTTGTTTGAACAGAAACGAGTTAACACGACAGAAGCTTTTTTTACCTGTTCATAAATAGTGATGGCAGATACATTTAGAATCAAACGATCATGATTATTAAACACTACCACACATCTCGTGGAGGAAATGGCTTCAACATGTGACAAATGGTGTAGAAATAGCCAGCAACAAGCGTCCTGATCAGGTGAATGTGTAGGAATGGCAATGATCCCTTCAGCCTGGTCAATAAGAATCGGCGTCTTTTGAATATAATTTGTAAAATGAATGGTGGCAATTCGACGACCGTCATAGGTACTGCTGTCATCTAAACAGCCACTATGCAAAATATCTCTCGCGGTGTCATCCGTCATATATTCTCCTTCAATATCCTTTATGTAGGTTTGATACTGAGGATGCCTATGTGCTTGCAACGCCATTGTTGTAAGGCTAATCTGATATTGGTAAATCACTTGAAACTCTTTCCCCATCGTTATCTAACTCCCTCCCATACCCCTAAATCAATAAATAAAACGCTTTCATAGTTATTATAAAATAAAATAGGTAATATTTACTATAGTTTTGGCGAAAAAAATGGAATTTTGTAGAAAAATAAAAAAGTACCTCCACTTCGAACGAAGAAGGGAAGGCACTTAGTAGGTGAGCTTGTTTTATTCTTTGTATCCGTTTGGATTATTTTTTTGCCATTTCCAAGAGTCTTGGCACATTTCATCAAGGCCTTTTTCAGCCTGCCAACCTAACTCTTCTTTTGCTTTGGTAGGATCTGCAAAACATTCTCCGATATCTCCGGGTCTTCTTGCCACAATTTTATATGGAACGTCTCTTTCAGAAGCTTTTTCAAACGCTTTTACCATTTCAAGAACACTATATCCATTGCCTGTTCCAAGGTTATATGCATTTACACCCTTGTCTGAAAGTACTTTTTCCAGTGCTTTTAGGTGCCCTTTCGCAAGATCCACCACATGGATATAATCTCGTACGCCGGTACCGTCTACGGTATCGTAATCGTTCCCGAATACCTGTAATTGCGGAAGCTTCCCAATTGCTACTTGTGTAATAAATGGCATTAAGTTGTTCGGAATACCATTTGGGTCTTCGCCAATCCGGCCGCTTTCATGTGCTCCAATCGGATTGAAGTAACGCAATAAGGAGATGCTCCAATCCGGGTCTGCCACCTGAAGGTCGCGCATAATCTGCTCAATCATCAGTTTAGTTTGCCCATATGGATTTGTTGCACTCAACGGGAATGACTCTGAGATTGGTACACTTTCAGGCAAACCGTAAACGGTCGCAGAAGAGCTGAACACAATATTTTTTACACCATGCTCCTGCATCACTTCACATAAATATAATGTACCGGTAATGTTATTGTGGTAATAGAATAGAGGCTTTTCCACAGACTCCCCAACAGCCTTTAAACCGGCAAAATGGATGACAGCCTCGATAGAATGCTCACGGAAAACTTTATCAAGGCTTTCTTTATCCAATAAATCGACCTCATGGAAAGCAAAATCCTTCCCGGTGATTTCTTTAACTCTATCCAATGAAACATGATTACTATTTGAGAAATTATCAACAATAACAATATCATATCCAGCATTTAATAACTCTACGCTTGTGTGGCTCCCGATATAACCGGCACCGCCTGTAACTAAAATCGCCATCTTATTTCCTCCAATTTCTCGAATTAAATTACCTGTTCTCTATTAATCATAATTGAAATCTATGTAGCTTTAAAGTAATAATATAGGAAATTGTGATTTCATGCATTATGAATAAAATGTGATAGAATAGAAAAAAACTATGAGATATTTCTCTTTACTAATAAAGGATGATTAAAAATGAGAGTGTTACATCTATCGTCGTACTATATAACAAACAAGCTGTATATGAATTTGTTCAAGCAATTGTCCACAAAGGGATTGGAGCAGGATGTTTTCATTCCTGTAAAAAGCAGCAACAGTATTGGCGTCAATCAATTGCCGTCAGACTATAAGACAGTCCATTATCATTACAAAAACATAGTCAAGCCACAGCATAAGATCATGTATTTTAATAAAATCAGTAAGCAAAAGAAAGAAATCGAGCAAGAAATTTTGTCCAAAAATGATATTGATATCATTCATGCACATACCATCTTCAGCGATGGAGGATCTGCTTACAAAATACATAAAAAATATAATATCGACTATGTAGTATCTGTTAGAAGTACAGATATTAACGCCTTTTATAAATATGGTTACCATCTTCGTCCCTTTATGTACAAAGTGCTTTTGAGTGCAAAGAATATTGTCTTTATTTCTAATGCCTATCAAAAAAAGGTCTTTGAGTTGTTACCCAAAAAGGTGTTAAATCAAATAAAGGACAAGTGCCTTATCATACCGAACGGAATAGACGATTATTGGCACGAGAATGCGCGCACGGAAGACAAACCGGCACCTGCAAAAAGATTAAAATTAGTTTTTGTCGGGATCTTGGATGAAAACAAGAATATCAAAACGGTCATAAAAACATGCGAAATGCTTAATTCACAAGGCATTGACACCACTTTGGAGGTCTTTGGGAGCGGACCGTTGGAACAAGAATGCAAAGACCTTACAAAGTCCCTGGGCTTACAACAAAAGGTCACCTTCCACGGCTATATAACAGATAAAAAAGTTATCGCCGCAACAATGGAACAATCGGATATCTTTGTCATGCCGTCCTTCAGGGAAACTTTCGGCCTGGTATATATTGAAGCCATGTCTAAAGGCTTGCCGGTCATCTATTCCAAAGGGGAAGGCTTAGACGGAATGTTTGAAGATGGAGCAGTGGGTTATGCAGTAGACCCAACTAGTGCAGCCAAAATAACCGATACAATCCAGACGATCTTGAATAACTATGAAAGTATTTCAAGCCGTTGTATAAAAGAGGCTAAACCTTTTAATTGGAATAATATTGGTGGCAAATATTACGAACTTTATAAATAAGATAGCCCCTGGAGTCGATCTCCAGGGGTTTTTTTTCATTACATAAAACGGCATTGTTATACCGGTATATTAATTATTATTACAATTTGGGTAACATAAGGAGAAATAATGTTTGGAATGTTACAATGAACAGTATTTGATTGGAGGCTCATCATGAAAAAGCAGATTTACGAAATATATTGGATAAGGGCTATTGCATGTCTAAGTGTAGTATTTATCCATTCCTTGACCAGAACGTACACACACTATGATGTGCCTGAGAGCACTGTTCAATTGTTGCAGACAATCCAAATTTTACTGATGTTTGCTACACCGATGTTTATTTTAATTTCAGAAATTATAAGCTCTAAAGTGTATCCGGATTCTTTACCTAAAAGCTTCTTTAAGAAAAGATTCCAGTTTTTATTGTTACCTTATTTATTAACACCATTTTTATATGGTTTATATCACTTAATAATAAAGAATGCTTCGATAGAAAAGGTAAAAGGAAACATATTGGATGATATTTTTCTTGGTGCCTGGCACGGATATTTCATTGTTATCATTTTGCAGTTTATGTTCATTCATTGGATATATATAAAATGGTTCAAAAATATATCCGCATGGGTTATGTTGTCTTTGACTTTCGCAATAAACACAGGATATCTATACGTAGCCAATTACCAAACAGAATGGTTGCCACAAGTGATGCAAGAATGGCTGCCATTTGTGAGGATGCCGTTCATTGGCTGGATTTTTTACTTTACAGTAGCATACTATGTGGGTAGATATTTAGCAGAGTTGAAAGAAAACCGAAAATGGGCGTTTCCTCTTTCTGTAGCGGCAACAGGAATTACAGGCTATTTAATGGTGAAAATCTTCACATCTGGAACGTATACGCTATTATCATCCGTTAGATTAGATATTATGTTTTATACAGTATCCTTATTTTTCGCACTGTTTTATTTGTTCTCATTCATTCCAAAAGTTCCAAGAGTAATTATGTTTATAAGTAAGTATTCCTTTCAAATATTTTTACTTCATTATTTATCGTTTAATTTGATCAATCTTGTACTGCCGGAAATGAACATAAAATGGTACGCCCTTTCTTTATTTTTATCAGGAGTATTAGGTTCCATTTTACTAGCACGAATCATTAATATTTTGCCGTTTGGAAAATATATTGTCGGACCTATTAGGAGTAAAAAAAGGGTTAGCTGATTAAGGTTTTTGGAACGGAGTAAGGATATAAGATGTGATATACTGCTTAATGACCAGTTAATTATTAACAGTTTTAAGGGAGTAGTAGGATGCAGTTTCAGATACACAAAAAAAAGATTGCGGTGGCGATAGTATCTTGGGGGCTTGTTGTTGGATGGATGGCATTGATTTTCTATCTTTCCTCTCAGCGAGGAGAACAATCGGCGGATTTGAGCGGGGGAATAACAGAGTGGGTGAACGAGGTTGTAGAACAAGTCGCACCTGATGCTGAATTTAAGATGGACGAAATCAGTTTCTTTGTTAGAAAAAATGCGCACTTTTTTGCTTATATGTCGCTTGCGTTGTTTACGTTGAATGCAATTAGAAGAAGTGGTTGGCGTGGCTCGTTGAGCATGGGAGCAGCTTTTATTATTTCTGTCCTATATGCCATCTCTGACGAAGTGCATCAGCTATTCGTTCCGGGCAGAAGCGGACAGGTGAGTGATGTGCTGCTCGATAGCACGGGTGCTTTGGCAGGAATAGCCTTGTATGCCATCATTAGTTACCTGTTTGACGGAAAACACAAAGCGAGGGAACTAACCTAACACAACTATTCGCATAAACCAAAAGCCGAAAAGAAGAAAGGATACCCCTGACTCTTTTCGGCTTTTTTTGTTTTCTTTAGTGCTTTAACGCACAGCGGGTCAGACCCCTATTTATCACTTTACATCTCTACCTTAATAAAGCTTTCCCTGCCGGTAAAGGACGGTGGAGAGTTTCATGACGGAGTGGATGTAGCAGTTTTGTCTTAGTGGGTGGGGGTCGCCGAAGAAGGCTGGCAGTATGGTGTTCATGGTGTTCTTCATTTTCTCGTGTAAGAGGTTGAAGACTTGTTCTTCGGTGTAGAATTGGGTTTCCCGACCTTGCATCCACTCAAAATATGATACGATGACCCCGCCTGCATTAGCCAGAATATCCGGGATGATAATGACGCCTTTGGCACTTAAATATTCGTCTGCTTCGCTTGTTACTGGCGCATTGGCGCCTTCGACAATAATTCGCGCTTTTATCTTTTCTTTATTGGCATCATGTATTTGATCTTCAAGTGCAGCTAAAATCAAAACGTCCACATCAAAATATAAGATGTCCCCGCGATCGCGAATGGTGGCTTTAATCTGTGCATCCTCTAATTGATTTTCTGTAGTTGGGAGGTCTCCGCCGTTGAGTGCGACAAACTTCACTAAAGATGGGATATCAAGACCATCCGAATTGTATAAAGTGACATTCCGATCACTAACTGCTACCACTTTATTTTGCAGATGCTGACATTGGTAAGCTTCTAACGCTGCAACCGATCCAACGTTCCCAAACCCCTGAACCGCAATTGTCAGCGGGCTTCCGTCATAGTCCAATGCCGTTTTAGCAAAAACATTCTCGTTGTTGGTCAAGAACTTACGCTGTTCTTTTAGGAAATCATGCAGCAAGTAACGGAAGGAAAAGTAGACGCCTTTTCCTGTTGCCTCACGGCGGCCGAGCGAACCTCCGTTTATCACACTCTTACCAGTAAAACTTCCTTTATATGGTTGACCAGGTCGGATGCTTTTGTACTCGGCCATCATCCAGTCCATCTCCCGTTCACCTGAACCCATATCCGGAGCAGGAATATCCTTATCGGGTCCAAGAATATCACTAAAATACTGGACGTACTTTTTGCAGATTAAATGAAGTTCCTTCACCGAAAAAGAACGGGGATCTATCACGATGCCGCCCTTGCCGCCACCATAAGGCACGTCGTGTAAGGCGTTTTTCAATGTCATTAAGGATGCAAGATTAATGACTTCTTCCTCGTTGACGGTTTCATGGAAGCGTATCCCTCCCTTATAAGGACCTAACGCATTGTTGTGCTGGACCCGGAAGGCGGGAATTCTGACAACGCTTCCATTTTCGAGCGCAATTCGCAGAAATGATTTATGTAGATGGTTCGGTGTAGAAAGGATCGCACCAAGGGAGGTAAAAGCCTGCTTCCTAGAATCTCCATCAAGCTCTGGCAAAAAAGCAGAATCCTCGAGCAACGCATCCAAAGACTCCTGTACAATCTTCCTCGTCTGACTAGCCATAACTACCACTCCTCATTATCAGTATATTTAAAAAGTATAACATACAACAAAAAGAAGAACCCCCGAGAAGGTTTAGCTCGGGGGTACTGGAAGAGAAAGAAGATTCTCTTTACTGCGTTGTTGCTTTAATGGATTGAGGGTCAGACCCCTCTTTATCTCGTTACCACTTCACCCTGTTAAACTCAACTTATTCGGTAGCCGTTGCGGCCGGCATTTTTGACGGTGTAGAGGGCTTGGTCGGCTTGGCGGAAGAGTTGTTGAACAGTTGTTCCGTTGGCCGGGTAGGTGGAGATCCCGATGGATGAGGTGGCGTGAATCTTGTGGCGGTGAATAGTATACGGCTTTCCTAAGGCTGTTAGGATTCGTTCGGCAACCCTATCGACCTGTGACATTTCCTCAATGCCGTGAAGCAAGATCACAAATTCATCTCCGCCTAATCTTGCAACAATATCGCCTTCTCTTACAGACATCACTAATCTTCTGGAGAATGCAATAAGCAGTTCGTCTCCAACTTCGTGTCCGTAAGTATCGTTTACTTCTTTTAAATGGTCGCAATCTAAGAAAAACAAAGCAAGAATGCGTTCATTTTTTTCCGCATCTTCAAGGGATTCTTCCAGTTTTTCTTCAAGTAACCTTCTATTCGGAAGCTCTGTAAGGCTATCATGATAGGCTTGAAAAGTAAGTTGTTCTTGCAACTTTTCTCTTTCTTTTTCAATGATTCTTTTTTCCGTTATGTCTTGTGCAATGATATATGTACCTTTTACAATGCCTTTTACGATAATAGGGACATTCGTAACGGATAAGTAAAGGTCATGTCCCTTAGAATCGGGGAATAATAACTCATAGTTTGTAACCTCGCCGCGGTTAGTCTTATCCAAGTCAAGATCAGGCACGGCCTTTTTTGCGTACTCCACAATATTAAATCCCATGATGACTTCGCTTGGAAAACCAGTAATAGTTAAACAAGCTTCATTGAAATTTTCAATAATCCCATCTTCATTTACCATACAAACGGCATTTTTATGATAGGAGAACAATGATTTATAGGCGTCATGGCTTTCTTCTAATTTTTCTTCGAGCTCTTTTAGATGCTGGATATTGCGATAGATCATGGAAATGGCGACAACATTGTTTTCTTCATTCAGGATAGGAGAATAGCTAACAGAAGTATGTATGGACATTCCTTCTTTTGTAAGCCTTACAGTCTCTTGGGAAGGAACGGACTGACCTTTCTTTAGAAGGGACAGCGTAACCAATGTTTGCGTTTTCAATCCTTTTGGAGTATTGGGGAATGATTCCCAGGATTGTCCTATTAGTTCGAATGAACTCCAGCCGAATTGTTGGACAAAGGCTTCATTCACTTTCAAGACTATTCCGTTCGTGTCGATGACAAGCATGGCATCCACTGTATTTGCCACCAACGATTCTAGGAAAATATAATCCTCTGCCTTCTTTTTTAAGTCACTTATATCTTTGGTAATAGCCAGTACAAATGTTTTTCCGTCATCCTCAATATATGTGAGGCTTGTTTCGGAGGCAGGAAGATCACTCACAAATAAGTTTAAATCTGAGTATGTTACAGACTGCTTTGACTCTATGCATTTTGTATAATTTTCGTCCAGTAAGGTAAAAACGGATTGAGGGAGAACATCTACCAAGCGTCTGCCTACCATTTCAATACCAAGCTTCTGTTGAGCAGAAGGGTTTACACTGGTGTACCATAGATCGTTCCTTTTCCACTCTACCAAAAAGACCATATCGGCCATCTGTTCAAAAAATAATGAGAATTGTTGTTTTATATTCATGATACTCCTACTTTTCAAATAAATAATTTCAAATACCATATTACCTCTATTATATCAGAATATTCAATGCATCATTAATAATTGTAAATTACTGTTTAAATTAAAATTTGGGGTCAGACCCCAGCAGGAATTTCCTCACCTCTGTCGAACCCCCACATCCTTCTGTCAATCCAGTACCCCTATCTTGTCAATTGAGTGACCCTGAAATGGGGTGGAAGCGTTTTATAATGTAGGAAAGCGTTTACAAAATAGGCGGTGAGTAACGATGGAGACTAAAATTGAACCTAAGGTGGATCCTGTTGTGCCGAATACTTCTGGCAGGACGAAGTTGCATGATGTGAAAGGCGATCCGAGAAGGAAAGCCAAGCTTAAGAGTATTTTAACGTACACGGCTTTTGTTGGCCCTGCACTTATCTTTTTCTTTGTCATCCAAATCATCCCGTTCCTCATGGGAATTTATTATTCTTTTACTTCTTGGAATGGTGTCAGTTCCGCCATCGAATGGGTGGGGCTTGATAACTACAAACGAATCTTCACAAATGATGAAGTATTCTTTAACTCTTTCATGTTCACAACAAAATTCATGTTCGCGGCAGTTATCATCAGTAACTTGATAGGCTTCGGCCTTGCGCTGTTATTAAACGCAGCACTAAAAACGAAAAACATACTCAGAACAGTCTTCTTCATCCCGAACGTCATCGGGGGACTATTGCTCGGATTCATCTGGCAGTTCATTTTCGTCAGAGGATTCGCGTCAGTCGGAGAACTTACAGGTCTTTCCTTCTTCAAACTGCCATGGCTTGGAGATGAAACAACTGCATTTTGGGGAATCGTTATTGTTTTCGCTTGGCAGATCAGCGGATACATGATGATCATCTATATTGCAGCCTTACAAGGGGTAGACAATTCCTTACTAGAAGCGGCTAGGATTGATGGGGCGAACAACTTCACCCTCATTACCAAAATCATTATTCCATTAATTTTACCGGCCTTCACGATCTGTTTCTTCCTGACAATCGCGATGGCATTCAAAATATTCGACCTGAACCTGAGCTTAACAGGCGGTGGGCCATTCAACTCGACACAATCTGTGGCGATCAATATTTATCAAGAAGCGTTCCAGAACAACCGATATGGCCTTGGAACGGCAAAAGCAATCATCTTCTTTGTAGTCGTCGCGATCTTCACGACATTCCAAGTAATGGCAACAAAGAAAAGGGAGGTTGAGGCATAATGGATCAAAAGTATACGAAAAGAACCTTTGTGCTTGAGATTATCGGCATCTTAATAGCGATTATCTTCCTCATTCCCTTTTACTTTGTCATCATAAATTCAGTAAAAAGTTTTAGTGAAATACTGATTGACGCGGCAGCATTGCCGACAGAAATACTTTTTAGCAACTATGCAAAAGTGTGGGAAATCATTCAATTCCCGCGTGCCTTCTGGAACTCACTGATCATCACGGTTCTCAGCAACATCGGAATTGTTGTCATCAGTTCGATGGCTGCGTGGAAAATGGTCCGCACTCCCGGAAAGTTTAGTAAAATATTATTTGTCATCATTGTTTCTGCGATGGTCATCCCGTTCCAAACGGTTATGATCCCATTGATGAAGCTAGGTGGCGCACTAAACCTTATCAATAGCATCCCTGGAATCGTCATCATGTACTTCGGTTTTGGCGTACCACTTTCTCTTTTCCTTTACCACGGATTTGTGAAAACTGTCCCGTTGGAAATTGAGGAAGCAGCGCGAATTGATGGTTGCAGCCAGTTTGGGGTATTTTGGAGGATTGTATTCCCGCTACTCAAGCCAATTACGGTTACAGTGGTTATCCTTAATACACTTTGGATTTGGAACGATTATCTTCTCCCGCTACTTGTTCTGCAGACAGCAGAGCTTAGAACGATTCCGCTTGCAACAAGCTCGTTCTTTGCGCAGTACACAAAGCAATGGGATATGGGGCTTGCAGCATTAATGCTGGGTATCGCGCCAATCATCATTTTCTTCCTATTTTTACAAAGGCACATCATCAAGGGGATTGCCGCAGGTTCTGTTAAGTAAACTTAGCATGGGCCGCATCCTTTATGTGGCCACTGTCAAGTTACTATAAAATTTTTCATTTAAAACAAGGGGGGCAATTCAATGAAACGCTTAGTACTTCTTTTATTATCATTGTCGTTGGTTGTAGGTATTTTTGCAGGCTGCTCTAGCGATAATTCATCAGGCAACAGTAACAACAACTCCGGGGATGGAGATCAAGTTACGCTTAATCTTTTCCAATTTAAAGTGGAAATCGCTGACCAGTTAGCGGAAATGATCAAAGAATTTGAAGCTGAACATCCGAACATTAAAGTGAAGCTTGAAACAGTTGGTGGAGGAGCAGATTACGGTGCAGCTCTAAAAGCAAAATTCGCTTCTGGTGAACAACCGGATATCTTTAACAACGGTGGATTCAAAGAGCTTGAACTTTGGAAAGAGCATCTGGCTGACCTTTCTGAAGAGCCTTGGGCAGAGCACGTTCTTCCAATCGGGAAAGTACCAATGACAGATCCAGCAGACGGAAAGCTTTACGGAATGCCTGTAAACCTTGAAGGATATGGATTCATCTATAACAAAGATCTTTTTGAGGAAGCTGGTATTACAGAACCTCCTACTAATATTACAGAATTGAAAGCTGCTGCTGAAAAATTAGAAGCGGCAGGCATCACACCTTTCTCTGCTGGATATGCAGAATGGTGGGTTATCGGGCAACATTTACTTAACATTCCATTTGCTCAACAAGAAGACCCTGAAGCGTTCATCGCTGGTCTATATGACGGAACAGAGAAAATCGTTGGCAACAAACATTTCGAAGACTTCAAAGAAGTTCTTGATGCGGAGATCAACTTTGGTAACGACAACCCATTAACAACGGACTACAACACACAAGTTACACAATTCGCGAGCGGCCAAACTGCCATGCTTCAACAAGGTAACTGGACGGAAAACATGATCTATGAAGTAGATCCAGACATGAACATGGGCTTCCTTCCTATCCCAATCAATGATGATGCAAGTGCAGACAGCCTTCCTGTTGGGGTTCCTAACAACTGGGCTATCAACAAAAACTCTGAAAATATCGAAGAGGCAAAAACATTCTTAAACTGGATGGTGTCCTCTGAAACTGGTCAACGCTACATCACAGAAGAGTTCGCCTTCATCCCGGCATTCGATAACATCGAGCCAGCTGGACTTGGTGACCTTGGTCAATCTATCCTTGAGTACTCTACAGCGGAAAAAACGGTTCCTTGGACTTGGTTCATGTGGCCGGATGGAGCAAACAAAGAGTTTGCAGCAACGATCCAAGAATACGCTGCTGGAAGAATCGACTATGACACAGTCCTAGAGCGCTTCCAAACGACATGGGATAACCTAAAATAATCACTATTTCTAAAAAGCATGTCTCCTAGCAGGCATGCTTTTCTGGTATAATTAAAAGAAAGATTTGTATGAAAAAGTAGTTTAGCAGTTACTCTGAACTGTTGATCTCCGTTCCAGGCGCTTCGCTTTTCTGCGGCCGGTCCGGGAGCCTCCTCGGCAAGCCTGCGGGGTCTCCCCTGTCCCTTCCTCCCGCGGAAGTCTGCGCGCCTTCTACTCCGATCAACGTGGTATTTGAAGTAATATAGAAAATAATACATCTAGTTACCATAGACTTCCCCTGTTGGCTGAAGTGCAAGGTGTGAGACTCCTGCGGGGGGAAACGGTTGGTTGAGACCCCGCAGGCTAAGCCGAGGAGGCTCAAGCATCGTCCCGCGGAAAGCGAACACCTGGAACGTAAGGAAACAGGGAGTATATGAGATTCTTAAAATGTAAGCGCTTCGGAGGTGATGGATCATGTTTAAAAAGAGCATACGCAACAAACTGATCGCACTCCTTTTAATCATCACGATCCTCCCATTCGGAACGTCGATCATCATTACATACTACCAAACAAAAGAAGCATTCAAAGACCTCGTCGTCCAAGAAAACAGCAACCTTCTCTACCAAGGGAAAATAAATCTCGAAAGCTATCTGGAAGAACTCAATAATCTCACTCTATCACTCTACAACAATCCCGATTTCATCAACTACATGAGGGCACCTGACAAAGAAGATAACTATTTGACGATAGGGATTGTCAGAAACGTGCTGCAAACCATTCTATACGCGGAAGAAAACATTACGAGGGTTCAGATTTCTTTTGCAGAAGAAAATAGAGGGATCACCGCCTCCAAACGGTCCACTGTCGTCTTCTCTGACCGCATTTCCAATGCCTACGAAGACGCATATAAACGGGCACAACTCAGTCCTTACAACTACAATATTGACACCACCCAGCTTCAAGAGGGGCGGAATGTTTTATACGTTCACAGAGCTTTGACGAACGTCCCGTCAGACAATGTGCTAGCTTTTATCACCCTTGAAGTGGGAACCGAAAAAATACTGGAGTTAAGTGAAAACCTCTACAACAAGGAAAATGAAGAATTTTTCATCCTGTCTGCAACAGGTGAGTTAATCTATAGCTCAAATCCAATGGTCGCCTCTAAAAAGGAAGAGCAACAATGGATTCCTGAGATAATGAGATCTGAAGCAACACAAGGTACGATGGAATGGGACAACGGGCAATTCCAGGGCGTCATGATGTATGACCAGACTGAGCTTGCAGTAGGGGGGTGGATCTTGGTAAAAAGGGTTCCTTACACAACGCTGTATGACAATGCCTTCGTTGTGACGAAAATCAACATCCTCTTTGGAGTCATTGGTTTGTGCTTGGTCATTTTGGCTTCGTTAATTGTTTCTTTTAAAATTACGTCTCCTATCAGGGTGCTGCTCCAAAACATCCAACAGGTAAAAGAGGGGAATATGAATGTGCAGTTCCCGTCACTTGGAAATGATGAGATTGGTATTTTAGGATATCGTTTTAAACAGATGATGGAACGAATCAATCTCCTGATCAATAGAGAATACAAGTTAGAGATTGAAAATAAAACGAACCAGTTAAAGGTGCTTCAATCACAGCTCAATCCGCATTTTTTATATAATGCCCTGCAGTCCATTGGAACGCTGGCCTTGAAAAATAATGTCCCGCAAATCTATACTCTCCTGACCCACCTCTCCAAAATTATGAGATATGGGATGAATATGGAGGAGGATATGGTACCGTTGAAAAAAGAAATCAACTATTTAAAGGCATTTCTTTTACTGCAAAAGGAGCGGTTTGGAGAGAACTTTGAATATGAGATGGAAATAGAAGAGGAAGCGTTGGACGTAGAGGTTCCAAAAATGATTCTTCAACCGATTATCGAGAACTATTTCAAGCATGGATTTGATATCCGAGAAGGTGTCGGCAAGATTGAAATCTATGGGAAAATAGTCGATGAATACCTTCATCTTACACTACGGGATAATGGTGTCGGAGTGAGTGAGAGCAGATTGACGGAAATTTACCGCTTGTTGACGGAAGGGAAACCAGCTTCAGATGTAGAAGAAACTAATATAGGATTGAAAAATATTTATACACGCTTGCAACTATACTACAATAACTTGGCAGCGCTTCATTTGGAAAATCATCATGACGGTGGTTTTATGGTGACATTGAAGCTTCCGCTCGGGGTTGGGGGTGATGAGAGTGAAAGCAATCATCGTGGATGATGAAAAGCATGTGCGGGACGGGCTGCAGCTGTTGGCCAATTGGAAGGAAAACGGGATTGATACCATCTATGAAGCAGAGGACGGGGACGAGGCGATCATGCTCATCAAGCAGCATCGCCCTGAAATTATTTTCACCGATATGGCTATGCCAAAAAAGGATGGAATCAGTCTGCTTAAATGGATTGCAGAATCAGACTTGCCTAGCGTGACCATTGTGGTTAGTGGGTACGATGATTACACGTTTATGCGAAATGCCATTACTTATAAAAGTTTTGATTACATTTTGAAGCCCATTGATCCGGAGCTATTAAATGAGACGTTAGAACGGGCAGTGAAAAAATGGAAAGAGGAAGCCTTGGTCAAGAGGACGTTGGGTTCTGTGAGCAATGTGGAAACGATTCCTGTTCGTTCATCAGAATCTGCTTCTATCTCCAGTATGGAAAAGATTGAGGAATTTCTTCGGGGCAACTATCAACAGGACATCACCCTTCAGGAGATTGCCGACCGTTTTTACTTGAGCCGGGAGCATATTTCACGCAAGTTCAAGCAAGAATATCATGAAACCATTACCGATTATGTAACGCGGATCCGGATGGAGAAGGCGAAGGAACTGCTGGCAAATCCGAATTTGAAAATTTACGAGATTGCGTATCACATTGGTTATCAGAATGAGAAGTATTTCAGCAAAGTATATAAGAAGTTTTTTGGCGTGACGCCAAATGAGTATAGAGGTAGTTTAATAAAATAGTCACACCGCTGTTGCTGCTTTCCGCACTGGGCTTCGCTTTCCTGCGGGCGGTCCGGGAGCCTCCTCGGCAAGCCTTCGGGGTCTCCCCTGTCCCTTCCTCCCGCGGGAGTCTTCGCCCTGTGCTCCAAGCAACAGCTAGAGTATCTATAGGGATTACAATTTTTATTAAAACAATACATATAAATGAGGTGTAGATATGAGTCAGTTACGAATGGGAATTATCGGAGTTGGGGGTATTGCGCAGAATCGTCATATCCCGACTTTTTTGAAGATGCAAGAGAAAGTGAAAATCACAGCAATAAGTGATGTGAATGAAGAGACGGCAAGGATGGTAGGGGAGAAATTTGGTATTGCCAATGTGCATGCCCATTATGCGGATATGTTTGAGCATGTGGATGCGGTGACCATTTGTACGCCAAACAAGTTCCATGCTGAGATTACGATTGCGGCGTTAGAAGCAGGTCTGCATGTGTTTTGTGAAAAGCCGATGGCAATGCGACCGGATGAATGTGAAGCAATGATTGCTGCGGCTGAAAAATCAGGCAAACAGCTTGCGATTGCGTACCATTACCGATTTATGAAAGAATCGGTTGCAGCAAAACGTTTGGTGGATGCGGATGAAATCGGTCGTCCTATTGTGGCAAGAGCCAAGGGTATGCGCCGCCGTAAGGTACCAGGATGGGGTGTATTCACGAACAAGGAGCTGCAGGGCGGAGGAAGCTTGATTGATTATGGCTGTCATCTGTTGGATTTATCCTTGTGGTTGCTTGGAAATCCAAAGCCTGTGGAAGTGATGGGAACTACTTATAATGAGTTAAGTAAAATCCCAGGGCAGGTGAACCAATGGGGGAGCTTTGATCATGAAACGTTTGAAGTGGATGATCACGTAACAGCCTATATCAAATTTGAAGGCGGAGCTTCGTTGCAGTTTGAAACATCCTGGTCTGCCAATGTAAAAGGAGACGAGGAGAGTGTAAGTATCTCCGGAATTAGCGGCGGGGTGGACCTGTTTCCATTCCACGTCAACCAGATGAAGCACGGCATGCTGCTGAACACAGAAGCAGACTGGGTGCCAGGCGAAGACGACCCAAGTCTCCCGCAAGCTGAAAACTTCGTAAACAGCTGCCTCGGACACGAAGAACTAATCGTCAAACCACAACAAGCCATGCAAGTCTCCCTCATCATCGACGCCATCTACCGCAGCAGCGAAAGCGGAAAAAGTGTGAGTCTATAATAGGAGGGGGAAGAGGGGTTTCGACGTCGAAGGGGAAAATCCTTTGAGGGTCTGACCCCTTTTCGAAATAAAAAGCAGAGCAAGAATTCTACCGAATCCCCACTCTGCTTTTTTTATTCTATTAAACATATTCTCTTGTTATCTTTTAAAAAGGTCGTCGTCTTGGTCGTTGAATAGGTTGTTGCGCTTTTGGGTCATTCTTTCTTTTTTGCGTTCTGAGAACGGGCCCTCTGAGTTGTCTTCTTCAAATAGAGGGGCATCGTTCTCTTCTGTGTAGCGGACATTTTCCTCTTGCATGTATGTTTCCTCTTCTATATGAACGGACGTCTCCTCTTCTGGAGCATAAATGTCTCCTGGTTGTTCTGTTTCATAAGAAGTGGGTTCATAGCTGTCCACCAAAGGCTCATCTCTTTTAATTTCATTTAAGGTATCTTCAAAGAGAATAGGGCCTTTGTCTTCTTTTAAATTCTCTTCATGACCTGCAGACTTGGAATCTACAGATCTAGTCGTGGCGGCTCCTTGCCTTTCTGATGAGCTGAAAAGCCGCTTTTCGTCTTGACTTTGACTACGGCTCATATCCCCAGCTGTTTCCTCCAACTCCACACCTAGTGGACCGTCTGAAACAACGCGTTGGTCATACACATCTTCCTCATACGGCTTTTCCATCGGGAATGGTTGTCCATGCTCATAAAGTAACGCTTTGTCCACGTCTTCTTCAGAACGATTTTCCGCATAACGTTTACCGTTATTAGTTGGAGTATGCTGCTCTCCAGCCAAATTATCCTCTAATTCTAAATCAGGATTTCCCGTGCGCCCCATTGTCGTAGCTTCATTCGTCACACTTGCCTGGTCATGTAGAGCGGTGACCTCTTCACGAGCGTAATCTTTCTCCGTTTCAACAGGATCCCCGCTCAAGAGCTGCTCATCCAGCGGAATGCTTCCATCTATATTCGTATCCGGCATTGGACGGTTAATGGAGGTGCTTGATTCTGCCATTCTCTCACCCTCAGAAACTAAAGGTTTCTCCGCCTTTACGGGCTCTGTGCTTTCCTCTAAATGCAGGGAAGTCTCTTCCGTCACATACCTTTCCATACGGCTCTCGGTCAAAGCTTCTTGGCGTAATTTCATACTTGAAATCGGTTCTGCCAGTACAAGAACTTTTCCGACTTTTACATCGAACTCGTAGCGGTATGCTTCCTCTTTGGCAATGCCCATCTCCATTAGAGTAATAGCTACGCTTTTATTTTCAGGTGTGAAAAGGCTCTTTGGAGTTACTATGGAGCTGCTTGGATTGATGCTAGAATACTCACTCAGCTGAGCTTCCCTTTCATCATGACCACGCGAGAACCCACCCTCACCAAATTGCTCTACAATACCTCGGTTATCTCGAATAATCCAGATATCCTCCGGTTGGTACCCCTCCGATTGAAGCCAATCAATCTTAGCAAGCGCCTCTTCTTCCATTAAATAAGAACCAATAACCTCTTTTCGTTGCTCGATCATGCAACTTCCTCCTTAGAGTGCTGTAATAGGAATCTTATACCCAGAAATGTAAAAAGGGTAACCCAACCTAGAAAATAATTCAAAAAACGCAACCATTTATGTTAGAAAAACGTCCCAATAGGGAAAATAATTACAAATGATTTACTACTTAAGACATATAAAACATATATTAGTACCTAAAGAGAGAACGAATTACATATTTTACTAAAGTAAAAGGAACTGGGGGAATAGCATGACAAATCCGAATGGAGTTACCGTCCTGATTCCAGCCTATAATCCTGATGAACAACTGGTCAGCCTAATCCGAGATATTGTAAAAGAAGGCTTTAAGCAGATTCTGGTCGTTAATGACGGAAGCAAACCAGAGTGTGAGTCTATTTTTAAAAAGATAAAAGAATGGAAGGAATGTACCTTACTTGAGCATCAGGTGAACAAAGGGAAGGGGCAGGCCTTAAAGACTGCATTTTCCCACTTCTTAAGCACCAGTCCTAACGCTGTGGGGCTTGTTACACTGGATGCGGATGGCCAGCATGCGGTCGAGGATATGAAAAAGGTCGCCATCAGGCTTTGCGAGCGGCCGGAGAGCCTTGTGCTTGGAGTTCGTAATTTTGCAGCAGATGACATTCCCTTCCGGAGCAAATTCGGGAACGTATTGACGAAAAACATAGCCCGCTTTGCATGTGGCATGCAAATCTCCGATACCCAAACAGGGCTCAGGGGAATACCGGCCCACTTTATCCAAAAACTGATTCATGTTGCCGGTCAACGATATGAATTCGAGATGAACATGTTAATGGAATGTAAACCAAACAATATTGAGATAGAAGAAGTAAAGATCCAAACCATCTATCTAGAGGACAATAAATCTTCCCACTTTCAGCCGATAAGGGACTCCATTAAAATCTACGCGACCTTTCTGAAATTCGCCCTATCTTCTGTACTTTCTTTTGGCTTGGATATCCTGTTATTTGCACTCTTTGTCATGATGTTAAATGGTGTTTTCGTTGAATCATACATCATTCTAGCTACCGTGCTATCAAGGGTGTTGTCTTCCTTGTTCAATTTTACTGTAAACAGGAAGGTAGTTTTCAAATCTTCCAGCTCCTATGCTATTGTAAAATATTTTTCCCTCAGCATTGGGCAAATGCTGGCATCCGCAGGTGGCGTGTATCTCATCTTTGAATTGCTCGGCTTTGGGGAAGTTGGCATAAAAATTGTAGTCGATGGACTGCTCTTTTTAGCAAGTTACGTGATCCAGCGAGAATGGGTTTTTAAGAAAAAATACCAAGTGCGAGCGGGACAATAAATTAAACAGACAAAAGACCTGGGAGTGTATCCTAGGTCTTTTTTTGTTTTACAGAAATAGCTTTTTCAAAAGTTAATCCCAAACCCAACTGCTGTACCCTTTGGGGAAACTCGATTTTGATTACCGCTTAAACCAACGTTTGTTTAAAAAAAGCTATTCTAAATAAGTGCTTATTCAACAAAATAACAAATACTTTATCATTTCGACACCGCCAGATAAGTTCCTCTGAAATAGCATTTTCAAAAGTTAATCCCAAACCCAACCGCTGTACCCCTTGGGAATCCTACATTTCCATTTCCGTTTAAACCAACGTTTGTTTAAAAAATACTATTCTTTGATTGCCGGTTTTTGTTTAGTAGAAGGGAACGAAATGGCCGTAAGTGAACGGTCCTGAACCTCTACGCTTGCAATATTTTGATTCGGAAGGGTGATGTGGTTCACCTCTAAATAATACGTATACGTGCCGGGAAGTGGAATGATATCTGTCCAAGTAATCTTTGTAGTATTGATAATTGTTTTTTCACAATCATTTTGACCAAATTGATTAATCAATGCAAAACTTTCACTTGTTAACGGAGTCGTCTCCCTCAGCAAAGAAAACTCCACAATAAAGCTATAGGCAGGATTGTTTTCCGTCAGGATAAAAGCTTCGATCATCGCATCGAGCTTTACCACTTCATTTGGAAAATGAGTCTTCACCTTCAACTCAATCGCTTGCGTTGGCGTATCCGCTTCTATTCCCAACATTTCATCGCTCTGATTAAAATAATACCGCGGCTCCATTCCTCTAGGCTGCAAGTCACAATTACACGGCACCCTACATCCGCAACTCTTTCTCCATTCAAAATATAAGGACATTGAATAATGCCTCCTTTAGACATACTATCCATTCCATAACATATGCTTGTCATCGCAGTTTGGCGAGGGTAGGAGCCTTGAAAACACGATAAAATAGAAAAAGGAGCATTTCTCCACCAAAAAAATAAATTTTGGAGAACATATTCACAAATCGGTTTTCATATGCTAGGATGAAAATAGAAAGCGGTTACTTGTACAAGGGAACGCTTTAAAGTAATGAGGGTCAGACCCCTTAGAGGTGATGCATTTGATCGAGCCTGTTAAAAAGTACATACAAAGTGATTTTTTGCAAAAGGGCTTCGAGTATGGTTTGCTTTCGTATGGGTCTGAGTGTAAGGATGTTGATGTGTTGTTTATTCAGGATGGTTGGGATTATCTTGAAATTGGGAAGATCCAAGAGGGTGTTGAAAAGGTGTTGCATGGCACCAGTGGCAGAGGAAGGATAGGAATTCTTCTTGTACTTGTACCACCCGGGACCTCTGAGGAAAGATATCACTATTATCATCCAAATGGAAGACAGCATAAGGAGTACATGGACTTTTTTATCCAAGAGTTAGTGCCTGACGTACTTGAAGAGATAAAGCTACAGGGGAAGAAAGTAAGAAAAATGGGCCTTCTTGGCGATTCTCTTGGAGCGACAGTAAGTCTTACTATTGCTATACAAAAGCCTAGTCTTTGGACCGATCTGCTCCTTCAATCAGGAGTGTTTCCAGGAGTGTTATACGATAAACTGAAAGCGCTTCAAACGGAGAAAAAAGAATTCCACTGGAATGTCTACCAAGTTGTAGGGCTTCAAGAAGACAATTTTTATTATGCACTATCAAATGAAGTGTTCCACATCTTAACGCACAACAGGAAGTTGATGGAATTGTTTTCTTCACTATCTATGAATCTTACATACTACGAAGAAAACGAAGGACATTTATGGACATTTTGGCAGAGGGATTTGCCGCGTGCGTTGGATTTTTTCATCCATAAATAAGCAAACAAAGGGGAGAATAAGAGAATGAAGAGGTCAAAATTTTGGTTAGCTTTCATGATGATGTTTACACTGGTATTTGCCGCTGCGTGCAGTAGTAACAATTCTACGGCAAACAATAACAGTGAAGGTACTGGAGAGTCAGATTCTAATGAGCAAGTGGAAATTGAATTCTGGACAATGCAGCTTTCTCCAACATTTGATGATTACATTAATGGCGTTATTGCTGATTTTGAAGAAGAGAACCCGAATGTGAAGGTAAAGTGGGTAGACGTTCCTTGGGGAGATATGGAGACGAAGATTTTAACATCTGTCGCATCTAAAACTGCTCCTGATGTAGCGAACTTAAATCCTCAATTTGCAGCAAAACTTGCAGAACTAGATGCACTAGTAAACATGGATGAAATGGTTCCAGATGATGTGCGTAGCCAGTATTTTGAAGGGGTATGGGCTTCTAACACATTTGATGGCAAAACATTTGGTATACCTTGGTACTTATCTTCACAAGTAACTATGTATAACACTGATATTTTTGAAGAAGCTGGATTGGATACAGAAAAGGCTCCATCCACTTTTGAAGAGTTAAAAACAGTAGCAAAGCAAATTAAAGACAAGACAGGAAAATATGCATTCTTCCCTGCGCTAGATGGAAGCCATCTTTTGGAGTCCATGGTTATGATGGGTGTGGACTTAACGAATGAAGATATGACTAAAGCAACTTTTAATACGGCAGAAGGAAAAGAAGCATTCCAATTTTTCGTGGACCTTTATGAAGGTGGCTATATTCCGCGTGAAGTATTGACAGAAGGACACTCTAAGGCGGTTGATTTATATCAAGCTGGTGAAATTGCCATTTTAGCTTCTGGTCCTCAGTTCCTGACAATTGTTGAAGAAAATGCTCCGGATATTTTGGCAGCAACAAAAACAGCTCCAATTATTACTGGGAAAACAAATAAAAAGAATGTAGCAGCGATGAACCTTGTGGTTCCAAAGCAATCTGAGCACCAACAAGCGGCTGTAGATTTCTCTATCTTTATGACAAATGCAGAGAATCAAGTTGAATTTGATAAGCTAACTGCGATTCTTCCATCTATTGAAACAGCATTGGATGACCCATTCTTCAATGAACTTCCGGCTGAACCAACTCCAATTGATGAAGCGCGGATCGTATCTGCTAGCCAATTAAAGGACAGTGAAGTATTGATTCCCCCAATGAGCAATTTTGAGGACCTTCGCACAGCGATGAATGAAGCATTGCATGCAGCGATGCTTGGTCAAATGACTGTGGATGAAGCATTAGCACAAGCTGAAGCGAAATGGAATGAAATCCTGGCACAATAATTAACACAGAAGAAAGGGAGTTTTTATAGGCAAACTCTCTTTCTTTGTTTACTAGATAAAGAGTACGGTGGTGAAGACATGACCAAAAAACAAATATTTCAACAAATCAAAGGGAAATTAATTGTTTCCTGTCAGGCACTGGAGAATGAACCTTTACATGGTTCTGAAGTGATGGCTAAAATGGCCAAGGCTGCCTATATAGGTGGAGCTTCTGGCATTAGAGCGAACGGCTTAGACGACATAAAAGCAATAAGACAAGCGGTAGCTCTACCTATCATTGGTCTTGTAAAAAGAGATTATCCTGATAGCGAAGTATATATTACTGCAACAAAAAAGGAAGTGGATGAGCTGATTGAAGCAGGCGTTGATATTATCGCCCTTGATGCGACAAGCAGAACTCGACCTAATTCCGAAACGCTTGAGACCTTAGTAGCATACATAAAAGCCAACAATATTCTGGTCATGGCAGACATCTCCACTTTTGAAGAGGGGAAGTGTGCTGCAGAACTCGGGGTTGATTGTGTGTCAACTACAATGTCTGGGTATACAGCATATTCTCCGCAAAAGCAGGAACCTGACTTTTATTTGTTGAAAAAGTTAGTAAAAGAGCTGTCCATTCCTGTGTTTGCGGAAGGTAGGATCTCCACTCCTGAGGAGGCAAAACGTGCCTTGGAGTTAGGAGCATTTGCGGTGGTGGTTGGATCTGCCATTACTCGCCCTCAGGAAATCACAAAAAGTTTTGCAAAAGTTTTTGAAAAGGAAGTGGCTGGATATGATGGAAGTGCAAACGGCGTCAAAGAGCAGGTTAGGCGGATTAATTAATAGTTATTATCCTTCATTGACTAAATCAGAGCAAAAAGTTGCCTCAGTAGTTTTAAAGCAGATGGAAAAAGTTCTTTACTACTCAGTAACGGACCTTGCGGATGTATCGGAGGTAGGAGAAACGACAGTCCTAAGGTTTTGCCGAAAGATTGGTTTAAAAGGTTATCAAGAATTCAAACTTGCCATTGCCAAGGACCTATCCTCCATCAACCATGAAAAAGAACATAATAAATCAGATGAAAACAAACCAGCCAGCCTGGTGGCATCCATCGCGAATAATACAAAGAATGCCATTGATGAAACGATGAATAAGTTGAATCAGGAAACACTAGATGGGGTTATCGAGCTTTTATTAAAAGCAAAATCTATACAATTCTTTGGAGTAGGTACTTCAGGATTAACAGCTTTGGATGCGAAAAATCGATTTTTAAGGTTCGGTTTCCGGTCAGATGCCGTTATTGATCCCCATTTACAATCGATGACAGCTGCCACATTAGGAGAAGAAGATGTTGTGATTGGATTAAGTGTCTCTGGGAGTACGAAGGATACGATTGACTCGTTGAAAATCGCCAAGGAAAATGGAGCAAAAATTATCGCTATCACTTATTATGCAAGGTCTCCAATTACAAAACTTGCTGACATGGTAATGCTAAGTGGAGGCAAGGAGTCCCCACTTGAGGGAGGTTCACTTGCTGCAAAGATTGCGCAACTCTTTGTGATCGACCTGTTATGCACAGGACTCGCTGTAAAACAGAAAGAGTATTCTTTATCAATGAAAGAAAAGACGGCAAGAGCCGTAATAGAAAAAATTTATTAAGCAGTTAGTTGGTGACAAGATGAATGTAATAGGTGTGGACATTGGCGGCACTGGAGTCAAGGGCGCAATCATCAGTAAGGAAGCAGAAATTTTGCAAGAGGTGAAGGTCTCTACCAATATAGCAGAAGGTAGGGAAGGCATCTTGCGCTCTGTTGTAGCTGTAATCGATTCCTTATTTCGGAATAATATCCCTATTTCTGGAATAGGCCTAGGGTCTGCAGGTAGAATAGATCCCCAAAAAGGAGAAGTAGTTTATGCGACTGCAAACCTGCCAAACTGGGAAGGTACGAATCTGAAAGCTTTCTTGGAAAAGAAGTATGAAGTGGAATCTTATATTGAGAATGATGCAAATACCGCTCTACTCGGAGAAATGTGGGCTGGCGCTACACATAAGAAGCAAATAGAAACTGTAGTTATGCTGACTCTTGGCACAGGAGTCGGTGGAGCCACTGCAATAAACGGGAAAATACTTAACGGTAACAAGTTTCAAAGTGGAGAATGGGGGCACGTCATTCTTGTTCCTCATGGAAAATCGTGTAATTGTGGAAAAGAAGGCTGTATTGAACAATATCTATCAGGTACAGCACTAGCACATGCCGTTCGCACCGAAACGGAATTCCAATTTACACATGGTGCTGAGATTTTCGAAGCATACTCAGATGGAAATAAACAGGTCAAAAAGGTGATTGACCGATATATAGATTATTTGGCAATTGTCATCTACAACATCACTGTTGCAATCGATCCGCAAGCCATTCTTATTGGCGGAGGTCTCATCGACTCCAAAGCACACTGGTGGCATGATCTTGAAAACAAACTGAGAACTATGGATGTAACCACTGCAGTCTTACCTGCTTCACTTGGCAACAAAGCTGGAATGTTCGGGGCGGCAGCAATGGCACTTCAACATGTTATAGAGAAAAGAGGGGAGTCCGTTTGAAAAGAAATCCGTTAACACCATTTTTATTTTTAGTTCCAGGATTAATTATCTTGGGTGCATTCATCTTCTACCCAATGCTTCATGCCATTTGGCTCAGCTTCACTAACTACAATATTGTCAATGATGCCGAATTTATTGGTCTTGAAAACTATCAAGCTCTTTTGGAAGACCCGTTGTTTTGGAAGGTATTGGGCCAAACGCTACTTTACCTCATCATTGTCGTACCTGCACTTGTCGTGTTACCAATCTTCCTTGCCATCCTAGTGAATAAACAAATAAAAGGAATTGGATTTTTTCGTTCTGCTTACTACATACCGGTAGTTACGTCGATGGTGGTCGTCGGAATTGCTTGGAAATGGGTTTATGCCGATCAGGGGGTACTTAATTACATTCTTGATTCTCTAGGTGTAATTTCAGCTCCTGTAAACTGGCTGACCTCCACTTCGACTTCCATTTTTGCTGTCATGATTGTGACAATTTGGAAGGGGCTTGGGTACTATATGGTCATCTATCTTGCAGGCTTGCAGTCCATTCCAGATGACCTTTATGAAGCGGCAGATATTGACGGTGCCAGCAAGTGGAAACAGATATGGCATATCACTGTCCCACTTTTGATGCCATCTATTATGATTGTAACCATTATGTCTTCTATTTCAGCTATGAAAGTTTTTGAAGAAATCTATGTCATGACAGGCGGCGGACCACTCAACAGCTCCAAAACCCTTGTATTCTATATTTACCAAGAAGCTTTTGAGAAATTGCAGATGGGGTATGCGAGTGCTGCAGGGGTTGTCTTATTCTTAATTACATTAATTTTCTCCATTATCAACATCAAATTCATGAACAAAAAAGAAAATGTAATAAAGGGGTGATGACGATGAATTCTCCTTCTATAAATACAAAACAAGTGAACGTAATAAATCCAAAACCGAAAAGGCCATTGACATTCAAAAAAGTGATAAAGACTTCTCTAACTTACGGGACACTCTTGTTTGTCACACTTATCATGGTAGGACCATTTCTTTGGTTGCTGGCAACCTCTTTGAAATCCGGTGGAGAAAACATCTTCTCCTATCCGCCACAGTTCATACCGGAAAAAATCACCTTCCAGAACTATGTGGAAGTGATGAACTTTTTTCCTTTTTGGCGCTATTTGTGGAATAGTATTATCGTTTCGGTAGTTACTGTCCTCCTAAATATCGTTTTCTGTTCGCTTGCTGCTTATCCTTTGGCACGCATGCAATTCCGTGGAAAAACACTTGTATTTGTCCTCATTATAAGTACGATGATGATCCCTTTCCAGCTTCTAATGATACCGATTTATTTGTTGGCGCTAGAAATGGGATTGCAAAACACATATGCAGGATTAATCTTACCGCATGCAACGACTGCATTTGGAATATTCCTAATGCGTCAAGCATTCCTGACAATACCTTACGAGTTGGATGAATCAGCAAGGATGGACGGGGCAAATTCATTCCAAATATGGTGGAGAATCCTAATGCCACTTGTAAAACCATCTATTGTTACGTTATCAATCTTTACGTTCATGATGGCGTGGGGAGACTTCCTTTGGCCATTAATTATATTGAATGATACTAGCATGTATACACTTCCACTTGGTGTAAACACATTAGCAGGTTCCTTCTCGGCTAACTGGCGTTATATAGCAGCAGGTTCCATTATCTCTATTCTGCCTATCATCATTATTTTTGCCATCCTTCAGCGTCACTTCATTGCTGGTGCGATGAAAGGAGCCGTGAAAGGATGAGAGAGAAAACATACACTTGCTATGTCGTTTTTCAAACGCATTGGGACAGAGAATGGTATTTACCTTTTGAAGTGTACCGTCACCGTTTGACTCAGGTAATTGATAGAATCGTCGACGGTCTCGAGAGGAAAGAGCTGGAACAGTTCGTTCTTGATGGGCAAATGGCTGCACTAGAAGATTACTTAGATGTATGCGAACCCGATATGGAGGAGCGCATCCTCTCTCTTATAAAAGAAAAGAAAATTATCATTGGTCCATGGTATGTGCTGGCGGATGAATTTCTTGTATCAGGAGAATCGCTCATTCGAAACTTGGAAATTGGAATGAAGCTTGCCAATAAATATGGAGAATCACAAATGATAGGTTATTTACCCGATACGTTTGGGCATGTTAGTCAAATGCCTCAACTTCTTCAAGGCTTCGGGATAGACAATGCGATTGCTTGGCGTGGAATTGATTCAGACAGTTCAGAGCTTATCTGGAAGGCCCCAGACGGCTCACAGGTGTTAACTGTTTTTCTACCAGAAGGCTATTACCAGCCTGTCCTCAATGAAGAATCCTTTCCAACATCTATGGCCAACTATGTGGAGAAGGTGAAGGGATTCGCTCAAACAACAGCCCTTCTTTTAACAAATGGGGGAGATCACTTGATGCCAAAGCATGGCGATATGCTTGGAAAGATAAACGAGATCTCCTCAGAGGAAATTCGATTCGTATCCAGTACATATGAAAATTACATAAATTCATTAAAAGCAGAACTTCCTCAAGATTTGCCGGTATTTTATGGAGAACTCAGAAGCAATAAACATGCTTATGTCCTTCCAAATGTTTTATCAACAAGAACGTATCTGAAACAGCAGAATCAATTGATGGAGGATGAACTAACGGGTTATACAGAGACACTATTAGCGCTAACTGCGTCTGCGAGGTATCCTGCAAAGTATCTCGAGGAATCATGGAAGCTACTTATGAAAAACCATCCCCATGATAGTATATGTGGTTGCAGTTTGGATGAGGTGCACCGTGAGATGGAGACTCGATCCATGAAGCTAGGGCAGCGCTTAGAATCTCTTCAGATGGGAGCCTTGGCAACAGCGGGGATACAGGATGCTGCAGAGAGTGGCCATGCTACAAGAAAGCCATTTGAGGATAATACGGTGTTTACTGTTTTTAATCCGCATGTTCACAGCTATTCTGGTCCTATCAGAGGGACGATTTGGTTAAAAGAGGACAGGGATTTTTCCTTGGTGGATGAACAGGGACAATACTATCACCCTACCATTCTTTCAAAAAGAAAAGATTGTCATTTCGCCTCCCCGCTTGACGCTTTTCCGGAATTCACGGAGGGAATTTTTTATGAGGTGCTGTTTTCTGTTGAAGAGTTGCCTGCAACTTCCCTTACAACCTTCTTAGTAGCGGAAGGGGCATGTAGGAAATTGGCTAGAAGGGAAGATAGTGTAGCAGATACAGACTTCTACCGCATAAATGTCGAGAAGGATGGATCGCTGACTTTGGAAGATAAGAAAATGGGTCGTACCTATAAAGGATTGCAATCTTTTTACAGCTCTATGGATGTAGGAGATGAATACACTTACTCCCCTCCAATAGACGATATAACAACGTTCGGAAGTTTAAAAGGAAATCCAATTGTGGAGCATTCCGAAACAGGCGATGTTTCTCGCCTGCATTACACAGTCGTATTGAATCTTCCTGCAAGTTGCCGGGAGGATCGATCGGGACCTGTAGATGAGAAAGTGAAAACAGAAATTCAAGTGACTGTTATGCTATCAAGTCACTCACCAAAGATTGAAAGTAAAGTGAAAGTAATAAACCGTGCAAAAGATCAACGTCTGCGCGTGCAATACCCTCTAGGAACTAGCATTGAAAAAACATACAGTGACACCGCTTTTGATGTAGTGGAACGACCTGCGAAAAAGATAGAGGAGTTTGACGCTCCAAAGCAAAAAGAAGTGCCTGTTGTAGTGGAGCCGTCCCTATCTTTCATACGTGCAGAACAAGAAGGGATAGGGATTCACTTTTTCCATAGAGGGCTACAGGAGTATCAGGTAGTGCCGGATGTAAAGGAAGATATTCTCGAGGTGACAATGCTTCGTTCGGTTGGCTGGCTTTCCCGTGATGACCTGCGTACCCGTGGTGGAGGGGCTGGGCCTGGAATGGAAACACCTGAAGGGCAATGCCTGGGAACTTACACTTTTGATGTAGCTTTTGAACCTGCTTCATGGTGCACAAATGGAAATATAGCTAAATCTGCCCACTTCTATCGAGTTCCTCCAAGAATATATTCGGGGGACGCACGTGGGAAAAAAATTGCTGGATTAGTAGAGATCGATAATAGGGAAGTGCAGTGGAGTGCCCTCTATTGTTCAGATGGAGACTTATATCTCCGGTTATGGAATCCAACCGAACAGGAACAATCTTTCCAGTTTTCATTTGGACAGGAAATAACGGCAATTACGAAGGTAAGATTGGATAAGAGTGAACTCACGCCGCTAAACGACCAAAGTGATATGCTGGCACCCAAATGCATTGCAACCTACAGATTACAGTTTTCATAAAGGGAGCTTATGAAGATGAATAAAAAAATAGCATTAATCCCAATTGATGCAAGGCCTGTTACGAGGGAACTTCCTAAACAGATTGCCCGCATAGGCGGATGGGAAGTTCAATTGCCAGATAAAGAAATACTCGGTTTTTTGAAAAAACCGGGCAACATAAATAGCTTAAGTGATTGGCTTTTAAAGGTAGCACCGGAAGTTGATGGGTTCGTACTTTCAACAGATATGCTCGCTTATGGTGGACTTGTTCCGTCCCGAATTAATTCAGATGAAATGCAAGTTATTTTCAAGCGAATAGAACTAATCCTTCACTTGAAAAAGATCTATCCTGAAAAACCTATCATGGCTTTTAGTGCAACCATGCGCATTTCCAATAACTATGTTAATGAAGAAGAGAAAGAGTATTGGGAAGATTACGGAGAGGAAATTTGGCAGTATTCCTATCATACTCATCGCTATGTAAGAACAGAATGTGAAGAATCTAAGGGTAAAGTAGAGAAGTTGTCTGCTGTTATTCCCCCTGACATTTTACGAGATTATCTACAAACCCGAGAAAGAAACTTCCAAGTAAATCTCTCTTTATTAGATTTGGTGGAAAATGGAACAATAGATGTGCTCGTATTTCCACAGGACGATACGTCCGAATACGGATTAAATATTGAAGAGCAGGAAAGTCTAACTGATTTTGTACGTAAACGGCAGCTATCTTCCAAAGTCTTTATTTACCCAGGAGCAGATGAAGTGGCGAATACACTCATCTCCCGCCTTATCTACAAACTGGAAAAAGTGGCACCACCTACTTTCTTCCCTGTTTATAGTGGAGAAACAGGCTCCCATGTTCATGCAATGTATGAGGACAGGCCGATATGTGAATCAGTAAAGGGGCAAGTTTTCGCATTTGGAAGCTATACAGTAGACAATGCGAATGATGCTGATATTGTCTTTGCTGTGAACGTACCAGGCAAGCAACAAGGCGACCTTGCATTGCAGAGATTTTTGGGTGAAGTAGATACTTCCCACCGAAACATCGGTGAATGGGTATCTAGGATTCACCATTATGTAAGAAAACAGAAGCTGGTCGCTATTGCGGATGTGGCTTATGCGAATGGAGCGGATCCCGCAATGCTTCCGAGACTTTTAGATGATGTAACTCTCTCCCACTTGAGCGGGTTTGGTGCTTGGAATACAGCAGGGAACACCATCGGAACAGTGGTTGCTCAATCTGCCATGCTTTATCTTCAAAAAGAAAAACCTACTATTCCTTATGAAGAAGTCCAAGAACATATGGAGGAACAAATAGTACTAAGACTTCTGGATGACTTTCTTTATCAGACGATTGTACGGCAGCAAGTGCGTAAAGCAGTCAATCTAGAAACCATCACAGATGAAACCCTTCTCCAAGAGGTAGTGTTCAGATTCAACGAAGAGGCAAAAGTCTTTTTAGAAAAATACTCCTTAGATTATGAAATAAAAGATATTTACTTGCCTTGGAACCGAACTTTTGAAATAGGAATCCGTTTAGCAAAAGAAGGAGCCAACTAGGGTGAGTTTGAGAATAGGAGTGGACTTAGGAGGGACAAATCTTCGGGTCGCATTAGTTCAAGAGGATGGAAAAATAATCAGGGACTTGGAACGGAAAACAGAAGCGGAAAAAGGTCCGGAATACATCATAGGCATGATGGTGGAAATGATTCGCGATATAAAGGGGAGAGAGTTCGTTAAAGGTGTCGGTATAGGTTGCCCAGGTCCACTTGATCCAAGAACAGGCGTAATCTATAACCCTCCCAATCTACCCGGTTGGAATAGCATCCCTCTCGCAAGCATGTTGGAAAAGTCATTGAGTGAACAGGTTCGAGTTGATAATGATGCCAACGCAGCAGCTCTTGCGGAAGCCAAATTTGGAGCAGGTGTTGGGGCGGAAAGTGTCTATTATATAACGGTTAGTACAGGAATTGGCGGCGGATTCGTTTTGGATGGAAGTTTGTTTCAGGGTGCAACAGGCTACGCAGGTGAAATCGGGAATATGATTATACTTCCTGGAGGGCCTACACATAATAGTTTAAATGCTGGAGCACTGGAAAGCTTAGCAAGTGGGACAGCCATTGGGATGGCAGGGAGAAAAGCTGGAATTGCCGAGGGAGCGGAAGAAGTATTTCGACTAGCTTCGATAGGAGATATAACCGCCCAAGGTATTATCAATGATGCTATAAACTACTTGTCTATTGGGATAGCGAATCTTGTTCATTCCGTAAATCCCTCCATTTTTGTTTTGGGGGGCGGGGTGATGAAAGCCGAAAGTCAGGTACTCGACCCTTTAAAAGAAAAGGTGAAAAGCTATGTATATCCTAGACTAAGGGATACAATCACAATCGTTCCCGCCTCTCTTGGTTCTAAAGCCGGAGTGATTGGGGCCGCGTTTTTAATCAATTGAAGGACAATACTATCACACTTCATTTAAGGAGGTGATTCATTCTCAATACATTCAAGTGGGAGAAAGTGATTTTTTCGCAGCATCTGTCATTGGTAATGGTCAGACTAAGAATGCAAAGGGGAGAAGATTGAGGATGAAAAAAAGTATTAAGAAGGCGAAGCTGTTCATCATCAGTGCATTGGTTTTGGCGCTGATCTTAACTGGGTATCCTATCCAACAACAAACTAGTGCAGCATTGGCACAAGATCTTGTAAAAGCGGCAAATGGGGAAACGCATGTCATTTTTGATTACAACACTTTAAGAGGCGCTGATCAACTTATCATCTATACACCTGAATTTGGAACAAGTACAAAGAATAATCGGTGGGGAGTTGAAGTAGTCGTAGAGGATGGGATGATAACAGAAGTTCGTGACGGAACTGTCGTAGATCTTTCTAACGCACCGATCCCTGAGAATGGTTTTGTTGTCTCCGCTCATGGTACGGCAAGAGCTTGGGTGATGGCGAATCTGAAGGAAGGCGAAACCGTCGAAATCTTAAAGGATGTTATCGCAGATCCTGTGAGAACATCCACTTACTCTATAAATAAGTTAGATCCACAAGCACCATACGAATTCCCGGGCGGGCGTGGGGCAGATGAACTAGTTGTCTATACATCTGCATACGGGAAGGAACGCACCGGTACAAACCAATATGGTGCAGAATTTATTGTTCGCAATGGAATTGTTGTAGAAATGTCTGGTAGCAACAGTCTCATCCCAGAAGATGGATTCGTTGTGTCCGGTCATGGAGCTGCACAAAAATGGATACTTGAAAACACACAAGTAGGGGCAGAAGTAACCTTCAACCCTGAGACGATGAAAATCACTTCGCGTATTGATGCAAGCGCATACATACGTGCGGCAGAACTTGTCATGGAAAAAGCTTCTGCTCAAATTGAGGCAGCAGAAACAAACTTCTTAGACGTTCCAATTGAGGAAGCAAAGGCATCACTAAAAGAAGCAGAAGAATCATTGAAAATTGCAGAAAAAGCATTCGTTGATGAGGACTGGCAACGTACGATTGACTATTCGGATCTCGCAACCCAACAGGCAAACAAGGCAGGATTCCAAACAGTGGAGTCAAAAGTAGTGGATGCACGTGGCGTTTGGCACCGTCCGACAGAAAGTAATCGCGAAGACATTATTGAAACGTTAGACAAGCTTGCAGACTCTAACTTTAACATTCTATTTTTAGAAACGTTTTTCCACGGCTACACTATCTATCCAAGTGAAATTGCTGAACAAAATCCGAACTTCGTAGGTTGGGATCCATTGGAAGTCTTTATTGAGGAAGGAAAGAAACGCGGCATTGAAGTACATGCGTGGGTTCACACCTTCTTTGTTGGGCATGAGTCCTTAAATCCTCCTGGCCCTATTTTGACGGAGCATCCTGAGTGGGCAGCAGTGGACCGTGAGGGGCGGATTCCTTCCGTAAAAGAGGTTGGATATTACTATCTTAACCCTGCATTACCAGCAGTTCGCGATCATCTATCAAGTATATTTAACGAAATGGTTACCACACATGAGGTGGATGGACTTCATCTTGATTACATCCGCTATCCAGTCAGCCTTCCGATTGAAAATGGGTACAGCTATGATGAATACAGCCGAAATGAATTCAAGAAGGTTTCTGGAGTCGATCCATTGGATATCACACCTGCAGACGCAGAGCTTTGGGAAGAATGGAATGTATGGAGACAAAATCAAATATCTACTTTTGTAGAAAGAATTCACGGCGAAGTGAAGGAAGTTGACGAATCGTTAGAACTATCGACTGCGGTGTTCCCAGAAGTGTCAGATGCCATCGATCAAAAGTTTCAAAACTGGGTGGAATGGGTTAGTGCAGGATACATGGATTTCATTACTCCGATGATTTATGCAGTGGATACCAACTATGTACAACGTACTACAAACGAATTCATGGAGCGCTTCCAGCAACCGGTTTTATCCTATATTGGTCTAGCACCATTCGTAGGTTTCTCCGATGAACTCTTAGTGGATCAGGTAAAAGCAATGAATGAGACAGACGCTGCAGGACAGGTTCAATTCGCGCTTCACTCGCTAAGAGAAGAGCATTTTGAAGCTTTAAAAGCAGGCCCACAGCGCAAGGAAGCTTTCTTACCTCATGCTGACCCAATGCATGCGGCTGAATTGGTTATTAAAGACACAAAACGTAAAATTGCCGATATTTATATACCGAGGGATGGAGTGGACCATTCTGCCGTTAGAGCGTTGGAACAGCAGTTCATAAATCTGGAAAGAGCTGTAGGTAAAGGTGACATTTCAGAAATAAATGGAAAAATTGCAGAAGTGCAGGACTTTCTTGTGGATCGTGAGAAGCATATCCATCCAGCAGTCTCCAATCATCTTCTAAAAGATCTTGATCAGCTTAAACAGCTTATGGACTTTGCACAATTCAAGCAGCAATAAAAGTAGCTGGTGGCGGGTAGACCTGTCACCAGCTTCGTACATAGAGGAGTGAGTAGATGAAAGCGGATATTATTGTGGTTGGCGGTGGCCTTGGTGGATGTACCGCAGCACTAGCGGCAGCTAAAAGAGGGCAAAACGTCATCTTGACCGAAGAGACAGATTGGATTGGGGGCCAACTTACAAGCCAGGCAGTTCCACCGGATGAACATAAATGGATTGAACAGTTCGGTTGCACAGCTAGTTATCGTAACTTTCGTAACCGAGTACGAGACTATTACAAGAGAAACTACCCTCTAAAAGAAGAAGCTATTGCAAATGAGATGTTGAATCCCGGAAACGGCTGGGTCAGTAGACTTTGCCATGAACCGAGAGTGGCCTTGGCGGTTTTGGAGGAAATGCTTGCTCCTTATGTGGGTAGCGGCAGAATAACTATTCTACTTAACTATCAGGTAGAAAATGCTGATGTTGATCAGGATACAGTCCGGTCGGTTGAAGTAAAGCATGTTTTGACAGGGAATACACTCGTTCTAACAGGTGATATCTTCCTAGATGCCACCGAATGCGGGGATTTGTTGCCATTGGCTGGTGTGGAATATGTAACAGGGGCTGAAGCAAAAGAGGAAACGGGTGAACTGCATGCACCAGAAGAAGCACGTCCTCAAGATATGCAGCCTATCACACATGTCTTAGCAGTGGATTACATTGAAGGAGAAGACTTCACGATTGAAAAGCCTCTTCAATATGAAAAATGGAAAGAGTATCAGGCACCATTTTTACAACACAAACAATTGAGCTGGTTCGCACCTGATGCACATACAGGAGAATCTAAAGAGTTTGCCATGTTCCATCACGGCGAGCTTTGGGGACTGTGGGACTATCGCCGTATCATCGACCCCCTTCTGTTTAAAGAAGGAACTTTCCAAGGAGATATCACCTTGATTAATTGGCCACAAAATGATTACTGGCTCGGGTCCATTATCGATGTAGATCCTAATGACCGTCTACGCTATCTAGAAGAGGCCAAACAGTTAAGTTTATCTTTATTATATTGGTTGCAGACAGAGGCACCTCGTCCTGACGGCGCTAAAGGTTACCCGGGAGTACGACTCCGCCCAGATGTGTTAGGGACAGAGGATGGTTTAGCGAAATATCCTTATATCCGTGAATCACGGAGGATAAAGGCAGTGTTCACAGTAGTAGAAGAGCACATCAATGCAGAAACCAGAGGAAATAAAGGGATTGAAAGGTTTAAAGATTCAGTTGGTATCGGCTGTTATCGAATTGATCTTCACCCAACAACAGAAACCAACACTTTCTTTTATACAGAAAGCTACCCATTTGAAATCCCACTCGGTGCATTATTACCTATACGGGTGAAAAACCTGTTGCCAGCTTGTAAGAATATAGGGGCTACACATATCACCAACGGCTGTTTCCGTGTTCATCCAGTGGAATGGAACATAGGAGAATCAGCAGGCTATCTTGCGGCATTCTCTTTAGAGAAAGGGATCCTTCCGCGTGAAGTAAGGGAGAATGAAGGGCTGTTACGTGAGTTCCAAGAGATGTTAATAAAAGAGGGAATCGAGTTAAATTGGCCAGAAATTGGTGCAATTTAAGCTGATGGAGTGTCTACTACCTGTTATTTATGGTGAACTTTCATAAACTGATGAGGTGAACATAATGGTAAACAAGAAAGACGTTCTATTCCTCGAGCCAGTCTTCCAAGAGCGCATTTGGGGAGGAACCAAACTAGCTGAACATTTTGGATATGAGATTGCGTCCGAATTGACGGGCGAGTGCTGGGCGGTTTCTGGACATCCGAACGGACAAAGTATAGTTAAGAATGGTTCTTTTGCAGGTAAGCTGTTAGGTGAATTATATACGGAAGAAAAAGAGCTATTCGGAAATCATGAGAGTGACAGATTTCCACTGCTGACAAAAATCCTTGATGCGAAGCAAAATCTTTCCGTACAAGTACATCCCGATGACAAGTATGCAAATCAGAACGAAAACGGGGAGTTAGGAAAAACAGAATGTTGGTATGTGATAGATTGTGAGAGAGATTCAGAAATCATATTTGGTCATACTGCCGAAACAAAGAAGGAATTTGTCGAAAGGGTTAAAAGTGGAGATTGGGAGGGACTATTAACAAGAGTGAAGGTAAAGCCGGGTGATTTCTTTTACGTACCAAGCGGAACCATCCATGCTCTTTGCTCTGGTGTATTAATTCTAGAAACACAACAAAACTCAGATACGACCTATCGGGTTTATGATTATGATCGCAAGGACAAAGAGGGAAATACCCGGGAGTTGCATATCGAGAAATCCATCGAAGTCTCAACTATTCCTCATAAACCTGTTGATGTGGTTCATAAGGTTTCTAAATTAGATGCTGCTACCCTTACAACATTCGTGCAGGCAGAGTATTTTACAGTCTATAAATGGGATGTGGATGGAATATACTCTACGAAACATGATAAGCATTTCTTAATTGGAAGCGTGATTGCAGGATCGGGAGAAATTAAGGTGGATGGACGTTTTTACCCGCTCAAAAAGGGTGACCACTTTATCATACCATCAGGTGTTGAAGAGTTAACGGTTGGAGGTAAAGTTGAGATAATCATTTCTCATCCATAAAAATGAAAATCCGTGAGATAGGGTGCTTTTTATCTCACGGATTTTTTCGTTTGTAATGTTATATCATTCATATAATTCCCTATACACAATCGCCTTCAATGCCAGCAATTCCTCATCTGTCAATTTCTCTTCGAACGTTTCCATCAAATCTAGCACTTCCTCTTCCGTCATGCCATTGGCTGCTTGTGATTGAATCTGCTGCATTTCCTGAAAGCTGAGTTTTTGCATGACCATCCTTGTTGCTTCTTCACGTGTTTGAACTGGCAGCTTTTCAAGGTTCGCTCCTGCTCCTTCTGCAATATAGCTCTTTAAAGCAGGAGACCTGTCCACATACTTCCGAGCTATGGCCAAATCGTTATTTTCCACTAGATCTTTTTCTACGTATTCAACCGCCTGATCTTCGATGAATTTATTGAAAAAATAATAGCCTGCATATCCAAGTACCCCTAGGATGAGAGCTGTAACAAACAATCCTTTGAAAAATTTCACTTAGGACACCTTCTTTCTCTTTTACTATATAAAATTGGCGCATCAAAAAGCAAATTTTGAAAAGAGGTTTAGGGATTGGGAAAAACGGCTAAAGAATAAAAACAAATAACGACGAAAATCTATTTATATTAGAAAAAATTTCAAATTATCCTTGTAATTTTACTAGAAAATAGTAGAATTGTAGTATATTTTGTAATTAATTGGGCGGTGAAATTAAGATAATGAACGACTATAAAAATATTGATAGCAAAGACGAGATTATCAAAGTGCTTCAATATGCTTATCAACAAGGAACAGAGAGAGAAAATATCTCGATGATGGAACTTGTAAATGAAATGAAAGAAAAGCTGCAATTGCTTCTAAAATAAATATGATAGATTACTAGATAACACCTTCCCGTACACGTTTGGAGGTGTTTTTTGTTTTGGAAAAAGATGATTGGCTATGATATCCAGCCGTTGCTTTCCTCCATGAAAGAGAGAAATATGTTAGAATTAAACACGTTGTCTGTAAATCTCAAATGAGAACAGCTAGAAAAAACAAAAGGTTTAAGGTGATAGAATGATTGGAAGAAATGAACCATGTCCTTGTGGCAGTGGAAAGAAATATAAGAAGTGTTGTGAGAAAAAGCAAGATGGCCTGGATAAAGTGCTGGAATCAGAAGTGATGGGGCTTCAGGTTGATATGATGCGCTTTGCATATGAAAAATTTGCTAGTGAGCTTGAAACGGTCAGCTCCAAGTATCTACATAAATTTTCATTAGATGAGATGAAAGAAGAGGCATTTAACGAGTTGCTTCATCTCTGGTATATGTTCACGGTAAAGCGAGATAATGGTTTAACGATTGTGGAAGAGTTTGCAACAGTACAAGAGGGCAAGTTCTCCCGTCCGCAAGTAAAAGAGTGGGCAGAAAGCTGGCAAAAGGCATATCCATCTGTCTATAAGGTAGCGAATGTGCGCGGAGAGACCTACACGATGGAAGACATTTTTACAAAAGAGAAGGAAAAAGTCACTTACATCGGCAGAGAGGACAGCTTAAGCAAAAATGAGCTGGTAATTGGCATGTTTGTTCCTTTCAAGCAGGCAAAAGTCGTGTTCATGTCCACCTTTGAACGCGGGGTATTGGAAGCCATTCGTCTTGAAGAAAAGCTAGCCGAGGAGTTTGCCCAAGTGGATATTGATTCGGCCTATATTCGTGCACAATTCCCGGAACTTGCCGGTAAAATGGTAGAGTTTGAATTAAGTGAAGAGGATGTTCAGCAGCTACCTGTCCAAGATGAGGCGCAGGAGCGTGTATTGAACCTGTTTGCAGAAGGAGCGAAAAAGCGCGGATATCCGGAGAGGTTTTCAGAATTTGCTACTATGCTCTGGTCCATCTATTGCATGAAAGAGAGTCCGATGATCCGCAATGAGCAGAATTACGCTGCGGCATTGATTTACTTTTTAGACACTCATTTTATGAAAGAACAACAAGAAACACAAAAAGCACTTGCTGAAGAGTTTGGCATATCAGCAGGAAGTGTTTCATCCACGTTCCGTAAGCTGGATGAGGTATTACAGCCAGTTATCCAAACTTTTGAAGAAGATATCGAAGCAGCCTTACAGGGCGCTTAATAATGGAGTATGCATCCGATTTCCCCTTTTATGAAGGGGAGGTTGGGTGCTTTTTTAGTTGAAGAAGTAACCAATTTACTGCATAAATTTTCCGCGTATGCGCATGCTACTAGAAAAGTGTAACGAAATGGGAGGCATGAAAGATGCAGCGGTTTATGTTAGTTATTTGTGCGTTTTTAATAGGGTCGACACTATTCTTTTCCCCGCTTGATGTGACGGCAGCGCCAAAAGAAGAAGAGGTGGATTCCTACTTGAAGGAGATCGGTTGGACGAGGAAGGATCTTGATAAGTATTTGGCGTTTTATGAGGTTCGTTTGGAGGATTTCAAGGATATTGACCATCTGCGGGATGAGCTCGGAACTCCAATCAATGAGGAAAATCTCCTTGTCATGCTAGAAACTTACGAACTGACGAAAGAAGAACTGGAAGTCCTTTTGTCTCGTTTTGGAGAAAAGGTACAGGATTATACGTTCATTGAGGACTTAGAAATCGCGGTTGATTTTTATATGACCCATGAGGAAGAAGTCGCTCGCGCAGAGGATTTTCTAGTATCCATGGGATTTGAGGCAGAAGAAGCACGTCAGATTTTCCAGCATATTTTGAGTCTCCCGAAGGATGTATTGGCCGAAGAGCTTGAAAGATTGCAAGGGATGTTGAATGAAGAACCAAATTCCGTTGATAAAGTGTTCTCCCTTTGGACTGAATTCATGGAAGTTTTTCAGGTGGAGGCTGATCTTCATGTTGAAGATGGCAGCCGAGTGAAGGTGTCGCAGGAAGCACTTATGCAGCCTGGCTGGTTGGAAGGGAAAGAAGTTCATTTAGACCTGTTTGATGGAGAAGGTTCACTTCTTGCCTCGGCAGTAATGGATGAGCAAATTGTTTCGCCTTCCTATGTGCAGTCAACGGGAAAAGAGCTCATTCATTTGGGTCAGGTTGGTGTGAAAATGAGTGATGAGCTTTACAACAATAGAATGCCTGATACCGCTTCTGTTTATGGGCTGGGGATGCTTGTGGGATTGTGCTTGGTTGGATTGGCTGGTTTGATGCTTCTTGGTGCGAGAAAGGTCCGCAGGGCGTAGAGAATGCGGAAACGGTGTTGGACATTTGTCCTTTGGATTGTAATGGTAACTGGGGCTGCTTTGTTTGTTGGAAGCGGCCTTTTGTATTGGCAGGGAGTTTCGGCAGTGGAGGATAGGTCGGGGGCAGGGAGTATGGTGGAGAATAGAGAGGGGGAAGTAGCGGTTGGAGAGTTTGATGTGACAGAGCCTCTGCCTGTAAGTTTAGCTGCAGGGGAGGAAGTCGGAGAAATCTATTTTCCGGTTTTAGAAGTGAGTATTCCCGTGTTTCATGGTGTGTCGGAGGAAGAGCTCGCACGAGGAGTAGGGCATGTTCCAGGTACGCTTTTGCCTGGAGGCGGGGGGAATATTGTGCTGTCCGGGCATAGGGATACCGTATTTCGCCGGCTTGAGGAGCTTGAGGTGGGGGATAAGGTTGTGTTTGGGTTTGGTGGCGCAGCGTACACATATAAGATCAGCAGAATCAAGATTGTTGATAAAGAGGACACTTCGGTAGTGGTACCTAGGCCGCGGGAGGTATTGACGATTACAACTTGCTATCCATTTGGGTTTATTGGAAGAGCGCCAGAGCGGTATGTGTTGGAGGCGGAGTTTATTGGGGGGGAGATGGAATAGAAAAGGGTCAGACCCCTCTTTAGTGCATTAACGCACAGCGGGTCAGACCCCTCTTTATCACTTTATCAAACTAAACTAACCTCAACTTCACTTGCTCTTCTCAAGCACTGGTTTTTCTTTAACTTTATTCTTGAATGCTTCGACCAGTTTGTCTCCATTGTAGCCTTCATTGACTAGGCGTTCTAGCAGTTTTTCGTGGTAGTTGGAGTTTTTTCGGAAGAGCTCGCCTTCGAACAGGATGCTCATTTTGTCTTCCATCACAGCCACTTGGCGGACGACGGCCTCAAAGGATGCTGGATCATTCGTCGGTTTAGAAATGGTGGCTTGAACATGAAGCATTTCCTCATTATCACGGAATTCTTCATACTTTTCCGGCTCGCTCTTAGGCAGTAATGCTTCAATCAGCCAATTTTCTTTTCCGTACTCTCTATTGATAATCAATCCGTCTTGTAAATCCAGCTGTTCAACTTCTTCACCATGTACGAGGGATATTGCAACAAGTCTGAACGTTTTCATGATTTTCCTCCAACGGGTATATTTTCGATTCCTTGCAAGAACATGTACCAATATTTTGTCTTATTATAACATAAGCACAAGGAAAGATACCTTCCCCATATAGAAGGCTTGAAAAAAATCCCCAATATCCCTAATTTCATCTTTCGACAACTCCCAGACACTCTAAATCAGGATTTTCCCCTTAGAGCAAAATCTGATTTTACACCGAATAACCGCTATAAAACCTGAAAACCTCCATTTTACCTACGTTAAGTGAGCAGTTATGATAACGAAGCAACACGAATTTTGTAGAAAAAAGGAGGGAGAATCATGATTAATGAAGTAGTGCTGATTGGTCGGATGGTGAAGGATCCGGATCTGCGTTATACAGGTGATGGAACACCTGTTGCAAGCTTCAGACTTGCTGTTAATCGCAATTTCAAAAACCAGGAAGGTATCTATGAGGCTGACTTTGTCTCTTGCACGGCGTGGCGAGGTACTGCGGAAACCACGGCAAATTATTGCCGAAAAGGTGCACTTGTGGCAGTCACAGGCAGGATACAGACAAGTCGGTATGAATCTAAGGATGGGACGACGGTTTTTGTTACCGATGTGGTCGTGGACAATGTGCGTTTTCTTGAAAAAAAGAAGGAGGAAAAACGTTCTGCACCACCAATTCCACCGTATCCAGAAAAGCAGGACTCGACTACAAACCAAGCCCGTAATGAGGTGCAGAGTTGGGAGCAGTCCCCACCTCAGCAGCAGGAAAATAGGCAAATGGAAAATCACCAAAACTCGCCGCCTGCTACTCACGCTTCACAAAGGACATCAGAATTCCCGGACTTTCCGACACAAACGAAGACGCCTGAAAAGGTGGGAGTGTAGCTAAAAGTCATGCGAGGTCATCCCAATAACCAAGCAAAGTAACAAGCAATCTATATTACCAATAAAGCAAAGGGCTCCCCTCCCATATTTGCTTTAGCCTTTCATTAAAAAAGGCAACTTGCGGAAACAAGCTGCCTTTCTTTTTACGCTTATCAGCATGATGCAGTGGATAAGCCCTCTTGGTTCCTCTAGAGAGAAGATTTGCCTCTTTGATCTCCATTCCTTGGTGCCAGCCTATTTAAGGGTTGGCTCTTTTTGAACAGTCTCATTTATTCACAAAGATACTCATCATGTCTTCCATCAATTTTCTATCTGTGATGCTTTGGTTGATGTACTTATGTAGGATGTCTTTAAAGTTTGGATGTTGTTTAAGGTAGTCCACAATGTGCATTAGTTCTTCGTCAGCTTGCTTGATTTGATAGAGCTGGTTGAATTCTTTTACATAATGTTCTTGTTCGTAGTGGTTTCCTACCAGGTAGTCAATGGAAACTTGAAATGGTTTACTCAGTTCAATGAGTGTTTCAATTGGTGGGACTTCCTTTTCTGTCTCCCATTTGCTGATGGTACCGTGAACCCTGTTCAGACGGTCAGCAAGATCTTGCTGGGACCAGTTTTTTTGATACGAAGGTATTTGATGTTTCTGGCTAAAAAGGACGTGTTCATCATATCTCCTGCCTCTTTTCCGCATTTCTTTTAACGTAATGGAAAAGGGAGGGAGTGGTTGTTCTCGTATAGAACAATATTGGGATATGTTCCTAAATAGAACATTGTCGGGTTTTGCAAAATAAAGAGAATGAGTGAGAATAGGACAGAATACCCAGAAAAACACAACGAAACATCTAATTACCTATATTTTCTATAAAAAGTAAATTTATCTATAATAAGGAGGAGTTAAGTATGAAAGAGGGAGTGATGGATGTGGCTGATTTTAAGTTGACTACGGTAAGTTTCCTTCCAGGTAGGGAAGATAAGATTCAAGATGGGCAAGATTATTTTATATATGTAAAAGAACCAAAGGATGACTACTCATCAGCACCGAGATCCTCTTTCTTTGATGCATTGGAAATTTCTAAGGAAGAAACGATTAAGAATGGAAATTGGCGTTGCATTTCGACAAGTTCCAACCAGTCCGTTGAACTGCATTTCCGCTCTTATGCGGATAAAAGGATTATCTCGGTAACCATCAACCTCCCAAGCTATCAACTTGATATCTCCTCTTATGCCTGGTACAGACAGCGTAAAGCGTTCCTTAAGCTAGAATGCCCGGAACAAGTCTGTCAGGATTTAGTGGAGGGACTATTACAAAGGATTTTTGTCAAATACAAAGGGAAAACCGCCTATTTAAGTTTAAAGCAATCAAAACAGGGAGTGACCAGTAAGAATAGAATTTAAGTGGAAGGGTATAAGGCATGCCTAGATAGGACACACCGTAATTAAGTGGATTTTTTAGCTCCTAACTTAACTACGGTGGTGGCTCATATGAGAAATAAGAGGATTCTATACTATCTGTTTCTGGCCTTTGGCTGGACCGTCATATTGTTCTATTTGTCTTCCATGTCCTATGCAGAGCAGGATATCAGACCATATTTGCGAATGCTTGTGGCAGAGGAACATATTGCTGCAGTGTTCGCGGGAGTGGAGATTCCGTATGTGAATAATAAAATGAGTGTGGACAGTATGGGAGGCTATCAGTTTGTAGAATTCCTTTTTCGTAAAGGAGCTCATCTATTTTTTTATAGTGTTCTTGGTTATCTGCTTGTCCGGTACTTTGCCAGTTCTCTAGGGAGAAAGTATTGGAGGGTATTTATGTTCAGCTTTTCCATTCTCCTTGTCATTGCGATGCTTGATGAGTTTTTGCAATTTCATCATCCAGACCGCAGCGGGCAGTGGGCGGATGTTTGGTTGGATGGGATGGGTGGATTGAAAGGGATAATTACCGGCTTTCTTTCTACTTACGTTAAAAAGAATCGTAAAGAGACAAAACAAAAAAGCGCAGACTCATCTTTGTAGATGGGGCTACGCTTTATTATGTCTAAATCCTTACTTCAACGTCAATAAATCCCTTAATTCCTCATTATCAAGCTCGGTAATCCAGCCTTCGCTCGTAATAATCTGATTGTTCAGCGCCTGCTTGGATTCGATCATAGCATCGATTTTTTCCTCCAGCGTGCCTGTCGCAATAAACTTATGAACGTGGACGAATCTGCTCTGGCCGATCCGATACGCTCTGTCTGTTGCTTGGTTTTCCACGGCCGGGTTCCACCAGCGGTCATAATGGATAACATGGTTGGCCGCGGTCAGGTTCAATCCGGTGCCGCCAGCTTTCAATGAAAGCACCAAAACATGAAACTCGCCGTCCTGGAAATCCTGAATCAGCTGATCGCGGTCTTTTTTGACGACACTGCCATTTAGAAATCTTCCTTTTTCCCCAAGTGAGGATTCCAATGCATCGATAATCATATTCCCCATGGAAATGTACTGCGTGAAAATAAGGCAGCTTTCTCCTCGCAAACGAATCTGCTCCACCAGTTCCACCAGCTTTTCCATTTTACTGGATCGCATTAAGAGATTCTCTGGAGTTTCCTCCTTTAAATAAAGAGCAGGATGATCGCAAACTTGCTTTAACTGCCCTAGCATTTTCAACACAAGGCCGCGGCGCTGGATGCCACCTAATTCCTCGACTTTATCTAAGGTTTCTTTTACTAGCTGTTCGTAAATGGACGCCTGCTCGATGGTCAACGGGCAATATTCCTTCTGCTCTTGCTTTGCAGGGAGGTTCAGTGCCACCTGTTCGTCTTGCTTTGTGCGGCGCAATAGGAATGGTTGAATGAGCATTTGCAGTTGTTGAATCTTCTTTTTATCCTGGTCCTTTTCAATCGCCAACACAAATTGCTTGTGGAAGGAACCCAGTGAACCTAAATACCCAGGATTAATAAAATCAAAAATCGCCCAAAGCTCTGACAGACGGTTTTCCATAGGAGTACCGGTCAGGGCGATGTGATGGGCACCGCTTAAATTTCGCACTGCTTGAGATTGCTTTGTGTCAGCGTTTTTGATGTTTTGTGCCTCATCCAAGCAGATGGTGCGCCAGCCGACACTTGCCAGTTCCTCTTCATCCAGATGGGAAATGGCGTAGGAGGTTAACACGACATCTGAATCCAAAACGGCCTCTCGGAAAATAGACCCTTTTCCGCGGTTAGGTCCGTAATGCAACATGACATCCAAACTTGGAGCGAATTTCTCCAGCTCTTTTTGCCAGTTGCCAAGAACAGAAGTCGGGCAAATGATGAGAACTGGTGGACCTTCCGGCTCTTTTTCTTTGCATGAGAGAAAATAAGCAATCAGCTGAATGGTCTTTCCAAGCCCCATGTCATCCGCAAGACAAGCCCCAAATCCGTGCTCCCTTAAAAAGGTCAGCCATGCTGCACCTTGTTCCTGGTAAGGTCTGAGCTCTCCTTTAAATGTTTCAGGGACTTCAAAAGGTGGAATGTCCTTGCCTTGATAGAGCTGTTCAATTAAGCGCTCCGCAGATCCGGTCAGCTCATAGGAGATATCCTGGATTGAATAGCTTCCCCCTGAATCCATTTCTTCCGGAATTTCTCCGCCCATGCCAGCTGCATTGCTTTTCAACAGATCCTCCATACGGATACCGTTTTCTTCTGCATGTTTCATCATCCGTTTTATCTCTTCGATAAACCCTGGATCGAGGACGACCCATTCACCTTTAATTTGAACGAGACGGCGGTTCTCTTCTACAAGTGCGAGGAACTCCTCTTCGGAAAGCTCCGTGTTGCGGGTTGAAAAGCGCCATTCAAAGTTAACCAACGACTGCAAGCCTACAAAAGATTGGGAATGGTTGCCGCCCTTCTTAGAGCCGTTAACTCTTGCTTTTACCTTGATTCGGGAATCCTTGATGGCTTGCCACCATGGTGGGAGGAAAATAAAGCTTCCAATGGCTAACAGCCTTTCGCTGCCTTCTACAAGGAAGCGCCATGCGTCTTCTTCCGTCAGATAATCCCTAATCTGCCCATTTGAAAAAATGGAAGGAGTCAGCTGCTGCCACTTTTTAAAGCCGCGATTCACTTCTTTTTTGTATTTTTTATAAGAAGGAGGGAGGCTATCCTGTTCCCACACATATAGTTCTTCTGTTTTCTTATCCTTCAGCAATGTTTCCAGCTTCCAGTCTTGTTCCCCTTTTTCAGGTTCCAAAAGACGGAGCCCCAGCTTAAATGGAGTGGTATCTTTCGTCCAGCCGATGTCTCGAAGCCAGTCTTCTTCATCTAAATATTCTACAAGGGAACCTTCCGCTGCTAATTGGCGCGGGTCCTTTGTATAATCCATCCAGTATGTCTGAAGATATCCATCCTCCTTGCGTTCCATCCAATCCTTCATGATGGCGTCCAACCATTCTTCCATTTTCACGGCGTAGGAAGGGAGGAGGGGATTTTTTTCGATCATCTCCTGGCCTTCTTTTGTTAAAGAAAAAGAAAGTTTTCCTTCCTGCCAAGCGGCAAAGCTTGGTTGGAAGGCTCTTTCGTTCAACAAGTCAGCCACAGTTGGGGCAATAAGGCGGTATTGTTCCGATTGATCACACCACTCCAACTCAATAAAAGAATTCTCGGTATTGTTGGCAAACAGTTCAAGCGCGTCACTCGGATTTAAAAATATCCCGGAAATTCCATCATATGTAGACTCCTCTAGGACGGAGCCGAAAAAGGACCCCTCATGCCATGTGAAAAGCAATGGGGTGAAACGTGATGGGGGCAGGACGGAGGAGCGGATTTTCACATAAAGAAAAAATTGGTTTCGTTCCTCAATATAGTTCGACTTGGCAAATAACGCCTCATTAATCATAACTGAATCTTCCCTTTTTTAATTCTTCTTGGAAGGAGCGGAGTCGCTTTGTTCCTTCTTTTAGCTGCAGTAAATACTGAAGCCAGATGTCTTCCAGTTTCTCTTTTTTATAGAGACTATGTAGTGTTTTCAACAGGGATGTAGCTTCTTTATATGCGGTTTTATTCCGCTGTTCCAATGCCTTGCTTATTGCCACATGGTAGAGTGGGAAAAGCGCATAAGCGTCTGTTTTCTTTATTTCTTTCAGCTTATAAGCCTCCAACCCGCTAAGCTCAAACCCCATCCAAAGCTGCAACTCCACCCATTGGCGGTAATTCTTCGTTTCAAACAGGTACCATTCATATTCTCCGTAACTATACGGCATCAGTTGGCGCATGGCATCCTTATAAAGTTTGTCTTGCCTTGTTTCCATTGCATAATCCGTCAACAACTTGAGCAGATGTTTCGTCAACTGCCTTTTCCGGTCGTAGGTCGGTTCCGAATGGATATAGGACGTCACAATTGGTAGCGATATAGAAAGCCAACTTTCCAAGCGGTTCTTCGCTTTATTAAAGACAAGCGATTGTAGCCAATGGAAAAGATACGGCGCATACTGATTGCCGTTTTTCTTGACGAGCTTCAATGCATCCTCATCTTTTTTCAGCAAAAATAACAAATGGGTCTTTGCCAACTCAGCCTGTAGGGAAGTCTCGCCTTCTAGCTCCTTCAGCTCCGAGGTCATCCAATTGCGGCGTTGGAATACATCATTCCAGGTGAATTGATACACATAAAACATTTCTCTTATAAAAGGTTCCTCTTGTTGCAATAGCTTTTCTCGAATCAATTGCCTGCTTTCCTTCAGCAGGGAATCGAGTTGAAAAGCGATGGCACTGTGAAATAAGCCTTTTGATTCCTCTTCGACCGTATCTACAAAACGATGCAGGATATCGGCAATGTATTGATAGGGCTGTGAGCTATCATAGCTGTCTATCACTTGCTCCATACAATAGAGAGAAGCGTGTAATAAAAACAATGGACGTATTTCCGCTTTCTTAGGAGCCTGTGTTCGCAGTTTAGGGAAAAACGCGTGTGTCAGCCCGGTCAGATACGTTCTTTTACTAGGAATGGAGCTTTTATATTGTTGATGCTGATAGTCGACAAATTCCAGCCAGCTTGAAAGGGAGCTGTCCTCATAGGTTGTTGCTTCTTTTTTAATTGTTGCGGATGCAAGGGTTGGAAGGATGTTGTCCGTACTTTGTTCCTTCCAGCCGTCAATAAGGGAAGCGATTGTGTTGGATTGTGACCATACAGATAGAAAGGTGGCTAGCTGATGAGGGCAGAGTGTGGTTGCGCCGCAAGAGCATCTGCTGAGGTCACCAATTTCTTCGTCAAGCAGGACGTGTTTTTGGCCGTTGTCTTGGACTTTTCCGATCATGCTGGAGCCTTCTTGGTAGGCGTTTATGACGTTGCCTTGGCGGAACAGTTTTAAGCCTTCTTTTAGGATGTTTCTGTTGTTGTCGTTTGAGAGTGGATATGTATTTATCAGCCATGCTGCGAACTGCTCCATTTTTGTCACCATCCATTTGTGTTTCATATCTATTGCAAAAAACGAAAAGGTCTACTTCATCTCGTAGACCTTTGCCGGTAAAATCTTCTTATTCTATTATAGGTTTTTTGGGTGGCAGTTACAACCTCGTGACATAGGTCCTTCTTATTCGACAGTGAAGGTTTCTTTTGCTGTAGCGTGATGGTTGGAATCCGTGAAAATGAACTGGATGGTGTATTCCCCTGGTGGTAGGTCTGCTGCCAAGTCATTATAAGCAATAGGGTATTCTAATGATTCTCCAGGAGCTAAAATCAACTCTTTTATAGCTTGGGTGTACATCATGCCTTCTGATAATTTTTTTACGGCGCTGCCTGATTCGTCGTATACAACATAATCGTACTCTTGTCCGGAAGTAAAGTGGATTTCAGCATCTTTTTCATGGTTGTTCGTAACCTTGAATAGAAAGTCTTCGTTTGCGCGATTAACCTGGACTGTCAGCTCGTCTTTGTTTAATGGATTTGATTCAAGCTTCTTTCTTGCCTCTTCTTTTGATTTGTTAGGATCCTTTGAACCTGCAGAAGAGTCATCTGTATCCTTTTCTTCACTTATTGGTGTATTCCCTTGTGTTGAATCTGGATTATCTTGAGAGTCTCCCGTGGTTCCACAAGCAGACAGTATTAGGAACATTAGTAGTAATGACGTAATTTTATACATAGTTCAGCCTCCGTTTTTATGGTATGGACTTACCGAACGAGTTATTTCTTCCTTTTCCACCACTATATATGACCCATACCCTTCTTTGTATAGTTTGACGTTAAATTATATAAAAGGTTACAGGGAGGTGGACAGGTCATATGCCTGTTTTTGTAAATGTTTTACAAATAGGACATATGATAATAGTACAAAAGGTCTAAAATTGTAAAAAGAGGTGGAATGTATGAAAATAGTATTAGACGCAGGTCATGGATATAGTACTCCTGGAAAGCGTACACCTGACGGGATGAGAGAATATGAGTTCAACAGGATGGTTGCCCAATATACAAGACAGGAATTGTTACGTTATCAAGATGTCGAGGTGCTGTTTACTCATTCAGATGAAAGGGACGTCCCTTTGCAAGAACGAACAGATAGGGCAAATGCCTGGGAGGCAAAAGCTTTTGTGTCCATCCATGGAAATGCATTTGGTAATGGAGGATGGAATACCGCTCAAGGAATAGAAACGTATACTCCAATTGTTCAGTCCCCCAATTCCGATCGCCTCGCCAATATGATCCACCGCAGACTAATCCAAGCAACAGGAAGAAGAGACAGAGGCATCAAATCAGCAAATTTCCATGTCCTCCGCGAAACAACGATGGCTTCCATTCTTTGTGAATGCGGCTTTATGACTTACTACCCAGAAGCACAACTGTTGAAAACGGATAGCTACCGCAGAACCTGTGCCCTGGCGATCGCAGGTGGATTAGTAGAATATTTCAACTTAAAACTTAAACCAACACCACCCCCGGTAACAAGGGTATACAAGGTGCAAGTAGGAGCATTCCGTGCAAAAGAAAACGCAGACAGCCTGGCAGCAGATCTAAACAGAAAAGGCTTTAACACATTCGTTTTCAGAGAAGATAACCTTTACAAAGTACAGGCAGGAGCCTTCTCTCAAAAAGAAAATGCGGACCGTTTGGCTGCGACATTAAGATCCAAAGGCTATAAAACTTTTATCAGTATCTAGTGAGACCCAATATATGGGTCTTTTTTTATTCGACAATTTCCCCTTCAAAATTAGGAAAAAAACAGGGAAAATGTACTTATATATCGAAATAAAGAAATAGACAAAAGAATGATGTTTTATAGGGGGATTTAGAACGATGAAAAATATCGATTGGAAATCAATATTTAAGAGTGTCACAAACTTTATCTGCTTTGCACTATCTTTGATATTTCTAATTTACAATATCAGTATTATAGGGTTCTTTTACCTACTTGTTACATATGGAGAAACACAAGGTACCATGATCTATTCTTTGATTAGCGTGGCGGGAATCCTTCTTGTTATCATTCCGCTTGTATTTAAGTTGGCGAAGGTTAAGTTTTATTATTTTGCTTTAATAGGGCTCCATTTTATGGCTGCGCTTTTGCCTATATTTATGAAAAACATGGGTGGTGTATTTAGTAGATTTTTATAATTTGTCGAAGAATTGGTGGTTGATGTCTTCCGTATAACAGGTAGAATAAATATAACAGAGAAAAAACGAATGTAGAGGAGACAGGACAAGTTGAAAAAAGGAATGATTGTAGCCATCCTGTTTATCGTTACCGGTATTTCCTTTATAGGCTATGGCCTACTTGAAAAAATCAGTATGGATAGAAAAACGGAGGCGGCACTAAAAGATGCTGTTTCTATAACAAAGGGTATGGTAGGCGAAAAGGACACAGCAGATAAAAAAGAGCGCCCTAAAAAGCCTGATGATTTTACACCTGAAACAGGAGAAGTAGTCGGGTTACTGAAGATCCCAAGACTTGAAGCGGAACTGCCTATTGTGGAAGGAACCGACCCTGATGAATTGGAAAAGGGAGTAGGACACTATAAAGGTGCATCTTTTCCTGGAGAAGTGGGACAAAACGTGTTATCAGGCCACAGAGATACAGTTTTTCTTCGCTTAGGCGAACTGGAAATCGGTGATAAATTCTATGTGAATATGCCATATGGGGAATATATGTTTGAGATTTATGACTCTAAGATAGTGGATGAGGATGACAGAACGGTGATTACCCTTCAAAAGGAAAAGGAGGATCTGCTTCTCACCACATGTTACCCCTTTACACTCACTGGGGCGGCGCCTGAGAGATATATTTTATATGCAAAACCTGTTGATTCAAGATAGTGACACCTTTAGAGGTGTTTTTTTAGTTTTTCTCCTTATCGACAAAAAAACTGAATTACACTTACCAATGCTTTAAACCATACTTTCTTAAACATGCAGCACTCTTCTTTCTTTAGTAATCTTTATTTTCAATTATATTGTCATCTAACACATTATATTTACTGTAAAATACTGCTTTATCATGTAGTATTTATATAATTTTATGAAATTTGACCAATTTTCCATACCTAAATTAACGTTAAATATTACTTTCCCTTTACAATATAGGCTGAAAGTAGATTTTTCGACCATATCAAATTATAATAATTCCTTAGGTGTAACTTGTGTTTTCTACAGTAATTCTATATATTTTAAATCACTATAAAGAAATATTTAATTGTTAATATAAAACCAACATTATATTAGTTATCATCCCAAGGAGGATATACAGAATATGAATAGAAAAATAGCAGTTGTAGGGCTTGGATATGTGGGTTTACCGGTAGCGGTTGAATTTGGTAAAAACCATAAAATCATTGGCTTTGACATTAATGAACATAGAATCAATACATTAAAGCAAGGAATTGATTACACAAATGAAGTAACATCTGAGGACCTTGTGAAAGCAAATATCGACTTTACGATGGATGAATCAGATTTATCACAAGCAGATTTTATTATAGTAGCAGTTCCAACTCCAATCTATAAACATAATGTTCCCGACCTGACTCCTTTAAAGAAAGCCTCTGAAACAGTGGGAAGAAACCTTACTAAAGGAACAATCGTGGTATATGAATCCACGGTTTACCCTGGTGCAACAGAAGAAGTTTGCTTACCTATATTAGAAGAACAATCAGGCTTAAAAGGTGGAGAAGATTTCTTTATTGGTTATTCACCGGAGAGAATCAATCCGGGAGATAAAGAACGTACATTCAGAACGATCACGAAAATAGTATCGGGTCAAAACGAAGAAATTCTAGAAATAGTAGCTTCTGTGTACAATTCCGTTGTAGAAGCAGGTGTGTATAGAGCTAGTACCATTAAAGTGGCGGAAGCGGCAAAAGTAATTGAAAATACACAAAGAGACTTAAACATTGCACTAATGAATGAATTAGCATTAATTTTTGATCGTTTAGATATAGACACAGATGAAGTTCTCCAAGCTGCAGGGACAAAATGGAACTTCCTTCGTTTCTCCCCTGGATTAGTAGGAGGACACTGCATTGGCGTTGATCCATATTACTTAACGTCCAAAGCGGAAAGTGTCGGATATCATCCAGAAGTAATCTTGGCAGGCCGACGTATAAATGAAAACATGGGCAAGCACATTGCCACTTCGTTAATAAAAGAAATGATCAAAAAAGATATGAAGATCCAAGGAGCAAAAGTAACCGTTCTTGGATTAACATTCAAGGAAAATGTACCAGACTTAAGAAATTCCCGAGTTATTGATGTAATAGATGAATTAAAAGAATTCGGTGTAGAAGTCCAAGTAACAGATTCACACGCTGAAAAAGAAGACGCGATAAGAGAATACGGCATCGAATTGGTCGATTACGAAAACCTTCAACCAGCCGATGCAGTAATTTTTGCAGTACCACACCAATCATACGTAGACAAAGGCTGGAGCCAATTTGGAAGTCTTCTAAAAGAAGGATCTGGAGTGGTAGTGGATATTAAAAGCAAGTTAGTAAAAGAAGAATGTCCGGAGAATGTTACTTTGTGGAGATTATAAAAAGGGAGAGCTTGGATGAAAATTCAAGCTCTTCTTTCTATTTGAGCAATAATTAAAGAAAATATACGTTTATGAGATAGAAAGCTATCAAATTAGTCATTTATATTTTAAGGAAAATAAACAAAAGAAGCTTTCCAGCCGAGTGACTAGAAAGCTTTTATTATGCTGATCTTGGTATGTTGTTTCGTTTGGTGTTTTTTAATTTTGGTACTGTAACCAAATATTGATCAAATGGTAATAGCTGTATTGCTCTCACAAATAGAATCGAAGCTAATAGAATTGCTAGGAACACAAATGGGAAGTTCAGCGTTGTCCAGATAGATCCTGGCATATAATGAACGAAAAGATAAATGATAAACATATGAACCAAATATATGCCCATGGAAAGCTGCCCTACCTTTGTAAAAGCTTGCTTTAAGAAATTTATTTTGGAGATATAATCATACATACCGATTAAAGTGACAAAGATAACAGGAATATAAATAAAATTTAAAGGTCTGTTGGATGACACAGATCCATTCACATTGTATTCATACACAGTTAGTACAATGATGAAAATAGATGCGATTAATGAGATAGGTTTAATTTTTTTGGAAATAGAATAGATTTTCTCCCAATTATATGCGGCAAACCCGCCAAAGATAAAAAAGAAAATCCAATTTAAAAAAAGAGCACGTTGAGAGAATGCATATTGTATCAACTCATTATTAAAAGTGCTTGGTGTAAAGTGCTCAACAAAATAATAGTTTATTGCTAATGAAAGGACGAGAAGTACCGTCCATAAATTCTTGGAGCGTATTTTCTGCAATAAAGGAAATAACAAATAAAACTGAAAAACGATAGACATAAAATATAGATGAACGTAAGAGTTTCCTAATAAAAAGTCGATAGTGAATATTTTCTTCCCTTCGGCTAAGGGTGTAGCGCCTTCTAATAGTACTAGTAGAAAAATATAGAATAAACTCCAAAATAAAAATGGAGAACCGACTTTCACAAATCGAGATGTGACAAATTTATTCAGTTGGAAACCTTTTTGCCTTACATGATAAAAAAGTAAAAAGCCACTGATTACGGCAAAAAGAGGTGTGCCAAATCTACCAATCTGGTTAAAAAAGAATGTTATATCATTATACCCATCCTGCTGGTAATAATAAGTGGCAGAAACATGCACTAATACAACAAGCAGACAGGCTACAGCTCTAATTAAATGAATTTCTTCTATATAAATAGATTTTTGATTTTTCATACGGTTCACTCCTTGTTTGAAAGGCCACCAACATTGTAACGGAATTATATCAGTATAACAATGGTTAAAAATTGAAGTTTAGCAAAATCATACTAATAATTTATTGACTAATCCTATTCAGTTTTTTAGTATGGTTTATGTGTAAATAATGAGAGAGGAGGAAATGCATTGAAAAAACTCGCTATATTAATGTTCTCGATTTTAATGATATTGTCAGCCTGCGGTACTTCCGCTGACAACAATAGTAGTCAAAATGAGTCAAATGAGGAAGCTGTTGATTCTAATGCTAGCCAAGGAGATTCGAATGAAGAAGCTGCTGAAGAAGATGCTAACGTTCAACAATCCGTTGGTGTGTTCAAAGGTTGGGCAGATAATCATACGATTGAAGTGGAAACCGACAACGGCTATGTTACATATTATGTATCCCCTGACAATCAAGAAGCTGTAAATGCGGTGGAAGAGGGGTCAGAGGTTACGATTAGCTTTATCGAAAAGGAAGGCAGAATGGAACTTCAAAGTGTTAAAGCAAACTAATCAGAAAAAAGCATCCTATAGGGTGCTTTTTTGGTTTGTTTTGATATTATCTTACAATATCCTACAAAATAACCGTTCACTAACAGGGAATGTTTTGATAGATTAGTAATGTAGAGATAGATAGGAAATTTTAAGGGGGATACATAAAAATTGAATAAAATTAAATTTTTGTTAGCTTCAACACTAGCCTTGCTACTTTTCTTTTCACCGGTTTTCACTTCCATTGGATCAGCTTCTACAATCTCTATTAAATTGCAGAACTACATTGGAAATAAGACAGAAGTTCAGATTAATACAAATGGTCAATACAAACTAGAAAATGGAAATGTGAGATTGTCAGGTGCAGACCGATTTGAAGTTGCAACTAATATTGCGTCAAGTGGCTGGAATGTATCAAATACAGTTTTTATTGTTAGTCAGGAAGCATATGCAGATGCTTTATCAACAGCACCATTCGCCTATGCTAAAAATGCACCGATCTTGCTTACACGCCCTCATTCCATTCCTGATACCACGATAAATAAGCTTCGAGAGTTGAAGCCGAAAGAAATTATCGTAATTGGCGGTACAAGCAGTGTATCCAATACTGTTTTTAACCAACTAAAAGGGATCAGTAGTAATGTTGCAAGGGTCAACGGGGCAGACCGATATGAGGTAGCCAAAAACATTGCGACTCTATTAGGCAGCTCAACCCAAGCTATCGTTGTTGGTGGTAATGCTTATGCAGACGCATTATCCATTGCTCCATATGCCGCTGTAAATAAGGTGCCTATCCTTTTAACAAAGGATAAAAACATCCCGGCTCCAACATCAGCAGCCCTTAAAGGTAAAACAAAGGTTACTGTAATAGGCGGGCCAACAAGTGTATCTCAACAGGTTTATGATCAACTGCCAGGAACAAAAAGCCGCATTGGTGGAGCAGACAGATACGAAGTTTCCGCAAATATTATTAAAACACTTAATTTAGAAGCATCTGAAGTGTACCTTGCTAATGGAGAGAAATATGCCGATGCTTTCACTGGAGCAGTGTTAGCTGCTAAGAATAACCATCCACTTTTATTAACAAAAGCGACGATTATTCCTTCTTCGGTTCAAAATATAATAGATACGAAAAACACCGGTTCTTTTACCATTTTAGGTGGTCCACTTTCTGTTACTAGAGAAGTAGAAAACCAGCTTCCTAATGAGTTGTACCTTGATAGCAGCAAAACATACAAGGTTCAAAATAATAATGGGCGCCTTGGTTTATATGAAGGCACAAAATTATTGAAGGATTTCGGTAATGCTAATTTCAGTATGATCCCGGAACGTTACAATGAAAGCAATGTCATTGAATTGAATAATCGTCCTTATTTAGGGAAGATTGAGTTTCATATTGAAAATGGTTTTGTAAGACCATATAACAGAAATATTCCTTTTGATGATTATCTTAAGGGTGTAGTTCCAGCTGAAATGCCGGCTTCATGGGAAATGGAAGCATTAAAGGCACAATCTGTTGCAGCAAGAACGTATTCTTTTGGAACCATGGGGACCACTATCAACGATACACAAGGGTTCCAGGTCTATAGAGGATACGAGTGGCATGTGAATACAAACAATGCTATTGAAGCAACAAAAGGGGAAATTCTTACTTACAACGGGAACCCGATTGGTCAGAATGCCGTTTTCTCCTCAAGTAATGGCGGATATACAGAATCGAATTCTAATCTTTGGGGTGGAACTCAAATTGCTTATTTAAAAGCAAAGGTTGATTCTATGGATACCTCGTACCAAGGTTGGAACTTAACACTTAATAAGATGCAATTAGATGTAGATAATCTAGACTTGAAAAATCCAACTACATGGTGGAACGGGACACAAGAGGTACAGGCTAGCTCAATGAACGGCTTGAAAAAGTGGCTTTTAAACAACCATCATAATAATTCGGAATTTAAGATCGTAGGGATAAAAAACATTGAACCGCAAAATGTAAACAGCAGTGGACGTAACAAGGATACAAAAATTGAAATTGAATATTTTGTGAGAGACATGAGCAAAGGCTTTGTTTCAGAAGCTGATGGTACGTTGAAGAAACATACGATCTCACAAACAATCACTGCCAATGCTTTTAGAACGATGTTCGGTACAATGAATATAAAAAGCACTATGTACGAAGTTGAAACGACTGACAAGACGTTAAAAGTAGTTGGTAATGGTTTTGGGCATGGGGTAGGTATGAGCCAGCATGGAGCTCAATCTCGTGCAAAAGCAGGTCATACGTATAAACAAATTTTAGACTTTTACTATAACGGTACAAATGTCACGAAAAAATAAACCGGATCACTCCGGTTTGTTTTTTTTGTCCCAAAATTTCAGCATTACTGTGATTATCGACTTATTTTTGTAAAATTCGACTTTTTATTGTAATGAACTAATGAAAAAATATCTTATTTTTGGTATATTTGTCGAGAGATGAAAAATTTAGGGAGGTAATTAAGTGCGCAAGTTTATGATGCTCATCTGTTTGGTTCTTTTCACAACGCTTTTCAGTGTGAATAGTGCAGAAGCCAGCGGACCAAAACGAATAGATGGAGCAGACCGATATGATGTTGCTGTAAATGTTTCCAGGGAAGGTTGGACTACATCCAATACTGTTATTATTACATCAGGGGATGCATATGCGGATGCATTGGCAGCTTCTCCGCTTGCATATCGTTTGAATGCACCAATATTATTAACAAAAGCAAATGGGTTGCCGTTAACTACAAAAAATAGATTACAAGAATTACGCGCAAGCAATGTAATTGTAATCGGTGGAACGACTAGTGTTTCTGAAAGAGTAATTTCAGAGATTAAAAGTTTAGGAATACAAGTAAGAAGAATTAGTGGAAACGACCGTTTTGAAGTTGCTGCAAATATTGCTAAGGAGTTACCAGCTAAGAATATAGCTATTGTTGCTAATGGCAGAGCTGCTGCTGATTCATTATCTATCGCACCATTCGCAGCTAGAAATGGTATTCCCATCTTACTTACAGAAAGTACAACTGTTCCGGCTGTAACTTCTAATTCACTAAAAAATAGAAATGTTTCATCTACATATATCATGGGAGGAGAAACAAGTGTTTCTCGCGTTGTCTACAATAAAATGCCTTCTCCTACACGAATTGGTGGAAGTGATCGTTTCCAAGTTGCGACGAATGTTGTTAAACAGTTAGGCATCAATTCTAAAAAGACATATATCACGAATGGACATGCTTACGCAGATGCTTTAGCTGGGTCTGTACTTGCTGCTAAGCAAAATGCTGTGATTCTCTTAACTCATTCTACTCAATTGCCAAGTACTACATTAAATTTGATTAAGGAAAAGGGTATAGGAGAATTCGTAGTATTAGGAGGGACGACTTCTGTAGGCCAGAATGTTGTTAATACATTATCTGCACCTATGCTTGGTAAACGAATTGCCATCGATGCGGGTCATGGTGGAACAGATCCAGGTGCTGTTGGAAATGGGCAGCAGGAAAAAGATATTGTTTTTGATATCTCTAAACGTCTAGAAAATAAAGTTACTTCAGCGGGATCATTACCATTGATGACAAGAACCACTGATGTGTATATCCCATTGGCAGATCGAGTTCTGTATGCGGAAAATAAAGGCGCGGATATTTTTGTTAGTATTCATGTAAACTCATTCACAGATCCGGGAGCCAATGGAACCGAAACGTGGTATAGCGACAACTACCAATCACAAGAAAGCAAAGAGCTAGCTGAATCTATCCAAAATGAATTGGTGGATGAATTAGGATTACGTGATCGCGGTGTAAAAGAAGGATCGTTTGTTGTTATACGTGATTCCAAAATGCCAAGCGTATTAGTAGAAGTAGCCTTCCTCAGTAACTCTGAAGAAGCCAAGCTTCTAGCAAGTGCAACGTTCAGGGAAAAAGCTGCTAAAGCAATCTATAACGGGGTAGAAAACTACTTCATCAATAAATAAAACAACGAATTTTAATTCAAGACGCCTGTTTCTTCTATAGAAACAGGCATTTTGCTTTGTATCAGTTGAAAAGTAATGAAATTTACATAAATGATAAGTAATTGTAATACCGAGGTTCCTTTCAAAAAAGAAGTATTATAATACTTTGTGCTATAATCTATAAATGGGTTTTTAATTGTAAATAATAGTAGAAAGATTACTAAAAGTAGGGAAGAATCATGTCGACTATCACGAAACAGATTTTATCGGGTGCAAAATGGACAGCTTTGTCTACCATCATCATCACGGTAATCCAAATCGTTCAATTTGCCATACTAGGAAATCTATTAACAAAGGAGCAATTCGGTGTCGTAGGAATGATAACCACGGTCGTTATTTTTACACAGATTCTGTTGGATATGGGGTTCAGTGCAGCCATCATCCAGAAGGAAAAAGTATCAGATGAACAGCTATCTACTTTATATTGGCTGAACATCATTGTGGGTATCTTCTTATTCATTGGATTATTTTTTGCAAGCCCGCTCATCGCGGGATTTTATAATCAGCCTGAATTGATTCCATTAATAAAAGTTTTGGGAATAATGTTCCTCATAGCCCCGATCGGGCAGCAGTTTCAATATTTGCTTCAGAAAGATCTGAATTTCAATCTTCTAAGCAGAATTGAAGTTGCAACAAACTTGGCATCTTTTATCAGCTTGCTTATCATGATTTTTTTAATACAGGAGCTATACGCCTATGTGATTTCACAGGTTATTCTGAACTCACTTAAGGGCATTTTATACTTTGCGGTTTACTCAAAAAAATGGAAGCCTTCCTTCGTATTTAATTTATCTTCCATTAAAGAATTAATGTCGTTCGGTGTTTTCCAGTTAATGTCCCGCCTTGTGAACAGGATTGGAGCAAATATCGATTATATCTTGATAGGTAGGTTCTTAGGAGCGGAAGCACTTGGTATCTATTCATTGGCATATCAAGTAGTGACCATTCCGGTAATGAAAATAAACCCAATCATAACAAGGGTCGCGTTTCCCGTATTCTCACGGAGTCAGTCGGATAACAAGCTATTAATAGAAGGTTTTCTGAATGTCACAAAGATGCTGGCTCTTGTCGGCTTGCCGTTATTGTTAGGGTTAATGGCGATTTCCGATTTGTTCATTGAAGTGTTCTTTGGTGCAAGATGGCTGGATGCAGCACCTATTCTCGGCATATTAGCAATTGTTGGTATCTTGAGAGTCCTGATGAACCCTAATGGTTCCATTATATTGGCAAAAGGGAAAGCAAATATCGCCTTTTATTGGGATTTCGGTGTCATGCTTCTGTATGGTATCACTATGTATTTTGCTACTAAATATGATATATATATAGTGGCTTGGACATACGTTGTCACAAGTTTTATCAACTTCTTGATCGGCAGATGGCTGTTGAAAAAGTTGATTGACCTTGAAATGAAAGATTATGTTCGTACTTTATTAAAGCCAATCCTAATTACAGGTATAATGGCCGTTATCGTTTATTTCTTTAAGACCGTTTTATATCAAGTTGAATTTATCAATATATACATCAATATCGCCCTTTCGGTTAGTGTTGGTGGGATTATATATGTACTTGCCATCTATTTCGGGTATCCTGAAATAAAAGAATGGAAACCAGTAAGGAAAATCCTTAACAAAACAACAAGGGGGAGATTGTGATGAAGGTGCTTTTTGTTACGACTGCTTATCCTTCTGATCATTTGCCGGGTGCTGGTGTGTTTCATCAAACACAGGCGGAGTCTATCCGAGATTTAGGGGTGGATATTGAAGTGGTGGCACCTGTCCCGTATTCTCCAAAAGTCTTATCGCGGGTCAGCCAGAAATATAAAAATTACAAGAAATTCCCACAAAGCTATGAGTGGAATGGGATCAAGATACATCGACCTAGATTCGTTGCTATCCCTGGTCAGTTAAAATGGGCGCAGCCACACAAAAGGTTTGCAAAAGCCATTCAGCGATATATAGAAGATCAAGGAATCAAATTTGATATTATGCATGCCCATTTTGCGATGCCTAGCGGCGGTGCAGCAGCAATCCTTTCCAGTACATATAAAATACCTTATGTATTAACCTTGCATGGTAGCGATGTGAATGTTTACCCCCAATACAGTAACAGTGCCATGAATGCTTTTAAATTCGCTGTCAAGAATGCCGGCATGGTGACAGCTGTAAGTGGCGCTTTAGCTGAGAAGACAGAAAAGCTGACAGGCGTAAAGCCGGAAGTGCTTCCGATAGGCGTTAATATGGAAAGGTTCTCGGGTTCTGATATTAGCGAGGAAGAAAAGATTAGTCTGCGAAAGCGCCTTAACCTGCCAGAGGATAAAAAGCTTTTATTATTCGTTGGTCGGATTATGAATGAAAAGGGCATTCGGGAAATGGTTTCCGCAATAGAGCAGTTAGACGATCGTTTCAGGCTTGTGCTTGTTGGCGATGGGCCATTGAAAAATGAGCTGGAAGGAAAGGATAAAATCATCCTGACCGGTCAGATTGCGAATGAAAAAGTAAAAGATTACTTACGCGCAGCCGATATCTTCCTTCTTCCATCTTATAGGGAAGGCATGCCAACTGTTATTATTGAAGCATTAGCCCTAAAGGTTCCTGTACTTTCTTCTAATGTAGGTGGAATTCCTGAGTTGTTTGGAGAATATAAAGGCTTACTAATTGAACCCAAGTCCTCCGAGCAGGTAGTAGACGGGGTTTTAGGGTATACAGATAAAGGCAACTATGGGTCAGAGGTTATCAAGAGTCTTTTTGAAAGGGTAACATCAAACTTCGATGTTACGCAGAATTCAAAGGACCTTATTCAAATATACCGCAAGTTACTATAAAGAAAAAATATTTTCTGAGGTGGAAACTATGACAATAAAAAAAGTAATTATCCCGGCAGCTGGACTTGGTACTCGTTTTTTACCTGCGACAAAAGCCCAGCCCAAAGAGATGCTTCCAATTGTAGATAAACCAACTATCCAATATATTGTTGAAGAAGCGGTTCAATCAGGGATTGAAGATATTATTATTGTTAGTGGAAGAGGTAAACGGGCAATTGAGGACCATTTCGATAAATCCTATGAACTGGAAGAAACTTTAGAGAAAAAAGAAAAGTACGATATCTTAGAAGAAATAAAATCCATTGCTAATTTAGCAAACATTCATTATATAAGACAAAAGGAACCCCTTGGGCTAGGTCATGCGATTTGGTGTGCAAGGAAGTTCATTGGGAATGATGCTTTTGGTGTCATGCTTGGTGACGATATCGTAAAAGGGGACACACCTTGTCTGCAACAACTGATCAATGTTTATGACAAATATGGCTCTTCTGTCGTTGGAATTCAAAGCGTTCCAGATGCAGATGTCTCTAAATATGGTATTGTTTCTCCGAAAGAAGAAAAGCTAGAAGAGAACGTTGTTAACGTGGAAGGATTTGTGGAGAAGCCGAAGCTTGCGGAAGCACCTTCCAACTACGCCATTATGGGTCGCTATGTGTTGACACCGGAAATATTCAATATTCTTGAGCACACCCCTAAAGGGTCTGGCGGGGAGATACAATTGACAGATGCAATTAATACCTTAAATAGTCAACAACAGGTATTGGCTTATCAATTCGGTGGAATACGTTATGATGTTGGAGATAAATTCGGATTTATAAAAGCAACAGTTGACTTTGCTCTTGATAGAGAAGACTTACGAGAAGAAGTGATAGAATATCTAAAATCCTTAGCTAATTCTAATTACATCACGAAAGGATAGGTAGTATGAAACGAATAGCAGTTATGGGAACCGGCTATGTTGGTTTAGTGTCGGGCACGTGTTTTGCGGAAATTGGAAATCGTGTTATTTGTTGTGATATAGACGAGCAGAAAATAACCAACCTGAAAAAAGGGATTATCCCTATTTATGAGCCAGGTCTAGAAGATTTGGTGAAACAAAACGCGGCAAAAGGAAATCTTTCTTTTACGACAGACATTGCAGCTGCCATCCAAGAGTCTGATATTGTTTATATAGCCGTAGGAACTCCGATGGCAGAAACAGGAGAAGCCAATTTAAGCTATGTGGACGCGGTAGCAAAAACAATAGGTGAAAATCTTAACTCCTACAAAGTAGTGGTAAACAAAAGTACTGTCCCAGTAGGAACAGGTAAAAGAGTATATAACATTATTCACGAGATTTCTGGTGGCAATCAAGAATTTGACGTTGTTTCTAACCCTGAATTTCTAAGAGAAGGATCTGCCATTGAAGACACGATGAATATGGAACGTGCTGTTATTGGTGCATCAAGTGAAAAGGCTGCGAGCATCATCGAAGAGCTGCATACTCCTTTTAATACGATTATTTTAAAGTCTGACTTAGAAAGTGCAGAAATGATTAAGTATGCTTCCAATGCCTTTTTAGCTACTAAAATTTCTTTCATCAATGATATCGCAAATATTTGTGAAGAAATTGGGGCGGATGTGACAAAGGTTGCGGAGGGCATGGGACTCGACAGCCGTATCGGCAAGAAGTTCCTTAATGCAGGGATAGGCTATGGAGGATCTTGTTTCCCTAAAGATACGAGTGCCTTGCTCCATATCGCAAGCTCAGTCGGGTATGACTTTAAACTAATTAGAGCCGTTATGGAAACAAATGATATACAAAAAAGTAAGGTTGTAAAAAAAATCATAGATGTTTTTGGTGATATTGAAGATAAGACCTTTGCCATTCTCGGATTAGCATTTAAGCCTAATACAGATGACATGAGAGATGCTCCATCACTTGAGATCATCCCTGAATTGCTTAAACATGGGGCGAAGATCAAGGCCTTTGATGCTATTGCCATCGAGGAAGCAAAGAAACATTTTGGAGATACTATTGATTATTATAATGACGTGTATGATGCCCTTAGTGGTGCAGATGCTTGCATAATTGTGACAGATTCTGCCGAGGTAAAAGAGCTTGATCTTACTAAAGTAAAAGAATGCTTGGAAAACCCAATTGTCATTGATGGCAGAAACATTTTTGACTTGAACGAGGCAAAAAAACACTCCCTGATCTATCATTCAATTGGAAGGCCGATCGTGAAATAATGGTAAAGTATGCAAGGAGCTAGAAATGGAAAATAAAGTTTAACATTTTGATGGTGGAGGCCCCTTATAAAACAAGATGTCTCTGCCTCAACATTAATATAGTAGTTAGTTTAGGAGGAGGAAAATGAACCTTGGATTTACTGGCATTAGACAAGTGGTAATCGGGATTGTTGGATTATTGCTTGGTGCTATACTAACAATAGGTTTGATCTTTATAGATAGACCAAACATTTATATCCCCTTGGTGTTACTCAATGTAGCGTTACTAGTATTAGTAATCTTAAAAGAATACCTTTTTGATAATAGGTACTTGATGATTACTATCTATGTGTTATTAGGTGCAACTTTTTTGAATAATGCTTTTTTCTCCATTAACTTAGGATTCTTTAGCTTATTTCCATATAGAATCCTGTTAATAATAGTAGGCTTTTTAATTGTTTTTAACTTGATTCGCAGTGACTTTAGGAAAGATTTGTGGACGAAATGGACGGATCTTAGAGTAAAAGGGAGTTTGCTTTTTTTTGTTTTTTGGTTGTATTATGCACTCCTTACACTTTTATGGGCAAAGTCTGTAACAGAGGGTATTAAATACATATCCATTTTGGTGATGGGCATTTTCCTGATTTTTATTGTTACACTCTTTCTTAACGACCTTAAGAAGGTACTGAATTTTTATTATATATGGGTAGTCATGTCAGTTTTTGTTATGCTGATCGGCTATTGGAACGCCTTTACCAAGAACCATCTTCCTAGTTCCTCCTTACATTTAGGACCTGAATATAATCAGCATTATCCTACATCTGTCTTTACTAACCAGAATGATTTTGCAACCTTCCTTTCCATATCGTTATTCTTCTTTCTATCGCTAATTAGAAATGGTAAGAATAAGTATTGGAAAGCAGGGGGCATTGTTCTTTCCTTGGCGGCTCTGCATTTAATCATGTTGACCGAGTCAAGGGCCAGCCAGCTAGCTGTCATTGCAGGGATAGGTTTTTACGTTTTTATATTGTGTAAAAGTGTTGTGAGAAAGTGGATATTGGCTTTAGGCGCAGTGGGAGCTTCTTTGTTTGTTCTCCTCTTTTACAATAAATTATGGTCGACCTTTTCCAGCTTATTTCTTAGCCCTACCATCCATGATGTTGCTGGAAGACTTCCATCGAATATAGGAAGAGCCAATTTAATGAGGAATGCTTTCAATTTCTCATTGGACTCCTTTGTTATGGGAGTGGGTGCAGGAAATACAGAATATTACATGGAGAACTATTCCATACACGATACGGATCAAGTGGTGAATGTGCATTTTTGGTTTTTGGAGATATTCACCAACTTTGGAATATTTGTCGTTATTGGTTATATAACTTTATATGCCTACCTAATGATTAAGTTATTCCAACATTTTAATAAAGGGTTATCCAACCAGTATAGGCTTATCACAGAAGCGATACTTGTGGCATTGGCAGCATTTGTTATTTCCAGTATAAGCCCTAGCTCCGTTTCTAACCTGTTTTTCCATTGGGTACTTTTTGCATTTGGAATAGTTACGCTTAACATCTTAACAAAGAGAAAGAGAAAGAGTAACGAGAAAGTGGTTTTATCACCTACTCATAACCCTCTAATAGAAGGAGAATAAGATGGAAAATATATTAAACTTACTTATAAAAAGAATAAAAAAATCCATTCCTTTGCTAATTATCATTCCATTGTTGTTAGCCGGATTAGGTTACTTTTTTGAAATGAAATCGGAACCTGTTGTCAGCTATGCTGCGAGCGCAAAAATAGAACTAGGATTTTATGAAAACGAAAAAATGAACAATGCTGAAAGAGCCAAACGTTACATTACCGGTAACACCTTTCTTGAATCCACTTTTCCTGATTATGAGCCTGAGGAGTTAGAAGCATTAAGATCGGGTATCGTAATTAATACTTTGTCCGGTACTACTATTGAGCTTATTTACCGTTCTGACAATGAAGAAGAAGTAGAAGAGGGGTTAGAACGATTAGTAGATGCATTCTTAGCGGATGACAACGAGGAATTAGAGGAGAACTCATTAATTTACAAAGATATTATAGAAGGAAAAAGCTTAGAAGAAATTTACAATAATTTCATAGAAGGAAAAAGCTTAGAAGAATTGGAGGATACACAGGTAAATATCGAGTTATCCTTAGTGGAACAACAAAAATTAATTATTGAATATAAAGAAATATTATTATCCTATTATCCAGCGGAGTTAACAGAGCCAGTCAAGGTGAGTGAGTCTCGTTCCGAAGATTTCTCCAGCAAAAAAAGAGCCGTTCTAGGTGGCTTAATCGGTGTAACGATTGTGTTTGGTTATATTGTCGTTCCGTTATTATTTAGAGAAGAAGATATGTAAAGGTGGTGTATATGTATGTCTTCCTCACTTGTTTCAGTGATTACTCCCTCCTATAATGCGGAGAAGTTTATATCAGCAACAATCGAATCAGTTCGAACTCAAACATATACAAATTGGGAAATGATCATTGTTGATGATTGTTCAAAGGATACAACAAGAGAAATCTTAAAAAAATATGCTGAATTAGATCCAAGAATTAAGCCAATCTTTCTAGAAGAAAACAGCGGTGCAGCGGTGGCAAGGAATACCGCTTTAAAAGCAGCTCAAGGAGACTATGTTGCTTTCTTGGATAGTGACGACTTATGGGTGTTGGATAAGCTGGAAAAACAATTGGCTTTTATGCAAGAAAATGATTATGCATTCAGTTTTACAGCTTACAACTTAATGGATGAAAACGGGAAACCACTTGATAAAGTGATAGATGTTCCTGAGCAAATTGATTACAAAGGCCTTTTGAAAAACACGATAATTGGATGTCTGACGGTAATGATCGACACAAGAAAAGTAGAACCTCTGCAGATGCCATTAATTCGGACAAGGCAAGATTTTGCACTTTGGTTAAAAGTTCTGCGCGAAGGTCATATTGCATATGGAATGCAGGAGCCTTTGGCCAACTATCGAATTGTCGAAGGGTCTATCTCAAGTAACAAATTAAAGACAGCCAAAAGAAATTGGTATGTTTATCGAGAAATTGAAAAGCTAAGTCTACCTTATGCAAGCTGGTGCTTTATTAATTATGCTTTCTATGCAATAAAAAAACGAGTACAAGCATAAATTTTATAAGGAACAAAAGTAAGAGTCCTTCCAAATTAGAAAGGGCTCTTTTTTTATTGAAACTTTCTTCCATGTTTTACGTCTTATTTATTGGGTATAAAAATGAGGAGTTGTCATTTCGAGGTGTCACAAACTTAACATAATTTAATGTAGAAACATGTTTTACAACAGCTTTTATTTTGATAAAATGATACAGGGTTTAGGCTAAAAAAATTGCCGAAAAAACTAGCTACTACAGGGAATGTAGAGCTTTGCATCTTTTTTTGTAGAATTATCCATTAAAATAGGAGATTTGGATTGACTAAATCTGGCACTGTTTGTAAAAGAAAAAATGTGATACGCTGATATTAATATTGTTGCCGTAATACTATTTTACGTTTTGTCCATTAAAAGAATAACTAAAGGAGTTTTGAGCTTGGGCAATTTACTTGATGAAAAAAGTCGTCGTCTGCTGTTTATATTAACTGATCTACTAATTATAACCATATCATATCTCTTAGCTTTTTATGTGCGTTACGAAACCTATGATGCAAAGAATTGGGACTCATTCCTTGTTGTCCTGCCGTGGGTACTATTAATCAGCACGTTCTTTTTGTCCGTATATGAAGTCAACCCTTCTCGAAGAAAGCGGTTCTTTGACTACATCGGAAGTATACTAGTCAGTACTTTTTCCATCACTGTCGCTACCATGGCAATTTCTTTCTTTTTCCGTGCATTTGGTTTACCAAGATCTGTAATCTTATTATCATTTTTATTCTCAGTTGTCTTATTGATTATTTGGAAAATGATATTTATTTCTTTCAAGAAAGCAACCAACCCGGAAGATATCTTGCTCATATGCAAACCACAAGACAAATTAAGGCTTACTTATCAGATAAAAGATACTTTTGCCTCTAAAGTTAATATCAAGTATGCAGAATACCACACACCACTTGATGATACATTTAAAGCTATTAAGAAGTCTGATTCCGTCATATTAGGACCAAAGGATACAGACGAGAAAAAAAGTTCAATCATCTATTATGCTTTCAAAAATAAAAAGAATTTATACTTAGTGCCATCCTTTTATGATTTATTGTTATCTAAATCAGATATTACTCCTTTTGAAGATACGATGGCTCTTTCTGTGAAAAAATTCGGATTAACTGTCGATCAACAAATCTTAAAGAGAGCTTTTGATCTTGCCGTTTCCATTTTAGTACTTCCATTTATCCTTCCTTTCTTTTTGTTGGGAGTATTACTTATTAAGATTCAGGAGCCTAGAGGGTCAATTTTCTACTCTCAAGCACGTCTAGGAAAAGATAACAAAGAGTTCCAAATTCTAAAGTTGCGTACGATGATAGAAAATGCAGAAGGATCTACAGGACCTATGCTGGCTACTGACAAAGATCCTCGTATTACGAAAGTCGGAAACTTTTTGAGAGCTACAAGAATTGACGAATTACCTCAAATCTTTAATGTATTAAAAGGGGATATGTCAATTGTCGGCCCTAGACCGGAGAGAAGTTTCTTTATTGAGCAGTTTAAAAAGGACATCAGCTCCTACCAGTACCGTAACACTGTAAAACCTGGCATAACTGGTTACGCACAAATTATGGGGAAATACACAACAAGTGTAGAGGACAAATTACGTTTTGATCTTCACTATATCCGTAATTTCTCAGTGATGTTTGATATTGTTATCATTTTAAGGACTGTTCTGGTAATGGTTGATAAAACCAAGTCAGAAGGAGTTAAGGAATCTCAAACTGCAAATCAAAAAACCTCATAAAAAAGACCTTGGAGCCTCCAAGATCTTCAGCTTGTAGAGAAACCTATGTGGTTCTCTACAAGTTTTTTTATTTTGGTCATAAAGGACAACCCATATATTTTGAAGGATTCTATTTATATTCTGTAACCTGAGCGTGTAGTTGTTCGGTAGGTTAAGACTTCTACATTTTTAGGTTTTTTTCTTTGGAGGTTTATTTTTTAGAAAAATAGTGAAATAAATAATAGATAAAGGTTCATTTATTATGAATAATATACATAGTATAATTTTCCTCTTTCGACAAAATGCACCCATATCTTATATCTTTCTACTGTGCTAAGATTATGATAGACTAAGTTAGAAGGAAAAATGGTATAAAAGTACTATTTTTGGAGGTTTTAAATATGATAGATATTCACTGTCACATCCTTCCATCGGTAGATGATGGTGCTAGACACATGACAGAAAGCTTGGAAATGGCACGTGCTGCTTATAGTGAAGGTATAACAAAAATAGTAGCAACTCCTCACCATAACAACGGGCAATATTACAATATAAGAGAAGAGATTCTTGAAAAGGTAAAAGAGTTGAACGACAGGTTGGAAAAAGAAGGAATTGATATTACTGTGTTACCTGGTCAGGAGACCAGAATCTCAGGAGAACTGTTGGAGCAATATGAAAGAGACGAACTGCTGACAATGAATGACGGAGATAAATATATTTTTATAGAATTACCTTCAAGTCAAGTGCCTCTATATACGGAAAAAATTATCTATGATATACAGATGAAAGGCCTCACCCCAATTATCGTACATCCCGAGAGAAATGCTGAATTGATTGAAAATCCCGAGAAACTCTACCAATTAGTAAAAAAAGGTGCTTGTACACAGGTTACCGCTGCAAGTGTAGCCGGTAAATTCGGTAAGAAAATAAAGAAGTTCTCTTTAGAACTCATTGAAGCTAATCTGACTCATTTTGTTGCATCTGATGCTCATAATTTAAAGGGAAGAAACTTCCAAATGGCGGAAGCCTTTAATGTAATTGAAAAAGAGTGTGGTACTGATGCAAAATATTTGTTATTAGAAAATGCTGAATTACTGGTGGAAGGTTCCATGGTAATAAAAGAAGTACCTGAGAGAATTAAAAAGAAAAAGAAGTTATTTGGTATTTTAGGGTAGGAGAAAAAAGAGGTGCTCATTTTTGAGTAGCCTCTTTTTTATTTTATTTCAATAATGGTTTGTACTTACAAATAGCGGACATATGCATAAATCTAGAAGAATACTACTTTTCCTATTGCCAAAACTATTGAAAAGTATTAAAAAAGTAGTATATTTGGTATGAGGTGGTAATAAATGAGAGCGATAATGATGTTAGTGGTTTTAACTTGTATTGGTGCAATAGTATATGGAAATTTCCATTGGAACGCTAAATTGGGGTCTGCAATGGATCAAGAATATGTGAGTACTAGCGCCAATACTAATCCATCAAATACTGATGAAAAAGTGGTGGGAAATAAGGAAGAATTGACGGAGCAAGATTTTGGGGAGATCCCTTTAGAAGTATCAGAATTCCTTTTAGAAAAACAAAATAAAGGTGAAGTAGTAGAACTTGTAATTATCGGCTCAGAAGTTAACGAGTTAGCCGATAATAAATGGTCTAAATTGTTCAAAGAAGAGTTGGAAACTACATATGAAGGACTATTTAACATAACAGTAAATGCTATACCTGGTGAAGTGACAACAGCTGATGTAGTGAATGAAAGTCTTTATTTGGAGAATGTAGTTACAAAACCTGACATTGTTATTTTGGAGCCGTTCTTACTGGAAAGTAACGGTTTTATTATAATGGAACATTCTCTTCAGAACATTTCAACTATGATTGACGGTTTAAAAGAGAAGAATCCTGAACTTTTTGTGTTTCTACAACCTGGACAACCTCTTCGAAATGCAACTTATTACCCCATGGATGTTGAGGAATTGAAAACATGGGCGGAAGAGAATGGTTATCCTTATATTAACCATTGGGAAAGTTGGCCAAAAGAATCAGATGAGGTTTCAAAATACATAGTAAATGACGATATTATACCGAATGAAGAAGGTCACAAAATCTGGGCAGAGCATTTAATAGATTATTTTATAGGTGAAACTAAAAATTAAGAAATAAGAAAGAGGGCTACCATAAAATTGGTAGCCCTCTTTCTGTTAGTTATTTTTCGCAACTTCTGAGTCAAGCTCAAGATGCTCTTTTAGCTGATTGGAAAGTGCCAAGCGGTCGTTTTCATCTACAAGTAGGTAGTAGATGTTGTTAATTTTTGTACCAGTTCCTGTTAACTGGTGTTGAGAAAGTGTATGACGTGCTTCTTTATAGTTGGACTGAATGTCCACCATTTCATCGAATGTTAAATTGGTACGGACATTATTACCTAATATGTCAAGAATGTCGTCAATTTTTGTGACGGAAGAAATGGATGCACCTTTGTTAATAACACCTTGAATAACATCGCGCTGTCTTTGCTGTCTACCAAAGTCGCTATCAATATAGCGCATTCTTGAGAAACTCAAAGCTTCCTCTCCGTCTAAATCAATTTCTCCTAAGGGGAAATGATGTCCATTATGACTGAATTCTAATTTGTTATTAACCGTGACACCTCCAACGGCATCTACAATATCCTTAAAGCTTTCCATATTTACTTGAACAAAATAATCTATGGGAATATCAAGAAAGTTCTCGACAGTGGCAATCGACATTTCTGGACCACCAAATGCATAAGCATGGTTAATTTTATCATCAAAACCTTTTCCGATTATTTCTGTTCTTGTATCACGTGGGATACTTACCATTTGAATAGACTTTTCATTTGGATTAACGGTCAGAACAATCATAGAATCTGAACGCCCTCTATCTCCAGGTCTTTCGTCTACCCCTAAGATCAGAAAAGCTAATGGATCTTTTTGATTGAAGTCAACTTCAGTCGTTCTTTTTTCAGAGTTAGACCTTTCAAGTGGAGTGTGCATAGAAGATGCAGCATCTTCTAGCGACTTATACACACTAAAAGCAAAGATTCCAACACCTATAGTCGCAATACCTAAAATACTTACTAATATAATAAACCATTTTTTCTTGAACATTTTGCACTCTTCCTTTTTTATATTCTAGTTTTGATTATATGTGTTATCAATTGTTTATACAATTACTTCTTGTATCTGAAGGAAGTACTTCATGAAATTTATTATATTACAAAACAACCTCAACTTTTTATGGTTAAGTTGAGGTTTCTCTTTAAGATACTCTTCTATTGGATGAGATTTAATTTTTTTTCATGAATTTCTTCTAATCTTTCAGTAATTAGAAGTGTGTCCATTTCTTTTAGTTCTTCCGTTAACAGAAACTCTTCCAATTCTTCAATTTGTTGCAGAGATAGCTTGGTAGCTAAATCATTTAACGGTAGATTTGAAAATGAACTTGATGACTCAGAAGTGTAGTTGTTTGTTTCTATGAGTATAGTAATTATGTTCGTGAAAATATATGTATTTAGTGTTGAGAAATCTGACTCCATTTCCTTATATGTTTCAATAAGAAAATCCTTGGACAAAGGTGTGGCTAAAACTTCTATATTTTCCTCTTCAGTTTCTACCGAATCCATAATTTCCTCAGGTTCTGATTCAGGTTCTAGGACAGGTTCAGGTTTCGATTCTGGCTTAGGCTCAGGTTTTGGTTCCGGCTTGGGCTCAGGTTTTGGTTCTGGCTTAGGCTCAGGTTTTGGTTCTGGCTTAGGCTCAGGTTTCGGTTCTGGCTTAGGCTCAGGTTTTGGTTCCGGCTTGGGCTCAGGTTTTGGTTCCGGCTTAGGATCTGGTTTCGGTTCAGGTTCTGGCACAGGTTCAGGTTCAGGTTCAGGTTCTGGCGTAATTGGATCTATAATCGGATCTGTATTTAAGTATATAAATTTCTCTTTTTGATTTGATATGTAATTGCTTTTAACTTCTCCATAGGATAAAGATCCAAATCCTAATACTATTGTAGAAAAAGCAAGAGTGGATAATAAAGCAACGCGAGACTTTACCATAATTCCCTCCTAATATTTTTATATAAATCTTGTTATTTAAACTTATTTTATCATATTTTGTAAAATATTGCTTGTAAATCTATTAGTTTACAAAGAATATGTATATAATTGTAGTAGATTCTTTATAGGAGTGTAAAAAGATGAAAAATATTATCATTATACTATTATGTACGGTAGCAATATCTTTAATATTTTTAGGTAAGGTGCAGTATGATAATAAAATTGCACAGGCGGGAAAAGTTACAAGTCAAGACCAACCAATGGAGGTGGAAGACAACAATCTACTAGATTTAACAAGAAATATGGATGATGAATTAAAAAATAGTATAAAGAAAAAAATGGATTCTGAAGAAACTATCAAACTGTTAATTGTTGGTTCTGACGCAATTATGAATAGTGATTCCAACAATTCGCCTTGGCCATTACAGGTGAAAAATGCGCTAGAAGAGAACTATGGTGTACATACTTTTGATATTGAAATAATGAACTTTGAAAAGATAACTACCAATCATTTAATTGAGACAAAAGGTCACGATGAGATAGCTGCTGTCAGCCCTGATGTATTAATTATAGAGCCCTTACTATTGAATGATAACGGTTTTGTTAAAATGGAAGATACACTGGGAAATTTAGAGATGATTATCGATTCAGTTAAGAAGATTAACAATGAAGCATATGTGATAATACAGCCACCAAATCCTATATATGAACCAGAGACATATATGGAACAAGTTAACGCATTGGAAGAGTACGCGATGCAAAATAATATCGAGTATTTTAACCATTGGGAGGTTTGGCCAGACACATCTTCTGAAAATATCAAATCATTTCTCCAAGGCACATTCCCTAATGCTAAAGGGCAAAGCATTTGGGCTGATTTTATAATAGAGTATTTTATTGCTGAATAAAGGGAATTTCACCAATATTTTTAGAAATCGATAGAATTGAAATAGCAAATAAGGGGGCTGATTTTTTGAAGAGAATTAAGTTATTAACATTATTTATGGTATTTACTTTAGTATTACCTCAATCTATTAATGCACAAGAGAACAATCTATGTATGCAACCTCCATATGAGGAGATTGATTTATTGCTAACAAAAGAAGCCTTGTCTCAAGAAATCCCAGCAGAAATAGTTAAAGCAATTGCGTTTGAAGAATCAGGGTGGGTGCAGTGTAAAGATGGAGAACCTTTGGTTGCTCCAGATAATGGCATAGGGATAATGCAAATAACGGACCACTCCAATGAGTATGATGAAGAGAGATTAAAGTATGACATAGAATACAACATACAAGTTGGGGTTAGTATTCTAAATGAAAAATACGGTTATAGCGGCATTAATATTCCAGTGCTAAATGATGGAGACCGCGATACTATTGAAAATTGGTATTTTGCGGTAATGGCATATAACGGGATTAAACAAGTAAATAGTCCACTAATAAGAGCTACTGGGGAAAGAAATTTTGAATCTTATCAAGATCGTGTTTTCCAACGTATTGGGAAAAGTTCGGATCTGAATATAAATGTTGCTTTAGAAACGGTAGAATTATCCCATCTAAATTATGGTGAAAACGGATCATTATCGTTTAATAAAATGGCTTATACACAAGAAGGGATTGTACATAAAACAAAGCATAAGTTTCAGCCAAAGGAACTTGTTGTAGCAACGGAGGAAGTTAACATTAGAAATATCCCTGGGGCTACAGGGACAAGTCTTGGGAAAATTAATCAGGAAGTAGTCATGATTGAAGACTCGTTTATCTATGATACGGCTGCATACAAAAGAAATTTTAATCATTTTGTTTGGTATCCTGTATCTAGCGAACTAGAAAGCATTGAGAAGAATGGCTATGTCGCTTCTTCTTATTTAACTTCTTTCGGTAAAAGAATATCTGGTCCAGATAGATATTCTACAGCTAATGAAATAGCACGTGAAGGCTGGGAAACAGCTGAGACAGTTATCATTGCAAGTGGTCAGAACTTCCCAGATGCTTTGGCAGGTGCACCTCTAGCGTATAAACTAGATGCTCCAATTCTTTTAACTAAAAAAGACAGTCTTCCAGAGCAGACAAAGAATATGATTGAGGAGCTTGGTGCAAGGAAGGTAATCATATTAGGCGGCACGGGTGCAGTCAGTGATGATGTGAAGAAGAGCATTGAGATGAACAAAAGTGTTGAAGTGGAACGAATAAGTGGTGCAAGCCGTTATGAAACAGCTGTTAAGATAGCAGAACGCTTGGGAGGCGCACCTGAGAAAGCAGTAATTGCTAACGGGTCAAATTTTCCAGATGCACTTGCTATTGCTCCTTATGCAGCGAAAAACGGCTACCCAATACTATTAATCAAAGAAAAATCTGAAACTATCAATGAGCCAACAGCAAAATTATTGAAAGATAAAGAGATTAGACAAACTATTGTAGCAGGAGGCACCTCTGCAGTGACTGATGCGGTGTTGGAAGAATTACCAGGAGGGAAACGTATTTCTGGTAAAGACCGTTATGCTACATCTGTTGAAATTATAAAAGAGCTCGACCTTCCGACTGAAAATATCTATACAGCTACAGGTCGCTCATTTGCTGATGCTTTAACAGGTTCTGTCCTTGCAGCGAAAAAAGGAACGTCCATTTTACTGGTTGATGATAAAGAAAGACCAGTCGTTTCTGAGCTGGTGAGTGGTAGGAATCTTTCTAACTTCCAAGTACTTGGTGGCAGAAGTGCGGTAAATGATAAAGCTCTAAACTTACTCTTTAAAGCTAGTAAAGGTGTTTACAATACTGCTGTATTAAGTGAAGAAGAAAGAAAAGTAATTGAATTGGTTAATGCGGAGCGAATAAAATATGGTGTTAATCCACTTTATACCCATGTCCAATTAAGCTTGGTAGCAAGAGAAAAATCGCTAGATATGAAAGTTAATGGATACTTTAACCATACAAGTCCTGTTTACGGTACTCCATTCGAGATGATGAATCATTTCAAAATTGAGTACACTAGTGCTTCAGAGAATATCGCAAGGGGTCACTTGACTCCTGAACAAGTTGTTAATGCTTGGATGAACTCTGAGGGTCACAGAGCGAATATATTAAACCCTGATATAACGCATATTGGTGTAGGGTATGAAAAAGAGTCTAAGCATTGGACCCAGATGTTTATTGGAAAATGATAGATAAATCTTGGAGAATCTTTTAAAAAGGATTCTCCATTTTTATGTAAATCTATTAATCTATTTTACTTTTATGGTAATAATTAGTGTTTTTATCTTTTGATCTTGTTATCATAGAAAAGGACGAACTGAAACTTAAGGGGGATATTAACAAGTGAAAAAAATGAAAGTGTTAGTAATGTTAGTGGTATTTGCATTACTATTGCCACAATCCATTAGTGCGCAAGAAAATACGGGGTGTAAACAACCGTCTTCGTTAATAGAGATTGACCGTTTGTTGACAGAAGAGGCACATAAACAAGACGTACCCGCGGAAATTGTTAAAGCCATTGCCTTTGTAGAAGCAGGAGGTTGGGTTCACTGCGTGGGAGATAAAGCTCTTATATCTGAAGATGGTGGAATTGGCATTATGCAAGTCACAGATCCTGAAGGGGAGTATAAACTTGATCATAATAGATTAGTTTCCGACATTCAATATAATATCGAAAAAGGTGTGATGATTCTCAATGACAAGTTTGAGAGATTCAGTGGGAAGGGAATTCCAACACTTAATGATAGAAACCGTAATTATATTGAGAACTGGTATTTCGCGTTGATGGCTTATAACGGTATTGTACCTAAGAATAGCCCACTCATTCTAAATGATGAAGATAAAAAGGGGCAAAGAAACATGGAGTCTTATCAAGATCGTGTTTTTACGGTTTTGGAAGACGGTAACCCTGGATTAAATCTAAATCGGACACTGGATCAGATCAAACCTGAGGATTTAGAGTATGTAAAAAATTCAGGTGGAAAAGAAATAGTTAACTTTAAAAAGAAAATGTACACTATTTACGGACCGTTGTCACATACTACTCACTTGTTTGGACCTGACGATTTAGTTAGAGTGGATGAAAAGGTTAGAAGAAGATCGGAACCAAGTACGGTTAAACAAACTCAAGATTATTTTAACCCAGGTGTTTTAACAATAGAAAGTATGTTCAAAACCGATGAAACGCCTAAAAGTAATGAAGAAGGTTCCTATAATCATTTTGGATGGTATTTGGCTTCCAACGGAGCGATGAAGAATGAATGGACAGGTCATCTGGCCTCGTCATATTTAAAGCCATTGGGAAAAAGAATCTCAGGAACGGATAGATATAAAACTGCTGCCAAGATTTCGGAAGAAGGATGGGGGAATAAAGCGGATACGGTAATTATTGCAAACGGCAGCAATTTCCCAGATGCCTTATCTGGTGCACCTTTAGCGTACAAGCTAAATGCACCAATCTTGCTAACTTCCCATAAACAATTCAAATTAAATGAATCTACTAAAGCAAAAATAAAAGAGTTAGGGGCAACAAAGGCAATCATCTTAGGTGGAGAAAGTGCCGTATCTTCTGAGGTTCAATCTACTCTAAAAAATATGAACTTGACAGTTAAACGAATTGCTGGAAAAGACCGTTATGAAACATCTGCCCTTATTGCGAAAGAACTAGGTGTTACTTCTAAAGCAGTTGTAGCTAGTGGCAGCAACTTTCCAGATGCTCTTGCCATTGCACCATATGCCGCCAAAAGTGGCATCCCTATTTTGTTAACAAAAGGTGGAGGAAGCGAACCTTTAAATTCCATTGTGGCTAATACCATTAAGAACAATAAGGTTACTTCAACCATTGTAGTAGGTGGAGATAATGTAGTAAGTAAAAAAGCATTTGATGCCTTACCTAAAGCTGATAGAATTGCCGGTAAGGATCGTTATGCTACATCTGTTGCGATCATTGAAGAACTTAACATGCCAACAGATATGCTTTATGTTGCAACAGGAAAGAGCTTTGCTGATGCATTGACCGGCTCTGTTTTAGCAGCTAAGGAGAATGCAGCAATCTTGCTAATTGGAAATACGCAAAACCAAGAGAGCATAGAAACCACAAATCTCATTGCTAAACACAACATTGATACTTTCCATGTACTAGGAGGAGACTCTGCAGTCAATAATGATGTATTGAGCAGACTTATCCTTAAATAACAATAATCCCCACTTCCTAAAACCGGAGTGGGGATTACTGGTTTCATGAGTTTTTATAATTGAAAAAGTGCAATAATCCAAATAGTGAAAGTTAAAAGTAATATTCCACCAGTAGTGACGGCCGCCTTTTTGGCGATAGTAATGTCTTTCACATAATACAAAACAAATAGTATCGGAACTAAAAACCATGGGAGGGAGAGTAATAGAGCAAGCAAATAAAAGGTAAAGATCCCTTCGGTGAAGGCAAATTTAATGATGTATGCTGGCAGTCCCAGTGCAACGCTGGAAAGGCAAGACACTATAATCATTTGTATCCAATATGTTTCAAAAAAAGCCGAGAAATTTTCTCTTTCAAAGGCCATGTTTAACTTTGGTCGTTTAAGCTTTAGTGCAGGTAGAAACCGTTTTGTAAATTCCATTAGAAACCTCCCCTTTATTCTTCTATTCTCAACATATGTATGCCACTCTAGTAATATTCCTACTTTACTTTATTCCCCAAATACTAGATTTGTAACATTCATTTCACAACTTTTATAGAATTAATAAAAGGGGAAACCGGTGTCCTTAATATGGGGATAGAGGTAAAAAGAATTGAAGGGGCTAGCCGTTTTGAAACGGCAGCCCGATTTTATTGACTGAAAAGACCTATATTCCAGATGCATTGACTGGATCAGTATTGGCTGCTAAAAGGAATGCACCACTTCTACTTGTGAATCCAACATACTTACCAACAGAAACGTTGCAGTTGGCACGTGCTAGAGATTTTTCCAGTATATCTGTTCTGGGGTGGTACTTCTGCTGTACGAACAGATACCGTTATTAATCTAGTTAAATAGTCTTGGCCAAAAAAGCGTCTATAATATTACATTTAAGCGCTTTTTTGTTACTGAATTTTAATATTCGGACTATTTTACTAGTGTTATAATGAGTAAGTAAATTATGTAATAATATGTAGATTTAGGGGGAAAAAATGAAGACTTCAGCATGGAAACGATACATAGTCGCTCTTGTTCTTGGTATGGTCGTTATTGTCACTTTGCCTTCCGTTAATTATGCAAACAGTTTTAATGTTGATAGAATCAATGGGGAAAATAGATATGAAACTGCAGTGGCGGTTTCTAAGAAAGGTTGGACAAGCTCTAATACGGTTATTATCGCAGCCGGAAATCAATTTCCTGATGCTCTGACCGGTACACCGCTTGCCTATTCACTGAATGCACCTATCTTATTAACACAAAATAGTTCTCTTCCTAGTGAAACAAAGAATGAAATAACAAGATTAAAGGCTAAACATGTCATCATCCTTGGTGGAACAAGTGTAGTGACTGCAAATGTAGAAACTCAGTTGAAAAAGATTGGCATTACAAATATAGAAAGAATTAGCGGCACGGACAGGTATTCAACATCTGTTAAAATTGCAGAGAAGTTGGCCGGCCAGACGGATACTGCAGTACTGGTTTATGGGAAAAATTTCCCTGATAGCTTAGCAATTGCGTCGCATGCAGCTAGAAAAGGCTATCCTATTTTGTTAACGAAGACAGATTCTTTGCCTCCTGCAACCAAAAAGGTACTTTCTAAGTATAAAAATACAATTGTGGTTGGTGGAACAGGCGTAATCTCAGACAAGATTATGAAAGATGTACCAAATGCGAAAAGGTATTCTGGAAAAGATCGATATGACACTGTATCTAAAGTAGTCAATGGTCTTAACGTTAAGTTTGGGGAAAATGTATATGTGGCAACAGGTCAAAGTTATGCAGATGCATTAACAGGTTCTGTCTTAGCTGCAAAGAAAAATTCATCCCTTGTATTGGTTCAAAAGGACAAGGTTCCTTCACCTGTTCAGACTGTTTTAAATTCTGTAAGCTCTTCTCAAGCTTCCATTATTGGTGGGACAAGTGCGGTTTCTTCGAATGTGGAAAGTGTTCTTGGTTTCAACACGGATGCCCTTGTGAACACTGCTAAACAGTACTTAGGTACTCCTTATCAATATGGAGGCACTACACCATCTGGCTTTGATTGCAGTGGCTATATTAAATTCGTGTTTGAGAAACATGGAATTAGTACACCTAGAACTACACGGGACCTATATGCTGGTGGTAAATCGGTTTCCAAGCTAGAGGTTGGAGACATTGTATTTTTCAAAACAGACCCAAGCTACAATGGAGCTTCCCATGCGGGCATTTATATCGGGGATAACAAATTCATCCATGCCAAATCAGCTGGATCTAATATTGGTGTGACAATTGATGAAATGTCCAATAGTTACTTTTACCCAAGATATCTTGGCGCTAAACGTTATCATTGAAAAAAACAGGATGGAAAACAATTGTTTTCCATCCTGTTTTTTTTATGGTTTGTAATGGTACCGGCTTTCCATATTGTTTTTTGCTGAAATAAAGTAATCTGGGACAGAAATTTTGCCTATGGAATAACTGCCGGAAGCAGGATCCCATTTTTCATAAGCTTCTAATGCATCTTTCATGCGGGATTTTTGATCTTTGTTTATAAGTTTTATTTTGTTATCAAAAGGGAAATTTCCGTGTTCTTGGACAGGAAAATAGAATTTTCCATTATGCACTATTTCTGCATCTATTAAGTCATGGAGTGCTTGTCCTGTCACAGAATGATCAGAGTGAGGGTCTTTATCACTCATAACGTGGTGTATGACTTTAGCATTAAGGTTTTCTTTTTGGAGAATGATTTCTGATATGTCATCTTTGTTTAGTTTTCCGTCTGGCAGATCAAGGATTGTCACGTTGGATGCTTTCACACCAAGAGCACTAACTGCCGTCTTAAATTCTGCTGCTCTTGCATCCCCAAACTCATCGACTGAGATGAGAGGGTGGCCTTCCGATTCTAATCGCTCATTAACGGTATTGATGGCTTTGCTTGCTTTCCCTTTTGACAATAATACAACATGGACTTCTTTACTTGCAGATAAGGCATGAATGATAGCCGGTCCTAAGCTAAGAACCTCATCATCTGGATGGGGGGAATAGAATACTTCAAGCTGATCATTCTTGGTGGCAGAGCAGCCTGCTAATATTATTGTTAATAGAAGTATTAATTTTTTCATCAGTGGTCCTTTCCTGTTCGACAAGTATGCTACAATCATTTTATCAAACTTTATAGATGAAAGTGTAGGCACAAATATTATGGCAGCCAATAATTCTAGCGTGAAAAAAAGATATAGATCCATAGATATTACAAGGGGGATTGTCGTCCTCCTATCTGTATTTGTCAGTGCGTTGCCTGGAGGAGGGGATTATGATTATCTCCGCCATGCATATTGGTACGGGTTGACGATAACAGACCTTGTATTTCCGGCCTTTTTGACAGTGTACGGAATTGGCTTGGCTATTGTTTACCGGAAAGGCGTGAAATGGAAAGACCTTCTTAGGAGAACTTTTTTACTGGTTCTATATGGACTTCTATTTAACTTAATATCTTCTTGGAGCCTAGATTTTGCTACGTTAAGGTATACCGGTGTTTTGCAATTGTTTGCGCTCACTGGACTTGGGGTTGTTATCCTGTCTTATTTGGCTAAAGGCTGGAAGAGTATGCTGGCCATAGGGTTGCTTATAGCAAGTGCTTATTTAGCAGTTCTTGTGTTAGGTAGCGGAGGTTGTGAAGGTGGTGTGCCTCAGCGAGATTGTAATCCTTCAGGAGTGGTAGATGCGATAGTGTTCGGTGAAAATCACATGTATGCACAAGGAGAGAAAGGATTTGATCCTGAGGGAATTTTGTCTATATTTAGTGCCTTGTCTAATGTTGCTTTTGGTTTTGCGGTGGGGCTGGTGTTAAATAGTAGAAAACAGATTCTTCGACGAGTTTTTAGCATCTCTATAGGGCTCATATCATTAGCATTTATTTTTAATAACTTTATAGAATTAAATAAGCGGTTATGGACACCTTCTTTTGCAATGCTAGCAAGCGGATTAACCTTGCTACTTCTGGCGATCCTTTTTTACCTTATTGATACAAGAGAAAGGAAGCAAGGGAAGCTTACAGGAATCCCTCTTTGGTACTTAGAGGCATTCGGACGAAACAGCTTTTTAATTTATTTTGGGAAGATGCTTGTATTCCTGTTATTCGGAAAGATTGTTATTAATCTGTATGGAAGAGAAGGATCTCTTGCTTCATTATTGTTTGAGTTTTTAGAGGGAAGTGTGGCGTATCCGCATATCTTTTATAGTGGCTTATTTGTATTGTTCTGGTCCATCGTTGCAGTGGTTATGCATGCTAATAAGAAATATGTGAGAGTGTAGGTGTTGGTTAGGTGGACGTGACTAAAGTTGCGTTCTTTTTTTGTCTGTAAAAAGTAGCGGAAATTAATAAAGGTAGAACATTGCTGGTAAGAGGAAGAAGTGAGCTTGGGAAATGTAGAAGCTCATCATATAGGGGTAGAACCTGACAAGAATAATGTATAACACATCAAAAGAACAACTTGTTGCATTACAGCAAGCCGGGGAGTTCGAATGGGAGTCAACTGGCTACCTTAACTTTTCTGACATTGATGCTAGTATTAAATTGTACGACAAAAAAGGGACTTTGGTAAAAGAATCAAGTGTTTATAGACAAGGTGATACAGAAATTTTAATGACTGTCGTTCAAGATTCAGGACCATATTATCTAGCTGTTTCAAGTTCAGATGGAAACCCTAGTTTAAAGCCTTATCAATTGAGGGTTAAGACGAAAATGATACCAGGAGAAGGGCATAAAGAAAGGATTTCTGGTCCTGACAGATATGATACCTCCTTAGCGTTTTCTAATAGAATTCCAGACCACTCCTTGGATGTCGTTCTTCTTGCGAATGGAAAGAATTATCCAGATGCATTGGCTGCGGTCGTATTGAATCAAGTTATGAACGGAACTACTTTGCTAGTTAACGATAGCGACAAAGTTCTACAAAGTGCAATAGATGAAACGAAGCGCCTTTTGAAGAAAGATGGAAAGGTAATTATCCTTGGAGGAACAAATGCAATTTCTTCCAATGTGGAAAAAAGCTTTGAAAAATCCTTTAAAGTAGATAGAATCTCTGGTGAAAACAGAACAAAAACTTCTATTGAAATAGCAAAAAAAGTGAAGAAAAATCCAGATGAAATTATAGTAGTATCAGGTTTAGACTTTGCTGACGCTTTAAGTATCGCCACATACGCATCAAATACTACGACACCTGTATTGCTTAATACCTCCAAGATTACTTTGACAAAAGAATTGGAGGAATACGTAAAACAACACAAAGTGAAAAAGGTCACTGTAGTAGGTGGAAAGTCTGCGGTTACAGAAGATGCGGTGAAAAAGTTGAAAGCTGCCGGTGTCAAGAATGTTTCTAGAGTGTCAGGTACTAATAGATACATGACTTCAGTTGAAGTAGCCAAAAAGTTCTATCCAGAAAGTGTAGCGGTAGGAATAGCAAGCGGCAAAATGTTCCCGGATGCATTGAGCGGAAGTAACTTTGCATCCAAGAACAATATGCCAATAGTATTAGTAAATGGGCATACGATGATTAATGAACTTACAGGATATTTAAAAGAAGCGAAGGTTGAGCATTATTACATCTATGGCGGAAAAAATTCAATAAATGCAAATATAGTAAAATAGTTTTATGAAGGAGTCATTCTTTAATTAGAGGCTCCTTTTTCTATGCAACAAATAATATTCTAAATATTTAAAAGATAAACAATTGACTAAAAAGTAATCCCTCTGTAAAATTATACTGTAATTTGAAATCTTATGTAGGAAGAAAGGAGGACTATCTTTTTACGTATCGTTTCATTTTTCAACAATATTCGGGGGAGGTTTTTGTTAGTGCAACTTCGTAAGTGCTTTCTAGGTTTTGTGGCTTTCTTACTAGTGTTCTCCAACCTGCAGTTTGCTGTTGGTGCTACATCGGTAACGAAAACACCTAATGGGATTGATCTAAAAGAAGTAAGAGAAATGCTTGATGAAAGACAAAAGTTTGAGGAAACTGCAGAAGTAGCGAAAGCTTCATTCTCAGCAACGGATAAAGTCCGTGTAATTGTTGAATTGGATGGAGAAGCGCCAATTCAATATGCAACAAAGCAAAATGTTCTTTATAAAGACCTTGAAGAATCTACTAAAAAATCATTAGTAGATGCAGTCGAAAATCAGCAGGCTACTGTTAAATCTGCTATTTCTTCTAAAGGTGTATCTATGGAGTACAAGCACCAATTTACTACAGCCTTCAATGGTTTCAGTGGTGAAGTGATGTTTGGTGACATTAAGAAAATCGAAGCTTTAAATGGCGTAGCAAACGTATACTTAGCAAATGAGTATAATCGTCCAGAATTTGAACCAAACATGACTACTAGTCATGACTATATTCAATCTATGCAAGTTTGGGCTGATGCTCATTTCAAAGGAGAAGGTATGGTCGTTTCGGTTATTGACTCCGGAGTAGATCCTTCTCACAAAGATTTCGTGTTAAGTGATGACACGGAAGAATACTTAACGAAAGACCTTGTAGATGGTCTAGTAAGCTCTGAAGGTCTTAAAGGGAAATTCTATACTGAAAAAGTACCTTATGGCTATAACTACTATGACCAAAACTACGAAATTAAAGATGTAGGACCTGCTCCATCCGAACACGGGATGCACGTCGCTGGTACCGTAGTTGCAAATGGAGAAATCATGGGTGTAGCACCTGAAGCGCAAGTATTAGGGATGAAAGTATTCTCAAATGATCCTTTATATCCTTCTACTTGGTCAGATATTTATCTTGCTGCAATCGATGATTCTATCAAACTTGGTGCAGATGTCCTAAATATGAGTTTAGGTTCTACTGCTTCCTTCTATGAAGCAGATAGCGCTGAAGATGTAGCAATTACTCGTGCAGTTGAAAACGGAATCGTTTCTTCTGTATCTGCTGGTAACTCCGGTCATATCGGATACGGTTGGGATAATCCATTATTCCAAAATCCTGATATCGGAGTAGTTGGAGCGCCAGGTCTTAACAAAGATACTTTACAAGTGGCTGCTTCAGGTAACACAGCTTATTTATATCAACATTCTTTAACTATTGATGGAACAGACTTTGAAGGGGTTGGATACGGCATTGATAGCTGGGAAGACCTTGCAGAAGTGGAACTGTTTTTATTAGATGGCCTTGGTCATCCTGCTGATTACCAAGGTGTAGACGTTACTGGTAAAGTAGTAGTAATGTCACGTGGAGAATTAACTTTCTTCGACAAAACGCAAAATGCTGCAGCTGCAGGAGCAGCAGGAATTGTCGTTTATAACAATAACCCTGCTTCACTCTTCTATGAAGATCAAGGTGGTTGGGCTATTCCGTTCATGAAGCTTAGCTATGGGGACGGTCAAGCTATCGTAGAAGCTCTTAAAAATGGTAATACTGATGGAAACGTAGAACAATTGAACCAAAAAGAAAGCCCTGAGATGGGTAGAATGACAGACTTTACTTCTTGGGGAACTACTCCAAGTTTAGAATTAAAGCCGGAAATAACAGCTCCTGGTGGAAACATCTACTCTACTTTAAATGATGACAAGTATGGAGTTAAAAGTGGTACTTCCATGGCTGCTCCTCACGTAGCTGGTGGAGCTGCACTAGTTCAACAATACTTGAAAACTGATGAGAGATTTACTGATCTGAACGCTGAAGAGCGTACTAGAATGGCAAAAGCTTTGATGATGAACACTGCTGACAGTATCGAAGATTTGTATGGTAATGACTATTCTCCTCGCCGTCAAGGTGCGGGAATGATGCAACTTTTTGCAGCAGTCGATACTCCTGCATATGTAGTGGAAAAGAATAGCGGTGAAGGGAAAGTAGAATTAAAAGCATTTGATTCCACTAAAGTAAGTTTCACTCTTTCTGCTACTAATATTGCAGATTACGAAGTTTCATACAAAGTTGATACTTCGGTTTTAACAGACTCGTTCTTAGAGCAAGATAATGGTCCAACTCTAAACGCATTAACAACTGGTGCTTTAGAAGGCGCGAAAGTGACAGCTCCTAAAGAGCTTACACTGGCTGCTGGTGAAACGAAAGAATTTACTGTTTCTATTGACTTAGCAAATGCAAAAGTCCCTGGTTATAAAGCGGATGGCACACCTACAAGTATGGATCTAGTCGAAAATATTTTTGTAGAAGGTTTTGTAACACTTTCTCATGAATATGAAGCAGATCTTTCTGTTCCATTCTTAGGCTTCTATGGTGATTGGAGCGAGCCTTCTGTATTAGATGGCTTCATGGCATTTGGTGAAGATAAGTATTATGACGTTGGATTCCCAGCTGATGCAGTTTTTGAAGATGGTGTGGAAGATGCACAGTTCTGGATGACTCACTTAAATGATGAAGAAGGAAATGCTTACTATGGTTTAAGTCCTAACCAAGACGGATGGAACGATAGCATCAATTTCCTAAACGCATACCTGCGTAACGCCAAAGAAGTACATTACAATGTACTTGATGAAAATGGAAAACAAGTTCGTAGAATCTTATCTTCGAACTATGTAAGAAAGAATTTCTTTAACGCTGGAAATGGCTCATACTTCTCATTGAATGCTGATCGTGCTTGGGATGGTACGGTTAAAGGCAATGTAGTTGCTGACGGTAAATACTATTATGAAATCAACGCTCTAGTGGATGGAACAGATAAATGGCAATCTAAAAAGATTCCAGTTGTAGTTGATACTACTGCACCAACAGTGGAAATCACATCTTTCAATGAAGAAACTGGTGAACTTGAATGGAATGCTACTGATGCAGGAGTTGGAATCGACGCAATCGTTGTTTATGTTAATGGTAAAGCGACGGTTCTTGACGCTGGTGCTAAAAATGTAACATTACCTACTTCTGATATTAATGATATTGATGTAATTGCAGTAGACAAAGTAATGAATATCGGTTTCGATACGTACACTTTTGGTGATACTACAGAACCTGTAATATTCATGATGGATCCAGAACCATTTGGAGCATATGCAACAAATGAGGTACCTGTGTCTGGTTATGTTACAGATGATGTCCGTGTAGAAAAGGTAATGGTAAATGGTAATGAAGTAGCTACGACTCTTGTAAATGAAGAGGGAGAAGACCGCTACAAATTCGAAACGACAGTAACATATGAAGAAGACGGATATTACGATGTTCTTATCACTGCTCTTGACGGCGCTGGTAATGAATTCGGAATTTCAAGAAAAGTTTTCGTTGACACAACAGTGCCGACTTTAACTGTAGATGTACCGAAGTTTGTTGATATGGATGTAGAAGAAGTAACAGCTACTACTCTTTTAGAAGACAACTTCAACTATGTTTCTCTTCACGTGGATGATAACCATGTATTCGAACAGCCTTTCACAAGCCCTGTGAAAATCATGGAGCCTGCTAGCGTGGAATATGATACTACCCTAAGTCTAGAACCAGGAAACAACCACTTTGTCTTCACTTTAACAGACCTAGGTGGAAACACAGTAACGAAAGAAGTAACTGTTTACCGAAATGAAGTTGCAGAGCGTGTTGATCGCTTAAGAGGTGCAGATCGTTATGCTACTGCAGTAGAATTAAGTAAAGAAGGTTGGGAACAGTCTGATGTAGTAGTTATTGCACGTGGAGACAACTATGCAGATGCACTTGCTGGTGTACCGTTGGCTCATAAATACAATGCACCACTACTATTAACAAAAACTGCATCTCTACCAGATGCTACAAAAGCTGAGATTGAGAGATTAGGTGCGAAGAAAGTCTACATCCTTGGTGGAACTGCAGCTGTAAGCAAAGGTGTGGAAGATACTTTCAAAGCGCATGGTCTTGAAGTGAAACGCTTATCCGGTTCTGATAGATGGTCTACTGCTGGAGCAATTGCTACAGAAGTTGCACCAAATGGAGCGAATGGAGTAGTTGTTGTTAATGGCAAGAACTTCCCAGATGCTTTATCTGTTGCTTCTTACGCAGCACAAAACGGCATGCCAATTCTATTAACGGATCAAAAAGAATTACCAAAACAAACGAATGCAGCATTAATCGCACTTAGCCCTAAACAAGCTATTGTTGTGGGTGGAACAGCTGCTGTTTCTGACAACGTATTGAAATCCCTACCAAATCCTAAGAGAATTGGTGGAAAAGATCGTTATGAAACTGCTGTAAATGTTGCAAAGCACTTTGATTTAGATGCAAACCATTACTATGTTGCAACAGGCAAGCAGTTTGCTGATGCACTAGCTGGTGCGGCACTTGCTGCAAATCACCATACTGGTATTTTACTAGTTGGAACTAGCGTTTCTGGCCATGTTGAAGGTTTCTTAACTTCTGAGGGAGTAGATACTTTAACTGTTATTGGTGGAGAAAATGCTGTATCTGCTTCAGTGTTTGAGCACTTAGCAAAAATCGTAAAGTAATAGGTTGATTGTAATAAAGCCGCTGGGGGTAACCTCTGGCGGCTTTATTCGTTGTTGGAAGGATAATCTGAAATATAGTGCTTTTGGTTTATTTTAATTAATGAATATGAAGAAAAACCTTTATTTGTCGCAATATTCTTGTTAATCCTTACGAAATGTAAATATAAAAAATGTAAAAAACGACACAATTCTGTAAATTACGATGGTATAATATAGCAAGATTCGATAATTTTTTCATTCTTGGGAGGTTAAGTGTTAATTGTGAATTATTTTAAGATTTGTAGTTTGCTGGTGTTCCTATTTTTTATGGCACCAATTGTTTCTTTTGCAGAGAAGGTACTAGTTATTGATCCGGGGCATGGTGGGAAATTCTCCGGTACTTGTGGATTCTCAGGTAACCAAACTGGTTATTGTGAGAAACATGCTAATTTAGATGTAGCAATCCGTTTAAAAGAATTACTAAAGAACACAGACATCAAGGTTTATATGACACGTGAATCTAATAATAAAGATTTCGCTGCAACTTCAAAAGAAGACTTGATTCAAAGAATGGTAGTGGCAAATAATTTTGTTAAAGGCAACAATGATGAAAGTTTGTTTCTTTCGATTCACCATAACGCACATCCAACCTCTCAAGTGGCAAAAGGGTTTGAAACTTATTACTATGATTACAGTGCGATGAGTGAGTCGGAAAAGCAATATCCACCAGACCCAATACAGGTAGGACTAGCTGCAGAAAGTGGAAAGTTTGCTAGATTAGTACATAATTCAACTCTTGGTAAAATTAGACAGGTTGAAAAGGGATACATTGACAGAGGTATTCACAACCACCAAGCATTTTTCGTTATCAGAAATGCGCAAATGCCATCTGTACTTGTTGAGCTTGGGTTTATGACGAACAAGGACGAAGAGAAGCTAATCAAAACTTCTCAATTCCAGCAAAATGCTGCTCAAGGATTGGCAACAGCGGTTATTAATTACTTCAAAATCTATGAAGTGTATGATAAAGATCGTGATAAACTAGCAACTTTTGATAAAAAAGAAGATGCGCTGAACTATGCCAAAAAACAAACAAAATTTGTGGAAGTATGGGATAAGGATAAGCAACAAACTATCTACACAAGTGATAAATTCAAAGTTTACGATAAATTGAATGGTTTATTGCAAGAGTTCTATACAGAACAAGATGCTATCAATTTTGCCAAAAACCGAAAAGATACAAGAGTTACTCAAGACAAGACGGGATACATCGTCTGGTCGAATTATATTACGCCTAAATATGAAGTGTACAGTCAGGATAAGCTCTTAGGAAAGTATCTTGATTATGACTATGCCCTAAATACGGCTAAAGCAAGTACTAGTTCTAAGATTATCGTTATTGGTACAAATGAAGTCGCTTGGACAAATATTAGCGGAGTTCCAGTAAGTAGGGTAGTGGATGTAGAGAGACTTTCCGGTACAGATAGATACTTAACTGCTATCGAAACATCTAAAAAAATCTATCCAAATGGTTTTGACGAAGCTAAAAAAGAAAGAACGGTTATTTTAGCAACAGGTAAAACATTTGCAGATGCCCTATCTGCAGGACCACTAGCTTCTAAATATGGAAATGCACCAATATTACTTTCTAGAAACACAGAATTGAACGAAGAAGTAATCGCAGAAATCACTCGCTTACGTGCAAATAAAGTGGTAATCATCGGAGGACATGGTGCGGTTCCTGAACAAGCGGAAATCACTCTTCGTAATAGTGGCTTGGAAGTAGAAAGAATCTCTGGTAAAGACCGATATGTAACGAATAGAGCCATCCTAGCTGAATTGGGAGATATAAGTGGTGTGTTCATAGCTTCTGGTCAAGGGTTTGCAGATGCTCTTGCAGCTGCGCCGATTGCTGCGAAAAAGGGCTGGGGAATCCTACTGACAGAGCAAAGCTCGATTTCGCAGCATGCGATTCCTTATATGTCAGGAAAAGAAGTTGTCATTGTCGGAGGAACTGCAGCGGTGTCAACGAAAGTGGAAGGTTCCATTACGGGTGCAAGTAAAATTACTAGATTATCCGGAGTTAATAGATATGAAACATTGGCACAACTATTATGGCAGTTCTCAAGCGACCTAGAAGGTGAAACGGTCCTTCTGTCAACAGGCCAAAACTTCCCTGATGCTTTAGTTTCAGCGCCTTTAGCCATTCATAATGGTGCTCCACTAGTACTTGTAGGAAAAAGCAGAAACAATAATGTTGAGTCCTTCCTGATGGCTTATACAAATGACGTTAAAGTAAATAAAGTAGAAATTATCGGAGGAACAAGTGCGATCAAGGATGCACAAATTTCTACGATTACTACAAAACTAAAATAACAAATAGAAGACTCGATAAGACCTAATCTTATCGAGCTTCTTTTGAAAGGTGATTGTTTTGCAAAAGTCTTATCTAGTAATTGTTTTAACCTGCTTAATGTTAGTAATCTCAGCTTGCTCTAAAACAGAAGAAAAAGAAATCGTAACAAATAATGAAAAGAACTCAGAAACACAAGAATCTACTTCAGAAGATACCGGTTCTGCCGATACTAAAGAAGACGAGGAAACAACAGAAGAAGAAAAACCTGAAGATGTTTCTTCAACAGATGAAGCGGATGAAAATGAAACACCTTCAGATCCTGGTTTTAAGATATATCAACCAAGCATTGGCTGGGAAAAGAAGTTCACTGATGGCGAAGACATTGTTGTTACAGAGAAGGTTATTGCTGCCAATGATGAATATGTACAGTTTGCTATGATGGTTGGCGGCAATCAGTCTATTCAGATTTATAAATGGACACCAACTGAAGTGGCACTTGTTTATGAAGAAGTTTCAGTAGATGATGCATCTGTTAATCTGCTAGATTCGTTCACACCGAACGGAAATCCGGAAGTGTTGCTTTCAGAAGCATCAGCACAATGGGAACTAGTAGAAAGCGGAGTGAAACTAGATGTAGCATATGGATCATTTGAAGATGTGTATGTCATTAAGAAGGTGACAGACGAAGTAGAGAATGCTGATACCATCTATACACGCTATTATGCTCCAGGTTATGGATTAGTAAAAGAAACATACGAAGTGACTGGGGAATATGGTTATTCCGGAAAATCAGAGCTTGAGATTGTAGAAAAATAAGAAAAGAAACACAATGGGGGAAGAAAAATGAAAAAGTGGATTGTTTCATTGCTTGTGGCATGCCTTGTTTTCCTGCCGAGCCTCACACAGGTAGAGGCTTCGTCTGAAGCTTCCATACCAAATGAGGTTTCTGTGAAATTAAAGTATCACTTGAAAGAAAGAAAGGCTATTCCTTTCAACTTCAAAGGGAGCTATCAATTGGCAGGCAGTGATTTTGAGCTTAAGCAAGATAGAAATTATGAAGTGAAATTGAATGGCAGTGTGATTGAACTCTATGAAAATAGCAAGAAAATCAAGAGCTTTAATCAAACCTTTGAAATTAAACCGGTTAAGTACGGAAAGACCAATTACATTCGTTTAAATGGACGTCCGTATTTAGGGGGCATTCGGTTTACGATCGAAAATAATTATCTAGTTCCTGTCAACAAATTGCCGATGGAAGATTACCTTAAAGGCGTATTGCCAAGTGAAATCTATCCTAGCTGGCATACTGAAGCATTAAAGGCTCAAGCAGTTGCGGCAAGAACCTATGCGTTAAAAAGAGTCCATCAAATAATCACGGATGATGTTGGGTCACAACGTTATGACGGATACATTTGGTGGGATGAATCCAAGTATGCGAACACAAATGAGGCAGTAAACGCTACAAAAGGCCAGGTTCTAACATATAAGGGCAGTCTAATTGATGCTGTTTTTAGTTCCAATAATGGTGGATATAGTGAGGCCAATAAGGGTGCATGGCCTGGTGGTTCCCAGTTAGATTATTTAAACGCAAAGGCAGACCCTTACGATCCAGCTTTTGATTGGAATCTTATGTTAAGATCTCAACAACTTGAAGTGGAAAGTCTAGACCTAGAAGTACCACAGGAATGGTGGGGAACAACACAGGAAATTGGCGTGCAAAACCCGCTTAAGTTTGCAAGCACAAATGAAGCAAAAGTAATCAACAATGTGAAAAATTACTTAAAGAACAATACCCCTGCGTTGAAAGAAGCTAACATTAAAATAGTCGGGATTAACGATGTGGCAGTTTCCAACTCTACCACACCTGGACAAAGAAGAACTCACGGCAGTTACACTATCGAATATTTTGTTCAGAATAAAGATGGAAGCTTTGTCATGGAAACAACAAATGTGGATAACGAGAAGATAACACGGCTTAAGCTTCACACTTTTGAACAGGTAAATAGCCCGATTGCCGCTATGCGTGGAATATTTGGAATCAATGATTTCAAGAGTCACTTTGTCACTTCCATCAGCCTAAAAGATGGAGTCTATAACATCAAAGGTAAAGGTTGGGGCCATGGTGTAGGGATGAGTCAGTATGGTGCAAAAGCAATGGCGGACCAAGGGAAAGCATATACAGATATCCTAGGATTCTATTATGAGGGAACCACATTCTCTAACTATATCTCAGATCATATTAATAACAGTTTAAGTGGTTCAGACCGCTATGAAACTAGTGCAGCCATTGCAGAATACGGATGGAATCAAGGCTTCCAAACGGTAGTTATCGGTCGTGGAGACAACCCGGTTGATGCACTGACAGGAAGTGTGTTGGCGAAAAAGTATGATGCACCATTATTATTGGTGAAAACAGACGAGTTACCAAACTCTGTCAAAGAATTGTTATTAACACAAACTATTCACCAAATTTTTGTATTAGGTGGACAAGCTGCTATTTCTGAAAAAACAGTGTCAGAGTTGAGCAAATATGCAACTCAAGTTACACGAATCAAAGGCAGTAACCGCTATGACACTTCTGTGGAAGTAGCGGCGAATATAGATGCTGAAGGAGAAGTTATCCTTACTTCAGGAAGTTCTACCTCCCCGGATGCGTTATCTGTTGCATCTCATGCTGCTTTAAATCAAATTCCAATTCTCTTCACTAAGGTAGATGAATTACCGGAGAGTGTGGAGAAGTATTTAAAAGATAACAATGTGAAAAAGGCAACCATCATTGGTGGTGGAAATGCGGTTTCCGCTGAAGTAGAGGCGAAACTGTCAAACCTTGTAGGTGGAGTAGTAAAACGTGTCAGCGGTCCAGATCGCTACGCGACAAGTGTAGCCATTGTAAATGAGTACAATTTAGACCCGCGTAACCTTTTCTTTGCTCGAGGAGAACAATTTATTGATGCTCTTCCTGGATCGGTACTTGCTGCTAAAATGGATGCACCACTTCTATTAACAAAGAAAGATACATTACCTGTTGTTGTATCTGACTATATCAATGAAAACATCCATTACGTTCCTTCTATTCATTATTTGGGTGGAACAGGAGCAATTTCTGAAAGTACGAGAAGTAAAATTGAGTTAGACATATTGAAATAATAAAAAAGCTGTCCTAATGGGCAGCTTTTTATGTTCATCTAAATTAAATAATATTATATGTTTTTAAGGCTCCAGCAGCTCCACTAGGAAAGCGAGCCATTTGCGGAAATCACCAGCGGAGGTATAGCTACCCAATATGATTCTAAGTTTTAGTTATCTTAACTTTTATGTATAATAAATGAATGGATGGAATTGTACTTAATAACGTGGAGGAACATGTTTTATCTTATTGAAACATGATTATGTTTATTTTTTATCCCACGGCGTACCGGCACTTGTCAGCTTTGCCAGGATCGCCATATTTTCTAAATTATTTAGTCCTGAACACCCGTTGGCTCCACTGATCGCCCTAGTGGTCACAGTGGGATTTTGGAAGACGGGAAGTTCGGTGCATTAGTTACCGTAGGAGATTATATTGCCATAGCCCGTGCTATGAATGCTACTATCAAGAGCCCTTTGTCAAAAGAAAAGCTACTTGAACGCTCCTTATACTTTACCACTGCAAACATTGCGGACAGTTATGAAAAATTTTTTGGACAAAGGGGAAAATTAAGAAATGCATATTGCTTTGTTTATTCCTGTACTAACCTTTGGCGGAGCAGAGAAAGTGGTCATCACTTTAGCAAACGGGTTGGCAGAAAAGGGGCATAAAGTAGATTTGATCCTTATCAAACGCGAGGGTCAGCTTTTACATACAGTTTCAGATAAGGTACGACTTGTACCGCTTGGATCTAAAAAGACTTTTCTTAGTGTATGGAAGTTGCGACATTATTTGCAGGAAAATAGGCCAGATGTACTTTTGTCAGGGCTTGATAATGCCAATATCGTTTCGAGCCTTGCGATGAGTGTTGCAAAAGTAAATACAAAACATATTATTGCACTGCATACAAACTTGAAGCAGTCCTACTTACGCCCAAGAACAAAACTGCACCGCTTTTATCCATTTATCATGCGGAAACTGTTCCCTAATGCGGATCATTTTGTGGCAGTTTCCGAGTGTGTGGCAAAACAATCGGGTAACTTTTTAGGGCTGACAAATGATAGAATAAAAGTAATCTATAATCCTGTCATTAATGGTAAAATAAAGGAGAAAGCGCTCGAAACAGTTGATAACCCATGGTTGAATGATCCTAACTTTTTTACAATGGTTGCAGCAGGGAGGATCTTTGAAGCAAAAGACTATCCTACCATGTTAAGAGCGTTTGCTAAGGTTCTCCAAGAAGCCCCATATGCACGTCTAATTATTTTGGGAGACGGGAAGCAGACGATAAGGAGAGAAATGGAGGCTATCATCTCCAAGGAGAAGATGAATCATGCGGTAGAACTACGCGGGTTTGTCCATAATCCTTATGCTTATATAAATAAGGCCTCCTTGTTTGTATTAAGTTCAAAATGGGAAGGCTTCGGCAATGTACTTGTAGAGGCCCTTTATTTAGGCAAGCAGGTCATTTCGACTGCATGTGACTGTGGTCCTGACGAAATTCTTCAAAAAGGGAAATTCGGTTCGCTCGTACCGGTTGGAAAACCAGACGAGTTGGCTAAGGCTATGATAGATAAGATAAAAGTTAAAAGTTATAGAGATAATGAGGCCCTCTCCCTACATTTAAAGCAAATGGAGGATAAGTATGTTGTCTCCAAATATGAAGAGTTTTTACAACAGAGGGTAGAAGAAACGAAGGGTTAGGGTGAGAGCAATTATGAATAATGTATCTGTCATCATCCCTACACATAATAGACCGCAGCTTTTGCTTCTGGCCTTGCAAAGTATAGAGGAGCAAACGGAAAAGCCGGACGAAGTTATGGTGGTTATGGATGGTGAGGACAGACAAACTGAACGTTTCTTGAACGAATTTAACAGTGAACACTTTACGTACCGATACCTTAAAATACCTAAGAGTAAAGGTGCTTGCTATGCACGAAATCTTGGGGCAGAAAATGCTTCGGGGGATATTTTGATGTTTTTGGACGATGATGATACATGGGAACCTGAAAAAATAAAAAGCCAGCTTCAACAGTTTAAGTTGAATGAACAAGTTGGACTGGTGTATTCGGGGAAGTTAGTTGTTTATAATACGAACCGTAAAAAAGTGATAAGAATGATTCCCGCTACGGTTCAAGGGAACCTGTATCCAAAAATATTCGAAGATAACTATATCGGTACGACATCATCCGTTGCAGTAAAAAAAGATGTTTTCCAACAGGCTGGTGGTTTTGATAATAATCTGCCCGCTATGCAAGACTATGACCTATGGATAAGGTGTTGTGAACGTACACAAGTAGCGCATGATAATCAATATAATGTCAGATATACCATCGCTAAAAATGCAGCCAATCAGATTAGTGGAAAAAGCGAGAATCACCACAGGGCTTTAAACTATCTTTTTAAAAAATATCGTGAAGTTTTAGAGGGAAAATCCTCTTTACTACAAAGAAGATTTAAGTCATCTAGATTCTTACATCTAGCAAAGGCTGTTCACCGGAATAATTACTTTTATTCGTTGAAGTATTCGTTTAAAAGCTTATTCTATTATCCAAATATTAAAGCGGTAGCATTGTTATTACCTCCGTTTTTATTGTCAGTAGTTTCGTTATTCCAACCAGGAAGACGTAACTGACTTACACGAGATTTAAAACAGAAGATGGTGATGGCAATATGAAATCAAGGGGGATTGGGGAGAAACGAAGATGAAGAAAAGCCTTAGTTTTATGCTCGTAATGCTCTTGTGCCTTACCCCTCTTATCGAAAAAGAGGTTGTACATGCTTCTCAAGAAGAAAACATGAGGATAATTGTCAAATATAAAGAAAATGGCAATTATTCTTTTAGCAAAGTAAAACCACAAATAAAAAACATTAAAAAGAAAGACTTCAGTAAAATAAAAAAGGAGCTTGAAAGCCAAGAGGAAGTGGAATATGTAGAAGAAGACAGCTTCTTCTATTATACAAGCACAACTACCAATACAGACGACCCCCACTATCCATACCAAAGAGATTACTTACAAGTAATGAATGTGCAGGAAGCATGGTCTGGATACGTGCAAAGCTATAAGCCAGTCGTTGCTGTGCTTGATTCGGGGATAGACCTTCACCATCTTGATCTGAAAGAAAACATAGTTAAACCTTACAATGTTTTATCACCAAGCAGCATGCCAGTTGATGAAATTGGACATGGCACACATGTAGCAGGTATTGTTGGGGCCAAAACAAATAATGGAAGCGGCATTGTATCAATAGTAAAAGATACCCACATAATGCCAATTAAGGTAGGAGATCGCCAAGGTGCTTTTGCCTCTGATATTGCATCCGGAGTTGATTATGCAATCGAAAATGGAGCAGACATCATAAACATCAGTATTGCTGGTCCAAAACAGAACAATACATTGAAAGAGGCGATTGATAAGGCTATAAATAGTGGCGTCATGGTAGTGGCCGCGGCCGGAAATAATTCATCTGATACAGTGGAGTATCCAGCAGGCTATCCAGGAGTTATGTCTGTAGGTGCATCTAGTTTAACAGGAGAATTGGCTGATTTTTCAAACTTCGGCGACTCCGTTTCAGTAGTTGCACCTGGTGTTGAAATATTTAGCACATTGCCTGCTACTTTTTCAACTAGTATAAGTGGGTACGGAAAAATGAGCGGTACAAGTATGGCTGCTCCTTTAGTTTCCTCACAGGCAGCTATGTTGAAAAGTACAGATAAGAATTTAACAGGTCGACAGTTAAAGGAAATCATAGAGAAATCAAGTAAAAACGTATTAGACTTTCCTGTACGACTTGGCCAAGTAAATGCGGCAGACTCCCTTCAGTATTATCATGGGAAAAACAGGATTTCAGGCAAGAATTCCTTGGAAACATCAGTGGAAGTTGCCAAAAGAGGGTGGGATACTGTATCTTCATCCACATTGACAAATGGTAACCGTGTTTTAAAAGGTAGGTTCGCGATTATATCCAGCAACAAAACGTTTGCAGACAGCCTTTCAGTCATTCCTTTGGCTTATAAAATCAACAGTCCTATTTTCTTATCAGAGAAGAACTATCTGCCACAGGCAACCATCTCCTCTATGAAAGAAATGGGTGTGGACCATGTTATTGTAGTCGGTGGGGAACAGGCAATCAGTAAAAGTGTAGAGGATAAATTAAATACTAATGGATTGAAATCAACGAGGATTTCAGGGCAGACGCGTTATGATACGGCTGTGGAAATAAGTAAGTTTGTAGCGAAAGATAATGGGGAAGTAATGATAGTGAATGGTAAGAGCTTTCCAGATGCATTGTCTGCTTCAGTCGAAGCTGCAAAGAGAAGTATGCCAATTGTGTTTGTAGAAGAAACATGGGTCCCAAGTGCTACAAGGGATTTCCTTGAATTACATGATTTTACGAATAAATACATTGTTGGTGGAACTAAACCCATTAGTAATTCTGTTCAAAAAAGCTTAGCAGCTACACGGATTTCGGGCTCAAATCGATATAAAACCAATATTGCGGTTGCCGAGTACTTTAATTCGTCCTATGATGGCTACTATTTTGCCACAGGAGCAGACTTTAAAGACGCCTTAACAGGTGGATTGCTAGCTGCGAAGCAAGGGAAAGCCTTAATGCTTGTCCGTCCTTCAAATATTGATTCTGCAACAAAGAACTATCTTGAAAAACGTAACCATAAAGAATTTGAAATACTGGGTGGCAGACAGGCAGTTCATTCCAACGTATTGTGGAATATTGACAACATTCTTTTGGGCAAATAATATTTAATAAGATTAATTATGTTGATGGCTATCGATTTTCGATAGCCATTTGTTTGTTTATGTAATGAATGTTAATGAAAAGTAAAGGTAAACATAATTAGTATCATTGCTAAAATGCAGAAAAACATACTGAAAGCTCCATTGAGTCAAAATTTAAAACAGTGAAACGAAATCGGTAAGTTTATTCTCAAATAGAGAAGCTAAGATTTTTTAGTTTGTATGGTGTTTTGTAAATTATGCATACAATTGGCGTTCAAAAACGAGTTTTGGGGTATATGACTCAATAAATACGTGAGATTTAGGTACTGTATTACGCAATAAGTCATTCATATTACAACAAAGGACACCTACTATTACATTTACACGATTATATTTTCAATAAATAATATATCTGTTAAAATGACAAAGGATGCGATACAAGCAATTGGATAATTAAACTAGACATGTTTGTTCCGCAAATTTGAAATGCTAAAAATAAGAACAAGAAATTAGGTGACAACAATGGATATACAACTAATACTCGCTTTCGTAGTGTCATTCATCACTGTCCTCGTTATCACGCCATTGGTCATAAAATTCGCTCATTATATTGGAGCAACCGATAAACCGAACCATCGTAAAGTCCACCAGAAGATCATGCCTCGCTTAGGAGGTCTCGCCATCTTCATTGGTGTTGTTGTAGGATATATATTTGTTGGTCTTTATGACCAAAGAATCACCGGAATTACCATTGGAGCATTGATTATCGTCCTGATTGGAATCTTTGATGATAAATATGAACTAAAAGCGAGAACAAAACTTCTTGGCCAAATTGCAGCAGCAGGTGTTATCGTTTATACAGGCCTTAAAATTGACTTCATTACCATTCCGTTCATCGTAGAACGCCTTGAATTAGGCTGGTTGTCCATCCCTATCACGATTCTTTGGATTGTCGGAATCACAAATGCGATCAACCTAATTGACGGGTTGGATGGGCTTGCGGCAGGTATCTCCACTATTGCCATTGGCACCATTGCAGTAATTGCAGGTCTCGGCGGTAAAGAGTTAATCTTGACCCTATCCCTTATTATCTTGGGTAGCACCATTGGCTTCCTGTTTTATAATTTCCACCCAGCCAAAATTTTCATGGGAGATACCGGGGCATTGTTTTTAGGTTATTGCATTTCCGTATTATCACTACTGGGGCTATATAAAAGTGTGACACTTTTCAGTTTTGTCATCCCGATTATTATCCTCGGTGTGCCAGTATTCGATACAGCATTTGCAATTATTCGCCGAATCTTGAACAAGCAACCAATTTCAGCACCTGATAAAAGTCATTTACATCACAGGTTGCTTGCTTCCGGTTTGTCCCATAGGAATACGGTGCTTGTCATTTACGGATTTGGTATCATCTTTGCAGCATGTGCAATCTTCCTAACTTCTGCGACCATCTGGGGTACGATTTTAATTACCGTACTGCTTATCATCTTAATCCAGTTTATTGCAGAACTTGTAGGCATCTTTAATGGACAGAACAAGCCGTTTATGAAGTTCTACAGGAAAGTATTTGGAAGACATTAATGAATACTTGAGTCACCTAACTAAATATTGATAGAATGATAGATGTCAGTGCCAGACCCTCAGTTGGGTTTGGCGCTTTTTTATTGTGTGTGAGACAAAGACCATAAAGATCTTCCCGAGTAAGGGGAAGGTCAGCACTATCTTCGAAGTAGTAGGAACGTATGCGGTCAAGGATGAAGGGGAAAATCAATGTACTTATCAATTTTTATGCGCAGATGATCTTGGGGGACAAGTCTTCAATCGAGACAAATTCAACTTCATTTTGGGTTGTATTTCTTGTGCTAAACAATATAATCACCGCATATGTATACTACATATATTATAAAACATTAACGCGGTAATTTGTTAAAGTTAATGAATATAAAAACGGCTGTCGAGACTTTCTCGACAGCCTGAAAGATTTTGGAGCATATCCAAGGTCTTTTTTCCTTATTCAGTCGTTTCTTCTGTCTGGGCAGTAGCATCTTCAATCTCGAGATGCTGTTTAAGAATACTTCTCACTTCCAAAATACTCTCCTCATAAGGAATAAAATAGTATGCTCCTGTACTTGTATCATCCGAACCTTCAAGCGTTACGTTTTCCATGCTAGACGAATTAAAGCCTGCATACAATTTGCTTAAACCGATTCCTTCTGAAACTCGAATGTTAGTTTGTACATTATCGCCCATTTCCTTTGCGATGTCATCCACTTTTAACAGGTTTCCAGGCTTAAGCATTTCGCTCATTGCAGCCTGGATAATCTGTTTCTGTCTATCATTACGGCCAAAGTCTCCACGAGGATCCTGCTTTCTCATACGAGCATATGCAAGAGCTTCCTCACCGTCTAAGTTCATAGGACCTTCTGTAAACTGAAGAAGGGAATTATCTACATCAGATTTTTCTGTAAAGTCGAAAGGTACTTCTACTTCTACTCCGCCAATAATGTCAATTACATTCTTAAAACCTTCAAAGTTAACAGTTGAATAGTAATCGATTGGAACCTCAAGTAATTCTTCCACTTTTTCAATTGTCATTTCTTTTCCGCCATATGCATGAGCATGGTTTATCCTTGATTCATATCCAAGATGCTCATAATACACTAAAGTATCACGAGGGATACTTAATAATTTCATTGTTTTTTCTTTTGGATTCAGTGTTGCGACAATCAAAGTATCTGTACGGCCGTTTTCTCCTCCGGAAGAGTAATCCTCTATTCCCATAATTAAGACGGAGAATGGATCTTTGTTAATTTCCACCTCTTTGTCCCGATACTTAGATTTTTCTCTGTCCAACTCTGTATAAGCATTATTTGCGGCTTGGTATGTTTCAAACAAAAGGTAGCCACCGTATGCAACTACAGCTAAGAAAAGTGTTAAAAAGACGAGTAGTACTCTTTTTAACCTTTTCCCTTTCCTCTTTTTCTTTTCATATCTAGAATTAACCAATGTTATATCTCCTCTATAATAAATTTACACGTCCTGTTCAAGGTATAGACGATCTCCAGGAGTGGTTTCTGCTTTTCCATTTGTTAGGTCTATCATCCATTCCAGGTAAGCCTGACATTTATCTTCTTCGACATACACGTCAAACGTTACGTCCTCGAGATAATGAATGTTTTTCAAGAGGTGTATGGCTGAAGAACGTAATTCATTTTCTATTTTTCCTAGTAATGTGTACTCGACGTTTGTATGCATAATTTGCACTAATTTTCGTTCTACCATTCCTGTTGCAGCAATTCCTTCTGAAGTGGCTTTTCCGTAAGCGCGGATAAGTCCTCCTGCACCTAGTTTAATGCCGCCGAAATATCGGGTAATGACTACTACAGTGTCTTTTAGATCTTTTTTCTTAAGGACTTCGAGGATGGGAACGCCTGCAGTGCCGCTTGGTTCACCGTCGTCGTTGGCCTTTTGAATCTGATTATTTTCTCCGATCATATAGGCAGAGCAGTTGTGGGTTGCATCCCAGTGCTTCTTTTTTATCTCTTGGATGAAGCTTTGGGCTTCTTCTTCAGTTGTTGCACGGGCTATGTGAGCGATGAATCTTGATTTTTGAATGGTAATTTCATGCTCTCCTTGGCCTTTTACGGTATAGTAGTGAGATAGCAATCTGACAACTCTCCTTTAATGATTGGCACTTTTGTATGATGATAAAAATAAGCCATACTCCATCTATTATAAGTGCTGGGTGAAGGGACATCAAATAAAATATAGTCCATAACTCCTTTTAGTGGCAAAAATCGACAAAGTTTAATCCGATTGTAATAATAATGTTATACAAGTAAAACTTTGGTCCGATATAATAAAGTGTGGACAATATTCGACAGGTACCCCCACAAAGGTTTGGAAGATTTGGAATGATATAGCATATAGTGTCTTTCTTCCTTTTGGGTATAATGTACTATAACAATAAAGAAGTATTCGCGATATTCTTTTAAGAATACAGGGTCTTTTGGAGGATGTCCTATGTCTCGGAAAGTTATAAACTCTAAACAATTAGACATGATTATTGAACAGATGGTGAAAACCGTTGAAGTGAGTAAGGACGAGATTTTTGAAATCGGGGAAAGCTCCCGCAAGGAATTTGAGAACCTCGGAAAAGAATTGAATGCGGTCAAGCTGGAAGTGGCACAGCTTATCCATAAACAGGACAAGCTGGAGGTTCAGGTCCGGCATGCAAGAAACCGTCTTTCAGAAGTGAGCAGACAGTTTAAAAATTATACAGAAGATCAAATTAGACAAGCATATGACCATGCACATGAGCTGCAACTGGAGCTTCATACAATTTCGCAAAAAGAGGCCCAGCTTCGCAACCGAAGAAATGAGATTGAACGCAGGCTTTTGAATCTTGAAGAAACCATTACGAAAGCAGATCGCCTTGTTAGTCAAGTGTCCGTGATTTTAAATTACGTCACAGGAGATCTTCAGCAAGTAGGCCAGATGATTGCCGATGCCTCTGAGAAACGTGATTTTGGCTTTAAAATCATGGAAGCGCAAGAGGAGGAACGCAGGCGTCTTTCTCGAGAGATTCATGATGGACCGGCGCAAATGCTGGCCAATGTGATGATGCGCTCCGATTTGATTGACCGGACTTTCCGGGAGCGGGGCCCTGGGGAAGCTCTTTCAGAGATCCGCTCCCTGAAAGTAATGGTGCGCTCCGCTCTATATGAAGTGCGAAGGATTATTTACGACCTTCGACCAATGGCACTCGACGATCTTGGGTTAGTGCCTACTTTAAAGAAATATATTTCGACTATCGAGGATTATCATAATGGATATCCGCAGATTGAATTTATGAACCTCGGAGTGGAACACCGTATTTCCTCGAACCTTGAGGTAGCAGTGTTCCGTCTTGTACAGGAGTCGCTGACAAATGCCATAAAGCATGCTGAGGCAAGCTCCATCTATGTAAAATTAGAAGTGAAACCTACCCATATCATTGTCATTGTAAAAGATGACGGAGTAGGATTTGATACGACAGAAAAAAAAGAAAAGTCGTTTGGTTTAATTGGAATGAGAGAAAGAGTGGAACTGATCAGCGGAGAAATGGACATCCAATCCTCCTCTGGCAAAGGAACCACCGTCTTCATCAAAATTCCGTTAGGCTAAAGATGTATTTGGGAGGATGAGAGGAATGGATACGACAAAAATCGTGATTATTGATGATCATCAGCTTTTCCGTGAAGGAGTTAAACGCATTCTTGATTTTGAAACAAACTTTCACGTTGTGGCAGAAGGTGACGATGGAGAAGAAGCGCTGGAACTAATGGAAAAGCATGATCCAGACGTCATCATCATGGACATCAACATGCCAAAAGTAAATGGTGTGGAGGCTACAAGACGTTTAGTGGAAGCAAACGCGGAAGCAAAGGTCATCGTACTATCCATTCATGATGATGAGAATTACGTTACACACGCACTGCAAACAGGTGCACGCGGCTATCTTTTAAAAGAGATGGATGCCGATGCATTAGTGGATGCAGTTAAGGTGGTTGCTGATGGCGGGTCTTATCTTCACCCGAAAGTAACGCATAACCTTGTAAGGGAATACCGTCGCTTAACGGAAAATGGTGTGCGAAGCGGCTCACGTGGAAGCAATGGTGGCGGCTCGACGGCAACAACGTATCAACAGATTGAAATTCGCCGCCCGCTTCACTTGTTGACTCGTCGAGAATGCGAAGTGCTGCAGCTGTTGGCTGACGGAAAGAGCAACAAGGCAATCGGGGAAGCATTATTCATCAGTGAAAAGACGGTTAAAAACCATGTAAGTAACATCCTTCAAAAAATGAATGTAAATGACCGTACACAAGCTGTTGTTGTAGCAATCAAGAATGGCTGGGTAGAGGTTAGGTAGCCTTGGGGATTTAGTTCTCCAGGGTTTTTTTGTGGGGTTTTGGTGTGAGGCTTGTCCTTTCCCAATAAAAAACAAACAATAGATGAAACTTATTGGCGTTTCATGTACAATCTATAATAGATAATAGAAATACTTTAGTATAAGGAAGGTCTACAATATGAAAACGGCGATTGTTACAGACAGTACTGCCTACATCTCAGCAGAATTACGCGAAAAGCATGACATACATATGATCCCGCTAAATGTAATTTTCGGGAATGAATCGTACCAAGAGGAAGTTGACATCAAAGTAGAGCAATTTTACGAAGAGGTCAAAAACAGCAGAGAACTGCCATCCACGTCACAACCGGCAATCGGCGAGTTTGTTTCCCTTTTTGAAAAACTTGCAAAGGACTATGACGCCGTTGTGAGCATTCATCTTTCAAGCGGCATTAGCGGCACATACCAAGGTGCGGTTGCAGCAGGTGATATGGTGGATGGAATTGATGTGTATGCATTTGATTCCGAGATCAGCTGCATGATCCAAGGCTTCTACGCATTAGAAGCGGCGGAATTGGCCGCAGAAGGAAAGTCCCCAGAGCAAATTATGGAGCGACTGAACGTCATGAAAGAATCTGACCGTGCTTACTTTATGGTAGATGACCTTTCTCACTTACAACGTGGTGGCCGTCTAAGCAGCGCTCAAGCGATTGTCGGAAGCCTTTTGCAGGTCAAACCGCTGTTGCATTTTGTCGATACGAAAATCGTTCCGTTTGAGAAGATTCGTACTCGTAAAAAAGCGGTCAAGCGAATTCATGATCTGTTTGATGAGGATGCTTCTTTGGGAGTACCGATGCGCGCGTGTGTGATCCATGCGAATCGTGAAGCAGAAGCAGAAGAGATGAAGAAAGAGCTTGAACAGAAGTACCCTCACGTGGAGTTCTTCTTGAGCTATTTCGGCCCGGTAATAGGAACGCATCTTGGTGAAGGTGCTTTGGGGCTTGGGTGGTATAAGCGGTAGGGTTTTATAGATACAACTTCGAGATTGGAAAGACATCAGGAGCAGGGAGTTGCTTAGGGTGTCTTTTTTGTTATATATATCAGTGACCGTTTGACAGTGAAAATTGACACAACGGTCTTAGAGAAGGCGTCTCTGTTACCGTTTGAAGCGAAAATGTAGCAGAACGGGCTTAGAGAGGGCTCCTCAGATCGTTTCACCAATAATATTAACAAAACGGGCGGAGAAGAAGCCCATCAAATACTGAAATTCAGAATCCAAGGAGGATACTAATGCTTTTCACTCAAACAAGGAATAACATAATAAAATTCACCAACCAAAACTCAGACCACACCCGAAGAATCTCCGATATCCCTAATATTCAGCAACCTCCCATCCAGGAAACATTCCCCTTCAATCAAGACCTCCAACACTTCCTCTCCTGCAAAAGACTTTTAGCAGACGAACTCCCATTCACCCACGACACTCTCCAAACGCATTACCAAAACGGATATTTAAAGCTGGATTATGGAATCCACTCCACCAAAACAGGAACCAAATGCAATCGATGTGGTAACAATGATCAAAACCTGTTTGCTTCGTTTAACTGTGCCCGCTGTCACCAAATGTGCACCTATTGTCGCCATTGCATCATGATGGGACGGGTAAGTGAATGCACCCCGCTTATCTCGTGGATAGGACCGCAGCCTCGCTCAATGGGTCAACATGTAAACCTCTCGTGGGAAGGCACACTCTCCAAAGGTCAGCAACTCGCCTCCGACCGAGTTGTCAAAGCAATCCAGTCCAACACATCTCTCCTCGTCTGGGCAGTTTGCGGGGCAGGAAAAACCGAGGTTCTTTTCAAGGGAATCGAAACGGCAATAAGCAAAGGCGGCCGTGTTTGCATTGCCACACCAAGAACGGACGTAGTATTAGAACTATCCCCAAGGTTAAAACAAGTTTTTCCAAACATCGAAGTTGTCACTTTATATGGAGGCAGCGAAGACAGAACGAAAAATGCCTTACTAACCATCGCCACGACCCACCAGTTACTCCGCTATTACCGAGCATTTGATACCCTCATCATTGACGAGGTCGATGCCTTTCCTTTTTCCATAGATTCAACGCTTGAGTATGCAGAAAAAAAAGCACGAAAAGAAGAAGGGAGTCTTATCTACTTAAGTGCCACTCCATCGAGAAAAATTCAGAGGGAAGTCAGTGCTAAGAGTTTGGAATCAGTGGTAATTCCGGCTAGGTACCACCAACAACCACTGCCAGTCCCTACACTAATGTGGTGTGGGAAATGGGAAAGGAAAATCCTAAAAGGCCTGCTACCGGCTAATGTCCGTGTATGGGTGAGAAAACATATGGAAAAGGGAAGCCCTATATTCTTGTTTGTCCCCAACATAGCTCTTTTAGAAAAAGTAGTGAAAATTTTAACTCAGGAACATGGAAACCTCGTAGCGGGTGTGCATTCAAAGGACACTGAACGAAAAGAGAAGGTAACGATGTTCCGAGAAGGTAAAATAAAAATACTAGTAACCACAACAATTCTAGAACGTGGCGTGACGGTAGAAAACGTCCAAGTAGGAGTGCTTGGAGCGGAGGAAGATGTCTTTACAGAAAGTGCTCTCGTGCAAATCGCTGGCAGGGTTGGCCGCAGCAGTCAATATCCGAGTGGAGACGTCCGTTTTTTTCATTACGGTAAGACAAATGAAATGGTAGCCGCGGTTGACCAAATTAGAAAGATGAATTATCAAGCACGAAAGGGAGGCTTCTTCCAATGAGGAATTGCTTGATTTGTCATGGTGATGTTTCTTCTTTGTTTGGATGGGCCGCATTCCTAGGATTACAAAAGCATAACCCTGTTTGCGAGGAGTGTGAAAGTGCTTTTCAAAAAATCGCAGGAGAACTCTGCAGAATTTGTGGTCGGGAGTGGGCGATGGTGGCACTAGACAATCGACATGGAGATCTCTGTTCCGACTGTTTTAGATGGGAAAACGATCTATCCGCAACCGGACTTCTCCAGTGGAACCGGTCCGTATACCATTACAATGACCATATGAAAGAAGTGTTAGCGAGATATAAATTCCGCGGAGATGCCACATTTGTAAAAAGTTTCAAGAAAGCGTTCCGTGAAACGTTTGAGGCGGTAAGGAATAAAGAGAATCCTATTCTTGTCCCCATCCCCTTAAGTGCAGATCGCAAATATGACCGTGGCTTTAATCAGTCGCTTCTTTTGGCAGAGCTTTTACCTGGTAAGCCGGAAGAACTACTCTCCAGATTCAACTCAGAAAAACAATCAAAAAAAGCACGAAAAGAGAGAATGGAACGGGAGAATACTTTCTACGTCCCAGACCCAGAACCGGTAAAGGGTAAAAGCATCCTCCTCATAGATGACATCTACACAACAGGAACCACAGTACGAATGGCGGCAAAAGTCCTAAAAGACGCCGGTGCAAAGGATATTTCCTCCTACACGCTTGTTCGCAGTTAACATTTTGCCGTCCCTTACGATATAAAGAGTAAGAATTCATTGCTCGAAAGGGAGTTGCGTTATGTCTCAACTAGATAATTGCCCAAACTGCGGTCAGATTTATGTGAAAAATGCGTTTCGGGAGGTATGCGAAACGTGCTATAAAGAAGAGGAAGCGAAGTACAATACTGTTTACAAATACATCCGCCAACGAGAAAACAGGACTGCAACGATGGATCAGGTCGAGGAGGGCACGGGAGTAGAGGAATATATAATTATAAAGTTTATAAGAAAAGGCCGAATTCAACTCGCTCATTTTCCGAATTTAGGTTATCCTTGCGACCGTTGTGGTAGGATTATTAGAGAAGACAAGCTTTGTCAGGGCTGTAAAAAGGATATACACGGACAGCTTTCTGAATTAGAGCGCGAAGAAGAAAGAAAACGTGCAATCCGTGAAGAAGGAAAAACATACCACGTTTTAAATAAGAAGTTTTAATAAACATTCTGGCCACTGTGCCGATAAAATAGATAGACAAACTGTTCGGAAGGAAGGGATATTAAATGAAAATAAACAATTTAGGACCTTCAGGGATTAACCCATATAAAAATCAAATGAAACAGCAACATGCTGCAAAAGCGAATCAGACAAAAAGCGACCAGGTAGAAATATCGAGTAGAGCAAAAGAACTGCAAGAACGTTCCCTATTCACCGAAGCTCGTCAGGAGAAAATCGCTAAACTGAAAGTCTCTGTGGAGAACGGCACTTATCAAGTTGACTCAAAAGCCATCGCCAACAAGATGATTGATTACTATTTTAATAAATAATAGAGCCACAAAACAAGGAGAAATTATGTCGATTCCAACCATCATAACCATACTCGAAAAAATGCTGACCTTGCATGCCTACCTCTATGAACTTACTGTGCGGAAAGAAGAGATTGTAAAGGCGAACAAGGTAGAAGAATTACAACAGCTTACAAGGGAAGAAAAACAATATACGCGAGCGATAGTCCAGCTAGAGAAGCAACGAACGGAGCTGTCAGAGGGAAAAACGGTAACTGAGCTTGCGGAAATGGCCACCCCATCGGAAAAAAGTGCCCTGCAAGACCTGAAAGCTAGGCTGACTGAAACAATTGGCAACATCCAAAATCAAAACGAGCTTAATCAGCTCCTGCTTCAGCAATCCCTACAATTCGTCACGATGACCTTAAATACCTTAAATCCGCAGCCGAATGCGGTAAACTACGAAAAACCTGCGAATACGAAAAAAAGTGTCAGTGCTCCAGCGCGCTCGCTATTCGATTCAAGAGCTTAGGAGGAACATCTATGCGTTCAACATTTCATAGTCTCGAAGTTGCGAGACGTGGTCTGGTTACCCAGCAAACTGCCCTTCAGACGGTTGGTCACAACATTGCCAATGCCAACACCCCTGGCTATACGAGACAACGGGTGAATTTCGTTCAAACCGAGCCATATCCAGCTCCATCATTAAATCGTCCTCAGATTCCGGGGCAGATTGGGACAGGGGTAGAAGCGGGCAGCATCCAACGTGTGAGGGAGAGTTTCCTGGATACCCAGTATCGCGGGGAAAACAATAAGCTTGGCTATTGGGAATCTCGTGCAGATTCGCTGCAAAAGATGGAAGAGATCATGAACGAACCATCAGAGACAGGACTTTCTACGACATTAGATCGTTTTTGGCAGTCGTTTCAAGATCTGGCGGTCAATCCTACTAATGCAGGTGCACGTTCTGTAGTGAGGCAGCGCGGATTGGCGGTTTCTGAAACGTTCCGATTCTTATCAGATTCCCTGAGCTCGGTTCAAGGTGATATTAAAAATGAGATGGATGTCACGCTGAAGCAAGTTAACGCACTAAGCCAACAGATAAATAATATTAATAAGCAAATTGGTGAAATTGAGCCACATGGATATCTTGCTAACGACCTTTACGATGAAAGGGACCGGTTAGTGGACGAGCTATCCCAGCTGGTTAATATAAAAACTTCTACAGTAGGCAGTGGCGGCAATCCTAGCAGTATCGCGGAAGGAAAGTTTACTATTGATATGGTAGACGATTCTGGTCGCAAAATCGGCAACCTGGTCGATGCAACAACACTTAAAGTGAACAGCCTATCACTAGAGTATCGTTATGATACGGAACTGGTGGACGGATACAGCCTTGGTGATACAAGCTTTGGAATTGGCAGCATGCAGGCTTCCGGTAAACTGCGCGGCCTAATAGATTCCTACGGCTTCATGGAAGGCAATACAGAAAAGGGTCTATACCCTGATATGCTAAACCATCTTGATACAGTGGCCTATGAATTTGCCCAGGAGATTAACAGGGTTCATGAATCGGGCTGGAGCATTTCAAGTATAGAGACCGGAGAGCATACGGCGTTCAAGTTCTTTGAGTTTAAAAATACAGACATTAGTGCTGATAACAAAAAGGATGCGGCAAAACTTTTCACTGTTTCAGCGGATATCGTTCAATCCTTGGACAATATCGCGGCTTCGGGCTACAACAAAGGGATCATCACAACAGGGGAATTTCATGGTTTTAACGGCGTGGAAAATGTCTCTGTTACTGTGCAGTCTACTGTAGATGCTGCTGGGGTTCAGCAGTTTACTTATACGGTCTATGATGCAGCGCAGTCGCCAAAACAAGAACTGAAAACTTCGGGTAATTTTGCAAGTCTTGAACAACTGGGAGCTGGATTGTCTGAGGAGTTCACGGACGAGAACGGAAACCCATCGGTTGATTTTAATTTGGATAAGGTTCGTCTTGAAGATGTTTCAAAAGGGAACTTCATCAATGTAGACATCCCGAAAGTCGGACAGGTCGGTGGGCGTGTTGGAGATGGCAGCAACGCAGTAGCTCTTGCAGAAGTAAAAGCCCGTTCGCTTCAGTTAAATGGCGTGTCTACTACTTTCCAAAACTATTATGAGAGTGTCATCGGCGGATTGGCAGTAGATGCTCAGGAAGCAAATCGACTTTCCTATAATAGTGAGACATTGAAGCTTGCAGTAGATCAGCGTCGACAATCGGTAAGTGGCGTGTCACTGGATGAAGAGATGACAAGCATGATTCAGTACCAGCATGCATACAACGCATCTGCGAGAATGATCACGTTAACGGATGAACTTTTAGATAAAATAATAAACGGCATGGGAATAGGCGGAAGGTAGGTTAGATAGATGCGAGTAACACAGAGCATGCTGACGCAGAACTCACTGCGTCAATTAAGCACAAGCTACGGTAAAATGGGCAAACTGATGGAACAGCTTTCTACAGGTAAAAAAATCTCCAGACCATCCGATGACCCGGTCGTGGCGATGAAAGGGATGTACTACCGTACAAACTTGACGGAGCTTGAACAATACAAACGGAACCTAAGTGAATCGTATGCCTGGATGGAAAACTCCGAAGCGGCATTGGATCACGTGCAAAGTGTCATGCACCGTGCGCGTGAGTTAGTGGTGCAAGGTTCCAATGATACATATTCTCCAGAAGATCGTCAGGCGATGGCAAAAGAGATTGAGCAGCTGAAACATGATTTTGTGCAGGTTGCTAACACGCAGGTTGCGGGAAAATACATTTTCAACGGCACAGCAATTGATAAGCCTCGTATCACGGACGCAAATGATCCTACGTCTGTAAGCACGGAAAACTCTCCGTTCGAGGTGGAGGTTTCCCGTGGCATCAAGCTACAGTCCAATATCAATACAGAAAATGTATTTAATAAGGACATGATGGAGATTTGGAATGGACTTCAGTCGGCACTTGAGACCAGTGATACGGATGCTTTGAAGAATCTGATGGGACGATTTGATAAGGCTGCTGATACGATTTCAGCAGAGCGTTCGGAATTAGGTGCCCGTTACAACCGGTTGGAAATGGTAGACAATCGCATTGGATATCAGGAAGTGGTGGCTACACGAATCTTGTCTGATAATGAAGATGCAGATATAGAGAAGGTCATTACGGATTTGACGTCGCAGGAGAGCGTGCATCGCGCTTCTCTTGGTGTGGGTGCGCGTGTGATTCAGCCTACGTTGTTGGATTTTTTAAGGTAGGGTGAGGAACTGTCTTGGAGGGAGCTGTTTGATGGCAGTTGTTTCTGGGGCAGTTTTTATTTTGGTATGAAGGAGCTGGTGGATACATGCTATTTCCTCAAATACGGTTGCGGTCGACGTTTGCGCAAACTGAGTTGCAGATTCAAAAGCCTGTTCAGAAAATTGAGAAGCCGAGAGCGGAGTTGAGTATTGAGCAACCTAAGGCAGAGTTGACGATGAGGAGAACGCCTGGGAGGTTGACGATAGATCAGACCCAGGCGAGAGAGGATATGGATTTGAAGAGTGTGGGCAGGCGCATTGAAGAAGCGGCGCAGCTTGGACGGCAGGACTGGTTGGCAGGTCTGGCACGGGTTGCGCAGGACGGAAACGAGTTGATGCAGATTGAAAATGGCGGTGGAGCTATTGTTCGTCAGGCTAAGAGAAACAGTGAGGGTCTTCCAAAAGAATTCAACATTGGCTGGATTCCATCGCACTTTAGTGTGAAAATAAATTATGTACCAGGCAAAGTGGAAATTGATGTGCAAGAACGAAAACCTATAATAGATGCGAAGATAAACAAACCGGTACACGATTACACACCTGGTTCGACACAGGTCAGCTTGGCCAATCATCCATCATTGGAGATAGATTTTGAGAACCTGCGCCATGTCGGCACAGGCGGCTACGAACAAAAAATTTAAGGTTGTGAAACGATGAAAATAGAAACGAAGTATCATGGATTGATAGAAGTGTTGGAAGAAGAAGTGATCAGGTTCCCGAATGGGCTGCCAGGTTTTTTGGAGGAGAAGGAGTTCGCGGTGATTCCTTTTTCAGAGGACGGAACGTTTTTTATTTTGCAATCGGTCCAGACACCTGATCTCGGATTTGTGTTGACGAATCCATTCACTTTCTACCCAGAGTATGATTTTAATTTAGAGAATCAGGCGGTGAATGCCCTCGAACTTGATTCAGCTGAAGATGTGACTGTTTATACTGTTTTGACTATGGTAGACCCCTTCCATTTAACGACAGCCAATTTACAGGCACCAGTCGTGATAAACGTGAAAAAGAAGCTTGGTAAACAAGTAATCCTGACAGGCAGTCCTTATCAGACGAAGCATAATCTGTTTCCGGAAGCGATAGCAAAATAGAAAGGAGGAGACCGCATGCTAGTATTAACACGCAAGAAAGACGAAGCCATTAAAATTGGTGATGACATAGAGATTACCGTCCTCAGTATAAATGGTGACCAAGTAAAGCTCGGCATCCAAGCACCAAAGCATATCGAGATACATAGAAAAGAAATCTACCTTTCCATTCAAGAGGAAAACAACGCAGCATCCCACTCCTCCCTGGATCTACTGCAAGCTTTAAGCAACCAACTAAAAAAATGATGCAATCTGTAAAAAATTCTCTCCAACCCTATTAACAGTTGTCGAGATAGGCCGATATAAAACATGTAAGCAAATAGAATCAAAAAGCGGCCGACTTTTGACCTATCTGCAAATCTAACACCGATTACACAAGGACGTGAAATCGGCGACAACTCAAGGAGGAAAAATATAATGAGAATTAATCACAATATCGCTGCGTTGAACACGCACCGTCAATTGGGTTCTGCAACTGCAGGCCAAATGAAGTCTATGGAGAAATTGTCTTCTGGTTTACGTATTAACCGTGCTGGGGACGATGCTGCAGGTTTGGCGATTTCTGAGAAAATGAGAGCGCAAGTACGTGGTCTTGATCAAGCTTCCCGAAATGCACAAGACGGTAAATAGAAATGCCGCTTTAAGCAGCAATGCTTAAATGAAAACTCCGTGAATTCGGTGGAACCCCAAACCAACTGAGAAGTGGATGGTGGGCAATACCGAGCCAAGTCTAGTGAATCGGGAAAGCAGTAGCTAGGAAGGTGTGACGGTCAGGTGGTGAGGAACCGTACCGATAACCCACCCACGAGCGCGGGGCACCCTAACGGGGTGAAGATATGACCTGAACTTTATGGAAACATAAAGAAGCAGAGGATAAAAAGCCACTGCGATAACATTTTTGATTTCTTTGATTCAAACAGCCGAGGGAGCTTTAAACGAAACGCATGATATTCTACAGCGTATGCGTGAGTTAGCAGTCCAATCTGCAAATGAGACAAATACAGACGATGATAGAGGTGCTCTTGATAAAGAGTTCCAACAACTGAAAAGTGAAGTTACTCGTATTGCAGACCAAACACAATTTAATACCAAAACGCTATTAAAAGGTGGATTTGGAGCTACAGCTACTGCGGGTGCAGATATTGTAGCTGCTTCAGGTGTTACTAGTTACAATGTTGGTGGTTCAGGGGTAGGTAACATAGTTTTATCATCAGCTGCGGGTACTACCGGAGTTGAGTTAACTGCTACATTTACTGATAGTGATGGAAACTCAACAACACAAGTTTTAGATAATATTATTGCCCCAACAGGGACAAATTCAAGTACAATTAATTTTGATAAACTAGGTTTCTCCTTTACTGCTAATAATGCACTAACTACAACAAGTTTTGGTGGAGATGCAGATAGTACGATTGCAGTAACGGCAACTGCAGCAAAATTCCAAATAGGTTCAAACAAAGATCAAACGATTGACTTATCAATTGGAAATATGGATTCAACTGCTCTAGGAGTAAACGGTAACGATATTTTAAGTAAAGATAAAGCACAATTATCTGTAGAAGCACTAGATGATGCAATAAAAACTGTTTCTACTGAAAGAGCTAACTTAGGATCCGTTCAGAACCGTCTGGAGCACACAATAAACAACCTAAACACATCTTCTGAAAACCTAACAGCTGCGGAATCTCGTATCCGTGACGTTGATTATGCTTTAGCTGCATAGGCAGCAACAAGCACAGTCGTCCTGACTGGTAACGGTTAGCGATTATTATCGGGTGAATTGCTGGAAACCCATTAGAGCTTTTCTTGCCACAACGTAGTTGGAAACGACAGGCGTGAAGGTTTGAAAAAAAGAAAAGATTTGGCAATCAGCAGCCAAGCTCCTGTTCCGAAAGGGTGGAGAAGGTTCAACGACTAGGATAAACCATCTAAGGCGAAAAGCTATGATGATGAAATCCATAGGTGAAATGGTGTCCATCAGCACTGTGAATCCGAAGTGCCCGACCCCTACAAATGTGTGAGGGTGAAGATATAGTCTAGTCATTTATGAAAGTAAATGTTCGCACGATGGCGAAAGAAATGATGGAGCAAACAAAGAATTCTATTCTTTCACAAGCATCACAAGCGATGTTAGCTCAATCGAATCAAATGCCTCAAGGTGTACTTCAACTCTTGAGATGATGATTAGAGGGCGTCTAGCACGGTAACGAGCTAGAGTATAACTGGGTGAATTGCTGGAACTTCCTAAAGCTTCTTCAACCACAACGAAACTGGAAACGGTAAGCGTGACGGTTTGAAAATGATGAGGATAAAAAATGGATAATCAGCAGCCAAGCTCCTGTTCCGAAAGGATGGAGAAGGTTCAACGACTAGAGAACACGGTCTAAGGCGAGAGCTATGACTATGAATCTCGTAGGTCAGTCTAACTGTTCGAAGTGCCCAGCTCCTATATTAATAGGATGAAGATATAGTCTATTCTATGATCGAAAGACATAGTCGCAAAGCAAGCGAATCAACAACCACAAGGCGTTTTACAACTTCTTCGTTAATCTTTACAAGAAAAAGCCTGGATACTCCGGGTTTTTTCTTTGTCTATGTTCAGAACATATGTTCTTTCTGTGGTATAATTGAATTATAGGAGGTGTATCAATTGGATAATTTAGATATCTATCGTTCAATGCCTTTAGACGAAATAATGAAAAAAGAAGTAGTTAAGTTTTATATGGAAATCCTAAGAGGTAAAAGGAAGTCTTTTCCTAAGGGTACATTAGAAAATAAAGAAAACATTATTCTTATTTTCAGATATGCAGTTGAGGGAATCATACAATCAAAGCGTGAACAAATACCGTTATTAACTACTAAATCATTCAAGGAGTATAAGTTATTTGGACTTTTAAATCATTATCGTTCTATTCCAAAATTAATAAAATTTGTGTATAAAGATTGCTTTGTAGAGACTAATTTTCAAAGAGTGACAAAAGGGTACTGGTCTGACACAAAAAATATAAAGACATATTTTGAGCAATGCCTTCAGAAACAAGGGTATACTCACCAAGATATTCCTCAGGTAGCAAAGGTGGAGACTCTAGTAAGTTGGGGATTTTCTAATCCGCTAAAAAGATATGGCCATTCTCCGCTTCGCTTAATAAATGCTTTATACCCTGATGAATTTAATGTCTCTGATTTTGAGAGCGTTCCTCAAAGGTACTGGAATAACCCTAATCATGCTCGAAAAAGAATTATGGAGATTATTAATGAAGAAAACATTAACTTTAACCAACTACCAATTAAAGTCACTCAAGAGATGTTAATTAAGTATGGATTGTCTACTCTATTAAAAAAACATAATGGCTCACCCTCTCAATTATTATTATCCCTTTTCCCATCAGATTTCACGTTAGATCAATTCCGCAAAACCAATAGATATTGGAAAGATATCCACAATATAAAAACAACTATCGACTCACTACTTAAAAAACACAATATTCCTCATCATGATATACCCAAATACTTCACGAAATCCTTTTTCCGAGAACAAGGTCTATACGGACTCATTCAAGAATTTAATGCCTCACCTATTGAACTGGTTAACACACTATATCCAGGGCAATTTGAAGTAACAGAATTCCAGCGGGTCCCTAATAGGTATTGGTACAGTAGGGAAAATAGAATTCAAGCATTACGTTCCTTTTGTGAAAAGAGAAGCATTTCGCGTGAGGACCTTCCCGCTCTAACAAGGTCTTATTTTCGAAAGTTTTTCCCAAGGTTTATTAGTTTGGTAGATCGACATTATGATAGCAAATTTCACCTTTGGATTACGGAAGCCTTTCCGGAATATACATTCTCTCCTGAAGAATTCAAATTGTTAGTGGGAGTCGACGGTCAGCTCTGTGATTCCATGGAAGAGTTGCAAATCCACAACTTCCTTTGTGGATGGTTGCAGGAAGCAGTAATTACAAGAGAAAAGATTAAATTTATTAACCCATCAAGTAATGAGGGCTACTACCCGGACTGGATAATCAATCAAGGACAACAAACCATTATTGTAGAATATTTCGGACTCTATCATAGCAATAAATACAAGGGCTACAAAGAAAAGGCTGATAGAAAAATAGATTACTACAGAAAGCAGGATGGATACGCATTTTTGCCAATACTACCAGAAGATTTTAAAGACATCGGGTTTGAAGGTATCAAGAATAAATTTAAATCTCTTCTTTAAGTTCGAGACTATTATCCGATAATACTAATAGAGTATATATTTCACGGAGGGGACCCGTATGCACATTTCGCCAATTGGAGGCGTCATCATAGATCCCGCAACTAGAGCACAAAATCAAGGAACAGTTTCAACTAAAGTCGATGTATCAATTGATCAAACAAAGCAGGCTAATCCTGAACAGATCAGAAAACAGATGGAAACAATCGTCGACGGAATGAACGATTTTATGAAGCCGATGAATGTATCTGTACGGTTTGAGCTACATGATGATTTGAATGAGTATTATGTGACAGTGGTGGATGCTGCCACTGATGAGGTTATAAGGGAGATTCCTTCCAAGAAGTTTTTAGATATGTATGCGGCGATGACCGAGTATATGGGGTTGTTCGTTGATAAAAAGATATAGGCGGTGAAAAATATGCGATTAACCGGATTTCAAAGTGGGTTGGATATTAATCAGATGGTCAGTGACCTAATGAAAGCCCAGCGTATGCCAATGAATAAACTGACACAGCAGAAGCAACTGTTGGAGTGGAAGCGGGATGACTACCGCGAGACAAATAGATTATTGAACGATTTCCGTAATCTTTCTTTTGATATGACATTGCAACGTACCTACTCGCAAAAACAGGTAACTTCTACAAACAACAAGGTTTCGGCTACAGCTACTACATCTGCAGCGAATGTTTCCTATACTATTACAGATGCTCAGGTTGCAACAGTAGCCACAAATAGCTCTACCTCTTCCATGATGGAGGGTACAAACAAGCTTGATACCACAAAAAGTCTATGGGAGCAAAGGGGAGAAATTGCAAATTATGATTTGCTCACACCAATCGTTCCTGCCACCACTTTAACTGGAGCTACAGATCGTATTCAAGTTGGGACTGGACTTGACAGAGACGATATGTCCTTAGTTAAAGTGAAAAATAGTGCAGATGAAATGATTACCTATACGATGGTGGACAGTGCAGACCAGTTTGAAACCGGAAAAAATCAAGCATATTACAATGAAACGACAGGCGAGATCGTTTTTAATAACACCTTAGATGATGGGGCAGTGGTGGAAGTGCCTGCTAATTATCGTTTTTCCATCACAACCTACAACCAGGCAGGGGAAGCGCAGGATAACGAGTTTAATTTCCATGCAGACACTACGATGGACGAAATGGTTTCCAAAATAAACGCCTCTTCCATTGGACTTACTGCGTTTTATGATGAATATAACGGTGGTTTAGTCTTAAGTAAAAGGGAGGCCGGTAATTTCAATGATGCTGGCAGAGAAATTGAATTTCAAGGGGCGTTTTTAACAGGTGTCATGAATCTTGATCAAAGCAATGAGAATGGTGGTACGGCTGCATCTGTTACAATTAACGGAGTGACCACTCAGCGTAATTCTAACACTTTCACTATTAACGGTGTGACTTTTAATCTAAAAGAAAATATGGCACCAGGTGAGTCAGCGAACATTAACGTCGCGAACGACACCGATCAGACCTTCAATGCAATAAAGGACTATATCACTAAATACAATGAACTGATTGAAAAAATCAACGGCAAGACTGGTGAACCTGTCTATCGCGATTACAAACCGTTATCGGATGAAGAAAAAGAAGCATTGTCGGAAAAACAGATTGAACAGTGGGAAGAGAAGGCAAGAAGTGGGTTGCTCCGAAATGATTCCATCTTATCTTCCGGATTAGGCAAAATGAGATCGGCTTTGTATGAGAACGTTTCAGGATTAACTGGACAATATGATCAACTTGCTCAGCTCGGGATAACAACAAGCTCGAATTATCGGGACAAAGGAAAGCTTATTATTGATGAGGATAAGCTGAAATCGGCCATTGCTAATGACCCAAATTCAGTAATGCAGATGTTCACCTCAAACGGTGAAAACGGCACAGGACTGGGGATAGCCCGGAAGTTACGTGATGCAGCGGAATCCACCATATCTGGAATAGAAGCACGCGCCGGCAACGCAAGCCGTACCGCCCAACAATTCACCATCGGCCGTGAACTATTAAACGTCGACCAACGCATCTCCGCATTCGAACGCAGAATGCAAACAGTCGAAGAACGCTACTGGCGCCAATTTACCGCGATGGAAAAAGCTATCGGACAATCAAACCAACAATCCACGCAATTAATGAGTCAATTTTTCAGTGGCTGATAACAAGGAGTGAACAACTATGGCAATGAAAAACCCCTACCAAGCCTATCAGCAAAATTCCGTCAACACCGCTACGCCTGGTGAGTTGACGTTGATGCTTTATAATGGGGCTATCAAGTTTATGAAACTTGCCAAAAAGGGAATGGAAGATAGAGAAATTGAAATGAAAAACACGAACCTGATTAAAGCTCAGAAAATTGTTCAGGAACTGATGGTTACATTGGATACTAGTCATGATGTAGGGAAGTCGATGATGACAATGTATGATTATATGAACCGTCGCCTGATTGAAGCAAACCTTAAGAATGATCCTTCTATCCTAGACGAAGTGGAAGGACTTATGATGGAGTTCCGTGATGCCTGGAAGCAGGTAATCCAGGCAAACCGCCAGCAAGCATTTGCTCAAGGTGGACAGGCGTAATGAACGTCGTGGAAAACCTGGATAAAGTCACTAACCATCTTTTGACGCTGCTGGATGGGCCATTACCTTCCGAGGATAACCGGGACTCTTTCTTGGAAGAGATAGATAAGGTGTTGCAGGTCAGAGACTCCTTACTTCAGCGACTTGCGCCACCCTTTTCAGAAACAGAAATGGCGCTCGGGAAAAAGGTTGCGCTTGCAAGCCAACAGGTAACGCCCAAGCTTGAAAGTTTCCATAAACAGCTGAAGCAGGAGTGGGCGCAAATCCAGCAATCCAAAAAGACTGCGAAGGCATATGGACAAGCATATAGCTCTCCAACAGCAGACGGAATGTATTATGACAAAAGAAACTAGGTGTACAGGATGGCTGATTTGACAGAAGGTGAATTTTTATTATTGAAGAAATATAATGCTCTGCTTGAGACCGTGGAAGAAGCTTTCGACTATTTGAGTGACGAAAACCAAAATGCCTCCGCACCTGTAACTCATCAGGTTGTGCTAGACAGCTACGAGGCTATCGGTAAAATTGCAGAAGCGCACGTAAACCTAGTTCTTCTTTTTGAAAAAAACGAAGAGGCTCTTCAGATTATTGCCCAATTTGGTGAACTTGTAGATGAACTCGAACAAATCGGGCATTTCGAACAAAATACCGCACCTGAAAAAGAAGCATTGAAAACCTATATCAAACCAGTATATGAAAACTGGAAAAACGAAATTCAACACCATATCCTCCCACACATCGCCCACTAACTCTCCATAAATTTTTGGAGGGTTTTTATTTTTCTCCTTATAAAAGAGGGAACACTTGAGTTTGCAATTCGCTCCTGTTGACTGAAGTGCAAGACGTGAGACTCCGAAGGAGATAGTGGTAGACTTGAGACCCCGCAACGCAGTGAGGAGGCTCAAGCACCGCCCCTCGGAAAGCGAACATCTGGAACGAAAGGAAACAGGAAGTTGAAAGTAGTAACTAAAAATACATGAAAGTTTTCCCATCTCCACGCATATACTTGTTTCACCCCACAAGAACAAGCCAATCCAAAACCATTCACAAATTCTTAACAATTCTTTTACGTTTAGGCAGGAATTCTGTTGGGTATTGTAGAAATATGTTTACATAAGCTTAATGCAAGCTTAACCTTCCCACATAAAAAGGAAGGAAACGTAGGCAGATTGTTTGGATGCAAGGAAAATCCAAGCAGGAACAAAAGGAGGAGTTCGTTTATGAAGTACAACGTACGCGGTGAAAACATTGAGGTAACTCCAGCAATCCGAGATTATGTAGAGAATAAGATCGGAAAGATTGAACGCTATTTTGATTCCACAGACAATGCAGAATGCAAAGTGAATCTGAAAGTCTACAACAACCAACAAAAAATTGAAGTGACCATTCCTATGACAGGCCTAGTATTACGTGCAGAAGAAAGTCACGATGATCTCTATGCAGCGATAGACCTTGTCGTAGATAAACTAGAGCGACAAATACGAAAACATAAAACAAAGGTCAACCGTAAGCTTCGCGATACAGGTTCACCTAAATACTTATTTAACGAAGTGATCGATAATGGCGCTCCAGCCCATGTGGCAGTGGAAGATGATGAGGACGAAGCAGACTTGGTTCGTACGAAGCGTTACAACCTGAAGCCGATGGACAGTGAGGAAGCGATCCTACAGATGAACTTGCTAGGCCATAACTTCTTCGTATTCTTAAACGCAGCGACTAATGAAACCAACGTCGTATACAAGCGTAACGATGGGAAATATGGATTGATTGAGTCTTATTAGAAAGTGAATACTTTAAATTAAAGGGGTCCTATGTGGGCCTCTTTTTTTGTCGTAATTTCTTGGGAAATGATGCAGGTATTTGTCGGAAAATAACGGTTTATCACGTCCCCGTGTGATAAGATATTCTGGAAGAGTATTGGAGGATAATGGTTCTCTTGGAAAAGGGGAGAGAAAGAATGTTATTGAGAAAATTAGTGGCAGCATTGTTTTCAAGTATTATTTTATCGCTAGGTCTATTACTTATGAGCTCATGGGATTCAGAACAGAAAGGGTTTATTTTACTTGTTCTGATTTTTGCCTTATTCGGGAATTTTATATATGGTATACCAGTTTCGTTTATATCTGAATTCCTAACCAAAAGTTTAGCGAAGAGCAGGGTTTTTGTTGCAGGTTTTATATATGTGTTTTTAGCTTACATAGCAGGGGTCGTGATAGAAGGGCTTGCATTCTTTTCAATTATTTGTGCTGTATTATTCTATCTTATTGATGAGGGAATCAAGGTTGTCAAGGATACACCAAACGACAGAAATAAGAAGCTTCATTTCTTGAAGTTACTAAGTGTTATTCCGTTTGCTGCTTTGGCGATTTGGGGTGTGCATGTTCAGACAACTTCTCACTTGGTGGAGACGAATAACATTTATTTAATTCCGGAGGGGTATGAGGGCTCTATTGTTGTTTTATATAATGTGCCAAATGAAGAAAGTATCGCAAAAGAGGACGAGTTCTTCATGATACCTCTACGTGTGGAGGAACTTCCAACCTTAAAAGGTTCAGGTATCGAGGAGTATGCCATCTACCAGACATCTAGTGAATGGAGGTCTGGAAGGGTAACGGATAAATATTTTTATGTGGATGAACTAGGAAATAGGTCGGAAATTGAAGATTCCTGTATTCATTATGGATCTGGTAGTAGTTCGAGTATGGGTGTGGCATATGGAGTTTTTCAAGTAACAAATTCGAGTTGTGGTCAAGATTTTCAGAGGTCTGGGAAGGAGCGGTTTGACGCCCAGACGAGGGAAGTATTAAAGTATTGGGGATATTATTAGAAAAAAGAAAAAGCACTGCGCATTTGCAGTGCTTTTTTGCATCTATCTATTAGTCACGTAGCAATTGATCTACTACAAATTCAGGTACAGAAGCTTCTCCACCTAAAATAGTAAAGTTGTTGATGTTGTATTCTTCTACAGCCATCATCGTCGCTTCTGGTGCTTCGTCTGGGTTAACCAATAGAAGTGGGGAACCGTAGTAACCTGCTAGTACAGAACCAGTTAAAGCATCTGCAAATCCTCTGCCGTTTGCAACAAATACATGCATAGGATCCATTTCTAATTTTTCCATAACATTTGCTGCAGTTTCGTAGCGGTTCGCACCAGAGATTCGAGTGTGGTTAGGAAATTCTTTTTCAAGAGATTTTCCAATTGCAGCGTGCCCACCGATAACAAGAGTTTTAGTAGCTTTGCTTAGTACTGTTTTAGTGGAAGCAGGGACTTTGTCAGGTGCTACCAGTAGGATTGGTAATTCATTCATCGCTGCATAAGGTGCGATGGATAATGCATCTGGGAAGTTCTTACCGCTCACTACTACAACTTCGTCATGTTGTGACCCTAAACGGTCAGCAATTTTTTTAGCTGTTTCGTAACGGTCAGCACCGTTTATTCTATCAATCTTGATGTCTAGTGCTTTAAGTTGATTTTCAACTTTTTCCGATACTGCTGCTTTTCCGCCTAGAATGACTACTTTCCTTGCTCCCAAACGAAGGATTTCTTCTTTTGTTGCTGCATGTAATGTTTCAGGGCGAGTTAATAGGATTGGTGCATCCATTGCATATGCCAATGGTCCTCCAGCAAGTGCATCAGGAAAGTTCAATCCGTTTGCAAGTACTACTGTATCTGCTTCATACCAACCTGTCATGGAGATCTCAACAGCTGTTTCAAATCTAGATTGACCAGAAAGGCGTTCAGCAAATTTAGAGCCGTCATGAATGATCATAAGATTTTCATTTTTTTCAAGTTGTTTAATTAATTCTAATGATTTATCGTTCAATGGATTTTCCGTTATGAAAACGACACCTTCTGTTAAGTTTTTCAATGGTGTGATATCAGAAATGTTGTTACCTGAAAGGTCCAACCATGCTGATGTCCAACCATTGAAAATAGAAATATCAGAGATGTTGTTATATCCAAGTGATAAGAAAGAATCTTTTAACCCGCTAAGAGGTTTGATGTTGGAAATATTATTATAGGAAAGATCTAGGTATTCTATTTGAGTCAAGTTGGATAATGGAGATAAATCAGAGATGTTGTTGCTATCCAAAAATAAAGTGACAAGGTTTGTACCATATTTCTCTAAACCTTCTAAACTATCGATTCCATAATCAGAACCGTATAGCTCAATGAAGTCTGCGAAACTGTTCTCATCTAGTTCGTCCACTTCAAGACTGTCCATTACTGCTTGTTCAAGATTTGTATCTTTAAAAAATGAGCCAGAGGCATTTGCAACAGGTGTAGCAAGTGAAGATAGTACAAAAATAAAAGCTAGGACAACGACAAAAAATTTACTTTTTAACACGCTTTGTTCCTCCGATTTTGTCAAAAATTTTGTTGTGACAGAATGATTATAGGGCCATTTTACTAAAAATGGAATAGCCAATTGCGAAAAATATATTTGTTGTTTCGACAGAAATCTTCTTGACAAATTTCGAGAAATGGAAAACGTTGTCGTAAATCCGGTAATAAGTTGTACCCACCCCCAATAAGTGTTAAAATTTATATATTATTTAGGCTATAAGACTATAGTTACAGAGGAGCGTTTGTATGCTTGGTTTATTAAATAAAGTGTTTGATATGAATAAGCGTCAATTGAAACGTCTGGAAAAAATGGCGGATCAGATAGATTCCCTTAGTGCTGATGTGGCAAGGCTTACGGATGAGCAGCTAAAAGAGAAAACGGCTGAATTCCAAGGGCGTTATCAAAAAGGTGAGAAGCTTGAGGACATGATGGTTGAGGCTTTTGCGATCGTTCGCGAGGCGTCTAAGCGTGTACTCGGACTTTATCCTTATAAAGTACAGCTCATGGGGGGCGTATCCTTACATGAAGGAAACATTTCCGAGATGAAAACGGGGGAAGGTAAAACGTTAACGGCAACGATGCCTGTTTACCTGAACGCGATCACTGGAAAAGGCGTCCATGTTGTAACGGTCAATGAATACTTGGCAAGCCGTGACGCAACAGAAATGGGTCAGCTTTATGAGTTCCTTGGCCTTACTGTCGGATTGAACCTGAACGGACTGTCCCGTGATGAGAAAATTGAAGCGTATAAAGCGGATATCACCTATGGTACAAACAATGAGTTCGGATTTGATTATCTGCGTGACAACATGGTGTTGTACAAAGAGCAGATGGTACAGCGTCCGCTTCATTATGCCGTCATCGATGAAGTTGACTCCATTTTAATCGATGAAGCGCGAACGCCATTGATTATTTCTGGTAGCGCCCAGAAGTCTGCAGCATTGTATATCCAAGCAAACGCATTTGCACGTACATTGGTGAAAGATGTTGATTACACATATGATGTGAAAACAAAAGGTGTGCAGTTGACAGAAGACGGAATTACGAAGTCGGAGAAAGCATTTGGCATCGAGAATCTGTTTGATGTGGGTAATGTTACGTTGAATCATCATATCAACCAGGCATTGAAAGCTCATGTAACAATGCATCATGATGTAGATTATGTCGTGCAGGAAGGCGAGGTAGTCATCGTTGACCAATTTACAGGTCGTTTGATGAAAGGCCGCCGCTATTCTGACGGACTTCACCAAGCAATCGAGGCAAAAGAAGGCTTGGATATCCAAAATGAGAGCATGACTCTTGCAACGATCACGTTCCAGAACTACTTCCGTATGTACGAAAAGCTTGCCGGGATGACTGGTACAGCGAAAACAGAGGAAGAGGAGTTCCGTAACATTTATAATATGAGCGTTATTGCCATCCCGACAAACAAAGATATCGTGCGTGATGACCGTGCAGATCTTATTTTCAAAACGATTGAAGGCAAATTCAATGCGGTGGCGGATGATATCGCAGAACGTAACAAAATTGGACAACCTGTGCTTGTTGGTACGGTCGCAATCGAGACGTCTGAGGTTATCTCTAAACTTCTTACAAAACGCGGCATTAAGCATGACGTGTTGAATGCGAAAAACCATGCTCGTGAAGCGGATATTATCCTTGGAGCTGGTCAAAAGGGTTCTGTAACGATCGCAACGAACATGGCCGGTCGTGGTACAGACATCAAGCTTGGAGAAGGCGTGATAGAGGTGGGCGGTCTTGCTGTAATCGGTACAGAGCGTCATGAGTCCCGTCGTATTGATAACCAGCTTCGTGGTCGTTCCGGACGTCAAGGAGACCCAGGTGTGACGCAATTCTATCTTTCCATGGAAGATGAACTGATGCGCCGCTTTGGCTCTGACAATATGAAAACAATGATGGAGCGTTTGGGTATGGATGATACGCAGCCAATCCAAAGTAAAATGGTTTCCCGTGCGGTGGAATCAGCGCAGAAACGTGTGGAGGGTAACAACTTTGATGCACGTAAACAGCTATTGCAATATGACGATGTTCTTCGTCAACAGCGTGAAGTCATTTACAAGCAGCGTTTTGAAGTGTTGGATTCCGAAAACTTGCGTGAAGTGGTGGAAAGAATGCTTGTTTCCACAATTGAGCGTCAAGTAGGCCTTTATACTCCAAATGAGGAAGTTCCGGAAGATTGGAACCTGCAAGGAATTATTGATTATGTAGATGCGAACCTTTTAGAGGAAGGCGCAGTTACACTTAACGACCTTCGCGGTAAAGAGCCGGAAGAAATGTCCGAGCTTATCGTCGTGAAAGTAAAAGCTCGCTATGATGAAAAGGAACAGGAGCTTACACCGGAACAAATGCGTGAGTTCGAGAAAGTTATCGTTCTTCGTGCGGTGGACAGCAAGTGGATGGATCATATCGATGCTATGGATCAGTTGCGTCAAGGTATTCACTTGCGTGCATACGGTCAGATTGATCCGCTTCGTGAGTATCAATTCGAAGGTTTTGCGATGTTTGAAACGATGATTGCTTCTATCGAAGAAGATGTAGCGAAGTATGTCATGAAGGCACAAATCCGCAACAACCTGCAACGTGAAGAAGTGGCAAAAGGCCAAGCGGTTGTTCCTAAAGAGAGCGGCGGAGAGCCTCCAAAGAAAAAACCAGTAAAAAAAGTAATGGACGTTGGCCGTAATGATGCTTGCATCTGCGGAAGCGGAAAGAAATATAAAAACTGCTGCGGAAAAAACTAATGGTGGTTTTGGGGAGAGTGGGGCTTAATCGGCCTCACTTTTTCCATGTAAATAGAGGATGTATATATTTTCTGAAATAGTTCTTTTTAAACCAACGTTTGAATAAGCGGAAACAGAAATACAGGGATCCCAATAGATACAGCCGTTCTGATTGGGATTAACTTTTGAAATAGCTATTGTAGGATAAGGTGAAAAAAGGCGGTTTTTCGGTGTTTTTACTACTTTAATATAGTTCTTTTTAAACCAACGTTTGAATAACCGAAAATAGAAAATGAGCCCTTCGAATGGGTCCAGCGGTCGCGTTTCGGATTAACTTTTGAAATAGCTATTTTAGCAAAGGAAATAATCGCGTTACCCTGTTATTCTGGCTCCTTCTTTTGAGCACAATCACTCAGGTACTTTTTTATTTTTGTGAAATACGATAATATAGACTATTAGTTGCCCTGTTCGTTTAATGAGGGTTAAATCCGTGTTAGTGAAAATTTTATGAGGTGAAATAAATGGAATTAGTAGAAATTCGTCACGAGTTAGAAAAGATGGCTAAGCGATTAGTCGAGTTTAGGGGGTCTCTTTGACTTAGAGGCCAAAGAACGTCGTATTGCCGAGCTTGATAATGAGATGTCCAACCCGGAATTCTGGAACAACCAGAATGCAGCGCAGGTCGTCATCAACGAAGCGAACGCTTTGAAAGAGCCTGTAGGACAGTTTCATGAGTTGAGTGAGAACTATGAAAACCTGCAGCTGACATATGAATTGGTAAAAGAAGAGCCAGATGCGGAGCTGCAAGCAGAGCTAGGCAGTGAAGTGAAAACAGTAGCAGAGGATTTCAACAAGTTTGAACTTCAATTATTGTTGAGCGGTGAGCATGACAAGAACAATGCGATTCTTGAGCTGCATCCTGGTGCTGGCGGTACGGAGTCACAGGATTGGGGTTCCTTGCTGTTGCGTATGTACACTCGTTGGGCTGAACGTAAAGGCTTTAAAGTGGAGACGCTTGATTATCTGCCAGGAGACGAAGCGGGAATCAAGAGTGTGACATTATTGATTAAAGGTCACAATGCTTATGGTTATTTGAAGGCGGAAAAAGGGGTACACCGTCTTGTGCGTATATCTCCGTTCGATTCATCTGGCCGCCGTCACACAAGCTTTGTTTCTTGTGAGGTTATGCCGGAGTTTGACGATAACATTGAGATCGATATTCGTACGGAGGATCTGAAAATTGATACGTACCGTGCAAGTGGAGCGGGTGGACAGCATATCAATACGACCGATTCCGCGGTTCGTATAACGCATATCCCGACCAATGTGGTTGTAACATGTCAAACAGAGCGTTCCCAGATTAAAAACCGTGAGCGCGCGATGAAAATGTTGCAAGCTAAGCTTTATCAAAAGAAGCTGGATGAGCAGCAGGCGGAACTGGATGAGATCCGCGGCGAGCAGAAGGAAATCGGCTGGGGTTCCCAGATCCGTTCCTATGTGTTCCATCCTTACTCCATGGTAAAAGACCACCGTACAAACACGGAGGTCGGCAATACACAAGCAGTTATGGACGGCGATTTGGATCCGTTTATTGATGCTTATTTAAGATCGAAACTTTAAGAGATAATGGTAGCACCTCTGGCCCTTTGTCGGCTGGGGGTGTTTTTGCATTCAATTAGGGGAAGTATACTGTGATAATTGAAGGACAATCTAAAAAAAGTAGTCTTTCTACAGACAAATGAGTGGATTGGAGCGAAAGTCACTCGACTCCTACGGGAGGTAACGGTAGGTTGAGACCCCGCAACGAAGTGAGGAGGCTCAAGCATCGTCCCGTGGAAAGCGAGTGACTGTAGCGGAAAGGAACGGTCGTAGTTTATATAGACTTCCATTAACGCTTTACCACGTTATACCAATGCCATTTACACCCTTATAATCGCATGCTATACTCTTGCTCGTTGTGTGTATTTTAGAAAGATTCTGGGGGGCTTAAATTTGAGTCGTAAAAATAGAAATGGGTATCAAGTGAATCCCGTGTATCAACGGGTGAAAGAATATACATATGTGGTGTTGGGGTCTGCGATTGTGGCACTGGCGTTTAACCTGTTCTTACTGCCGAACCAGGTTGCTTCCGGTGGGGTAAGTGGAATCAGTACCATACTGAAAGCGCTCTTGGACTGGGAGCCAGGTATCGTGCAATTATGCTTTAACATTCCGCTCTTTTTAGCAGGGGTGATTCTACTTGGAAAGCAGTTCGGTTTAAAGACATTAGTCGGCACGATTACACTGCCTTTAATTGTGCTTTGGACGAGTAATGTTACTCCGGCAACACAGGATCCGTTGCTTGGATCATTGTTTGGAGGAATTGGTGTCGGACTTGGCCTCGGGCTGGTTTTCCGTGGTCGCGCCTCAACAGGTGGAACAGACCTTGCTGCACAAATCATCCATAAATATACGGGGCTGACGCTTGGGGCATGTGTCGCGATGATTGACGGGCTAATTGTTATCTCGGCCGCAGTAGTATTTGATTTGGAGCTTGGAATGTACGCCCTCATTGGGCTATTCGTCACCTCCAAAACCATTGACTTCGTACAAGTGGGCCTAGGGTATTCCAAGATGGCCATCATCATTACCAAGAAGGAAGAGGAAGTCAAGGGTGCCATCCTTACAAAAATCGACCGTGGAGTAACGAAGCTTGCTGCTTACGGGGGCTACACGGAAAATGAATTGCCTGTTCTGATGTGTGTGGTCGATCAGACGGAATTCACAAAATTGAAACAAGTAGTCCGGACCATTGACCCTTCTGCATTTGTGGTCGTAACTAACGCATCTGAAGTGTTAGGTGAGGGTTTTAAAAGAGAGTAAATAGGATATAATAAAAACAATCTTGGTAATTATTACATCTCAAAATTGGGGGACCTACCTATGAAAAAGTATTTTATGGCTTTTGTTCTCGGATCTTCTTTATTAACGCTTGCAGCATGTGGCGGCGGTGACGAAGAGCAGGAAACATCCGGCGGTGGCGAATTCACTATGGTGGAAAATGAAGAAGCGCAGCAATTGTATCAAAGCTGTATTGGCTGTCATGGTAACAACATGGAGGGCGCAAGTGGTCCAAACCTACAAAAAGTAGGAAGCAAATACAGTCAAGAAGAAATTGAAAGCATCATCAACAACGGTCAAGGAAACATGCCGGCCGGTCTTGTGCCAGAAGAAGATGCAACGGTATTAGCTGAATGGTTGGCACAGCATAAATAAAAACAAACGGAACTCTCCTAAATAATGGAGGGTTCTTTTTTATGTTCTTAATTACCTATTTTTCTGGAGTGTAAAGTAGTCTATTCAGCGTGTTTTTGTTGGGTATTTGTGGGATTTTGTCGGTTCTTTATAACTGAATTGTCGGAATTGTTCGTTTAATACGTTAAAGGATATTGAAAATTTAAATTTTTGAAATATAATTTGGTTTGTAAAGATTTTGGACAAACGTAAGTAATTGGTACTTAAGTATTTGTCTAGAATTTTTTACATAAGACGTAAGATACAATAAAAGGGGAGTGGGATGATTTGAAGCAGAAATTAGTCGCAGCATTCATGCCTTTGCTAGTACTGGTACTTGTTTTCAGTACTTTTACTACAAATGGCGTTTCTGCTAACACAGGGAATGAAAACCTTGAGTTAGCAACTTTACAAGGAGATTTTGATTTATCATCCTCGAAAGCAGTTAAAGTTATTGTCGAATTAAAGGAAGAATCAATCGTTGAAGCAAAGCACAAAGGGAAAAAGCAGTCTAAGCAGAATCTGAAAAGTGCTCGTGATAAAGTAAAGAAGGAAGTGGCAGCACGTACTTCCAAAAACAAAGTAGAGCGTGAGTATGACCATGTATTCTCCGGTTTCTCCCTTGAGATTCCAGCAAACGAGATTCCTAGTCTATTAGCGACTCCTGGTGTAAAAGCGGTATATCCGAACGTGGAATACACAACTACTGAGGTTGTTTCCGAAGAGGAATTCAGCCCGGCAATGGTTGATTCCGCGCCATTCATCGGTTCTAACGAAGCTTGGGACCTTGGATTTACAGGTGAAGGTGTAACAGTAGCAGTCATTGATACTGGTGTAGATTACACACATCCTGATTTGGCACCAAACTTCGGTGAGTACTTAGGATGGGATTTTGTTGATAACGATGCAGATCCACAAGAAACGCCTACAGGTGACCCTCGTGGAGCGGCTACAACACATGGTTCCCATGTTGCTGGAACAGTGGCAGCAAATGGTCAAATTAAAGGTGTAGCTCCAGACGCTACATTACTTGCATACCGTGTTCTTGGTCCTGGCGGAAGCGGGTCCACTGAAAACGTAGTAGCAGCTATTGAGCGCGCAGTTCTTGATGGTGCTGATGTAATGAACTTATCTTTAGGAAACTCACTAAACGCTCCTGACTGGGCAACTTCCATTGCTCTTGATCAAGCGATGGCTGAAGGAGTAGTAGCAGTAACTTCAAATGGTAACGCTGGTCCAAACAACTGGACAGTTGGTTCTCCGGGAACTTCCCGTGAAGCAATTTCTGTAGGAGCTACTCAGCTTCCTTACAACGTATTTACAGCAACAACAACAACTTCTGACGGTGTATCTTATGAATCTTCTGCGGTACAAGGATTCCCATCTGAGGAAGCATTACTTGAACTGAATGATCAAGACTTTGAATTAGTAGATGTTGGATTTGGGGCACCTGCTGATTTCGCTGGAAAAGATTTAACAGGGAAAGTTGCTTTAATCAGCCGCGGAGCTGGTATCGCATTTGTTGATAAAGCAACGGAAGCTAAGAAAGCAGGAGCTGTTGGAGCGGTTCTTTATAATAACGTAGCTGGAGACATGCCATTAATTCCTGGTATGGCTGTACCGACTATTATGTTGAATCAAGCAGATGGACAGGCATTATTAGCAAAAGTAGATGATGTAACAGTAAGCTTTGATATTGCATTTTCAGAAAGAGTCGGCGAAACTATGGCAGGATTCTCTTCCCGAGGTCCAGTAGTAGACACTTGGATGATCAAGCCAGACGTTTCTGCACCTGGTGTAAACATTGTGAGTACAGTACCTACTTTTGACCCTGCTAATCCACACGGTTACGGTGCAAAACAGGGTACAAGCATGGCATCTCCGCACGTAGCAGGAGCAGCAGCGGTAATCCTACAAGCGAACCCTGAGTGGGGCGTGTACGAAGTGAAATCTGCACTTATGAACACGGCAGAAAAATTGATTGATCCGGTAACTGATAAAGAATATGCCCATAACTCTCAAGGGGCGGGAAGCATACGTGTGGTTGATGCATTACAAGCAGAAACACTTGTGAACCCTGGCAGCTACTCTTTCGGTGTATTTGATAAGAAGAAAGGCAAGCAAGTAGAAAAACAAAAATTCGAGATTCAAAACCTTTCAAACAAAACAAAAAAATACAACATGGAATTCTCTTTCAAAAATGAAGTAGGAAAACATGTGAAGGTAACGACAAGCAAGAACTTGAAAGTAAACCCTGGAAAAACACAAAAGGTAAATGTGAACGTACAAGTAGATGCTTCTAAGCTTGAGCCTGGTTACTATGAAGGCCACTTAGTGGTAACAGAAGGAGACACGGAAATCCAAGTTCCTACTATTCTATTTATAGGCGAGCCGGACTACCCTCGTGTTACTCACTTTGGATTTACTCCAATGGGAGATAACAAATTTGAATTCTACTCTTACCTTCCTGGTGGAGCGGAAGAATTGGAAGTTTGGGTATTTTCAGCAGATATGAGTGTAGAGATTGGAACTGCTTTAACTGCTTCTGACCTTGGTAAGGGGTACAACTACCATGACTGGGATGGAAAGTTAATTGATGGAACAGAACTTCCAGCAGGTACTTACCGTGTAGCAGTATACGCCAAAAAAGGAAATAGCTCACGAGCCATTCTAGCAGCTGATCCACTAACCATTCAATAACATTTATTGATAACCTTATAGTATTCTACAAAACATCAAAAACACCTTCGGGGGTCTGACCCCCGAAGGTGTTTTTTTCTCTTTCTCCATAAAAAACGACAAATTACATTCGACATCTTTCTACTTTTAGGAAAAAAATCCCTTTGTTACCAACGATGACTTGGATTTGAAAAGAAACTGTAATAATAAAAACTCTTATTTTGTCGAAATAGATGATATAATAATAAAGTGAATTTATGCGGAAATTTTAGATAAATATACATATTGCAAATTTCATGTACTAGTCTTATCGACCTTCCGCAATTGCTTAATGAATATTTCTATCTCTTTTTTTGTAGTGAGAAGGAATGCAATGATTCAAATCTTTGACCCAAATAGGTGATTAAATGATTGAAATGCAAGACGTCTATAAAAAATATCCAAACGGCGTACAAGCTGTAGATGGTATTAATATAAGAATTAAAGCAGGCGAATTTGTCTATGTAGTAGGTCCAAGTGGTGCTGGTAAATCCACGTTCATCAAAATGATGTACAGGGAAGAAAAGCCCACAAGCGGAAATATTGTAATAGACGGAGTAAATCTTTCAAAGCTGAAGGAAAGCAAGGTTCCCTTACTTCGCAGAAACATCGGAGTAGTATTTCAGGATTTCAAGCTTTTACCTCAGTTGACAGTTTATGAAAATGTAGCATTTGCCTTAGAAGTAATAGAAGAAAGTCCGAAAAATATCAAAAAACGTGTTATGGAAGTACTTGATCTTGTCAAGCTAAAGCATAAGGCACGTCATCTTCCAAACGAACTTTCAGGTGGAGAGCAGCAACGTATTTCCATCGCGCGCTCGATAGTGAATAAACCAAAAGTAATGATTGCCGATGAGCCGACAGGTAACCTTGATCCTGACACCTCATGGGAAATCATGAACATATTTGAAGAAATCAACGAAAAAGGTACGACGATAGTAATGGCCACGCACAACCGTGAGATTGTAAACACCATTAAGAAGCGTGTAATTGCAATTGAAAATGGGAAGATAGCGCGTGACCAAGCAGAGGGGGACTACGGTTATGAAGCCTAGAACTCTACTGCGACACTTTAAGGAAAGTTTTAAAAGCTTAGCTCGTAACGGATGGATGACATTTGCATCTGTCAGTGCTGTGACGGTTACTCTCCTATTAGTTGGAGTATTCCTTGTACTAATGATGAACTTGAACAATGTCGCATCGGAAATTGAAAGTGATGTAGAAATTCGGGTTCATATTGACCTTACAGCCAATAAGGAAGATCAAGAAGTTTTAAAACAGCAGATACAAAACTTACCTGAAGTGGAAACAGTCGACTTTTCATCCAAAGAAGAAGAGTTAAAAGGATTGGTAGATAGTTTTGGAGAAGACGGCGGAGCATTTGAGCTGTTTGAACAAAACAATCCGCTATATGATGTTTTCATTATTAAGACAGCAACACCACAAGAAACCATTACAGCAGCCAAGAAAATTGACGAGCTGGAATTTACACATAAAGTTATCTATGGTGCAGAAACGGTGGAAAGATTGTTTAAAGTGTTTGAGATTGCGAGAAACGTTGGACTGGCCCTTATTCTTGGACTAGTATTTACGGCAATGTTCCTCATATCCAACACGATCAAAATCACCATATTTGCACGAAGAAAAGAAATTGAAATTATGAAATTGGTTGGAGCAACAAACGGATTCATCCGTTGGCCGTTCTTTTTAGAAGGATTGTGGTTAGGAATTCTCGGTTCATTCGTACCGATTGGGATTATCCTAACATCCTACTATTATTTAATAGATCTTGTTCAACCAAGAATTCAAGGTACATTTATTCAGTTGCTTCCGTTTTACCCATTCGCATTCCAAGTCATTGGAATCTTAATTGCAATTGGTGCGTTTATCGGTATGTGGGGAAGCATGATGTCCGTTCGGAAATTCCTACGAGTGTAAGAGATTACTATAATTGTATTACCCGCTTAGAAAATACAGAAAACCTGATTGGAACAACCAATTTGTTCCTGTCAGGGTACATAAGAGTTTAGGGGGAAGTAAGGGATGAGAAGAAAGATTGGTACAATCGCTATTGCTGCAGTCATTGGCTTTTCCGGATTCTTCGCTTCGGGACTATCTGAAAAAGCTTTTGCGAACGAAATGCAACAAAAGCTTAACGAAGTAAAGGATCAACAATCATCAAATGAATCTACAAGAACTGAAAAGAAAAATGAGGTTAGTGAGCTGCAGGCTGAGCAAGCGGAGATAAGAGCAGAAGTAGAACGCCTTGATAAAGCTGTTGCAGAAACAAAAAATAAAATCAGTGGTAAAAAAGAAGAAATAGATACAACTCGTAAAGATATTGAAAAACTTAAAGAAGAAATAGAAGTACTTAAAGAGCGTATTGCTAAAAGAAATGAGCTTCTAGAAGATCGCGCTCGTTCCTTCCAACAGGGTGGAGGAGCCGTGAACTACTTAGACGTATTATTAGGTGCACAAAGCTTTGGAGATTTTCTGGACCGCGTTGGTGCGGTAGCAACAATTGTTCAAGCCGATCGTGATATTCTACAAGCTCATCAAAATGACATGAAAGAACTTGAAGCAAAACAACTAGAAATGCGTGAGCAACTGGCTTCATTGGAACAACAACTAGTTGATTTAGAGAATATGGAAGTTCAATTAAAAGGTCAGATAGCAGAAAAAGATAAGCTACTTGCTGAATTGAAGAAAAAAGAAAAAGAAACAATGCATGAAATTCATGAACTTGAAAATGAAGCAGAAGTATTAGCTTCTCAAGAAAAAGCAATCCGTGCTGAAATTAAAGCTGCGGAAGAGCGCGCTAAACGCGAAGCAGAGGAACGCGCAAAACAAGAGGCGGAAAGAAAACGCCTGGAAGAGCAACAACGTAAAGAACAAGAGGCTGCAGCTGCAGCTGCAAAAGCTGCAGGTAAGCCGGCACCACCACCAACTCAAGTTTCTTCACCGCCACCACCAGTTTCATCCGGATCTTGGACAAGACCGACAACTGGTAGTGTAACTTCTGGCTTCGGTACTCGTTGGGGCTCCCAGCACTATGGTATCGATGTTGGGAAAAACGGTAGAAGCGGAAATGTACCTGTAGTAGCAGCAGGAAGCGGTACAGTATTCCAAGCTTACTACTCCAGCTCTTATGGGAATGTAGTTTTCATCACGCATTACATTGATGGTCAAACATGGACAACTGTTTATGCTCACTTGGAAAGTTTAGGAGTAAGTGCAGGTCAATCCGTATCTAAAGGTCAATTCATCGGTAACATGGGGAACACTGGATTCTCAACTGGACCTCACTTGCACTTTGAATTGCACAAAGGTTCTTGGAATGGATCAAAATCCAACGCAGTGAACCCTGCATCTTATATCAACTTTTAATTTATAACCAACACAATCTCGCCGTTAGTCTAGACGGCGGGGTTGTGTTTTTTTGTGCTCTCCTTTACTTTTCCAGATTCCTTCACATAATATCCCCGCTCATCACATATACTTACACTATAAAAGGCATTACACTCCCTGTGTGATGCCTTTTGCTTCAGGAACGAGGAATATTGGCAAGTGGGACAGGCTTTCTAAGAACGTCCCCCGCACCTTAGCCACTTACATAAGTTTTAATAATTTTCAACCAACGCCGGCTATGGTACAATTGCGTCATATCTATCGTTCGGTACGGGGTATAGGATGAGGAGGAGCTTTCATGAATCGCAAAATTGTTACAGTATTAATGGTTGTATCAGTTCTAGTTGGAGCGGCAGGAATGTATGCAGGATTACAGTGGTTCGGCCATGGACCAGCTGCAGCGGTACCTTCCGTGCAAAATCCTCTCACTGATAACACAGAGCAAGCTGCACCGCAGGAATCGCCGAAACAAACGGCGGCACAGATGGAAAAAATTCAACAGGCATATGAACTTATTTCTTCTCGCTATGTGGAGGAAACTGAATCAGAAAAACTTATACAAGGCGCCATACAAGGGATGGTCAATACATTGGAGGATCCATACTCCGTGTATATGGATAAAGATACGGCAGAGCAATTTACACAGTCACTCGAATCATCTTTTGAAGGAATAGGGGCAGAAGTCGGCATGCAGAACGGTAAGGTGACCATTGTGTCTCCATTCCGAGGATCCCCTGCTGAAAAGGCTGGACTGCAACCAAATGACCAAATCCTCAAAGTAGATGACGAAGACATAGAAGGCTTGGATTTATACGAGGCAGTACTTAAAATCCGTGGGGAAAAAGGGACTGTTGTGACACTTGAAATTCAGCGTCCCGGCGTGCAGGAACCGTTCAATGTAGACGTGACACGCGATACGATTCCGATTGAAACGGTGTATTCTGAAACAATCGAACAAGATGGAAAGAAAGTTGGGTACATCCAGATTACTTCCTTCTCACAAGATACCGGGAAAGACTTTCAAGAGCGGTTGGCAGCACTGGAAGAGCAGAACATTGATGGCTTGGTAGTCGATGTCCGCGGTAACCCAGGTGGCCTTTTAGATCAAGTTCAGATTATTGCTGCTGAGCTTGTAACAAAGGAAAAGCCGTATGTGCAAATTGAACAGCGTGATGGGGAAAAACAGCGTTTCTTCTCCTCTTTGACTGAGAAAAAACCATATGAAATCGTGACCTTGATTGATAAAGGAAGTGCGTCTGCTTCAGAAATTTTAGCAGGTGCGTTAAAAGAAGCAGGCAACTATGAAGTGGTAGGGGATGCTTCTTTCGGTAAAGGAACTGTTCAGCAAGCATTAGAACTTGGTGATGGCAGTAACCTGAAGCTGACTCTTTATAAGTGGTTAACACCTGATGGGAACTGGATTCATAACGATGGTGTGGAGCCGACAGTACCTGTCAAACAGCCGGACTACTTCTATGCGAATCCAATCAACATGGAAGAAGATGAAGAGCTGGCCCTTGATACAAATAGTGAAAAAGTAAAGAATGTACAAGTGATGTTGAAAGGACTTGGCTTTGATCCAGGACGTGAAGATGGTTATTTCAGCAAGGAAACGGAAGATGCCGTGAAGTCTTTCCAAGCTGAAAATGACTTATCCACATCTGGAAAAGTTGACACACAGACAGCAGAACAGCTGCAAGCACAACTCCTTGAAGCGGTACGCGCGAAAGAGAACGACGTACAACTGAAAGAGGCAATCAAAACATTGCTGAAATAAATTATCACAGTCAGCTCCCGCTATGGTGGGAGCTGACTTTTTTGTGGTAAAATAAAAGGAAAGTTTGTATGTTTAGGCGGTGATCGGGTGATGGATTCATGGTTTTGGGAATTGCTGATAGGAGTGGGACGCCTTTTCATCCACCCTGTCCTTTATGTAACCTTAGCCGTTGCAGTAGTATTGGGGTATTTTCGCGTCAAAAGAGAACGCCATGACTTTCATATACGAGTGGAATACGGCCTGACGGAGTTTCAAAAGGCCTCCAAGAGTCTTTTGGTTGGACTCGCTTTATCTGTGCTGACAATTGGTTTGGGAGTGATCATTCCTTTTGGAACGATCGTAATCCTTAGTTTCTTTAGCATCATTTTTACCCTCTTCATTAAGCCGAGATGGCTTTCTACTGCCTACATATTCGGGTTTACTATTTTGGCAGTTGTGCTTGTTCCAAAATTGGAGACTGGTGTCACCATTTTTCAGCGCTTGGCTGAATCTGTTGAAGCAACACATTTGCCGACACTTGCCATACTGATGGGGATAATCATGGTTGCTGAAGGAATGTTTGTCTGGAAGCAGGCACCCGTCCAGACCTCTCCACAGCTTCAGAAAAGTAAGCGTGGGCTGCCGGTAGGTACACATGTTGTCCAGAGAGTATGGATTCTTCCGTTATTCTTATTCGTGCCTGTTGGTGCTGGAGGAATCGAGACAAGCTTTGAATGGTGGCCTGTCCTGCAATTGGGAGATCAAACTCTTTCCTTGTGGCTTGTTCCATTCAGTATGGGTTATTATCAACGACTAAAAGCAAGCTTACCGCTAGATGCGATCCCGATTGTAGGTAGACAATTGGTTCTGCTTGCCGTAGTGGTAGTATTGACTGGAGTTGGCAGCTTATGGTGGGAAAATGCCTCCATCCTTGCAGCAGTCTTTGCTGTAGTAGGTAGGGAATGGCTGAATTATAGGGCCAAAACAGAGGACGAGAAGCACCAGCCGATCTTTGTTCAACGTGACAAAGGATTGGTCATTCTTGGGGTGATTCCGGATAGTCCGGCTGAGAAAATGAACCTCCAAATTGGAGAAGTAATTACAAAAGTAAACAATATACCGGTAAATACCGTTTCGAATTTTTACGAAGCACTTCAACAAAACAGGGCTTTTTGCAAACTGCAAGTCGTGGATGCAAACGGTGAAGCCCGTTTTGCCCAAACTGCCTTATACGAAGGTGACCACCATGAATTGGGATTACTGTTCGTACAAGTCGGGAAGAAGTGGAAGCAGACGGAAGCTGTATAGTTATTTTTAAAGAGACATGGCCTATGTGAGCGCATGTCTCTTCTTTGTTTACACAGGAATGTTTGTCCAATAACTGCATATACATGAACCGTTATCTAAAGAATTTCTACAGACAGCGGGAGTGTGAAAAATGGATTTCGGATTGATATCGATTTTTCTGGTCGTTTTATTGGGACCTTTACTTGTCAAAAAAATAGAAGATAATATGGAAGTTTTCCTGTTAAGCATGGGGATACTTGCTAGTATGGTAAGTGGAGTATACAATGAACAGCTGTTCTTCATCGCCGCAACCGATCCAATCTTAATTTCGCTTGCAGTCCTAATGGCGGGACTGGTTTTCAGATGGTTGCAGATGCCATTTAGCCGAATTCTTCGCTTTTTGAAAAATAAAATCCCATTTAAGTTATTTATCTTTTTACTTGTTGTGTTTCTTGGATTAATTTCTAGTGTCATTACAGCAATTATCGCTGCGCTCCTATTAGTATTCATCGTGGTAGGGCTTGATCTTGAAAAAAGAGAGCAAATAAGGCTTACAGTCCTTGCTTGTTTTTCCATAGGACTTGGTGCAGCGCTGACGCCGATTGGGGAGCCATTATCCATCGTGACAATCAGTAAGTTGAACGGGGATTTCTTTTACCTATTCAGGTTGATTGGCAAGGATGTCCTCTTATCTTTATTCTTGTTCGGCTTGCTTGCTGCCTTCATGGTGAAAGCACCAGGAGCTAACGAAATGGTGCGGAGTGTGAAGGACAGGGAAAGCTATGAAGAAATTTTTCTTCGCGGCTTGAAAATCTACTTCTTTGTAATGGGATTGACTTTTCTTGGTGCGGGATTTGAACCATTTGTCTCTACCTACTTTTTAGGAATGGATCCTTCTGTTTTGTACTGGTTCAATATGTCATCTGCCATCTTGGATAATGCGACACTTGCGGCTGCAGAAATCAGTGCCGAACTGGATCCGGCAGTCATCCGGGTGATTTTGCTTGGTCTCATGATAAGTGGGGGAATGTTGGTGCCTGGGAATATTCCCAATATCATCGCTGCGGGAAAGCTTGGGATTACAAGTAAAGAGTGGGCAAGGCATGGGGTTCCTGTTGGACTTGGTGCGATGGTGATTTATTATTTTATTGTCATATAGTACTGAAAAAAACACGAAAGTCACTTTGATGACTTCCGTGTTTTTTTGTGTGAAGCCTAAACTCGCTTCACTGATATCGCCGCACGAACCTTTTGCAGTGCCTCTTTTCCCTCATCCTTCTTCGCCATGAGCACATTCACATAAATGGCATCAATCATGGCAAGCTGAGCGATTCGGGAGGCCAATGCTTCTGATCTGTAATCGGTCTCTTCAGACATCGTGTACAGTGCGATGTCCACTCCTTGACTCAACGGAGACTTTGCAAAGTTGGTGATGCCGATTGTCTTCACTCCACTTGCTTTCACCACTTCAAGAATGTGCATCATATCCTTGGATGCACCAGTATGAGAAATGATGATGGCCACGTCTTCATCTGTCAGTTGACTGGCAGACATAAGCTGCATGTGAGTGTCAGACTGAACGTTCACCGAAATACCTGTGCGAATAAGTTTATGATAGGCGTCCATGGCGATGACATTGGATCCTCCACTTCCGAACAACTCAACCTTCCGGGCCCCGAGAATGGCGCTGATCACCTGGTGAAAAGCTTGATCATCTAGGATTTTTAACGTATCTTCAAGCGTTTTTATATTGGATCGGAAAACTTTTTCCGCGATCGTTTTTTCGCTGTCATGTTCCATGATATTTTCATGAATATCTTGAATAGGCTCCACAATTTCCGTTGCGAGTGCAATCTTCATCGCCTGATAGCCTTTAAAGCCGATTCGCTGGCAAAAACGGAATACGGTGGAGTCGGCTACACCGAGATCATCGGCAACCTGGTTGATGGTGCTGTGGACAATTTTTTGTGGATTATTGAGGATATAGTCCGCGATGACTTGCTCCTTCCCCCTGAATTGTGGATAGTGGGAACGTATGCGCATCATGCAGTATTGCGATTCTTGTCTGTTCATGGTGCGACCCTCCAGAAATAGTAATCTACTATCTATCATAAAGAGGTTTCAAAAAAAAAGAAACTATTTTTTGATAACGCTTGCATTTTGGGGAATTTTTTTTCATAATAGGAACAAGACAAAAAATATTTTTCTATTTAATAGTTTTGACTGAAGAAGGGAGTTTCAATTTTTATGAAACTAGCAATGATAGGATTAGGCAAGATGGGTTATAACCTTACATTAAACTTAATAGATAACAAGCATGAAGTAGTTGCTTTTGATGTTGATAATGAAAACGTTGTCAAAAGCGAACAGGCTGGTGCAATCGGTGCTTACTCCATCGAGGAAGCATTAGGTAAACTGGAATCACCGAAAGTGGTATGGATGATGGTGCCGGCTGGTGAGATCACAGAAAATGTGCTCTCAGAGATTACTAGTTTCGTAACAGAGGGAGACATCATCATCGATGGCGGAAACTCCAACTACAAAGATACGTTAAAGCGTGCGGAAGAGCTTGCCGCAAAAGGAGTCCACTACTTGGATGTAGGGACAAGCGGCGGAATGGAAGGGGCTCGCAACGGAGCTTGCACAATGGTCGGCGGAAATGAAGAAGCGTTCAAACACGTTGAAACATTATTCCAAGATATTTGTGTAGAAAACGGCTACTTATATGCTGGAAAATCCGGCAGCGGTCACTTCTTGAAAATGGTCCACAATGGTGTGGAGTACGGCATGATGCAAGCGATTGCTGAAGGCTTCGACATCCTAGAAAAAAGTGATTTCGATTTTGACTATGAAAAAGTTGCGAGAGTTTGGAACAACGGATCTGTCGTACGCTCATGGTTGATGGAACTCACAGAAAATGCATTCAGCAAAGATGCGAGATTAGAAGGAATCAAGGGCGTTATGCATTCATCCGGTGAGGGTAAATGGACAGTAGAGACAGCCCTCGACCTCCAAGCCGCAGCACCAGTCATCGCCCTATCCCTAATGATGCGCTACCGCTCACTAGAGCCAGACACATTCTCCGGAAAAGTAGTAGCCGCCCTCCGCAACGAATTCGGCGGACATGCAGTAGAGAAGAACTGAATTAATTTAAGTAGTTTACGAGAGACGTTATATTTAATGGAAATCCCCCCTGATGACTGAAGTGCAAGGTGTGAGACTCCAGCGGGGGATAACGGTAGCTTGAGACCCCGCAGGCGAAGCCGAGGAGGCTCAAGCACACGTCCAGCGGAAAGCGAACACCTGGAACGCAAGTCATCAGGAAGTTAACGTAACCACATAAATTTTCTAATAAAGGTATTCAAAAAGGAGGAACAAAACATGTCAGGATCCATGCTAATCCTAATCGCAGCAGCAGCAATATTCGTCCTACTATTCCTAGTCATCCGCACCAAACTACACGCATTCGTAGCCCTGCTGCTAGTCAGCTTACTAGTAGGTATCGCATCAGGCATGCCGCTAAATGAAGTTACCGCATCCGTACAAAACGGAATGGGAGGCACCCTCGGGTTCGTTGCAGTCGTAGTCGGACTTGGTGCCATGTTTGGTAAAATGCTAGAAGTGTCAGGTGGAGCAGAAAGACTTGCTCAAACGTTAATGAAGAAATTCGGTGAAGATAAGTCCCAGTGGGCACTTGGTATCACAGGTTTCTTAGTAGCAATCCCGGTATTCTTTGATGTAGGATTCATCATTTTAGTGCCAATCGTTTATGGCTTGGCGAAAAAAACAGGAAAGTCCCTTTTACACTACGGTATTCCATTGCTAGCTGGTCTTGCTGTAACGCACAGCTTTATCCCGCCAACTCCGGGACCAATCGCAGTAGCTGACTTAATCGGCGCAGACCTTGGATGGGTTATCCTATTTGGTGTTATCGCAGGTATTCCGGCAATGATTTTAGCGGGACCGGTGTTTGGTAAATATATTGGTAAGAAAATTCACGTTGTTGTACCAAAATATATGGAAATTGATGAAGACAAGGTATATGACAAGGATCTACCAGGATTCGGACTTATTGCTTCTATCATTTTAGTACCTTTAGTATTGATTTTAGTGAATACGTTTTCAACGGTTATTTTTGAAGAAGGTCACATCGTTCGAGAGATTACGACATTTGTCGGTCACCCGTTCGTAGCGTTGACGATTGCAACATTATTGACGTTCTACTTCCTTGGAACGAAGCGCGGATATACGAAACAAGATGTACAAGATATTGCGACTAAAGCGCTTGAGCCAGCAGGTATCATCATCCTTGTAACTGGTGCCGGTGGAGTCTTCAAGCAAGTACTAATCGACTCTGGTGTTGGTGATGTTCTTGGTGAAATGATGGCAGGATCTGCATTGCCTCCAATCGTTCTTGCGTTCTTGATTGCAGCGGCAGTTCGTGTGGCACAAGGTTCCGCAACAGTTTCGATGGTAACAGCAGCAGGACTGATCACACCGCTAATCGGTATCATGGGTCTTGAAGGTCCGGTACTAGGTCTGATCGTTATCTCGATTGCTTCCGGTGCAACGGTTCTATCGCACGTAAACGATTCTGGTTTCTGGTTGGTAAACAGATACTTCGGCCTTGATGTAAAAGATACGTTAAAATCTTGGACGGTTATGGAAACCATCATCGGACTTGTAGGTTTTGCAGTAGCAGTAATTCTTGGTATATTTATAGGATAAGTTAAAGTAGGGTCAAGGAGCTATTTCCTTGGCCCGTTGTGATTTTGAATCAAGGAGGACATCACCATGACAACATACATGCTAGGCGTTGATATAGGAACAACAAGCACAAAGGCGGTTCTTTTTACGAAGGACGGAAAAGTAGAAAGCCAACATGCCGTGGAATATCCTTTGTACACTCCTGAAATGGGAGCGGCTGAACAGGATCCCGACGAAATTCTCGAAGCGGTGGCTGTTTCCATTAGAGAAACTATTCTAAAAGGTGGCATCGATACCACAGTCCTTTCCCATGTCAGCTTCAGTGCGGCGATGCACAGTCTGATTGCAGTGGATGAAGCAGGAATTCCCTTGACGAAAAGCATCACTTGGGCGGACCAACGCAGTGAGAAATGGGCAAAGAAAATTAAGAATGAATGGGACGGCCACGAGATTTATCGGAGAACAGGAACACCGATCCACCCGATGTCCCCTCTGGCTAAGTTAGTTTGGTTGCGAAACGAACACCCTGCCATTTTTGAAAAAGCATCTAAATTCATCTCCATAAAAGAATATGTGTTTTACAAGTTGTTTGGAAAGTATGTAGTGGATCATTCGATTGCGTCTGCAACTGGAATGCTAAATCTGGAAAGATTGGATTGGGACGCGGGCGCACTTGGAGTTGCCGGTGTAACTCCTGGCAAGTTGTCCCGCCTTGTGCCGACAACAGAAATCATCACAGGATTGCAACCAGAGTGGGCGGTAAAATTGGGCTTGCTTGCTGATGTGAAATTTGTGATTGGGGCAAACGACGGCGTGCTTTCCAACCTTGGGGTAAACGCAGTACAGCCAGGCGTGGTGGCATTGACCATCGGAACAAGCGGGGCAATCCGTACCGTTGCGGACAAACCGGTAACCGATCCAAAGGGTAGAACGTTCTGCTATGCATTGACAGAAGACCATTGGGTCATTGGCGGTCCGGTCAACAATGGAGGCATGATTATGCGCTGGCTTCGTGATGAATTTTGCCAAGCAGAAGTGGAAGAGGCGAAAGCACACGGAGTCGATCCATATGATGTGATGACAGCTAAAATTTCACAAGTAAAGCCTGGGGCAGAAGGTGTCCTTTTCCACCCTTACCTGACAGGTGAACGTGCACCGTTGTGGAACGGAAATGCACGCGGATCCTTTTACGGTCTTGGCATCCACCATAAAAGAGAGCACATGATGCGCGCGGTATTGGAAGGCATCAATCTTAATCTCTATACTGTCTTATTGGCATTGGAAGAGATTATCGGAATTCCTGAAAAGATTCATGCAACAGGCGGATTTGCCCGTTCTGAAGTATGGTGCCAGATGCTTTCTAACATCTTCAATCAGGAAGTAAGTATCCCGGAAAGCGTAGAAAGTTCTTGCCTTGGTGCTGCGGTTCTTGGCTTGTATGCACTTGGTGAGATTGACTCGTTTGATGTGATGAACGAGATGGTGGGGACGACGAATGGGTATGTTCCTGACCAAGCGGAAGTGGAAGTCTATAAAGAGCTGACGCCGTTGTTCATTCGATTGAGCCGTTTGTATGAGCAAGAGTTTGATGCGGTGGTAGCGTTTCAGCAGAGGAAATGATGAATAGATTCTAAAGCTGTTGATTGGAGCGAAAGGCTGAGACTCCGGCGGGAGGTAGCGGTAGCTTGAGACCCCACAGCGCAGCGAGGAGGATCAAGCACACGCCCCGCGGAAAGCGAAGCCTGGCGCGGAAATCAACAGCGGCGTCAATGGAATATAAAAATAAAGAACGACATTCTCCCGGTCACTGCCATAGCGAGATTGTCGTTCTTTTTTGTACAGCTGATTCAATTTTTCTTTTTTCGACTTGGTTGTTTTGGTTGTAAGATTTGCAAGGGCATAGATACCGCGGCCATTTTCTGGGTTGCGCCTGCCTTCGCGGGCTTGCTTGTCACGCAGCTTTTTTGCTTTACTTTTTGCCAAAATGATCACTCCTAACATATATTTACAAAGAGTATAACCGAGAATAGGAATAATGGAAATAGGTTTTCGTTGGATTGCTATATTTTTCTCAAGCTGATTTCTGTTATAATAGCACTATTGTGTAATTTTTGAGAGGTAGGTACGGAAACTGTGAAAAATGAACTTTTAAATAAAGAGATAGACCGCCGCAGAACCTTTGCGATTATATCCCACCCGGATGCCGGGAAAACGACCTTGACGGAGAAACTTCTTTTATTCGGTAACGTTATTCGTTCGGCAGGTACGGTAAAAGGGAAGAAGTCTGGAAAATTTGCAACATCTGACTGGATGGAAATTGAAAAGAAACGTGGAATTTCAGTAACATCAAGTGTTATGAGTTTTGAGTATATGGATAAGCATATCAATATTCTTGATACCCCAGGACACGAAGATTTCAGTGAAGATACGTATCGTACGTTGACTGCCGTGGATAGTGCCGTGATGATCATTGACTGTACAAAAGGGGTCGAGCCGCAGACTATCAAGCTTTTCAAGGTTTGTCGTATGCGTGGTATTCCGATTTTCACATTCATCAACAAATTGGACCGTGAAGGTAAAGAGCCGCTTGCGCTTTTGGAAGAGATCGAAGAAGTACTTGGCATCGAGTCTTATGCGATGAACTGGCCGGTTGGAATGGGGAAACGCTTCTTAGGTGTTTACGACCGTTACAATGAAGTGTTCATCCGTTATCAAGGAAAAGATGAAGAGGATCGCATTCCGTTTAAGGAACTGGATGCTGTGGAGGAGATCTCTACTCACCCAACTTTTATCCAAGCAAAAGAGGACTTTGAGCTGTTAGAAGAGGCCGGGAATGACTTTGACATCAACAAGGTGAAGAATGGTTTACAGACTCCAGTATTCTTCGGAAGTGCGATCTCCAACTTTGGTGTGGAAATGTTTTTCCGTACGTTCTTGGATCTTGCAAGTGAGCCGCAGCCGCGTCAGACAGAAGAGGGTACGGTTGAGCCTAAATCTGCAGAGTTCTCCGGATTTATTTTCAAAATCCAGGCGAATATGAACCCTGCTCACCGTGACCGTCTTGCTTTCTTGCGCATCTGTTCCGGTGTGTTCGAGCGTGGAATGACAGTAACAGTTAGCAGAACTGGAAAGTCCATTAAATTGACTCAGTCCCAACAATTCTTGGCATCTGACCGTGAAACGGTGGATCATGCGTATCCTGGTGATATCATCGGAATTTATGATCCGGGTGTGTATCAAATTGGGGATTCTCTGTTCAGCGGTGGCAATCAAAAGGTTGAGTTCGATGAAATCCCGACGTTTGCTCCGGAGCTTTTCGTTAAAGTAGAAGCGAAAAACGTTATGAAAGGGAAGCAATTCGGAAAAGGTATTACCCAACTTGTACAGGAGGGTGCCATCCAATTGTTCCGTCAATACGGTACGGAAGCATATATCCTAGGAGCGGTTGGTCAGCTTCAATTGGACGTATTTGAGTACCGGATGAAAGGCGAGTATAACGTGGAAGTCGTCTACAATATGATCGGCTCGAAAATTCCGCGTTGGTTGGAGAGCCAAGACGTCGATACTTCGTTGTTCGATTCCCGTAACATTTTGGTGAAAGACCGCAACGATCAGTATGTTGCCTTGTTTGATAACGACTTCTCGTTACGCTGGTTCCAAGATAAAAATCCGAAGGTCGGCTTGATTGATATTATGGCGGAAGAGGATTAAGATTTATTTTATAAGAAGCTCAGAATACCTTTAAAGGAAGGGTGTTCTGGGCTTTTTTGTTGGATGAAGACACTTTCGCGGAAGTTTTTTTGTTGAAAATGTCTTCATAAGTGGGATGAAGACAATCCCGCAGAAGTTTTTTGGTTAAAAGTGTCTTCATGAGCTGGATGAAGACAATTTCAAATAAGTTTTCGGGTTGAGAATGTCTACATCCCTCGACTAGTTAATTAAATGGCTACAAATGAAAGGAAACCCTAAAAAAAATTGGTTCCCCGGCCGATATAATAACAAAAGCACGGATTTAGGGGGCAGTTTTGTGGGGGATCAAGAGGATAAGTTAATTTGGCTAGGTTTATATAGAACAAGACACTACGTAGTCGGTGGAATGACCATTTTACAAGTGAACGGCCGTGAGGTGTCGACGGGCAGTACGAAAGTTTACATGGAAGAGCTTAATATGGAAAAAATGAGGTTTATCAGCCGGGTGGAGATTCCGCAAAATAGTAATGTGCTATTGGGGTTGAAATTCAAGGTTGCCAACCAATTGCTTGAGTTTAAAGCCAAGATACTTGGCGTTCAGGCAAATGTAAAAAAGAGAAGATATACATATTTAGTAGAATTTTTAATTGAAAACGATAAAGACACGCAGTCGCTCATTACATTTGTAAATAAAATTCAGTTGGCTAATAAACAGAAGAAATTGAGAAGCGTGACAGAGATAGCTGTGGAAGTGGAATGAGTGTTATACTAACATTAGAAGATTTTCGGATGAGATAGAAAAGAGGTTTTCAGATTGTTAGTAAAGCTGGTTTTAGCGTTGATTATCCCTGCGCTGCTCGTGGTCCTTTTCACAAGAGTGACCTATAACCTTTACGTGGGTACAGGTTTGGCGGCAGCACTCATTTTAGTTTCCATTTTTAAAGGACATGGGAACGAATGGTATGTTATTTTAGTGGATGTCCTTTCCTTAGCGATCGGATTTTTGTATGCGAAGAAAATGGTAGGGAAATTCAAATAAAAAGAGGGAGCGGCATTTCCGAGTTACGGAAGGTCTGCTCCCTCTTTTGCTTGTTGTGCTGCTTGTTGATAGGCGGTCAATGCTTCTTGTTCTTCTGAGGTCGTCGACGCCAGACTGGCGGGTCTTACTACCCAAAGCGGGTCTTTTCCGAAGGTCTCTCCATATCCGGTGAGAACACCTGTAAAGGTAAGAACGTCGCCAACTCGCGGTGGAGATTCAAGCTCATCTGCAAAAGTAACCAGGATGGCTGGGAGAAGCGGCTCCTGCAGCTCATATGTTGAATTGTTTTCTACACGCGTCACCGTTGCAGTCCACCTAATGGCTTTATCTTTATTCGCTTTGATAAAATCATGCACATACTCGCCATCCACTTCACTGTAAGTTAGTTCTTCCTCGGGATTTTCCAATGCACGTTCATCTAGATAAGGAAAGTCTATCGTATCTTCGGGAATATCGTTGAACGAACAGCCTGTCATTAATAAAATCAGCCCAGCTAAGCAGAGCATTTTACTGCCAAAAAACTTTTTCATCATTAATCTCCTCAAAACTAGTTTCCGATTCCAAATACATGATAATGATAAGAATATAGAAAACACTCTTAAAACGCAACATAGACGGGTATAGAGAAAAAAGGCTCATTTTTATAAAAAAGCGAATATCAGTTCGTATTTTTGTTGTTTTGGGCATGTATTGTGGTAGAATATTGGTAGAGGTTAGATGAACGGAAATGGAGGCTTTTTGTGGATGGAACAGTTTGAGTTAGTTTCTGGATATAAGCCGGATGGAGATCAGCCGACCGCGATCGCGGAGATTGTGGAAGGCCTTAAAAACGGGAAAAAGCATCAGACGCTTCTTGGTGCAACGGGTACCGGTAAGACGTTTACTGTCTCCAATGTAATTCAGGCAGTAAACAAACCAACTTTAATTATCGCCCACAACAAAACGTTGGCAGGGCAATTATATAGTGAGTTTAAGGAGTTTTTCCCAAACAACGCAGTTGAGTATTTTGTTAGTTATTATGATTACTATCAACCGGAAGCGTATGTACCTTCCACCGATACATTCATAGAAAAAGACGCAAGTATCAATGATGAAATTGATAAGCTTCGCCACTCGGCAACGGCTTCCCTTTTTGAGCGAAACGACGTGATCATCATCGCCAGTGTGTCATGTATTTATGGCTTGGGTTCACCGGAAGAATACCGTGACCTTGTTGTCAGCTTAAGAACAGGTATGGAAAAAGAACGGAATGTTTTGCTACGCGACTTAGTAGACATCCAATACAGCAGGAATGACATTGACTTCAAGCGCGGTACCTTCCGGGTTCGTGGCGATGTGGTGGAGATTTTCCCGGCATCCCGTGACGAACACTGTATTCGTGTGGAATTCTTCGGAGACGAGATCGACCGCATACGAGAAGTGGATGCACTAACAGGGGAGATTCTTGGAGACAGGAACCATGTCTCCATTTTCCCGGCATCCCACTTCGTAACCCGTGAAGAGAAGATGAAAAAAGCCATTGTCAACATTCAGGCAGAACTGGAAGAGCGACTGGAAGAACTTCGCGAGGCTGGCAAACTGCTTGAAGCTCAGCGACTGGAACAGCGAACCCGATATGACTTGGAAATGATGGCGGAAATGGGCTTTTGTTCGGGAATCGAGAACTACTCCCGTCACCTGACACTACGTCCTGCAGGATCGACTCCCTACACACTAATGGACTTCTTCCCGGAAGATTTCTTGTTGGTAATTGACGAGTCACACGTTACGCTTCCACAAATCAGAGGGATGTTCAATGGAGACCAGGCAAGAAAACAAGTTCTAGTAGACCATGGTTTCCGCCTGCCGTCAGCAAAGGACAACCGTCCATTAAGGTTTGAGGAATTTGAAAAGAAAACAGCCCAGCTTGTTTACGTTTCTGCTACACCAGGACCATACGAGCTGGAGCATACACCAAAAATGGTCGAGCAGATCATCCGACCGACCGGACTGCTTGATCCAATTATTGAAGTGAGACCGATTAAAGGCCAGATTGACGACCTGATCGGTGAAATCCATAAAAGGGTGGAGAAGGATGAAAGGGTTCTTGTCACTACCTTGACGAAGAAAATGTCCGAGGATCTCACCGCTTACTTAAAAGAGCTGGGTATTAAAGTTGCGTATCTGCATTCTGAAATCAAGACGCTTGACCGGATTGAGATAATAAGAGAATTGAGGATGGGGAAACATGATGTTCTGATTGGGATCAACCTATTGAGGGAAGGTCTCGACATCCCGGAAGTATCCCTTGTTACTATTTTAGACGCAGACAAGGAAGGCTTCCTCCGTTCTGAACGGTCCTTGATTCAAACCATCGGACGTGCGGCACGTAACTCGAACGGTAAAGTCATCATGTATGCAGATAAAATAACGAAATCCATGGATATCGCGTTAAATGAAACAAAGCGTCGCCGTGAAATCCAGGAGGCTTATAACCTGGAGCATGGCATCACGCCGACAACCATCAAGAAAAAAGTTCCGGAACTTATCCGTGCCACTTTCGTAGCCGAGGAAGATGGCGATTACGAGGGCAAAGTACGGACACTCAGACCGAAGAACAAGAAAGAAAGAGAAAAGCTCATAGAAAGCATGGAGCAGGAAATGAAAGATGCGGCAAAAGCGCTCGATTTCGAACGTGCAGCCGAGCTTCGTGACCTCATCTTGGAGCTCAAAGCGGAAGGATGACATAAGGATGGCAATGGATAAAATTGTTGTAAAAGGGGCCAGAGCCCATAACTTAAAAAACATAGATGTAACGATTCCCCGCGATAAATTAGTGGTGTTAACAGGGCTGTCAGGATCGGGGAAATCCTCTCTTGCCTTTGACACCATCTATGCGGAAGGACAGCGCCGATATGTGGAGTCCCTTTCTGCCTATGCGCGCCAATTCCTTGGGCAGATGGACAAACCGGATGTGGATGCGATTGAAGGGCTGTCACCTGCCATCTCCATCGATCAGAAGACGACAAGCCGTAACCCGCGTTCTACCGTTGGAACGGTAACAGAAATCTATGATTATCTCCGTCTTCTTTTTGCACGGGTAGGCAGGCCCACATGTCCGAAACATGGCATAGAGATCTCCTCCCAAACAATTGAACAAATGGTAGACCGAATCATGGAATACCCTGAACGAACCAAACTCCAAATTCTTGCGCCGGTGATTCAAGGCCGTAAAGGCACACATGTGAAAACACTGGAAGATATTAAAAAGCAAGGATATGTGCGCGTACGTGTGAACGGTGAAATGATGGAAATCTCCGATGATATTGAGTTGGAAAAGAACAAAAAGCATTCCATTGAAGTAGTTATAGACCGCATTGTGGTAAAAGAAGGAGTTGAAACCCGTCTGTCAGATTCATTGGAATCTGCTATCAGACTTGGGGAAGGGAAAGTGATTGTGGACTTAATTGGGGAAGAGGAACTTCTCTTCAGCGAGCATCATGCTTGTCCACAATGCGGGTTCTCTATTGGTGAATTAGAACCAAGAATGTTCTCCTTTAACAGTCCATACGGAGCATGTCAAAAATGCGATGGATTGGGGACAAAGCTCGAAGTGGACATTGATTTGGTGATGCCCAACAAGAACCTCAGCCTAAAAGAGCACGCGCTTGCACCTTGGGAACCGACAAGTTCACAATATTATCCACAAATGCTGCAAGCTGTGTGTAATCACTACGGCATTGACATGGATGTCCCAGTAAAAGATATCCCCAAGAATCTGTTGGATAAGGTCCTTTATGGCAGTGGAAAAGAAGAGGTTTACTTCCGTTACGAAAACGACTTTGGACAAGTGCGGGAAAACTACATCATATTTGAGGGAGTTATCCCCAATGTGGAAAGACGCTACAAGGAGACGAGCTCCGACTACATCCGTGAACAAATGGAAAAGTATATGGCGCAGCAGCCATGTCCTGCTTGTAAGGGGAACCGTCTGAAGTTAGAAAGCTTATCGGTGCTTATCAACAATAGGCATATCGGAAATGTGACTAACTTTTCTATCGTCGAAGCATTGGACTTCTTTGATAGCCTTGAGCTGACGGAAAAAGAAAGAAAGATTGCCCATATGATATTACGTGAAATTGAAGAACGCCTTGGTTTCTTGAATAATGTCGGGCTTGATTATTTGACGATGAGCCGTTCTGCCGGAACGCTTTCTGGTGGCGAGGCGCAACGGATTCGTCTCGCAACCCAAATCGGCTCACGATTAACAGGGGTTCTGTATATTCTAGATGAGCCATCCATCGGACTTCATCAGCGAGATAATGACCGCCTTATTCAAACATTAAAAAATATGCGCGACATCGGAAACACGTTAATTGTCGTCGAGCATGACGAAGACACGATGATGGCAGCGGACTATTTGCTTGATATCGGACCTGGAGCTGGTGTTCATGGAGGTCAGGTGATTTCTGCTGGTACACCTGAGGAAGTAATGAATGATGAGAGCTCTTTGACCGGTCAATATTTATCAGGCAAGAAGTTCATTCCACTACCGACAGAACGAAAAGTCGTAAAGGACCGTTTCATTGAAGTGATCGGTGCAAACGAAAACAACTTGAGTAATGTGAATGTCAAAATACCGCTTGGATGTTTTGTGGCAGTAACAGGGGTTTCAGGATCAGGGAAAAGTACGTTAATCAATGATATTTTGCATAAGGCCCTTGCGCAGCGTTTGCATAATGCGAAGACAAAACCTGGCCAGCACAAAGAGATCCGAGGGATTGACCATCTTGATAAGGTAATTGATATCGATCAGTCTCCGATTGGAAGAACGCCGCGTTCTAACCCGGCGACCTACACAGGGGTATTTGACGACATCCGTGATGTATTTGCTTCTACTAATGAAGCGAAAGTTCGCGGATATAAGAAAGGTCGTTTTTCTTTCAATGTGAAAGGCGGCCGTTGTGAGGCATGTCGCGGGGATGGAATTATCAAGATTGAAATGCATTTCCTTCCTGATGTGTATGTGCCATGTGAAGTGTGTCATGGTAAACGTTATAACCGTGAAACGCTTGAAGTGCAGTATAAAGGAAAAAATATAGATGATATTTTGAAAATGACTGTTGAAGATGCGGTGAGTTTCTTTGAAAACATTCCGAAGATCAAGCGGAAGCTGCAAACCATTTACGATGTTGGCTTAGGTTATATTACACTTGGCCAGCCTGCAACCACTCTATCCGGTGGAGAAGCGCAACGTGTCAAACTTGCTTCAGAATTGCACCGCAGATCTACAGGTCGTTCCCTTTATATCTTGGACGAACCGACAACAGGCTTGCATGTGGATGATATTTCGAGACTGTTGAAGGTGTTGCAACGATTAGTGGAGAATGGCGATACCGTGCTGGTTATTGAACATAACTTAGATGTTATTAAAGCAGTGGATTACATGGTGGACCTTGGTCCTGAAGGTGGAGACAAAGGCGGCAGTATCATTGCGACTGGCACACCAGAAGAGATCATTGAAGTAGAAGCTTCCTATACGGGGCAATACCTCCGACCTGTTTTACTGCGTGACCGCGATAGAATGGATCAGAAAGTAAAGAAAGTGGAAGCAGTCAGCAAAGGATGACTTTGCGGTTTAAATAAAAAAAGGATGGTAAATGCCAATTTGGCAACCATCCTTTTTTTGTATTGCTATTGGTTTGTCTCTTGTTCTTGAACTTTCTTTTCAATAATATCTTGTAAGAATCGAACATCCATCTCATAGGTTTTGTCCTTGAAACGAATTTCGCCAGTATTTTCGTTTAGTTTTCCGCTCAAGTGAAAAGAGGCACTTTGAATCTTGTACTCTTTTGACGCTTCATCATAATGAAAGTCTGCTTTATCTATTTCATTCGTCACAACTGGACGGATGGTATTTTCCACATAATTAGAAGAAGACTCAGTGAAATCGGGACCCAGTACGCCAAAGAAAATCAAACCGGTAAGTATCAGTCCAATCATAACAAGTTTAGATAAAATGCTTTTCAAGAAAGGAATCACCACAAACAAAACGACCAGCACAATAATGATAGTCAACAAATGATCCATAATAAAATCCATATCCATTTCACTCCTTCCACACAATCTATACCCAGAAACTACAACCATTATACCATTTACAGTGAAGGAGACTCAAAGAATCCAAATGGAATCACAACGCGCAACAAACTAATAAGACTTGAGGCGTACGACATGGGTTTCAAAAATCCTGCCGGGGTCTGACCCCTTTTCGAAATTTTTATGAGAAAATAAGTGTATAAGCAGAAAGTGAAACTTTTGGGTTTGTTTAGTCGTAGAGGTAGTATAGATAAATCTAAGGAAATGTTCTATTGAGGTTAAGGGTAATATAAAAGGTTATATAAAGGGAGGATGTTATGTATGGAAGAGCGTAAGCGTATTTTGAAGTTGGTGGAGGAAGGGAAGCTGACAGCGGAAGAGGCGATTATTTTATTGGAGAGTTTGGAGAAGAATAGTGAAGAGAAGAATTTGCGACAGGATGAAATTGTTTCTGAGCTTGCGAAGGATGCTAAAGGTTCTCAGGAAGCAGAGGATAATATTTTTAAGGCTCTATCCACCAAAGTTTTCTCTAATTCTAATTCAAAAAATGGCTCAGCTGGTTCATCAGGGAGCGGATCCAGTTCTTTTGATAAATCCAAATTCGATTCCTACAGCAAGCAGGCATCCTCTTTTAAAAATAACATCTTAGATTTCGTAGGAAGTGCGCTGCAGAAGATTAAAGATTTGGACTTGGATTTCAACTTTGGTCCTTCTATCTCCATTCAACATATTTTCCAGCAGTCAGATGTGCATTTGCAGCATATCGACCTGGATGTTGCGAATGGCGCTGTCAAGGTGGTTCCTTGGAAAGAGAACGATGTGAAGATAGAGTGTGAGGCGAAAGTTTATGAAGAAAACTCACAAGATGACGCGCGCAAAGCTTTCTTGAGTGAAGTTCTATTTTCCATTGAAGCTGGGAAACTGCGTTTTTCTGTCCAAAAGAAGCATATAAAAGTGAATGCTACGGTTTATGTTCCAGAAGAGAAATATGACAGCTTGAATATCCGCATGTTTAATGGACCGATATCAGGGGAAGGTTTACATGTAAAGTCGATGAAAATGAAATCGGCGAATGGCTCGTTAACATGGGAGAACCTAACGAGCGATTACATTGAAGCGGAAACGGCAAACGGTCATATTAAGTTGACAGATTGCGACGCGAAAGAAATCGAAGCGGAAACGATCAACGGCATGTTGAAAGTTCGCGGAGATATCGAAAAGCTCGATGTTCAGAGCTTTAATGGGAATGTGGTCGGTGAGTTGACTGGATCTGCCGCACGTTCCATTATGGCAAAAACAAAAACAGGCAGTGTGGACCTGTTCATTCCAACGGAAAACGCAGTGGAAGCTGAGTTGAAAACGAATCTTGGAAGCTTTACATGCGAGGTTCCAGGGATGGATGTTGTGGAGGAGAAAAATGAAGTGGTGCAAAAGGCACTTCACTTTAAGGCGAAAAAAGAAGATGCACCGCTCACATACATCTTTGCCGAAACAAATACAGGTTCTATTTTAATCAAACCATATGAGGTGAAGTAATATGAAACGTCTTATCCGTTCCAAGAACGACCGCAAGCTTGCGGGTGTGCTTGGAGGTCTAGGGAAATATTTAGGAGTAGATTCCAATCTGTTGCGTGTTATTTTTGTCATACTTTTATTCCCGACAGGAGTAATGCCTTTGATTGTTACGTACTTTGTTTTAACATTTCTACTTCCTAACGAAGAAACAGAGATCCGCTGATGAGATGGGCTATCAGTATTCTCGTCAATGCATTAATATTGATTGTGGTTGCAGGCTATTTTGACTCGTTCCAGCTGAGCGGTGTCGGAGCTGCGATCATTGCAAGTTTGATTTTGGCAGTGTTGAATACTATTGTGAAACCAATCTTGGTCATTTTGACATTGCCTGTCACGTTGCTTAGTCTTGGGTTATTCTTGTTTGTTATCAATGCCATCACACTGATGTTGACGGCTTTCTTGATGGGGGATTCGTTCAATATTGATGGTTTTGGAACGGCTATTTTGGCAGCAATCGTTATATCGATATTGAATTTGCTAATCCAGAAGGCGATTGTCGAGCCTTTGCAAAAAAAGAATTAACATGAAACGCGAACCTGGCTTATCCGGGTTCGCGTTTTTAAAATTCCGTTTGAAACCGCTGTTGATCTCCGCAAATGGCTTCGCTTTCCGCGGGGCGACCTTGAGCCTCCTCACTTCGTTGCGGGGTCTCAACATTGTCGCTTCTTCCCCCGCTGGAGTCTTCGCCTTTTGCTCCAATCAACAGCTATGATATTCCAAGCTCCCACTAAATTCCCCTCCTCCAAACCTCCCACTTAATAAAAAAGTCAAATAGTGCTAAAATGAGAAAAGGTTGTTTTTACATAGGAAGCATGACACTCATTTTGCAAGACAACATCAGGGTGTTTCCATACTTAAGGAGGTTTTGGCTGTGCCAAAGGTTCGGACAAAGGATCTGATTGAGAAGTTTAATTTTGAATTGATTGGTGGGGAAGAGGGCGTGAATCGTCCGATTGCGACAAGTGATATCTCCCGACCTGGTATAGAGATGGCCGGTTATTTTACCTACTATCCGGCAGAGCGAATCCAGTTGCTTGGAAAAACGGAGTTGTCTTTCTTTGAAAGGCTTACGCCAAAGGAAAAGAGAGAGCGTATGAGTCAGCTCTGTACGGACATCACTCCGGGAATCATTGTTTCAAGGGACATGGAAGTTCCTCCTGAACTCGTGGAAGCAGCAGAGTACGAAAGTGTGCCACTAATGCGCTCACCGATGAAAACGACGAGGCTTTCCTCCCATCTGACAAATTATCTTGAAGGAAAGCTTGCACCGACAACAGCCGTACATGGCGTTCTTGTCGACATTTATGGAGTTGGCGTGCTTATCACTGGGAAAAGCGGCGTTGGGAAAAGTGAAACGGCGCTTGAGCTTGTAAAAAGAGGACACCGTCTTGTGGCAGATGATTGCGTCGAAATCAGGCAGGAAGATACGGATACACTTATCGGGAACTCTCCGGAACTGATTGAACATCTGCTTGAAATCAGGGGTCTAGGTATCATCAACGTGATGACCCTTTTCGGAGCGGGAGCAGTACGCAGCTACAAACGTATCACGCTTGTCATTAATCTTGAGCTTTGGGATAAAAACAAGCAGTATGACCGCGTTGGGTTGGATGAAGAGAAGATGAAGATTATTGATTCTGAAGTCACACGCTTGACGGTTCCTGTTCGTCCTGGGCGAAATTTGGCTGTTATCATTGAAGTGGCAGCGATGAATTTCCGCTTGAAGAGAATGGGCATGAATGCTGCCGAACAGTTCTCCAACCGTTTGTCAGGTGTCATAAATAATGAAAACGAGCATGAAGACATTTAAAAAATAATGGAGTGTGGGGAATATGTTGTTAGGAAACATTGAGCCGTTAAATCCAGTCATGATCAGTTGGCCAATAACGGTTTACTGGTATGGGGCAATCATTGGAACAGGAGCCCTGCTTGGTTTATGGCTGGCCACAAGGGAGTCGGAAAGACGGGGGCTTAACAAAGATGTATTTGTCGATCTTGTCTTGTTTGCCATCCCGATAGCGATTCTATGTGCAAGGCTGTATTATGTAGCGTTTCAGTGGGATCATTATTCACAAAATCCAGGTGATATTTTGAAGATATGGGAAGGTGGCCTGGCGATTCATGGTGGACTGATTGGAGCCATCACCACTGGGGTTATTTTTGCAAGAATACGAGGAATTTCGTTCTGGAAGCTTGCCGATATTGGTGCACCAAGTATCCTTCTTGGTCAGGCGATTGGACGCTGGGGAAATTTCATGAACCAGGAAGCCCATGGTGGAGAAGTGACAAGAGCTTTCTTGGAAGGACTTTACTTACCGGATTTCATCATCAACCAAATGTACATTAACGGTACATACTATCACCCAACTTTCCTTTATGAGTCCATCTGGAATTTTGTAGGTGTCGGATTGCTTCTTTTACTGAGAAAAGTAAACCTAAGACGCGGGGAACTCTTCTTAAGTTACGTGATTTGGTATTCCGTCGGACGCTTCTTTATCGAAGGAATGCGTACGGACAGCTTGATGCTGACCGAGACTTTAAGAATTGCACAAGTTATTTCCATTGGTCTAATTGTCCTTGCCATCGGACTTATCATTGTGCGCCGTGTACTGGGCATGGCCAACAGACGTTACTTGGATCCAGAAAACAAAGAGCGCTATATGGACTCCAAGAAAAATACACCTGAAGCGACTAAATAAGAAAAGCCTCCAACAGATAAAAAATGGAGCGGCTACTTCAAAGGGGGAGGAGCTTCATGATGCAAACATTTAAACGCGGGCTGATGGTGGGGCTTGGGACGACGTGGACACTGGGGAAAGTTATTTTCCCAGTCACGCTCCTTGTCGGTATCCTTCAACATACACCAGTCTTGCAGTATCTTATCAACGCAATTGCGCCGATCATGGGGATTTTTGGCCTGTCAGGTGAAGCGGCCATTCCGCTTGTGATCGGGAATTTCCTGAATCTCTATGCTGGAATCGGTGCCATCCTCACCTTAGACCTTACCGTAAAAGAGGTCTTTATTTTAGCGGTGATGCTTTCGTTTTCCCATAATCTTTTAGTAGAGTCGACCGTAGCGGCAAAAGTAGGATTGAAGATTTGGGTGATTCTAGCTGTCCGACTGGGCCTAGCTTTCTCTGCTGGAATTATCATCAACCTGGTTTGGAAAGGTGGCGGCGAGCTCGCCCAGTATGGGATGGTCGCAAAATCCGAAGCGGCTGTGACTGGCTTTTTTCCTATTATTCTTGATGCCACCCAGCGCGGATTGATGGGTATCTTTCAACTTGCGATTATCGTTATTCCGCTTATGATTCTCGTGCAATATATGAAGGAACTTGGCTGGTTGGCTGTATTCTCGAAGTGGATGAGACCGTTCACCCGTGCGCTTGGAATGAAAGAGAACACCTCTACTACGATGGCTGCCGGTCTGGTGATTGGTCTTGCATATGGGGCAGGAGTTATGATTCAGGCGGTAAAAGAGGATAATGTAAGTAAGAAGGATTTGACACTTGCCTTTATTTTTCTCGTAGCTTGTCATGCAGTGGTGGAGGATACATTAATTTTCATTCCGCTCGGCATCCCTGTTTGGCCGTTACTTGCCATCCGTGTTACAACAGCCATTCTCCTCACGATAGCAGTGGCTTTCATTTGGAAACGGCTAGAACTTGCAAAAAGAAAGGAAGCCTCTTATGACCATTAATACCGTGCTTTTTGATTTAGATGGAACTTTGATAGATACGAACGACTTGATTATTGAGTCGTTTCTTCACACATTAGATCATTATTATCCTGAGCAATATGGCCGCGAAGACGTACTGACCTTCCTCGGCCCACCTTTATACGATACGTTCGTTAAAATGGATGAATCGAAAGTGGACGAAATGGTAGCCCATTACCGTGCCTTTAATATGGCCAAACATGATGAGTACGTAACAGAGTTTGAAGGCGTTGTGGAAACAGTGAAGCTCCTTCATGAAAAAGGTCTGAAGCTTGGAATCGTGACAACAAAAATGCGTCAAACAGTGGTGATGGGGCTTAAGCTGACAGGCCTTGACCAGTTCTTTGATGTCGTGGTCTGTCTTGATGATGTTACCAACGCCAAACCAGATCCTGAACCGATCCACCTTGCCCTGCAACAGCTTGGCTCAACCCCTGAACAGGCAATCATGGTCGGCGATAACTTCCATGATATCTTAGCAGGCAAAAATGCCGGAACAAAAACGGCTGCAGTGAGCTGGACAATCAAAGGAGTAGAATATCTACAATCCTTTGAACCGGATTACATGCTGAGACATATGCAGGATTTGCTGCCAATAGTGGGAGTGACCGAGGGTGAGTAGACGGACGACCCGCTATCCGGTGGAAGGCGCGAATTCCCTATGGCACGTCTATAAAACCGTCCCTTTTTTAAAGGTTGTGAAAAACTTCGCCGTCATCCAGCTTGCCAGGTACACGCCATTTCTCGGAATGAAAAACTGGCTCTACCGCACCTTCTTGCGCATGAAGGTAGGCGATCAGACTTCCTTCGCCTTAATGGTGATGCTTGATGTCATGTTTCCGGAAAAAATAAGCGTCGGCCGCAACACGGTCATTGGCTATAACACCACCATCCTTGCCCACGAATACCTGGTCAAGGAATACCGCCTTGGCGATGTGGAAATCGGCAGCGAAGTCATGATCGGCGCCAACACGACCATCCTTCCCGGCGTCATCATCGGCGACGGCGCCATCGTCTCCGCCGGCACCCTCGTACATAAAGACGTCCCAGAAGGCGCGTTTGTCGGCGGAAACCCAATGCGGGTTATCTATACGAAAGAGGAAATGCAGGAGCGGATGAGGTTTTAGCAGGCTGGAAGGCATATTAAAGGTTTATGAAGACCTGTCTAGCGAGGATATTAAGCAAGAGAGGTCCTCATGACCGTTATGAAGACCTGTCTAACCAGGATTTTGAGCCAGAGAAGTCTTCATAACCTGTATGAAGACCTTACTAGCATGAATTTTGAGTCAGAGAAGTCCTCATAGCCGATATGAAGACCTGTCTAGCATAAATTTTGAGCCAATGAGGTCTTCATTCAAATTCAATTCAGTATTTTCAACCCTACAAGCACTTTGTCCAAGGATAAAGTGCCTTTTTTTACCCAAAATAGAGAAAGACACACCCCAGACCGTTAACACTTGACCAAAAAGCTTCATTTTGTTAGTATGTTACCATATTAGCGAACTAAAGGATTTCAGATTATTTTAAAAGGTGGGTATCCACATGTCAAATTCAAAACTATTCATGTTCGAAAAACCACTAGGAATGCGGGACACGCTTCCTTCCTTATATGAAGCAAAACAGAACGTCAAAAACACCATGACAGCAGAAATCAGTCAATGGGGCTATCAGTTTATGGAGACCCCGACACTTGAATACTACGAAACGGTAGGCGAAGCATCGGCCATACTTGATCAGCAACTGTTCAAGCTGCTCGATCAGCAAGGACATACACTTGTGTTGAGACCAGACATGACAGCACCAATTGCGAGGGTGGCGGCTTCAAGACTTTTAAATGAAGGCTATCCGCAGCGACTTGCCTACTCGGCAAATGTTTTTCGTGCTCAGCAGAATGAAGCAGGGCGACCGGCAGAGTTTGAGCAAATTGGTGTGGAGTGCATCGGAGACCGTTCTATCAGTGCGGATGCCGAGATGATTGCATTGCTTGTTGCACTTCTTAAAAACACAGGGTTATCGACGTTTACTGTCGCGATTGGCCATATCGGATTCTTGCAGGAGATCTTCCTCGATATAGTCGGGAATGAAGAGCGTGCGGCAACCTTAAGAAGATACTTATATGAAAAAAATTACGTGGGGTATCGGGAGCATGTGAAAAACCTGTCTTTGTCCTCCATTGATAAAAAACGCCTTTTGAACTTATTAACGTTAAGAGGAGATTCGTCCAACATTGAACTTGCAAAAGAAGTGCTGGATGGAGAGGCAGGTAAAAAAGCGATCCAAGAGCTTGAGCAACTGTGGACGATGTTGGAAGCTTATGGTGTCACAGATTTTGTGAAGCTTGATTTGAACATTGTCAGTCATATGAGTTATTACACGGGGATCGTGTTTGAGGCGTATGCCGGAAACATCGGCTTTCCAATTGGTAACGGCGGAAGATACGACAAGCTGTTTGAGAAGTTCAACCGTGAAAAATCGGCAACAGGTTTCGGAATCCATTTAGACCGTCTTTTAGAAGCAAAAGGTGTGAAGAAGGCGGAGGTTAAGATACACGGAGTTCTGTTTAGTCAAGAAAGAAGAGAAGAGGCCATCGCATTTGCCACTTCTAAAAGAGAAGCAGGGGAAAAAGTAATCCTTCAGGATATTGCAGGTGTGGAAAATGTCGATGCGTGCACGGCATCTTTCAGTGATGTGACCTTTTTCCTTGGAAAAGCTAGAAAGGAGAGCGACGAAGCATGAGCGTACTGACGATTGCGATGCCAAAAGGGAGAATTTTTGAAGAAGCGGCTCAACTGCTTGTTCAAGCGGGTTATAAAATCCCTCCCGACCTTGAGGATTCTAGAAAGCTGATTATTGATGTTCCAGATGAAAACATGCGCTTTATTTTAGCAAAGCCGATGGATGTGACCACATATGTGGAGCATGGTGTGGCAGATGTCGGAATTGCCGGCAAAGACGTGATGCTAGAAGAAGAGCGCGATGTCTATGAAGTGCTTGATTTGAAAATAAGTGAATGCTACTTGGCGGTTGCAGGGCTGCCCGGTACGGAAATGAAAGATGTGGCTCCTAAAATTGCAACCAAATATCCGGGAATAGCTTCAAGCTATTATCGCGAGCAAGGGGAACAGGTGGAGATTGTGAAACTAAACGGGTCAATTGAATTAGCCCCGTTAATCGGGTTGTCGGACCGTATTGTGGATATTGTATCCACAGGGCGAACGCTTAAAGAGAATGGATTAGTGGAATTTGAGAGAATTGTGGATATCACGTCCCGATTGATTGTCAATCCTGTGAGCTACAGGTTAAAAGACAAGCAGATAGATGAACTTGTGGATAGATTAGCAGAGGTAGTTGGAGAGGTGTAAAAAGGATGAAGATAAAAAAAGTGAGTGAATCGGTATCTTTACGCCGTTCGATTGACCAAGGAACGGAAGAACAACGTGATGCAGTGCTTCAGATCCTGCAAACGGTCAAGGAACAAGGTGATCAAGCGCTGTTCTCCTATACTGAAAAATGGGATGGTGCGAAGCTATCCACATTAAAAGTGACAACAGAAGAAATCCAAGAAGCTTATCAACAGATTTCTCCACAAGTTATCAACATTATCCACAATGCAGCGGAAAACATCCGCGATTTTCATCAAAAACAGGTCAAACAGTCGTGGTTATCCACAAAACCGGACGGCACCATTCTTGGCCAACAGATAACAGCACTTGATGCGGTCGGCGTCTATGTGCCCGGCGGAAAAGCGGCTTATCCGTCTTCCGTGTTGATGAATGTTATTCCGGCACAAGCGGCGGGAGTAGAGCGTATTGCGATGGTGAGTCCGCCTTCAGCAGATGGTACTTTGCCGGCAGGAGTGTTGGTGGCAGCGGATATCCTGGGTGTGGATGAAATCTATAAAGTGGGTGGAGCACAAGCTGTAGCGGCTCTTGCTTATGGGACGGAGACCATTCAGGCTGTGGATAAAATCGTTGGACCTGGTAACATCTTTGTTGCCCTTGCGAAAAAAGAAGTATATGGACTTGTGGATATCGACAGCATCGCCGGACCTAGTGAAATTGTGGTGTTGGCTGATGAGACGGCCCGGGCTAATGAGATTGCAGCCGACTTATTGTCTCAGGCTGAGCATGATGAACGGGCCTCAAGCGTGCTCGTGACCACATCAGCATCACTTGCGGAACAGGTCGCTCAGGAAGTAGAAGACCAACTATCCACATTGCCGCGTGAAGCAATAGCGCGAGCGTCTATTGAAGCGTATGGCACTATTTTTGTAACAGATACAATGAAAGAAGCACTCCGTGTGGTAAATGAACTGGCGCCCGAGCATTTGGAAGTGATGACAGCCGAGGCGATGAACCTTCTACCGTATATCAAACATGCCGGAGCTATTTTCCTGGGAAGATACAGCTCAGAGCCTGTTGGGGATTATTTTGCCGGACCGAATCATGTGTTACCTACTAATGGGACAGCACGCTTTTCCAGTGGATTGTCTGTGGACGAATTTGTGAAAAAATCCAGTGTGATTATGTATAGTGAACAGGCTTTAAAAGAGAATGTGGATAAAATTGCGGCGTTCGCGCGCTTAGAGGGCTTAGAAGCGCATGCCCGTGCAGTGGAATCGCGATTTACTAACAAGGAAAAGTGAGGAGACATTCTGATGACACGAACAGCTAGTTTGGAAAGAAATACGAAAGAAACGCAAATACAGCTTGCTTTTACAATAGATGGAGAAGGAGCGGCAAAGCTTGAGACGCCTGTTCCGTTTATGACTCATATGCTGGACCTTTTTACAAAGCATGGCCAGTTTAATTTGGACTTGCAGGCAACTGGGGATGTGGATATCGATGATCACCACACAACAGAGGATATCGGAATTTGCCTTGGTCAGGCGTTAAAAGATGCACTTGGGGATAAAGTGGGGATAAAACGATACGGAAACGCGTTTGTGCCAATGGATGAGGCGCTTGCACAAGTGGTCGTAGATCTGAGCAACCGTCCGCATCTTGAAATAAAAGCGGAATTCCCAAGCCAGAAGGTCGGCACGTTTGATACCGAGCTTGTTCATGAATTTTTATGGAAGCTTGCTTTAGAGGCGCGTATGAACCTTCATGTGATTGTGCATTACGGAACGAATACGCATCACATTATTGAGGCGATATTTAAGGCGCTTGGCCGTGCACTGGACGAAGCAACCACTATTGATCCGAGAGTTAAAGGGGTACCATCGACGAAGGGAATGTTATAGAAGATGATTGGCATCATTGATTATGGAATGGGGAATTTATATAGCGTCAGCAAGGCATTGGAACGGATGGATGTTGAGTATGTCATCTCTAATGACCGGGATGTGCTGTTTGAAGCGGAAGGACTTATCCTCCCGGGTGTCGGCTCGTTCCGTGACGCCATGTCCATTTTACAGGAAACAGGCCTTGATTCATTTATAAAAGAGGAAGTGGCACGGGGGAAAAAAATGCTTGGAATCTGCCTTGGCATGCAGTTGTTGTTTGAGGAAAGTGAAGAAAACGGCGTAACAGAAGGATTGTCTCTTTTAAAAGGCAAGGTCGAACGCTTTCCTGGAGTTACAGGGGAAGGTGCATCGTACAAGGTCCCACATATGGGATGGAACAAGCTTGAATTTCAACAGGCATCTCCGCTTTTAGAAGGTGTGACAGAGGATTATGTTTACTTTGTACATTCCTACTATGTAAAAGATTTTGCTGAAGCGGAGCTATTGGCAAGCAGTACATATGATGTGCAGGTGCCGGCTGTGGTGGGACGCGGGAATGTGTTTGGAACACAGTTTCACCCGGAAAAAAGCAGCAATGTCGGCTTGGCGATTTTGAAAAACTTTGTAAACCTTGTGAAGGAAGAGGAGCGATAATATGAGTTTTACCATTTATCCGGCTATCGATATGCGCGGAGGAAAATGTGTTCGTCTGCTGCAGGGCGATTATAGTAAGGAAACGGTATACGGTGACTCCCCGTTTGATATGGCGAAAACGTTTGTGGAGCAAGGGGCGGAGTGGATTCATATGGTGGATCTTGATGGAGCCAAGGCTGGCTCACCAGTCAATGACAGTTTTGTGCTACAGGTAGCAAGCGAGCTGCCGGCGAAAGTCCAGATTGGCGGGGGAATCCGTACTGCAGAGGACGTGGAGCGCTACTTGGAAAACGGTGTAGACCGAGTGATTTTAGGAAGTGCTGCGATAAATGATCCGGGTTTTGTGAAGGCGATGCTTGCGAAATATGGTGCTAAAATTGCCATTGGACTGGATGCCAAGGATGGATATGTGGCAACAGAAGGTTGGGTGGAAACATCGACTGTGAAAGCTACCGTGCTTGGAAAACAGCTGGCGGATGCAGGAGCGGAAACATTCATTTTCACAGACATCGCAACAGACGGCATGCTATCGGGACCGAATGTTGATGCAACGGTTGAACTTGCTCGTGTGACTGGTGCTTCTGTTATTGCTTCTGGAGGAGTGAGCTCTGTGGATGATTTGTTGGCACTTCGTGAATTTGCCGACGATGGGGTGACAGGTTCCATTGTTGGAAAAGCCATCTACACGGAAAAAATCAATCTCGCTCGTGCATTGGAAGAGGTGAAATAAATGCTAACGAAACGAATCATTCCTTGTCTGGATGTAAAAGAAGGACGGGTTGTGAAGGGGGTTCAGTTTGTCGAGCTCCGAGATGCAGGTGACCCGGTCGAGCTTGCTGCCTGTTATGATGAAGAAGGTGCAGATGAACTGGTGTTCCTTGATATTTCTGCCTCCCATGAAGGACGTGAAACGATGGTGGATGTTGTTGAACAGGTTGCTGCAAAATTAGCGATTCCATTCACAGTCGGCGGCGGCATCAACTCTATTGATGACATGAAGAGGTTGTTGCGTGCAGGTGCGGATAAGGTTTCATTGAATACGGCGGCTTTGCTCAATCCTTACTTGATCCAGGCAGGTGCGGATTACTTTGGCTCGCAATGCATCGTTGTCGCGATTGACGCTAAGTATGACGAGAGCCTCGGTTCTTGGAGAGTGTATACGCATGGCGGACGCAGGGAAACCGATTGGGAAGTGGTGAAATGGGCACAAGAAGCTGTCAAATTGGGAGCCGGAGAAATTTTGCTGACAAGCATGGACAGTGATGGAGAGAAAAAAGGCTTCAACCTTGCTTTGACTAAGGCGGTAAGTTCGGCTGTCTCGGTTCCTGTCATCGCCTCTGGTGGAGCTGGCGAAGCTTCTCATTTTCTGGATGCGTTTGAAGAAGGAGCTGCTGATGCAGCATTAGCAGCCTCCATTTTTCACTACAAAGAAACGAGTGTAAAAGAAGTGAAAAGCTATTTAAAAGAGAAAGGGGTGCAGGTTCGATGATCAATTTAGAAGCGGTGAAGTTTGATGAAAAAGGGCTTGTCCCAGCGATTGTGCAGGATGTTTCTACGAAGGAAGTGCTGACACTGGCATATATGAACGGAGAGTCACTCGTGAAAACGGTCGAGACTCGGGAGACATGGTTTTGGAGCCGTTCCCGTGCGGAGCTTTGGCATAAGGGGGCGACTTCCGGTAATACGCAGCGTGTGGTAGAAATGCGTTATGACTGTGATCAGGATGCGGTGCTCGTGTTGGTGGAGCCGAATGGTCCGGCATGTCATACGGGTGAGAAGACTTGTTTTCATGAAGTGGTGTTGGGGACGGAATCTGATGTGGCTGGTCAAGTCGGTGCCTCGGCTTCAGAGACAACGGCAATTTTATCACGCTTAGAGTCTGTCATATCCTCCCGTGCTGTGGATAAGCCAGCGGGATCTTATACAACTTATCTTTTTGAAGAAGGTGTGGATAAGATTCTGAAGAAAGTGGGCGAGGAAGCGGCAGAAGTAATTATTGCGGCGAAAAACCGTGACCGCGCAGAGCTCACTTGGGAGGTTGCCGATCTCTTTTTCCATGTGATGGTGTTATTGCGTGAGCAAGAAGTGAGTTTGGATGAAGTGTTGGCGGTATTAGAGGAGCGGCATACGAAAAAGCCGTCTGATGAACAGGGAAAATAACGATGTTTCAGCACTTTTCTAGTTTAAAACTAGGAAAGTGTTTTTTATTTGCAAATAAAGCACACCTCAAAATTTCCCACCTATTCTTTCCAACCTCTCTTATGTTATACTACGAACGGTAAGTAAGTTTGTATGGAGGCTATAATGGGAAAAAATCCGAATGTGAAACAAGTTGCGAAGATCATCCCATTTGCGCAGAATGGCGATTATTTTTTTCAAAAAGGAATCCGTGCTTATCGGAAGCGGGATTTATATAAGGCAAGAAAATGGCTCCAACGTGCGGAGGCCATGAAACCTAGTGATGCATCTATTATGTGTCAGTTGGCGATTGTCCTTACCGAACTTGGTGACTATCAGCGTTCTAATGAACTTTTAGAAGATATTATAGAAGATTTGGCACCGGACATGCATGATTGTCATTATTTTTTGGCCAACAACTATGCCTACTTGGGATTGTTTCAAGAGGCTAGAAAGCATGCCGAAGAATATTTGACGATGGAGCCGGACGGGGAATTTGTCGAGGACACCGAGGATTTGATTGATCTTTTGGAAATAGAGGCAGATGAAGCGGAAGATTATGTGGATGGTCAGGACCACCTTATTGTGATGCAGGAAAATGCAAGAGGCCTGCTTGAAAAAGGGGAACTGGATGAAGCGTTGGCGCTGCTCGAAGAGATTATCGAGGAGTATCCACAATTCTGGTCGGCATATAATAATCTCGCATTAGCCTATTTCTACAAAGGGAACTTAACAGAAGCCCGGGATGTCTTGGAAGAAGTTCTGGAAAAGAACCCAGGTAATCTGCATGCGCTTTGTAACTTGCTCGTGTTCTTCCATTATGAAAATAATGTGAAGGAAATGAACGAACTGGCAAACCGCCTTGAGAAGGTCACACCTATTTTGGTGGAACACCGTTATAAACTTGGAGCGACTTTCGGGTTGATTGGTCGACACGAGTTGTCCTACAAGTGGCTGCGTTCTTTGCAGAAAAATGGTTTCCAAGGGGACGGGACGTTCTATTTCTGGTTGGCAAATGCAGCCTATCAAACAGAGCGTTTCACTGTTGCTGAACAGGCATGGTCAAAAGTGCTTGAAATGAATCCTGAAAAGGCAGGAACAGAGCCTTGGAATCATGTAGAAGATAAAACGGTGGAGGAAGAAGAAGCAGAACAGCTTTTTCATATTTTCCAATCAAGTACTTCAAGCAAGACCACGATTAAAAATGTTCTGGAACAATCCTTTGTCACGGCGACTGTCCGTGAATTTGCCATGTTTGCCTTATTGAATAGAAAAGATGTGCCTGTAAATGTTGTGAATGGGTATGAAATTGCGTCATTATTAAATACAAAACAAGCCGATATGATTGTAAAAGAATGGTTTGATTTATATGCTCGAGCATTAAAACAAGCTGTCACTTTTACGAACGCACCAGCATGGGCAGCCGCATTTGCCTATGTCTGGAGCAAAGGAAACGGCTATGCTGTGACACAGAAAGAATTGGTGGAAACATATGAAGTTTCCGCAAGCACGTTAAGAAAATATATTAAAAAAGTAGAAGATCTACTTTCTTAAAAACCGGGCTGAGATGGTGCTCGGTTTTTTTGCTGTTTTCCCATGAGCAAAAAATTGGACGGACAACCGCCATGTTATATAGGATAGTAACTGGGAATACTTTTAAAGGTATTCTGTAAATATATATCTAAAATTGGATGAAAATAGGGTTATCATAAAAAGCAACAATTGAGTTAAAGGAGTGGGCAACATGACAGAAGAAAAAATTTATGATGTGATTATTATCGGAGCTGGACCTGCGGGAATGACATCTGCAGTTTACACATCTCGTGCAAATTTGAGCACGTTGATGATTGAACGCGGAATGCCTGGCGGGCAGATGGCAAATACAGAGGAAGTTGAAAACTACCCTGGATTTGACCATATTTTAGGCCCTGAGCTTTCCACTAAAATGTTCGAGCATGCGAAGAAATTCGGTGCAGAATATGCATATGGTGACGTTAAAGAAGTAATCGATGGAAAAGAATATAAAACAGTGAACGCAGGAAGCAAGTCTTACAAAGGTCGCACGGTTATCATTTCAAGTGGAGCTGAATACAAAAAAATCGGCGTACCTGGTGAAAAAGAGCTTGGCGGACGTGGGGTTTCCTACTGTGCAGTATGTGACGGAGCGTTTTTCAAAAATAAAGAATTAGTTGTTGTTGGTGGAGGGGACTCTGCTGTAGAAGAGGGTGTTTACCTGACTCGCTTTGCATCCAAAGTGACGATTGTTCACCGTCGCGATGAGCTTCGTGCGCAAAAGATCCTTCAGCAACGTGCATTTGACAACGACAAAATTGACTTCATCTGGAGCAACACCGTTAAAGAAATTAACGAAAAAGACGGCAAGGTTGGCAGTGTGACACTTGTCAGCACAAAAGATGGCGAAGAGCAAGAATTCAAGACAGACGGCGTTTTCATCTATGTAGGAATGCTTCCACTAACGAAGCCGTTCTTAAACCTTGGGATCACAAACGACATGGGGTACATTGAAACAAACGAACGCATGGAAACAAAAGTCCCTGGTATTTTTGCAGCGGGAGATATTCGCGAGAAAACTCTACGCCAAATTGTTACGGCAACAGGTGACGGAAGCATCGCTGCTCAAAGTGCTCAACATTATATAGAAGAACTTGTTGAGGAGTTAAAAGCGAACGCAGCAAAATAATGGGCTAAAGGATAGGGATGCTAGGTATGTCGAACTATAAAGGGGATTGTCGAAATCTTCCTTTAACCAAAACGTAACTGCGCCTTAACGCATCTGTAACAGCTTTGAAACAATAATCGGTTATTATATAAATAGTAATTGACCCCCTTTTATAAATATAGTGGATGACACGGGTTCCCTTTTTCCCGTGTCCTTTTTTTATGTCTTTTTTTCGTGTGGAATGCTGTATGCCCTTGTCTATACACCCGAAGCTGATGCATTTTAAGTGGAAAGGTCATATAGAGACGTTCTATACGCCCGAAGCGAGTGGTTTTCAAGTCAAAAGGTCAAATAGAAGCGTTCTATACGCCCGAAGGAAGTGGTATTCAGGCAGAAAGGTCAAATAGAAGCGTTCTATACGCCCGAAGCAAGTGATTTTCAAGTGGAAAGGTCAAATAGAAGCGTTCTATACGCCCGAAGCAAGTGGATTTTAAGAAGAAAGGTCATATAGAGACGTTCTATACGCCCGAAGCGAGGGATTTTTAATTCGAAAAGTCAGATAGATTCGCTCTATACGCCCCAAGCAAGTGATCTCCAAGCGGAAAAGTACTATAGAACCGAATTCCCCAATAAGGGCCCCCTCACAAACCACCACCCATTACAGCTTGTTTACTATACCCAAGAGAGCTATGATATACTTAAAAAGTAAAGCGTTTACAAGTGACTATTCCCAAACTGGAATCGATACCTGTAAGAAATCCTGACACAGAGTTCGCTATTTTGTAGAACTTTACTGTGTCTTATTCAATGCTTTTGCTGTAAAATAAAAAATGATACACTTGGCTAGTTTTAATTTTTACGCCGTTGTTGATTTCCGCAAACAGCATTAGAGATATAAAATTCAATCAGCCAAGCTCAAAAGGGGTTGTAACCATGCAAAGAGTAACAAATTGTGTGCTAGTGAAAGATGACCAAGTGCTACTATTGCAAAAGCCGCGTCGTGGATGGTGGGTTGCACCTGGTGGAAAAATGGAGCACGGAGAATCAGTTAAAGATACGGTCGTGCGCGAATATCGTGAAGAAACTGGCATTTACTTAAAAAATCCTGCCCTAAAGGGTGTTTTTACATTTGTGATAAAAGAAGGCAAGGATATCGTATCCGAATGGATGATGTTCACATTCCTTGCAACGGAGTATGACGGACAAAATGTGAAAGAATCGGAAGAAGGAAAAATCGAGTGGCATAAGCAGGAAGATATCGCAAAGCTTCCAATGGCACCTGGCGATTTTCATATTCTTGATTACCTTATTAAAGGATCTGGCATGATTTTTGGAACGTTTACCTATACGCCGGATTTTGAACTATTGTCCTACCGTCTTGATCCGAACTGATTAGACAATAAAGGGAGTGGAAGAAACATGAGTACAGGTACGAGCAGTGATGTAGAATTAGTTATTATCACTGGAATGAGTGGAGCCGGGAAAACAGTGGCCATTCAGAGTTTAGAGGATCTCGGATTTTTCTGTGTCGATAATTTGCCGCCGACTTTACTACCAAAGTTTTTGGAGCTGATGGAGGAGTCAGGCAATAAGATGAATAAAGTGGCGTTGGTAATGGATTTACGCGGCCGTGAATTTTTTGACAGCCTGTTTGAAGCGCTAGATGATATTTCGGAATTATCATGGGTGACACCGCAAATTTTATTCCTTGATGCCAAGGATTCTGTTCTAGTGACACGTTATAAAGAAACAAGAAGATCGCATCCATTGGCAAAATCAGGCTTGCCGCTTGAAGGGATCGAACATGAACGCGAGTTGTTAGAAGAGCTGAAAGGCCGTGCCCAACTGATTTTGGACACTTCCAACTTAAAGCCACGTGAACTTAGAGAGAAAATCCTCAAACAATTTGCCACACACTCCAAACAGACTTTTAAATTGAATGTCGTTTCCTTCGGTTTTAAATATGGACTTCCTATAGATGCAGATCTTGTGTTTGATGTACGCTTTTTACCAAATCCTCATTATATTGACCATATGAGACCGATGACGGGGCTTGATGAAGAGGTTTCTTCCTATGTGTTGAAGTGGACAGAAACACAGAAATTTATAGAAAAGCTTACGGATTTGTTGACTTTCATGCTTCCTTACTACAAGCGGGAAGGAAAGAGCCAGCTGGTCCTTGCAATCGGATGTACGGGAGGGCAGCACCGTTCTGTAACCTTGGCAGAGTATTTTGCCAAGCATTTCAAGGATGAGTATGATACACTCCTAACACACCGAGATATTGAGAAACGGAAGGGTAAACACTGATGAGACGTCAAAAAGTACCTAAAATCGTCATCATAGGAGGAGGAACCGGACTGCCTGTTTTACTCCGTGGCCTCAAGCACTATGATGTGGATATTACCGCGGTTGTGACAGTTGCCGATGACGGTGGGAGCTCAGGCAGATTGCGCGATGAACTTCATATTCCACCGCCTGGAGATGTCAGAAACGTGCTTGCCGCCTTATCAGATGTGGAGCCGTTGATTGAGGATCTCTTCCAGCATCGTTTTGCAACAGGCAACGGACTTTCAGGGCATTCACTCGGTAACTTGCTCTTAGCAGCGATGACGACCATCACAGGTGACTTTGTCCATGCCATTCGTGAGATGAGCAAAGTGTTGAACGTTCGAGGCAAAGTTCTTCCTGCCGCCAACCAAAGTGTTATTTTACATGCGGAAATGGAAGATGGATCGATTGTTACGGGTGAATCTAAGATCCCGGCAAACGGGCAGAAAATAAAGCGCGTGTTCCTAACCCCGGATAAAGTGGAGCCTTTGCAAGAGTCAGTGGAAGAGATAGAAAGGGCAGATCTAATCATTGTCGGCCCTGGAAGTCTTTATACCAGCATCCTGCCAAACCTTCTTGTTCCGAAAATAGGAGAAGCTGTGTGTAACGCGCACGCCAAAAAAGTGTATATATGTAATGTCATGACGCAAGCCGGTGAAACGCTCGAATACACGGCAAGTGATCATGTTAAGGCACTCTATGACCATTTGGGCTGCCGTTTCATGGATACCATTCTTGTAAATGAAGAAGGAATTCCTGATGAAATAGCCCTTCGCTATAAAAAAGAATATGCAACTCCTGTTGTATATGATATTGCCGCCTTGTCTAATTTAGGACTTGAAATCGTCCATGATAAAATCATCCGATACGAAGATGGAGTGATACGTCATGACACCCAAAAGGTAGCGGCGCTATTGTACTCCATGATAAAATTGGACGAAAATTAGGATGCAAACGGAATCATTGCTGGTGGTAAGGGGATAAGGTTTCATCACCTCGCAGACACCAAGTACTTTCACAATGGAGGTGAAAACAATGTCCTACGCTTCTGAAACAAAAAAAGAATTAACCACCATTGAAACAAAAGACTGTTGCGTCAAGGCTGAACTTGCAGCGCTGATCCGTATGAACGGCTCTCTATCCTTTTCTAATCGCAAACTGATTTTGGATATACAAACGGAAAATGCCGCAATTGCCCGCCGAATCTACACGTTAACAAAAAGGATTTATGATGTGCGTGTCGAATTGCTTGTACGAAAGAAGATGAGACTAAAGAAGAATAACGTCTATATCGTTCGTTATGCCGAGCAGGCGCACTATATTTTGGATCAGTTGAAGATCTTAAAGGATGGATTCACGTTCGTTCGTGATATTTCCGAAGACCTGATCAGCAAAAAATGCTGCAAGCGATCTTATTTACGAGGAGCATTCCTGGCTGGAGGATCTGTAAACAATCCAGAAACGTCTTCCTATCATCTTGAAATCTTTTCGCTCTACCATGAACACAACGAATCTTTGTGTGAACTGATGAATATGTTTCACTTAAACAGTAAAACATTGGAGCGGAAAAAGGGCTATATCACATACCTGAAAGAGGCCGAAAAGATTGCTGAATTCTTAAGCATCATCGGGGCCCATCAGGCACTGCTGAAGTTTGAGGACATCCGGATTGTGCGTGATATGCGTAACTCGGTCAATCGCCTTGTGAACTGTGAAACTGCCAACCTCAATAAAACGATTGGTGCTGCGATTCGCCAGGTGGAAAATATTCGCTTTATCGATAGTACGGTCGGGCTTGGTATTTTGCCTGACAAACTGCGTGAAATCGCAGAACTGCGCGTCACCTACCAAGATGTAACGTTGAAAGAACTTGGTGAAATGGTGTCGAGCGGGACAATCAGCAAATCCGGAATCAATCACCGACTACGAAAAATAGATGAAATTGCCGATAAACTACGTGCAGGGGAATCTGTTAAATAAAACTGGAGCGGGTCACCTCCATTTGAGCTGACTCCGCCCAGCAACAATACATTAATATAGAGGAGGAATAGAAATGGTACAAAAACAAGTAGATGTTCGTTTAAAAACTGGCTTGCAAGCTCGCCCGGCAGCACTTTTCGTACAGGAAGCCAACCGCTTCTCAAGTGAGGTTTTCTTAGAAAAGGACGGGAAAAAGGTAAATGCGAAAAGTATCATGGGCTTGATGAGCTTAGCCATCAGCACTGGAGCGACGATCACATTGATTGCTGACGGTCATGATGAAGAGGATGCAATCGCTGCGTTAGCAGAGTACGTACAACAAGAGAACTAAAAAACCGGGTCTCCCCTTAATGGGAAGCCCGGTTTTGTTTTTAGTTATTGTTGTTTCTTATTACTTTGTCGATAAGTCCGTATTCAAGTGCGCGGTCAGCTGTCATGAAGTTGTCGCGGTCTGTGTCGCGGGAAATCACTTCGATTGGCTGGCCAGTTTGCTCGGATAAGATTGTGTTAAGTTTTTCGCGTAGGAACAAGATGCGTTTTGCAGCAATCTCGATTTCCGTTGCTTGACCTTGTGCTCCACCAAGTGGTTGGTGAATCATGACTTCACTGTTAGGTAGCGCGAAACGCTTGCCTTTCGCACCAGCTGCAAGCAAGAACGCTCCCATGGAAGCCGCCATACCAACGCACATTGTGCTAACATTCGGCTTAATGAAGTTCATTGTATCGTAGATTGCCATACCAGCTGTGATGGATCCACCTGGGCTGTTGATGTAAAGAGAGATATCTTTATCAGGATCTTCCGCTGCCAAGAATAAAAGCTGAGACACGATGGAGTTGGCCACATTGTCATCAATCGCACTTCCAAGCATGATGATACGGTCTTTTAATAAACGGGAGTAAATATCGTACGCGCGCTCCCCACGGCTTGTTTGTTCAATAACTGTAGGAATTAAGTTCATCTCACTTTTCCTCCTTAAAATTTAAGTTTCTATCGACATAGGCTCCTATGTAAAAATGGGAAAACCTTCAGCGAGCCTATACCAATTAGTAAGTATTACTAAATCTTTATGTACTTTTATCATACATACAAGGTCAAGAATGGTCAAATAAAAACCATCGCAAATACCCCCATTTTTCCCCATGTAATAATCATATCCAGTATGGGGTGGGATTAAACTTCAAAGGGGGATACAGAACGCTTGATAGAACAAATTTATTGAAATTTAATTTCCCTACCGAAGCGACTTCTTATTGCCCGAGTCTCGACAATTAGTGTATAATTTGATATATTAGTAAAGTTCCATTTGCAGCGTGCGCTCGTAGCTCAGGGGATAGAGCGGTGGTTTCCGGTACCGCGTCATGCGGGGGTTCGAATCCCTCCGAGCGCGCCATTACTAATTTGGAAAAACTTACGTTTGATACATAAACAGCAACCATGCTATAGTATTTCTTGTAACGGACAAGCGCCGTTATCTCATATTATCTACTCACCCAGTGTCGGCACACTGGGTTTTTATTTTGCCTTTTTTCTCATATACATAGAATATATGCCCCCTTCAGGAAGATTTTTAAAGCTTACAAGTTCCCGAAAGTCATGTAAAATAGGGGTAGAGACCGGATTTGAGAGTCGCCGGAGGAGGGTTGGATGTATGAAGCAGTCAGTTGGTTTGTATCAGGAGCAGTCGTTGAGGCTTGCGATGACGCAGGAGTTGAAGCAGGCTATTACACTTTTGCAGTATTCGACATTGGAGCTTGTGGATTTCCTGAAGGAGCAATCGCTCGAGAACCCGCTTATGGATTTGAAAGAACCTACCATCCATAGGGAACTTGCTTCTTCTCGTGTGCAACGCTTGAAACCTAAGAAAATTGGAACGACCACTACACAGACCTTTTCCATTGAAAATTTCAGTAAACATGGAGAAACGTTACATCAATATATCGAACAACAATTGCTCGACACGAACATGACAAACGAAGAAAAACAACTAGCAAAGCGCATCATCGAGCATATGGACGAAAATGGCTATATACAAGAAGAGCCAATTGCGATGGCTGAACAGCTCAAAACAACACCAGATACCGTCACAAAAGTCCTAAATACCATTAAACAGTTGGAACCTGCAGGAATAGGAGCATGCAACCTCCAAGAATGCCTTCTGCTTCAACTAAAAAGAAAATCACCCCGAAACGAAGTGGCAGAAGCTATTCTAGAAAATGATTTCATCCTCTTTGCAGAAAGAGCGTGGAAATTACTCGCAAAGAAATATGAGATCAACCTAAAAGAGATTCAGACGATTCACGACGAAATTGTCAAACTGAACCCTCGACCGGGAAACAGATATGAAACAATAGAAAAACCGAAATATATCACCCCGGACTTAATCGTCCAAAGACACCAAAACCATTTTATCGTGTCATTAAACGAAGAAATCATCCCGCAAATTAAGATAAATAAGCAGTATGAGTCAGCACTTAAAAGTAAAAACGAACTGGAATCCTACTTGCAGGAAAAGCTTCAGCAATGTCAGTGGATTGTGAAATCAATGGAGCATCGCAAACACACGCTTGTTAAAGTGATGGAGGAAATTCTCCGTGCCCAGCAATCTTTCTTTCTCAACGGACCTTCATTTTTGAAACCGTTAACATTAAAGGATATCTCCACCATGCTTGAAATTCATGAATCCACGGTTAGCCGTGCCACAAAAGAGAAATATGTTCAGACGCCGTATGGACTTTTTGAACTGAAATATTTCTTCAGTCAAGGCCTCTCTGGCAGCCATGATGAAGAGAAATCAACCAAGCAGGTGCAGCAGCTGGTGGAAGAACTCATTAAAAAAGAAGACAAACAGAAGCCTTTATCAGATCAACAGCTGACAAACATCCTGCAAAAGCAGTATCATATAACCATCTCCAGAAGAACCGTTGCAAAATACAGAGATCTATTGAACATCCCGGGGTCTTCGATGAGAAAAAGGTATGATTAGAAAGGCAGATGCAAAATGAACATACAATTTTACACAAAAGTCGATTGTCCACTTTGTGACAAAGCAAAAGCAAAACTGAAAGAGCTGCAATCCGAACTGACTTTTACCATAGAGGAATTTGATATTTATAAAGATGACACGCTGTTAGAAAAATATCAGTTGATGATTCCGGTAGTGGAGCATGAGGGAGAAATGCTTGCTTATGGTCAAGTGAACAAAGAAGAGGTAAGAAAGCGTTTACTTAAAAAAATCCGCTAAACCCTAGTTGCATAAGGGTTTCACCTTTGTTACAATCAACTTGTAGCAAGGGTGATTTTTTTTACCGCTACTGGGACATAATATGTCACAGTGGGACATTTAAGGTCCAGCAACAGACGTGCATTTGTCCATCAGGTAAAATACACACTCTGAAGGGGAAGCTATAATGAATCAAATTATTGAAGTACAAAAGAAATTGTTGCCTGATCTTCTTTCCATTATGCAGAAGCGATACGAGATCTTGAGATACATAAGGTTGATGCAGCCGATTGGAAGAAGAAGCTTGTCAGGCAGTCTAGGTTTGAGTGAGCGGGTGCTGAGAGGGGAAGTTGATTTCCTTAAAGCGCAGAACCTGATTCATGTCAGTGTTGCCGGCATGACATTGACGAAAGAAGGGGAATACCTCATTAAGGACCTGGAAGAGGTTATGAAAGAAGTTTCCGGTTTAAAGCAACTAGAAGCGGGAATAGAAGAAAAGTTAGGGATTACAAAAGTTGTCGTGGTTCCGGGTGACAGTGACCAATCCCCTTGGGTGAAAAAAGAACTCGGTCGTGCATGTGCATCCGCAATGCGAGAACGATTCCATGACGAAAATGTCATTGCCGTAGCTGGCGGAACGACTGTTTCCTCCGTAGCGGAAATGATGACACCCGACACGAAAAACCGTAATCTGCTGTTTGTCCCTGCTCGAGGCGGACTTGGGGAAAAGGTGCAAAACCAGTCGAACACCATTTGTGCCACCATGGCAGAAAAGGCATCTGGCGACTACAGGCTCTTGCATATCCCGGATTCGCTGAGTCATGAATCCTACCAGTCCATGATTGAGGAACCTTCTATAAAAGAAGTAATTTCCCTCATCAAAAATTCTAGTATGGTTATTCATGGAATTGGAGACGCTAAAACAATGGCAGAGCGCCGTAAAACAGCGCCGGAAAATATGCGCAAGATCGAACAAAGCCATGCGGTAGCTGAAGCTTTCGGGTACTATTTCAACGAAGCCGGAGAAGTGGTGCATAAAGTTCAGACAGTTGGAATGCAACTCGCAGATTTGGAAAAGATAGAATGTGTGATTGCAGTAGCCGGCGGCGCCTCAAAGGCAAAAGCGATTCAAGCGTATCTAAAAAAAGCTCCCCAAACGATTCTTATAACGGATGAAGGAGCAGCAAAAAAGTTAATTAGGGAGTAACATCCCTTCTAATAAAAATTTCTTAGAAAAACTAAGGAGGAAATTAACATGGCAGTAAAGATTGGTATTAACGGATTTGGACGTATTGGACGTAACGTATTCCGCGCAGCATTAAATAACTCTGAGGTAGAAGTAGTAGCAGTTAACGACTTAACAGACGCTAACATGCTTGCACACCTTTTAAAATATGACAGCGTACACGGCAAATTAGCTGCTGACGTGAAAGTTGACGGAGACAACCTGGTTGTTGACGGCAAAACAATCAAAGTTACAGCTGAGCGCGACCCAGCGAAATTATCTTGGGGTGAGCTTGGAGTAGAAGTAGTAGTCGAATCTACTGGTTTCTTCACAAAGCGTGCAGACGCTGCGAAACACTTAGAAGCTGGAGCGAAGAAAGTAATCATCTCCGCACCTGCATCTGATGAAGATATCACAATCGTAATGGGTGTTAACGAAGACAAGTACGATGCAGCTAACCACAACGTTATCTCTAACGCATCTTGTACGACTAACTGCTTGGCGCCATTCGCGAAAGTATTGAACGACAAGTTCGGTATCAAACGCGGAATGATGACAACTGTTCACTCTTACACAAATGACCAACAAATCTTAGACTTGCCACACAAAGACTACCGTCGTGCGCGTGCTGCAGCTGAGAACATCATTCCTACAACTACTGGAGCTGCAAAAGCAGTATCTCTAGTATTACCTGAACTAAAAGGTAAATTGAACGGTGGAGCTATGCGTGTTCCAACTCCAAACGTTTCTCTAGTTGACCTTGTAGCTGAACTTGACAAGGACGTAACAGCTGAAGAAGTAAACGCAGCGTTCAAAGCAGCAGCTGAAGGTGAATTAAAAGGAATCCTTGGTTATTCTGAAGAGCCACTAGTATCTGGTGACTACAACGGTAACCCTGAGTCTTCTACAATCGACGCATTATCTACAATGGTAATGGAAGGCAACATGGTTAAAGTAATCTCTTGGTACGACAACGAGAGCGGATACTCTCACCGTGTAGTAGACCTAGCGAAATACATCGCTGCTAAAGGACTATAATTTTTCATAGCAATAGATATTGCTTGGATAAACCTTATCAGCATTCTATAATAAGACATGTGAAGTAGAGGGGGATTGGGGAACACACCCCTCCCTCTTTTCATGTTGTCAAAAACAAATTTCCTTTAAAGGGAGGCCGTTCAAGATGAACAAGAAAAGTATTCGTGACATCGACGTCAAAGGCAAACGCGTATTTTGCCGTGTGGACTTTAACGTACCGATGAAGGACGGACAAGTAACAGACGAAACGCGTATCCGTGCAGCATTGCCAACAATCAAGCACCTAGTGGATAACGGCGCGAAAGTCTTGCTTGCAAGCCACTTAGGACGTCCAAAAGGGCAAGTAGTCGAAGAGCTTCGCTTAAACGCGGTTGCAGCCCGTCTACAAGAGCTTCTTGGAAAAGATGTAAAAAAAGCGGATGAAGCTTACGGAGATTCCGTTAAAGCCATCGTAAACGACATGAGCGAGGGAGACGTTCTATTATTAGAAAACGTTCGTTTCTACCCTGGTGAAGAGAAAAACGATCCAGAACTTGCAAAGGCGTTTGCTGAGCTTGCAGATGTGTATGTAAATGACGCATTCGGCGCTGCTCACCGTGCACATGCTTCCACAGAAGGTATTGCCCAGCACTTACCGGCAGTTGCAGGCCTCTTAATGGAAAAAGAATTAGAAGTATTAGGAAAAGCCCTTTCCAACCCTGAGCGTCCTTTCACGGCGATCATTGGTGGAGCAAAGGTTAAAGATAAAATCGGTGTAATCGAAAATCTTCTAAATAAAGTGGACAACCTGATCATCGGCGGTGGACTCGCTTACACGTTCATCAAAGCAAAAGGCTACGATGTTGGAAAATCCTTATTGGAAGAAGACAAAATCGACCTTGCTAAATCCTTCATGGAGCAAGCAAAAGAAAAAGGCGTGAACATGTACATGCCTGTGGATGTTGTTGTTGCAGATGATTTCTCTAACGACGCAAACACAAAAATCGTACCTATTGAAGAAATTCCAAGCGATTGGGAAGGCCTTGATTGCGGACCTAAATCCCGTGAAATCTACGCGGATGTAATCAAAAACTCCAAACTTGTCATCTGGAATGGACCAATGGGAGTATTTGAACTTGATGCATTTGCTGGCGGAACGAAAGCAGTAGGTGAAGCCCTAGCAGAAGCTACCGATACATACTCTGTCATTGGTGGAGGAGACTCTGCGGCTGCTGTTGAAAAATTCAACCTCGCAGACAAAATGAGCCATATCTCAACTGGTGGAGGCGCATCCCTAGAATTCATGGAAGGCAAAGAACTTCCAGGAGTAGTAGCGCTGAACGATAAGTAATTTTTTGTAACATAAAGTTTCTAGCTGGTGATTGGAGCAAAAGGCGGAGACTCCTGAGGGAGATAGCGCTAGGTGGAGACCCCACAGGCGAAGCCGAGGAGGCTCCAGCAGCACCCATAGGAAAGCGAAGTCATTTGCGGAAATCAACAGCGGTGTAACAGAAACTTTATAACCCCAACCCCGAAAGGATGGATACCATGCGTAAACCAATTATTGCTGGTAACTGGAAAATGCACAAAACACTCTCCGAAGCAACAAGCTTCGTAGAAGAAGTAAAAGGACTAGTCCCTACTGCTGACAAAATCGACGCAGTAGTATGTGCACCAGCTCTTTTCCTAGAGCGACTTGTTTCTAACGTAGAAGGCCGCGACCTTAAAATCGGTGCCCAAAACATGCACTTCGAAGACAGCGGAGCATTCACAGGCGAAGTCAGCCCTGTTGCACTAAAAGACATCGGTGTATCTTACGTTGTTCTTGGTCACTCCGAGCGTCGTGAAATGTTTGCAGAAACAGACGAAACAGTAAACAAGAAAACTCTTGCAGCATTCAAACACGGATTAACTCCAATCGTATGCTGCGGTGAAACACTTGAAGAGCGCGAGTCAGGTAAAACAAACGACATCGTTGGCAACCAAGTGAAGAAAGCTCTAACAGGCTTAACTGCTGATCAAGTAAAAACTACTGTTGTTGCTTACGAGCCAATCTGGGCAATCGGAACTGGCAAATCTTCCACAGCAGAAGATGCAAACGAAGTATGTGCACACATCCGCAGCGTTATCGCTTCTGAGTTCGATCAAGCGGCAGCTGATGCAGTACGCATCCAGTACGGCGGATCTGTAAAACCTGGAAACATTGCAGACTACATGGCTCAATCTGATATCGATGGAGCACTTGTAGGCGGAGCAAGCCTTGAGCACCAATCTTTCTTACAGCTTTTGGAGGCAGGTAAGAATGACTAAGAAACCAGTAGCTTTAATCATCTTAGATGGTTTTGCGATGCGCGGTGAAACAACCGGAAACGCGGTGGCGCAAGCAAACAAACCTAATTTTGATAAATTTTGGAGCACATACCCGCACGCGCAGTTGACTGCAAGCGGGGAAGCGGTAGGACTTCCGGAAGGGCAAATGGGTAACTCTGAAGTTGGCCATTTAAACATTGGAGCCGGTCGTATTGTGTATCAAAGTTTGACACGTGTGAATGTGGCTATCCGCGAAGGGGACTTTTATGAAAATGAAACGTTCCTGAATGCCATCAAACATGCAAAAGAAAAAGGAACCAACCTTCATCTGTTCGGCTTGCTTTCAAATGGAGGCGTTCATAGTCACATCCAGCATCTATTCGCTCTCCTAAAGCTTGCGAAAAGAGAAGGCTTGGATCGCGTTTATATTCATGGATTCCTTGATGGTCGCGATGTTGCACCTAAATCTGCTCCAGAGTTCATTGAGCAATTGAACGAGCAGCTTCTAGACCTTGGAGTAGGCGAGATTGCAACTATTTCTGGCCGCTATTATTCCATGGACCGTGACAAGCGTTGGGATCGTGTAGAGAAGTCTTACCGTGCAATGGTGTACGGCGAAGGCCCTACTTACAACGACGCGATGGAATGTATCAACGACTCCTATAACAACGGAATCTTTGACGAGTTCGTCATTCCATCTGTTATGACAAAAGAAGATGGCAGCCCTGTTGCAACCATTCAGGACGAAGACGCAGTTATTTTCTATAACTTCCGTCCGGACCGTGCCATCCAAATATCTAATACATTCACCAATTCTGACTTCCGCGCATTTGAACGTGGGCCAAAGCACCCGAACAACCTTCAGTTCGTATGTTTAACTCACTTCAGTGAAACGGTCGATGGATATGTAGCATTCAAACCAGTTGGAATGGACAATACTTTGGGCGAAGTGTTATCCCAAAATGGCTTGAACCAGCTTCGTATCGCAGAAACGGAAAAATACCCGCATGTTACGTTCTTTATGAGCGGCGGACGTGAGGATGCTTACCCTGGAGAAGAACGAATCCTGATTGATTCTCCAAAGGTGGCAACTTATGACTTACAACCAGAAATGAGTGCTTACGAAGTAACGGATGCACTTTTAGCTGAAATAGAAGCCGATAAACATGACGCTATCATCCTGAACTTCGCAAACCCTGATATGGTCGGGCATTCCGGAATGCTTGAGCCAACAATCAAGGCAGTGGAAGTGACAGATGAGTGCCTAGGGAAGGTAGTCAACGCCATCTTAGAAAAAGACGGTGTTGCCATCATCACAGCAGACCACGGGAACGCTGACGAAGTCGTCACGACAGAAGGTAACCCAATGACTGCCCACACAACCAACCCGGTACCAGTCATCGTCACGAAAAACGGCGTACAACTCCGCGACGGCGGAATCCTTGGTGACCTAGCCCCAACTGTGCTAGACTTACTAGGGGTGGACAAACCATCCGAAATGACAGGTAGTTCATTGATTAAAAAGTAATAGCTGATTTCTAGCTTTTGATTGAAGTGCAAGGTGTGAGACTCCAGCGGGGGGATAACGGTAGCTTGAGACCCCACAGGCGCAGCCGAGGAGGCTCAAGCACCGTCCTGCGGAAAGCGAACACCTGAAACGCAAATCAAAAGCGGAGTAAACGCAATAAAAATAAAAACCATCCAAAAGGAGAGTTACAAACATGCCAATTATCTCTGACGTTTACGCACGCGAAGTCCTAGACTCCCGTGGTAACCCAACAATCGAAGTAGAAGTATACACAGAATCCGGAGCTTTTGGACGCGCACTAGTACCAAGTGGAGCATCAACAGGTGAATACGAAGCAGTAGAACTACGCGACGGCGACAAGTCCCGCTACCTTGGAAAAGGTGTTCAACAAGCAGTAGAAAACGTGAACGAAATCATCGCTCCTGAACTAGTAGGTCTTTTCGACGTACTTGAGCAAGTAGCAATCGACGAAGCGTTAATCGACCTTGACGGTACAGAAAACAAAGGAAAATTAGGTGCAAACGCAATCCTTGGTGTTTCCATGGCAGTAGCGCGTGCAGCAGCTGACTTCCTTCAAATTCCTTTATACCAACACCTTGGTGGATTCAACTCCAAAACTCTTCCAGTACCAATGATGAACATCATCAACGGTGGAGAGCACGCGGACAACAACGTTGACATCCAAGAATTCATGGTAATGCCTGTTGGAGCTGAAAACTTCAAAGAAGCTCTACGTATGGGCGCTGAAATCTTCCACGCTCTTAAATCAGTATTAAGCGCAAAAGGCTTAAACACTGCTGTAGGTGATGAAGGCGGATTTGCTCCAAACCTAGGATCTAACGAAGAAGCTCTTCAAACAATCATTGAAGCAATCGAAAAAGCTGGTTACAAACCAGGCGAGCAAGTTATGCTAGCTATGGATGCTGCAGCTTCTGAGTTCTACAACAAAGAAGACGGCAAATACCACCTTAAAGGAGAAGGCGTTGTTTACACTTCTGCTGAAATGGTGGACTTCTACGAGAAGATGGCGGACAAGTACCCAATCATCTCTATCGAAGACGGCCTAGACGAGAACGACTGGGAAGGATTCAAACTATTAACTGAGCGTATCGGAAACAAAGTTCAATTAGTAGGAGACGATCTTTTCGTAACAAACACAAAGAAATTGGCTGAAGGAATCGAGCGCAAAATCGGTAACTCCATCCTAATCAAAGTGAACCAAATCGGTACACTTACTGAAACTTTCGAAGCAATCGAAATGGCAAAACGCGCAGGCTACACTGCAGTAATCTCTCACCGTTCTGGTGAAACAGAAGACAGCACAATCGCTGACATCGCAGTAGCAACAAACGCTGGCCAAATCAAAACAGGTGCACCATCCCGTACAGACCGCGTAGCTAAATACAACCAACTTCTTCGCATCGAAGATCAACTTGGTGACACAGCTCGCTACGACGGCTTACGTTCTTTCTACAACTTGAAGAAGTAATTTCTTCTTGCAAGGACCCGACTCCGGTTGGGTTCTTTTTTTATTTTTTAACTGTGAGCTAATAGTTAAGACCCAATAATCCTTAGTCAGGACTTACTAAATATGGATTTTGATCAATTTGGACAGTTTTATTGAATAATTGGGAGCGTTTAGCTTTATTTACAGGACAACCTACCTCTCATTTCCTCTTGTCCACCTTGTCATAATGTGGTACATTTAATATAATCACATATGTACGTTCCGCAGGAGGTGTAGTTTACATGACGTTATTTCTTACTATTTTACTTATTATCGTAGCAATCTCTTTGATCACAGTAGTACTACTTCAATCAGGTAAAAGTGCAGGTCTTTCAGGAGCGATCTCCGGTGGAGCAGAAACACTTTTCGGAAAACAAAAAGCACGCGGCCTAGACCTTGTTCTACACCGTGCGACAGTTGTTCTTTCTGTATTATTCTTTATCCTTACACTGTCAATTGCATACTTCGCATAATAAATAAAACCACTTTCTTTAATGGGAAAGTGGTTTTTTAGTACATTGTAACTATATAACGAACATAATTAATGATAAAAAAGTATGAAATTGTAAGAAAAATGGAGCATTCATAGGAAAAAGGGTATAATTTTGCATAAAATAGTCGATTTCGGCCGATTCTCTATATTGTTATGTTCTTAATAAAGAACTATACTAAGGTTGTTCTTAAAAAAGAACAAAATCATACATAAAACGGAGGAATTATTAATGGGATTAATTTCAGGTAAAGTAGCAGCTGTAGCACTAACTGGAACGCTTGCATTAGGAACTGTTGGATTTACATTTACGGGTGGAGAAACAGTTGACAAGGTGAAGGCTCAACTGGAGGAGTTAAAGAATAAGGTAGTCCAGTATGAAGTTGTTGAAAATTCACTGTTTAGCAAAATTGAATTAATTAAAAATAATGCAACTGCAAGTCTTACAGATGCAAACGATAAAATTGTAAGTGCAAAGACAGAAATAAACAACTTAAAGGCTAGCAAGAGTTTCTTAGAAAAACAAATTCAGAATCTGAATGCAGAAGTTACTGGATTAAAAGCTGATCTTGGTGCTGCTAATGAAACTATTGCAGAGAAAGAAAAAGAAATCGTGACTTTGGAAAGTGAGTTATCAAGAGTGTCTGGTGAATTGGAAGTATTGCAAGCTCAATACGATACTCTCTTAGCTGATTACAATGCATTAGTTGAAGAAAATAACACCAATAAATCTGAAGCTGAGCGTGCGAATGCAGAGGTTCAAGCTGCAAATGCAAAGGTAGCAGAATTAGAGGGCAAGTATTTAGAAGTCGATCAAGCTACAAAAAATAATGCACCTATGACTGATGCAGAGCTAGATGCAATCGGAACAGATGTTACACCAGACGTTTATGATGCCGAATTAGTAGTCCAAAACCTTCAATTAACTTACATTCAAGACGGACAATCTGAAGCATTTAAAGCAGCTCACCCTGATCTTGATATCCAAGAAGGAGACAGAGTGTGGCGAGTAACAAACAAAAACGCATTTGCAGTGTATGTTGAATATGTTAAGGGTTCTGAAAACGGAGAGTTAGTTGCTAACCCAAGCCAAACTTTCTATATGACTGAAAGTGGCGGAACTATGATTATTAAATGGCAAGATGAAAATGGTGTATGGAAACAGACAGTTAAGGCTGGAGCATAATAACATTATTTAGTTTTTTAGACACCCTATGCGATTCATAGGGTGTCTTTATAGTTTTCAAAAAGTTAGAGAGGCATGTTAATTACTATGAAGCATTATAGAAAGTAAAAAAGATGATCTTTTAAATTACAAAGATCATCTTCTCTATGTTAATAATCCATTCACCTACCGACCAAAACTTCTCTCTGCTTAGCCTCTTCAAAAAACCTCCGAATCTCTTCGTCCGATATTCCAAGGTCCTTAGCTTCCAAAATTAATTCCACCCATTCCAAATCTAAATCCAAATACTCAACCACTTGTGCCTTCCTCCTTGCTATCTTTTCGATTAAATGATTGCCACTTTTGGAACTGAAGATAATTGCGATAGTTAACAAAGTCCTCTTTTGTCATGCCTTCCCTAATGGCTTTTTGAATTAGCTTTTTCCATTCCTCGTCCACAACAAGCCTACTCTGTTCCAGCTTCTTGTCCGTCGAGCGACCATCTAGTAAGTATTCTATGTTTGTCCCTAAACTAATAGATATCTTTTGAAGAAATTGTAGTGAGGGATTGGTCTGCAGGTCACGCTCCAAATAACTTAAATACGATTTTGAAACTCCTGCTTTCTCAGCCAGCTCACTGAGTGAATAGCCTTTGCTCTTCCTTAGTTTCCTAATTCGTTCTCCGATCATCAGTAATCTCCTTATTTTTATGTATGTTGTTCATTATATAGTACAAAAAGTTCTTTGGAAAAAACGAAATATTTAGTAAGTAAGAGAAAATGAAAGGAATATGACGAAATTAGTTCTTTATTAAGAAGTATTGAACTATTTTGATGTTTTTTATAAAGAACGAATTGTTGTATACTTTTAATCAAAATTCATATTAAAAGGGGAAATCTCTATTATGTATATGAAGTTTTGCAACCGGTGCAATAACAAATCATATAGCAGCTATGAAAAAGATCAATCGAGGTGCCCGAATTGTGCAGAGGATCTGATAGATAAGAAACGATATGTGGCAGCACCGAATATAGACAGACAAATTAATATGATGGGAAAGAAACAATTGAAAATAAGACTGGTAAAAAGTACTTACGATACGATGATATAAAAATCCCATAAAATTGAACTTGTTCGTTGACATGTTCTATATAATGAACTATAATTCGTAATATACCGCAATAAAATTTACAACAATCGTTCTCAATATAGCACTTCTGTTCAAACAAGAAAGTAGGGGTGGATATGGATTCACATGGTAATAAGGAAATTGAAATCGGAAAGATAATTAAACTACTTATTAAGAAATTTTGGATAATAATATTGTTTGTCATTATTTCAACAGGAGCTTCTGCCATATATAGTAATTTTACAAAGGCTACGCCACTCTATCAGACTTCTGCAAGCTTGCTTATTCAAGATAGCGGAAACATAATCAACACATTGCAGGTATTTATAAAAGAACCACTTGTCATGGAAGGAGTAATAAAAGAATTGGAACTCAAAAGGTCAATAGAGGGGCTGGCCAACCAGATCAGTGTTCAAAAGGTGCAAGACTCACAAATAGTGAAAATCTATGTAGTCGACCCAAACCCATATCGATCTGCTGAAATAGCAAACACCACCGCAAAAGTCTTCAAGGAGCAGGTGGCAAGTACGTTGAATTTCAATTCCATTGAAATCTTGTACCCTGCAGTGGTCAAGGAAAATCAACCACCTATCAATCCTGAATCCAATAGGCTGATAATGTTCGGAATGGTATTGGGTGGCATCATTGGAATTGGATTTGTTTTCTTGATGGACAGTCTAGATAACAAAATCAGATCCGAAAGAGATATAGAGAACCTTCTTGAAATACCTGTTTTGGGTACTGTCTCCAAATATAAGAAGAAAACATTGACTGCCAATAAAGAGAAAAAGATGGAAGCATATGTGAGAGGTGACGTAAGTGAATCTAAAATTGGCTGAAAAAAGTATCTTCCGCAGGAACAAGCAGACACCTCAATCATTGATTGAAGAGATCGAGAGAATTAGATTGAACGTCGAATTTTCTTCCTATGAGAATAAAAGTAAAATAATCATCTTCACATCTCCGAGCTATAAAGAAGGAAAAACGACCATTGTCACTCATCTAGGAGCAGCATTGGCTGAAAACGGCCAGAATGTCCTTCTTATTGATACGGACATAAAAAAGCCCACCTTGCATAAAGTGTTTAAAATAAAAAACACCGTTGGCCTGACCAATGTCCTGACAGGGCAAAAGACGGCAGATGAATCCATCAACCAAACGAATATTGGTAGATTGAAAGTTTTGACCGCAGGGCCAATACCATATAGTACAGAAAAAGTCTTTAAATCAACTACTCTTGACGAAATGCTTGAAAAGCTTTCAAAAAGCTTTGATTATATCCTGGTCGACTCGGCCCCCGCACTTCAAGGAAATGATACACGGATATTTGCGAGCAAGTGCGACGGGGTCATCATGGTAGTGAAAGATGGAAAGACGGAAAATGCCAGAGCAATTGAGGCAAAGAAAGCTCTGGAAATTGCAAAGGCCAACTTATTGGGAGTGGTATTGAACGCAAAACCAAAAGGACTGTTGAACAAATTTTTTTAATCATAACGTTCTTTATTGAGAATAAAATATTCTTTATACCGGCGATGTCTCCTTGCCGTTATCAATGGAGGCACTCGATCATGCTGTGGGTGAGAACCTTAGACACAAGTTGTCGGTAGTGTGGTGTGAGGGTGGGTTGAATGCCCAAATTAAATTTGAATTATTTAGGAATGAAGTGAACATCTTCTCACTCCATCCTTAAGCAATTCAAAAAATGAGAGAGAGGAGGACGAATATTGGCAGGTTTGTTTAGAGTGTTCACCTTATTGGCAGCAGACATCTCTTTATTGGTAGCAGCGTTGTTTTTAAGTAGCTTTTTAGCCACAGGAACTTTACTAGGGGAAAATACTCATATCTTGACTTCAGCCATCATGAGTCTAGTGCTTATCCATGTTCTAGTTTCTCATAAGTACAAATTGTATAGAAAAGCATGGGAGTATGCGAGTGTAGGGGAATTATACATAATTATTAAAATAGTTAGTATCAACATACTCCTTGCAATACCTATCCAGTTTTTCTTAGGCAATGGTTTGCAAATCCGCATGCTACTTACAACCTGGTTTATCTACCTGGTTTGCATAGGAGGATCGAGGTTCGGCTGGAGACTGTGGAGGGATAATGTATTACATAAAAAAGGAGTAGTCAAACGAACATTAATTATTGGCGCAGGTGCAGCGGGAAGAATGGTAGCAAGGCAGCTCTTGAACAACCCGAGGTCAGATTTACATCCCATCGCTTTCATTGATGATGATAATAAAAAGAATAAATTGGACATTCTGGGTATTCCCGTTGTAGGGGGACGTGAGAGTATCGTCAGAGCGGTTAAAGAGCTGGAAATTGAGCATATCGTCATTGCCATTCCATCCTTACACCAAAAAGAACTGAACCAAATCTTCTTGGAATGCGGGAAAACAAAGGTGAAAACGCAGACCCTTCCGATGCTGGAGGATTTAATGACTGGTAAAGTTTCCGTCAATCATTTCCGAGACGTACAGGTGGAAGACTTACTTGGAAGAGCGCCGGTAGAATTGGACATTGATAGTATTTCAGAAACCATCACAAATAGAGTTGTTTTGGTAACAGGAGCTGGCGGCTCTATCGGCTCGGAAATATGCAGACAAGTATCCTCATTTTTTCCATCTAAATTAGTATTACTTGGCCATGGGGAAAATAGCATTTACTCGATAGAGATGGAATTGAAAGAAACGTTTAAGGATACCAACATTGAATTTGTGACGGAAATAGCGGACATCCAGGACGGCAAGAAAATGGGCACAATCATGGAAAAGCACCAGCCATACATTGTTTACCATGCAGCTGCCCACAAACATGTGCCATTGATGGAACGAAATCCTGAAGAGGCAGTAAAAAACAATATCATCGGCACTAAGAATGTCGCACTTGCCGCTAACTGGAATAACGTTCATACCTTTGTCATGATATCCTCCGACAAAGCCGTAAATCCAACAAGCGTAATGGGATCTACTAAAAGATTAGCGGAAATGATCATTCAAGATTTGGATAAAAAGAGTACCACCAAATTCATTGCTGTTCGTTTTGGCAATGTCTTAGGTAGTAGGGGAAGCGTCATTCCGCGATTTAAAAAGCAAATAATGGTTGGTGGACCGGTCACCGTAACCCATCCAGACATGATTAGATATTTTATGACTATTCCGGAGGCGTCACGACTTGTGATCCAGGCAGGAAGTCTCGCGCGCGGCGGAGAAATTTTTGTGCTCGATATGGGTGAACCAGTTAAAATACTGGACCTAGCAAAAAACCTGATAAAACTATCCGGCTATTCGGTAGAAGACATCGGCATTGAATATTCAGGGGTACGACCCGGCGAAAAGTTGTTTGAAGAACTGCTTAACGATAACGAAATTCAGGAAAAACAGATCTATCCCAAAATACACATCGGAAAGACATCACAATTGTATATGAATGAGATAGATGAATTACTGCAGAATCTAGAAGTTTATGGTAACGAAGATCTAAGAGAAACTTTACTACAACTAGCCAACAGAAAAGCGATGGAAGAGCACGCAGAAAAGCCAAAAGTGATGCTCACCGTTACAGGATAAGAAGGAGTGAAACACATGAAAGTAAGAAAGGCAATTATTCCAGCTGCGGGTCTCGGAACAAGATTTCTCCCGGCTACAAAAGCGATGCCAAAGGAAATGCTTCCGATTGTCGACAAACCTACCATTCAATACATTGTGGAAGAAGCTATCAATGCAGGTATAGAAGATATCCTGATTGTGACAGGTAAAGGAAAACGCGCAATTGAGGATCATTTTGATAACTCATTTGAATTGGAGCAGAACTTACTAAGCAAAGGAAAAGTGGAACTCCTGAATGAAGTGCAGAAACCATCCAATGTGGATATTCATTATATCCGTCAAAAAGAACCCAAAGGACTGGGGCATGCCATCTGGTGCGCTAGAAAATTTATTGGGAATGAGCCATTTGCCGTACTGCTAGGTGATGACATTGTTCAGTCGGAGACACCGTGTCTTAAGCAGATGATCGACCAATTTGATCGCTTCAGTTCTAGCATGTTAGGTGTACAAAGTGTGAAACCTGACGAAGTTTCCAGATATGGAATTGTTGATGGAAAAGAAATAAGTAATCAACTTTATACCATTAATGCCCTTGTTGAAAAACCTTCAATGGATGAAGCTCCTTCTAACTTAGCGATTATGGGACGCTATATTTTAACACCGAGGATATTTGACATCCTCCAAAACCAGACTCCAGGAGCCGGAGGGGAAATTCAGCTTACAGATGCTATCGCTACTCTTAATCAATTCGAGGCAGTATATGCCTATGAGTTTGAGGGAAAACGCTATGACGTCGGTGAAAAACTCGGATTCATTGAAACAACCATCGAATTTGCCCTACAACATGATGACTTGAAATATCCACTATTGGATTTTCTATCAAAGGTGATGAACCGGGAAACCATTAAATAATATCCTGATAGGGGGATAACATTGTCAAAAAAAATTCTATTTTGTGCAACAGTGGACTACCATTTTAAAGCGTTCCACTTGCCTACAATGAAATGGTTCAAAGAACAAGGTTGGGAAGTCCATGTTGCTGCAGCAGGAAATATAGAATTACCTTTTACAGATAAGAAACATGTCATTCCCATCCACCGCTCACCGTTCCGTAAGGACAACAAGAAAGCCTATCAGGAATTAAAAGCCATTATCAATCAGAACCAGTTTAAAATCATTCACTGTCACACTCCACTCGGCGGCGTGTTGACACGGCTTGCGGCCAAAGAAGCCAGAAAAAGTGGCACAAAAGTTATCTACACCGCACACGGTTTTCACTTTTGCAAAGGTGCACCATACATAAACTGGCTATTATACTATCCGATTGAAAAGCAACTGGCTTCCTATACGGACTGTCTGATTACTATAAATCGTGAAGATTACACACTGGCAGTTGATCACCGCTTCCCGGCACCTAATATAGAAATGGTGAACGGGGTGGGAGTAGACACAACCCGCTTTCAACCTGTAACGGATAAACAGAAAAAAGAACTTCGCTTAAAACTGGGATTCAAACAAGATGACTTTATCCTTTTCTATGCCGCCGAATTCAATAAAAACAAAAATCAAAAAGTACTTATTAACGCATTAACATCCATAAAAGACGAACTTCCCCAAGCTCGTCTTTTGCTTGCCGGAGAAGGGATCCAACAGGAGGAATGTAAGAAACTAGCCAAAAGACTTGGAGTTTCTTCTCAAGTAGAATTCCTCGGTTTCAGAAAAGACATCGACCAAATCCTTCCCGCCTGTGACGTAGCAGTGGGATCCAGTTTCCGCGAAGGCCTCCCCGTCAACATCATGGAAGCCATGGCCTGCGGCTTACCAGTAGTTGCAAGTGACAATCGGGGTCACAGGGAGCTGGTTTTTGAGGAGTATAATGGATTTTTGCTTAAAGAAAACTGCAGTAACGAGTTTTCAGTAGCATGGAAGTACCTCTATACAAACACCGAACAGAGGGAACTTTTAGGCCGGAACGGAAGAAAGCTAATTCTAAGCAAATTTAATGAAGAAGCGGTACATCACCAACTTACAGAAATCTACAAAAAGAATATGCCAGAACAGGAGGGGGTTCTATGGGAAGCCCGATAAGAGTACTTCACGCCGTAGTGAATATGAATCGGGGCGGGGCGGAGACTCTTTTGATGAACCTTTACAGAAATATTGATCGAACAAAAATACAGTTTGATTTTCTTACCTGTAAGGAAGGGGTTTTTGATAATGAAATTCAAAGCCTAGGAGGAAAAGTCCACCGGATCCCTTATATTACAGACGTTGGACATTTGGGATACACCAAAGCACTCAACCATTTTTTTTCCTCCAACAAAGAATATACAATTGTCCACTCTCACATGGATAAAATGAGTGGTTTGGTGTTGAAAGTAGCTAAAGAACATAATGTACCTACTAGGATAGCGCATAGTCACAACACTAGTAGTGAGGGGAACTCAATAGCTAAACTTTACAAATGGTATATAGGGAAAGCCATATTAACAAGTGCCACCCACTATATGGCGTGTTCCGAAATGGCTGCAAAATGGCTTTTTAAAGATAAGATTCATCAAGCACAAATCCTTAAAAACGGGATTGAACCAGAGGGCTTTAAGTTTTCATCATTGAATAGAGAACGCATAAGGGGGGAATTCGGAATTAAGAATTCGGATTATGTGATAGGTCATATAGGAAGATTCAACGAACAAAAAAATCATAACTTTTTATTAGATGTTTTCGCAAAAATAGCAAAAGTCGATAAGAACGCTTACCTTCTACTGGTGGGGGACGGGATCTTACGAGAACAGCTGAAGAAAAAGGCGATCAGTCTAAAGTTGGAGAACAAAGTGATTTTTACGGGTATTAGAAGTGATATACCAAACCTGCTTCAGGGAATGGATTTGTTTGCATTTCCGTCTTTACATGAGGGATTGCCTGTTACATTAATTGAAGCCCAGAGTGCAGGTGTCCCATGTTTAATCTCTGATGTCATTACAGAAGAAGTTGATTTGGGGTTAGGGTTGGTAGAATATTTTCCTATAAAAAAACATCATCCATGGGTGGATGCCATAATCACTAAAATGAGCACTTCAACCAACAGGGTCATGGACTCTTCAAAGGTATTAAGTGACAAGGGCTACAATATAAAAAATACAGCATCTTGGACAGAAGGTTTTTACTCGGCAATATAAAGGTGGTCAAGTAATGAAGTTATTAACAGTATTTACACCAACATATAATAGAAGCTATTGTCTTGGAAGATGTTATGAGAGTCTCAAAAATCAGACCAGCAATATTTTCACATGGTTAATTATCGATGACGGATCAACTGATGGAACAAAAGAATTAGTTGATAGATGGAAAAATGAAAATAAAATTGATATTGAGTATATCTGGCAGGAAAATCAAGGAATGCACGGTGCTCACAACACTGCCTATGAGCATATCACCACCGAATTAAATGTTTGCATAGATTCGGATGACTACATGCCAATAGATGCTGTAGAAAAAATAGTGACTTTTTGGAAAGAGCATGGCAGCGAGAAAGTAAGTGGAATTGTAGGATTGGATCTTTTTACAAATGGTCAGGTTATTGGGACCCTCCTTCCTAAAGAATACAAAACATCCACACTTTTTAACTTGTATAACAAGCACGGGGTAAAAGGAGATAAAAAACTCGTATACAGGACTGAATTAACCAAAAGATACCCCTATCCCATTTTTACCGGAGAAAAATATGTAGGGTTGGCTTATAAGTATTTTAAGCTGGATCAAGACTACGAACTACTAATCATGAATGAGGCATTATGTGTCGTAGAATATCTCCCAGATGGTTCTTCCGTCAATATGTTAAACCAATATCGAATGAATCCCAAGGGGTTTGCATTTTATCGAAAAGAACTGATGAAGCTCCCATTCGTAAGTTTTATGTTCAAAGTTAGGCAAGCTGTGCATTATGTATCCAGCAGTTTAATGATGAATAACAGGAAGTTCATTTCCGAAGCTCCAAACAAGAGGATTACAACATTGGTTCTCCCATTTGGATATTTGCTCTATTTATACATCATAACAAAAACAAAGGTTGCTTAGTGTGTTGTTCATGAAAGGATTAAAGAGAAGATGACTGTACTTTACCTTAACCTTGTTACTGTTTTTTCATTGGCTGGGATTGCTAGGTACTTCTCCACACCTGCTATGGCCGCTTCCCTGGATTCGCCAACAGAAATTAAACCGAATAGATATTTAACAATGTTGGCGATGATAACACTTGTCTTAGTATCGGGACTACGAACAAATATAGGGGATACCTTTTTTTATCGACATGCTTTTGAAGTACAGGATTTCACTTTGGAGTTTGTTTTAAGTGAAAAGGATATAGGGTTTGGTTTTCTGCAAATGCTATTAAAATACTTGTCAGAAGATCCGCAGATTTTAATATTAGCAACAGCATTGATAACAAATCTGCTAATTGTCATTGTCATTTACAAGTACTCTAGATTGATAGAACTTAGTCTGTTTGTTTACATCACAAGCGGCTTGTTTTTAGTCTCTATGAATGGAATAAGACAATTCCTTGCTGCAGCTATTATTTTTGCATCAACAAAATACATTATGGATGGAAGTTGGAAGAAATTCATTGTAGTGGTCTTAGTTGCCTTCACCTTTCATCAAAGTGCACTCATACTTATTCCTATCTATTTTTTGGTTAGAAGGGAAGCATGGACTAGATCCACATTTGCATTGCTAGTCCTTGCTATGATTGTAGTGGTTGGTTATAACCAATTTTCAACCTTACTATTTAGTGCTTTGGAAGATACTCAATATGGACATTATAGTGAGTTTGTTGAAGGCGGCGCCAGTATCCTAAGAGTGGTAGTGTATGCTGCACCATTATTTATCGCGTATTTAGGAAGAGAGAAACTAAGAAAGATCTTCCCTAATAGTGATTATATTGTAAATCTATGTATCTTGAATCTGATTTTCATGATTATTGCTTCCCAGAATTGGATTTTTGCAAGGTTTACCATCTATTTTGGATTATACAATTTAATCTTAATTGCTTGGATAGTAAAGTTGGTGAAAGAAAGAGATCAAAAATTCCTCTATTATGGAATATTCATTTTCTACTTAGCTTACTTTTACTATGAACATGTCATCTCATTAGGTATTTTGTACAAAAGCAATTATTTATAAGGAGATACACTATGTCAATTGCAGAAAAATGTACACAAGAGAAATTACAAAACATTCTACTATCCATCTATAAAAAAGGGCAGGAGTCGAAAGACATCAGTGTTCTTGAGATGATTGAAGATATAAAGCTTGAATTTATAAATATTACTAATAGTAGAGAATAGGCAACTATAAAAAGGGGGCAAGCAAATGAAAAGAACTTTAGATATCATACTCTCAATACTCGTATTATCCTTATTTTCCCCATTATTTATAGTTGTTTCTATTTTAATTTGGTTTAACATGGGCTCCCCAATCCTCTATAAACAGAAAAGACCAGGCCTGAATGGAAAACCTTTTATCCTTTATAAATTTAGAACTATGACAAATTTTACAGATAAGCATGGAAGGTACCTTTCGGATGAAACGAGATTAACTTCATTCGGATCATTTCTAAGAAGGTATAGTCTGGATGAAATCCCTCAATTCATCAACGTATTAACAGGGGAACTTAGTCTTGTTGGACCAAGGCCACTTTTGATGGAGTATTTACCGCTCTATAGTAAAGAGCAATTTAAGCGGCATCTAGTTAAGCCAGGAATAACAGGGTGGGCCCAAGTGAATGGAAGAAATGCTATTTCGTGGGAGGAAAAGTTTGATTTAGATGTTTGGTATGTCTACAACTATTCCTTTTTTCTTGATTTAAAGATCCTTTTGTTAACGGTGATAAAGGTAATTAAAAAGGAAGGTATATCACAACCAGGTTATGCAACGATTCAACCTTTCTCGAAAGAAGAATCAAGAGCAGGTGGTGGTCATGGATGATCAAGGTCGTTATTGTCGGGCAGGGAGGACACAGCAAAGTCGTTAAAGAAGCCATTGCATTTCATGGCAACATGAAGATCATTGGTTATTTAGATGATAACTATCAAGAACTTGTTTTCGAAAATGAATTATATTATGGTCCGATTCGGTCTAACAAAGAACTATTGCTAATAGAACCCAATATTAAATTTATTATTGCAATTGGTAATAACAAAGTGAGAAAGATGATTGTGGAAAAATTGGGTTTGAAAGAAACACAGTTCATCACAGTGATTCACCCTAAAGCAATAATAAGTACCTCCGCAATAATCGGAGTGGGATCAGTAATACTTGCAAATGCAGTTGTTAACACGGATGCAACAATAGGAGCACATACCATTATAAACACAAGTGGAATTATAGAACATGATAATGTCATTGAAGATTTTGCCCACATATCCCCAAATGCAACCTTAACAGGCACTGTGCATATTGAAGAAGGGGTACATGTTGGTGCTGGTGCCAATATCATTCCGAACATAAGCATTGGAAAATGGTCGACGATTGGAGCAGGTGCAACAGTAATAAATCATATACCTGCATTCTCTACAGCAGTAGGTGTCCCTGCAAGAATTAACGCGAAAGAAGGTGATGAGGTTGTCGCAATCAATATCCAATAAAAGAATCTTTCTATCTCCCCCTCACATGAGTGGAAATGAAATGAAATATGTACAAGAAGCCTTCCAGACCAATTGGATAGCCCCACTTGGCCCGAATGTCGATGCTTTCGAAAAAGAAATAGCAAGTTATGTAGGAGTCAATGATGCTGTAGCAGTTAGTTCAGGAACTGCAGCTATTCATTTGGCTCTTTCTTTATTAGGAGTGGAAAAAGGTGATAAGATTTTTTGTTCAACCTTGACGTTTGTAGCTAGTGCAAATCCCATTCTTTATCAAGGAGCGGAGCCAGTCTTTATTGATTCAGAGCCGGATACTTGGAATATGTCGCCTGAAGCACTGCAGAATGCTTTTATTGATGCTTTAGTTCGGGGGAAACTACCCAAAGCGGTTATTGTAGTTAATCTCTACGGTCAAAGTGCAAAAATGGATGAAATTACGGAGCTATGTAATCATTATGGAGTTCCGCTAGTTGAGGATGCGGCAGAGTCACTGGGTTCTTTATATAAAGGAAAGCCAAGTGGTACCTTTGGTGAATTCGGGATTTTTTCGTTTAACGGAAATAAAATAATTACTACTTCCAGTGGTGGAATGCTAGTTTCTAACGACAAGAACAAAACAGACGAAGCGCGCTTTTTAGCCACACAGGCAAGAGATCAAGCCGTTCATTATCAACATAGCAGAATGGGGTATAACTATCGTCTCAGTAATATCTTAGCGGGTATAGGGAGAGGGCAACTGGAAGTATTGGAAGAAAGAGTGGAAGCAAGGCGGGCTATCTTCAACAGGTATTATGAAGAACTTGCCCATTTACCTGGCGTTTACTTTATGCCAGAGCTAGAAGGTACGAGAACAAACAGGTGGCTGACGGCACTGACAATAAAGGAAGAAGAGGCTGGAGTGACTGTTCAAGAGTTACTTGGTCATCTGTCTGAGAACAATATAGAAGCACGTCCCGTATGGAAGCCGCTACATTTGCAGCCATTATTTCAATCGGCGGCTTATTACCCTCACAGTAATGAAGAAAGTATCTCTGATCTTCTGTTTAGAAAAGGAATATGCCTTCCTTCAGGATCAAATCTAACGGAAGAAGAACAATACAGAATTATAAACATTATAAAAGAATCCATGAAAGCAGTGGTGGAAAAGCTTGCTTAAAAGCAATGAAAATCCTTTAGGGATGAAAAAGAAGCTTAGGGTTCTTCACATTGTAGGTGCAATGAATCGAGCAGGGACAGAAACCATGTTGATGAATATTTTTAGAAACATAGATAGATCAAAAATTCACTTTGACTTTTTATCCTTTAGTAAACTGGTAGCACATTATGATGAAGAAATCCACAGCTTAGGTGGCCGGGTAATAAGAATAACTAACACACAGTCCATTCTAGGGATAGTTAAAGCAATTAGAAAGTATGGCCCGTACGACGCCGTGCATTCTCATACACTTTTTCACTGTGGTATAGCTAACCTCGCAGCCAGGATTGCTGGTGTGAAAATCCGAATCGCTCATGCACATACGACACTTGATAAAAACGACACCATTTTAAGATCGATATATATATTTTCTATGAGAGCCGCAACTAAATTAACGTCTACACATTACCTGGCCTGTAGTAAACAAGCAGGAGCCTATTTATTTGGAAACGCTACGGAAGAAAACCAAAAGTATATGTACTTTCCCAACTTAATAGATTATTCGCAGTTTGAATCTATGAAGGTAGATGAAGTGGCAGTATTTAAAAAGGAAGTTGGGCTGGAAGATAAGAAAGTAATAGGACATATTGGAAGATTCATTGAGGCTAAAAATCATCAATTTTTACTGAAGATCCTAAAATCAATAATTAAAAAAGATGACACATACAGGCTATTATTAGTAGGGGACGGGGATTTGAGAGAGGACATTCAAAAATACGCAAAAAAAGAGGGAATATTTGAATATATTAAGTTTGTAGGGATAAGAGACGATATTGCTACAATGCTGCAGAGTATGGATGTTTTCGTGTTCCCTTCAATATACGAAGGTCTCGGTCTTGTTCTTCTTGAGGCCCAGGCAAGCGGATTGCCTTGTATAGTGTCAGAAGCTATCCAACCTGAAGCAGATTTACAATTAGGTTTATTCACTAAACTTTTCTTGAACGATGATCCTAACTTGTGGGCAGAAAAAATAATCAATATCACCAATCGAAATCATATGGAAAAACCTATGATCATCAGAAGCACCTTTGAAAATAGTGGATATTCCCTATCTAAAGGTATTTCTAAATTAGTTGAAATATACAATGGAAACTACACTGGAGGGAAGTATGAAAAGGATCCTTATTTCGTCCTTTGATATGGAGGTAGGGGGAGTGGAACGAAGCCTACTAAGTATGTTGAGTAACTTTGACTACGAAAATCATGAAGTAGATCTTATGTTATATAGCCATACTGGTGATTTCATGAAACTTCTTCCACCCCAACCTAAGTTACTTAAAGAACTACCAGCTTACAAGACTTTCCGTTTAAGCATAGGAGAAACGATTAAAAAGGGGAATTTACTCATTGGCTTGTCACGACTATTTTCCAAATTAAAAGCAACCCGGGATAGATCTATGGAAAGTGGTTACAAACAGATGCAGTATATGTGGAAATACTCTTTACAATTTTTACCCAAACATGACAAAGAGTACGATGTAGCAATCAGCTATTTATGGCCACATTATTTTGTTGCCAGCAAGGTTCAAGCAAAGAAAAAGATTGCTTGGATTCACACGGATTATTCAACAGTAGAGACGGATATAGCATTGGATCTACAGATGTGGAACAGCTTTCATTATATTGTAGCTGTTTCTGAGGAATGCAGAAATGCATTTCTAGTCAAGTACCCAACCCTTTGTAAAAAAGTAATCGTTTTAGAAAACATTACATCTCCTGGGTTAGTAAAAGAGTTATCAAAAGAAAAGGTAGAAAATCCTTTGGTGGATGACAATCGTTTTAAAATAGTTACAGTAGCCAGGCTCTCTCATGCAAAAGGAATTGATAATGCTATAAAGGCATTAAAAATACTTAAAGCCAAAGGCTATGAGGATATTGCTTGGTATATTGTAGGATACGGAGGAGATGAAGCTAAACTTAGAAATCTAATAAAATCTCATGGCTTGGAAGATCACTTTATTCTCTTAGGAAAGAAAATAAACCCATACCCTTTTATTAAAGAAGCCGATTTATATGTGCAACCATCACGATATGAAGGTAAGGCAGTCACGGTCGGAGAAGCACAAATACTAGGGAAACCGGTTTTAATAACTAATTATCCAACCGCACGTAGTCAAATACAGGATGCAGTGGATGGTCTAATCTGTGATTTATCGATAGAAGGATTAGCTGACTCAATAGAGTTACTTTACCATAATCCACAACTTAGAAATCGTCTATCTCAAAATTGTCAAGTTACTGACTATGATAATCTTTCAGAGTTAGATAAGCTTTATCAATTAATTTAGGGAGGTATAAAAATGAAAGTAAGTACCATAACTTGTCATGATGTATATAACCATGGAGCATCTTTACAGGCTTACGCATTACAGCAATATCTAACTAATATAGGACTAGATTCACAGATAATAAATTATAAACCTCCATACCTTAGTAACCAGTATAAAATGTTAAGTATAAACAACCCCAAATGGAAGAAAAATTTAGTTACAAAAACATTTTATTTAGTGTGTCATTTTCCTTTTAGAATAATTAGCTTAAGAAGAAAAAAAAACTTTGACAAATTCACAAGTAAGAATTTGAAAATATCCGAAAAAAAGTTTACTTCGATACAAGAATTGAAAACGGATTGTCCTGATGCAGATTTTTATATTTGTGGAAGTGATCAAATTTGGAATTGCTTACATAATAATGGGAAAGACCCTTCATTTTACTTGGAATTTGCCCCTGAAAATAAAGTGAAATTTTCGTATGCAGCAAGTTTTGCGACTGAAGTTATACCAGAAAAATACAGAGAATTTGTTGAGACTAATGTTAAGAAGTTAGATGGAGTTAGTGTTAGAGAAAGTAGTGGAGTGGATTTATTGAAAGCTTTGGGAATTAGTGCTGTAAATGTCGTAGATCCAGTATTTTTACTAAACAAACAAGAATGGTTTAAGTTTTCAAAAAAAAAACCTAAGGAAAAATACATCCTAATTTATGATTTTGATAATAGTAATCTAATTAAGGAAATTGCATTAGATATTAAGAAAAAAACTGGACTGAAAATATACATTATCAACCAAAGTAAACAAAGATATTATGATAAGTCATATGCTTTAGTCGGACCGGATTCATTTGTAAATCTAATAAAAAATGCTGAAGTTGTCATATCTAATTCTTATCATGCGGCGGTGTTTTCAATCATTTTCGAGATAGATTTTTATATTGTTAATAGGAGTGAAAGCATTAATACCCGAATGAGAGATTTGTTGTACGACTTAAAATTAGAGAGTAGATTAATTAGAGAAGAAAACTTAAATCGAGAACAATTGTTAAACAAAATAGATTATGACGAAACTAGAGTTATTTTAAATAAGAAGATAACACTTTCAAAAAAATTTCTAAGAGAAAATTTAGTTCTTAAAAAGGAGTAAATATGAAAAAAAAAATTCTGTTTATTATAGACTCTCTCAACAGTGGAGGAGCTGAAAGGAGTTTAATATCATTATTATCTGTCTTAGACTACAAAAGATTTTCAGTAGAATTATTATTGTTTTCAGAAAATGGTTTATTCCTTCCGCTAATTCCAAGTAATGTAAAAATTATAACGATTAAAGAGGAAAAAAGCAGTTTTAGTATTAAAAAATTATACAAACGAATCAAAATTTCACTTATGCTTAGAAATCCTTATATAATGAGAAGCTATCATTCAGCACAAATTATATGGAGTAATTTAAAAGAAGATCTCCCCACTTTACAAACTAATTATGATATTGCAATCGCATATAGTCAGGGCTTTCCAACCTATTTTGCAATTAAAAATGTGAATGCAAAAAGGAAAATTTGTTGGGTGAATACAGACTATAAAATGGCTGCATACAATAAATCATTTGATGAAGAATACTACAATATGTATGAACGAATTGTTACTGTTTCAGATGCAAACAAAAAAATATTTGAAAATGAGTTTCCTCAATTCAGAAAAAAAACTAAATTGATTTATGATATAAACTCCCCTCAACTTATAGAAAGTTTATCTTTAAGTATTAATGAGTTTCCGGATAATTTTACCGGAACAAAAATACTAACTATAGGAAGGTTAGTTGAGGCAAAAGGGTATGATCTAGCATTAGAAGCATGTCAGATTTTAAAAAAACAGGGAGTGAATTTTAGATGGTACGCAATTGGAGAAGGACCTCTTAAATGTAAACTGGAAAGAAGCATTAAACAAAAAGGATTAAAGGATTATTTTGTTTTACTTGGTACATTTAGTAACCCATATCCACTATTAAAGCAATGTGATCTATACGTACAACCTTCTAAATATGAAGGGTATGGATTGGCAATTGCAGAAGCTAGAATATTAAAAAAACCTATTGTAACAACAGATTTTTCAACTGCGCATAACCAAATTAGACATAGAGAGAATGGTTTAATAGTAAAAATGACACCTGAATCAGTTGTAGAGGGAATTAACGAAATACTTTCAAACTCAGATCTAATTCGAAAGATAACTAGCTCTCACGATGTTAACAACTTAGGTACAGAAAATGAAATAAATAAATTCTATTCAATAATACATTAATTAAATTAATGAATGTGGGATGAGAGATTTGAAAAATAAGTTAGTTTCAGTAATCATGAGTACCTATAACGAAAATGAAATTCATTTAAGGCAAGCAATAGATTCCATTATTACTCAGAAATATAATAATTTAGAGATTATTATTGTAATTGATAATCCTGAAAATAAAGAATTAGTAAAAATACTCAATCAGTACAAAGAAACGGACAAAAGAATTACAATAATTATGAATAATAAGAATATTGGGTTAGTTGCTAGTCTGAATAAAGCTTTATCAGTTTGTAAAGGTGAATACATTGCGAGAATGGATGCTGATGATATATCACTACCTAATAGGATATTAAATCAAGTTGAGTATCTTGAAATACACAAAAATATAGACTTAATAGGTTGTGATTTGACTCTAATTGATAATTTAGGAAATAAAATAAACTCTAATAGAAAGCTAATAAAAGGATATGAAAACATTAAAAAGAATTTAATTTTGAAGCAATGTGTCGCACATCCTAGCTGGGTTTTTAGAAAGAGAATTTTAGTTGATTATCAACTTTGGGGGTATAGAGAAGTAAAGTACTGCGAGGATTACGATTTTTTATTTAGATTGGTGCTTAAAGGTGGTACTATTGAAAATCTGGATACAAAATTATTGAAATATAGAATTAGAACAAATGGAGTTTGTCAATCGAATGCTTATAGTCAGCTTGTTATGGTTAACAAAATATCCAAAAGTTATTATCAAGCTACTAAAACGAAAAGGTATAACTATGAATCTAATACTTCTTATTTATTGAATACTATTATTCCTATTGATTCTAATAATTTTCGTTATTATAAATATATTCTAAAAGTGCAAAGTGAAAGCCAAAACTGGTTATTAAGAACTTTTTGCAGGGTTTTAGTTATACCAATACAACTGATGGATAAAGAACTAAAATACAATTTAATAAAACGGTTTAAAATGAGGATTTTTCTCTTGAAAGATATGAGGGGGTGAAATATGTATAATGTTGTTGTTAGTATTATAATACCTGTATTTAATGCTGAAAAGTATTTGCATAAATGTATAATATCAATAATCAATCAAAATTATAAAAATTTTGAATTAATTTTGGTTAACGACGGTTCACAAGATAAATCAGGAGAAATTTGTGATTTTTTCTCTGAAAAGGATGTAAGAATTAAAGTGATACACAAAAATAATGAAGGGGTAAGTATTGCAAGAAATACAGGAATTGAAAAGAGCGAAGGTAAATATATAATGTTTGCAGATGCAGATGATTATGTAGAAAGAAACTGGTGTGAAGACTTGATTAATATGGCAGAGAAAAATAAAAATGCATTAATTATAAACAGTTATATTATTAAGAATTTTCGTAACGATAAAGAGCAAATAATTATTAGATCATTTAATAGTATGCAAAAAAATATAGAAAAAATAAAAAAAGCGGATTTCTTATTGGTATATAAAAGTCAGTTATTAAATTCACCTTGTAATAAAATATTTTCTTCCGAAATAATTAAAGAAAATAACATAAGATTTAGAGATAGTCTAAACTTAGGTGAAGATCTCCTATTCACACTAGATTATTTAGTATACTCTAACAATAATATAATGATTATAAACAAGCCTAGCTATAATTATATACTACGAAATACGGAAAGTCTGGATAATAAATATTATCCAGACTTATTTAATATTTATAAGTCAATTTATAAAGAAATATATATGAAAATGCTATTGTTTAATAGTGATTTAGAAAAATACAATATATATTATTATAATTCATTTCTTATAATGCTAGATAAAGCTTTAAATAATAACTTGTCAGATAAATCTGATTGCTCTTTAGCTAATAAAATACAAAAAAATAATCAGATTCTGAAAAGTCCTGAATTTAGACTTTGTTTAGAATATGCCAGAGTGGAAGACTTTAACAAATTTTATTTGATGTTGTTAAAATCTGAGAAGTACTCTCGTGTATATATTTTTAAAGAAATAATAAAGTTTAAGATGAATATTTTTAAAAGGCTATTTAAAGTGAACTGAGGTTAGAATGAAAAATAATCAACTGAAATCAGGAATAATTTTATCGTATTTAACTTTAATCTTGGGAAACAGTATATCTTTAATTTATACACCATTAATGTTACGTTACTTAGGCCAATCTGAATATGGCCTATATAGTCTTAGTCTTTCGATAATTAGTTTAATTGGTATATTAAATTTCGGTTTTGGGAGCGCTGTGATTAGATATACATCTAAGTATAGAGCTATGGGGGAAAAAAGTTTAGAGTATAGTCTAAATGGTATGTTTTTATTAATTTTCACATTAATTGGAACAATGGTCATTGTGGTGGGTCATTTTCTAATTTCGAATATAGATTTGTTATTCGGAAATTCAATGAGTATAACTGAATTATCTAAAATGAAAACCCTAATATCAATATTAGTTTTCAACACCGCTGCATCTATTATTTTTGGATTTTTTAGTTTAATAATAACAGCGTATGAACGGTTTATATTCTTAAAACTTGTTGCATTATTACAAGCAATAATTACCCCTATGCTCATAATCTTGATACTGGTGTTAGGTTATACATCTATTGGAATGGTTTTATTAACTACATCGATAAATTTAATAATATTAATAATCAACTGTATCTATTGTTTGAAAATATTAAAAGTAAAGATAACATTCAATAGAGTTGATATCAAGTTAATTAAAGAAATTTTAAATTATTGTTTTTATATATTTTTAATTTTAATAGTAGATAAGTTATTTTGGAGTACAGATCAGTTTATTTTAGGAATTATTTCTGGTACATCTTCTGTAGCGGTATATTCAATTGGTGCAACTTTTACAAATTATTTTATGGCTTTTTCAACTGCTTTTTCAGGAGTATACTTTCCTAAAATCACACAAATGGTAACTAATAAAGTTGAAAATAAAGAATTGTCAGCACTTTTTATTAGAACAGGGAGATTACAATTTATTATCTTATCAATAATAATTGGAGGATTTATAGTTGTCGGCAAGGAATTCATTATAACTTGGGCAGGTAAAGAATACATACATGCATACTATCTAGCTTTAATTGTGATGATACCTTTATGTGTACCATTAACACAAACAATCGGAATAGCCATTTTGCAAGCCAAAAATATGCATAGGTTTCGCTCTGTTATTTATTTAGCAATTGCAATACTAAACTTATTGCTAAGTGTTCCTTTAGCTCAAAAATATGGATATTTTGGTTGTGCTTTAGCCACATCAGTTTCAATCCTTATAGGTCATATAATAATAATGAATATATACTATTATAAGAAAATAAAATTAGACATTCCAGTTTTCTTTAAGAATATGTCATTACTATTAATACCCTTATTATTAAGCGTAATTGTTTCAGTACAAGTTAAAAATTTTGATTTCAATAATGAATACTGGAGCATCATTACAACATCAATGGTATTTTTAGTTCTTTATCTTATATTATCATGGTTATTTGTTTTTAATGATTATGAGAAAACCCTTTTTAAAACCTCGATTTCTAAATTTAGATTACGTAGTCAAGAAAAGGTTTCGCTAGATAATTAATAGAAAGTGGGGGGAACATTATTGAAAAATGTATTTCTAGAAGCCTACACTAATGTCAATTTAGGCGACGATTTGTTTATTAAAATTCTTTGTGAGAGATACCCTCAGGTTAATTTTATTTTGTTTGCACCAAAAGAGTATAAAAGAATATTTAAAAAAAATAAAAATATTAAATGTTTCTCAAACTCTTCTTATAAAATAAGGCTAATAGATAAATTATTTGCTATGTTCAACAGGAAAAACTATTTTCAAACAAAAATAAAAAAATCCTGCATAGCAACTGTTAAAATAGGTGGTTCAATGTTTATTCAAAGTGTAAATTGGAGAAAGCACTTGGACGAATTTGGGAAGAATACACCTGACAACCCATATTTTTTATTAGGTGCAAATTTTGGACCGTATGATGAGGAAGAGTATTATGGATTACATCAAAGGGTATTTAAGGAATACACTGATATATGCTTTAGAGAATCCTTATCATATGCCCTTTTTAAACAATTACCTAATGTAAGAGTAGCAGATGATATCGTATTTAATTTAAAAACCAAGTTAAATGGACATGTTAAGAATGAGGTTTTTATTTCTGTAATTAAGCCATCCTATAGAAATCAAATAAAACATACTGAAAAACAATATTTTGAAACATTAAGTAAACTTATAATAAAATTCATACAAAATAGCATTAAAGTAAATTTAGTTGGATTTTGCCAAAATGAAGGAGATAATGAAGGAATCTCAACTATTATAGATATCATTCCTCAAGAATATCAAAGACATGTTAATGCTCATCAGTATACTGGGAATATTGATGAAATATTGGAGTTAATGTCTCGATCTAAGTACGTAATAGCAACGAGATTTCATGCTATGATTCTAGCCTGGTTATATAAAAAACCAGTATTACCACTGGTATATAGTCAGAAAATGCAAAATATAATAGATGATGTTGGATTTAAAGGTCTCACATTTAATATTACTGAGATGGATAATCTTGACCCTGAGGAAGTACTTTTTTCTCTAAAGAGCCAAGAAGTTATGGAAATTAAAAAACAGGTTGTAAATTCACGAAGTCATTTTTTAATCTTAGATCAGTATTTAAGTGGGTAACTTATCTAAAGTAACTCAAGCTATTCTGCTATCCAAATGAAAGTTAGTGTAATAGATAGACCTTCCATCTCTTCAATAGTTTAAAAAAAGCAGATTTACAAATGTCTAGGGTGAAGAATTTCTCTTCACCCGCTCGAAAAAATGACGTTTAATGTCTAATGAGTTTGTATACTTGTTTTAAATATGTCACAAGTTATTATTTACAGTTAAGTTTGTACCAATAATTGGCTGTGTTAATTGAGTATTGAAAGAGTTATAGGCAGTTATAGATACATTTTTTAAGATATTATCTTTTATTATAGCTATAAGTTCTGGAAGGTTATTTGATAAAGATGAGTCTGAAGTTCCAAATAATTCTACTTTGGCATTAGAACCTAAATTGCAATTAAAATTATTTCTTAACATTACTAGTTCATTTTCAGCATAAACAGATATACATCTGATTTGAGCATTTGCTTTTAGAATACTAATATCATTATCCTTAATCAAACTCAGTTTAAAATTACTGATTCGAAGAAATTCTGACCGGTCAGGTCCTTGAACGGAAATATCTTTATCAATTACAACTGAATTATTACTTATTATTGCTTTGGAGTCATCTCCTTTTCCATCTATCTTAAAATAAACGTCTTTAACAGTATTATTAACAAACTTAAATAAGTTTGCCTTTGCCCAAAAACCAAAATAATTTAATTTATCTTGTGTCCCTAAAAAAGTGTTGTTTTCTAATATTAATTCATTAACTTCATATACAGATTCCCCAAGATTTACTCGTGTATAAAAAAAGTTGTTTCGAAAAATAAGTTTGTTTTTTACCCAATCTCCTAAATGTGCTTCACTCCTAAAATAATACCACTTGCAATAAATATGGAACTCACAGGAATCAAATACCAATGAACCCTTTCTTAAGTTCCAAGACCAACCCTCGTCGCGTTTGTTAAAATTGAACTTACAATAAGTGAAAGTTGATAATAGATATAAATCCGATTGTAAAATGAAACTTACATTATCAAATGTACAATGGGTATATAAAGGGTTGCCTAATATATAAATAGTTGTCTCTGTAAAATGATCATAATTAAATACTATGTGAGAACCACCTCCGCCTGCTAACGAGCTTCCAGTACCCTGTGCTCCATTATATGAATTATATTGGGAAACATAGCTTTCCCCTCTACTCCCCCCAAAACTAACTGTACCATTGAATTTATTCATTTCTACCAACACATTTCTTGCACTTATTACTACAATATCCCCATTTTTATTGTCATGAAAATAGTTGCTTCTTATAACGATATTTTGATTAAGATTATAACCATCTTCTATATCAATACCATAGCCTGGAGATGCCCCACCAATATTTGCTATTTCACAGTGTTCTATGTTAATGAATTGACCACCACCAACAATCCCTAAAGTCCTACAGTTGTGAATAAAACAATTTGTGATGTTTACGCCCTGACTAAATGCATCTGAACGTATTGTTATTGTACTGTCAATTATATTAGTGAATACTTTCCTGTAGGATATCTTAAATTTGATTGCGCCAGATGGAAAGTTTTTTAAATAAAAGCATTCAAAAGTTCTTCTTGTTTGTTTACCCAAAAAGTTATTCTCTTTATCGTATAGAAATACTGTCACCATATCTTTTGTTAAGTCCTGACCTTCTCCATAGGCACCATAGCCATTTCCGCAGATCATAAAATATCCTTGTTTTTGTATTGTTTCATGAGATAGTGAATAGTATTTATTGCTTCTCACCCAAAATTCATTAGAAACAGGGTTTCCTAATAAATCAAAAGTACCAGATTCTAATTCAGATAAATAAACCCAGTAATTATGGAGATACTTAGAGCCCACTGATATTCCGTAACCTGTAGTTTCCTTAATCTCAACATTTTCAATTTTAATATTTTTACTATAACTGACATTAATACCGGTTCCCCATTCATGTGTTCCAGGTATAGAAATATAGTCGTGAGTATTTTTATCTCCTTCGATTACACCTCCAACAATAGTTACATTTTTTTTGTTCTCTATGTTCACTATCGTGTACTTTTGATAAGAGTTTGTTTCCTTTTTCAATATGCAGCCATACAAATCTAGAGTCATATCATTAACCAGTTGTATTGTGCTATCTCTATCAATAAGATATAGACCAGGTGGGAGTTTGCATCTACTATATCCATTTGCATTTGCCCATTGTAACGCATTATTAATTCCAATTGTGGTTCTTAATGGATCATCTCCTTTGTTATTAATAGTCCATAAATCTAAATCGATATAATATGATTTTATTGCAGTAGGGAACCATTCATTCCCGTTAAAAGATAGAACATCACCCGTTTTGGGTTTACTAGTTATAGTGTTTACATTTGTTAAGTCTTCTAATGAACCAGCTTGAAAATTCGGCAGAGTTTTAGACTTAAAACTATTTTCAGTAGAATCATACATTAAAACCTCACCATCAATTGGGTTAGAAATTGAAATTCCTGTAATTTCCTGTATATTATGGGTGTGTTCTTTGGTTGCTTTCTTAATTAGAGCTTGTAATAAATAACTATCATCATAAATAGGTATTTCTTTTCCATTCACTCTAACATTTCCATTAATATTACTAGATGTTATCTCTAGATTCTCAATAAGATGGATTTTTTCAAAAATCTCCTGAAAAGCACTGACTAAACTAGACTTATCTAGTGTGGGTAAATCATTTAAAGAACCAATATCTTCTATATTCGCAACCTTTAAATTCCCATTGTCTATACCAATAAATAATTCCTTTGTGTCTGTACATAAGCAAAATTCGCCAATATCCAAAAAAGGTAAATCACCCTTTAAACTACTTCTAATTTGAATTTTATAACTCAAGGAATATCCCTCCATAGCTTCATTAAAATATTAAATGCAGAAATAAAAAGAATGATTGGACAATCAGGTAAATATTTTTAGCATTACTAGGAATAATCAGAAGAGCTATTTTGATTCATACGGGTAACGGATGAGTATTGCGGTAGGAAAAAGCCAGCAGTGCGGATTTCGGAGCCACCAATTACGGAGGATAGGGCCACTTAATGTATGAAAGGGAGCCAGTACTTACAATTATGTAAAAAAAGCCATCGATTTAATTTGCTTTGATGGCCGCTTAGTTATTTAAAACTCTTTCCTTCTAACCGCGATTCTATAATTAAAACAGCTTGCCTGACAAGTTCATCCCAATCTAACTCCTCATCTTCAATCTTCATTGACTTCTAAACATAGGGGCAGAAGGAGTTCTTTGATTTGCTCCATCACTTCTTTAGGAAGAAAATGATGAAAGAAATGCTTGGCAATACGAATCTCTACTTCTATAGGAATCATGGTGATCCTACCAATCCATAGGGATCCCGAATAGAAATCTCTCCAACGACCATAATGTGATATGAAACATGAATAATTCGATTAAAAATGGTATCTGCTACCTGAGCTTGGCCTAATTTAGCGCGGGGGAAACTGTGAACAAAAAATGGTAAAAGCTCTTTTGAGCCTTGATTCAATAATCTTTAAGACAAGTATCACGTGGTTTTCTGGTAGCTCGGTTAATATCCATTCTTCGATATTTGTGAATTAACTTTCGAAAACTGCCGTCTGCTTTAAATTTAGCCACTGTCAGTTCATCCAACAACACTGGCAGACGGATATTATAAAAAGAATATAGTTCAGATCATATTGACGAACTGAATAATAACAAGTATTATAAAAACAAGATGTTCTTTATAAAGAACCATAAAGGCGTTATAAATTACGAAAGTGGGAATTTTGTATGAGCGCAATTGCTGGTATTTATGACCTAAATAATGGGACCATTCCTATTGAACATGCCCAAAGAATGATGGGGGTTCTTAAAAAATACTATGCAGATGACGTGGGAACTATTTTTGAACACAATCTTTTTATGGGTTCTCATGCACAGTGGATTACACCAGAGTCTGTTGGCGAAAAACTTCCATTTTACGATCAAGAGAAAAAGCTGGCAATAACTGCTGATGCAATAATAGATAATAGAGAAGAACTGTTTGAAAAGTTGCAAATTAAAAATGAGTTAAGAAAAAAAGTTCCAGATAGTCAAATAATATTAACTGCTTATCATAAGTGGGGAGAAGACTCAGTTAAGCACTTGGTAGGTGACTTTGCGTTTGTAATTTGGGACGAAAGAAAGCAGATGTTATTTGCTGCTAGAGATTTCACTGGTACTAGGTCCCTTTATTATACTATCAATAAACATCAATACGCTTTTTGTTCTGTAATAGAACCGTTATTAACATTAAATGAAGTAAGTAAAAGATTAGATGAAGAGTGGTTGGCAGAGTATTTGGCGATCTCTGGAATGATTGATACAATTGGAGCTTCTAGTACACCTATAAAGAATATAGTTCAGTTACCTCCTGGTCATTTTATTACTGTTTCAAATAGAGCAGTTAAAGTTGAAAGGTATTGCATGTTATCATTTGACAAAAAAATCAAACTGAAAAATGACAACGAATATGTAGAGGCCTTTCAGGATGTTTTCAATAAAGCTGTCCAATCAAGGTTAAGAACACACAGGTCTGTTGGAGCCCAATTGAGTGGCGGACTGGATTCAGGATCGGTTGTCAGTTTTGCAGTAAGGAATATGCAAGAAGAAAAAAAAGCACTCCATACGTTTAGTTACGTTCCGACTACGGATTTTGTAGATTTTACACCACACTACTTACGGGCTAATGAAAGTGAGTATGTTAATTTAACTATCAAACACGTTGGAGGTATTAAACCAAATTTTTTAAGTTTTGATGAAAAGAATTCCTATTCAGAAATAGATACTATGTTAGAAATAATGGAAATGCCATACAAATTTTTTGAGAATTCATTTTGGTTGAAAGGTATGTTTGAAAGTGCTCAAGAACATGATATAGGAATTTTGCTGAATGGAGATAGAGGAAACTACACTATTTCTTGGGGTAATGCATTAGTTTATTATGCTGAATTACTTAAAAAGTTAAAGTGGTTCAAACTAGTTAATGAACTAAATTCGTACAGTAAAGTTAGCGGCGGGAAAAGGCTCAGAAATATACCAATTCTCGCAAGAATAAGCTTTCCTTTATTAGAACAAATTTTTAATCAAGGAAGTAAAGCTCAATCAACCAGCTTACAGAAAATTATTAATCCGAAATTTGCAAAGCAGACAAATATATATGAAAAATTGAAATCGGTAGGTATAGGAGAAACAGGGTGGTTTGATACAACGAGCATACAAGAAGAGCGAAAAAGATTATTTGAAAGGATTTTTCCTTGGAATGCCGGAAATACTTTAACTTCCAAACTTTCATTAAAACACGTAATGTGGAAGAGGGATCCAACTAACGATTTGCGCGTTTATCAATTTTGTTTATCTATACCTGAAGAACAATACGTGAAACATGGAATAGATAGATACTTAATTAGAAGGTCAACTCAAAACTACTTACCTAACGAAGTGAGATTAAATAATAGAATCAAAGGGGTGCAAGGGGTAGATTGGGTCCATAGAATGAAGCCTATATGGGGTGAATTCATTAGTGAAGTAGTTGAAATGCTGAATAATAAGGCTGTAATGGAATTCTTTAATATAGATACCCTAAAGGCAGCATTAGCAGTGGCGAATAATGGTCCAAATGAGCAATATGCGATAAATCCAGATTATAAGGTATTAATGCGTAGTCTGATTGTTTATCGATATCTTAAAAATTTTTATTGAGGGGAGGTGATTATATGAAAAAGAATTGGAGCATTCCTCTTTTGGAGGTGCTTGACGTGAAGTCCACAATGCTACAAGGTGATGGAGATTTTACAGACAACGATTTCCCACAAGATACACCAAAGAGCGAGCTAACATTTAGTTAGTAACTCTTCTGTTCTTAGGTGTGATGTGAACTTCATATTGTTTAATAACATAACATCGTAAAATAACTTTTATACTTTTTCATGTATAGAGGTTATTTTACGTAATAAATAATGGTCTAACATAATTTATAAAATAGTAGGTTGTAATTATTTATTCTTATAACCATTCTTAATGGTATCTTATTATTTTTGCTTCGCCATTGAACAAGAAAAATAATTGACAATCATAATATATAATGTTAAATTTAGTACATATTTTAGTTCTTAATAAAGAAATTGAGTCATTAGTGTTTTTTTTTACATTCTTTGTTCTTTATAATGAACTAATAGCTGGTGAAATTATTTTACGGGAGAGATCTCAATGACCACTTCTTTAAATATTTTATACAAAGCATTCGGATTTACTATTAAAAGCGAATATGCGCTTCCCGAGCTAAGTGGGGCTAATATAGGTTCTAAATCATTGGACATCTCCATCCAATTAGGTAACCTCCAACCCAAATGGAAATCCCTCTCAAAACAACCTAACCAATACTTCCACGTTGAGGAAAACCTCTGTATGTTCCATGTTCATAACACAGCCATTTTCCTCATCCAAAACGGCAACGAAATCATCGTCAGCCCCCATGAAGGAGCTGCCGAAGACCACATCAGGCTCTACCTGCTTGGCACATGCATGGGCGCCATTCTTATGCAGCGCAGAATCCTTCCACTTCACGGCAGTGCCATTGCCATAAACGGAAAAGCCTACGCAATAGTCGGGGATTCTGGAGCGGGTAAATCTACGACAGCTTCTGCTTTATTAAGGCAGGGATATCAATTAATTAGCGATGATGTTATTCCCGTTTCTTTCAACGAACATAATATCCCGATGGTGACCCCGGCTTATCCGCAGCAGAAGTTGTGGCAGGAGAGTATAGATGAGTTTGGGATGGAGTCTAGTAACTTCCGTCCGATCATTGATCGTGAAACAAAGTTTGCGATACCAGTAGACTCCCAGTTTTGCGACAAGGCACTCCCATTAGCTGGAGTTTTTGAATTGATGAAAACAGAGGATGAAGCCCTTCAATTTTCTTCTGTTACTGGATTAGAAAGGTTCCATCTGTTGTTCCAGCATACATACCGAAATTTCTTTATACCAAGAGCTGGGTTAATGGATTGGCATTTCCAGACATCCGCTAAGATGGTGAACAAGATGAGTTTTTATAGAATACAGCGGCCGACCTCTATTTTTACGGCAAATGAAATAACGAACTTTATTTTGACTAGTATGGAGAGAAAGGGTGAAGTGGTTAATGGCTAAAGGGTTAGTTCTGACAAATGATTGTGCATATTCTCAGGTGGAAGGAAACATCATTAGTGATATGGATGGAGAAAAGGTGATGTTTAGTATTGCGAACGGAAAGTATTACAATCTGGGGGAGGTTGGAGGAGCAATTTGGGATCTGCTTCAGGAACCTAACAGCGTTAAGGGCATGGTTAGTCAATTGCAAGAAGAATATGAGGTGGATGAGAAGACTTGTGAAATGCAGGTGATGGAGTTCATTGGAATGCTCCATAAAGAAGGGCTTATTAAACAAAATTAATCTTCCAAGGCGAAAGGGACCAAAACATGAGAAAATTGAAATTGTTACTGGAAGCGGACTGGAACACTAGGAGACTATTAGTAGAATCCTACTTCCATTTAGCCTGGGCCCGTTACTTAAAAAGCGTTCCTTTTTCTACCGTTGCGCCATCTTTAGGGACAAATATGACGGAGACGACTTTTGAACGACCTTCAATAAGAGATCAGAAGGTACTTGCCGCTGTTTCCCAGGCTGTTCATATTACGAGTAAGTACACTTTCTGGGAAAGTCAGTGTCTGGTAAAGGCGATGGCGGCCATGAAAATGCTTGAAAAGAGAAATATTGAAAGTACCTTGTATCTCGGTACGGGCAAAGACGAAAACGGTAAGCTCATTGCGCATGCGTGGTTGAGATCAGGTCCGTTTTACATTACCGGTGCTGAGGTGATGAATCAGTTTACAGTGGTGGGTAAATTCGCCAAAACATTGGGAAGGGAGCAGCGAAGTGAAAAAAACGAGTCTAAATTTAGCGAAAGTTCCTCATGAGCTGCTGTTCATCCTTCATGTATTAAAGGAAGAAAATACAACAGCTTGGTTAGCTCAATATGAGCAATTCCTTGATAAGGTAAACTGGGAGGCATTCCTTAAACTTGCCAAACATCATCGTCTCTTTCCTCTACTATATCAACAACTGAAACGAATAGATAATCCCTCTGTGCCCGATTATGTTTTACGTTATCTGAAGGCAATGTATCAGCAAAATACTTTTCAGATGATGCACCTTACTGCAGAAATGAACCATCTTAACCAGCAATTCCTAACAAAAGATATTCGAACGATTTTTTTAAAGGGCCCGGTACTTGCGCAAGAGCTATATGGCGATATTTCTTTAAGAACATCGTGTGATTTGGATGTTTTAATTCCTTTAGAAAACTTAGGTGATGCGGAAGCGCTGCTTATACAACTGGGGTATGAGAAGGATGATTATATTGAGACCATACTCGGGGACTGGACATGGCGGCATCATCACGTCACTTATTTTCATCGAGAAAAAGGGGTGAAGTGTGAGCTGCACTGGCGCTTGAACCCTGGTCCAAGTTTTGAACCTGGTTTTGACGACCTTTGGAACCGTAAAAAGAAGAGCTCTCTTTTAAATGAAACGGTATATATGCTGGGAAAAGAGGATCTGTTTTTCTTTCTTGCGACACATGGAGCCCGACATGGTTGGTCAAGGCTGAGATGGCTGGTAGATATCCAACGTCTTTTAGGACAGGAAGTAAACTGGCATCAGGCTGTCCACCTGTTTAACAAGTATCACTTTCAAAGAATTGGTGGCCAGGCCCTACTTTTATCGGAAAATCTGGTAAACTCTGAAACTCCTATGGAAGTTAAGGTTTTATTAGATAAAAAATCCCGCCAGCTCGCGCAACAGGCCATCTTTTATTTGCAGTCTATGGTTAATTTACATACAGATCCAGTTCCGCAGAATGTTTCAGATTACCATGGGAAGCATTTGTTTTCACTTATGTCGTATCAACAAAAAGCACTATATTTGTTAAGCTGTTTATTTCCGTTCCCAGAAGATGCCGAAACATTGCCATTGCCAAAATTTCTACATTTTTTATACGTTCCATTACGGCCATTTTTGTGGGCGTGGAGGAAGACAAAAGGGCAAACAGTTGTAAAAACCTAATTGCGAAGGAGATGAAAGAAAGTGAAGAAGGAATGGAGTACTCCGGCCTTGGAAATACTAGAAGTGAAGAATACGTATAAATTCGTTAAGGATCCAGGTAAATGGGATAAAATCAAGGATTGGTGGGAGGAATACTGCGAGGAGATTGGAACAGGAACAGGGGGAAGTTAAATGTTCCAAAAGGTCGAAAGCAAGAAAGACTTTAAAACCTTTAAAAAGACGTGGGGAAAAGTCTGCAGAAAGCAGAAATGGCACAATGACCCTTATTCACCAGATGGAATAAAGTATAATCTTAAGCAATCTCATTCCAGTATATTTCCTTTTAAGAATAGGGAAACAATATTCGGCACCATTGAATTTATTCCATACTCGCCAGGGAACAACTATAGTTCCGTAGAAGGTCCCAACAGGTATTCATTTTCTACTCTGCCTGCCATACAGGAGAATCAAGGTAGAGTTTGGGAGATTGATAAACTTTGTTTAGCTTCCGAGTACCAGCGAAAAGGTTACTTTGAGAGTTTTTTTCGTGTGTTTGACGACCATATCAATACTTACCAACCCAAGTTTTATATTGCTTTGATGGAGAAAAAGTTTTATCGGATGATGAGAATAATGTTCGGATTGGCGATTGAGGGAAAGAAAGAGTTCAGTGGTCATAACAATTCATTGATAGCCGTCATCTTTGATGTGGAGAAATTAATGGATGATAGAAAAAAAGTAGACGCGTTAAAAAAACTCGCGAAGACCTGAGGAGGAACATCTGATGAAAACGTGGGAAAAACCGATTTTGGAAGTATTAAATGTACATAAAACCTATACACATTGCCTAACCCCTCTCTCAACAGAGCCTCAAAATATTTTTTGTTAAAGCTGATTGTAATAGGCAGGTCCTATAAGATTAGGAGGAATTACATGAAGGAGTTTCGCTATTTCCTAACAAAGATCCATCATTACGCAGGGAAAGTCCTATATATTAATATGGTTTCAATGGTGATCATTGGATTGTTGGATGGAATTGGGATTCTGCTTCTAATTCCGATGATTAACATGACTGGGATCATTAATTTTCAAGCTGCAGGGACCCCAATAGGTGGAATCCTGCAATATTTAGAAAGTGTTGCAGCGTTTTTAGGGTTGCCTGGAATACTGGCAATCTATGTGCTGATTGTGGTGGCTCATAATATTGTCCATCGCCAGATTACGATTCGCAATGCTATTATTCAGCAAGGTTTTTTCCGTCATTTAAGGGTGCAGACCTATGACGCTTTCTTGCATGCGAATTGGAATTTTTTCATCAAAAACCGTAAATCGGACCTTATCAATTTTATGACGACCGAGGTTGCCAGAGCAAGTGCAGGCACAAGCTCCTTTTTGCAGTTTGCATCCTCTTTGATTTTTACAGTCATTCAGATTGGGTTGGCTTTGATGTTATCACCGACTATTACAGGTTTTATTCTACTTAGTGGAGTATTTCTCGTTCTGTTGAACCGAAAATTCTTGAAATGGTCCATGGAGCTAGGGAAGCGTAACTATGATTTGGGGCGGAGTTATTTGTCTGGAATCACCGATCAGATTAATGGAATCAAAGATATTAAGAGTAATACATTGGAAGACTCGAGAATGGACTGGTATCAGAACATTACGGAACGAATGCAAAATGAACAGATTGAATATACGAGATTGAAAACGAAGTCTCAATTGTATTATAAGATAGCTTCTGCTGTCTTAATTGCCGTTTTTATCTATCTCGGTGTGGTGCTTTTTAATGCGCAGTTCACGCAGTTGATGCTCATTATTGTCATATTCTCCAGACTATGGCCAAGGGTGGCTGGGATTCAGGGCTCCCTGGAACAATTGGCAACGACCATCCCTGCATTTAAAGCGGTAATTGCCATCCAGAATGAGTCGAGAAATGCGAGGGAATTTACTGCAACGGCTAATGAGATCAAACCGGTGGAAGTTCATTCAAGCATGGAGTGTAAAGAGGTGTTTTTCCGCTACCGGAAGGACCAACCTGAATTTGCCCTTAATAATATAAATTTGCATATTCCAGCTAATCAAATGACGGCGGTTGTGGGGAAATCCGGAGCAGGTAAAAGTACACTAATAGATTTGTTGATGGGTTTGAATCAGCCGGAGTATGGCGAGATTTTGATAGACGGGACTCCACTTACAAGTGACAAGCTGGTATCCCTTAGGAGAGCAATAAGTTATGTACCACAGGATCCATTTCTCTTCAATACAACGGTCAGGGAAAATTTGATGTTGGTAAAGCCGGGGGCGACAGAGGATGAGGTATGGGAAGCACTTGAATTTTCCTCTGCTGCAGAGTTTGTAAGAAAGTTGCCGGATGGACTTGATTCTGTGATCGGAGACCGGGGGATAAAACTATCCGGGGGGGAACGTCAGCGACTTGTGTTGGCTAGGGCTATTTTACGAAAGCCATCCATCCTTGTTCTGGATGAAGCGACAAGTGCTCTTGATACCGAAAATGAGTCCAAGATCCAGCATGCATTGGAGATGTTGAAAGGGAAAATGACGATTATCGTTATTGCCCATCGATTATCTACTATCAGAAATGCTGATCAGGTGATTGTATTGGAGAATGGCTTCATCATCCAAAAGGGCGAATTTGGCCAGCTTGCCGAAGAGAGAAAAAGTGTGTTCGGTAAATTGTTGAAGAGTCAGATGCAGGCAAGTTACTAAAGGATTGAATATAATGACCTCCGTGAGGTCTTGTTGTTCTTAATAAAGAATTAAAAGAGGAGGTGAAGAGATGAAAACGGAAGTGTATGTTGCCCCGAAAGTATTGTTGCATCAGCCAATTAGCTTTGAAACTGCCCAAAGCTGGAATCCAGGTGCGAGAGTTGGAAATGGCCGAATTCCAGGCCCGCCAGGAGATGGGAATGGAGGTCCGCCAGGAGGTGGAGGTGCTCCCCCAGGCAGCGGAGGATGTCCTCCTGGACACAGAAAGAAAGGTAATTGTTGAGTAAAACAATCAGAGCCAAACTGTCTTTTGGCTCTGTCATCAACTTTTAAAAGGCGGCTTATCCATGAAAACATTGCAGGTGAAAATTGGCGAGCACCACATTAAACTTCTCAGTCCCTATATGCATCTTCTATCTAAGTTTAGAGAAGAGTATGAGATTCCAAAGGGAAATAAACGAGTCAAACCGGATTTATTGATCTATCTTGAAAGTGGTTATGGAACATCATTTTTGAACTATGAGGTGGCTCATTTTCGGGAGGATGGAAACATCATTTTCAGGCGAGCTGATTATCAAATAGTTGTGGATCGGGATTATAAGGTAGCTAAACTTTACTTTCATGATGACCTTGCCTTGAAGCACGCCATGATGAATTTATACAGTTCTTTTATTGTCTATCATAATTGGGGATTATTGATACATTCATCCGCCGTCGTTAATGAAAGTAAGGCTTTTATCTTTGCCGGACAGTCTGGGGCTGGGAAATCGACGTCCGCTAAGCTTTCTATGCCAAGGACAATTCTTTCGGATGAAGCTGCCATCGTAAAAATTGATAAGGGGAAAGCGACCGTTTATCATTCTCCCTTCCGAAGTGAGATTAAACCTACCAATCTTACGGAATATTCACCTGTTGAGGGGATTTATTTGCTCCGACAATCTTTAGACATTCACAAACATTCCATAAAAAAATCAGATGCCTTTCTCCTACTGATGGATAAGGTGTTTTATTGGTCCAAGGAAGCAGAAGATACGAAAAAGATCGTATCACTGTTAAAGAATTTGGTTAATCTGACTCCTGTTCACCAATTATATTTTCAAAAGAACGATAAATTCTGGGAGGTGATCTCTTGAGCAATAAGTATATTCAACAGAGTGGTTGTGAAGCTACTGTATTAGATGACGAGTGGATCATTTTAAATACGGATAATTTCACGGTAACGAAAATTAACCATGTAGGAGGATTCTGTTGGTCTATTCTTCGTGAAGCGCACACTGTGGAGAGTATTGTGGAATCTTTAGAAAGGCACTATCAACATTCAGGTATTGTGCAAAAAGAAGAGATAGAGGACTTTATCATGCAGCTTGAGAGTTGTGGAGTAATCAAGAATGTTAGCTGAAAAAGATAATAGTCCTGTCGCTATCGTAAGGGAAGTTTTGCTTAAAAGAGGATGGATTGATCTTCCCTCGTACGGTACGAGTATGTATCCGCTTATTAGAGAAGGGGACATATGCAGGTTCTCTTCATGTAATTCCTCCAAGCTGAAGAACATGGACATCATTCTTTTTTATACCCCCTCTAATCGTTTCGTTGCACACCGATTAATTCAAATAGATAAAACTCGTTATTTTTGTAAAGGTGATGGTAATCTTGGATTTGATCCTCCTATTGATCAGAGCCATATTTTAGGAAAGTTGATATCTATAAAAAGAAACGATAAGAAGATAGATTCTAACAATCTATCTTTCAGAGTATGGGGACATTTTGTTCAGGCAGTCCCTGTAATGTCCACCTTTATCAGAATGTATTTGAAACGTAAAACATCTGCCTGATATGGAGTGATAAGATGCTCTCACATTATAAAACAAAGTTAATGGAACTAAAAAGACAATATTTCACCATGAGAGATATACAAAAAACATTTTCGCTATTATCTCCTTTTATTAAAAAGAATAAGAAAGCATACATGATTTTACTTGGTCTACTTTTGGTAGATATAGGGCTGACCATCGGTTTTGCATGGTTTTTCGGTAATATTGCAGATGCGGCAGTTCAGAGTAATTTTGAAGAGATTAGTTGGTTGGTTCCACTAGGTATTTCTATTACGATAATTAGTATAGTTACAGGATTTATTTATATTTATTATGAAGCGATTGCTACTTATGAAGTAAAGAAGGACTTAAAGAATCATGTTTTTCGTCATGTTTTAAGGATTCCAGCTTCGACAGCATCAAACCGTTCTTCTGGTGAACTAGTTTCTCACTTTACAAATGATATTAATAGTATTGATGGCGTAATTGGGAGCAATTTAATCAATTTCATCTATCTTCCCCTAATCTATGTGACAGTGTTTATTTTTCTGTTTCAAATTAATTGGCAGCTGTCTGTTATTAGTTTACTAGTTGGCCCGGCGGCAATTATTTCTGGTGCCTTTTTTGGAATTTTATTAAGGAATAATGGCAGAGAGATTCATCGTTTGGTTGCCAGCATGAATGGCTTTTTAAATGAATCCTTCCAGGGATTTTTAACTGTAAGGGCATTTACTTTAGAAAGGCTGTTGGATCAAAATTATCAGAAGCTAAATCAAGAATTGTATTCATTGGAAATGAAGAATGCGAAGCTGAGGGGCTGGTTTCATTCAGGCTCACAGTTCGTCAGTTCTTTTACATATATAGCTACGCTTTGTGTGGGTGCCTATTTTGTATCAACAGGTGTCATGACGGTAGGTGCGTTGTTGATTTTTGTGACGCTTGTGAATCATCTCGTTTATCCGCTGACAGAGCTTGCAGGGCAATGGGCTGGTTTTCAACGATCTGTATCTGCGGTGGAACGAGTAGTGACAATTTTGGAGGAAAAGACTGATTGTGAAGAGCTGCCTTATTATAAGAGGCCGAACGAAAGGGGCTTGCAAGCTATCACATTTAAGGATATCCATTTCAGCTATGATGAACATATAAAAGTGTTTGAAGGATTCCATTTGCATATACCGGCAGGGCAAGTGACCGCTATTGTAGGACCTTCTGGAGCGGGTAAATCCACTTTGTTTAATCTCCTACAGTGCTTTTATAGGCCACAAACTGGAGAAATCACTCTAGGCGGACGAAGCATCGAGGAGTTTACGATTGCCGAGCTACGAAGTCACATTGCTCATGTCTCCCAGGATACCTTTCTTTTTCAAGGTACAATTAGGGAAAACTTAATGCTTGCCAGGCCTGATGTGACAGAAGAGGAAATGAAAGAGGCGGCTAGGATTGCTAATATTGACTCATTTATCCAATCCTTATCAGCAGAATATGATACAGAAATTGGGGAACGAGGAATTAAATTATCTGGTGGACAGAAGCAGAGGATTGCTATTGCCAGGGCTGTATTGAAAGATGCACCAATTCTTTTGTTGGATGAAGCAACTTCGGCACTTGATAATGAAACCGAATATCAGGTAAAAGCAGCATTGGATAAGCTGATGGAGTGTAGGACAACAATTGTAATTGCCCACCGGTTATCTACCATCCAGCAAGCAGATTTAATACTAGTACTGGATCAGGGAGAAATTGTTCAATATGGACGTCATGAGGAGCTATTGCAGCAACCGGGGTTGTATAAAAAGCTTAACCAAACATTTAAAGAGGAATCAAAAGATCTGCATTTCGCTTAGGAAGGGGGAAGAACCTTGAGCATTTCTTTTGTAAAGAATATATATGAAGAAACTATTCTGCCATTGACTGAAGAGGGTAAGTACGAAAGTATTCTAAGTGTAATAGAAGCAGATGGGTTCTCGCCTCAAGTATATTATTTATTGAAAGAAAAAGGTATGCTGGGAAACACCCCATTATTCTTCCAGGAAAAATTAAGTAAACTTTATCAGGAAAGCTTTTTTTTGAACTTATATATCAAGAATCAGCAAACTAGAATACTAGAGAGTTTTGAAGAGAATCGTATAGAAGTAATGCCATTAAAAGGGACTCACTTTGCAGAGAAATATTATGGGGACATAGGCGCAAGATCAACGTCTGATATCGATTTGCTGGTAAATATAAAAGACCTGTCGGAAGCGGTCCGTATAGTGAAGTCTTTAGGCTTTACTATAGAACAAGAACAAATAAAAAATCACTTCCACATCAGTCTAGGTAAGAACATACTGGGTTCTTTCATTCCTTTGACAGTTGAGCTGCACTGGGATCTTGTTTGTGGAAATACATCAAATTTAAATGTCGCTGACTTCTGGAATGAGGCGCTACCATTTGGAGGAAATAGGTATGTGAAAGAATTAACGGTCTTTCATACATTTTATTTCATGTGCCTCCACGGTTGGAGACACAATATGGATTCACCAAAATACTTTTTGGATATTATCATGGTCGCAGAAGTATTGGGCAACAAAATAGACTATCAGAAACTATATGCTATTGCAAAGCAACATCAAACTCTAAAGAGAATAATCCGTACATTATCAATCGTTGCTTATCATTTCCCTCATCTTGATTTTCTTATGACGCTTCCGAAGAAACGAACGAATATGTGGTGGGAAGCTCACCCCATTGTTAAGGATACTCAACCCAATATATTTAAAAAATATTTGGATTTCCTCGATTATCAATTTTTTAGTTTTGATACTGCCAAACATAGTGTAATGGAGGTTATGAATTATATGGGTTCGGGTTTGGAGAGAAAATCGCGTAACAAGTAAGAAAATTGGAGAGGTTCAAATGAAAAGGGTGAATTGGCGTATTGTACTTTTATTATTTCTATTATTTTGGATTGTGTATATAATCATTGATAATAACCGGATTAAAATTGTCCATGAAGAAATTGAAATGGAGAATCTTATACCAGTGCTGGACGATTTTACAATTCTTCAGGTGACAGATATTCATGAGAAGGAGTTTGGAAAGAATCAAAAGCGATTGATTAAGAAAATAAATTCCATTGAGTATGACATAGTTGTTTTTACTGGAGATATGCTTAATAGCAAAAGAAGTAACAATTATGCCCCTTATTACAAACTAATTGAAGGAATTAACAATAAGAAACATGCCTTTTTCGTGCCTGGTAATGCGGATCCGGCTCCATATCAGATAAAACAGGGCAAGATAGAAAAACACGATTTTATCAAAGGAATGGAAGAGAGGGGCGTTAGATTTCTTGAGACTAATTATGCCCTCCCTATTGGTGAATCGTTAGTTCGTATTGTGGATTTCGAAAGTTCCATTATAAGTGAGAATAGAATAGAGGCATATAGGGATTCCACAGTTGACGGTAGTTATACACCTTATATAAGAAAGCAAATAGAAAATTTTAAAGAAAATCTGGTGTTGGACAATGAAGAGGAGGATCTTTTAATTGCGCTCAATCATTATCCTGTAGTAGATCGCAGGATCGATTTGCTTCACAGTGATCCTTACTATAATATGAGAGAATTTGATTTGCTGATGGCAGGGCATTACCACGGTGGGCAGTTTAGGATTCCGTTTTACGGGGCGGTTTTTGTACCTGAAGCCTATTACGATAGGGGCGGGCTCTTTCCTCCGCAGGACAGGGTGAAGGGGCTTTGGGAATACAAGGGGATCAAACAGTATGTAAGTACAGGTTTAGGGAGCAGCGATACTCTTCCGTTCATGAAGTTTAGGCTGTTTAATACACCTGAATTAAACGTAATTACCTTTACAACAAAAAAGTAAGTGCCGCACAATGTGGCACTTACTTTTTTGTATCCTGATTTATTTTCCATTTATTAAATTCCAGAAATTCTTTGAACTGTTCTTTTGTAACACCTGAGTCCATTGCTTCGCGTACGAGCATTGTCCATTCTTGGTCTACGTTTTCGCTGTTTTCTTCATCGTGCAACAAAGTATTTACGGAAACGCCTAAGACAGAAGAGACTTTTTCCAAGAATTGTACAGAAGGATTGGATTGTAGGTTCCGCTCAATGGAACTTAAATACGATTTTGCAACGCCAGCACGTTCTGCCAGTTCCGACATAGACATTTTACGCTGTTCTCTATATTTTTTAATTCGTTCTCCTATCATGGCTTTCACCTTCCTATCATGCTTATTATAGCATATAACGAAAGGATTGTTAGATATTTAGAACAAAAATTGCATGAATAATCAATGAATGAGAGTTAGTTGGATGTAACATGCCCCTTATTATGTAAAAAATCTCGGATTTCAGCAGAAGATATACCTAATTCAAGCGCGCTACCAATTAGTTCTACCCACTCCTTATCTAAATTTTCTGTCATTTTAACCGTTACTTTCTCCATCCTTTTCCCTCCTAAAATACTTGGTATTTCAGGCAGCCCAGCCATCTTAATTAGTAAAAGGATTTTTCTTTTACAACCTTAGATCTGTTGACTTTGCGTCCTTGCCTTTCAACAAGTTTGCCCTTGACTGTTGTATTAATTTGTTACTTCATAAAACTTTAGTATTAATACGATTGTCCTTATCTTAACCTGAATTCATTATAAATTAACTAAATATGGAATGTTGCTGATTAATGTCGAATGGGTCAAATTATTTTACAAAAATGCTTTGAGGAATAAAAGGTTCTTAGGAGTTAATTTCAGGACTTGAAAAGTGGTTTTTGAATAGTAAATTGGCCTATTACGACTCTTTTTAAATAAAAAGAAAAACATTATTTTTGTCGATTTTCTCCTACTAAACATTCATTTTTCGTAATGCTTTATAAAGTACCCCCTAAAACGAAAACCTCCCTTCGAAACAGGCGCCCATAAAGCTATTCCTTCTCCATTATGGTAAAATGTTCTTTTCGGACTAATCATATCTGATATTTAATTAAAAGTAGCATACTATAAATACATGTGAAAGAAAGGATGTTCTTACGTGATGAAAGTGAAGCTGCCAAAGCCTTTTACGTTTGAAGGCGGAGATCGTGCGGTATTGATGTTACATGGGTTTACAGGGAATTCGGCGGATGTGCGGATGATGGGCCGGTTTTTGGAGAAGAGAGGGTATACTTGCCATGCGCCTCAGTATAAAGGACATGGGGTGCCACCGGAAGAATTGGTTCATACTGGACCTGAGGATTGGTGGGAGGACGTGATGGAAGCCTACCAGTTTTTGAAAGATAAAGGTTTTGAAAGCATTGCGGTCGTCGGACTGTCATTGGGCGGAGTTTTCTCTTTAAAGTTAGGTTATACAGTTCCGGTGAAGGGTATTGTGCCTATGTGTGCGCCGATGTATATCAAGAGTGAAGAAATCATGTATCAAGGTGTCTTGGAATACGCGCGCGAGTTTAAACGTCGTGAAGGGAAAAATGCGGAGCAGATTGAACAAGAAATGAAGGAATTTGAGAAAACACCAATGGGTACATTGAAGGCGTTGCAGGAATTGATTGCAGACGTGAGGAATAATGTAGACATGATCTATTCTCCAACATTTGTTGTACAAGCCCGACACGACAATATGATTAACACAGACAGTGCCAATATTATTTACAATGAAGTGGAATCGGACGAAAAGAAAATTAAATGGTATGAAGAATCCGGCCACGTCATCACGCTCGATAAAGAACGCGAGCAACTCCACGAAGACGTATACGAGTTTTTAGAGTCGTTGGATTGGTAATACTAAATATAAGAATATTAATTAATAAAGTAACCTAGCTGGTGATTGGAGCGTTAGGCGTAGACTCCGGAGGGAGGTAGCGATAGGTTGAGACCCCGCAACGCAGTGAGGAGGCTCAAGCATCGCCCCTCGGAAAGCGAAGCCTAAAGCGGAAATCACCAGCGGTGTACTAAAGTAATTTTACAAACCCGAAAAGGGGAGGGATATATAATGGAAGAAATAATTCAACAACACGTAGATAAATTACTTTCCTATATGAAAGAAGAAGCCTACAAACCACTAACTACACAAGAGTTAGAACAAGCCTTTGGAATTAAAGACTCAGAGGAATTCAAAGATTTCGTCAAAGCTCTAGTGTTTATGGAAGATCAAGGACTCGTTGTGAGAACTCGCAGCAACCGCTATGGACTTCCTGAAAAAATGAACCTGATCAAAGGAAAAGTAATCGGTCACTCCAAAGGCTTTGCATTTGTCATGCCGGAAGAAGCGGATATGGACGATGTGTTCATTCCACCGAACGAGCTGAACAATGCCATGCACGGAGATATCGTTCTTGTACGCGTAAGCAGAAAAGCTGCGGGTGATTCCAGACAAGAAGGAACGGTTATCCGTATAGTTGAGCGTGGAGTCAAGGAGATTGTTGGTACATATACCGAAAGCAAGAGTTTTGGTTTTGTTATTGCAGACGACAAAAAAATTGCCAATGATATCTTCATTCCGAAAAGTGCCAGCAATGGTGCAGTGGAAGGACATAAGGTAGTTGTAAAACTAGTTACTTATCCGGAAGGTCGCCTTAGTGCCGAGGGGGAAGTCATCCGCATTCTCGGTCACAAAAATGACCCGGGTGTAGATATTTTGTCTGTCATTCATAAGCATGGCCTGCCGCAGGAGTTCCCAAGAGAGGTACTCGACCAGGCGAATGCAACGCCGGATGAAATTGACGAAAAAGATCTTGGTGATCGTCGTGACCTTCGCGACCAGGTCATTGTTACGATTGACGGAGCGGACGCAAAAGACCTGGATGACGCGGTAACCGTGACGAAACTGGACAACGGCAATTATAAGCTTGGCGTTCATATCGCAGACGTCACGCATTATGTAACGGAAGGTTCACCAATTGATTTGGAAGCGCAGGAGCGTGGGACAAGTATTTACCTTGTGGACCGTGTGATTCCGATGATTCCGCATCGCCTTTCCAACGGTATTTGCTCGTTGAACCCGAAAGTGAACCGCCTTACGATTTCTTGTGAGATGGAGATTAATAATGCCGGTGAAGTGGTGAAACATGAGATTTTCCACAGTGTCATCAAGACAACGGAACGTATGACTTATTCAGATGTCAAAAAAATTCTTGTGGATAAGGACGAAGAAGTAACGTCTCGTTATGAAGCCTTGGTTCCGATGTTTCAGTTAATGGAAGAGTTGGCTGCTGTCCTTCGCAAAAAACGGATGACGCGTGGAGCCATTGATTTTGACTTCAAAGAATCCAAGGTGATTGTGGATGAAGAAGGTGCACCTAAGGATGTCGTTCTTCGGGAACGTTCAGTAGCCGAGCGTTTGATTGAAGAGTTCATGCTTGTTGCGAACGAAACGGTAGCGGAGCATTTCCACTGGATGAATGTGCCGTTCATCTATCGTGTCCATGAGGATCCAAAAGAGGAGAAACTGCAACGTTTCTTCGAGTTCATCACAAACTTCGGATATGTGGTGAAAGGAAAAGGAAACGAAATTCATCCGCGTGCACTTCAAGAAGTCATTGAAGCTGTTCAAGGGAAACCGGAAGAAATGGTAGTTTCTACTGTCATGCTTCGTTCTATGAAACAGGCGAAATATGATGAGGAAAGCTTAGGACACTTTGGTTTGTCCACAGAGTTCTATACCCATTTCACATCACCAATTCGTCGTTATCCTGACTTGATTGTTCATCGTCTGATTCGCACCTACCTGATACAAAAGAAACTGGATGCGAAGACACAGGAAAAATGGAGCGACAAGCTCCCTGAAATCGCTGAGCATTCTTCTAACATGGAACGCCGGGCAGTGGATGCTGAGCGTGAAACGGATGAACTGAAAAAATCCGAGTACATGCTTGATAAAATTGGCGAAGAATACGATGGGATCATCAGCTCTGTTACAAACTTCGGAATGTTCGTCGAGCTGCCGAATACGATTGAAGGTCTTGTCCATGTGAGCTACCTAACGGATGACTATTATCGCTACGATGAGCGTCATTATGCGATGATCGGAGAGCGCACAGGAAAAGTGTATCGTATCGGAGACGAAATCACTGTTCGTGTGATTAACGTAAATAAAGATGAGCGATCCATTGACTTTGAAGTAGTTGGCATGAAAGGTACTCGCCGTCCGGATACGAAGAGTGCACCACGTGTCATCCAGAGCGAACGCAAGAAACCTGCCAAAGGCCGCAGTCAAAAGCGTAAAGACGAAAGCAATATCGATGACTACACATTTGAAATTGGCTGGACGACTAAGGGGCCAGGTACAGGTAAGACTGGCACTGGTAAAAAGAAAAAGAAAAACAAGAAGTTCTTTGAAAATGCGCCGAAACAGAAGCGTAAAAAGAAGAAGTGATAAGATTCGGGGTGGGAAGAGCCTTTTTGCAAGAGAAGGCTCTTCTTTCTTGTAGAGGGGTGGTGTATTTGGTAAAATATTCACTACCGCTATGAAATATTAGAGAGAGGGGGACACAGCCATGCCGAAGGGGACAGGAAAGGTTATCAGTACCAACAAAAAAGCCAACCACGATTATTTTATCGAACAGACATATGAAACGGGTATGGTGCTACAAGGTACGGAAATCAAATCCATGCGAGCAGGTCGCGTCAACTTGAAGGATTCCTTTGCACGAGTGCAAAACGGTGAAGTGTTTTTGCACAACCTGCACATCAGTCCGTATGAGCAAGGAAACCGATACAATCATGATCCGCTTCGTACACGCAAGCTGCTTCTTCATAAGAAACAGATCAATCAGCTGATAGGTCTTACAAAAGAAGAAGGGTATGCATTAGTACCTTTGAAAATCTATCTGAAAAATGGCTATGCAAAGCTGTTAATCGGTCTGGGTAAAGGGAAAAAGAAATACGACAAGCGTGATGACTTGAAAAAGAAAGAAGCGAAACGCGATATTGAGAGAGCGTTCCGTGAACGTCAAAAGGAATAGTATAGTTCTTTTTACAGTAACTTACAATTGCAAAGTTATGTGAGTGTGCTATAATAAGGATGTCGCTAAGATAACAGCGGCGCTTTGATAATTGAATAGCCAACTAATTGGCTTGATTATCTTTCCCGTAGAACCTCGTGTTGTGTTTCTCTTTGTTGATTTAAATTTCAACAGAGACATTCTAATCGAGGGGACGTTACGGATTCGACAGGGATAGTTCGAGCTTGGGTTGCGAGTCGGGGGGATCGTCCTCGTCATCAACGTCAACGCCAATATAACTGGCAAAGAAAACAACAACTTCGCTTTAGCTGCTTAATAACAGACTATAGCGGTTCCTCCCTCCATCGCCCATGTGGTAGGATCAGGGACTCACTCTAAGTGGGCTACGCCGGAGATCGCCGTCTGAGGTCAAAGGAAGAGCACAACCAGACTAGCTGCCAGGATGCCAGTCAATAGGCGGAAGGGTCAGCGAAATACTAATATATTGACTACACTCGTAGATGCTTAAGTGGCGATGTTTCTGGACGTGGGTTCGATTAATTATTAGTCGCCTTGTATGGCAACATACAAGTGAAAATCTGGCTTTATCGGTGAAACCTAAGTCGTAGTTCTTTTACGATAAGGCAATGCCGAGCGGTATGTGGAGCAATCCAACAGCCGTGTATCGACTCATAGGTTGCCACATTAGTGGTAATACTAGGATGCGGAACTGCTAGTTGCAGTAGCAACTAAAAATTTTAGTTCGCATAATACGCCAGAGGACCTCAGCCTTGAGGTTCAAGATATAGTCAGTGCCATGACGAAAGCATGGAATTGCACGTCCCACCGTCTCCATTTTAATGTAAGAAGACCACACTGTTCACTGGTGTGGTCTTTTGTTTGTTTAATTAAAAATAAGAGATTCAGTTGATTTTCGTTCCAGGCGCTTCGCTTTCCTGCGGGCGGTCCGTAAGCCTCCTCACTCCGTTGCGGGGTCTTACCTGTCCCTTCCTCCCGCGGGAGTCTACGCGCCTTCCACTACAATCAACAAGGTTGTTCCATTCGACAATAGAAGGACGAAATATTTAACTCCATTAGGTACTTCATGTCGCCTATTTTCTTATTTAAGGTTAAAAAATTCCTCTTCAAATTTAATCTTATTTATCTGCTCTTCTAGCTTATATTTCCCATTTCTTTTTGTAACTAATTCATAGTTATCCAAAATATAAATAGCTCTACGCTTTTTTATTTCTACTCTTAGATATGGACAAATACATTTCAACGTGTTTAGAACATCTCGTTTTGATTTTACATTTAGTGAAAATGAATTCTTGTGGATAGTAGGCTTGTAATTCTTTTTCCTTACAATTGCACCACCGATTATACTCTGGACAAATTCTAGTAATTCTATATCTGTAGAAGCTATGGTGATACAAGGACGTCTAAATTCATTTTTGTGAATTCTTGTTAATAAAATACTACCTTCTCCATCAATAATACCAGCGATATATGCCGCCTCCCAATCCTTCATCGTTTCATCTCCACTCTCAGTAGTATATACTTTTTAGTATGAGCAAACTACAAGTCTCAAAGGATGATAGCATGCTAGAAGAATATATAACAAAGATGCGCGAGCGTTGCCATATCAATAAATTAGATCCACTTGTCATCCCCACTTTTAATAGCTTATCGGATGTGGAGTTGTCCGAAATACAAAGTGAATACAAGGATACATTAGCTATTATTAGACTGTTTATGAATACATTTTTGGAAAAGAGTAAAGGTATACCTATACTTGTGGCGGTTACGGACGAAAAAGGGAATATCATTGAATATCTTGGCGATCCGAGCATGGAGGATACGGTTGTTAATCAGGTCGGTCTGAAAAAAGGCGTCCAATTCAGTGAAGCGCAAGCAGGAGTTAACTCTGTTTTAGCGGCACTGGAACTTGGTATTCCTGTACAGCTAATAGGGGAGGAGCATTTCTATTACTTTCTCCATCAGACTGCATGCTACAGTGTTCCGCTATATCATAAAAACCAAGTAGTTGGAACGATATCGATGATGACTTTTGTGCAGGTCGCGAACCCGCTTATCATGGCTTCTTTGGAAACGATTGTGGATTCGATTCAAAGGGAATTGAACCTTCTAGAAAAGAATCGATATTTAGATGAAATGAACCATATGGTGCTGGAGCAATCCAACACAGGCTACATAGTGGTAGAGGGAAACAGGGAAATCGTTAGAATAAATCCTAAAGCTAGGGACATTTTAGGTTTGCCCCATGAAAATGAACCCTTCACTATTAATGAACTAAAGTTGTTGAGCCGTGTTCATGACCTATATGTAAAAGGAGAAGTTATCCAGGATTACAAAATTATTTTTCAAAATAAACACGAGACAAGAACATGTTTGGTAGATTTTTTTTCTTTTCAACGAGGAACATTGATTCAGCTTCATGATATTACAGAATATACGAAAACCGAATCCTATATTCAAAATGCTGAAAAGCTTGCTATTGTAGGACAAATGGCAGCAGGAGTTGCACATGAAATAAAGAATCCACTTACTACTCTAAAAGGCTTTATACAGCTGAGTAAAGAAGGCGGACCAAGTAATGCCTTTCCAGAAATCATGTTGAAAGAAATAGAAAGGATTGATCAAATCACCAATGAGTTCCTTGTTCTGTCTAGGCCGACGGTTCAGAGAAAAGACTGGCATGATGTGCGTGATCTTATCAGGGAAATAGAAGTATTATTATCGAGCTTTGCCATTATAAAAAATGTTGAAATTCTATACGACTTTCAGGATGTTAAGCCTATCTATAGTGATGGCAATCAAATGAAGCAGGTGTTTATCAATCTTGTGAAAAATAGTGTGGAGTCGGTGGAACAGAACGGAAAACTCACCATCAGTGTAAGACCACATAGTGAAAATGAACTTTTGGTCCGCTTTACTGATGATGGGAATGGTTTCCCTGACCAGATTTTGCACAGAATGGGCCAACCATTCCTTACAACCAAAAAAGACGGCAATGGCCTGGGATTAATGATCTGTAAACGTGTCGTAGAAGAGATTCATAATGGTAAGCTTTGTATTCAAAATAATAACAATGGTGGGGCGGTAGTGGATATTATTCTGCCTTGTAATGGCTAACAATACTACTCAAAGGAGGCACTTTCAATGAATTTCCATAACAAAACAGTAATAGTTACTGGTGCGGCGAACGGAATAGGAAAAGGAATCGCAACGGCATACATAAATGCGGGTGCACAAGTGGTGCTTGCGGACCTGGATGAAAAAGCAGGACAAACACTTCAACAGGCTCTAGGGAACAATGCCATTTTCGTCCAAACCGATGTCCGCAAAGAAAAGGACATACAACACCTTATGACCAAAACCCTGGAACATTTCCAACAGATCGATATCCTTATAAATAATGCAGGAGTATCCCGATTTACTCCACTGCATGACCTTACTGTCGACGCTTGGGATGATGTGATCAACACGAATTTGCGCAGTGTGTTTATTGCTTCTAAAGAAGCATCTAAATATTTGAAAAGTGGCGGTTCTATCGTTAACATCGCCTCCACTAGGGCAACGATGTCTGAACCCAACTCAGAAGCATATGCGGCAACTAAAGGCGGGATTGTAGCGCTGACGCATGCGCTTGCAGCTTCTTTAAGTGAGCGGAATATTACTGTGAATGCTATTTCACCTGGATGGATCCAAAATGAAAATTATGAAGAGTTAAGAGATAAGGACCATGCACAACATCTGTCCAATCGAGTCGGAAAACCGGAAGATATTGCAAAGGCTTGCTTGTATTTAACTGACTCCGAAAACAATTTTGTCAACGGAGAAAACATTACCGTGGACGGCGGCATGACAAGAAAGATGATTTACGAGGGATAACCTAGTATGAAAGAAAAAATGAAGAATGATTTGCTATTATATCAAAAAGCACATGAGAACAAATGGAATCAGATTCTTCACTATTTTGCTTTTCTCTTTGCTTTCTTAGCCTGGATTTTTATATTTATTAATTGGTGGGTAACCCTGGTGCTAGCTATATTACATTATGTTTTTTCCTGGATCGGACACTTTTACTTTGAAAAGAATAAGCCAGCATCATTTAGGTATCCACTCATTGGTTTTTATGCCGGTTTTAGTTGTTTTTTCTTAAAAACATTCGAGCTGATTTCAGGTAAAAGAATCCTCCCCAAATGAATTTAGACGCTTCGAGAACCTCCATGGCTCCCGAAGCGTTTTTAAATTTATTGCGGTTTCGTATAGTTTAAATCCCATTTCACACCGAAGGAATCCTGAACACTTCCAAAACGTGCTCCCCAGAAGGTGTCTTGAAGCTCCATCAATACTTTTCCGTTCTCACTTAGGCGTACGTATAGGGTGTCAACCTGTTCTTCGCTTTCCATCTCCAGCATGAGAGAGACGTTGCCACCAATCTCTACTGTTTGACCTGGGAATGAGTCAGATGCCATCAGTGTTAGATTTCCTTTTTCAAAACGCGCGTGCATAACAAGGTTGTCAGCTTCAGGTGGAGTAGGGAAGTCCGCTTCGCCAAAGGTCATGATGCCTTTGATTTCTCCTTCAAATACCTCTTTGTAAAACTCAAGTGCCTGTCTTGCATTGCCGTTAAATGATAAATAAGGTACAGCATGATGCTTCATTTTCAACACTCCTTCTCAATGGGTATGTACTTACTCTCTCATTATATTTTGGTACAAGTGAAAAGTAAAGAACATACGTTCGACAAAGTGTGATTATCGGAAAGTTATTGAAAGCGGATTCACTACCTTTTATAATATAAGTAGTCGAAACGTTTCAAAAACATATATAAAGGAGTGAAAAGCATGGCTAGAATTACATGCGATTTTTTCTCGGAGGCTTTGCAATGTTCAACATCCATGACGGTTCTATTGCCACAGCCGAATTCACAAATAGGGGTCTCAACAAAAGTAAAACAAAAGAAACACCCTACCCTCTATTTACTGCACGGACTTTCCGATGACCATACCATCTGGACAAGATTCACTTCCATAGAGCGTTATGCCTCTGCTATGGGGTGGGCGATTGTGATGCCTGCTGCTGGGAGAAGTTTTTACACGGATATGGAACATGGATATGATTTTTACAAATTTGTCAGTCAAGAAGTTCCGACACTTGCTCAAAGCTTTTTTCCGTTGTCAGATAAGAGAGAGGAAAACTTTATCGCGGGGCTTTCAATGGGCGGTTATGGGGCTTTCAAAGTCGCCATGAGGAATCCGGAGAAATTTGCTGCAGCAGCAAGCATGTCAGGTTCTGTAGATATCAATGAACGATTGCCTGCATTCCCAAGAGATTTCAAATACATATTCGGCGATCGTCCTATTTTGGGAAGTGAGGATGACCTTTATCATCTTGCGTCAAGAGTAGGAGAAAGAGCTCCAAAGTTATATCAGTGCTGTGGCACGGAAGATCATAACTATGAAGCAAATACCCGCTTTAGAGACCATGCCATCCAAGCGGGATTAGACCTTACCTTTTCCGATGGTCCCGGCGGCCATGATTGGGGATACTGGGACAAGCATATCGAGGATGTGTTAGCATTCTTCGAACAACAACTTTAATCGGTGATTATAAGTCGAAATAATAAGTTCTCTTAAAGTTGAATGTTGAATAATTACCGCTTTCTAGCTGTTGATTGGAGCAAAAGGCGAAGACTCCAGCGGGGGAGTAACGGTAGCTTGAGACCCCACAGCGCAGCGAGGAGGCTCAAGCACCGTCCCGCGGAAAGCGAAGCCATTTGCGGAAATCAACAGCGGTGTTTAACAGAAACAATATGAAATTATCGAATCGATTCTACTAATCAGAATCGGTTCTTTTTTCCGTTCTACATAAACATAGAAACACAGGTAATACCTACCAAACCCTTATGTATTAAGACTTTTCAATCAATTCTATCAATCTCCGAAAATATTTAGAAAATAATATTGTAATCGTTTACAAGACGGAGTATAATGACGTTAGTGAAACGTATCAATTGCAGATAGACAGGTAGAAAAGGTTGAGTAGATCTCCCTTTTTATTTTTACGAACTAATTGAAACGTTTCGATAAAGGTGTATAAAAAATATTTAAGGGGTGTATGGGTAATGAAATTGATGAAACCTTGGATCGCGATCGCCGCTTCGTTCATGTTGGTAGTTGGGTGCAGTAATTCCAACAATGCTTCAAATGACGCGGAGAAGGAAGGTAACAACGAAGATCAAGTAACCATTAAGTTTGCCAGCTGGGCGCTTGGAACGGAAGAGGATAATAACATCGAGCGTTTAATGATTGAGGAATTCGAAGAGAAATATCCTAACATTGATGTAGAAATTGATGAGTCGATCTCAACAGATGACTGGAATAATTCCCTTTCCTCTGCAGCAAGTGCAAATGCGATGCCTGACGTTTTCATGGTATCACAAGTACCGACTGGCCTTGCGAATGACTGGTTGTTAGATGTAACGGAATTGGCTGCAGAAGATGAAGACTTTGCAAACATTCCTGAAGTTGTAACAGATTCTGTTACATACAATGATGCAGTATATGCAATTCCTAGTGCACAGCATTTCCTTGGTTATTTTGTAAATAAAGATTTATACAACCAGGCAAACCTGGATGTTCCTGAATATGGCATCTCTGTTGATGACTTTACGGAATCTGTTCGTTCCGTGACAAATGTGAACAGTGGAGTAGTTGGGTTGAATAATCCATTTGCCATTGTGGATTGGTATCCTTCTTCTGTAAATGAAGATATTGGATGGTATACATTCAGTGAAGATGAGTATCACCTAAACAGTAATGAATTCATTTCTGGTGTTAATCTTACAAGCAACTTTGTAACAAATGGTTATTCTTATGAGAATTTGTCTGATGAGCAAAAAGCCAACTTCAATGGCGAGAATGCTGGAGAAGTATTTGCCGGCGGTGGTATCGGACTTAACTGGGATGGTACATGGGCAGTGGAAAATTTCTCTACTAACCTTGATTTTGATTGGGACTTCGTTGGAACTCCTGGCGGAAGAACGGTTATCGTAAATGATTTCATGGGAATCTCTAAATCTACTAAACATCAAGAAGAAGCGTTCCTTTTTGCTAAGTGGATGAGCTTTGGTAAAGAAGGGTTCTTAAAACGTATTGATCTGGCAGTAGAGCATGAGAAAGCATTGAACAACTTGCCTGTAACACAGGACGAGGAAGTATTGGATGCATTCTTCGAAGTTCAGGATATCCCTGGCTTACGTACAGCATATGACAATCTGGCGAATGGAATTGTGGAACCTGTGAAAACAGTACCAGGATTCGCTCAATCTAGATGGGAAGCACCAACCGGCGTTGCAATCGGAGAAGAGCCGAACGCAAATATCGCAGCATTGATTGATGCGAGCGTCAGAGGCGAAATCAAGATTGAAGACTATGCGGCACAAATCAATGAATTAGCAAATCAAAAGTACCAAGAAGGCAAAGAAGCGATTGGTCAATAAGATGGATCAACTGTGAAGGGGATGGGGATTAGATATGAAACGTAAAATGATGTTCTGGTCATTAATACTGCTGTTGCTAGTACCAGGCCAATTCGCATTTGCTGATGAAGAGAAGAGCCTAGAGCAGGTGGCAGAACAAGTCATTGAGCCACGCTATCTATCAATCCTTAAGCAGTGGAATGAAGTGGGACAGGGCAACGCGCAAGATTTCGAGCGCGTTGTCACTCCCGCTGATTTTTTATCCATTGATGAGAATAGCCTGCTTTCTAGTGGAGAAAGCAAGGAGTATGGCGATAGGTCTATGCTTGGAGAAACAAGGATACCGTCACGATTGAAGTGGATGTAGAGGAAGAAGGCTTATATGAACTGGGCTTCGACTATTATCCTCTTGGTGAAGGAATTGTTCCGATAGAAGGCTCTATCAAAGTGAACGGGGAATATCCATATTTTGAAAGTCGCAGGATTACCTTCCCGAAGGACTGGAAAAGTGCAACAAATGATTTTGAACAGGACCGCTTTGGAGATGAAATTATTCCAGAGCAGCTGCCAATCGAACAATGGCATTTTATCAAGGCAGAGGATTCTAGTCATCTGCAAGCAAGGCCATTGAAGTATCAATTAAAAGAAGGAAAAAACACCATTACGTTAGAGAACATCCGGGGAGAAATGCTGCTTGGAAACATATATGTGAGCGGTGTGGGAACGATCCCTACATATGAAGAATACAGAGAGAACCATGCTGGGGATCTCACAGAAACAAACAGTATCACGATCGAAGCGGAGCACCCGCTGAAGAAGAACAGCTCTTTTATCAGACCTGTGAATAGACAGGATGCATCTGTTGTCCCTTATGAGCGTGACAAACGCCTATTGAATGCAATCGGCGGGGAGTCATGGGAGACGAGCGGTCAAACGGCTACATGGGAAATGGAAGTAGAGGAAGCAGGCTACTACCAGATTTCGTTGAAAGTTTTACAAGAAAAACAATCAGGCTTTCCGGTGTTCCGGACAGTCATGATCAATGGAGAGGTACCTTTTGAAGAAGTAGAAAGCTATTCTTTCCAACAGGAGAAAAATTGGGTAAATGAAACGCTTAGCAACGAAGACGGGGAACCGTATTATTTTTATCTAGAAAAGGGGAAAAATACCCTGACACTTAAAGGTGATGCGTCACCTGTAAATCGCACGTTATTCGAAATGGATGAAGTGATGAAGGGCATTGAACAACTCTCCCTATCCATAAAACGATTAACCGGAAACAACCAAGATCGCTCTCGCGGCTGGAGGATTACCGAGTACATGCCTGAGATTGAAGGAGACCTTACTTCATGGGCGGATAAGCTGGAAGGAGAAAGTGAGTATCTGCTTGAATTAAGTGATGGAAAAGAATCAGTGGAGATTGTATCGCTCAACATTGCCGTTGAACGGTTAAGAGAGCTTGCAGCAGACCCTGACAAAATTCCAGCACGACTGACTCAGCTTTCAGAAGGCTCCAGTTCTGTCGCACAGCTTCTTGGAAATGCAACACTGGATTTGAAAAAACAGCCATTAATAATGGATCGAATATATATTCACGGTGATGAAAAGTTACCAAAACCAGAACTAGGATTTTTCGCGAAAACAAAAGAATCTGTCCTGAAATTCTTCCACTCGTTCCAGTCTAATACGTTAGCAACGGAAAAAGTGGATGATGATGTGGTGGATGTGTGGGTAAACAGACCACGTCAATATGTAGAATTGATGCAAAATATGGTGGATCAAAACTTTACGCCTCAAACAGGAATTAAAGTGAGATTTTCCATCATGCCTTCTGAGCAGAAATTGATTTTGGCTAATGCAGCAAACAGTCAGCCGGATCTCGCGCTAGGAATCAGTAGCTGGTTGCCATATGAACTTGCTATCCGTGGAGCGGCCTATGACTTAAGAGAATTTGACGATTTTGATGAAACGCTTGCTCATTTCTCTCCTGGTGCCTTCTTGCCAATGATCATTGATGATGAGGTATATGGGTTGCCGGAAACGCAAGACTTCTTTGTTCAATTTTACAGAAAAGATATTTTAGGTACGTTAGATGTTCCTGTCCCTGACACATGGGAGGATGTAGTAGATGTCTTGCCTGAGCTGCAACGCTTTGGGTTGAATTACTACACGCCTATTGCAGGTGCAGTGGCATTCAAACCATTCCAATCTACCTCTCCATTTATTTATCAACATCAAGGGGACATGTATAAAGAGAATGGCATGGGTACGACGATTGACAGCGATGAAACAGTCCGCGGCATTCAGCTTATGACGGATTTGAATACGATCTATAGCACACCGCTTCAGGTGCCGAATTTCTATAACCATTTCCGCTATTCCACCTTGCCGATTGGTGTGTCTAATTTCCAGACTTATGTAGAGCTTACATCTGCAGCACCGGAAATCTCCGGCTGGTGGGACATTTCCCTTCATCCTGGAGTGGAAAATGAGGACGGAGAAGTGGAACGATGGGCAACAGGATCTGGACAGGCCGGCATGATTTTTAACGGCAGCAAGAATAAGGACGAAGCATGGCAAGTGTTGAAATGGTGGATGTCCACAGAAACACAGACTGATTTTGCTACTACCTTGCAAATCATGTATGGTCCTTCTTACATGTGGAATACCGCAAATCTTGACGCCTTTAAGCAATTACCATGGCCAGAGGAACATAAAGAAGTCATCTTAGCGCAATGGGAACATTTACGTGAAGTGCCGAAAACGCCATACACCTATATGGTAGAACGTGAGATTAGTAATGTATGGAACCGTGTTGTCTTTGACGGGGAAAATACCCGTTCAGCTGTAGATGATGCGGTGGTGACTATCGACCGTGAAATGAGGCGGAAGATGGAGGAATTCGGATATATGAAAAATGGAAAAATCGTGAAAACTTATCCGATTCCGACGATTGAACAAGTAGAAAGCTGGGTGGAAGAAAATGAGGAGTAGCCTTCAAAAGCATGCAAGTACATCGATCTTTCTTGCACCATATTTAATCTTTTTCTTTACCTTTATCATCATTCCGGTGGTAGTGGCCATTCTTTTATCGTTCACGTATTTCAATGCGATTGAGATGCCGAGCTTCATCGGGCTTGCCAACTATGTGAGTGTGCTTACGCAAGATGAAGTCTTCATGCAACGCGTCTTGCCGAATACGTTGATGTTTGCAGTCATCGTCGGGCCGGGAGGATATATTTTATCCTTCCTGCTAGCTTGGATGCTTGCTCAAATCTCTAAAGGGCCGCGAACGGTATTGGCGCTTATCATCTATTCCCCATCCATGACAGCCGGCATTGCGATGGCGGTTGTATGGACCATCATTTTCAGTGGGGATCAGACAGGCTATTTAAACAGTCTTTTAATCACAATCGGTGTCATCTTAGAGCCTGTTCAATGGCTGCAATCACCAGATCACTTAATGACGATCATGATTGTTGTTACCCTTTGGGGGAGCATGGGAGTAGGATTTCTTGCGATGCTTTCCGGTGTTTTGAACATCAATAGGGAAATCTATGAAGCTGGTTATATTGACGGCATAAAAAATAGATTCCAAGAAATCATCTATATCACCATTCCATCCATGAAGCCGCAGATGCTTTTCGGAGCTGTCATGGCTGTGGTCGGGACGTTCCAGGCCGGTGCGATTGGGGTAGCCTTATCCGGTGCCAATCCGACGCCACAATATGCAGGTCAGTTAATGGTCAACCATTTAGAGGACTACGGCTTCATCCGATATGAGATGGGATATGCAGCAGCAATATCCGTTCTATTACTATTATTCGTATATATCTTCTCAAAAATCGCCTGGCGTTTATTCGGTGAAAAAGACTAAAGAGTAGGGAGTGAATGATGTGTCGGCATTCCATGGAACGAAAATCAATCCAGACCGTTTTCACAAAAGCCAATTAAAGTTCTATGCATTTCTAATACCGCTCGCCATCTTTATGGCTATGCCCATCGTCTTTGTCTTTTCTCACGCCTTTAAGCCGATCGATGAGCTATTTGCTTATCCACCGCGCTTTTTTGTGCAAAAGCCGACGATGCAGAACTTCATTGATTTAATGAATAACACAAGCACAACGGGCGTTCCGATGTCCCGTTACTTGTTTAACAGTATCTCCATCACCCTCATCGTCGTCTTTGTCACTGTTCTTATTAGTACGATGGCAGGGTATGCCTTATCGAAAAAACGATTCAGACTAAAGAAAACCATCTTTGAAATCAACACACTTGCCTTAATGTTCGTTTCGGCGGCAGTCGTCATTCCGCGTTACTTGCTGATTGAAAAGGTGGGACTGTTGGACACATTCCTTGTCCATATTTTTCCGTTGATCGCGATGCCGATCGGGCTTTTCCTAGTAAAACAATTTATTGATCAAATACCGAACGAATTGATTGAAGCAGCCCAGATGGACGGGGCGACAGACTATCAAATTTTCCGAAAGATTATCATTCCGCTTGTAAAACCGGCGATTGCAACCATTGCGATCCTTTCTTTCCAACTTGTTTGGAATAACACGGAAACCTCGACATTGTTTGTTGATAATGAAAATCTGAAGACCTTTGCCTTTTACATGTCGACCTTAACTTCGGCCACAAGTGGAAACACGGTAGCGGGTCAAGGTATGGCGGCAGCGGCATCTTTAATTATGTTCATTCCAAATTTAATCATCTTTATCATCTTACAAAGCCAGGTAATGAATACGATGGCACATTCAGGAATCAAGTAGAAGGGGGAGAAAAAGAGTATGAAGCGCATTTTTATTGGCTTATTGACTGTATGGTTAATCCTCCTTTCTCCTTTGCAATCTTTTGCAGCCCTGTCTGTTCCATATAATACAGAGACGGTATCAACAGAAGGGTATCTAATTGAAACGCAGACCGCCTATATTCCAGTGGGGCTTTTCGGAAGTACGAATGATATTGTCAGTCCAGAAGATGTCTATATCGATCAGAACAACGATGTGTATGTGGCTGATTCCGGTACGAAGAAAATCACCAAGTTTGATGAGAATGGTAGAAAACTGTTAGAAGTCGGAGAAGGAATTCTGCAAATGCCGACGGGGGTTTTTGTAGACGAAGAACAGCAAATATATGTAGCAGATTATACAAATGAAAAAGTATATCGTTTTTCTGAAGAAGGCGAAATGCTCCAAGAATACGGCAGACCGGATTCTCCCCTTTTTGGGACAAAAACACCGTATAAACCACAGAAGATTACCGTAGACAAACGAGGCAACCTCTACATTATCGGAGAGGGTTCGACAAACGGGATCATCCAGGTTGGGCAGGATGGTACATTTCTCGGATTCTTCGGAGTAAACCGTACAAGACCATCGTTAATGTCTGTCATCCAGGATGCACTGACAACAGATCAGCAGCGCTCTAGCATGTTCCTGAAAGTGCCGCCTGCGCCTACTAACATTGCGATTGATGAAAAAGGGCTTGTATACACCATTACAGCCGGTACTAGCTTTGAAGTCATTCGAAAGCTGAACATTGCCGGTGGGAATATTTTATCGCCGTACATTTCCGAGATTACTAATCTTCAAGATATCGCAATGGGGCCACTTGGAAATTTCTTTGTTTTAGCTAAAGATGGAAGAATTTATGAGTATGATAGTTTTGGAAATCTGCTCTTTATTTTTGGCGGAAAAGACGATGGAACAAACCGTCTGGGATTGTTTATGGATCCTTCGGGAGTTGCAACAGATAATCTCGGCAGAGTTTTTATTACAGACCGTGAGCGCGGGACAGTTCAAGTGCTGGAGCCAACAGCTTTTGCAGAAATGCTTCATGGTGGGATCTCCCTCTATGCTCAAGGGCTTTACATAGAGAGTGAGCAATATTGGAGCGAAGTGTTGCGGATGAATTCTTCCATTGGCCTTGCCCATAACGCAATGGGGGAAGCATATTACAAGCAGCAGGAATATGAAGCGGCCCTGGAATCCTTTGAACTGGTAGGGAATGTGGAAGGATATTCGGATTCCTTCTGGGAGATCAGGAACCAGTGGATGAATGAGAACCTAAGCACTGTTTTTGCTATCTTAATTGGATTATTTGCTATTAGAGCGAGCCTGCTTTTTGCAGATAAAAAGAAAGGGATTTTAGCACCGGCAAGGAAAAGATGGCAGGCATTTAAAAGTAAGAAACTTTTAAGTGAGCTATTATTCTTAGGCAAGTTTTTACGTCATCCGATAGACAGCTTCTATTATATTAAAAGACAGAGAAGGGTCAGCGTTTTATCTGCAACCATTCTTTACATCATCTTGTATGCAGAATTTTTATTTATGAAGTATTTTACAGGATTTATTTTCAGGGGAGGTATCTCTCTTGAACAAATTAATTTCGGCATGGAATTCATACTATTATTCCTGCCAATCATTCTTTTCATCGTTTCTAACTATCTGGTCAGCACGATCAACGATGGAGAAGGAAGATTCTCGGATATTTATATTGGAACCATTTATTCGTTGGCACCGATTATTGTGATGTTAGTTCCAATTACACTCATGTCAAATGTGCTTACGCTTAATGAGTACTTCTTATATGTTTTCTTTATGCAAGTGATGATGGGATGGTCATTGATTATCTTGTTCATCATGATCAAAGAAATTCATGCCTTTGAATTCTGGGGAACGGTACGAAACATCTTTACGACGATTTTCTGTATGCTCATCATCGTATTGGTATGCTTCATCATCTACGTATTGATGGATCAGGTTATTGATTTTGTAACAGCAATCATTCAGGAGGTGATTCTCCGTGTTTAAAAAAATTCTGCTCGCTATGCTTATCGCCATTCTTCCGGTTTCTGTCTTTGCAGAATCATTGACATCAAAGGAAGAGTTGGAAGATATCGAAGTGGAAACAGAGCTCGGAGAAGAGACACTCCGCTTTGATTCCAATCAGTTCACACAACCAGAGGGAGAGAATAAACCTCTGCCCGAAGGAAGCCTTGAAGGTTTTACAAAGGTGACGGAGAACGACAAGCTTGCCTTGTATGTGCAAGAAGAGTCGCTGGCTATAAAAATTCAGAACAAAGAAACGGGCTATATTTGGCACTCTGGCGTTGATAATTCCGAGAACTACCGATTGAACAATACATGGACAGATATGGTTCAATCGGCCCTCACAATTGATTACTTGGATCGTCGCGGAAACATCAAAACAGAAAGCATTCTAACGGAAGACACAAAGCCAAGCATTCAATTAAACGACAACGGCTTTACCGCGGAGATTGATTTCCGAGGTTCTAGCATTGAAGTAGTGCTGAACGTAACGCTTGAAGAGGAAAGCATTGTAATTGATGTGCCTGATGAAGGCGTACAAGATGGAACCTACAATAAGATTGTGGCCATGAAAGTATATCCATTCCTTGGTGCTGCACATATGGATGATATCACCGGTTATTTATTTATTCCGGACGGAAGCGGTGCGCTCATGCGTTTTGAAAAGAGTGCTTTCCGCTCTGATACACCATTCATCGGTTCCATTTATGGAGAAGATGAAGGCTTTACAAGACCGAAAAACACAGAAGATGTTTACACATACCCGGCACAGACGATTTCGGTTCCTGTGTACGGTGCCGTACATGGTGTAAAGCAAAATGCTTTCATCACCTTCATTGAGGAAGGCCAAAGCTATGGAAGAATCCTTGCTTACCCGTCTGGGGCATCCACTGATTTCTTTTGGGTAACATCAGACTATCAATATCGCTTTAATTATTTTCAGCCGACAAGTAAGAGCATGGGTGGATTTAATGTCTACCAGGAAGAAAAAAACAACTTCAATATCAAACAGAAAGTCATGTTTTTATCTGATGAAGAAGCAGATTATGTAGGAATGGCGAACAGATATCAGCAGCATTTAGAGGAGAAAGGCACTCTTTCTAACAACAATGAGGACAAGGTAGATCTTCGCCTCGAGCTTTTAGGCGGGGAAACGAAAAAAGGCCTGATATGGAATTCCGTTGAGCAAATGACTGAGATTCAAGACATTCCTCGTTTTGTAGAAGAGTTAGAGCAAAACGATGTGGATAATCTGCATGTGGTGTTAAGAGGCTGGACAAAAGGCGGCCTGACGGGAACGCTGCCACAAAAGTTTCCGTTAGAGAAGAAGGTTGGCAGTAAAGGGGATTTGGAGGAAACGATCCAAACTCTAGAGGAAAAAGACATTCCTTTCTATTTGCACACAGACTTCACGACTGCTTTTGACGGCGCATCCGGCTTTTCCGGAAGCAAGGATGTTTCCAAGAAAATTAACGGCCAACCGATGACGCAAAATCATTTTGGCTATAGCAGTTATTATCTCAGCCCTGCGAAATCGCTTGAAATTGCCAAAAAAGATGCAGCTGATTTCAAGGATCATGGGGTAGAAAATATCGCAGTTGAAACGACTGCAAGCAAACTATTCTCTGACTTTAATAAAGGCATGTCGTCTTCAAGGGCAGAGATGATTGAATTGAATCAAGAACTGTTTGCTCATTATCAGGAGCAAAATATTGATTTATCCTTATATCGTCCGAATGACTACGCTTGGGGTTATATGGACAAGTACTTAGATATGCCGATGTACTCCTCCAACTATATGTTTGTGACGGACACCGTTCCGTTCTTGCAAATTGTTTTGAAGGGCTACACGCCGTATTATGCGACCTTCTCCAACTTCTCTCATAATCCAACGGAAGAAGTGTTGAGAATGATCGAGTTTGGTGCATATCCATCCTTTTATCTGACAAGAGAGTCCGCACAGCTATTAATGAAGACTCCTTCAAGAGGTTTGTATACGTCAGAGTTTGCTAGTTGGAAAGAAGAATTGATCAGTCAATACAGTCAAGTGAAAGAAAGTCTTGGAAAAGTAGAGAACAGCTCGATTGTTGATCGCATTGTCCATCAACAAGGTGTGTCAGAAGTTGTCTATGAAAATGGTGTATCCATTATCGTCAACTACACGGATTCAGACGTTACCATTGACGGCACAACGGTCGCTGCTACGTCATTTAGCATAAAAGAAGGGGGGAATTAAGCATGAAGCAGCTATCCATGCGCTCAAAGAATTCGCTAACAGGATTATTGTTCATCTCACCATGGATTCTTGGATTTCTCTTATTCACAGCTTATCCCCTCTTTTATTCTTTTTACTTAAGTTTTCAAAAAGTACGGATTACCACCGAGGGCATTCAAACAACCTTTGTTAAGTTTGATAATTTTAAAGACGCCTTTACAGTGGACGCATTGTTCACCCAAAAGCTATTGACGTTCGTGCAGGAGCTTGTGTTATCGGTGCCCATCATCATTGTGTTTTCTCTAATCATTGCGATTCTGTTGAATCAGCCGATCCGCTTTCGTAATTTTTTCCGGATGATTTTCTTTCTGCCGGTGATCATTGCGAGCGGCCCGGTTATCAATGAATTAATCTCACAGGGAGTGACATCCATTCCGTCCATCAAGGACTATGCGATATTTGAAACGATGCTCTCTGCGGATTCCTTATTCAGCAGTGTTCTCCTGTATTTGATGGATAACCTGATCATTATTTTATGGTTCTCCGGGGTACAGTTCTTAATTTTCCTGGCAGCCTTGCAAAAAATAGATACACAAGTCTATGAAGCTGCCAAAATTGACGGGGCGTCCAACTGGGAATGCTTCTGGAAGGTGACACTGCCAAGCATTTTCCCAATGATCGTCGTAAACACGGTTTATACGATTGTGACATTCTCGATATTCTCGTTAAATCCAGTCATCGAGCATATCCAAACAAATATGTTTCAAATCAATACAGGCTTTGGTTATGCCTCAGCCCTATCATGGATCTACTTCTTATTGATTGCGGTTGCACTGGGTATTTCCGTAGCGTTGTTAACCGTTAGAGGAAGAAAAAATTATGCTTAAAGGAGGCCGTTATCATGGCAAGCGAATCGCTGACTAACCGCAAACCAAAAGGGACAGGCATCGTGACCAGGTTGAAAAAGCTCGCTTTCGGAATGAAAGGGAACGACGGCCTTCTATATAAGCTATTCATTTACGGCTTGTTGATCGGAATTGGCTTTGTATACTTATTCCCGCTGCTTTATATGATATCTTATAGTTTGAAAAGTTTAGATGACATTTTAAATCCGCTAGTAAACTGGATCCCGACGCAACTTTATCTGGATAACTATCAATCTGCTTATGCGGTATTGAAGTTCCTGCCTACTTTATTGGAATCGCTATATGTGACAGCCATTCCTGCCATCGTTCAAACGGCAGTATGTGCGGTGGTTGGTTATGGGTTTGCACGCTTTGCCTTTCCATTCAAACGAACCATGTTTGTGCTGGTATTGGCGACGTTCATCATTCCTCCTCAAGTGACGGTCATCCCTCGTTATGTATTTTTTAACGAGATTGGTATTCTGGGAAGCATTCAGGCTTTCTTGTTCCCAGCCTTACTTGGACAAGGAATCAATAGTGCAATCTTTATCTTGATTTTCTATCAATTCTTTAAAATGATGCCAAAAGCGCTTGAAGAAGCAGCTCAGTTAGATGGAGCGGGATATTTACGTATTTTCTTGACGCTGGCGCTTCCGATGGCTGCACCTGCAATCATCATTTCGTTCTTGTTCTCCTTCGTTTGGTACTGGAATGAAACATATTTGGCAGCGATCTATTTTGGTAACTCATTAACAACCTTACCGCTCGAGCTCCAAAAGTTCGTAGCAACCTATCAACAGATGTACCCGCAAAGTGGCGGGGAGGCATCTGAAATAAATGAAGGTATCAATATGGCAGGTACGGTTATGACGATTCTGCCGATGCTTGTTGTCTATGCAATCACGCAACGCTGGTTTGTCGAAGGTGTTGACCGCTCTGGTATAGCAGGGGAATAAAGGGATAAAGAGTGCCAATATGGCCTCTTTATCGAAATAAATAGAAACGTTTCGACAAACGCAATAGATTTTATTACAGAAAAGCTTATATTTATGCATTTTTTAAGTGAAAACGTTTCGTATTAGTGCAATGCGATTGAGGAGGTAATTAGGGATGGCTAAAAACATGGAAAGTCTACTAGAACAAATGACGTTAGAGGAAAAAATAGCCCAGCTCATGCAATTGGCAACATTCTTCTATAAAGGGGCAGCAGGGGATGGAGAAATTACCGGTCCTCTTGAAGATATGGGAATCTCAAATGACGTGGTGCAAAACAGCGGCTCCGTTCTTGGTGCATCAGGAGCATGGGAAGTTGCCAATATTCAACGAGAGCATCTTGCAGAAAACCGGTTAGGAATTCCTCTACTGATGATGGCAGATATTGTCCACGGATTTAAAACCATCTTTCCTGTACCTCTTGCAATTGGTTGTTCATGGGATACAGAACTTGCCGAAAAGAGTGCAGAAATTGCCGCAAAAGAAGCATCTGTCTCTGGTGTTCATGTCACGTTTGCACCGATGGTCGATTTAGTAAGAGATCCAAGGTGGGGGCGAGTGATGGAATCAACCGGGGAAGATCCTTATCTGAACAGTGTCTTTGCCAAGGCCTTTGTTCGAGGCTTCCAAGGAGAGGACTTGACCAATGACACTTACCGTGTTGCAGCGTGCGTCAAACACTTTGCAGCATACGGCGCACCAGAAGGAGGCCGTGATTATAATACCGTCAACATGTCAGAAAGACAGCTTCGCGAGTCCTATTTGCCAGCTTACAAAGCTGCACTTGATGAAGGCTGTGAGATGGTCATGACTGCTTTTAACACGGTCGACGGCATTCCTGCATCGGGAAACAAAAAGCTGATGAGAGATTTGCTGCGCGAGGAATGGGGCTTTGACGGTGTCATGATCTCCGACTGGGGCGCAGTAAAAGAATTGATTCCACATGGTGTTGCAGAAGACGAAAGAGAAGCGGCCCTAAAAGGTCTTGAGGCAGGGGTGGACATCGAAATGATGACAGCCTGTTATGCAAAAAATCTTGGAGACCTTGTAGAGAGCGGCGAACTTTCGGAAACGCTGATCGATGAATCGGTCTTACGTATTCTCAACCTGAAAAACAAACTTGGACTTTTTGAAAATCCATACCGCGGTACGAGCGAAGAACTAGAAAAAGAAGTCATCATGTCAGAGGAACACCGCCAAGTGGCAAAAGAACTTGCCATCAAATCTAGTGTTCTTTTAAAAAATGACCAGGTTCTACCGTTGAATAAAGAACAAAGAATCGCATTAATCGGACCCTTTGCGAAAAATGGGGACGTGCTTGGTCCTTGGTCCTGGCAAGGTTCAAAGGAAGCCGCAGTACAGGTATATGACGGACTGCTTGCAAAAACATCTGAAACGAACCTTTTGGTTGCACAGGGATCTGACATCGAAACGATTACAGAAGAGCAGCTCACAAAAGCTGTGGAAACAGCAAAAGAAGCAGATGTCATCGTCCTTGCACTTGGGGAAGCATCTGAAATGAGCGGAGAAGGTGGTTGCCGAGCAGACATCCGCCTGCCGGAAGCACAATTAAAGCTTGTAGCGAAAATAAGGGAGCTCGGAAAACCTGTCGTGACGGTTCTTTTCAATGGTCGTCCGTTAGATTTACATGGAGTGATTGCTGAATCCGATGTATTGCTTGAAGCATGGTATCCGGGAACCGAAGCCGGTTCAGCCGTTGCAGACCTGTTGTTCGGAGAGGCGAACCCTTCTGGAAGACTTACGATGAGTTTCCCTTATTCTGTCGGACAGGTGCCGGTCTACTACAACTGTTTCAACACGGGACGCCCCCAAGGCGAAAACAAGCAGGAACGCTATGTCACGCATTATCTTGATATCCCAAATGAGCCTTTATTGCCATTTGGATATGGATTAAGCTATACCACCTTTGCTTACAGCGATGTGAGCCTATCAGCAGAGAGTTTAACAGAAGACTCCAGCATCGATGTGACAGTCAACATAACGAACACAGGTGAGCGTGCCGGTGAAGAAACGGTTCAGTTCTATATCCGTGACCTCTCAGGCGAAATCGTCCGCCCGCTTAAAGAACTAAAAGGCTATGAAAAAGTATGGCTAGAGCCTAGTGAAACAAAACAAATTACCTTCACCATCACAGAAGATCAGCTCCGTTACTACCATTCGGACCTGACCTTCCAAAGCGACAAAGGCAAATTCCACGCCATGATCGGCCCGAACAGCAACGAATTGACGATAAAAGAGTTCGTTTTGAATAAGTAGTTTGTAAAGAAAGTGCAGTATTAGCAGGTGATTGGAGAAAAAGGCGAAGACTCCTGCAGGGGAGAAGTGGCAATGTTGAGACCCCGCAGGCAAAGCCGAGGAGGCTCAAGGCCACCCCGCGGAAAGCGAAGCCTTTTTCGGAAATCACCTGCGTCGTATAAGCAGCCCAACCATTAAAGGAGGACTTTAATCATGCAAACAACAACAGCCAATCAAAAGATCAATATAGAAGCCGGAAATGTTCGCTTTACTTTCCTAAACAGCGGAGACCTCTTCGAAGCAACACACAAAGAAATCATGATCAACCAATGGATGTCCAACCCAATCGACGGTGCACTGAACAACCTATACCTTCGCGTTCACGGTGAAAACGGCATCCAAGCTTACCCGCTTCTAGGCGTAAAATCAACCAGCAACACGAGCAATTCCCAAAACGAAATCAAATGGGCAGGAACAGTTGCAGAGATCGCCTATTCCGTAAACTTCCGTCTATCAGAAAAAGGTATCTGGTTCTGGGATGTAAACGTAAATGGCACCGGTCAAACAATCGATATCGTTTACGGCCAAGACGTTGGAATCGGAAGCAAAGGACTTGTACGCACAAACGAATCCTACCTGTCTCAATACATCGACCACACCGTATTTGAAGACAAGCAAAATGGCTATGTTGTCTGCTCCCGTCAAAACCAGCCACAACCTGGAGGTTTTCCATACCTGCAGCAAGGTTCCCTGACAAAAGCAGTAGGTTACTCAACAGACGGTTTCCAATTCTTTGGTCTTTCCTACAAAGAAACAAACGAGCCGGAAGTGTTGACAAAAGAAACGCTTGCCAATGAAATCTATCAATATGAATTTGCTTATACAGGATTGCAATCGGAAAAGGTTGTGCTTGATGGACAAAAAAGCTTCGTATTTTATGGCCTTTTCAAAGAAAACCACCAGGAAGCTGTAACAGAGCTTGAGTTTACAGAGGAGGTAGCGCAGGCTTGGGAGGAAGTGAAGGGGCTGTCTTCTGACACTTCTGAAGAGCTGGAGAAAGTTAGTGCTAACGCCAACCTATCCGGAGTGCTTTCCGGAACTTCTTTTACAAAAGAAGAACTGGATAAATACTTCCCGGTTCGCCAGCAAGAAGAATGGGAAGGGGACACATTGCTATCTTTCTTCACCGATACGTATGAGCATATCGTGTTAAAAGAAAAAGAGCTTATCGTCGAGCGTCCGCACGGCCATATCATCATGTCAGGCAATAATGACAAAATGACGGAAAACATCATCACCTCCACTTCTTATATGTACGGAATCTTCAACTCGCAGCTTGTGGTGGGCAACACTTCTTTCCATAAGATGATGACAAATGCCCGTAATGCATTAAATGTCATGAAAACTTCCGGACAGCGTATCTATGTGGAAGTGGAAGGACAGTACAACCTATTAACGATGCCTACTTTGTTTGAAATCGGCTTTAACTATGCTCGCTGGTACTACAAAACGGCAGATGATGTGATTGTGGTAACAAACTATACGGTAGTAGATTCTCCTGACATTCAATTAGAGGTAACGTCTGAAAACGGCAAAAACTATCGCTACCTTGTTACAAATCAAATCTCCATGAACAACAATGAGCTGGTTGTTTCTTATGATATGAAACAGGACGGCAAAGTGCTGACGTTCACAGCGGTGGAAGGGTCTGACAGCAAACTTGTTTACCCTGACCTGGCTTATAAACTGACTGTGGAAGGCGCGGACTTTACTGTTAGCGACGAAACAAAGCTTGCAGAAGGAACGACTCCTGGATCTGCTTCCCTTGTCGTATTGGAAACAGAAGCAACAGTGAGCTGGACGATGACGGTTCAAGGCTTGTTACACGGGGAAGAGAGGGAATTTGCGACTCCGGACTTTGCTACAGAGGTAGAGCGTTACCGTGCATTTTTTGAAAAAGTGATGAACGGATTCAAGTTGTCATTGGGCAGCGAAAGCAAGGAAGAGCTAGAAAAAATGAATGCCACTGCATGGTGGTACACACACAACATGCTTGTTCACTACTCTGTGCCACATGGCCTTGAGCAGTACGGTGGAGCGGCATGGGGAACGCGTGATGTATGCCAGGGGCCGACGGAATACTTCATGGCAACGCAAAACTACGAAAGCGTGAAGGAAATCATCAAAAAAGTGTACACTCACCAATATGAGGATACAGGGAACTGGCCGCAATGGTTCATGTTCGATCAATACAATCGTATCCAAAGTGAAGAAAGCCATGGAGATATCATCGTTTGGCCATTAAAAGTGTTAAGTGATTATCTGACCATTACAAAGGACTACTCTATTTTAGAAGAAAAGGTTCCTTACACTGTTCGTGGTGCTTTCCATTTCACAGAAGAAAAAGCTACTGTGTTGGAACATGCGAAAAAAGAAATTCAATACATTAAGGATCACTTCTTACATGATACATTCCTATCCTCCTATGGGGATGGAGACTGGGATGACACGCTTCAGCCGGCAAATGCACAGTTAAAGCAATACATGGTATCGAGCTGGACCGTTTCCTTAACCTATCAAGTATTGAACACACTTTCCAAAGCACTTGAGGAAGTATTGACAGATGAAGCAGCAGACCTGAAGGCATTAGCAAAAGGCATTGAAATTGATTTTAACAAATACATGCTTGCATCTGAAGTGATTCCTGGTTTCGTCTACATGGAAGATCAGGACAAACCGGAATTGATGGTACACCCTGAAGATACGAAAACAGGCATTCATTATCGTTTGCTGCCGATGACTCGTAGCATGATCAGTGAACTATTGACACCAGAACAAGCGAAAGCACATTTTGAGCTGATTAAGAAAGAGTTGTACTGCCCTGACGGCGTACGCCTTATGAACCGTCCGGCAAACTATGCAGGTGGTGTCAGCACTCACTTTAAGCGTGCAGAACAAGCCGCAAACTTCGGCCGCGAAATCGGACTTCAATATGTGCATGCACATATCCGCTATGTGGAAGCAATGGCCAAGCTTGGGAAGACGGATGAAGTATGGAGAGGTTTGAATACCATCAATCCAATCAATATTCAAAAGGCGGTGCCAAACGCGGAACGCCGTCAAAGCAACGCCTACTTCAGTTCTTCTGACGGACAGTTCAACGACCGTTACGAAGCACAAGAACAATTCGGCAAGCTGCGCGATGGCACTGTAAAAGTAAAAGGCGGCTGGAGAATTTACTCTAGCGGACCGGGAATCTACATGAACCAATTGATTTCCAACTGCCTGGGTATCCGTTTCCAAGCTGGAGACCTTGTAGTGGATCCTGTACTACCAGCAGATCTTGACGGGCTGCATTTTACCTATAAAGTAAATGGACATGATGTTCAGTTTGTTTACCAGTTAGGTCAAGAACAGAAGGAAGTCCGTGTAAATGGCACAGTAGTTGTTGGAGCTAAAGTTTCCAACCGCTATCGTGATGGAGGATTTGTCATCAGCAAGGAAGAGTTAAACCAGCTTCTGCTTGCAGGTGAAAATAAGATCGAGGTATTTATCTAAGCTTTTTTCCCACTAAAAGGGTAAAATAGGAAGATACCAATTTAAATATGGAATACGGCGTAGATTTATGTGCGCCGTATTTCTTTGTGAGGAGAGAAAATCTTGAAAAAAGTGAAAGTTGGAGTCATCGGTACAGGTACGATCAGCGGTATTTATTTAGAAGCGCCAACCAAATTTTCCATCTTGGATATTGTCGCAGTAGCGGACTTGAACCTGGAACGTGCGAAAGAGAAGGCAGCAGAGTATAAAGTGGAGAAAGTTTACACGGTCGAAGAAATGCTAGCAGATCCGGAAATTGAAATGGTCATCAATCTGACCATTCCTAAAGCACATTATGAAGTGACACTTGTTGCACTTGAAGCGGGCAAGCACGTATTTGTTGAAAAACCACTGACGATAGAAGTAGAAGAAGGGAAAAGACTTTTAGAACTCGCTGAGAAAAAAGGGCTCCGTGTTGGTTGTGCCCCGGATACCTTCCTTGGCGGTGCGCTGCAAACCTGCCGCAAACTAATCGATGAAGGCGTTATTGGCAAGCCTGTTGCAGCTACAGGTTTCATGCTTGGGGCCGGTCCTGAAGGCTGGCATCCTGCACCTGACTTCTACTACCAGAAGGGCGGCGGGCCGATGTTTGATATGGGCCCTTATTATTTAACGGCTTTCATCCACCTTTTGGGACCAATTAAACGAGTGACAGGCTCGACCCAATCTGCTTTTGAAAAGCGGACCGTAACAAGAGAAGAAGATTACGGACGCCAAATCCAAGTGGAAACACCAACACATGTCACAGGCTTGCTTGATTTTGAAAATGGAGAGGTAGGAACATTAATTACAAGTTTTGATGTGATGGGCGGTACACAGCTTCCTTGCATGGAAATCTACGGCACAAAAGGAACATTAAGTGTTCCTGATCCGAATAATTTTGGCGGTGCAATTCGGGTCCGAGAACTTGGGGAGCACGATTTTAAGGAAGTTCCACTGGAGTACGGTTACTCTGATAACAGCAGAGGGATTGGTGCGGCTGATATGGCACATGCAATCAGAGCCGGCAGACCTCACAGAGCAAATGGACAGATGGCCTTGCAGGTTCTAGAGGTAATGCATGCCATCCACGAGTCTTCTGTGGAGGGAAAACATATTCACATAAAAAATGATTGTTCGCGCCCGGAAATCCTGCCTTTTGGATTGAGTCAGGAAAATCAGGATTTGTTTAAAAATTAAGCAGCATATTCTTTTAAGAAACCCTCTATGGAAGCTATAAACTATTGAATAATAGCAACGTTTACATTATGCTAGAGATAGGTGATTGAAACGTTTCGAACAGGGGCGGATTCAGATGTCGTTTTTGGACATGTGGTTTGTCTTCATAAGGGGGTTAAACAAGGTGGCAACAATCAAAGATGTGGCAAAGCTGGCCGGAGTAGCTGTTTCAACAGCATCCTATGCATTGAATAATGTAAACAAGGTCAGTCCGGCTACGATGAAAAAGGTGCAAGAAGCGGCTAGGGAATTGAACTATTTTAAAAATGGCTTTGCTTCTGATTTAAAAAGAACAAAGACGAATACCATTGCCCTTATTTTAAGGGATCTATCTGGACCATTCTATTCCGAACTCATCAAAGGGGTACAGGAAGTTACCATGGCAAATGGTTATGACCTGATAGCATGCAGCTCTGTTGGTGGTGCACAATCAACGGCAGCCAAATTTTTAAAAGAAAAAAGGGTGGATGGTGCGATCATCCTTGCCCATAATATAACAAATGATATTGTATTTGAATCAGCCCGCGAAGGCTTCCCGATTGTGGTGCTTGACCGAAAACTTGATCATGAGTTTGTGTATCAAGTGGAAGTGGACAATATTCACGGAGGATATGCGGCAACAGAGTACCTGATTAACAAAGGGCATCGCGAAATCGGCTATGTGAGCGGACCAATGAACTCCCATGATAACGAGATGCGTTTTGACGGGTATATGTCTGCTTTAAAGGACCACGGCATCCAATACCAGAACAAATGGAAGCTGTCTGGTGATTTTACGCGTGAAGGCGGCTACCGAGCAACGAAAATGCTGATCGCGCAACGCCAGCTTCCAGAAGCCATCTTCTATGCCAATGATGAGATGGCAATCGGCGGTCTGCAAGCATTTAAAGAGAACAAAATCAGCGTGCCTGAGGATATTTCCATCATTGGTTATGATGATATCCAGCTCGCTGAATATGTGAGTCCGCCTTTGACAACGGTAAGACAGCCGAAGTATGAAGTTGGGGCATTAGCAGTACATGTTGTGTTCCAAGCGTTGGCAAAAGAGGATTCAGTCGAAAATTACTATAATCTTTCTACCGAGATTGTGGAGCGGAAGTCGGTTAAGTAAGGTACATGTTGAGCATACCATGTCTGTTATGACGGGGTATGCTCTTTTTTATGTCAGGTGTCACCGAAAGGAAGTCGGAATTTTACCATCTAGTTCGGACTTTAACATTGAAAACGCTTTATTATCCATTTATAATGTAGGAGAGTTATCATGAGACGTTACATATACAGCAATATGGAAACGTTCCCACATGCTCAACCACAATAAATTAATAGAGTTAGAGATTTTGCAAAAATATAAGTAACCTAGCTGATGATTGGAGCGAAAGGCGTAGACTCCTGCGGAAGATAGCGCTAGGTGGAGACCCCGCAGGCTTGCCGAGGAGGCTCCAGCAGGGCCCCGCGGAAAGCGAAGCCTGGCGCGGAAATCAGCAGCGGTGTAACCCAAATAGACTGGTAGCAAGGAAAGGAGCAACAAGCAATGATTAAAGTAACTGTATGGAATGAAAACCGACATGAACAAACAAACGAAAAAGTGAGAGAAGTATATCCAGAAGGTATCCACGGTGCCATCGCATCCTTCCTAAAAGAAGAAGACTACGAAGTAACAACTGCTACATTGGACGAGCCAGAGCACGGACTTACGGAAGAAGTGCTAAATAACACAGACGTTCTTTTATGGTGGGGCCATGTAGCGCATGACGATGTGAGCGATGAGATCGTCACCCGCGTAAAAAATAGAGTACTAGACGGAATGGGATTGATCGTTCTTCACTCTGGTCATTTCTCTAAAATTTTCAAAACATTGATGGGTACAACTTGTGACTTGAAATGGAGAGAAGCAGACGAAAAAGAACGCATCTGGGTAGTATCTCCAGGTCATCCAATCGCAGAAGGAATCGGGGAGCACATCGATATCGAGCGCGAGGAAATGTATGGCGAGCACTTCGATATTCCAGATCCGGACGAGCTAGTGTTTGTAAGCTGGTTTGAGGGCGGAGAGGTTTTCCGCAGCGGTTGCACATACAAGCGCGGAAGAGGGAAAGTATTCTACTTCCGTCCAGGTCATGAAACATACCCGACTTACTATCATGAAAAAGTTCAAAAAGTTATCAAGAATGCCGTTAACTGGGCAAAACCGACAACAATCGGCGATGTATATTACGGAAATGCAAAACCATTAGAAGAAATCAAAAGCAAATAAGGGGGATTACAAAATGAAGAAATTACGAGTTGGAGTAGTAGGATGCGGAAGTATCGCTAAACACCGCCATTTACCGGAGTACCATGCAAACCCAAATGTAGAGCTTGTAGCACTATGTGATGTTGTTTTAGAACGAGCAGAGCAAGCTGTTGAAACATATGGCGGGAAAGCATATGAAAGCTACCAAGAAATGATCGACCGTGAAGAATTGGATGTTGTGAGTGTGTGCACACCGAACTACCTGCATGCCCCTGTATCCATCTATGCTTCCAAAGCTGGAGCGCATGTTTTATGTGAAAAGCCGATGGCAACGTCTAAAGAAGAAGCGGATGAAATGATTGCTGCAGCGAAGGCATCTGGCAAAAAACTGATGATCGCGCACAACCAACGTTTTGTTCCATCCCACCAAAAAGCGAAGCAACTGATCGAAAGCGGCGAAGTAGGGAAAATCTATAGCTTCCGCACAGCATTCGGCCACCCTGGACCAGAAGGCTGGAGTGTAGACGGAAAAGACAGCTGGTTCTTCCGTAAAGAAGAAGCATTTATCGGTGCGATGGGAGACCTTGGTGTCCACAAGTCTGATTTGATGCGTTACCTTTTAGGGGAAGAAATCGTGGAAGTGGGAGCATTCATCGAAACTTCTTCAAAAGAAAACACAGATGTGGATGACACGGCAGTTTGCGCGTTAAGAACGGAAAGCGGAATTGTTGGAACACTTGCTGCTAGCTGGTCTTACAAGCGTGAAGATAACTCGACGATCATCTATGCGGAAAAAGCGGTTCTTCGCCTTGAAGACGATCCGACTCACTCTTTAGTTGTACAATATGCAACTGGTGAAACAGTTCGCTACGAGCTAGGCAAAATCCAAAGCAATGATGCAGGCGGACAAACTGGTTCTCATGTAATTGACCATTTTGTAACAAGCATCCTTGAAAACAAAGAAGTACTTGTAGACGGAAACGAAGGAAAGAACTCCTTGATGGTTATTTTAGGAGCGCTTGAATCCAACGAAACGAAGAAGATTGTCAACATCCAAAACGAATTGAACTAAGGAGCGTGAACACTTATGAAACTAGGCGTATTTACAGTCCTTTTTGCAAATAAATCTTTCACGGAAATGCTTGATTATGTGAAAGCGGCAGGTCTGGATGCAGTAGAAATCGGAACAGGCTGCTATCCTGGCAACAACCATTGTCCACTGGATACTCTTCTTGAGGACGAAGGGGCACGCAATACTTATATGGAAGAAATCCATTCCCGCGGCTTGCAAATCAGTGCATTCAGCTGCCACGGTAACCCAATTTCACCAGATGAGGCTTTTGCAAAAGAATCGCATGAAACGTTGTTGAAAACGATAGATCTTGCTGCTTTGACAGGGGTTGAAGTAGTGAACTGCTTCTCCGGTGTTCCTGGTGACAGCGAAAATGCAAAAGCACCAAACTGGCCTGTTGCACCTTGGCCAAATGAGTTTGGCGACGTCCTGACCTGGCAGTGGGAAACAAAGCTTGTACCTTATTGGAAAGAAGTAGGGAAGTACGCAGAAGAGCGTAACATCAAAATCGGTCTTGAACTGCACGGCGGATTCTTGGTACATACGCCACACACGATGCTCAAACTTCGTGAGTTAACATCTCCTGCAATCGGCGCAAACCTGGATCCAAGCCATCTTTGGTGGCAAGGTATTGACCCTGTTGCAGCAATCAAAATCTTAGGAAAAGCTGGAGCCATCCATCATTTCCATGCAAAAGACACTTACATCGATCAGGACAATGTGAACATGTACGGCTTAACAGACATGCAGCCATATGGCGAAGTGCAAACCCGGGCATGGAGTTTCCGTTCTGTAGGATGCGGTCATAGTGTTCAAGAGTGGTCGGACATGATGAGTGCGCTGCGCACGTACGGTTACGATTATGTAGTAAGCATCGAGCATGAAGACCCAATCATGTCGATTGAAGAGGGCTTTGCACGCGCGGTGTCGAACCTTCAATCTGTATTGATCAAAGAACAACCTGCTGATATGTGGTGGGTGTAAGGATATAACGAATATAGCAACCAAGGGGACTCTTGGTTGCTTGTTTTTATAAAATGGAAGGTGGATGAAGATGAAACATAAAATTGCAGCACAGCTTTATACTGTACGTGACCTATTGGAAAAAGATTTTATTGGAGTACTAAAAGAGCTAAAAGAAATGGGCTACGCTGGAGTAGAGATGGCGGGACTTTATGGCTATGACCCAAAAGAAATTGCCGCAGCACTGAAGGAATTAGGGTTATCCGTTGCCGGTATGCACATAGGTTTGGATCGATTACGCAACGAGCTTCCTGCCGTGTTGGATGAAGCGGAACTGTTTGGTACAAAGCACCTTATTATGCCTTATGTGGTAGAAGAGGACCGTACGGAGGAATATTATGTTTCTTTGAAGGCTGAGTTGAACGAGCTTGCTGCTGTATTGAAAAAAGACGGGTACACCATCAGCTATCATAACCATGATTTCGAGTTTCATAAGGAAATTGACGGCAAGGTAGTCTTGGAGTACATACTTGAGCCAAGTGCCGATAACTTGATCCATGCCGAACTGGATGTTTATTGGGTAACGAAAGCAGGTCATGATGTTCTGGATTTCTTGTCACCATTAGCTGGCCGTGTTCCTACATTACATATGAAAGATATGGCTGCCGGTGAGGAAGGAAGCTTTGCCGAAGTAGGTACAGGAGTCATCGACTTTGCACCGGTATTGCGTTGGGGAGAAGAGAACGGCGTGAAATGGTATATCATCGAGCAGGACGTATGTCCGGGGAATCCTTTGGACAGCTTGCGTGTGAGTATTGGGAACCTGCAAGGGATGATGGAGAAAATTTAATGTTTTTTGTAACAGGTGGCCGCCGGAGTATGGGAGGTTGCCTGTTTTTTTGATGGATTTTGGAAATCGGCATGAACTCGATGGGTTTTGGCATGAACTCGGGGGGGTTTGGCACGAACTCGCATCATTTTGGCATCAACTCACCCGGTTTCCGCACGAACTCGACTAATTCACAACAAAAATGCCCAGATACCAAACTTCAATTGAAGAAAAAAGGTACCTGGACAGCTCTTTGTAGCTTACTATTTGAAATTAACCACTAAATGATCATCTATTTTTCCATGTTTTTTAGAAGTAATCAATACTTTTGAAGAATCAACCTCTTCCACATTATAATCAGCATGCTCCACTACACCCCTGTTTATTTCCAAGAGAATGCTGTCACTGCTTTGTGTCAGTCGGAAGGCAATGGAGTCAGCGGTAACCTCCATAATTTCAGCAGTCGAATAAACTACTTTCACTCCGGGTTTCTCCAAGGATACATTCACAGGAAGCATCACGCCGTCCTTGCTTTGAAGGGTGAACGTGCGGCCTCCCAAGAGCTTTTCACCGTCTAAACGAACCTGAATTTCCTTTTCAAAACCATCCAAATTCAAAAGATGAATAAAACGCTCATCACCACTAGATACAGAAGTCGAGAATATTCCATGGTAATCGCAATCATGAGTTAGGCCTGCAACCGCACCAAGTCGCTCCAGTGCTGTTTTGAAAAGGTCGATATCGCAACGGTAAGCGGTAGAAAGCACGATGGCACGACCTTCGCCAACCTTCGCGTCAAAACCACATACATCATCCGATTCCGTTACACGCATGACGGCTTCTGCATTTGAACCAAGCTCAAATGTCTGTGCAAAATAAGTGCGAATTTCAGGTCGTTCAGCTGCCCATCCGTCTGCTGTTAATGACATAAAGCGACCATGCTCATTGAATGTTACACCTAAAGGTTTCACGCCAAGTGCATCTGCAAGTGCAGTAAAAGGTTTCCCTTCCATATCAAAAGTCGGTACCTCACCGTATAACAGAATTCCTCCACCGCGCTTTAAATACTCCACCAATTTCAGCTGAACCTCTCTGTCCATATAGCGTGCAGAAGGCAGCACAAGCGCCTTGGTTACTTGCGGGTCCAATTCTTTATTTTGCACATCCACGGAACTGAAACGGTAGCTTCCAAGCAGCATGGCACGGGCAACAATTTCCCAAGCGCCTGCTCCGCGGTGCATCGTAATATTATCAACGATATCCCGCATTTTCATGCTTTCAGGATAACGGTATTCAGTCATGTAATAGTCTGGGATGAACGCAAATGCCACCGAATCTCTGTCTTCGTCCATTGCGGCAAGTTTGTCGCCGACTGCCATCATCGTTTTGATGGAACAGGCCATGCGAGGGAATGTGTAGTTGAGCTTGCCCTCTGGATTGACCGGTGCTGCAAAACCGTGACGTTTTCCCGTAGATGCGATTCGGCCGTTCCCGTCGCCTGCTGCTTCATCCATCTTATAGTTATAGCCACCGGTAAATAGGTAATAGTTGATCAGACGATTTCCTTGTGCGATACACATTCTTGTTTTAAAATCGGCTGCGGAAACGTCATAGCGACCGCCATATGTTTCCCCAAAGTTGCCATCGCCACAGTTAAATTCGACGCTAGTCAAAGGCTGATCAGGATTGTGCACGGCGTCCATAAAACCATTAATCAAGTAAAGATCTTGGAATGACTCCATATCCAAGTCTCCAAAGTAAATATCTGAACCAGACATATACCCCTCACTTTGGGTGTAGGATTCATAAAGCTGGGAGATACCAATCGGATACGTTAATCCGCGGCCGCCGCCTGTTCCATGAATATTGACGATGAATGGAACATCCTTCACACCGAACTCTTCAGCATAATCGCGCAAAATAGCAACATAGCGTGCAAAGCGATCTCTCATGTAATGGCCAAGGTCGCGCATCAATTCGGCTGCATACTTTTCTTTTGGAGAGCGGATACCAGTGATTCTCTCGGATGCATCATGCAGATTAATTGGATACCGTTCCTTTAACTCTGTCTCTTCGTATTTCTCATTTAACCAACGAGAAAAGTCCTCCAACAACTGCTCTGTCAAATCTGGACAGTTGCTGACCCAAGATAGCATCCCGATTTCATTATCAAGCTGTACTCCAATAATATTGCCGCCGTTTGTGTGCAAGCGGGGAGCGATTACTGCCATCACTGCCTCATACCACTTTTTTGTTTCTTTTAAAAAGTTTGGAGCCAAGTAATCGAGTGTTGGTGTTGTTGCTGCATTTCCATCCCAACCGACTGGAACAACTTCCGGGTGCTTCTTAGATACCCAATGAGGTATCCCTTCATTTTTCATCTCTGCCATAATGAACGGGCCTGGTCTGGCAAAGAAATATAAATCATTTTCGGCACAAAGGTCGATAAATGCACCCAAATCCAATTCAGGTCGAGTGCGGCCATCAAGATCCAACTGTCCTTCAACTGGTTCATGGCACAACCATGGGATATATGTTGCGACCGCATTACAGCCTGCATCCTTCAGTTTGTTGATGCGATCCTGCCATTCTTTCCGTTCCAACCGATAGTAATGTATTTCTCCGCACATAATAAGTACAGGTTCTCCATCTATGAGTATCTGTTTATTTTTAATTTCAATCATGTCTTTTCATCCCCTTAATGTAAAATAAAAAGCGCTTACAAAAACATTGAATCGAAACGTTTCGCTAATTAATATACAAGAATAATCCTACCACAAATAGGTGTTTGTTGAAACGATTTTATTAAAAGGAGGTGTCATTGTATTGGTATAAATGATTCTAACTAACAGCATTTTATATAATAAGGAAGAAAAAGAATTCTTTTTAAAAGGGTTGACAATATACCCTAAGGGGTATAATATATGAGCATAGACATTGTTACTACATCATTTTCAACAGGAGGTGCATGTCTGCTATGGAATACACAAACCAAATGAAGAATCGTTTGAAACGTGCTGAAGGGCAAATCAGAGGAGTTCTTCATATGATGGAGCAAGGTGAAGATTGCCGAGATGTGGTATCGCAGTTAAATGCAGCAACTACTGCAATTGAACGTGCCATTGGCGTCATCGTTAGTACAAACTTGGAGCAATGCGTTCGAGAAAATGTACTAAAAGGTGAAGAGACTAGCGAAATGGTACAACAAGCGGTTGATCTTCTTATTAAAAGCAGGTAGTAAAAAAAGTACTTGATAATATACCCTGAGTGGTATATTATAAAGTTATAGATACCCACTAGGGTATTTGAATGGAAGGTTGCATCATATTTTTTTATATGTTATTATACCCCTAAGGGTATTTAGATCAACCCGTATTTTTTTGAAGTAAAATATACCCTACCAGGTATAAAAATATCAACTATATTTTTTTAACTTACAATATACCCCCAGGGGTAACAAAAATAGGAGGAATAAAACATGAATGTAAACAAAGTATTAGACGCAAAAGGATTAGCTTGCCCAATGCCATTGGTGAAAACGAAGAAAGCTTTAAATGAAGTGAACAGCGGTGAGATTCTAGAGGTTATCTCTACAGACAAGGGTGCGAAGACTGACCTTACTGCATGGTGCAAAGCAACTGGAAACGTGCTATTAGACATGAAAGAAGAAAACGACGTATTTACTTTCTATATTAAAAAAGCGTAACGACAAATAAAACAAAAAAACAAAGGGAGAGGATCTTATCATGGAAAAGAAAAAAACAACGATTGTACTTTTCAGCGGTGACTATGACAAAGCGATGGCAGCTTATATTATTGCTAACGGTGCTGCAGCTTATGATCACGAAGTAACGATTTTCCACACATTCTGGGGCTTGAATGCACTTCGTAAAGAGGAGCTTGTTCCAGTTAAGAAAAACTTTATTGAAAAAATGTTCGGCAAAATGATGCCACGCGGAGCTAACAAGTTGCCATTATCTACGATGAACATGGCCGGCATGGGTCCGAAAATGATTAAAGGCATCATGAAAAAGCATAATGTGCAGTCTTTACCGAGCTTGATTGAAATGGCGAAAGAGCAAGATGTTAAACTTGTTGGCTGCCAAATGACAGTGGACTTACTTGGCTTGAAGCACGAAGAGATGATTGACGGAATCGAGTACGCAGGGGTTGGCGCATATTTAGGCGATGCTTCTGAAGGTAATGTGAACTTATTCATCTAAAGGGGTGTGGCTAGATGGAGTTTCTTCCTTATATTTTAATGGGGCTGGCAGTGGTTTTTCTGATCAGCAGAATGAAACCGACTGCCGGAGTACGTCAGATAACAACGGCTGATTTGAAACAGGAATTAAACGACAAGAACAAACAATTCATTGATGTTCGTACACCAATGGAATACAAAGGGAATCACATTCGACAGTTTCAGAATATCCCTTTGAACACCATTGGAAACAACATGAATAAACTTTCTAAAGACAAAGAGACTATTGTGATTTGTCAAAGCGGTATGCGCAGCAATGCAGCCGTGAAACAATTGAAAAAAGCAGGATTCACAAAGCTTGCAAATGTAAAAGGTGGCATGAATGCCTGGTAATTTTAAATAGAAAAGGAGCTGTCAAACATGAAAGAGATTACACCACAGGAATTAGAAGCAAAGCTTGCTGCTGGCGAGCAGGTATCTATTATTGATGTACGTGAAGCAGAGGAAGTGGCTGCAGGGAAGATCCCACAAGCGGTGAACATCCCGTTAAGTTTATTGGAGTTCCGCACGCAAGATATCGATAAGTCTAAAACACATTTCATGGTCTGCCGTTCAGGTGGAAGAAGTGGGAAGGCCTCTATGTTCTTGGCAGCCCAAGGTTTTGACGTCATCAATATGGTTGGCGGAATGCTCGAGTGGGAAGGTAACGTAGAATAACATTATTTTCATAAAAGGAGATGACCTACTGATGAATGTAAACTTGACTGTAGATGCAAAAGGGTTGGCATGTCCTATGCCGATCGTGCGTACGAAAAAGGCGATCGACCAGATTGAATCTGGAGAAGTATTGGAAGTATTAGCAACAGATAAAGGTTCAAAGGCGGATATTAAAGCATGGGCAGATAAAATCGGCCATCAATATTTAGGAACGCTTGAAGAAGGCGATGTACTGAAACATTATATCCGTAAAGCAAGATCAGAAGAGGAAAAAGAAGAACAAAACTATCCTCATGTAGTTACAAACGAAGAGTTGGCTGCAAAATTAGAAGCAGGCATTACTGTATTGGATGTCCGTGAACCAGCCGAGTATGCATTCGGACACATTCCTGGTGCAGTTTCCGTTCCATTAGGTGACTTAGAAGGCGGAATTGCTGAATTAGACAAAGAAAAAGAAACATATGTTATTTGCCGTACAGGAAGCCGCAGTGATATGGCAGCTCAGAAATTAACAGAACTATGTTTTACGAATGTGAAAAATGTTGTTCCAGGAATGAGCAAGTGGGAAGGTCCTACAGCTTAAAACTATAAATTTTTTTAAAATAAATTATACCATAGGGGGTATTTATTCATGTTAAACGCAATGACTGCAAAAGATGTAACGAAAAAGATTTTGGCTAATGAATCATTATTTATTTTAGATGTGCGAAACGAAGATGCATTTGCTGATTGGAAAATTGAAGGCGCATCTGTTGAGCATAAGAATGTACCTTACTTTGAGTTGATGGATGGGGTAGAAGAAATCTTAGACCAAATTCCATCTGAAAATGTGTTAGTTGTATGTGCGAAAGAGGGTTCTTCTATCTTTGTTGGGGAAATGCTAGTAGAAGCTGGCGTGAAAAATGTTTCTTACTTGCAAGGTGGAATGAAAGCTTGGAGTGAGTACTTGGAGCCAGTTAAGGTGGCAGATTTAACGGATGGCGGTACGCTGTGGCAGTTCGTTCGTATCGGAAAAGGCTGCTTAAGTTACCTAGTTGAATCTGATGGTTCTGCGATGATCATTGACTCCACACGTATGGTGGATCAGTACATTTCATTTGCTGAAGCGAAAGGTTTGAAAGTGGTACATGTGGCGGACACACACTTGCATGCCGACCACATTTCAGGTGGACGCATGCTTCGTGAAGCAACAAATGCAACGTACTGGTTACCTCCAAAGGATGCAGAAGAAGTAACGTTTGATTACGCAGCTCTTGAAGACGGAGTGGAAATCACCGTTGGTACAACGAAGGTTGCTGTGCAAGCGATCTACTCTCCGGGTCACACAATCGGAAGTACATCTTTCGTCGTGGATAACCGTTTCTTGTTAAGTGGTGACATCTTGTTCGTAGAATCCATTGGTCGACCTGACCTAGCAGGAAAAGCGGAAGACTGGGTAGCAGATTTACGCGAAACACTTTATTCTCGTTACAAAGAGTTGTCTGAGGATCTAATGGTATTGCCGGCTCACTTCGGTACAATGTCCGAAGTAGGCGAAGGTGGCCTAGTGGCAGCACGTCTAGGCGATTTGTTTGAAAACAATGCAGGCCTAAACATCGAAGACGAAGCGGAATTCCGCAAACTCGTTTCCGAAAACCTGCCACCACAACCAAACGCATACCAAGAAATCCGCCAACTAAACATGGGCAAAATCAACCCAACCGAAGACGAACAACGCGACATGGAAATCGGTCCAAACCGTTGCGCGGTGCACGGATAAAAAATATTTGTGAAGAGGGGTCAGACCCTCAAAGGAATTCCGCCCTTCGTGTCGAAGGGCGGATCAATATTTAAAAAAGTTTAGATGAGGGGTCAGACCCCTCTAGGAGTTTTGGCATTCGTGTCGAAACCCCCTCAACCTTGAAGGAGGGATGCTTTATGGAATTTGATATTATGTGGCTTGTAGCTTTGTTTGCGATAGGTTTCATAGGATCGTTTGTGTCGGGGATGGTTGGTATTGGTGGTTCGATTATTAAGTATCCAATGCTTTTGTATATTCCACCGATGCTTGGTCTTACTGCGCTCACGGCTCATGAGGTGTCAGGTGTCAGTGCGGTTCAGGTGTTTTTCGCAACCATCTCAGGTGTATGGGCCTACCGCAAAGGCGGCTATTTAAATAAAGATCTTATCATTTATATGGGAATAAGTATCCTGATTGGTAGTTTTATTGGAGGATATGGATCCCGCCTTATGAGCGCGGAAGGTATTAACATGGTTTACGGTATTCTTGCACTTATAGCTGTTATTATGATGTTCGTTCCTAAAAAAGGTATTGATGACATACCGTTAGATCAAGTTACCTTTAATAAGGCGCTTGCTGCTGTCCTAGCGTTCATCGTTGGTATCGGCTCCGGTATTGTCGGAGCGGCAGGGGCATTCTTGCTCGTACCAATCATGCTTGTTGTATTAAAAATCCCAACACGTATGACGATAGCGACTTCACTTGCAATCACATTTATCTCCTCTATCGGTAGTACCGTCGGGAAGATTACGACAGGCCAGGTGCTATTGGTACCAGCAATCGTTATGGTCATCGCCAGCATCATCGCGGCCCCAATTGGCGCAAAACTTGGACAGAAGTTAAATACGAAAGTGTTGCAATGGATTTTGGCATTATTGATTTTAGCAACTACCATAAAAATCTGGTTGGATATAATCTAATAAGGTATAACATTAGTGTATTCGAGACTAAAATGAAAACTCCTGTAGGGGTCTGACCCCTACAGGAGTTTTTTTTCTACACCAAATTCCTCCAATACAGCTGGTTGCTCATGTATAATAAAACCAACGACTTAAAAAGAAGGTTGCTTTGGTATGCTTGATACATTGATGTTTTTCTACGTTGTCGTACCACTTGTCCACCTGATTCACGAGGCTGGCCATGTGAGTATGGCAAAACTTCATAAGGTGAAAAAAACGGAGATCGGGATTGGCATAGGTCCAAAGATTGCGGACTTTAATCTAAAGGGTACACAGATAAGGATTAACATTATACCTTTTTTAGGAGGATACTCCAGCAATGATCTGACAAGGGAGTTATCCCATAAAGAAATTGCCTGGATTTCCATTGGTGGTCCACTCTTTAACATATTATCAATCCTACTTGTTCTACCTTTTTGGACCCCCTTTCAGTTTTCCTTTTCTGCCTTGTTCGTTTATTTCAGCCTCTGGATTGGCATCGTCAATCTTATTCCATTTAAATTGGGAGAAAAATGTTCGGATGGCTGGCAGGTTGCGTCTTCGCTCATCAAACTAGTAAAAAACAGATAGATTGGGAGTGTAATAATGAACTATTTTATCGTAACAGGCTCTTCCAAAGGACTTGGAGAGGCCACAGTAAAATTACTGTTAAAAGAAAACCATCATCTGATTTGTATTGCCAGAAGTGAAAATAAGGACTTGGAACTCGCTGCAAAAGAGAGTGGAGCGGAATTCACGTTTTTACAAGAGGATTTAAGCAAGCATGAACGAGTAACGGGAATTGTGCAATATCTTCTATCTAAAATAGAGAAAGACGGTCAAGCAGAAGGTGTTTATTTGATCAACAACGCCGGAATGGTCGATCCAATTAAGCCTGCGGGGAAAGCGGATGAGGCCTCCATGACGAAGGCAGTTCACCTTAATCTCCTCACACCGATGCTGATGACCAACGAATTTATCCGGCTTACGGAGGAATGGAGTTGCAAAAAGGTAATCGTCAATATTAGCTCCGGTGCTGCCAACCGCCCGATTCACGGCTGGAACACTTACTGCACGACAAAGGCGGGACTTGATATGTTTACGAAATCGATAGGATTAGAGCAAAGTCAAGCTGCACATCCGACAACCATTCTTTCTTTTTCACCGGGAATTATGGATACGGACATGCAAGGAGTCATTCGCAGCTCAGATGAAAAGGACTTCAGCAATTTGGAGACATTCAAAAACTATCATGAAGAGGGTCAATTAAGAAGTCCGTCGTTTGTGGCTGAGAAAATGATAAATCTAATATCTTCAAGTACGGTTGAAAACGGAAGAGTCTATGATATAAAAGAATTTCTCTAAGAAGCGCACTTATTGTGTGCTTTTTTTAATTGGATAAGTTTCTATTTAATGGAAAAAGGGAAAGGGTGAAACTAGATATTAAAAAATGAGATGGAGGAACAATGGTTGAGAGTGAAAATTGGAAGGGTTGTTGGAATTGGGATACTAACATTTACACTTACGGGTTGTCAGGCAGTGGCTGATTTTAAAGAAGGATTTGAAAACGGATATAAACAGGGAGTAGCGGAAGCGAATGTGGAAGTTAACCCGGTAAGCAAGGAAGAGTATGAGGTGGAGGTTCTTGATAAGACTAAAGCGTTTTATGAAAAGCTTGGTCAGACGCTAAAGGATTTACAAGAAGCGGAAACAATCGATCAAGAAATGCTGGATGCACTCTATGAAGAGATTGATAGCATGGAGCTTTTAACAAGAGAGTTGGTGGCGTTGGAACCTCCTGAAGTCTATGCGGATGCGGATCAGGTGTATGAGGAAGCGATGGTAGAATTTCAAGTGTATCTGGGCATCATGAGGGAGGCGCTAAGCAAGGAGGATCTCACACATATCAATACAGGTGCAGAAAATGTGGAAAAGGGAGAGCTGTTGCTCAGTCGTGCGAATGCTTTGCTGTCGCTGACGTATGCTTATCCCGTGGGAGATGGAACCATTACTACTCAAGATCTTAAAGACTTAGATAAAAATGCGGGAATCGATCGTGACAGTGTCCTCTTGAATGTTTCAGAAGATGGAAACGAGCTCGTTGGAAAGTGGGGCACGTATCAGGAAGATGGTACCTTCCAAATGGGAATTCAGCTATATGAAGACGGTAATTATGAGGGATACGCAAATGGCGAGTCCACTCCAAGCATTGAAGGTATCTGGTCGTATGATTACCTCCGTCAGACTCTCAGCTTTGAACATGGAGAAGGACTGCGCACCATGACGATGGACATTCAGGCTTTTCATGATGACACATTACAGCTGTTGGATGTAGATACGTTAAACACATTCTATTATGTAAAAGAAGGAACTGCAAATCCAGATTCGGCTTCAACAGAGGAAGCTGACACCGCTAAAGATAGTTCAGAAAAAGTTCCTGCTGAATTAAAAGAATTATGGAGTGTTGTCACCGACCAAGATGTATATTATGGGTTGAGTCTGCAGGAAGAAGAGTTCGCGAGCTATTCCATTAACGACTATACAGCAGGTACAACTTTGACCTATATGGGTTCGTGGAAACATGATGCAGAAAAGAACACCATTACATTAATGGTAGAGGATGCATTGGAAGATTATAAAGAAGTAAAAGACTTTCCGAAAACATTGACCTTCCAAATAGTGGATTTACAAGGAGATACACTAACAGTTGAGATTGAAAAAGAAGTACTGGAATTGAAAAATCATTAGTTATAGATAAGACCGTTTCCTAGGATTTTGCTTAGGAAACGGTTTTTCTTATATATTTTTTAGTAATATATACCACAATGTGACAAAAAGCCTATTATTCTGATTATTTTTAAAACTTTTGAACTATAAAGTGTAGCAAATTAGGTTAATATGTCGTATGTCCTCTTTGATGTCTGTACTTCATAATAAAGTTGGAGTTGTTAGAATTTTTACAATTACTTTACCGTCAGACAACAATGCATTTACACAGCTCAAGTATATTGGGAAAGTACGACATCCAACCATTATAAAGGAGGAAAACAAATGCGACATCATTCTAAAAGAGTTGTCATGATTCTATTAGCTTTCATATTAACATTCTCTAATCTTTTGCCAGCTATGAACTTGACAACTTATGCAGCAGAAGAGCAGTCAACTGCTATTACAGTCGAGCAAGCTATAGCTAATAATAGCGGGACTGCGACTGTAGAGGGGTATATAGTGGGGACGGTGATTTCCGGAACCAATTATGATTTAGATGCTCCATTTACCACTGCCACAAACTTAGCTATAGCAGATTCACCAACTGAAACAGACTTCTCCAAGATGTTACCTGTTCAACTACCTAGCGGATCCATCCGTAGTGGATTAAATTTAGTTGATAATCCAGGTAATCACCACGCAAAAATACAAATTACAGGTTCATTAGCAGCATACTTCAGTGTACCAGGCCTAAGAAGCCCAACTGATTACACCATCATCGATGGCGGCCAAGAGCCTGAACCTCCAGCAGAACCAGAACTTATCACTCTAGAAGAAGCACGAACTAAAAATGTAGGACAAGAAGTAATCGTCCAAGGTGTTGTCACAGCAGACAATGCAGCAATCGGCGGTGGGAAACTATCTACTTACATACAAGATGAAACAGCAGGAATCAATTTGTTTTCTAATAGTCTATCAGGCTTTCCAAATCTAGTAGAAGGTCAAGTGGTAGAGGTTAGAGGGAAGATAGCGGAATATAACGGCTTGCTTGAAATTATGCCGAACACTAATGGCATTGAAATTTTAGCTGAAAACGAAGCACTTCCAGCTCCAACACCAATTACAATTGAAGAATTACAAACAGCAACTGTTGCTGAACCTCTAGAGGGCCAGCTTGTTACAGTTACAGGTTATGTTTCCAGCAAGCCATCTACACCGGCTGGTGGCGGGTACAATGTAACATTGACTGACAGTGATTTTAACTCCACAACGTTACGTGTTATGGAAGGTACTAATGCTATTGATGCATTAGAAGAAGGAAAATGGTATGAGATTACCGCTATCCTTAGTCAATACAATACGTATCAAATTTTGCCTAGAAAAGCTTCCGATATCGTATTGGCTGAAGAGCAACCTGAACCACCAAGTGCAGCAGGTGAATATCCGGCGGTAGTAGAGCGTGTAACGGATGGCGATACGATCCGTATTACTTCTCCGTTATTTGGTTCCCAAAGCGTACGTTATGTGAATATTGATACGCCGGAAACCTATCATTCTGTAAGAAATGATCTTGATCAGAACCAAAAAGATAAAGGAAATGAAGCGACTGCTTATATGCAGACTCTCCTTCAACCAGGGGATGAAGTAATACTGAAAGTGGGCGAAGAGCCTACTGACAACTATGGTAGATTACTAGCTCAAGTTTTACGCAAGGAAGATAGACTGAACACGAACCTTGAAATGGTTAGAGAAGGATATGCGGTAACGTACTTTATCCATCCGGTTGGACCGGAAAATGAGTACAACGAATTCCAAACTGCGGTGAAAGAAGCGAAAGATGCTGGCAAAGGAATTTGGAATGCAGCAGATCCATTATTGGAGCTACCGACATTTTTCCGTGCCCGCTACGAAGGAAATCCTTTAACAAAGCCAGTTGGAAACTCAGATACAAAAGAATATGTACAACCTACAGAATGGGAAGATGTTCCTGTTGAGAAACGTGTATTCTTCTGGAATGAAGCAGATGCAATTGCAGCAGGTTACACTCCGGTGGACGACGGTGGAGAAGAAGAACCTAATCCTGGAGAGCTTGTATCTGTCCAGCTTATAGGAATGAATGATTTACACGGTAAAATAGATCAAACGTATGATTTGGCAGAAGATTATGGTGTTGCAGCAGCAGGCCGTATGGATTATGTATCTGCGTATTTAAAAGACCGGAGAGAACAGAACCCTAACACACTGATTATGCATGCAGGTGATATGATTGGTGGAAGCTCTCCGGTTGCAGCGTTGCTTCAGGACGAGCCTGTTGTAGAAATTATGAATGAAATTGGATTTGACATCGGTACTGTTGGTAACCATGAGTTTGATGAAGGTACAACAGAGTTCTTACGTATGGTAAACGGTGGGGACCATCCAGAAGGAAAAGGTACAGAAGGCTATGAAGGGATGAACTTCCCGAATGTTTGTGCCAACTGTGTATGGAAAGACAGTGGTGAAACGTTCTTGCCTCCATATGAAATTTTGGAAGTTGGCGGAGAACAAATCGGTTTCATCGGTGTAAACACAACTGCTACATTAAACATGGTTATCCCGGATGGCATCCAGGATATCACATTTACGGATGAAGTGGATGCAGTTAATGAAGCCACACAAGAATTGAAAGAGCAAGGAATTAGATCTATTGTGGTTCTTTCCCATATGCCTGCATCACAAGATGGAGATTCTGCTACTGGTGATGCGGCGAACCTTGCAAACAATGTGGATGATGAAGTAGACGTGATTTTTGCAGCTCATAATCACGAAATTGTAAATGCGATTGTTGACAATAAATTGATTGTACAAGCTTTGGATTACGGAAAAGCATTTTCTGCAGTAGAACTTGAAATCGATCCGGAAACAGGCGATATTGTAAACAAGGAAGCAGAAATTGTATTTGTTGACCAAAGTAAAATGGACCCAGATCCTGTTGTAGCGGAAATTCTAGCAAACTATGAAAATAGAATTGCACCAATTTTGAATGAAGTGATTGGTGTGGCGGAAATTGCCATGGAAGGCGGCTATGGTGTACGTGGGGAAATAGGGGACAATGCCCTAGGTAACCTGATTGCTGATGGCATGAAAGCGGAAATGGATGCGGACTTTGCACTCATGAATGGTGGTGGAATCCGTGACAGTTTAAATCAAGGGGACATCACTTGGGGTGAATTGTTTAATATCCAGCCATTCAATAATGTTCTAATGAAGCTTGAAATTACAGGTGCAGACCTTTACACGATTATGAATGCACAACTTCAAGCTCCATATGGACCAGATTATAGTATCAGCGGCTTTCATTATACTTGGGATGGCTCCACTTACAAAGTGGTAGATATCACTTTCCCGGATGGAACACCGATTGATAAAGAAGCAACATATACGGTTGTAACAAACAACTTTATGGCTACATCCACAGGAAGCAAGTACCGTCCTATCGGCGAGCTTGGTAAAAATCCTGTGACAGGACCGGAAGACTTAGAAGCTACAGTTAACTTTGTTCGCAGCTTTGACGGCCCGATCAATTATGTAGCAGAAGGGCGAATCTCTGAAGTGGGCGAACCAGGTGGTGATATCGGTACTGTGACGATTGCCGAAGCTAGAGAAGCGGCAAACGGCAGTGTGGTAACGATTGAAGGTGTTGTTACTACAACTTCTGGTGCATGGGGCCAAAAAGGATTTTATGTACAGGATGAAACTGGTGGAACGTATGTATTCCAAAACACTGAGGATGTTGTTCCTGGTGATGTGGTAAAACTGACAGGTGCAGTTGGAGCTTATAATGGCGAATTCCAAATCAGTTCATTAAGTGCATTTGAAAAGACAGGTACTGCTGATGTGCCGGCTGTTCAGGTGTTAACTCCTGCAGAACTGGGAAGTGGAAACGAGAGTGAATTAGTTTCCATTGAAGGAGTAGAAATTTCCGATTTGGAAGAAGTAAATAATTATGGAACATTTGAGTTCATTGCAACAAAAGACGGGGAATCCGTACTAGTTCGTGTAGATAACCGAACTGGACTGAAGTTTAGCGACTTCGCTTTTGAAAATGGCGATACCGTAACCATTACGGGGATCTCAAGCATTTTCAATGAAACAATTCAACTTAAACCACGCTCTGTGGATGATATTGTAGAATACGATTCCTACGAAGAGCCTGAAGTAAAGTATACGGTTGAAAACAAGTTCCTTGATGCAAAAGGAAAAGAATTAAAGAAGCTTGAAAGGAAATCTAATGTAACGATTAATACTACAATTGCCAATCATGTTCGTGACGCGCGTGAGTTCACGGTTTCTGTTGAATTGGTGGACAAGCATGGCCGAGTAAAACATTCCTCTGAAGAAAATTATGAAGTGACAGGCGAGAGTGAAGAATTGTTCAGCACAGAAGTTGCGATTCCTGCCAACCACAATGGTCAACGCTACACTTTGACAGTAGTGGTGAAAGATGTAGAAGGTAATGTAGTGGAGAGAAGCGAAATAAAGTAAAATGGTGGAGGGGGCTTTCGGGTCTCCTCTTTTTTTGCATGTACTCAGTGCCTGAACGAGCAATAAAAAAGAGCCGACACATAATGCGTGCCAGCTCCCATCTTATTACTCTTCCCCTAAAAATACTTCCTCAATATCATCCAACATAATGTTTGCTGCAAGTACTCCACCAGCAGTGTTCCATACTGCATCACTAACTTCATGGATATTTCCAGCCTTCGCGACTTCAAGGTTATTAAACAATGGATCCTCTAACCACTCATCTTTGATTTTTGTTGCTTCTCCGTCACCAGTTTCAAAAGAGAAGTGGAAGAGAATGTCTCCGTCCATTGCAGGGATTCTTTCTTTTGTTGCATTCATTTCAGCAAAGTCATCAACATTTTGAGATTCCGGACGTGCAAATCCAAGTTGATCTAAAATAATTCCAGAGAAGGAATCTTTATGGTAGATACGAACATCTCCAGCTGTAAAGCGGACGATAGAAACTTCTTGCTCTTTCTTTTCACCAAGTTGTTCGCTCATCTCTGCAACACGTGCATCAAAGTCGTCCATTACTTTTTTGCCTTCTTCTTCCTTATTCAATGCTTTTGCGTAAAGTTGGAAGTTCTCTTTCCAGTCACCTTTTAATGTTTCAGCAAAAACAGTTGGTGCAATTGCATCTAATTGCTCATATACATCTTCTTGACGAAGTTTGTTCCCAATAATTAAGTCAGGCTCTAAAGCCGCGATGGCTTCTAAGTTTACCGCACTTTCTGTACCAACAACTTCTACGCCTTCCATGTCAGACTTGATATGATCATACCAAGTGTCGCCTAACCAAGATTGTACAGCTCCGACAGGTTTTACACCCATAGCAAGCAATGCTTCTGTACCTTCGTTCGTAAGGATAACTACTCTTTCAGGAGTGCCTTCAATTGTTTCTGTACCCATTGCATGTTCTACTTCATAAGAAGTGTCTTCCTTTGGAGTATCACCAGAAGCATCTTCTTCTTGCCCAGCGTTATTGCCATTGTTGCCAGAGCAAGCAGCTAGAACAAGCGAAGTAATTAAAGTAAGTAAAAATAATGAAAATAGCTTTTTGTTTTTCAACATAATATGTAGCCCCCGTATATTAATGATAATGATTTTCATTCACAAGATAAATAGTACTTCGGATGAGAATGAATGTCAATACTTTCATGAGAATGATTTTCAAAGTCATTGACACTTCCTCCTAATTCTCCTAAACTTATAGTTAGATAAAAAGTTATATAGATTGAAGGTACACATTATGTTACTTCGTAAAAATACTCACAAAGTATTTGGATTGATAATCGGGTTTCTTCTATTATCAATGAGCTTTGTGGCAAGCATTATATATGGATATACAGATACCAGCTTTTCACTTGCTATTGATGCATTCCGAAATTTTGACGGATCTAATGAACATATCATTGTTCAATCTGTTCGTCTTCCACGTGCAATCATTGCAGCAGTGGTGGGAGGAAGCTTAGCGATTGCAGGACTATGGATGCAGGCGCTCACTAAAAATCCGTTGGCTTCTCCAGGGATTTTCGGCATTAACGCGGGAGCTAGCTTTTTTGTGGTAGTCGCGGTTTCCTTCTTTTCTGTAACATCTTTACAAACTTATACTTGGCTGGCTTTTGCCGGTGCAGCCCTTGCTGCGTTTGCGGTTTATTTTATCGGATCACTTGGCCGTGAGGGGCTGACTCCGATGAAGCTGACACTTGCCGGTGCGGCGATTGCGGCTATGTTTTCCTCTCTCACACAGGGGTTGCTCGTTGTGAACGAGACGGCTCTCGATCAAGTCCTGTTCTGGTTGGCAGGTTCTGTTCAAGGGAGAAGTCTTGATATGGTGTATGCCGTACTTCCTTATATTGCAGTTGCATGGTTTGCATCCTTTTTCATCGGGAAAAAGATTAACTTGCTTGCAATGGGGGATGACGTCGCAACAAGCCTTGGTGTAAAAATCGGCTTCCTAAAAATTACGGCTGCAATCATTATCATCTTGCTTGCAGGAGGATCGGTTGCAATTGCAGGACCAATTGTATTCATCGGAATAGTTATCCCGCATGTTGCCAGATTTCTAGTGGGTACTGACCATCGCTGGCTGGCTCCCTACTGCGGTATACTTGGCGGCATCCTGCTGCTTATAGCCGATATAGGAGCTCGTTATGTGATTATGCCGCAAGAGGTCCCTGTCGGAGTCATGACGGCTGTAATTGGAACTCCATTCTTTATTTATATTGCGAGAAGGGGGTTCCACGGAAAATGAAGAACTATAAAACGTTTCGACTTGGCAAAGGTCGCTTATCCTTCTTTATGGATAAAAAAGCAATACTTACTATTTTTGGGTTAGCACTCGCTGTCATCAGTTTGTTTATTTTAAGTACAGGTATGGGAGATATGAAAATCTCTCCATGGAATGTGATAAAAGTATTCTTCGGCCAAGGAGATTCCATGGAGACGCTTGTTGTCCAATCCTTCCGTCTGCCGAGAATCATCATCGCATTGCTTGTCGGAATTTCTCTGGCAGTTGCCGGGGCTATTTTACAGGGCATAATTCGGAACCCGCTCGCATCTCCTGATATTATAGGATTGACTGGCGGGGCTTCGACAGCGGTTGTCCTGTTCCTCGCTCTTTTCAGTGACAGTAATAACTCACTGACGGTTAGCATTCAGTGGCTGCCATTAAGTGCATTTGTCGGAGCGACGGCCATCGCGATCCTTGTATATTCCCTTGCATGGAAAAACGGATTATCACCGATCAGACTCGTACTGATTGGAATAGGGATTTCCACCTTGATGCAAGCTTTAACAACATTATTCATGTTACTTGGTCCGATTTACCGTGCAAGCCAAGCGAACATTTGGATTACCGGAACTGTGTACGGCTCAAACTGGAGTCATGTCAAAATTTTATTACCTTGGACTGTCTTACTTGTGATTGTCAGCATTATGGCAGTAAGGCAATTGAATATACAAGAACTTGGAGATGAAGTGGCAACAGGTGTAGGCGGTGCTGTCAATAAACACCGAGTGGGCTTGCTTTTCCTGAGTACGGCACTGACGGGTGGCGCGGTTGCATTTGCAGGAGGAATTGGATTTGTTGGTTTGATGGCTCCCCATATTGCCCGCAGGCTTGTTGGCTCATCATTTGGAGTGTTGATCCCTACATCCGCATTTATCGGAGCATTCCTGGTCATGCTGGCCGATTTAATTGGCAGAACTTTGTTTTCGCCACTTGAAATCCCGGCCGGCGTATTTACCGCTTCAATAGGAGCACCGTATTTTATTTATCTACTTTATAAAACGAGAAATTCTTAACGAGAGGTGGAAGTAACATGAATGCTTTAGAAACCCAGTCACTTACATTATCCTATGGTGAATCCATCATTATTGAGGAATTAGATCTGCAAATCCCTAAAGGGGAGATTACGGTCTTTATCGGTGGAAATGGCTGTGGGAAATCCACCTTGCTTCGTTCACTTGCTCGTTTGTTAAAGCCTAAACAAGGAAATGTGCTCCTTGAAGGAAAGGCAATTTCCGGCCAATCCACCAAGGATATTGCCAAGCAACTTGCCATCCTTCCACAAGGACCGACTGCACCAGAAGGGTTATCTGTGCTTCAATTGGTAAAACAAGGCCGTTACCCTTATCAATCATGGTTAAAGCAATGGTCGGAACATGATGAAAAGGTAGTCTGGGATTCGCTTCGTGCAACAGGCATGGAAGAATTTGCAGAAAGAACGGTCGATTCACTATCAGGCGGACAGCGTCAGCGCGCATGGATTGCAATGACGCTTGCACAAGAAACAGATGTCATCTTACTAGATGAACCGACAACCTACTTGGATCTTACACATCAAATTGAAATTCTCGACCTTCTTTTTGAGTTAAATGAAAAAGAAAACCGTACGATTATCATGGTGCTTCATGACCTTAACCTTGCCTGTCGCTATGCACACCACTTAGTTGCAATCCGCGATAAGCAGATTTATGCGCAAGGCAAACCAGAAGAAGTAATCAACTGCGATCTTGTCAAAAATGTCTTTGATATGAATTGCCAAGTAACAACTGATCCACTTTTTGGAACACCATTATGCATTCCGCACGGTCGCGGCAGATGCTTGGTTCCCAATTTGGAAGGACTAAGAGCATGATGAGCACGCTCACAAAGCAGGAATTTCGTTTTCTAGAAGAGAGTTGCCGGTTTGTAGCAGGAGAGGCACAAGTAGAAGATACTATATCCTTACATTCACTTATCCACGACGGAACGGAAGCGTATTTGACGAAAGTTAAGGCTGCATTGGGCACAGACGAAATGGACGTTGCCGCATCGCTTCTCATGAAAAGATTAGGATTCCTTGCGGTAAACTGTTTGCTTTCCATGACGGCATTCAATAAAACCTTAAAAGTGGATCCAGCTAACATTTGGATTGATTCTTATGTGGAAAATGATGTTTGGCTACCAAAGCTTCGTTATACAGAGGTGCAAGCAGTTGAGGTCACGGAATTTGGAACCCGAGAGGAGTGGAGAGTTCAGCATTTTAATGAGCTTTTCAACGGAGTGTTTGCCCCGTTGATTCAACGTATGTCCAAAGAGGCAAAGGTATCCCGCCAAACATTATGGGAAAATGTTGTGCTTTATATCTACTGGATGTATGAGTCCATTCTTCCTAATCAGCAGCTTGACGCGCCATACCAAGAAGAAGATTTTAAAAGTTTATTGGAGGCCGACCCTGCCTTATTTGGGATGAAAAGAAATCCAGCAGCATTGTTCTACAAGCCGAAAACCTTCGTAGAACTGCACCAAGCTGAGATCAGAATGCGAACTACCTGCTGCTACTATTATAAAACCAACAGTGAAGGATCCCGATGCTCTACGTGTCCATTGAATTGTAATGTGTGATGGACTTCACTATAATGGAACAAAAGCTTGAGGGGAGGTTCTGCCGATGAACGAAAAACTCGACCAACAATTGGACGGTTTATTAGAAAAGTACACGGAACTTCTTTTAGGGGAAGTGACAGAAGAGCACAAGGAAAATGTGAAAGCATGGGTGCTCTATACATATATCGCAAAATCAATGCCACCACTTGTTAAGCATTGGAATGAGCAATATCCAGACGCAAAGCAAGATATGATGGCACTGATTAAGGAAATCAAAGAATTGAATGACGCCCACCGTGCCAAAAGCGGGAAATAAGGGAGAGCCTTGGATTGCTAATTTGCAAATCAAGGCTTTATTTATTATCAAAATTGTTGATTACAAACAGAGGTCATCCTCACTAACACCCCGCGAACACCTAAATCGTACTTCCGCCTTCTCCACATACCAGAAATCATTTTCTTTCAACATCGAAAGCTTTATATCGCTTCCCGATACGGAATCATCCCGCATTCCATAACTCATGATATACCCTTCTGCAATAGCTTCATCCGAAAAATCAATCCTAGTGTTAATTTCCCACACATCCATACCAAGTCCATTACTTAATCCTACGTCCAACATCCATGCATTCATTAGCACTCCCGGGGATTCCCAAGTTTGATTGGCAGACCCTAGAGCTTGGTCATATTCGCCATCCCACTCCCGCCAATTGGTAATGCCTTTCTCCCAGCCGTTCTCTTCCGCCAGCGAATCATTTATTAAGTAATCCCAAAGCTGTGCATCAACATCTCTCCATAGAAGAGGTACTTGATCTTTTGGAATCGTGATGAACTCTCCAGTTTCTTCTTCCATAGATGGTTGAGAAAGTGTTTCTATCTCCATTTCTTTCTCTTCTAGTTGTGCATAGACTTCCGCTATTTCATTTTCTAATTCTGTGACTTTTTCTTGATGATTTTCTGTATTGGAGCAACCACTGACCAAAACTCCTATCAAAAATAGAGCAAATAAACGTTTCATCCAATCTCCCCTAAAATATTTTGTTTAATTTTACCACAATTAACTGGAGTAATTTACCTAAATTAATAAGCTTCGGGTTTCGGAAAATATGCTGAAGGGTAGAGGGGAAGATACGATTTTGTAAAAGACCTTCAAAGAACAAAAAAAGCAACGAAAGAAGCCGAATTTCAGGCTTCACCCGTCGCTTTATACAATTACTGCATCATCCCGTTATTTCCATAAGGAAACTGGTTCGTGTAGCCTTGGAACTGCTGGTATTCTTGTTGAAGTTTCGTCTGATCAGCTGGCTCCAGTCCGTACCAACCTTTTTGGAACATGACATTATAAAGTTCACGCTGACAATTTTGAGTTTCATTAAAAATCGCAAGCAGGTCTGTGTAGATTTGCTGGTTGCTTGCTTCATTTAGTGCAGTACTGTATGAGTCAGTCATATATTTTTCCGTCGCGAGCATATCGTTGATGAAATCGCGATCATTCATTTGAGGTGTTTTGGCTACCTGCGATTCAGGATTCTGGATTTTTTGTTGAGTCATATAGGTTGTCCTCCTTTCTATTGAAGTGGCTGTTGTTGCTGCATTTGATTTTGACCTTGTAAGTGAGTCAAAATCTTTTGATAATGTCTTTGATGCATTTGGCCGGCTTTTTCAATCGCATTGATGACATCCTGATCCTGACATTGGCTTGCAAAAAAGTGCGCTTTCTTCATCGCAAGTAAATTCCAGGAAAGCATATCTGCAAAGTATAAAGAATCTTTTGTCGTAACAACGTTTGGCGGCTGTGGGTAATTTCCAGGCTGCTGGGTAGTATTTTGCTGTGGTTGCTGTTGTTGCATACAACGACCTCCTATCATAATCTATCAAATGTAGAGTATCCTTTTAGCGAAAAAATATGTACGAACCGGGAAATTCACCATACCCAAGAAGCTTAAAAATGCGACAGTAATCAACACTATTTCCCGACAAATAATTTGTATTCAAATATTTGAAAAGATGATAAAATGAGGGTGTAATTTTATTTTTACACTCAATGAAAGCGTTTACTATAAAGTTTCAGAAAAATAGAATAAAGCAATCGGAGAGGGACACCAAGAAGAAGCGGGAGGAATATCAAATGGAACAGGTAATGCGCAATACATTTTTGTATCTATCCAAAAGCAAGTCATTAACCAAAATGGCAAGAAAGTACGGATTGCGTTTCGGTGCTGGCCGTTTTGTTGCAGGGGAAAGAATCGATCAAGCGGTAAAGTGCATCCAAGAACTTAACGAAAAAGACCTTTGTGTCACCATTGACTATTTGGGTGAATTTATTGATACGGAAAAAGAAGCGAATGAAATGGCAGACAACTCAATTGAAGCTATTCGTGCAATCGGCACCGAGAACCTTGATTCTCAATTATCTTTGAAAATGACATCCATGGGGCTTGATATCTCTGAAGAAGTTGTGATGAAAAACATGCGTAGAATCCTTGATGCAGCAAAAGAATACGGTGTATTTGTCACGATTGACATGGAAGACTACTCCCGTTGTGGGAAAACGATAGATGTATTCAAAAAGTTGAGGGAAGAGTATGACAATGTCGGAACGGTCATACAGGCTTACTTGTACAGAACGGTCAAAGACATGGAAGACCTAAATCAGTACAGTCCGAATCTCCGTTTAGTTAAAGGAGCTTACAAAGAATCACCGGAAGTTGCTTTTCCAGATAAAAAAGATGTGGATGATAACTTCAAGAAAATCATTGAAATGCATCTTTTGAACGGAAACTATACTGCTGTTGCCACTCATGATGATGCCATGATTGAATACACAAAAGAAATCGTGAAAAAACATGGCATCTCCAAGGACCAATTTGAATTCCAAATGCTCTACGGGATCCGCCCAGAGCGCCAACTGGAACTCGTAAAAGAAGGCTACAAAATGCGTGTATACGTTCCATACGGTACAGACTGGTACGGATATTTCATGCGCCGACTGGCAGAACGCCCTGCAAACGTAGCGTTCGTACTAAAAGGAATCATCAAGAAATAATAAGAGAGCGTGCGATAGCACGCTCTTTGCATTCTATAAACTCAGTCTTCCATGTTCTGTTTTCCGTACTGTTGGTTATTACTTGTCTTTTTACCACGATAGTCCATTTCCATTGTCGGACCAGCGTTTCCTTTTACACTTGCCGCACTTTTAGCTGCTTGAGAAGGTTGCTTTTTCAACTTTGCCATGATGTCTCACCTCCACTTTTTCATTTTTCCCACACCAATGAGCTACATGCAGCACATATTAGAAAATAAAATGGTAAATTCGCATTTATTTATTGCGAAAATTTTCAAAATACTTTATAGTTAGAACCAAGGGAACTCTTACAAAGGAGATATTTTTTTGTGGTAAAAATGAATGAGCATTCATTCAAAAATCTGTTACTAACTTTTAAAACCAACTATCAAGGGGGAGGAAGAATGAAACAAAGTATTAAAAAGGCTGCTGTAATCGGATCGGGAGTTATGGGATCCGGCATTGCCGCACACTTAGCAAACGTTGGAATTCCTACAATCTTGTTAGATATCGTTCCTAACAAATTAACGAGTGAAGAAGAACAAAAGGGCTTAACACTCTCTGATAAAGTAATCCGCAACAAATTTACCAATACAGCAGTACAAAAATTATTAAAGCAAAAACCAGCTCCACTTACATCCAAATCTAATATTGCTCTAATTGAAGCAGGAAACCTAGAAGACGATATAGCGAAAATTGCCGATTGTGACTGGGTCATTGAGGTAATTGTTGAAAACCTGGAAATCAAAAAACAACTATTTGAAAAAGTAGATTCACACCGCAAGCCTGGTAGCATCATCAGTTCCAACACATCCGGTATTTCCATTGAGGCGATGGCAGAAGGACGCTCCGAAGATTTCAAAAAGAATTTCCTTGGAACTCACTTCTTTAACCCGCCGCGTTATTTGAAATTACTCGAAGTGATACCAACTAAAGACACTAGTCCTGAGGTTGTCAGCTTCATTAAAACATTTGGTGAAGATGTATTAGGAAAAGGAATCGTGCTTGCAAAAGATACGCCAAACTTCATTGCCAACCGCATTGGAACGTATGGCTTACTTGTAACAGTTAATGAAATGCTTGAGGGCGGATATAGTGTCGGAGAAGTGGATTCCGTTACTGGTCCTGCAATCGGCAGACCGAAGAGTGCAACATTCCGTACACTTGACGTTGTAGGGTTGGATACATTCATCCATGTAGCCAACAATGTTTACGAAAAAGTGGAAGGCAAGGAACAAGAAGTATTCCGCATTCCAGATTTCATGAACAAGATGAAAGAAAAAGGCTGGTTGGGCTCCAAGTCGGGTCAAGGCTTTTTCCTAAAACAAGGAAAAGAGATTTTGGAACTTAACCCAGAAACATTGGAATATGACGCACGCAAAAAGTTGAAAACTCCTGCGTTGGAAATGAGCAAACAAGCAAAAGGCTACAGCAACAAAATGAAAGCGCTTGTATATGCTGATGACCGCGCTGGAAATCTGATTTGGAGCATTCTTGCACCGGTGTTGAGCTATTCCGCAGAGTTACTTGGTGAGATCGCCGATGATATCGTGGCAATTGACCAAGCAATGAAATGGGGCTTCGGCTGGGATCATGGTCCATTTGAAACGTGGGATGCCATCGGTCTAGAACAGTCAGTCCTGAAAATGAAAGAAGATGGAATCACTGTTCCGAAATGGGTCGACGAAATGCTAGCAAATGGCCACCGTTCTTTCTACAAAAAAGATGGTGGAACAACTCTATTTTATGAAAACGGCACTTACAAAGCGCTAGAAGTAAATCCGAAAGTTGTTCACTTAAAAACATTAAAAGAAACAAAAGGTGTTATTAAGAAAAACTCAGGTGCAAGCTTAATCGATCTTGGAGATGATGTCGCACTACTTGAATTCCAATCTCCTAACAATGCGATTGGCCTTGATATTATCCAGATGGTGAACTACGCGCTTGAAGAAGTGGATAAGAACTACAAAGGACTTGTAATCGGGAACCAAGGCAAGAATTTCTGCGTAGGCGCAAACCTTGCGATGATTCTGATGGAAGCACAAGATGACAATTATTTTGAAATAGAAATGGTTGTAAAGCACTTCCAACAAGCCATGATGAATATAAAATACAGCTCCAAACCGGTTGTGGCAGCGCCATTTGGCATGACACTCGGAGGAGGAACAGAAATCTGTCTCCCAACAAGCCAACTTCAGGCATCCAGTGAATCGTATATGGGTCTTGTAGAAGTCGGTGTAGGTTTGATCCCTGGTGGAGGCGGAAATAAAGAGCTTTACATGAAGCACTTAAACAGCATGCCACAAGGACTTGAATTTGACCTGCAAAAAGTAGCGAACAAAGTTTTCGAACAAATTGCGACGGCAAAAGTCTCTACTTCTGCAGCGGAAGCAAGAGATCTGCACTTGCTTAATAATAAAGATCAAATCAGCTTCAACGGTGACCACCTAATTCATGATGCGAAGCAGGCGGTAACAAGCTTGTATGATGCAGGCTACACAGCACCTGTGCGCAGAAAAGTACCTGTAGTGGGAGAAACAGGCTATGCAACCTTAATGCTTGGAGCACACAATATGCAATACTCCGGATTCATTTCCGAGCACGACTTAAAAATCGCCAAAAAGCTTGCTTACGTTATCGCAGGCGGAAATGTACCGTTCGGAACAGAAGTAGATGAACAGTACCTACTAGACCTTGAGAGAGAAGCATTCCTCAGCCTAGTTGGCGAAGCAAAATCCCAACAACGCATGCAACACATGCTAGTAAAAGGAAAACCATTACGTAACTAAACCAACTCATAATGTTAGATAAATTTCATAGCTGTTGATTGGAGCAAAAGGCGAAGACTCCTGAGGGAGATAGCGCTAGGTGGAGACCCCGCAGGCTTGCCGAGGAGGCTCCAGCAGCGCCCCTAGGAAAGCGAAGCCATTTGCGGAAATCAACAGCGGTGTTAAATGGAAATCTACTAAACTACTAGAAAAGCGAGGGGAGCACTTTGAAAGAAGCGGTTATTGTTGCTGGTGCAAGAACACCAGTCGGAAGATCAAGAAAAGGATCACTAGCTACAGTTCGACCAGATGATCTAGGGGCATTAGTAGTAAAAGAAACACTAAAACGAGCAGGAAATTATGATGGTCCAATCGATGACCTGATTTTCGGATGTGCAATGCCAGAAGCGGAACAAGGACTGAACATGGCAAGAAACATCGGAGGATTGGCTGGACTTCCATCAAGCGTACCTGCAATCACGATAAATAGATATTGTTCTTCAGGCTTGCAAACCATTGCATATGCAGCAGAGCGAATCATGCTTGGACATTCTGAATCCATAATCGCCGGTGGAGCAGAATCCATGAGCATGGTACCAATGGTAGGCCACACAGTAAGACCCAATGCACGACTTGTTGACTCCGCACCAGAGTACTACATGGGAATGGGTCACACGGCAGAACAAGTAGCAATGAAATACGGAGTAAGCCGTGAAGACCAGGATGCGTTCGCTGTTCGCAGTCATGAGCGTGCCGCAAGAGCGATTCAAGAAGGAAAATTCGTGGATGAAATCGTACCTGTGGATGTAACATTGCGCAAGGTCGGATCAAACCACAAATTGCAAGAATCAACATTCACTTTCAGCCAGGATGAAGGAGTAAGAGCAGGCACTTCCATGGAAGTATTGAGCAAACTTCGTCCGGCATTTAATGTAAAAGGTTCCGTAACAGCAGGAAACTCTTCTCAAACAAGTGACGGAGCAGCATCTGTTCTTGTGATGGAAAGAGAAAGAGCGGAAGCACTTGGTCTTAAACCAATCGCTAAATTCCGATCCTTCGCAGTTGGAGGCGTACCACCGGAAGTAATGGGAATCGGCCCGGTAGTAGCAATTCCTAAAGCACTTAAACTGGCAGGCTTGGAGCTTTCCGATATCGGCTTACTAGAGTTAAACGAAGCATTTGCATCCCAAGCAATCCAAGTCATGCGCGAACTAAATCTTGATGAAGACAAAGTGAACGTAAACGGTGGAGCAATCGCACTAGGCCACCCACTTGGATGCACAGGTTCCAAACTGACCCTGACCCTCCTACACGAAATGCAACGCCGCAACGAACAGTTCGGTATCGTCAGCATGTGTATCGGCGGAGGAATGGGAGCCGCAGGCGTATTCGAACTACTGGCTTAAATAGATTGTTTTTAAACGGTTAATAGATGTGCTTAATATTACGTGATTCATCCTGTTGACTGGAGTGCAAGGTGTGAGACTCCTGAGGGAGATAGCGTAGCTTGAGACCCCACAGCGAAGCGAGGAGGCTCAAGCACCGCCCCTAGGAAAGCGAACACCTGGAAAGAAAGGAAACAGGAAGTTATCCAGACAATAAATTATTTTTTAGTAACCAAACGGGAGGAAAACAAAATGTCAAACACATTAGAAAACGTAATCAAAGGCGGAAGCTTCCTACTTGACGACATCGCCGCAGAAAAAGTCTTCACACCAGAAGACTTCTCAGACGAACACAAACTAATTGCCAAAACAACAGAAGAATTCGTCGTAAACGAAGTAGTTCCAAACCTAGAAGAAATCGAGCACCACAACTTCGATATCTCCGTAAAACTTTTAAAAGAAGCAGGCGAACTAGGCCTATTAGGAGCAGACGTTCAAGAAGAGTACGGCGGATTCGGACTTGATAAAATCAGTTCATCCCTAATCACAGAAAAATTCTCAAGAGCGGGCGGATTCTCCTTATCCTACGGAGCACACGTTGGAATCGGATCCCTTCCTATCGTTCTTTTCGGTAATGAAGACCAAAAGCAAAAATACCTTCCAAAACTGTCTTCTGGTGAAATGCTTGCAGCGTACGCATTAACAGAGCCAGGTTCCGGATCTGATGCACTTGGGGCGAAAACGACAGCTAAGCTTAATGACGAAGGCACACACTATGTACTGAATGGTGAAAAGCAATGGATCACAAATGCAGGCTTTGCTGATGTATTCGTTGTCTATGCAAAAGTCGATGGCGAGCATTTCTCTGCCTTCATCGTAGAGCGTGAGTTTGGTGGGGTTTCCACTGGACCGGAAGAAAAGAAAATGGGGATCAAAGGTTCTTCTACACGTACATTGATCTTGGAAGATGCATTAGTACCTAAAGAAAACCTTCTTGGTGAAATTGGTCGCGGCCACGTTATCGCATTTAACATTCTTAACATCGGACGTTACAAATTGGCTGTTGGAACAGTTGGTGGATCCAAGCGTGGAATTGAGCTTGCAGCAACGTATGCAAACCAACGCCAACAGTTCAAAACGCCAATCGCAAAGTTCTCCCTAATCCAAGAGAAACTTGCAAACATGGCTGTTAAAACCTATGCAACAGAAAGCTCCGTTTACCGTACTGTCGGCCTTTTCGAAGACAGCATGGGTCGCTTGACTAAAGAAGAAGAGAAAGATCCTAATGCCGTGGCAAAAGCTGTTGCTGAATATGCAATTGAGTGTTCTTTAAATAAAGTATTCGGTTCTGAAACGCTTGACTATGTAGTGGATGAAGCAGTTCAAATCCATGGTGGATACGGCTTTATGGCAGAGTACGAAGTAGAAAGAATGTACCGCGACTCCCGTATCAACCGTATCTTCGAAGGAACAAACGAAATCAACCGCTTATTGGTTCCGGGAACGTACCTGCGTAAAGCATTAAAAGGCGAACTTCCACTTATCCAAAAAGCGCAAAGCCTACAAGAAGAATTAATGATGCTTATGCCGGAAGAAGTTGGCGATGGAGTATTGGAGCAAGAGAAATATCTTGTAAAAAATGCTAAGAAAATCGCTATCTTAATGACAGGGCTTGTTGCTCAAAAGTATGGAAAAGCATTGGAAAGAGAACAAGAATTGCTTGTTAACATCGCTGACATCATCAGTAACGTCTATGCTATGGAGTCTGCAGTACTTCGTACGGAAAAAGCAATCGCAAAATCCGGCGAAGACAAAAACAAATTGAAGGTCCTTTACACGCAAGTATTCTGTCAAGCAGCGTTCAACCAAATCGAAGCAGATGCAAGAGAGACATTGGTAGCTGCTGAAACTGGCGATACACTTCGTATGATGATCTCTGCACTACGTAAATTCACTCGCCACACACCAATCAACGTTGTTGCGAAGAAACGCGAAATTGCAGCAGTCGTATTGGATACTCAAAAATATACAGTATGATAATGAAAAACCAGGCCTCCTCATTGGAGAGCCTGGTTTTTTTAATATATCACTAGTCGATCCGGCACAACTCATCAGGACAATTTTCACAATGAATCTCCACCTTCAGATGATTCAAGTCATGTATGGTAATCCGTCCCTTATCAACAGACACAACGCCGTTCTTTTTCAAGTCAGAGAGCATTCTATTCACTACTTCCCGTGAGGTTCCGCAATAGTTGGCCAACTCCTGATTGGTTAAGGGAAGGTCAATCAAGATACCCTCCTCTTTTAAGATCCCATAGCTATTGGACATCCTGATCAGAGTGGAGAACAAGGCACCTTTTCTTCCATTCAATACTAAATCCCTGAACTTTGTCTGAGTTTTACGGTAGTGAAGGCTCATCCATTTCATAAATTCCAGAGCGAGCTTCCCGTTTTCCGCGAGTTTCCGTTCCAGCAAAGCCTTGGGGATAACCAAAACTTCTCCTTTTTCGTCCATTGATTTTGCACTTAACATATAGATCGCTCCTGCGCAAAACAAGGTTAACTCTCCAATTAAGTCATCTTCGCTACATAACCTTAATGTAAGTTCCTGGCCATCAGGGGTCACCTTACTTATTTTAAAGCTTCCATTCAAAATTAAATATATCTCAGAGGCTACCATACCCTCTTGAAATAAATAAGCTCCCTTTTTGACAGCCAATTTCTTTTCAAAAGAAGAGAACAAAAACTCTTTTAATTCTTTTGATAATTTTTCCGTCACAGAGCTCATCCTTTCCACCGTTCCAACTATATCTTTATTTTAACGGTAATACACTCCAAAATCTATGGTCTACAGAAATTGTATCCCGTCAAAAAGGAAAATAAAAAAAGACGTCGAATTATAGAAAATAGCGTGTTGAAAATTAGGCGCAGGCTTTCTGTTATGCTACAATATATGAGTAAAATCATGTATGCTAAGGTGGTGCAAAAAGGTTATGACAGTAACGTTTTATTGGTATCCTAAATGTGGCACATGCCGCAATGCTAAAAAGTGGCTTGAGGCGAATGGTGTAGCGGTAGAAGAAGTACATATTGTCGAAAATCCACCATCACGTGAAAAGTTAGAGGAGCTGTACAAAAAAAGCGGTCTCGAACTGAAGAAGTTCTTTAATACAAGTGGCATGAAATATCGTGAGCTTGGGTTGAAGGATAAAGTAAAAACAGCATCCGAAGGGGAGTTGCTTGATATTCTTGCAACAGACGGGATGCTAATTAAGCGCCCGATTACTACGGACGGCAGCAAAGTAACAGTTGGATTTAATGAAAAGCAGTTTGAGGAAACATGGAAATAGGAAAGGCTCTCTTTTTAAATGGGTTATGACCTATAAGAAGAGCTAAAAATAAACTAGTTTGATGGAGGGAATTATTAATGAGCACACCTAAAGATTTACGTTATTCCGAAGAGCATGAATGGGTAAAAGTTGAAGGAGAAAAAGTACGAGTGGGGATTACGCACTTTGCACAATCCGAGCTTGGCGATATCGTGTTTGTTGAACTTCCTGAAGTTGGAGATGAAATCTCTGCAGACGAGCCATTTGGAAGTGTAGAATCTGTAAAAACAGTTTCTGAACTTTACGCTCCTATTAGCGGAAAAGTGGTAGAAGTGAATGAAGATCTAAATGACAGCCCTGAGTTTGTGAACGAATCTCCATATGAAAAAGCATGGATGATTGTGGTGGAACCTGCAGATGCTGGCGAAGTTGACAATTTAATGACTGCTGAGCAATATGAGGAAATGACAAAAGAAGACTAATAACCAAGACGCGGGGCAACCTAACTTTAGTTAACTTTTACTAAAGAGGGTGACCTTAAATGACGTTGGATAATAAAAGGTTGGACATCACCGACCGAGTAAATGGTAAGCTGACAAACCAAGGCTTTGAGCTTTATGTGGAGAATGAATCCATCGGTCAAGTGACATTTACCGAACAAGGCAACCAATACGCATTGAAAAATGGCTATGAACAAGAAGGAAGCAAGATCTTCCAACAAGTTCAAGTGCCGTCTGAAAAAGATGCCAAATATGTAGATTGCGACTACGAAAATGGATGGTGTTAACCATCGGTGGGGTTGGGACTTAATTTAGTTCCGCCCCTTTTTTTATATATTAGTGCCCTTATTTTTAATTATATGTGTACATTACCACTATTCGGAATAGTTATAGTATAAAGCAATATATCTTTATACATCTTTTTAGAACAGGTGATGGATATGGATTTTATACATGAGGAAAAGATCATCATAGTTGAGGGGAAATCAGATAAAAAACGCGTTCAGGAAGTCATTAATGAGCCAGTTCATATCATATGTACGAATGGCACAATCAGTGTCACGAAGCTTGATGAATTAATGGAAGATATTATGGATAAAGAGGTCTATATCCTGGTGGATGCAGATAGTTCCGGTGAAAAATTGCGAAAGCTTTTTAAAAGGGAATTTCCGGAGGCGGAGCACCTATATATTGATAAAATGTATCGAGAAGTGGCCTCAGCGCCACATCAACATATAGCTACGGTGTTATTAAGTGCTAACATTGATATTCATGCAGAATACTTGTAATAAGGTGTAATGAGGATGAGATAATGAAGGATTGGACGAAGAAAGAGCTTTTACAAGAAATTAACGAAAATAAACTCAGTGTGGTTTATTTTTTCACCCCTATGTGTGGGACATGTCAGGTTGCCAAAAGAATGATGGATGTGACGAAAGAGCTTTTTCCGCATCTTACTTTTGGAATGCTTGATGTGAATTATATTCAAGATCTTGCTATGAAGTGGGAAATCGAAAGTGTTCCGTGTTTGATGATTTTTGAAAATGGCGAGATAAAGGAAAAGATATATGCTTTTCGTTCTGTGGAGTATTTGTATGGACTCATTAAACAGTATGATGGAAAGTAAGAAATCCAAAAACACCCATTGTGGTGTTTTTTTTGTCCATAATCCGTTGGATTTCCGTTCCAGGCGCTTCGCTTGCCTGCGGGCGGTCCGTGAGCCTCCTCGGCTTGCGCCTCCGGGGTCTCACTTGTCCCTTCCTCCCACGGGCGTCTGCGCGCCTTCCACTCCAATCAACAAGGTGGCTTCATTAATCGAAGTGTTTATGAAAAGCCATCTAACCGAGATAACTGAATATGCATTAACCTATCGTTCACTTAATTTTCAGCTGTGGATTGGAGCAAATGGCGAAGACTCCAGCGGGGGAGTAACGGTAGGTTGAGACCCCGCAACGAAGTGAGGAGGCTCAAACGCCGTCCCGCGGAAAGCACAGCCATTTGCGGAAAGGAACAGCGGCTATTATTCACTAACTAATGATTCAAGCTAAAGTAGGACCAGGAGTTTTTTTCTCGGTTTTTCTTTATTTCGACATATTATCCTATTGCCATTTTTCTGAAAAAGGAGTAAGTTTGTTTAGGGAGACGAAATATATTATATTTTCGCACACAAACAAGCAAGGGGCACATATATGTTGAAAAATGCAAACTGGTTTCAGTCATTTAAACGGTATGATCATAATATCCAGAAGTTGTTTATTGTTAATATCCTTACGCAAATAGGGCTCGGGATTTTTATGATTGTCTATAATTTTTATATAAGGGAGCTTGGGTTTGCGGAAACGGTAAATGGTAATGTCATCGCAGCTTCCTCATTGGCCGCAGCTATCATCTTAATTCCGGCGGGCATATTAAGCGATCGGATTGGCCGTAAGAAAATGATGCTATATGGTGTATTTTTTAGTGGCATTTTTATGTTTTTGAGAAGTATTTTCGAGTTAGAATCACTCCTTTTGGTCAGTGCTTTTATTGCAGGGATAGCGATGGCCTTCATTCAGGTGACAGCAGTACCATGGCTTGCGGAAAGCTCCACTAAAGAACAACGAGTTAAACTCTTCAGTTATCATTTTGCCGTTATGATGGGAGCAAACGTTGTCGGGAATCTCCTGGGAGGGACTTTAACTGATTTACTTTTACACGTTGTAGGACTTAGTCCCGTTTGGAGTATCAGGCTGACACTTCTTCTTGGAAGTCTCATCTTCATGTTGGGTATCATTCCTTTGTGGAAAACCACGGAAGTTCAACGGGAAAAGGAAAACAAGGCTTTTACTTTTAAAAATTTCCAAGCCTCCATACCAAAGGGACAATGGAAGCTAATCTTTGCCTTTTCTTTTGCATCTATTTTAGTAGGGTTTGGGTCTGGATTGGTCATTCCTTACTTGAATATGTACTTTGCAGATCGTTTTGGAACATCGAATTCTACCATTGGTATTGTGCTTTCCCTAGGTCAGGCAGTCACTGCAGTTGCCATGATTATTGGACCTGCGGTAGTCAGGAAAGTAGGGGAGATGAGAGCGGTAGTCATTTTACAGCTGCTTTCCTTACCGTTTATGCTACTAACCGCTTTCACACAGATTTTTTGGCTCGCTGCTCTCGGATTTTTATTTAGGCAGGCATTGATGAATGCGGCCAATCCAATTATTTCATCGATGATGATGGAGAAGGTAGATAACTCTTTGAAGGGGTTTGCTAACTCCATTAATCAAATGGTCTTCTCACTCGGGTGGGCAAGCATGGGTCCGGTCTCCATGACAATTGTGCTTTTGTACGGGGAATATTGGGGATATTCGATTGTATTCTCCATCACGGCTGTGCTTTATCTGACAAGTTCTATTTTCTTTTATATGATGTTTAGGGAAAAAACGACGGCAACCTATCAAAAAGCTATGGTAAAGACATCATAGTCTGACATATTTCTTGGGAAATGAAGAACAGTTATCGGAAATACGCGGTAATTGTTCTTTTTTTATTGCAGGGATTAGGCTGAGATGCAGGGAAATTAATAGGTAAAGGGGGCTGGTATGTAATGGTAGTAGAGAACTTGGAAATGTTTCTTGTTAAAGCCAAAAGTAAGTCGCATGTAATGGAAATTTTGCCTTACTACAGTCTGCGCTGCTGTTTAGTCACCCAAGGGGAAAGATCGTTTTTTTCACTAAGTAAAAACCAAATGCAACTGGTACAGGATGCAACGGTAGCTGATATTGTTATAGAAGGATCAAGAGAAGATATAATGGAACTTTTGAATGGAACGAAGATGAGAGATGTTAAAGGTTTGGCATTTAAAGGGTCCTTCAGGCATTTCTTGCTTATGGATTCATTATTTACCCTTGTAAACCGCTCAGAAAGAAAAGAAGTATCTTAAAGGAATTGTCCTCACCTATACCGAATTAAACTATATAGATAAAGAGAATTTATAGGCGGTGTAGGGGTAGTGTATCATGTTATTGTCAACAAAATTGCCGGAAATGGAAAAGGACTTCGTATGTGGAAAGAAGCGGAGAAGTTTTTAGAAAAGAAAAGTGTAACTTATCACGTCTCATTTACTGAATATGCAGGTCATGCCGGTGAATTGATAGAAAATATAGAGGAGAATGTGGTTCATGCTGTCGTGGTAGTCGGTGGAGATGGTACCATTCATGAAGTGGTGAGTAAATTGGTTCATAAAAAAGTGGCTCTCGGGATTGTTCCTGCCGGTTCGGGAAATGACTTGGCAAGAAGCCTTGGAGTCCCTTTTGATGTAGAAGGAGCATTGTTTAGGATATTAAAGGGTTCCTATCAACTAATAGATGTACCCAAAGTAGGTGAAGAGCATTATATTTCGATAGCGGGGCTTGGGTTTGACGGCAAGGTTGCAGAAGTGACCAATAGGTCAAGGGCGAAACGTTTATTGAATAAATTAGGCTTAGGTGGCTTGTCTTATGTGCTGAATATTTTCAGAGTTCTTTTCACCTATCAACCGTCTGATGTTTCTGTTGCAGTAGATGGAAGGTTATATAAGTTTCAGGATGTGTGGCTGATAGCGGTAGCAAATCTCCCCTATTATGGAGGAGGAATCATGATCTGCCCAGATGCCTGCGGAAATGACGGGGCATTGGATATATGTGTGGTTTCTGGTATTGGAAGATGGGAGTTATTATTTGTGTTTCCGCTTGCTTTTAAAGGAAAACATATTAAACACCGAAATGTCACGATGCTTAGAGGCTCATCCATACAAGTTAGCACGAGTTCATCCATGATCATGCAATGTGACGGAGAAATCGTTCCAAATGGAACAATTGATTTTAGCGTGGAAAAGAAAGCTATAAAGATTTTTTAAATATAGGAGAAAGTTTTTAATTGACAGGCTATTTATCACCGTGATACGATAACACTCGTTAATTCGAATTGCCCAAATACTTAATTTTAACTATATATGTTTATCTCTTATCGAGAGAGGTGGAGGGACGTGCCCGATGAAACCCGGCAACCGTCAACAAGGAATTGTTGAAATTGGTGCCAATTCACACAAAGCAATTTGCTTTGATAGATGAGAGAAAGGACTTTTCTCATTTAATCCTTTCTGCTCATTGTTGCAGAAGGGATTTTTTATTTTCAGGGATTAAACAAACGTTTGTTTATTCTTAATTGGGTAAGCTAAAACAAGGAAATGTAAGAAAGTAGGTGCGAACATGATTTCACTTCAAGGTGTAAAAAAGGTTTTTAAAACGAAAAACGGAGTAGTGACAGCTGTTGATAATATAGATCTATCCATCAACCAAGGAGAGATTTTCGGTGTTATTGGGTACAGCGGAGCAGGAAAAAGCACTTTAATCCGCATGCTAAATGGACTGGAAACGCCAACGGACGGAGTGGTGGATGTTGCAGGAAGAAACCTTGCAAAAGTTAAGGGCAAAGAACTGAGAGAAGCACGCCAGGAAATCAGTATGATCTTCCAGCACTTCAATCTGTTATGGTCAAGAACGGTGAAGGAAAATATCGCGTTTCCACTTGAAATTGCCGGAGTCAGCAGTTCAGAGCGTAACAAGCGAGTGGAAGAACTTATCAAGCTTGTAGGCTTAGAAGGAAGAGGAGACTCCTATCCATCTCAACTTAGCGGAGGTCAAAAGCAACGTGTAGGGATTGCAAGAGCGCTTGCGAATAACCCTAAAGTCCTTTTATGTGATGAAGCGACTTCGGCATTGGATCCACAGACTACAGATTCCATCCTAGACCTCTTAGTCGATATAAATAAACGTTTATCTCTCACTATCGTACTAATCACACATGAAATGCATGTTATTCGGAAAATTTGTCATCGAGTTGCGGTGATGGAAAATGGAAAGGTTGTGGAACAGGGAGATGTACTTAATGTCTTCCGTAAGCCAGAACAGCCAATTACAAAACGCTTCGTAAAACAGGTGACAGAACCAGAAGATACGCAAGAAACAGTGGAACACTTGTTGGCTGAATACCCACAAGGAAAAGTAATTCAACTAACATTTGTAGGAACTTCGGCAGAACAGCCTTTAATAACGAATTTGATTCGCAGATTTCCAATTGATGTGAACATCCTTCAAGGGAAAATCTCACAAACTCAAAATGGAGCATATGGCACACTTTTTGTGCACCTTGATGGAGAAGAAACGCAAGTACAAGAGGCATTGAGTTTTATCCGTGAGCAGCAAGTGGAGTTGGAGGTGATGACACATGCTTGAGAGAGTTAATTGGGACAAGATGTGGGAAGCAACCTTAGAAACTCTTTATATGAGCAGTATATCGGTTGTCGCTACGTTTATACTAGGAATTGTTTTAGGACTATTATTGTTTTTAACAGCTAAGGGGAACATATGGGAAAGCCGGTTAATTAATGGATTGGTTGCAGCATTCGTAAATATCTTCCGTTCCATCCCATTTGTCATTTTAATATTTTTACTTATTCCTTTCACAAGGTTCATCATGGATACCATTATCGGTGCAAACGCGGCATTGCCAGCCTTGATCATAGGAGCAGCACCATTTTACGCACGTATGGTTGAAATTGCATTACGTGAAATCGACAAAGGTGTCATTGAAGCAGCACGTTCGATGGGTGCAAAAACTTCAGAAATCATCTGGAAAGTACTCCTTCCGGAATCGATGCCAGCATTGGTTTCCGGTATAACTGTTACTGCCATTGCAATTGTAAGTTACACAGCGATGGCAGGGATCATCGGTGCAGGTGGTTTGGGTAACCTTGCATTCTTAGATGGTTTCCAGCGTAACAACTGGGAAGTAACCTTAGTGTGTACAGTCATCATCTTAATCATAGTATTTATCATCCAATTCATTGGAGATTTAATAACCAACAAACTAGACAAACGATAAGAAAGAGGGGACTAAAATTATGAAAAAAGTTTTAAGCTTTGCTGTAATATCATTGTTAGTGTTAGTACTTGCTGCATGTGGCGGCGGTGAAAAAGGTATAGAGGAAGGTAAGCTGGTAATAGGTGCATCTAATGTACCGCATGCAGAAATCCTTGAAGAAGCAAAACCTTTATTAGAAGACCAGGGAATTGAATTAGACATTCAAACATATACAGATTACATCATTCCCAACCAAGCTCTACGTGATAAAGATATTGATGCGAACTTTTTCCAACATGAACCTTATCTGAAAAGTCAAATTGAAGAAAATGATTACGAATTTGTAAGTGCAGGCGGCGTTCACATTGAACCAATCGGTGTATACTCAAAAGAGTATGACAGCTTGGAAGAGCTTCCTGAAGGAGCGGAAATCTTAATGAGTAACTCTGTTGCCGATCATGGCCGTATCCTTGCAATGCTTGAAGAAAAAGGACTAATTACATTAAAAGAAGGTGTAGAAGTTACATCTGCATCTGTTGATGATATTGATGAGAACCCTAAGAATCTTGAGTTCAATACTCAATTCGAAGCAGCTTTCCTTCCGCAAGCATACTTGAATGGCGACGGAGATGCAGTACTGATTAACGGTAACTATGCACTTGGCGCTGATATCGATCCAGAAAAAGAAGCAATCGCTTTAGAATCTGGTGAAAACAATCCTTACGTAAACCTTATCGTTGTTCGTGAGGAAGATAAAGATAATGAACAGATCAAAGCATTGGTAGAAGTGCTTCAATCTGATGAGATTAAAGCATTTATCGAAGAAGAATACAAAGGATCCGTGCTTCCTGCAAAGGCATCTGACGAAGAATAAGATTTTTAAGGACCCCGTGCTTATTTATAAGTACGGGTTTTATCTATACATAGGGTGGTTGCCCAGAATGGTTTAAAATTTTGTCATTGCTCATGAATACTTACCTCCCCCCTAAACAAATACTAACTTTGTGAAAAATAAGGATGGGAGTTGTCTTCAATGGAACAACATTACGAGCCGAAAAACTATGCAGAAGCAGCACTTCATGATTATAAAGCGGGACTTGGTGTATTCACTGAAAAGATGCCTGAGCTTGCACACCACTATAATGAGTTCACGGAAGCTTGCTTTAAAGAGGGCGTACTTGATAAAAAGCAGAAGCAATTGATTGCTCTTGGTGTGAGTGTGTATTCCCAAGATGAATATTGCATCGTTTATCACACAAAAGGCTGTTTAGATCAAGGTGCAACAGAGCAGGAAATCTTGGAAGCATGCGGCGTGACAGCAGTATTTGGAGGCGGCGCGGCAATGAGCCAATCCGTGACTTTGGTACAGTCTTGTATTAGTGATTTTAATGAATTGAAGCATTGATTTTTTGGAGTCTGACCTTTTGGGGTTGGGCTTTTTTATTATTGGGACAACCAGAACGCCCTAGCATTCAAGAGAAATTCTAAGCCTCCTATCAACCACCTCCCCTCATTCCTCCACACCCTCTAATATCCCCAGTAATCGCTCCATACTTCGTTTGGATAAATTAACCACCCCTGTTATGATTAATAAGGTGTTTAATACAAATACTTTAAGGGTATCAAAAAAACTGGTACGAAAATTTAACACTTATAAATAGGAAGGGAATGGTTTATTATCCATCAGGTACACGTAAAGTACACAGGTGAAATGGAGAAGGCAATGTATCAAGCTTATGGTTTTGGTTATGAGGAGTACTCAAATAAGCTCTCAAAACTTTTAGAAGTGGAGCAGAAACGAGAAAAGGATTACCAAAGAAGCTTGGAGATTGTTGAAGAAGTAGACCGTAATTTCCGCCCATAAAACCTGGGCAGCAGCAAGCTGACAGGTTGACCATATAATATAGAAGAAAAAGAAAAGGGTTCGTGTTATTCTCCAACAAATGAGAATAACGCAGACCCTTTTTGTTGTTTATAAAGTTCCCCCGGTTAATTGTAGTGCAAGTTATGAGACTCCAGCGGGAGGTAGCGGTAGACTTGAGACCCCGCAACGAAGTGAGGAGGCTCAAGCACCGCCCCGTGGAAAGCGAATAACTGGAACGGAAATTAACCGGGAGTACCAATTAAATAAAATATCCGCGAAAATTCGACTTTCCCCCCATATATTCGTTATAATTTGAGGGTATCATACACAAGGCGGAAAAGGTTGCTATCACTTTCTATTTGTTATAAGATTGTAATGAGAATAAAATGAGAATTAAAACAAGAATGTGTTTTCATATAGGAACACAAGAACATTGGAGGTTACAGTTATGGGTTCAACGTTAACGATTAAAGATTTACATGTATCCATTAATGATAAAGAGATTTTAAAGGGTGTAAATCTTGAAGTAAAAGGCGGAGAGATTCACGCAATCATGGGTCCTAACGGAACAGGAAAGTCTACGCTTTCTTCTGCAATCATGGGACACCCGAAATATGAAGTAACAAGCGGAAGCATCACATTTGATGGTGAAGATGTTCTTGAAATGGAAGTGGATGAGCGCGCGCAAGTTGGCTTATTCCTTGCCATGCAATACCCAAGTGAGATCAGCGGTGTAACAAACGCGGACTTCTTGCGTTCTGCTATCAACGCTCGCCGTGAAGAGGGCGATGAGATTTCCCTAATGAAATTTATCCGTAAAATGGATAAGAACATGGACTTTTTGGAAATGGATCAAGCAATGGCACAGCGTTACCTGAACGAAGGTTTCTCTGGTGGGGAAAAGAAACGTAACGAAATTCTTCAATTGATGATGATCGAGCCTAAGATCGCTATTCTTGATGAGATTGACTCTGGTCTTGATATCGATGCATTGAAAGTTGTTTCTAAAGGAATCAACGAAATGCGCGGAGACGACTTCGGTTGCCTTATCATCACTCACTACCAACGTTTATTGAACTACATCACTCCTGACCACGTTCACGTAATGATGCAAGGACGTATCGTGAAGTCCGGTGGTAAGGAATTAGCGCAACGTTTAGAGGCAGAAGGTTACGATTGGATTAAGCAAGAACTAGGTATCGAAGACGAAACAGTCGGTCAAGAAGCGTAAGCAAGGAGGATTATCATGACGTTAGAGACGAAATTACCGTTTGATCAAGACTACCTCACTAACTACTCCAAAGAGTCAGGGGAGCCTCAGTGGCTGTTAGATCTTCGCTTACAAGCTTATTCCTTGGCAGAAGAGCTGCCATTACCTAAGCCGGATAAGACGAAGATTACAAACTGGAATTTTACAAACTTCCAGAAGCACACTGTAGAAACTTCCATTACTTCTTTGGACCAATTGCCTGAAGACGTAAAGGCGTTAGTAGATGGAGAAAATATATATGTTCAAGTGGATAACACACCAGTTGTATCCACTGTGAAAGAAGAATTAAAAGCACAAGGCGTTATCTTTACAGATATCATCACTGCTGCAAAAGAGCACAGTGACCTTGTGAAAAAATACTTCATGCAAGACGGTGTAAAAGTAGATGAGCACAAGCTGTCCGCTTTACACGCTGCACTAATGAACGGCGGAGCATTCCTTTATGTTCCGAAGAACGTTGTTATTGAAGAACCGATCCAAGCGATCTACCTTCAAGACCAAGCAGAAGCTGTGTTCAACCACGTATTGATCGTGGCAGAAGACAATAGTGCGGTTACTTATGTAGAGAACTATCTGTCCAACAACGATGGCGAAGGTTCCATCTTCAACATCGTGACGGAAGTTATCGCTAACGGAAACTCTAAAGTTCAATACGGTGCTGTAGACAACCTTGGAAAAGGTGTGACAACTTACGTAAACCGCCGCGGAGTCGTTGGACGTGACGCGACACTTGAGTGGGCACTTGGCCTGATGAATGATGGCGACACTATCTCTGAGAACGTAACAAACCTTTTGGGTGACGGCTCTGTTGGAGATACAAAAACAGTGGTAGTTGGACGTGGAGAGCAAAAGCAAAACTTTACAACGAAGGTTGTACATTTTGGCAAAAACTCTGACGGTCAAATCCTTAAGCACGGTGTGATGAAAGACAGCGCAAGCTCTGTTTTCAACGGAATCGGTAAAATTGAGCACGGTGCATCCAAGTCTAATGCCGAGCAGGAATCCCGCGTGTTAATGCTTAGTGAAAAAGCTCGTGGAGACGCTAACCCTATTCTTCTAATTGATGAAGATGATGTAACAGCAGGTCACGCAGCATCAGCGGGTCGCATCGATCCACTTCAGCTTTACTACCTGATGAGCCGCGGAATTTCCAAGAAGGAAGCGGAGCGCTTAGTAATCCACGGATTCTTGGCACCTGTAGTAAATCAATTGCCAATCGAGTCGGTTAAGAACCAATTGATTGATGTAATTGAAAGGAAAGTGAAGTAATGAATATCCAGGAGATACGTCAGCAGTTTCCGATTTTGCATCAAGAGGTCAATGGAAATCCGCTTGTGTATCTGGATAGTGCTGCTACATCTCAAAAACCGCTTGCGGTTATTGAGGCGTTGGAGAAGTACTATAAAGGGTATAACTCCAATGTTCATCGAGGAGTTCATACTTTGGGTACGAGAGCGACAGACGGTTACGAAGGTGCACGTGATAAGGTGAAGAACTTTATCAACGCGTCCCACAGAGAAGAAATAGTCTTCACTCGTGGAACAACGACCGCTCTAAACCTTGTAGCTGGGAGCTATGCACGCGCTAACCTGAAGGAAGGCGACGAAATAGTTATCACTTACATGGAGCATCATAGTAATATCATTCCATGGCAACAGGCGGCAAAAGCCACTGGTGCTACTTTAAAATATATCCCACTGACAGAGGACGGAAGCCTGTCCTTATCAGATGTGGAAGCTACCATTACGGAAAACACGAAAATTGTTTCCATCATGCAAGTTTCTAACGTATTAGGAACCATCAACCCGATTAAGGAGATCGCTGAAATTGCCCATAAAAACGGTGCAATCATGGTGGTCGACGGTGCCCAGAGTACACCGCACATGAAAGTAGATGTGCAGGATTTAGACTGTGACTTCTTCGCATTGTCCGGTCATAAAATGGGTGCTCCAACGGGTATCGGTGCACTTTACGGGAAAAAGGATTTGCTTGAGAACATGGAACCAATTGAGTTCGGTGGGGAAATGATTGATTTTGTCGGACTGCAGGAATCCACTTGGAAGGAGCTGCCTTGGAAGTTTGAAGGAGGTACCCCGATTATTGCGGGTGCGATTGGACTTGGAGCAGCAATTGACTTCCTGGAGCAGGTGGGAATGGACAATATCCTTGCCCATGAACATAAGCTTGCAGATTATGCGATGAACCGCATGTCCGAAATTGAAGGAATCACGATTTACGGTCCGCAAAAAAGAGCGGGACTTGTTACATTCAATATAGACGACGTACATCCACATGATGTAGCTACAGTGTTGGATGCTGAAGGAATTGCTGTTCGTGCGGGACATCACTGTGCACAGCCATTAATGAAGTATTTAAACGTTTCTTCCACTGCACGTGCTAGTTTTTACCTGTACAACACAGAGGAAGAAATTGATAAGCTAGTAGCATCATTAGTGAAAACAAAGGAGTACTTTAGTAATGTCTTTTAATAATTTAGATACTCTCTATCGTCAAGTGATTATGGATCATTATAAAAATCCGCGCAACAAAGGGACAATAGAGTCTGACAGCATCACTGTCGACATGAATAACCCTACATGCGGTGACCGCATCCATTTGACACTTCAAGTGGAAGATGGAAAAGTGGCGGATGCAAAGTTCGATGGCGAAGGATGTTCCATTTCCATGGCATCTGCATCCATGATGACCCAAGCGGTAAAAGGGTTAGAAGTGGAAAAGGCGCTTGAGCTATCCCAGATCTTTTATGATATTATGTTAGGCAAAGAGTACGATGACGAAGCGATGGACTTAGGGGATCTCGAAGCACTTCAAGGTGTGGCGAAGTTCCCGGCACGTATTAAATGTGCCACTCTTGCATGGAAAGCCATGGAAAAGGGAGTCAAATCGGAATAAGCAAGGCAAGATAGGGAGTGATAGTGCGGCATTATTTGCCTCACTGTTGCTCACCTCTTGAATGGAGGGAATAAAATGGCGAAAAAAATGCCTGAAATCGGCGATTACAAGTATGGTTTTAAGGACAAAGACGTTTCCATTTTCCGTTCCGGCCGTGGTCTTACGAAAGAGATCGTTGAAGAAATCTCTCGTATGAAGGAAGAGCCTCAATGGATGTTGGATTTCCGTCTTAAATCATTAGAACATTTCTATAACATGCCAATGCCACAATGGGGCGGCGATTTGAACAGCTTGAACTTTGATGAAATTACGTATTACGTAAAACCGTCTGAGAAGTCTGAGCGTTCTTGGGATGAAGTACCTGAAGAGATCAAGCAGACGTTTGACAAATTAGGTATCCCTGAAGCAGAACAAAAGTATCTTGCAGGTGTATCTGCTCAGTATGAATCTGAGGTTGTATACCACAACATGCAAGAAGACTTAGAAGATCTTGGTGTAGTGTTTAAAGACACAGACACCGCGTTAAAAGAAAATGAAGACATCTTCCGTGAGCACTTCGCGAAGGTAATCCCGCCGACAGACAATAAGTTCTCTGCACTGAACTCTGCAGTATGGTCTGGTGGATCTTTCATCTATGTACCAAAAGGTGTGAAAGTGGAAACTCCACTACAAGCATACTTCCGAATCAACTCTGAGAACATGGGTCAATTCGAGCGTACGCTTATCATCGTAGACGAAGGCGCACACGTACACTATGTAGAAGGCTGTACAGCACCTGTTTACACAACAAACTCCCTTCACAGTGCGGTAGTAGAAATCATCATCAAGAAAGATGCTTACTGCCGTTACACGACGATTCAAAACTGGGCGAACAATGTATACAACCTAGTTACGAAGCGTGCAGTGTGTGAAGCTAATGCAACAATGGAATGGATTGATGGTAACATCGGTTCCAAATTAACGATGAAATACCCAGCGGTTATCCTTAAAGGTGAAGGCGCTCGTGGTATGACTCTTTCCATCGCATTAGCTGGTAAAGGCCAACACCAAGATGCAGGTGCGAAAATGATCCACCTTGCACCAAACACGTCTTCCACAATCGTTTCTAAATCCATCTCCAAGCAAGGTGGTAAAGTAACATACCGTGGAATCGTACACTTTGGTAAAAAAGCTTCCGGCGCACGCTCTAACATCGAGTGTGACACGCTAATCATGGATAACCAGTCTACTTCTGATACGATCCCTTATAACGAAGTGTTTAACGACAATGTTTCTCTTGAGCACGAAGCGAAGGTATCCAAAGTATCCGAAGAGCAACTGTTCTATCTAATGAGCCGTGGCCTTTCTGAAGAAGAAGCAACAGAAATGATCGTAATGGGCTTCATCGAGCCATTCACAAAAGAACTACCAATGGAATACGCAGTAGAAATGAACCGTCTGATCAAGTTTGAGATGGAAGGTTCTATAGGATAATTTAAACCTTAATATAACAATGTTTTTGAGTGGTGGTATCATCTTATGATACTGGAATGATACCATTTCCCTCTAAAATTTCATCAAAAACACTCATAGCCGAATGCTTACGTTCCACATATAAGTGGCCGTAAGTGTCGGCTGTTTCTTTTATATTCTCATGACGCATGAGCTCCTTCACCAGGTAGATATCCACTCCTTTATTGATTAGATACGCTGCAAAACTGTGCCTGAGAGAATGGATCCGAAGATCTGGGAAAACATCTTTATATTTTTTGTGATAGTGATTGTAATGGTATGGTTTCATACCGCCAAACACATAGTAATTCTCATTGAATCCATAAATTTTTTCAGAGGATTCTTTTTTTATAGTTGTCAACATATCCACAACCACTCTAGGGATGGGGATAACTGCTTCGCTAGCTGCTGTTTTCACAGATCCTTCTTTCTTTTCATTTAAACTCCAGGCTTTATTAATGTCAATTTCTCTATTATCTAAGTTTACGTCCACCCACTTTATGGCCATTGCTTCTCCAATCCGAAGCCCAGTATAAAACATGAGGATTGTCATTTCTTTGTAGTAGTGCATATCAATAGCCTCAACACGAACATCAAACTCTTCACGTTTAATAAAATCTACTTTCTTTTTTCCACGAGGCATTGCTGGAACTTGGAGCGTGGGATCCCGACGCAAATTGAAGAACTTCTTCGCATGATTAATTAGGACTTTAAAATTGGCAAATATGGTCCTTGCACTTTCCAATGATTTTAACTCATCTGAAAGATATCGTTGGAATTCCAATACTTGTTGAGTAGTAATGTCTTTTAATTTAAGATGGCCGAACCTCGGCTTGATATGCCGGTTGTATTCGTGGGTGCGTCTACGAATCGTTTTGTCTTTATAGCTTTTGTAACTGATGTTATGCTCAAATACTTCATCCAGCGTAACATTATCCGAAAAGGCATCTTGTATGCTCGCCAAAAAATCAGCTTCGGCAAGAACCGCCTCTCTTCTCTTTCTAAATCCTCTTTTTAATTTTTGCTTACTTTTTCCGTACATATCTTTATATCTCGTCTTGTAGTACCAGGTGTCTCTTTCTTTATCTTTATAAACCGGCACAGTGTACCCTCCTTTGAAGTTGTTCCAATCTTTCTTGGCATAGTTCATGAGTTACTTTGAACACACTAGCCATATTATCAACGACATACGGATCATCTATGTCTATAAACTGCAGCATGTGATAAGGAATGGCAGCATACCGTACAAAATTCCTTGCATCCCATTCCTGCAGATCATGAAAATCTCTCGGCATGATTCCCAACTGCCAACCGCTATGCCGTAGTAGATGGCATAGTTCATGATAAAATTGTTCACGTTGCATTTCTACTGGTAATCGTTGGTCAATGTTTATGGATTGGAACCGTCCGTTCTCGTAGCAGACGGATCTTATCGGCTTTGTTGTAAGGAATATTCTTAAGTCTCGTGCAATCTTCTTTTCTGAAATTTGCTCCGGCTTAAATATTTGTAGCCTTTTAAATAAATTCGATATTGCTATTTCCAATGGCATCGGCGAGTAGCTATTCACTTGTAAATCTCCTTTATTTGTATATTGTAATACAATTATACAAACAAGTGTTCGTGTTTACAACAAAAAGAAAGAGCCCAATAAGTGGGCTCTAGGATTCATTAGGAATACTTTCACTGTTTTCCTTAACCTTTTTCGCTAAAGTCAATTGTTTTTCCTGGAGATACCTTACTCTTGCAAAGGAAGAAATAATAACAAGGTTAACAAAAACGATGGCGATAATTGTTATAAAAGTATAGTTCCCATTAGGATCAGATGCTTCTAATTGGAAAGTATACAACTGTACTAAATCTTTCATAAAGAACCAATCAACTAACAATATGAAAATTAGGGACGCTGGCAGACTCCTAAGAACTTCTGTTAGGTTGAATTCATTAGGTACTGTCAAGTAACTTTTACTCGCTTAATCTTATCAATAAAAAGACCAAGAGCGCCAGCTGTACTTGCAACTAAGAGTGTTGAATCAATGGGTGACGGGAGAAAATTTAAACCTATAACAGAAATAAAAGATGTTGCAGCAAGGCCTGATAATAATAGAGCACTATAATTATAAGTCTTCCTGATTTTCTTATCTATCTCATCTAATGTATTGACCATGGACAACACACCCTCTTTCTCCTCAATATGACTAGTATCTATTATATCAGTAATTTGAGGGGAAAGAACACTGTCCGTAAGCCTATTTACGGCAATTTTCGCCAAAATATCACTTGAAAATTGTTCATTTACGATATTATGACTTTCAGAATAAGGAGTACCAAAATTATAAGCAATCAATTTACTGTTTTGTTGTATGTTTTTGATAGGGATTCGCTCTTCTTTATAACTTATAGGAGACTCTTGGGAATTATTATTCACCATGTTATGATGAACGGAATCTGTATCTAGCATCCCATGTTGTAATATTGCTGACGTCGTAAACACCATTATTGCCACTTGATTACTTATTACTTTATTGAGTACTCGTTTATAGTAAGTATTACTTTCTTTTTCAATACATTCCCCTTCCTCAGTTTCATAACGATGAGGAGAGATAATTTTCACAATTCCATTTTCAATAATAACCGTAGGGCTGCCCATATTTACATTTTTTCCTGGGGATAAACAAGTACTGGAAATTCTCCAAGAGGCTCGCCGTTTAAGGATACCTTAGCAGTATATTTACCTTCTACTCGGAAAGCGATGTTCCTAAAATCCATATTAAATATAAATCCATTTGCTTCTTTAGGAAGTCGTGAATCTAAAGTTAGATTCGGAGGAAGTTAAGCATCTCTAATATCTATAAGGGCATTTTCGGCCGAATTAGGTGATAAAAATTGAAAACTAAGTTTATGCTTCCTTTCTGGATCTACACCTAAAAAACCAAATGTAACTGCGAATGAATAAGTACCTGGTACGAAATGTGGTCGAAATAGATTTTGCGGATTTATTACATGCATTGTTGCTCCGCCATTCTGGTTAGGCATTTCTTTGACATCGTCTGAAAAAGCAAAAGTAGTTACATATGGTTTCATAATAATTTCCTCCGAGACATTTTTAATTCACAAATAGCACCCAATAAACAGGAGTGTCTTTTCTCCGTTGTCTTATAGCATTTATGTATAATTTGTTCCTGTTGTTATTAAATTCCACAGTCTATAAAGTTTCTTGAGAAAAACTTCTCAAATTGAGAAGTGAAAGGGAAAAAATAAAATCCTAACTCCACACTTCGGCTGCGCCTCGCTTCGTTTTGATTCTCTTCTTTGCCAATATTGTATATTTTACTTACTTAATCTTTTTTCTCATTCTCCTGCTTTGCCTTCATCCTCATGAACTCCAGATACTTCTTCAGCTCTTCCATTTCCTCTGGTGTTATATCTTCCTTGTCAAAAAAGAATAAGGATTCGTTTTCGGATTCTGGTTTAAGGTCCTCGTTTTCCATTTCCATATATCCTGCTACCTGAAGTAAACGATTAACAGGATATTTATAAGCTTTAGCCAAACGTTGTAGGGTATCTGCAGAAGGATGAATAGGTTTTTTTGTTCCTCTTCTATAACCATTTTCTATATCAGATATATAGGAATGACTCAGGCCTGTTCGTTCACCGACGGATCTAAGTGATTCTTTTCCCCTTAAATTTCTTAGTAAATTTCCTAGTTCATTCATAATTTGAATTCCCCTTGTAAACTCTATACTACATATTGTAAAACAAAGATTACAATTAATTAAGCAATATGCGAAAAAGAATCGTAAAACATAGTTGACAAAAATTCAGACATGTCGTACACTTGTAATTGTAAGACATGTACGACAATACTGAGAGGTGAATAATTTGAAAAATAGAATCAAATACCTTAGAAAAAGCGAGGGGTTTGACCTTACACAACAACAGTTAGCCGAAGCCTTGAATGTTTCTAGACAAACAATTGTATCGATTGAGAACGGTGGAAATACTACTGCAGAATTAATGTTAAGAATTGCAAATTTCTTTGACAAAGACCCACGTGATATTTTTTTTGCAAGTGATGTCGTACATGTCGAACAAAAGCAGAACCAAATAATTTAATGTACAAAAGTAGCATTTACCAACATTACAAATTTCATGAAAGGAGGCTCTTTGGTGAAACACTTCTACACGTCGAAAGAGGTTAAAGATATGTTGGGACTTAACACCCTCCGAACTGCTCAACTGCGGATCCAGTCGCTAAATGAAGAATTGTCATCCAGGGGTTACTGGATTGAAAGAGGAAAGGTGCCAATCAAGTTTTTTCATGAGAAATATCCATATGTGGAGAAGGAGGGGAGCGCGTGAAGTTCGATGTAAAGAATTTTGTTCTCTTAGAGGTTGGAGAACACAAGGAGGGGCAAGCAATGATTCAAAACAAAATCGATTTTGAAGAGCTGCAGGAGAAAACGTCGGGTGAGTTTGTAGAGAAAGTAAAACATATTCTTAAATTCTACTCACTAGAAGATGACAGATTTCTAATAAAAGATGTGCGCGATGGAATTAAAGTTATTTTTTCTGGTATCGGCGCAATAACAGTTTTGGAGTATCGATTTATTACTGGGCACATCCAAGAAGATTGCTTAGCCACTCAGGATGTTCGGTTATTCTACGACATGCCATTTGAGATGAAAAAGGAGGTTGCCTCGTGTCAAAGCACATAACACACCGTATTGAGTATTACACTCGCAAAGTTGCGCAAAGAGCAGCTATTCATCCAGCTAAGAAGCAGCCTCGGTCATTTATGTACCGCAGTTATCGCTTAATGGCGTACAAAAAAATGATGCACGAAGAGATCAGGAAGTACCAGGAGGCCCACCTATGAGTAACCTACACTTGGTACACCTTATCCGACATATCCAGAGTGAGCTTGTAGACCTGCATACGACTATGAAAACAAAAGATGTGGCATCAGGTGAAGTAGAAGAAACGTTAAAGGATATTATCCTCACCATTGATATGAATAATCCTTCTTATGAGTTTGAGGATTGATTACTACACTGTTGCTTGTTGCAGCTGCAGGTACTCTAGGACTTACCTATCTCATCTATAAGCTAGATAAACAGGGCTAACCACCCTACTTTTTTTACCCAATCTGGCGAAAAATGCTGTTGAATGATGTCAAGTTATCGGATAACAGAAAAACGTTGTCATTTTGCGCCGTACCAAAGTCGAACGGAGGTGAAATATACAAGTATTTGGCCTACCTTCTAAACCGGTAATCAGGAAATCTATTAATCTAAACTTTGACGAGACCATCTTTGTAATAGAACGTGAGAATACAAGAAATAGCACGTTAGTGGCCATCAGGGAAATTAAGGAGAACGAGCAAGTGGTTGCAGAGAGCAGGCTGGATAATAACCAGGTCGAGGAGCTCATACAAGCGTTGAGGCAAATATTGCCGGGAGGGGAAGGTTAATGAATCAATTACAGCAAGTTTTCCAATTTGGAATGAACCAAGTTAGAACCGTGGTTCAAGGGGAAGAAATCTTTTTTGTAGCAAAGGACGTTGCCGAGGTCTTAGGTTATACCAATCCACAAAAAGCCATCAGGGATCATTGTAAACGAGTGAACGAAACGTTCATACCCACCAATGGAGGAGATCAGCTGACGAAGGTGATATCTGAACGCGATGTGTACCGCCTGGTGATGCGTTCCAAACTACCAAGTGCTGAGAAGTTTGAAGAATGGATTGTAAGTGAAGTTTTACCGTCGATTAGAAAACATGGCGGATACTTAACTCCGGAAAAGGTGGAAGAAGCGCTATTAAATCCTGACACCCTCATTCGTTTAGCTACCAATCTTAAAGTGGAACAGGAAAAACGTTTGGCTGCTGAAAACATGGTGTTAGAAAAGAACAAGGTGATTGCAACCCAATACAAGAATTTGCAAGAACAGCGCCCTAAGGTAATTTTCGCCGATGCAGTAGGAGCCTCCAGAACTTCTATTCTGGTTGGAGAACTAGCCAAGTTGTTGAAGCAGAATGGCATTGAAACAGGACAGAAACGATTGTTCCACTGGTTACGAGATAACGGTTATCTTATCCGAAGAAAAGGAACAGACTTTAATATGCCAACACAGAGAAGCATGGAAATGGGCCTGTTTGAAATTAAGGAAACGTCCATTACTCACAACTACGGTCATATTAGCATCAGCAAAACCCCAAAGGTCTCCGGTAAGGGGCAAGTGTATTTCATTAATAAGCTCATTGCCGCGGAGATAAAAACATCATGAATCTACATAAACAAGTACTCCCCAGAGATTTAAAAATGGCAATTAAACTATACAAATGTTGCCACACCTGCCTAAAGAAAAGCGCCATTTATTTTAAGAAAGATAATTTAGACCAAGCTGATTGGTGGATGAACGAGTTCCATCGATGCAAACGAGAATTAGATCAGTTGCTGGAAAAGAAAGTGATGATCGACAAGAGAAAGAAGTTCATAAAAAAACTCATAGAAGAAGGGCATAACGTGGAAATGGTCTTCTGGGAAGGGAGAAAAACTAATGAATAAACTAGAGATTACTGGTTCGGAACGCTTCATTCTTCAAGCAGCACTTGCGAGGTATGTGAAATGGCTGGGTGGGTTGGAAACCAAGAGAGGATACGTCCCTTATGCCCTAGTAGCATTCAGGAAGCTTGCTAAGGAGAAACAGCCTTTAGTGGACGGCGGAGAGATGATTACGTATGTAGATGCTTTGAGGAATAGAGCTAATGTGTTTTTTGGACAAGGTAGATTGAAAGATAGCGAGTTTTTGCATGAATTAGCAAGGAAGATTGATTTGCAAAGACAATACTACCAGTACACGAATGGCCCGAAAATAGAAAAAAGCAGCTAGTGCTACCAACACTTAGCTGCGTCGAAAATTACAGGTAGCAATATTATAGCACATCCTATTGTGCTCCAGCAAACTGAATTGCTGGGTTGATCATGAGGACTTGTGGCCCCCCTTTTCTATGGGTCTTTGTGGTCAACCCAGTGCTTCAGTAGCACTAACCATTTGAAAGGGGTGAGAACGATGTAAGAGACAAATAAAAAGGATGATCCGCTATAGCCCAGCGAGTCATCCATCTAAAAATCATAGTATCTGTTGATTTTACCTTTAATTCAAAAATATTTCAATCACAAGGTGGAGAGATGGATATGGAGTACAGGGTGGGCATACCCGATTGCTACGTCTGGATGACAGAAGGAAGGCGTAATAGGGGCGAATTATTCAAAAGGTATGTGATAGGCTATGTGGCTCGTTATCACCACGATATGGAACTTGTGAAGATCCAGGGAACCGTAGCCATTTGCCAGAAGAGAAAGGAGCGAGAATAGACGTATGAGCTATCCAGAAGAGATAACAGCATTTTATGACCAACTAGAAACCAATCCCTTGTCATCGTCGGCAATAGCATTGTGGTATGCACTTGTGTACAACAAAATGAAAGTCGGGAAATTAGAGAAGTTCTCTGTAGCTAGGTCCATTCTTATGGAAAGGTCGGGCTTAAAATTAGGAGCTTTTAAGAAAGCTAGAAATGAATTAATGAGTAAGAATTACATCCAAATGGAACCAAGAACTGGTGGTCAATCTTCTGTTTACCATCTACCTCTATGGTCAAAATATGACCAAGAAAAACCCCTTGGGTCAAATAGTGACCAAGGTAGTAGCCAGGGTAGTGACCAAGAAAAACCTCTTGGGTCAAATAGTGACCAAGGCAGTAGCCAAGATAGTAGCCAAGGTAGTGACCCATTATATAGACAGATAGATAGAAAGATAGATAGACAAGACGAACCGAAATCAAAATCCACTTGGAGTGAAATTTTGGAGGAATGGAAAACCGTCTTTGGTTTCGACATCAAACCAAACCATGCTGAGCGCCTAGGAACTTACATAGATCATGACGGCATGGCAGAATCGTTAATACTCGAAGGAATTGAACGAGTACGGCAATCGGACAAGAAGGTCATGAATTACCTTTGGACCACTTTATCCAACTGGGCTAAGGCTAATGTCAAGACCATTGCTGACTTACAAATGTACGAGAGGCAACGGTCGGACGGAGAAGGAGGAGCACCTTTCTCCAAGAAACAAAGCAATTTGGATTTTCTTGCTGAATACAAGCGAAAGAGAGGCATCGGGACTTAAAAGGGGGTAGGAAACAACGTGACAGAAGAACAAAGCTTGGAAATATTGGAGCATATCGCAGCAGCCTATGACCACTTTAAGTTAAGCGAAAAACGCGTCAACGTCTGGAGCGAACAATTAAAAAACATGGATTTCAAAGGAGTTCTGCATAATCTCAATAAGCACATCGGTACCAAGAAGTTTCCGCCAACCATCGCGGACATTGCGGCCAAACTACCAGAGAAGAATAAGTTTTTGGAAGAGCAGAAGGACTGGCGCCAAGAGGTACAGCATGCAAGGGCATCAGGCAACCAGAAAACTTTTATGGATTATCTTTCACCAGATATCAAGGCGAAATACCAACCGTTGATCCAGGAGGAAAAATAACGCATGGATCTACTACCTTACGAAAAGCCAGAAGCAGAACAGGCGGTATTGGGCGCCATCTTGATACAAGGCGACCTCATCCAAGAAACGAAACTAGAAGCAGACCATTTTTATCAGAAGTCCCATCAAGCAATCTTCAATGCGATGGTATCTGTGGATAAGGCAAATAAAGCTGTGGATATGGTCACAGTGGTAACGGAATTAGGAACGTCTACAGAGGAAATTGGAGGGGTAAGTTACCTTTCCTCCCTAGCCGATTCAGTCCCGACAACAGCAAATTTCAGAGTGTATGAGCTAATGATTTTAGAGGCCTATCGCATTCGGAGAGCAAGAATGCTGGGGTCTAAGTTATCCGGCGTCTCGAGCGAAGAAGAAATGCCTAAAATTCTACAGGATCTTGGGAACTTACAAGATAGTAACGCAACCTCTAACCGTACCAAAACAGATATTCTGACAGAAATCTTCAAGGATATGAGCACGCCGCATGATGGAATGTCAGGAATAGATACCGGATTGAAAGATTTAAATGACATGACAGGAGGATGGCAGGGTGGAGATTTAATCATCATCGGAGCACGGCCGAGTATGGGTAAAACTGCTTTCGCACTCAAACTTGCCATGAGGAATTGTCATCACCATGGGGTATCCAATATTTTTTCCCTCGAGATGGGGGATAAGAGCTTGGTTCAAAGGATGCTATCGAGCATCTCTAACGTAAATCTGAAAAAGTGGAAAAATCCGTTCCATGACTTTACACCGGATGATCATAAAAAAATTGCCAGTGCCATAGGGACATATGAAAAATGGCAGATGAATATTCATGATAAACCGGGCATTACAGTTTATGAGATTAAGGCCGCGGTTAGAAAAGCAATTCGGGAGCAACCAGATAAGAAGCATCTTGTGATCATCGACTACCTGCAGCTCATGCAACCGGTCGGGAAATTCGAACGGCATGATCTGGCAATTGGGCATATGTCAAAAGAATTAAAGCAGATGGCGCGTGAATTCAATATCCCCGTAATCGTCCTGTCCCAGTTGAGCCGGGCTGTAGAAAACAGGCATGATAAACGCCCGATGATGTCTGATATACGTGAATCGGGAAGTGTCGAGCAGGATGCAGATATCATCGGTTTTCTATACCGTGACGATTATTATGATAAAGAATCAGAGAGCAAGAACATCACCGAAATCATCCTTGCCAAGCACCGGAACGGTCCAACAGGGACTGTCCAGGCAGCCTTCATCAAAGAATATGGTGTTTTTCTTAATCTGGATAGGAGGCTTCATGATCATCAATCATGAGAATCGATTAAGACAAGCTGTTAATTTGAAAAGAAGCTTTTTGATCAATAAGCTAAGTGGCCTGAATTACATCCGAACACCCGATGGCTGCTTGGTGAAAGACTTAACCCTAACCGAGTTGGAGCAGGTTTACGAAAATGAGAAAGCGAGGATGAAACATGACTAAAATTATCAATCTATCGGATTTTGCAGATGGTGCTGTAGCTGAAAGAGTGAACATCGAGTTGCAGAAGGCCCTGGAGAACCTTGCCGATCCAAATACGGATCCAAAGAAAGCGAGAACCATCACTGTAAAAATCACTATGAAAGGTGATGACAAACGAGACCTCGCCAATGTAACTGTCACTGCGAATACCAAACTAGCGCCGGCGAAAGATATTGAGACAAGGATTGTTCTAGATAGGGACGGCAGAGGAAAAGTAGTTGGTCAGGAATTGAAATCTGGAGCCAAAGGTCAAACATTTGTGGATGATGATGGAGATGTTTCATCTGACACAGGGGAAAAAATAATCAGCTTTAAAAAACAGGGAGGTAGTAATCAATGATTAAAGCAGCTATTGAGTACATTGTTGGTTTAGGCAATACAGAAGTATTTTACGAGAACGGACAGGCCCATTCTTCACAAATCTTATACAAGCTAGAAGCTCCAGTTGCAGCGAAATTGACCGTCCATAGTCTATCCGGTTTAGTATCTTATCTGAAATCCCATTTTGATAGTGATCAGACGCTTATGGTCCATGTGGAATCTCCAACGGAAGTGACGGTCTTCACCACTTTGAACGGTGACAGAAACCGAGAATATCTGATTAAAGCCAATGCGATGCTACCGCAATTTCATTTTGAAAACTGGTATGATCCAGAGACATTTATCATCAAACTACAATCTGGATTTGTCAGTAATGAGGATAAAGATATCATCCTGAAAGTGGTAGGGAACATCAAAGAAGAAGATGTAAAGACCTATGGGGACGATGGTATCAGTCAGTCTGTTACTGCCAAGGTAGGCGTTGCTACAGTAGGACAGGTGGAAGTTCCAAACCCGGTAGCATTAAAGCCTTACAGGACGTTTGTGGAAGTTCAACAACCGGAAAGTAATTTTGTATTCAGAATGAAAAATGGTCCAAGGTGCGCATTGTTTGAAGCAGATGGTGGTGCGTGGAAGTTAGAGGCTATGGGAAACATTAAGAGATATTTGAACTTGGAACTCTCTAGCGAAATAGAAGGTGGGAAAATAATCGTAATAGCTTAATAGAGTGAGAGGGGGCGGTGAAAGCTGCACCCTCTATCCAAAATGAGGTGAGCTAATGGTATTACATGTTGACAGAGTAAACCTTCACCAAGAGATGAAACGGAATTTTGTATTAGATCAGTTGCGCCAGAAAGGTGTCTTAGTAAGCCAATCTGGAACAGAGTTGGAAATGATGAGCTACCAAGAATTAAAGTATGAATTGGTCTTACTAGCCTTTAGGGAAATTGATGCAGATAAGGATGATAATAAATGGTTTTAAATTGGAGAAAGGGTAATTGGATTCAATTAACTTATATCCATCGCTCCGGTGATGAACGGGGTCTTTATGCTTTCATCGAAAGCTTAGAAGAGTTCCAAGCAGTTATGAAGAAATACAAAGTACTCTTTGAAGATATCATGGAGTTTTCTATGAACGGTAAAGCCTGCAGTGTCGAGCTCGTGCGATCTCTCTTCTTTGTAAGACCGGAATTGGTAGTAAAAGAGGAATAGCAATGTATGAATATACATGCCCTGAATGTGATCTATCAGAAATAGCAGCTGAGGTTATTCCATACAAACGGTGCGAGTGTTGTGGGGAAATAATGGAGGTAATTGAAGAATAGGTTGGACTAGACGTTATTATTTTTTGTTTTCCAATTGACCGAAACAGTGAGGGAGGGAAAAATGTTGAAAAACCAAAAAGAGGAACGTCTTGAAGCAATCAACAAACTGATCCAATTCATTTCAGAACGTGGTCGGAGGTTCTTTGAAACGAGGGGTAACTTGGCTTTTATGAAAATGAAAAACGGACGAATTTACTTTGTTGATGACTATACACAAAGGGAGATCCCCGTTATCAAAAGTTACTATGACTGGAAAGGGTTCAGTCATGGAGGGACATTGAGAGCGTTGGTGCTTGATTTTGCTGAGTATGTCCGTACTGGTAACTATACTAACGGAAATAACGGATATGGCGGATTATATTGTCGTCATTGGGGGCATAGCGAAGTAGTGCAACAAGAAATAATTGACTACGCAAAGCAAGTTGGGTTTTTGAAAAATTAACTACTGTATAGTTCCACCAAACAGCGAGAGAGGTGAGAATACGTGATTGGCAAAGTCGTCGAGTGGAAGATGACTCCTGAAGAGTTAGATGCATATAGAAGAAAGTATCCTCCTAAATCTGATCAAAAGAAGCTAAAGAAAAAAGTTGAAGCATTTTCAAACATCCACACTTATGGGAGTCGAAGCAAGAAAAAGTAATCATCCTCGCTTGTCCGGTCATACTACATTCGAGGTGATAATGAATGGATCTTGCTTTTAAAAGCCAAATTGTACATTTGAAATCCAAGGTTGTTAGCCTAGGGTTGAATGTTGAAGAGGATTGGCAGCAAATCAATTCTCCTGAAAAGTGGATGAAGGACATAAAGTATATCCTTCAGATGCTAGATGAAATGGAACCAAAATAAAAAAAGCCAGGACCACTCCTGACTAAACACCTAAAATTATTATAGCATGGGGTGGTCAAGGTGAGAAAGCAATTATCCTTTTTGATGCTGGAGCTTGATAGCGAGAAAACGAAAGAAGAGGTCGAAAAGACCCTAGGTGACTATCGATTGATGATGTTAACGCAGCCAGAAGAACAGCTTCCTAAAATCACACCACAGTACTCCTTAACTCCACCAACAAATACAAACGAGATTTCTTCGCCAACAGAGGATTTTGTAATTAGAAAAGTAGATAGAGAGAAGGCTATTCAAGATTTTATCCAAAAGGTACAGAAGGCAGTCAACCGTCTTTGCTTCATTGAAAGGGCCATCATTATTAAGGCCTACTTGGATGTAGAGAAGAAATACCACTATGAAGTCTACAATGACTTAGGATTAAGTGAAAGACACTACAACCGCCTGAAAAGTAGAGCCATCTACAATCTCGCCTTGGCATTGAAGGTGGAGGTCTATATCCAGAACGAGGTGGCCAAGTAATGAATTTCGTTCAACCTATACGGGACAGAGACCAGATACTAGCAATTAAGAAATACCTGAAGGAGAAAAATGAACGAAATTACATGCTTTTTGTTTTAGGGATTAATTCTGGATTGCGTATATCAGATATTTTGAAATTAAAAGTACGAGACGGGAGAAGACCTTATTTTAGCTTAAGGGAAACGAAGACAAGGAAGCAGAAACGCTTGGACTTTACTCCTCTGCTTAAAAGAGAACTAAGCAAGTACTGTGAAGGCAAAGAGGACTATGAGTATCTGTTTCCTAGTAGAAAAGGAGTGAATCAGCCTCTTGGAAGGAGTGCAGCATATAAAATCCTAAAAGATGCGGCACAACATGTAGGTCTTGAGGAAATTGGCACCCATACGTTAAGGAAGACGTTTGGTTATCACTTCTATAGACAAACAAAAGACACTGCCTTGCTCCAGGAGATATTTAATCATAGTGAGGCGAAAATCACACTTCGGTACATCGGAATCAACCAGGACAGTATCGATAAGGCTATGAAAAACTTTAATCTTTAGGACTATCTGCAAGTTTTATGGATAGTCTTTTTTCATGCGTTTTTATGGGGTTTTTCTGTCTTTAAAATGTTCAAAAAATAAAATTCCTTAAATTATTCTCTTCAAAAGGCGAATGTGTCATTCAAAACAGGGAAATCGACTCCAAATAAGTGTGCCAAAGGGTGGAGCTTTTAGACGAAAGTCACAGTTTATAGATTATGGGTAATTCACAAAATCACAAGAAGAATATAAAAATGGCAGACTTGTGGCAGATTAAAGGCAGAGCATTTCGGTTTTTAAGTGGTATTATGTTAGTAATGGAATACCTCGAAGAAGGCATCACTCGTTCAAAGAGTGGTGCCTTTTTACATTGGCAAAAGGGATGGGGAACAATGAAACTATCTGATCATTTGTCAGCAGAGAATAAACATAAACTCAACGTCCTTGGTAGAAGTAAACCTAAGAAGAAGACGGAAAAGGTTAACTGGCACGAGATCATGGGAAGTAACAGAGATACGTTCAAGAGAGTTAAGGGAGCTATAAGAAGAAAATAATTCAATTTAAAGGAGAGATATCATGATAGTAGAAACTCGTAAAACGGCAGCTGGCACTGAGTACTGGGACACTAAAGAAAAGAGAATTCGTTTTGTACCTAAAGGAAAGGAACCAAAGTTTGAAGTAACAGAGAATCCTAAGAGTATGATCCTAGGAGTAGATCTTGCAAGTGGACCTGACCGAACAATTGTCAGACCGATGAACACACCACTTGATGAAATGACTGTTGCCCAGTTGAAAGAATACGCTGCATCTAATGAATGGGAGCTTCCCAGTGATATGAAAAAGAAAGAGGATATCATCCACTACTTGCAAAACAAGTTAGATGATGTGGAGTGAAGTATTGTGACTTCAATGGTTGCGGGACAAAGATAGAGCGTGGCGCTTACTGCGATGACCATAAACGGTCTCACAAATCATCTCTAAAGAAACGGAAGAAGAAGGACATCTACCATCATGACAATAAGAAGTTCTATAATTCAAAGCCTTGGAAAAACATGAGGTCCTTTATCTACGAGAGAGAACGCGGCTGCTGTCAGAAGTGTGGAAGGTTTGTATTCGGCAGGAAGGCTCATGTCCATCATGAGATACCAATCAAAGATGATCCAACATTAAAGCTAGAAGAAAATAATTTGAAACTATTGTGTCCTACTTGTCATACAGAAGAAGAGAACAAAGAAAAAAAAGATAAAGTATTTCCGAGTTATTTTGGATAACCCCCCCTACCCAAATACATTTTTTCCATTATAGGGAAGATAGGTAGCAAGGGTTCTAAACGTACCGTTAGACAAACTTTCAAAAACAAAGGGGGGTGTGAAAAATAGCCACCAAAAAAGAACGTCAAAGAATTGTCTTGGAAAAAACGGCAGCAGAAAAACAACGGGTGTTAAAAGTCATGAGGGACGCTGATATTTACACCCTCACTTTGGATCCATTAATAGAGTCATATCTAGATATTTTTGAAGTTTACCAAACAATGTATATTCATTGGAAAGAAAAGGGGTTTCCTGTCACACAAAGATATACCAACAAGGCAGGGGCAACGAACAATTCTAAGCATCCTTTAGCGCAACAAGTGGAGACTTGGGCAGATAAAAAGACCAAGGCCCTCGATTTGCTAGGACTTACAAACAAATCTAAGGTTGGCAAAACAGTAACTGGAGGTTCTTCTGTTTGGAAGAACGAAGAAATGGAGAAACCAAACCAGGTTGAGAATGAATTGGAAGCTCATCGAAACAAGTGGAGAAACAAAGCGTAACGATCCCGGAGGTGAGGGGTTTATGTGATAGAACGTGGCAAAAATTACGCGGAGAAATTTGCAAAACAAGTAAAGAGAAATCCCAAGAAATACCCTGACACCATAAAGCTGATGGTTACTAGGTATTATAAATGGAAAAAGCGAAAGGATATCTGGTTTGATGTAGATCGTGCCAACGAAATGATGGATTGGGTAGAAACATTTGTCCGCCATACTAAAGGTGACTTGGCCGGCCAGCCATTTATTCTAGAAGATTGGGAAAAGTTTGCGTATTCTTGGATATATGGATGGATGCGCAAAAACGAAAAAGGTAAAACAGTAAGGGTCACTAGAGAATGTTACATTCAAGTCCCTAAAAAAAATGGGAAAACATTGATAGCGGTTGGAGCATTAGGTTTTTCCATGTATGGTGAGGGAGTATTAAGTGCGGATTGTTATTGTTGTGCTAGTGATTTTCAACAAGCACAATATGCAGCAAAGCCATTCGCAGCAACCATATTGAATCATGACGCGTTAATGGAAAACTCCCATATATATAAAGGGCCTAAAGGGACTGTTTCATCTGTTGTTTATGAGTACATGCAGGATAACTTGGCCTATCAAAATCAATTCATCGTAATGAGCAAAAATATACAAAGTATTGAGGGGTCCAATCCACACTTTGTCCTTAATGATGAATTGCATAAGCAGGAAAATATGGATCAGTACGATAACTTTAAATCTGCTCAAATTGCCAGAGATGAACCTATCATGTTTAACATAAGTACAGCAGGTAAGGGGTCCTCCAGTGTCGGTATGCGAGTATATAGAGAAGCGAAGGAAGTATTAAAGAACGATGATGATGATTCAAACTTCGTAATGATCTATGAACCGAACAAAGGATATGACTGGACAGACCGTAAAGTATGGGCAATGGTAAATCCTAATATAGGAGTTTCTGTAACGATGTCCGCATTGGAGACCCAATTCATATCGGCAAACCGTTCAGCTCACAAAAAAGCAGAGTTTCTATCCAAACATTTAAATGTTTTCGTAAATGGCGCAGATAACTTTTTCGAACAGGATCAAGTGCAACATATACTTGTGGATGACCTAGGTGATTTACAAGGAGAAAGATGTTACCTAGGACTAGATTTATCAAAGACAACGGACTTAACATGTGTCAGTTTGAATTTTCCTACCCATGACGAAAATGGGAAGTCCATATTAAAGGTAAAGCAAATGTATTTCATTCCTAATGCTGATATTGAATCAAGGGAAAAAGAAGATAATGTTCCATATACAGATTTAGTAGAACGAGGATTCGTCCAGTTGTGTGATGGTAAAATGATTGACCAAGACCAGGTCATGAATTTCATAGTTGAATGCATGGATCTTTATGATGTGCAGCAGCTTAATTACGATCCAGCAATGTCTCAAAAGCTTATCGAGAAATGCGAGAATCTAGGTATTGAATGTATAGTTGTAAATCAGTACCCGAATGTTATGAATGCAATGATCGATGATGCAGAGAGACTAATTTATGAAAAGCGCATATTAACAGACAATCCATTGTTCATCTATTGCGCCCTTAACCTTGTAGTTGTTACCAACATAAATGGAATGAAAGGCCCTAGTAAACGACAGTCAAAGAAGAAGATTGACGGATTTGTTGCCTTTCTGGTAGCCCATAAAGAAACTATGACGGCAATGGACGATGTAGATGAAAATGGTATGGATGAATTAATAAGCACTATCTATAGATAGGAGGTGGTAAATTGGGTTTAAGGGACAGGTTTTCAAATTTTTTATATCGACAGATGGAGAAACGAGGTTGGTTTGAGGATATTTACTCTCATACCGTCAATTATGGTAGCCATTATATAAATGATGAAAACATCTTAGAATCAAGTGATGTTTACGAGCTAATGCAAGATATTAGTAATCAAATCATGCTGGCGGACATTGTGCTAGAGGATAAGGATGGAAATGAAATAAACGACCACCCATCCATAAAGTCACTAAAAAATCCCAACAGTTATCTGACAGGCTCTGAATTTATTAAGCTTATGACAAACACTTATTTGTTGGAAGGTGAGGTATTTCCCCTTCTAAACAATAAAGAATTGCACTTGCCAGCCAATGTTCAATGTGAAATCACCAATTTAAAACAACGCTTTAAGATAAATGGGGTAGAGATTCCATCCGAAATGATCAGACAGGTAAAAAACGTAGGGACTAATCACCTAAGAGGAGTGGGACTAAAAACGTTAGGCAAAGACACACTGGAAGGTGTAATGAATGCCGAGAAGGTATTGACGGATAAGTATAAGAAAGGTGGATTCCTTGCCTTCTTGCTTAAGCTAGATGCTCACATCAACCCGCAAAATGCTGCTCAGTCAAAGCTTATAAATGCAATATTAGATCAATTAGAAGCAATTGATGAGTCCAGAACAGTAAAACTCATACCACTAGGTAAAGGGTACGACATTGATACGTTAAAAAGCCCGATAGAAGATGATAAAATATTAGCTTACTTGAATGTTTACAAAAAGGATCTAGGTAAGTTTCTGGGGATTAATGTTGATACTTATACCGCACTCATGAAAAGTGATTTAGAAAAAGCTATGATGTACTTGCATAATAAAGCGGTACGTCCAATAATGAAAAACTTTGAAGACCATCTGAGTCTTCTTTTTTTAGGTTCAAATTCCGATAAGCGATTAAAATTCAAAATAAACATTCTTGATTTTGTCACCTATAGTACCAAAACAAATATTGGGTACAACATCGTACGTACTGGAATCACCTCACCGGATAACGTTGCTGACATGCTTGGTTTTCCTAAGCAGAATACACCTGAAACACAAGCAATTTACATCTCTAACGACCTATCAAAAATTGGCGAGAAAAAAGCGACTGATGATAGTTTGAAGGGAGGTGATGAAGGTGAGAAAGAAACGGGAGACGAGGACAGTTAATATCACCAACCTTCAAACCCGAGATGGACAAAATAAAGAGTCTCATGTAATTAGCGGTTATGCTGCTGTTTTTAATTCAAGAACAAGCATTGGGAATTATTTCGATGAAATCATTGCACCGGGTGCTTTTTCACGTTCACTTTCCGATGGGGATATTAGAGCGTTGATTAATCACGATTGGAGTAATGTAATTGGTAGAACCAAAAGCGGAACCCTTCGTTTAGAAGAGGATAGTCGTGGGCTAAAGTTTGAAGTTGAATTGCCTAATACATCTGTTGCTCGTGACCTTGTGGAATCAATGGAACGAGGAGATATTGACCAATGCTCTTTTGGTTTTTGGGTGGATGAAGGAAAAGAAACTTGGGACTATTCAGTAGAGCCTGCTTTAAGGACACTAGTTGAAGTAGAGCTTTATGAGATTTCAGTAGTAAGTTTGCCTGCATATGAAGATACAGAAGTGTCACTTGTGCGAAGTAAGGAAATTGGCAAACAGGTTGAAAAACGCTTGGCGATAATAAAAAAAATTGATAAGACATTGGGGGTAACAAAATGAAAACACGCAAATTATTACTAGCATTACAAAAACGCAACAATGCTCGTTTAACTGAATTACGCACTAAGCTTGAAAAAGGTGAAGTACGGGAGGAAGAATTAGAAGCTGTACAAACCGAAGTAGACGATCTCACGGAAGAAGCACAAGAGATTGCTGATGAACTAGCAAACCTTGATGACAGTGGAGATGGTGAAGAAACTGGATCCGATGAAGGTGATAATGATTCAGGTGATGAGGAAGAGGATGACGATGGTGAAGAAGATGAAGGTGGCGAACAGCGTGGAGCAGGCATTTCACCTGAGCAACGCAACAAAATCATGAGCCAAATTGGCAAAGGACTTTCTAGTCGTGGACACAAGTCAACAAAGACCAAAGAGAAAGAGATTCGTTCTGCATTTGCTAACTTTGTAGTTGGTAAAATCACTGAAACTGAGGCGCGTTCACTTGGTGTGGAAGTAGGTAATGGTTCCGTAACTATCCCTGAAGTCATTGCTTCTGAAATCATTACTTATGCTCAGGAAGAAAACTTGTTGCGTAAATATGGATCACGCCATAAGACAAAGGGCAACGTTAAGTACCCTGTACTCGTCAAGAAGGCAGATGCTAATGTAACAAAAACTGAACGTACTACTGATATCCCTGAAACAGATATCGAATTCGACGAGATTCTTCTTGATCCAGCTGAGTTCGATGCACTGGCAACTGTTACGAAGAAGTTGCTCAAAATGTCTGGTGCTCCAGTAGAGCAAATTGTTATTGATGAATTGAAGAAAGCATATGTACGTAAAGAAACTAACTATATGTTTAACGGTAACGATGTCGGCAATGAAAACCCTGGTGCACTTGCAAAGAAAGCTGTTGCTTATTACGAATCAACGCCAGTGGATATTACCGCAGCTGATTACTCACAAAAACTTCATCAAGAATTAGTTAAGATGAAAGGTCAACCAGTTACGGAAGTCCTTAAAAAGTCTATGTGGATTATCAACCGTGCAGCTTTGACTGCCTTAGAAGGAATGACTGACACTACTGGACGTCCGCTTTTACGAGAAGCAACTGACGGTATTGGGTATAAATTACTCGGCCACAAAGTAGATTTTACAGATGCTGCAAACGGCACTGATCCTTCCAAAGCAATTTTTTACTTTGGTGATATCAAAACGTTCCACGTTCAGGACGTAATTGGTTCTATGGAGTTACAGAAGCTTGTTGAGAAATATGCTGGTACAAATAAAGTAGGTTTCCAGATTTATAACCTACTGGATGGTCAATTGATTTATTCTCCGTTCGAACCATCTGTTTATCGTTATGAAGTGGGAGCAACTGAGCCTGTTGGAGGCTAATTAAATGGACATTCTTACTGATAAACTAAAATCACATATTCACTGGGAAGAGGGCATGGATGATTCCATGCTCCCTTTTTATGTTGCGCGTGCAAGAAAGTATGTGAAAAAGGCAACTGGTAAAGAGGACGAGTGGCTTGTAATCATGGTCGCAAGTATTTTCTATGACTATCGTGTTTCTGAAAAAGAACTACAGCAAGCTCTTGACGCTTTGACACCATTTTTTATCCAGGAGGTGTTTGAAGATGACGAAGAGACAGGCGAACAAACTTAAATGGAATGCAGATTTATTAAAACTCGGGGAAACGGTTGATCCTGACACTGACCGAGTGGTATTAGGGTACATGAAAATTCGGGATTTGAAATACAACAATATCGGTGTAACTGCAACGGACAAATTCACAACTAGGGACACCAGTGAAATTATGAAAAAGATAGAAACTCGTCTTGATCGCGAAGTTGAAAATGACCAGGAATCTTACCGGGTGAAAATCAAAGAACGAATTTTTAATATAGAAAGAGCCTATGTGCGTGAAGATGACCGCATAATGGAGTTGAGTTTATCGTATGTCAGTTAGTTTTCAACAACTGAGGTCCATTTTAAAAGAGTCTGGCCTTCCTGTTTTTCGTGACGAGCCTGCTTCTTCAGTTACGTACCCATATGTTGTCTATGAATTCGTAAATGAGACGCACAAAAGAGCCTCCTCTAGGGTGTTAAAGTCGTTACCTATGTATCAGATATCCGTTATCACAAACGGCGTAGAAACGGATTACGAGCCCTTGAAAAATGCGTTAAATAGTTATGGTGTTTCCTTTAGTCAGTTTGAGGGATTACCTTATGACGAAAATGATGATACAATCACTCAATTTATCACTTATGTCAGGTGTGTTAACTAATGTCAGCCAACAATAATGGTTTTGAAGAGGCTATTAGGGAAATAAATACACTTTTAAAAGTAAATAAAACTGTTGAAAAAAACGTTCTAGAAGAAGCAGCGGAATATTTTGTAGAAAAACTTAGGCCCCGCATAAAGAAATCTAATTTAAATAAAAAACATCTAAGGGATAGCTTGAAAGTTGTAGTTAAAAACGATCGTGTTTCCGTAGAATTTGAAGACGGAGCATTCTATTGGCACATGGTTGAACATGGTCATAAAAAAGCAAACGGTCGCGGAAGGGTGAAAGGACAACACTTTGTCCAGAACACATTTGATGCAGAAGGCGATAAGATAGCAGACATCATGGCTAATAAAATAATAAAGAAAATGGGAGGATAATTATTCATGACAAAAGCAAAAGAAATGCTTTATCCGGTGGGGGTAGAAAATTTATTTATTGCCTTTATGACCGGAGGAAAAGATTCAGCTGGCGAGCTACCTACCTATGACATCGAAATGTATGAACTGCCAACAATTGAAACCATTGGAATCGCAGGGGCGCCAGCTACTGTCCGGAAATGGGCTAGTAATAAAATTTTTGTAAGTGCGACAAAGAATAATCAGTACACACTTACTCTAGATCATACATCCTTACCTGTTGAGGTTAAAGATAAGATGCACGGAAAGACACCAGTGAATGGGGTGGTTTTCGACTCTTCAAACTTAACGGAGTACCCTTATTTTGCGATTGGCTTTATCGCACCATTGAATGATGGTAGTAAGATGGCTAGGTGGTTCCCTCGGGTCCAAGTCACAACAGATGACGAATCATATACAACAACAAACGATGAGGCGACGATTCCGACTCAACAAATTGTAATGACTGCTACTCCACTTCTATTTAACGCAAACACTAAAGTTGACTTTAATTCTGCTAGAACAACAGCTGAAGGTATAAAAGCAGAAGACTTTATGGCTCAAGTAATTTGTGACGAATCTCAGCTGGCAAGTCTGGTACCCGACACAGGTGGAACGGGGGCATAATTAAATGACAAGACTCAGTGATTTAGTAAACATAAATATCAATCGAGATACAATCAGAATCCAAGGCGTAGATATTCCTGTAATATTCACGTTCAAATCTTTCCCTTATGTAGAAGAAGCTTACGGAAAACCCTACCATGTCTTTGAAAAAGATGTAAATAATATGTTGGGAAAAGGACAGCTTCAACTAGGAAAAAATGAAGTGAAATTAATGAACGCACTTATTTATGCTATGGTGAAAGCAGGCGGAACAGATTGCACACCGTACGAATTGGAAAATTCCATCCCGTTAAGTGATCTACCTGGTATTTTTCAAGTGGCACTTGATTTATTTAACAATCAAAATTTCCAAAACTCTGATATGAAAAAAATAAAAACAGAAAAAAAAAGAACGTCTTTCAAACAAAAGAACCGTCCCAATCACCGGAATTAGATTGGGACTTTTATTTTTATGTTGGAAATACCTTGCTAGGTTTAACTATGGAGGACTTTTTCAACATCACACCAAATCATTTACTCAAACAATATATTATGCATATTCGTTATCACCACCCAAAAGCTTTGAATGAAGATAGTCTTTCTAAAAAAATCTACACCCTTGATGAGACACCATTTTTGTAGTAGGAGGTGAGGGTGTGTCAAGTAAAGAAAAAAACGTTATCCTAAATTTTAAAATGGATGGACAAGTTCAATATGCAGAAACGTTAAGGGAAATAAATGCAGTGATGAACACAGCAGCTAAAGAGTACAAAAATCATATAGCAGCTATGGGCAACGATGCGAAAGCAACGGACAAGCTTCGAGCTGAAAAGAAAAAACTTGAAATACAGATGGAAAGCGCTCAAAAACGTACCGGAATGTTAAGAGCTCAATATGATGCGATGAGCAAAGACACAAAAACAACCACCGGCCAACTGACTCAAATGTACAGCAAGCTCTTAGACGCTGAACGAGCAGAAACCTCTCTCCAACAATCCATGGAAAGAGTGAATAAAGGACTGACAGAACAAGCCCAGGAGGCAAGGGATGCAGAGGACAAGCTTGATAAGCTGAAGAGCGAAAGTCAGTTGTTAGAAGCTGAACAAAAGGAACTTACTAGCGCGTTTAAACTTCAGAATACAGAACTTGGAGAAAATGCAAGTGCTGCTCAAAAAGTCGAACTGGCTCAAAAACAATTAGAATCTCAAATGAAATTAACTGATCGTGCAGTTAAAAACCTCGAGAGTCAATTAGAAACAACCAAAAAAGTTTATGGAGAGAACTCTGTAGAGGTACGTCAATTAAATGCAAGACTAAATGATGCTAAGAGTACTGTAGCGGACTTCAAGAGAAACCTTGATAAGTTAGAGGATAGTGGCAAAAAGTCAAAAAAGTCCCTTGATGGTGTTGAGAAGGGCTTGCAAGCGATAGCAGGTGCTGCACCTGCTGCTGTCATCGGTGGATTAGTTGATAGCATGCGTGATTTTAATAGAGAACTAGCACGACTCGAAACAAACGCATTGAATGCTGGATTTAATGTAGGGGCAATTGAAGAAGGTTTCAGGAAGATTGCAGCGGTAACAGGTGAAACAGATTCAGCGGTTGAAACAATGGCTAACCTAATGGCTACTGACTTGAACGAGGCTCAACTTGCAAAGGTTATAGATGAAATTAACGGTGCTGCAATTAGATTCTCTGACACATTGAAAACAGAAGGTATTGCGGATGGTTTACAAGAAACATTCGCCACTGGTGAAGCTGTTGGACCATTTGCAGAGCTTTTAGAACGTAGTGGTGTGGAACTTGAAAGGTTTAATCGAGGTCTAGAAATGGCTAAATTAGTCGGGCGGGACACGGATTATGTCCTTCGACAATTATCGGAGTTGGGATTGGCTTCAGCGTATGAAGAATATAAAAAAATGAATCCTGAGTTAGTTGCACACGAAGAAGCTTTAATAGATCAACAAATGGCCCTTGCTGAGCTAGCAAAGACATTAACTCCACTGGTAACAGATGTAGCAGAATTTACAACAAAGATAATTGAATGGGCTAATGAACATCCTAAATTGACAACAGGGATTGCAGTTACAACTTCTGCCGTTGGTGCCTTAACTGTAGCTGGAGTTGTTTTATCTACAATATTTACTGCTCTCGCTTTAGGAGCAGGTGCACTTGGCATAGGACTATTACCTTTGATAGGTATAATCCTAGCCATTACTGCAGTAATTGGTGGCTTTATTGCGATTGGGGTCCTCCTCTATAAAAACTGGGACGAAATAAAGGTTGTTGGGAAAGCCACCTTTACCTATTTGAGAGATTTAATCGCTGATATGGTTTCTAAGTCTGTAGGAAAAGCAATTGAATTAAAGAATAAATTCTTTGAAAATCTAGAGAAAATAAAGGGTTTTTTCACAGGACTAAAAGAAAAATTAAAGATTGAAATTCCCAAACCTAAACTACCTAAGTTTACAATTAGTGGAGGTTTCAGTTTAATGCCACCAAGTGTTCCGAGTATAGGAATTAAATGGAATGCTAAAGGTGGAATTTTCACGCAACCAACCATTTTTGGAGCATACGGAGGTAAGTTACAAGGCGCAGGTGAAGTGCCAGGAGAGAATGAAGCATTAATCCCACTGAATGAAAAAACATTAGGTGATATTGGAAAAGGAATAGCAGCAACAATGGGTGGATCCGGTGGAAAAGTTGATGTTCATGTGTATCTTGATACAGATGAGATGAATACCAAATTAGCTCCCGGAATGAGTAGGAAAATCCAACAGACAAACAAAGTCAAAGCCCGATCTCAGGGGGTAATTTTAGTATGATCACAATGGATGACAACTATCGATTTGAAGACTTTGGATTTTTTTGTGAGCCAGGTAATAATGAAGATCCTTCAACTCCAAACTACGAAAGCATAACGGTAGCAATACCTGGTAGGAAAGGATTGTGGGATTTCGGAGATGAAGTAAGAGAACGTCCTTTCTCTTATTCTTTAAAAATCATAGACCAGTTTCATATGAATATGCAGCGGCGAGTTAATGAGCTCGTTGCTTTTTTATTGGATCCTTATGGGAAGCCAAGAGAAATAAAGATGGTACGTGATTATGAGCCAGATATGCATTACATGGTGAAGCTAAACGGGCCCATAGTACCCAGCCGAGCTGAAGAAGAATTCATACTTAAAATAAACTTTGTTGCCAATGATCCAGTCAAATATGCAAATGTTGAGAATCATGAAATCAACTGGGACAGTACTCTAGTTACTTTTGATGATAGCTATTCTATAGACACATTGTACGTAAACGATGTCACAATTACGTCTCCACAGACTGTAAAAACAACAATAAATGGCACTGCAATTATTCCTGAATTCTTAATCATTGGTTCGGGTGAAAACGTTGTAATCGAGGGGAATGGGAAATCTTTTTCTTTAGGAACCTTTACTAATGCAACATTCGAAGTTAAAGGAAAAGATTATGAGTTTATTAAAGACGGACAAGAGACCTTTATCCTCGGTGAATTTATAACCTTGATGCCAGGAACCAATGAAATATACATCACAGGTTCAAATATGAATTTGAATTTTTCAATAAAAGTGAGAGACCAATACACGTAAGGACGGTGGTGATATGCCTCTTCCAAAAATTCCGATTGGGGTAGGATTTCCTATCTATAAGGGAGTAGAATATATAAATGATGCAATCGATGCAGCAGAAAAAGCAAAAGTTGATTCGGAATCAGCAAAAAATACGGCAGAACAATCGCTGAACGTAGCAAACCAAGCGAATGAAACTGCAGATTATGTACAAACGCAAGTAGATCAAGTGATAGGCGCGTCCACCATTGACCCAGCTGTAGAACAATTGAAGATTGGTACAGATGGTACAGTTTACGACTCTCCTGACCATAGAGTGCGGACAGAGAATCAAAACGTTACCGCGCTCTTGGCACAAAATACGCAGTCTGTTATTTCCAATCCCATTAATACAAGGTTTATTGGGAGAAATAGCATAGACCTCGTAAGTGTGGCAATAGACTCCGTTGATACTGCTACAAATGTGAATATGCCAGTATCACCATACGGAAATACCGAATACGTACATCCGCAGATTATTAACTTCCCTAGAAAGTGGAACGGTTATAACTATTGGATGGCTATCACTCCATACAAGGACAATAGTGAAGCGTATGAAAATCCTTGTATTTATGTATCAAATGACGGAAAGAATTGGCTAAATCCTCCCGGAGTTACTAATCCACTGCAACCTTATCCAGCACAAGGAAGACACTATTCTGACCCTTGTTGGATATTAGATAAAAATGGTTATACATTACATTTGATCTATCGTGAAAACGGTACAGGGATTAGTGACCGTTACTGGTTACAAAGTTCAGATGATGGGCGCACTTGGTCAGAAAAAGAAATTATCTATCAATCTTCAAATGCAATTGTGTCACCGGATGTCGTGTATCTTAACGGTAGATACTTTATGTATTTCATTGATATAACAGATGGCTACAAATTGAAAAGGGTTCAAAGTGATGATCTAAAAACGTGGACAAATTTAACTACATGCGAAGTGCAGGGTACAAGTAAGACGTTATGGCATTTTGAAATGTACCAATCCGCAGAAGGCTTGATTATGATTGCGGATGATTTGCAATTTAATAATATCATGCTCTTTAAGTCGTCTGATGGTTTCGGGTTTTCTTTATCATCTGAAAATCTATTAACGAGGGCTGTAGCTGGGAGGGGTTTATATAAACCAGCAGTTATTTTCGAAGAAACGGCAACAGACCTGAACTTGGTTTTGTACTATAACCTGATGGGTGATGCTTCTGTAGGGGGAGTGGACTGGGAATTAAAAAGAGTTGTCAAATCATTAAAGAAAAATCGTCTAACAAGCAAATCTTTTTCATCTAAGTTACAGTATCTTAACTCTGGATCAACTGCCGTTGAAGGAGATGTTCCAACAACAAATGTAGTTGGTAATTATATCACTGATGAAATGCTTACTCATTACACTTTTCGGATAGATATTGGAGACGTTTCTGCTTTACCTACGACTCGTTTATTAGTAGTGACATTACCAGAAACAACTAAGCCTATACAAGGGTATTTCACCTTTCCGATAGAACATTATGGGAGTTCTACTTCTGTAATGAATCTATACGGGGTGGTGGATGGAGCAACTAATAGATTATTTATACGCAATCAAAAATACCCAAATTCGACGGATATGAATATGTACACACACAAGTTGCAAGGTATTACTTCAATCCGAGGTAGTGTTACTTATTTTAACAATAAGTAATGAAAAAAATTAGTTGTCATGGTATTATTTTCAAGGGGTGAATAACATGACAACTACACAAATGGGCCAAAACTCAAAATTATCAAATGCAGAAATACTGTTTATTATAATTGTCGGCCTGTATGCAGCCAACTTTTTAAATAAAGGAATAGTAATTGCTTTCTTGTTACTACCTTTTATTCTTTGGAAAATAATATTCAAGGAGATGACTAAACGATTAATAATTATGAGTTCGCTACTCATGTTATTTAGTGCTTATTACGCTATAACTGTAAAATTGTATGGGTTTTCTGATGTTACCTTAGTATTGGGTGGCTACCTTATTGCGCCAATTGTTTTTTATTGGACGGGGTACGCTTTTATCAACAACAAAAACCCCATCAAAAAAAGTTATTGTCTGATTTTTACGGTGGCAATTAGTACGATGTTGTTTGCGATACTGAGCATAGTTAGAACAACGCAGATATATGGAAGTCTTGAAAATGCTTCCCCCACATACGGCGGACGTGCTGTAATGAGTTTATGGGGCGAGAATTTCCTTTCTGCAACTGGAATGAATACCTATGTATCACTTGGAATTGCCTTAACACCTTTATTGTTTCTCAGGGACAACAATATAAAGAAAATGAAAATAACCAAACTCCTTATCTTAGCGGTTTCGGCTATATCTATCTATGTTTCCCTGAGTCTTGGGAATAGAACTGGGCTTCTCATACTAGGCGCTTCGTGTATTGCGGTGTTTTTTTATACGACAAAATTAACACCGAGGAAAATAATGAGCACGGTTATTATTTTCTTTTTCTCTATTCTTGGTTTTCTGTTATTCATTGGAAACATATTTGGAGTTAAAGACAAATGGTTCAGCACTACTATCGGAAATAGAATGAGAAACTTCTCGGCTATTGATGATCCTCGTTTTACAGCCTGGGGCGAATCTTTTAAAGGTATGTTCAGCTATCCATCTGGCGGAAGGAAAACAGAGTTATCATTAAACTATGCTCACAATCTTTGGCTCGATGTGGGATACGATGCAGGATTGATACCTTTCGTCTTGTTAGTTATTTTTTCTCTATTGGGATTAATTTCATTAAGGACATTCCTTAAAAGTGATTTACCAGTATTTTTAAAAGGATTAGTTATATCCTGTTTTACTGCGATGATTGTAACATTTTTACTAGAGCCGATTATGCAGGGGTGGTTTTATTATTTTACTATTTTCTGTTTATTTTTGGGCTTAATACACAAACACATCTATTTAAAAACTACTCAGTAGGAGGAAAGAGTGCGGTAAGAAGAATTATAAATGAAATGAAAAAAGAGCCCAATCACAGGCTCTTTTTTTCGTCTTGAAAGTATAACAAGTCTCATGGGGAAACTTCTAAATAAGTTCTAAATAAGCACAAAGTTTTTTAGACGGTCTAGATTCCCTAAAATGATGCTAAATAATTGAGCAAAAAGAGGGTGGTCAATTAGTGATAAAAACACTAGATCTACAAAGAAATGTAACAGCCATACTTGAAAATGCTTATGCTATTTCTTACACAAGAACCAATAATCAGATATGGCAAGCATCATTTTCTTTGCCGATAAATGACAAGAAAATTCAAAAGGTAAAGTTGTTGAAATACGTTGAGATTTCAGTTGAATCAGAATACATCGGTCTCTTTAGAATCATTCCTAAAAAGACATCTAAAAGTTCCTTATCCGTTTCTTTTGAATGCGAGCATGTTCTTGCAACTCTCTTAGGAAGTACGTTGTTCAAAGATCACCAGTTAACCAACCTGCCAACCAACGAAGTACTGGAGTATCTCTTGGGCCAGCAAAAAGAACCGCATTGGCAACTGGGATCTGTTGAAATCACTCGATATTTTCATTACTTGTGGGAAAACGAAAATTTACTATCTGCAATTTTCAGTGTGACCAAACCATTTGATGAGCAATACCGATGGACATGGGACACAACCACATATCCGTGGACCCTGAATCTTGTTCGGCCGAATATAGAACCGGTTTGTCGGATAAAAGAGCGACATAATCTAATTAACTTTGAAATAGAAGAGAATCCCATGAGCGTCTTCAATCGCATATATCCATTAGGGTACGGAGAAGGCGTAAATCAATTGACCATAGAGTCTGTGAATAACGGGGTTCCTTACATCGAGGATGCAGAATCAGTCGCTGAGAATGGAATTTTAGAGACCGTTTGGGTAGACAAACGTTTTGAAGATGCTGCAACTTTAATGGCCAGCAGTCAAGCACTCCTAAAAAGGTGGAAAGAGCCAATTGTCTCCTTGGTAGTGTCAGCTGCAGATGTTTCTAAAATAACAGGTGCCAAAATTGATGAGCTGAAAGAAGGAAATGTGGTCCGCTTAGAACTAGATGATTTTCCTAGTATGGATTTATTAATTATGAAAGAACACCGGCCAGATACTAAAGGCACCCCCGGCAATACCCAATTAGAGATTGGTAGTTTGACAGAAGATTTGAGCACGACGCAAGCTGATTTAGAACGAAGACAGAAAATTAACGAAGTCTATGCCCAAGGCGCAACGAATCTCCTATCTTATTCTTATAACGACAATGCTGACGACGAGCACCCTGCCGAAATTGTATTCTTTTTGCCCGACGGAATGGTGAATATAAACGAACTTACGCTGTGGTTTGAAACTGACTATTTTCGCGGATATTCAAGAGGTATAGAGAGTGGTGGAGCTGTTGTGCGTAGCACCTCTGCAGGAGGGGGACAAACAACTTCAGCAGGCGGTGGACAGACCACATCTTCTGGAGGTGGACAGACTACTTCATCCGGAGGCGGACAAACAACAAGCAGTGGAGGTGGTACCTCGACAACTAGCGGTCAAGCGAATGGGTTCCCAGCTACGATTATTCCATATATGACAGGTATGGCCATACCAGATGGCAGCAGTCATATTCATGGAGTAACGATCGACACATCAGATTTTGACCACTGGCATACGGTAAGTGTTTCTCCACACACACACACAGTTTCTGATCATACTCACAGTGTCTCGCCACACACCCACCAGGTAAGCGATCACACACATACAGTTAGCCCGCACACACACGAAGTAGAACTAGATCCACACACTCACCCTATTGAGCATGGAATCTTCCTACTTGATACTATGCCAAATAATGTAGAGATAAGGGTAGACGGAAACCTCGTTTCTTTTTCAGGCAATAGCGCTGATGCGATTAACCTCATTCCATATTTGACTAAGGATAGCGATGGAAAGGTAGCAAGGGGCAAGCACGTTGTCTCGCTAACACCAAACGAAAGAGGGAGAATTAACGCACAAATAAATACTCAATTCTTCATTCAATCTCGAGGACAATATTCGTTATAACTAAGGTATAATTAAAATAAGGTATAGTAAAAGGAGGAAGTGATGAATATTCTATTCAAAATAGTATGTTTCCTTTTAATATTTCTAACTACAAAATCAGCCATAATTCTCGCTGGTTATTTACTTGGTTTGCTATTAGTCACAATCGGCATTCGCATTATTAGAAGTGACTTAGATATAGATAAGTCATCATATAGAAACCTTTTCGTAAACACACTAGCCGAACGACCTTAACGGGTCGTTTTTTTGAGTGTGCCAGGCATGGCATCTATCTAGGTGGTGAAAGTCCACTGTGGGGGTACACATCGACCAACCACTAAGGAAGCGCAAGGTACTTACCGTGAGGTAAGGGCGGGAGGAAGCGTGGAATAAAATCTTGGCTCGACGAACAGAAATCTGATACTAAGGCTCTTCAAAGGGATGAGGCTCCTCAACAAGTCAAAGTCCAAAAGATGTGCGTAACTTTGTAGGGTAAATCAGGCGAGTAAAAGAGGAAAGATAGTTGTCTTACCCTGGGAGGTCTTGCGGATGTACCAAGGTACAGTCGAAAAAGGTTTGCCGCAAGAAGTCAGCCGAAGCCATAGTAGTGGAATTATTCCATGAAGGGCTGAACAATTTATAGTGTTTCGACACCACGAATGCGTAAGTGAAGTGTTCCGAATGTGTTAATGGTGAACGTATGAGCGTATCTCAGAGGATAACCAAAATGGAATAATCACTTACTACGTGAACGGATAGGAGAAACGAGTGTGGAACTTTTAGAACAAATACTAAGTAATCAAAACATGAATGAAGCTTACCTTCGTGTCTATAAAAACAAAGGTGCGAGTGGGGTCGACGGAATAACGGTCGATGAATTAAAGCAATATCTGAAAGAGCACAAAGACGAGCTGCGTCAGCGCATCAGAACAAGAAAATACCAACCACAAGCTGCCTTAAGAGTGGAAATCCCAAAAGAAAATGGCAAGATGCGCAAATTGGGAATACCAACAGTAGTGGATAGGGTAGTTCAACAAGCCATCCATCAAATACTCAGCCCGATATTTGAAAAGCAGTTCAGCGAATTTAGTTATGGCTTCAGACCCAAAAGAAGCTGTGAGATGGCAATTATTAAAAGCCTTGAATTTCTAAATGATGGACATAACTGGGTTGTGGACATTGATCTTGAAAGGTTTTTCGATACAGTCCACCATGATAAACTCATGCGAATCATCTCTAACACAATAGATGATGGAGATGTCATCTCTCTAATAAGAAAATATCTCGTCAGTGGAGTGATGGTGAATGGAAGATATGAGACCACACCAGTTGGGACTCCGCAAGGAGGAAACCTAAGTCCACTTCTGAGTAATATTATGTTGAACGAATTGGATAAGGAACTAGAAAGTAGAGGACTCCAATTTGTAAGATATGCAGATGACGCCCTAATTTTTGTGAAGAGTGAGAAAGCGGCTAATAGAGTGATGGATTCAATTGTACGGTTCATAGAAAAGAAATTAGGACTGATAGTCAACATGGAAAAGAGTAAAATCTCTCGTCCCAATGACTTGAAATTCTTAGGTTTTGGTTACTACTACGATAGTAAAAGTAAGAAATATCAAGTACGACCTCATCCTGACTCCATTCAAAAATTCCAACGGAAGCTTCGGAAATTAACAAAGCGAAATTGGAGTATACGGTTGGACTATCGAATAATAAAACTAAAACAAGTCATAATCGGATGGGTTAATTACTTTAGAACTTCAAATATGAAAACAGCAATGACTGAGATAGACCAGAAGCTTCGCTCCAGAATCAGAGTTATCATTTGGAAGCAATGGAAGGTACCGAAAAAACAAATCAAATCGCTTGTCCAACTAGGAATTCCGAAGGAAGAAGCGAAAGGGTTAACTTTCTGTCGGAGAGGTTACCGGTTCATCGGACTATCAAAAGTTATTCATAGAGCTATCTCAAACAAAAGATTAAAGCAGAGGGGATTCCCCTCTGCTTTAGAACATTATCTAAAAGTACACACTGTAATATAAATTGAACCGCCGTATACGGAACCGTATGTACGGTGGTGTGAGAGGGGCGAAAATAATTTAAGTTATTTTCCCTCTACTCGATTTGTGTGGAAGGGAGTGAGGTTAGTAAATGCTGAATATAGAAGGGGGCGATTATACTGTTGTCAATGGAGGAGGCGCAAGACATGAGAGAACAAGATGTGAGGGAAATGAAAGATGGGATTAAAGACATACAGAAAACCCTCCATGAGGTGGACAAAACGGTTTTTAGCCACACTGAAAAGTTTGAGAACCTTCGCAATGTAAAAGAAATGGCGGAGAGAACAGACGAAAGTGCAAAGTCGGCCCATAAAAGGCTAGATAAAGTAGAAGATGATATAAAAAAGCAATTCGATGACTTTAAAGAGCTAGTCGAAAATTCCAATAAAATGCATGAGCAAAATTACAAAAGTATGAAGACTTTCGCCTGGAAGGTCTTTTTTATTTTCGCCACACCTTTCGCTGCGGGGTTAGGAGCTTTTTGTTGGCTGGTATTCAAAAACGGATTAGGAATGGGAGGACAATAATATGTACACAAAACCACAAACTTGGAAAGATTGGGGTATTTTATTAAGCGCTTGGGGATCTGCAGTTGCAATCTTTTTAACTGCAGTATTTGGATGGGATTTAGAGAAGTATGTTGGACCGTTTGTAGCAGCTGTCATGATGACAGCATTTCTTGCCTGGAACCTCTGGGGCATCTGGAAGAACACCTATGTCAGCAAACAAGCGCAGCAACTGAAAGAGAACGCATTAAAAGCGCAAGGATTAATGAAGAAGTAAAGCTGCCTATTTGGGTGGCTTTTTCTTTTGGGGAGGTGAGAAGGAATGGAGTCTTATCAGGTTAAGAGTACAAGCATTTATTTACTGGTTTCATAAAAATAATATGAGGTGATTAAGAATGGTAAAAATATTTATTGACCCTGGTCATGGTGGGACAGATCCAGGTGCAGTCGGGAACGGTCTACAGGAGAAGAATTTGACTTTGCAAATTTCCACGCGTATTAGAGACATGTTAGTAAATGAGTTCAATGATGTATCTGTGCTTATGAGTAGAACGGGAGATCAAACGCTTTCCCTTACTCAGCGTACGAATGCAGCCAATGCTTGGGGAGCAGACTTCCTTCTTTCCGTCCACATCAATGCAGGTGGTGGAACCGGGTATGAAGATTTTATTTATCCAGGAGTAGGAGCCCCAACAACCACATATCAGAATCTAATTCATGAGGAAATTATGAAGCTCGTAAACTTCCGTGATCGAGGAAAGAAGACAGCGAATTTCCATATGTTGCGTGAATCTAACATGCCAGCTCTACTAACCGAGAATGGATTTATCGATAATGCGGAAGATGCAGCAAAGCTCAAATCAGCTTCTTTTATTGAGAATATTGCCCGTGGCCATGTGAATGGGATGGTCCGGAGCTTTGGTCTAACAAGAAAAACATCGACCGTCTATCATACTGTGGTCTCAGGTGACACGGTTTATTCCTTAAGTCAACGATATGGCAGTACAGTCCAACAAATTAGAGATTGGAACAATCTTGATAGTAACTATACGATTGTGGTTGGACAGGTGTTACTAGTTGCTGGTGGGCCGAGCTCCCTTACTAATGCAACTAAGGCAGCCCAAGGAAATCTACAAACTGATAGTATTGTTGATTATTTGAATTCCATTAATAAAGATTCCACCTATGCTAATCGTGAAAAGTTGGCCAAGCAACATGGTATTAATAATTATAGTGGTACGGCAGCACAAAACACACAATTGTTGAATAAGTTAAGAAAATAATTAAAAGCCCTTCCTGCAACGGAGGGGCTTTTTTGCTGTTTAATTACCATTTTATAAATGGTTCATTCGTCAACTCAAAGACTTCTAAAAATAAATCCAATAAGTGTTGCGCGGCTTCATTACCACCACAATGTTCAGGTGATATGCAAACAGTAATAATATCCCAGCAATCTACATATTGTTTAAATCGTTCTAAGTGTTTCTTTATATATTCATCACTGTAAAGATAAGGATTGCTATTATATGCACTTATACTATTGTGGGCGTGTATATTAAAAAAGTCTAAATCCAAATCTAATATAAAACTTTGATTCTCAGGTTGAAAAAAATTCAATCGATGTTCGTTTTCAAATTGATAATAACTATAGGAATGAACAACCTTCTTTTGAGTTGCCATACTATAATCACCGATCATATAAACATCTTTTATTGTTCCAGTTGATTCTGCTGCTTTAATAAATTCTGCTATGTTTAACTTCTTACCTGCTAATATTGCATCTTGTTCCGTATTAATTTCAATTGTTTCTTCTGGATCCCAATAATCATCGTGAAAATCTACATGTAATAGCCTTGCGCCAGGTAAAATTTCTCCATTCAACCTACTAATTTCCCAAGCAGAAAACGCCCAATTATGATCACGCATAAGGTATATTTTTCGTTTTGGATATTTTATTTTCCATGTATTTGGCATATCTTTCACTTTTATCATATGATCCCTACTTTATGATTTACTTAGAAAACTTCCCTAAAGCTCTACCTGTAACTTTACCAGCTGCGCCACTTGAGATTATTTTTCCAACCTTTAAAAATCCTCTTGTTTTATTAATCGGCATTCTCTTTATCCCCTTTCTGGTACAAATCCCATTTTTGGTAGTCTCTCAAAGATCCTCCGGCAGTTTGCCATTTACCTGCATACTCATGTTCCCCTACAACGTAGTAGTTTTCTCTACCTTCTTCCTTCTTTAAGACTCCAACAAGGCCATTTTCAGGATTTCTGATTGTATCACCAACTTCAATTTTGTTTCTCATACACTATCACTCTCTTTGACTTCGACTCTATCATCGAACTTCACCCAAATTCGTTCAATTGGTCGATTTAGCTCACTAGCTATGGAATAAGCCACTTCAAAACTAGGGAGACTCCTTTCGGTTACCAAGGCGCTTAAGGCTGTCGTGCTTAACCCTATCTTCTTAGCAAACTTAATTTGTGTAAAGGTAGGATTCTTCATTTTCTCCTCAGCAAACATAACTCTCAAATTACATGTAAATCCTTTTATCGGCATCGTAACACCTCCACATATCCCATTCAACATACACAAAAGCAATTCCTTTTATAAAATTGACGTTCATAAATAAAAAATATAATTCTAAGAGTAATAATATAAGTCCACTTACATAGAGTTTATTAAAGGCATCCACAGGACGCCAAATTGACGCAAGGAGGGAATAAGTAAATGAAGATGACTAAAGAGTTGGCAGAAGTCTTATTGAAGCGTACAGACGTATTCCTGACGTCTGAAGGGCACACATTACTTTTAGAAATGGTGGAGGAGGTGACGTCTGACAATGGTGTACCGTCCAACAGTAAGGTATCATGATGTCTTTCGGAAGTACGTGGATGACCTAAACAAGATGACGTCCCTAGATCGCAATCAGATTATAAGAGCTGCATTATTCACGGCTGCCTTTTCTCCACTATTTCACCAGCTGATGAAACCCTATTTCTATGATCAAGAGGAGGGGGTTGACGTCACTCTTCCACAGCCTAAATGGTCCTTGAGGGAGGCAAAGTATTGGTTGGAGCAGAATGCGGAAATATACGGCCAGAATGCAGTAAAAGACGTCCCTACTCCCGACTTACAGCCGCAAGGGGAGGGGAGGAGAATTGAGGTGAAGAATGAAGGTGGAATCAACCTATCCCTCCCCGGTTTTTAAACCGTAATTCTGTAACTCAATAATTCTGTAATTGGGATAACAAGTATAAATGAATTGGAGAGGGGAGTGGGGGATGAGCACGCTCAACCCTATGTTTGAGAAATTCAAGCCGGTAAAAGTAGATATGAAGCCTCAAAGACGTCAACAACGTTCAGACAAAAAGCTTCAGGTAATAGTCCCTGTGACGTCTAGCCAAAAATTAGAGATTGCCAGATTAAGTTTTTCAAAAGGTCATAGTGGAGAGTTTCATTCGTTTCTAGCAGACGTCTATAAACTGTCTGTAGAAAGAGATTTCATCAGGCATGCAAAAGATAAGAAATATATTGAAACAGGAATCTATGTGTCTACCAGAGTGCACAGGAACGTCTATGAGAAGTTAATCGAATTGAAGGTAGAATGGGGTCTTCGTAGCGTCAAACAGGCAGCACACAGGATTCTGATGAATGAACTGCAATTATAGGAGGGGATGTTTTGGGAGCGTTTATATACAGCAAGTATAATCTGATTGAAAAGGAAAAGGCTGCGCTTGAAGAAAGAAACATCTTTCAAATCATGATCAACTCATTGAGTGAGAAGAGATACAAGTTTGAGATCCGTGTACCAAATGATATGTATTTGCGGGCCCAGGTGCTATGTGATGACATTGACCAGTTGTGCGATTCAGAAAAGGTCTTTCCACAACGTGATTTGGTTGAACATATATTCCTGGACTTCCTGGATGAAGTACGGAAGAACGATTCAAATGTGGGGGCGATTTACAACCGAGTTACTGTCCGTACACAGGAGTTGCCATTAGTTAAGGATCAACCGATTATACCAACTAGAAGCACGACCCTTGTTTCCACAAGAATAGATAAGGAAGATGCTCTGAGGGCAGAGGTGCTACTGGAAGACTTATCATATTTCTTTCCTAAACATGAGCTTACGGTGGAAAAGTTAATCGAGATTGTTTACCTTGATTTCCTGTTGGAGTACATGAAAGGCAGGAGAAAGAATGTGATCGCGGATATCTTGGAGTATGTAAGCTAAGTTATTTCGTGTGTACAAAATGTAGACGGCATATTGATTTGAGGTAATGAATAAAAATAATAAGTGGTACCACGGTTTCGTGATACCACTTTTGATACCGTTAATTCTTTAAAATTATAAAAACACTAAATTTTCATGTTGCGTAAAACAAAGAAAACCTTGATATTATGCACTTCTTGAAATTATATTCGTTTTAATATAGTCGAGATGGAAGGTTCTATTGGGTAACATTTAGTTATAAAAAAACCTTGGCGTGCTTGCATGCCAAGGTTTTTATTTATGGAAAGCAATTTTATCATTTAAGCTACTAGAACCTTTCCCCTTCACCCGCTTCAATGTCGCCACAATAAGAAAGCTGACAATCACGAGCAATAGCCAGGAACTCACCTTTCCCAAATGTACAAGGCTCCATGCCTCTGTTTGATTTGGATATTCCCATGCGCCGAAAAATGTTGCGATGTTTTCCGCGATCCAAATAAAAAATCCGATTAGGACAAAGGAAAGGGCGATAGGCATACGGTAACTCTTTTCACCAACTTCATAACGGACCCAAGACTTCCAAAACAGAATAATGACTAAAGCAGATAACCACCAACGAATATCGATCCAATAATGATGAGAGAAAAAGTTCAAATAAATGGCTGCTGCAAGTGATACCACAGCCCAAAAAGGTGGCCAGTCAATGAGCTCGACATTCAACCTTCTCCAAGCCTGACAAAGATAACTCGCGACACTTGCATACATAAATCCGCTGTATAATGGCACTCCAAAAATTTTGGAATAGCCTTCCTCTGGATAGGCCCAAGATCCCATGTGCACCTTAAAGATCTCAAGTGCCAGCCCGATAAGGTGGAACAAGGTAATAACTTTTAATTCATCGCGGGTTTCAAGTCCAAACCGTAACATCCACCATTGCATCAGAATGCAGATAACCAGAAGCCAATCATAACGAGGTAAGAAGGGGAGAGGAATCACTTGAGTTATGGCTAGGGATGCAAAAATAACGACAGGAAACACGCAGGAGAGAGCCTGTTGCCAGCCGAATCGAACGAGTTGCTTGATTGCGCCAACTATGTACCATTCTCTCTTTTTTATCTCTGAGCTAAGATCCATGCTCCTAGCCATTTTGGGTTTCCTCCTCATCATTTTGATATTCGATAATATCTCCAGGCCGACAATCCAACGCCATGCAGATAGCCTTTGCTTTACCATTTTTCAAAATTGATAGTTTTGCCATCGTTATCCCTACCCTCTCTACTGTTACACTCATTTTTGGTTTTGCCAACATTACATCCACATTAATAAAAATCTTCATGTGCTCCCCTCAGACCTTTAAAACATTTTTTGATTTTGTATTAATGGCATTACGGTAGCCAGAAGATATATAAAGCAAGGAGCGGGATCCAGATAAGTAAAACTGCTAGCTTGAAAATCCTGTTTCATGGAGCACAAGAGCACCTCACTTACGATGTTTTTATTGAATATAACATAAAATTTATTGATAAACAATAAAATTTTAGGGTATGAGAACTTTGGTTGGGCATTTATTCATTCTACCCGTACCAATAAATTGAGAGTCTACATATATAATTCCTTCAAGGAAACACTAATAGGAAGTAGTGGAATATCCTAAAAATGGTGAAAGGAAGCATGATATGAGCTCTCTATTAGGCTCCTTAAAGGATAAATTAAGTGATAGTGATGATTTTTTTGTAATAGAAGAGGAATTCAATCAGACCAAGTTTGAGATTATTGGTGTACGGAGTCTAGTTGATTTAGCCAAATCATTGGAACTAATTGAAAAACATGTGACGACAGCGACCCTCATGCATAAAGGAGTGCTAGACTACTTAATCAGTAATGGAAAGAAAATAAGCAAGGAACATGAAATAATCACTGCTGTCTTAGAAGGTGAATTGATACTAGTCTTCGAAGATTGTGAAAATTTCGTGGTAAGTTTAGAACCGATAAGAGTGTCATTAAGCAGACCGGTGGAACAGCCTACGAATGGCAGTGTATTGCAAGGTCCATTAAACTCTTTCAATGAAGAAAGGTTAGTGAATATTGGGATACTCAGAAAAAGATTGGTATCTGATCAGCTGCGAGTGAAAGATTTTTTGATAGGGAAAAGACAGAAGAAAAATGTATCAATCAGCTACGATGCCAAAAGTGTAAATAAAAAGCTTTTACAAAAAACAATAGAACTGTTAGAGAACGGCTCAGAGATAGAATTACAATCGATACAGGACTTAATGAAAGTACTGAAACTATCCCCATGGAGTGCAGTGGGTAGAATTCATGCTACAGAAATACCCCAACAAGCTGCTAGTTGTTTGGTGAAAGGGAAAGTGGTTGTTTTTATCGATGGTTTTCCGTTTGCTTATATACTGCCGAGCACTTTTTGGGATATTTTTATTTTAGAAAATGATAAAAACTTTCCTATGCCAATTACCGTTTCCATTCGAGTATTAAGATTAATCGGAGTGATGATTGCGTTAATTGCTCCTGGATTATATGTTGCGCTGGTTGCTGTCAACCCGGAGGTCTTACGGATTGAATTGGCCTTATCGATTGCACAAAGCCGAAATGGTGTTCCATATCCTGCTTTAGTGGAAATCATCCTGATGCTGGTGATTTTGGAGTTAATTGTAGAAGCAAGTATCCGGTTGCCCCAAAGTATCGGACCAACCATTACCATGGTAGGGGGGATTATCCTTGGCCAAGCAGCTGTTGAGGCTAAATTGGTCAGCAATCTTCTCATTATAGTGTTGGCGGCAACAACCATTGCCAACGCAACCGTCATTGGCTACCAGAATTTGATCACCATTCGGATGTTGAAGTATACCATTTTGATTTTAGCGTCTATATTCGGTGTTCTAGGCATCATGGCAGGAGTGTTTTTGATTTGTGGATATTTTGCCAGTATAAATACGCTTGGCGTCCCGTATTTAAATATGGATTTTTCAAAGGGTGATATAAATAGTGGATAAAAGCTGGCAGGTAGTTTTCATATATTTGTTGACTCATCTTGGTCTCATTTTCTTTCTTTACCCAGCCAATATTATCGGTAGCTCTGATGAGTCCCACTGGATACCTGTTTTGATAGGCGTGCTGCTTCATATTTGTATTGTCTATTTGTATTTGAAAGGTTTGGCCTTTTTTCCTGGTAAGGATATCATTGAAATTTATACACAAGGAGGACAGTTATTAAAAGTACTCTTCCTTCTTCCGATTTTTGCGTATTTTATGATGGCGATGATTATTTCCGTCCGTGCATATTCAGAAATCATCACCATAGTGTTTTTATCGAATACTCCGCTCTGGGCCATTATGCTTTTATTATTGGTTATCACTTGTTATATGGCCATCAAGGGGGTAGAAGCCATCTTTAGGACTGGGGTAGTGATTGCCTATCTTTTTTTGCCGCTCATTATCTTTGTCATGGTTTTTTCTTTTCAAAATGTGGATTGGAACTACCTCTACCCTGTTTGGAATTCTGACTTTTCCTTCTTGAAGAAACAGGATTTCTTGAATAGCTTTTTTGCTATAGGTGGAGGGTTTTTGTTTCTTGGTTTTGTACAACCATATTTTTCTTACAAGAAAAAGAATGTTTTTTTGGGAATTGCTTTGGTTGTTCCATGTTTCTTTCTTTCAGTCTATGTCCCAATCCTTACTTATGGTCAGGCTACTGCATCTACTTTTTTCTTTCCTTTTGTGATGACATTGGATGCAATCAACATCACATGGCTGATGTTTGATCGGGTCACTATATTTTTCTTATTGAGTTTAATAACCTTCATCATGCTGTTCCTTTCATTAGTAATGTGGAAGGCAGTAAGAATCGCCCACTCGTTTATTCCCATTGTAAAACCATCTTATTTGGCTCTTGTTTTTACTTTGAGCATCTTTCTAATTTGTCTCTTGATTCCTAACTGGAGTGATGTAGAAGAACTCTTTAGCTGGAATACCTTTTTTCGATTTTACGTCCTGATTACCGTACCATTATCATTATTGTGCATGGGGATGCTCTCAAAGGGAGGAAAGAAGCATGGTGCTTAAAAAGCTTGGACTTTGTATAATGTTTGTGTTTGTTCTAATCCTAGCAGGATGTTGGGATAATAAAGATATTAATCATAGAACGATGCCAGTGGTTCTTGGGATTACTAAGAACCAAGAAGAATATAAGCTATTCTTGCAAGTACCTCAGGCAGCAAGGGGACAAGTACGAACAACTATCGTGAGAGAGACGGGTAGCACGATTAACCAAATTATTGATAAGATGAGCGCAAATTTGGAGAGCAACGTAGATCTTTTACATGCCAAAGTCATCATTGTCGACAGAAGTTTGGCTGAGGAAGGAATGAAGGATTTAATATCTGGTTTCATGAGGTCAAGGGATGTTCCTTCCAAAGCGTTAATGGTCATTAGCCAGAATGATATAGAGGATTTATTTACCGCACTGGAAAACCAGGAGCATTCTGAAGAAACGGTGTTGTTGGATTTCTTTGAAAAAAACGCAGGCTGGAATCCGCAAATTCCGATTACAAGGGTATGGCATGTCTATCATAGCATTCATTCCTATACGAAAGACGTTTCCATTGCCATGATAAGCAAAGGGGAAGAATCTCTATGTGAATTTGTCGGAGGGGCAGTCATCAAAAACGGGAAAATGGTTGATATGATAGACTCCGACGAAACGTTGCTTTACAATGCCTTTAATGATGAAAGCAATCAAGGAAAAATTGAAGTGATGAATGAAGGAAGTGTCATGATTTTAGGAAACAGAATGAATCACGATAGTAAGATAGTAAATGGAAGGCCATACTTTCATTCCGAATTACGGTTGAATGTGATGGTTTTAGAAACTAAGGAAGATGCTTCGAGAGAGGAAATAAGAAAGGCGTTGACAGCATTGCTTCTGGAAAGGTACGATAAGATGTTTTCAAAAATTCAATTAAGTGAAGCTGATATCCTCGGAATTGGACAGTATTTTCGAAAAGAGTTATCTAGAGAGAAATTAAAAAACTGGCGTTCAAAATATTATCCAAAGCTCGTATTTACACAAGATATCAAAATTAATATCCAAAACGAAGGGAATTTAAGAATGCCAGCCGACGAGGGTTCCTAAGATATATATAAATGCCTGCAAATCCATACTTCCCTTGCAGGCATTTATTTTTCCCATAGGGAGTAATTTACTCTACTAAATCGTTATTGTTGGTATCCACGACTTTCGTTTTTTCCAAATAATCATTTATTTTCAAACTCGAATATATGAATCCTGCAGCAATTAATGCACCAAATATCCAGCCATTTACCTTCATAAAGAATAGTATTCTATCATACCCGTCCACCCCATAAACACCGATAAGATAATACTTTAATCCTGCACCCACAAGACCTCTTAGTGCAAATACAGCAGTAATAAAATAAAAGGTAGGCAGAATGGTTTTGTGTCGATAAAGCTTTAAGCTTTCTTCTCGCTTATGACCCTGTAAATAGGCAATATCAGCTCCAAAATAAAGTGCTAAAGGTTTTTTAATAAGGATGGTGCCGAGAATCAATAGGCCAAATCCTGCAGACACATATACCGAGTTTTGAAGCATGGTAAAGGCATCACCTGAGAGGATATCAACGAGCGTGCTCACAAACAAAGAAACCATAATAAACATCCCTGTCACATTAAACTGCCTCTCAACAGCGAAACGAACGATTGTGTAGACAAAGCCCGGCGCAGTGGAAAGCAATATCGCATAGTAGTCTCCAAGCGGTTCCTGTCCAAATTTCCAGATCAGATAAGGTAAAGCCAAATAGAAAAGTAAGTCAAAAACAACAATCTTGTTTTTCATAGCGCCTCCGAAAGTATCAATGATACATTAATCATACCAATTACTCCCATATTCTGCACTATAAACATGAGAAATTACCTCCAGTTATGATAAAATGTAAAAAATGAGGTGAAGCGGATGATTTATGTTGGTGTGACAGGCTGGGGAGATCATGATTCGTTATATACTGCAGGTATTGCACCTAGAGACAAGCTGTTGGAATATGGTGCGCACTTTCCTACAGTAGAGGTGGATGCGTCCTTTTATGCCATCCAACCGAAACAGAACGTGGAAAAATGGGTAACGGATACACCCGAAAATTTTCAGTTCATCGTAAAGGCATATCAAGGAATGACAGGTCATCAGCGTGGTGAAATTCCTTTTGACTCTAAAGAATTGATGTTCACTGCTTTTAAGCAATCTATTGAGCCTTACGAAAAGGCTGGTAAAATGGCAATGGTTCTTTTTCAGTTTCCACCATGGTTTGAATGCAAGAAAGAGAATGTGGATTATTTGAGATGGTGCAAGGAGCAGATGGGGGACATAAAAGTAGCCCTCGAGTTCCGAAACCAGACATGGTTCCAGTCTGCCTATCATGACAGAACTCTCACCTTTATGGAAGAGCAAGGGTGGATCCACAGCATCTGTGATGAACCGCAAGCGGGAACGGGATCCATTCCTACCATCCTGCACCCAACCGATCCTGACAATACTTTAGTGCGGCTTCACGGTCGGAACACCTATGGTTGGACAAAGCCTGCATCAGGGAAGGACTGGAGAGAGGTCCGGTATCTGTATGACTATAACCATGAGGAGTTATTAGAGTGGAAGGAAAACCTAGAAAAATTAACGCCTTTAACTCGTAACATGTATATGTTATTTAACAATAATTCTGGCGGCCATGCAGCTGGAAATGCCAAGAAGATGATTGACCTGTTGGGTGTCGAATATACGGGATTGGCCCCAAGGCAACTAGATTTATTTTAGAGGAGAGAGACAGTGTGCAACAAATTAGAATTTTACATACAAACGATATTCATAGTCACTTTGATGCCTATCCCAAACTTGCGACTTTTTTAAAGGATCAGGCTTCGACACTGCCATCGGCCCTAGTTGACATTGGTGATAATATGGACCGTTTTCATCCTATTACCGAAGCTACGGGCGGAAAGGCAAACACTAGCCTACTAAATATGCTGCGCTATGATTATGCCACTTTCGGAAATAATGAAGGAATAACATTGGACTATCAGGGGTTATCTCAGCTCTATAAAGAGGCGGAATTTCCCGTTTTAGCTGCCAATCTTTTCGAAGAGAATGGCGATTATCCGGATTGGGTAAAACCTTATGATGTGAAAAATATGGGAAATGTTAAAGTTGCATTTATCGGAGTGACTGTTTTCTATCAGCATTTTTATGCTCTTCTCGGCTGGAAAATAGAAGATCCTTATATTATTTTGGAAAAATACCTGCCTGTTTTAAAAGAAGAGGCAGACGTTATTGTGGTCCTTTCCCATCTGGGCATTTCTGATGATGAGGAGATGGCAAGGAGGTTTCCGGATATAGACGTTATCCTTGGCGGACATACCCACCATGTTTTGCCTGAAGGAAGAAGGATCGGAAATACATTAATTTGTGGAGCGGGGAAGTATGGACAATATATCGGCCAAGTAGATCTTGTATATGATGAAGAGGTAAAATCACTCACTCAATCTACTGCAAAACTTCATAAGTTGGAACTCTATAAACCAGATCAGCAATTAACAGAGCGGATAAAAGACATGGAACAAGTAGCGGAGAAGCATTTGAATAAAAAAGTAGGAAGTATCAAAGAAACGTTACCGGTAGAGTGGTTCGCGCCTTCTTTTTTCCCTAATTTCCTTGCAGATAAATTAAGAGAATGGTGTCAGGCAGATATCGGAATGGTCAATGCCGGTGTGTTGCTTGATGGACTTGATGCAGGAGAGGTAACACTTGGAATGCTCCACCGTATTTGTCCCCATCCTATTAATCCATGCAGGGTGACCCTGACTGGCGAGGAGTTAAGGGAAGTGGTCCAGCAGGCTTTGCACCCTGATATGGAAAACTTGAGAGTGAAAGGTCTTGGGTTCCGTGGTGAGGTAATGGGGCGCATGGCATTCAGCGGAGTCAGGTTCGACACAGAGGCGATAAAAGATGGAAGCGTTCAAGTGACAGATATTTATATTGGTGATAAACGATTGTCGTCAAAAGATGATGTAACAGTTGGGACCATTGATATGTTTACTTTTGGAAGAATGTATCCAAGCATCATTCGTGCAAAAGAAAAGAAGTTTTACCTGCCAGAACTGCTTCGTGATGTGTTAGCACATTCATTTTCTGATAATTGACCTATTTTTCACACCCTTTCCATTCACACACCATAAATTGATATGGGAAGGGAGCGTGACAATTATCTATGATTGAAATGACACCAATTACAATCGAAGGCCATACGTTTACTGCGATTACGGTACGATTGCCAAAAACTAATTTCTTGGCGGTGACTAGTGATAAAGGGTATATCATGTGCGGTGCGCTGGATGTCGGCTTACTGAATGCCAAGCTGAAAGACCGGAAAATCATTGCAGGGCGGGCAGTTGGAGTGCGTACCATCGAGCAATTAATAGAGGCCCCTTTGGAATCCATTACGTATGAGGCGGAGAATGTCGGAATTACTGTTGGAATGCCTGGGAAAGAGGCTTTGTTAAAAATGCTATAAAGGGTGAGAGGTGCTAGTTGTTACTTGCAGCCTTTAGCCCCAAATATATAATACCATCGTGCTCAAACGGTGGTATTTTTATGTTGGCAATAAACTTTTCAAAACTTTTTTCTATTTTATCAAGCTTTATCCCGGAATTTTTACTATAATAGGAAATATATAGATTTTGTCGAAATGTGAAGATAGGAGAAGTTATGAGACTATTACCTACAAAATCAATGAAACCGGGAATGGTGTTGGCCAGGTCGATCTACAATGATTCTGGTAGAGTGCTGTTGAGTGAAGGGATCTCTGTTACTTCACGCATGATTACACGTTTGCAACAATTGAATGTAACGTATGTATATATAGAAGATGCACGGACAAGCGGGATGGAAGTGCCGACTATTATTTCGGACAAAACCCGTAAGGAAGCAGTAAAGACAATCACTGATACCTTTAAATCCGTGGAACATGAAAAAGAGTTAAGTAAGTGGTTTGTCATGGACAAGTCTTCCAAAAGCATCAAATCACTTATTCAAAATCTGCTGACAGATATGAAATCCAATGAAGAAGTTTCTGCACTTTTGACCGATGTGTATGTACACGACAATTACGTGTTTACCCATTCGTTAAATGTGACGCTTTATTCCCTCTCCATAGGATTGAAATTAGGGTTGTCCCAAAAAGAATTAGAAACATTAGGGCTTGGTGGAATTCTTCATGATATCGGCAAAATGTTGATTCCCAATGAGATTCTCTTTAAGCCGGGAAAACTTACAAGTGATGAGTTTGCTGAAATGAAGCGACATGCGACCTATGGGTACGATATCCTTCGCAACATGCAGACGATTCCGTTAATGGTTGCACATTGTGCTTTCCAACATCATGAGCGTCTTAATGGCAGCGGCTATCCTCGCGGCATTAAGTCGGATGATATACATCTGTTTGGTAAAATTCTTGCGGTAGCAGACGTTTTTGATGCTGTTACCTCTCATCGGATTTACCGGAGTGCCATGCTTCCACATGAAGGACTTGAAATTTTGTATGCAGGATCTGGTTCTTTGTATGAACCAGAAATTATTGAAGCGTTCCGCAAATCGGTAGCCATTTATCCATACGGTTTAATGGTCACATTGAATGATGGAAGAAAAGGGCTTGTTGTCGGCCAAAATAAAGACCTGACTGAACGCCCAGTCATAAGGGTGGTCGAAGAAGAAGGCGAAGATTTGGAAACGCCTTACGATATTAACTTAAAAGACCATCTGAGTTTAGCGATTGTTGACTGTGATTCTCTTAAAAAAATAGCAGCAGTCAGCTAAAAGGAAAGAGTAGAGAAAAAAGAAATATATTTCCTTTGTCCTATATCAGGATATATGTTATAGTAAAATCATAAAATAATATACTTCCCTTATCATACGATGAGGTAGAGGCTGCATAGCATAAGAGTAAAACTACTGGAGGTTGACACCTAAGATGGTAGAAAGAAAGGATGCTGTGCCGAAGCAATATGAGCGGTCGAACTCATGTTGCTGGGGTTATCTTGAATAAGGATAACACTGCCATTATGACCGGTACGGACGGTTTTTATAATGGAGGGCTACTGATCGGATGGAGGATAACACATTACATAGGTAATGATAGTTATTTTCTATCATTACTTTTTATTTTGTTTTCTTTCAGTGCCTTCCATTGTTGTAAACCCGTTTGTAACCAGTCAAACATATTACAGCTTAATGGGGGTTTTTTGTTATGGAAGGAACAATTTATTCGTTAATTCCTCCAGTGCTTGCGATCTTGATGGTTATTTTGACCAGAAGAGTTTTGCTTTCACTTGGAGTAGGTATTCTGGCAGCAGCTTTAATGTTAGCCGATTTTAATCCGGTTACAATGGTGGTGCTGATCTGGGATATGGTATTAGGTCTTTTTTATTCCGTAGACGATAAAGAGTTGAACTTATGGAATATTTATATCCTTGTTTTCTTAATCATCTTGGGAATTATTACTGCATTCATTTCTATCACTGGTGGCAGCAGGGCTTTTGCTGACTGGGCACAGACAAAAATCAAGACAAGAAGAGGATCAAAGGTTTTAACTGCTATTTTAGGTATCGTTATTTTTATTGATGACTATTTCAACGCATTGGCAGTAGGTCAGATTAGTAGACCGGTAACGGATCGCTACAAAGTATCACGCGCAAAATTAGCGTACTTGATTGATTCCACGTCTGCACCGATTTGTGTCATCTCACCTGTATCAAGTTGGGGTGCAGTTATTATCGGTATTATTGGAACAGATGTAATCGTAAGACAGAATATTAGTGACTTAACAGCAATCAGTGCTTTTATGCAAATCATTCCGATGAACTTATACGTTTTTTCTGCATTGATCATGGTGTTCTTGGTAAGTTATTTTAACTTCAATATTGGGCCGATGAGAAAGCACGAGCAACGTGCTATGGAGACTGGTGAATTATACGATTCTGAAAAAGAAGTGCCTGGAGAGCTTTCAGACGAACTTCCTACTAGCACAAAAGGTACGATTGGCAATCTTATATGGCCGATTGTAGCACTTTTCGTTGGGGTTATTGGAGCGATGCTTTGGACGGGTGCTTCCGCAATTGAAGGAGATATCACGGTCCTAGGTATTTTTGAAAATACAGATCCATCTGCAGCATTATTCTATGGTGGATTGTTTGCTTTAGTAGTTTCTTTCATCTTACTTTTCAGCCAGATTTCCAAAGGTGGAGTATCAAACAGTGTAGTGGGTCGCGGGATTGCAGAAGGAACGAAATCCATGCTTCCTGCCATCTATATTCTATTATTTGCTTGGACCATTGCTGGATTGATTGATGGCTTAGGAACTGGAACATACATTGCCGAACAAGTGGAAAACTCTAATATTAATATTGCTTTCTTGCCAGCAATCATTTTTGTCATTGCCGGTTTTACAGCATTAGCAACAGGAACTTCATGGGGTACTTTCACGCTGTTACTTCCTATTGCAGGTCAAATAGCTGTGGCAACAGATGTATCGATTTTATTACCTGTACTTGCTTCTGTATTGGCTGGGGCAGTATTCGGAGATCATTGTTCACCAATTTCCGATACAACCATCCTTTCCTCCACTGGTGCAGGATGTAACCATATTGACCATGTACTGACTCAGCTGCCTTACGCGCTAATTAGTGCAGGTGTCGCAATTGCAGGATATATTGTTCTAGGTTTAACTGGAAGCACATTACTTGGACTGCTAGTAGTATTAGTGGCATTTGTTATTATCGGTTTTAGTTTTAAAACGTTGAAAACAGCAGAATAATTTCATAATACTTTTCAAATAAAGTAATAAACACCTCCTTTTTATCTACTTTTAACTAAGTGGTAAAAAGAGAGGTGTTTTTCTTTTGAAAAATAAAATGAATAAATATTCATAATATAACTCTTGTGCATCAGTGCATTTAGCCTTTTGAGAAATATTAATAGAATAAAAATACGGTGTTGAGAATTGTCACATGATGTCGATTAATATAGTGTAAAAGTTTGTTTTGACATAGTCATAAAGTCTAGTTATACTATGTATAAATTATATTAAATAATCAGAAAAAATAAAACATTTGGACTCTTTCATCTATTTTTTGGTAAAAAAAGAGTCTAAGTAGGGGGAGAAAGAGAATGGAAAATCGACCGCAATGGGGGACAAGAGCAGGATTTATTTTAGCAGCGGTTGGATCGGCCATCGGGTTAGGAAACATATGGCGTTTTCCAGCAACTGCTTATGAAAATGGAGGAGGAGCATTCTTTGTACCATATTTATTCGCTCTTCTGACAGCAGGTATTCCACTATTGATCCTTGAATTCACTATGGGTCATAAGTACCGCGGATCTGCACCACTTTCTTATGCAAGAATGAACAAAAAGTATGAATGGCTTGGCTGGTGGCAAGTTGGTATTGCATTCGTAATTTCTACTTATTATGCCGTCATCATCGCTTGGGCCATGTCTTACTCCGTGTTCTCCCTGAATCTGAAGTGGGGAGACGACACAGGCGGATTCCTGATTGGAGAATACCTTCAGGTAGCTGCACCAGGTGAGATTGGGGGACTTGTTCCTTCTGTTCTTCTGCCATTAGTAATCGTTTGGGCAGTAACACTTGGAGTACTATTTAAAGGCGTTAAGAAGGGTGTAGAGGTAGCAAATAAGATTTTCATCCCTGCACTTGTTGTATTGTTCTTAATTATCGTTGTTCGCGCTCTTACACTAGAAGGGGCTGGAACAGGACTAAACGCTTTCTTCAAACCTGATTGGAGCACTATTGCTGACGGTAAGGTTTGGGTTGCGGCATATGGACAGATTTTCTTCAGTTTATCCATTGCATTTGCCATCATGATTACGTATTCCAGTTATCTACCGAAAAAATCTGATATTACCAATAACGCATTTATTACCGGTTTCAGTAACTCCGGATTTGAATTATTAGCAGGTATCGGTGTATTCAGTATCCTAGGATTTATGGCAGTTCAACAAGGTGTTGGCGTAGATGAAGTGGTAGCGGGCGGTGTCGGATTAGCGTTCGTTGTATTCCCGCAAATCATTAATGAATTCCCGGCCTTTAAAGAACTGTTTGGGTTCTTGTTCTTTGGATCACTAGTATTGGCTGGACTATCTTCATTAATCTCTATTGTAGAGACATTTGTTGCAGGGGTGCAGGATAAATTCAAAGTATCCCGTACAAAAGCAGTTGCCTTCGGTGGTGGTTTATCGGCTTTGATTTCTATCTTATTTGCTACAAAAGGCGGTTTGAACTTCCTTGATGTGGCTGATTACTTCATCAACCAATTCGGTGTGGCGCTTGCAGGTCTTGTGCAAGTAATCGTGGTTGTCTGGTTCGCAAGACAATTGAAACCATTACAGAGTCATGCCAATGCGATTTCAGATGTTAAATTAACTGGTTTCTTAGGCTCATGGTGGAAGTTATCCTTGGGAGTAATCACTCCGATTGTACTTGGATATATGATGTTTGACTTGATCCGTACAAATATTGCGGAAGTTTACGGAGCGGCTGACGGATATACTCGTATCTTCACAATTCAGTATGGTGTAGTTGTCGCGGTGCTTGCATTGCTTGTAGGTTTTGCCTTCTCCCTTATTAAATGGAAAAAAGACACGTTGGAACTTCCGGTTTCCTCGTCTAAGGAGGTCAATAAATAATGGAAACAAGCGCGATTATCATGATGGTTGTCGGAATTGTCATCATTTGGGGTGGCCTTGCTGGTAGTATCCTGTGGGCTATGAAGAAGAGTAAGGAAGCATAAAAATTAAAAGCTGTTGATCGAATGTAAACTCGGTCAGCAGCTTTTTTTAGCATAAGAAAGCATATAGTCCGGTTGATTTCCGTTCCAGGCGCTTCGCTTGCCTGCGGGCGGTCCGTGAGCCTCCTCGGCTTGCGCCTCCGGGGTCTCACCTGTCCCTTCCTTCCGCGGGCGTCTGCGCGCCTTCCACTCCAATCAACAAGGTGACTTCATTCAACTAAGCGATTATGAAGAGGCACCTAACCGGGTTAACTGATAAAGCATTACCTTTTCGTCTTCGTAATTTCTAGCTGTGGATTGGAGCAAATGGCGAAGACTCCTGCGGGGGGGTAACGGTTGATTGAGACCCCGCAACGAAGTGAGGAGGCTCAAACATCGTCCCGCGGAAAGCGAAGCCATTTGCGGAAAGGAACAGCTGCGTTTAACCACTTACTATGTTTTTTTCGTAAAAATCTTAACGCTTTCTTCTATCCCCACGTTCCCAGGATTTTAGGTGTGGGAACGGGTCAAAGGACCATTCGGAGTAGCCGTTGTCTTTGTACATGCCATAGTGGAGATGCGGAGGGAACTTCCCTGCTGTTCCAGGTGGTCCATACCCAGAGCTTCCCACAGAACCGATAATTTGCCCCGGCTCTACGACTTGTCCTACTTCAAGGTCCTTGGCAAAGCCATTTAAATGAGCAAAATAATGATAGGTATTATTAATATCACGGATTCCAAGTCGCCACCCGCCGAACTTGTTCCAGCCTTTAATTTCAATCACTCCATAACAAGTGGAACGGACGGGGACACCATAGCTTGCAAAAATATCTGTACCTTCATGCATTCTTCGACCACCCCAGCCCCGTGCATCTCCCCACGTATTGCGGTAACTGAAATTGGAGCGGATTGGGAGAGGGAAAGCATGTGAATCAAGCTTGAGCGTTTTATACGTACTGTATAGCTTCATATGGTTCATGATAAGCCCGACCGTTTTATCCCGCTGATAATATTCCCATAAAGCAATTTTGACGTTTTCTTTGTCAGTACCATAAGACTGCAAATAATTCGCAAATGTAAACAATACATCTTCATCATTTGTGGAATCAGCGACTCCATCTCCATTCCCATCCATCCCCATTCCGCCAAAAAACTGAATGCTCATAGGGTTGCTGTCTTGTGAATTGGGATTTAAAGGACCTGCCCATACCTCAGGTTTGTAGTAAATGCCGATAACTCCTTTGGCTTTTGGAATATCTCGTCTTACTCTGCGGACATTTCTTTCATATTGATCAACAGCTGCAAAATAGTACCATGGTATCTGGGTGACAGATTGCATTCGATTATATAGTTCCTGCCTTTTAGCATATATTTGTTCGTCTGTTAAGTTTGTTTCGGCAGCAAAAGCATCTGCAGGAATCATGCTAAAAAGAATAATTACGCAAAAAAGTAGCCGTATCAAGTCCTCACTCCTTCCTTTTCTTTCTTTTCCTACTGTTAGTTTGGTAAGTTTTCCTCATTTCATAAATACTAATTCATGGAAGATTGTTAGGAGTATGTCCGTGGAAGGTTTTGGACTTGTTTCTTTACCAGATGTTTGATAAAGTGACAGGTGTGAATATGTCATTTTCCCTATGAGATAAGTTAGAATAGTGAAAATATACAGATAAAATATTGATGAAGTCATCTTGAAAATAAGACAAGTTGGAGTTGATCATATGGCTAAAAAAGAGGAGTACATACGTAAACCAGATTGGCTGAAAATCAAGCTGAATACGAATGAAAATTATACAGGACTTAAGAAACTGATGAGAGAGCACAACCTTAACACAGTATGTGAAGAGGCAAAGTGTCCGAACATTCACGAATGCTGGGCAGTAAGACGTACAGCTACTTTCATGATTCTTGGTGCCATCTGTACGCGCGCATGCCGTTTCTGTGCGGTCAAGACAGGTTTGCCAACAGAACTTGATACACAAGAACCGGAACGCGTAGCAGAGTCCGTTAGACTGATGAACTTAAAGCATGCTGTTATCACAGCGGTTGCCCGTGATGATTTAAAAGATGGCGGTGCTGCCATTTTTGCTGAAACGATTAGAGCGGTTCGCCGTGAAAACCCTTTTACGACTATTGAAGTGTTACCATCTGATATGGGTGGGGTTTATGAAAACATTGAAATGTTAATGGCGGCGAGACCTGATATTCTAAACCATAACATTGAAACAGTTCGTTCTTTAACACCTCGAGTTCGTGCGAGAGCAACCTATGACCGTTCTCTAGAACTATTGCGTCGTGCAAAAGAATTACAACCTGACATCCCGACAAAATCAAGCATCATGATTGGACTTGGAGAAACGAAAGAAGAGATTATTGAAACAATGGATGATCTTCGTGCCAACAATGTGGACATTATGGCGATCGGTCAATATCTGCAGCCTTCTAAGAAACACATTAAGGTGCAGAAGTATTATCACCCGGATGAGTTTGCAGAGTTGAAGGAAATTGCGATGACAAAAGGGTTCAGTCATTGTGAAGCTGGTCCGCTTGTTCGTTCTTCTTATCATGCCGATGAGCAGGTAAACGAAGCATCTAAAGCAAGACAAGCACAGGCATAATTAGTCAGCATTTTAAGATAATGACAATTCTGTAGCTGTTGATTGGAGCAAAAGGCGTAGACTCCTGCGGGGGAGAAGCGACAATGTTGAGACCCCTGAAGCGTTGTGAGGAGGCTCAAGGTCGCCCCGCGGAAAGCGAAGTCTTTTTGCGGAAATTAACAGCGGTGTTTAATCAGAGCCTATATTTAAAAAAGGTACAGCCTCACATTTACGTGGCTGTACCTTTTTTGTTAATCGTTTTTCATTTGTTTACGGAACTCGCTTTTGTCTGTTTCTTCGTTCATTTCACCGTCTGCTTCGCCGTTGCCGTTTTCGCCAGTGTTCAGCTGTTTGCCTTGGGGTGATTTGAGCATTTCTTTTATAGTGGTTTCTAATATTTCATCCACTCTAGGACTTGTCACACCAAGGGAACGAAAGCGTTCGATATCATGGATCATTTCTGGATTATCAGAAATGTAAACATGGTAGTAACGCGGAACGATGGACAATCCCGTTTTACTTACCTGGTCGGCTGTAAGCTCGCGGTCTTCACTGTTTGTTTCATATGCAATAAGTACTTCTTCATCCGTCACCAATGTAGCGGAATCTTCTATTGCAGGTAATTGAACCACCATTTTATTGATGATATTGGCAATCTCACCATAATCCACAGCAGCTATATTTTCGTTGTAGCGCTGGGAATTTCTCACAGGTTCTGCTTGGTCGCGAACGTACCCGAAATGAGTTTGGTCATGTTTATTGCTGTCCCTTACATCATACATATCGTAACGGTGTCCTGTATTTGTATTCATTGGCTGCCCGTCACGCCCGTATATAGCGCTTCTGGCTTGTCGTTCTTCTGGCGTAGGGTCAAAAGAACAGGCTGAAGTGATAGCAGTAACTAAGCTACATGCTGCAAGAATTTTTATTGTTTTCCTCAATGGAAACACCTCCTTACACATAGGATTGCCCGTTGAGAAAAATTTTGACTTAGAAATTAGTGGAGAATGGTCTATAATGTAAATAAGAGCAGAAATGGAGGAGCGGAAAATGATTTGTATAGGAAACCATTGCTACGAACTGTTGGAAGAGAATCGAAACGGCTTCAACGAAGAAACCTTTCGCGCAAGATATATTGATGTTCTAAACAAATACGACTACATTGTTGGTGACTGGGGTTATAACCAGTTGCGTTTACGGGGATTTTTTGAAGACCAAAACCATAAATCCACCCACGACACGAAGATAAGCACCTTGCCAGACTACATACTGGAATACTGTAATTTCGGCTGTGCTTACTTTGTATTGAAGAAAGTAAAAAAGGCTGCTGCTGAGGCGAAGTGATTCATTGCCTAAAAAGACCCCATCAACGATGATGGGGTTTTAATAATTAGTCTTTTGGATTCCCGTATGGAGGCTCTTCGTTCATATTCTTGTCATCATGGGTCGGATGGGCACCAGGATGCTGTCTTGGGATGTCCTGATGAAGGTTTTTATTTTCATAATTAAAGGCACTATAATAACGCTGACCTTCACGCCATGGACTACTTTTGTTTTCCACAGGAGTGTCTTTGCCACGTGGAGAGCCGTAAGGACCTTCGGGTAATGTTTCAGGTATCAAATAATTCTGCTGTGTTTCCACGTTGGAGAAGTCAGTATAATGCTCTTCCTCTTTATCCTTTTCGTCAATAAACATGAAAAAATCCCCTTTGTCATAGAGTAAGGTTAGTTTTACCGAGACAAAAGAGGATTATTATGAATTTCAAGTGTTTATACTACCTCATACAAAAATGAACGCAACTCTGCTGCATCTTCTTCAGATAATTGGTATGCATGTTCAAGATAGCCTGGCTCGTCCAGATCATCACTTCCGATGATGGCAAAACGGTTGCCTTGTATATCAAGGACAAGACTTTTTCCATAATAGCGATCAGATTTGACTATTGCCAAATCAAAGCGGCTGTTTTCCCCCATAAAGCTAACAAAACGGGTTTTGGTATCGACTGAATCATCATATAAAAAGAATTTTTCTCCCATATTGAAACCTCCTTCTTGCATCTTTTTCTAGTATAACAAATACAACCTCATTCTTGTTATTGGATATTTTCCATTATATCTACGCCGTGCAAGAAATGGGACAATTTTCTTAATTTTTATGATAAAATAAAAGAAATACAACTTGCTGATTTTTGTCTAGAGAGAAGGGAGCCACTTCATGGGGCGAAGCTGGAATCGCATAAAGAGATACTATAAGAAGAATGGCTCACATCTAGTAAAAATAATGCTTCCGTCCAAATATCTGCGTTATTATCCGCCGATTTATATTTTGAGGAACCCGATTGAACAAAGAGTGACACATACCTTGAAAAAGGGCTTTCAGGTAGCGGTGATTTCCTTTTATTTTCCTGATTTGGAGAATATCATTTCAAAAATAGGCAGGCGTAAATATTTATCGTGTCGAGAAGTAATTAAGGCGCAGCTTAGAAAAGTCATAGGACAAACATTCACAGAAGATGAAATTGTATGTTTACACGAACAATATAGTGATGGGATTTCCTTGTTGCTGAAGGTGGATGCAAGGTTTCACAGTACAACAGAACTTGAGGACAAGCTTGCTAAGGTGAAGACTGTAATAGAATGCCGAAAGTATAAACAACTGGGTAATCAGCATTTGTGCGTGCAGTCTGGTTATGTTTTCTTGGAGTCAAGGGATTATACGCTATCCGAATGCATGCTTAAAGCACATGTACAGGCAATGGCCATGGCTGAAAAACAGGATAAATTACAGTACCAGCAATTAAAATTTCAAATAAATCAAATCATAGCTTTTAAAGATATCACCCTTTTAGCTCAACCGATTATGGATGTGTCTAAAGGCGGGATCAAGGCATGGGAATTGCTGACTCGCGGTCCTAAAGGATCATTGATGGAAAATCCACTGCAGTTATTTTCCATTGCCAAGCAGACCAACCGGTTATTTATGCTGGAATTACTCATATTGGAAAAGGCATTTCAACTTATTTATCAATGCAAAATGAAGGAAGCAATTTTTATCAATTTTACGCCTACGACTTTAAACGAGGTAGAGTTGATTGAGAAGATGCTGACCATGTTGAAAAAGTATCCGGAGATTATTCCGCAGAATATCGCCATTGAGGTGACAGAGCAGGATTCTATCGATGGATTGAAGAATTTTGAGCGTAACATTGTCGCGCTCAAGGAACTTGGCTTTCAAATTGCCGTCGATGATACGGGTGCCGGTTATGCGAGTTTTCATACCATCAATAGAATTATGCCTGATATAATAAAAATTGATCGTTCAGTTATTCAAGATATTGATAAAAATATGGTCAAAGAGAAGATGCTGCAGGGACTTTTGTTAATAGCAAATGAGACAGGTTCGCTTGTTGTTGCAGAGGGAATTGAGCGTCCAGAAGAGGTCCAGATTCTTTCCAAACATAAGGTGGATATGGCGCAAGGTTATTTTTACGCCAGGCCAAAAGTGCTGCAACCGATAACTTAACTACAGCTAAGATGACAAACAAAGGAGAATATAGAATGTACTTTGTGGATCGTGAAAAAATTGAGCAGACATTACTTTATATAGAAGAAAATATTACCTTATATCAACAACATTCTACATGGAATACTGCCGTTGAAAAGAAGGCCCTTGAGCGTGTTGCAGTAGCAATCATAGAAGGTATATTGGATGTAGGAAATGCCATGATTGACGGTTTTATCATGCGGGATCCTGGCAGCTATGAGGACATCATTGACATTTTAGAAGATGAAAAAGTAGTGACAGATGATATGGCGAAACAGTTAAAGAGGCTTGTTCGCCTTCGTAAAACACTAGTACAAGAATACCTTCTTATTCGTCACGAAGAGGTGGAAGCATGTCTAGCGGAAGTACAGGAAACAGTTGTTGGATTCTGTAGTGCTGTCCGCACTTATTTGGAAAATGAATTAGGACCTGTTTCGGCTTTTAGAAATTAATTTAGAGTTGAGAACGCTTTCTTTTATGAGGGCGTTCTTTCTTGCTTTTATCGGGCTAGTAAATTGTGCTAACATGAACAGGTTAAAAGAAACCTAAACTAATGAAATGAACATAGTGGAGTGTGAAGATAGATGAAAAAATACCAAGGATATTTAATTGACCTTGATGGAACAATGTATCGCGGAAAAGAAAAGATTGAAGAGGCAAGTCATTTTGTAAAAGCACTTTATGATAAAAAGATACCGTATCTTTTTGTAACAAATAATTCCTCAAGAACTCCCCAGCAGGTTGCACAGAAATTAAGGGACTTTGGGATACCGACATTAGATGAACAAGTTTTTACAACTAGTAATGCTACGGCCAATTATATTTATGATTACAAGCCTGAGGCAAAAATCTATGTGATTGGCGAGGAAGGAATCAGAACGGCGTTATTGGAAAAAGGATTTGAATTGGTTGAAGAAGGAGCAGATGTTGTAGTAAGTGGAATTGACCGTTCGATTAGTTACGAAAAGCTGGCACTTGGTGCGATTAATATCCGTAATGGTGCGCGTTTTATTTCCACTAACGGGGACATTGCAATTCCAACTGAACGAGGTCTGCTTCCTGGTAACGGCTCATTAACTTCGGTATTGACGGTTTCAACGGAAACTCTGCCAACTTTCATCGGCAAACCAGAAAAGGTCATCATGGAACAGGCCCTGAAAGTATTGGGTGTACCTCGTGAAGAAACGCTGATGGTGGGCGATAATTACCATACAGATATTAAGGCTGGAATGAATGCGGGGATGGACACGCTGCTTGTGCATACAGGTGTGACGACAAAGGCGCATTTAGAAACGTATGAGGAGCAGCCGACATATACGGTGGATTCGTTGGAAGAGTGGATAGAAAGAATTTAAGGGACTTCTATTTGAAGGACGTACGTGAAGAAACCAGGCAGCCGAGATTTGATAGGAGCTGCCTGGTTTTTTTAATGGTCATTCGGTATTCGCTGCTCTATGTGCCAAACGGCTTGAAGCTGCGGCAGCGATGGCTCCGACGATATCATCTAGGAAGGTATGAACTTTCCCGGAGCTTTTGTCATTTAGGTGTTCTAGTATGCCTGGTTTCAATTTGTCGATATAGCCGTAATTCGTGAAGCCGATGGAGCCATAAACGTTAACAATGGATAATGCCAAAACCTCATCCACTCCATACAATCCTTCATCATCACGCAATATTCTTAAAAGAGGCTCTTGTATTTTGCCTTGTTCAGCCAATATGTCCAGCTCAATCGCAGTCAAAACGGTATTCTGCACTTCACGCTTAGAAAGAACACGGTCCACATTTTCCAGACATTCTGATCGCTCAAGGGCAGGATGGTACTTGGACTGCAAGAAATACACCAACTCCGCAATATCATCCATCGTCACCCCGCGCTCCTCCAACAACGCCCGCGCCTTCTTCTCCACATCATCCATACTCTCAAAATTCTTCATACAGCTCACCCATCTTTTATAATATAGTCGAGGGGTTTTTGCTCCCTCTTTAGTACTTTAGAGCGGTGAGGGTCAGACCCCTCTTTAGATCTTTAACACTTTAGAGCAGTGAGGGTCAGACCCCTTTCTCTTTCATTTTTTGTTTCTTTATCTACCCTTTATGCCCTTATTTGGTGGAATTAATAGCTTTTGGTCATAAAGTTTAGGAAGATAGCTATTGTTAACAAGTTTTCTCTGTTTTCTTCATATAGTTGGTACTAGGGAGAAGGAGGGAACAGAGTTGAAGCAGATAATTTATGATCAATATGAGTTAAGGGTGGAAAGGAAGCAAAGGGTACGACAGTTTGATGCTTTTTGGTCTAATCGCGTACTTTATATCATGGTACCTGTTGCTCACTTGGAAGCGGAAGAAATTGATGAGCTTCAAAAGATAAGTGACTATATGATACGCACGCATAAAGATATATATGTTAGTTCTTTTGTGAAAAATAAGAATGATACTTATACCACAGAGATAGATGGCCGTCAGATGGCTCTTTTTCGGATGCCTTATGATTATAGTTCCAGACAATTAGTCGTTGGAAAAGAACTTGCAGCCTTCCATACGCATGCTAGAAGCTATCCTGCAAAAGTGACAGCCATTAATCGAATTGGCCAATGGAAAAGCTTATGGGTGAAAAGGGTCGACCAAATGGAGAGCTTTTTCAGGGAAAAGGTAAGAAGCAGCCCAGTTGATGTTTTTGATACCCAGTTTGTCGAATCTTTTCCTTACTATCTAGGTTTAGCCGAAAATGCCATTCAGTATCTAGTGGATACAGAGCTTGATGATAGTCCTATGATGAATGATGCGGCCACCCTATGCCACCACCGCTTCACAGATCTTACCTGGCAGCAAGCGCAATGGATGAAGCTTCCGACAGATTGGATTTTTGATCATGCAAGCAGAGACCTTTCTGAATGGATACGGGTGGAATGTCGCAAAGGAAAAGACATGAACCCTGCGAAGATCCAAACATTTTTACAAGACTATGAACGGGTATCGCCGCTTTCAAGCTTTTCCTGGCGACTCTTGTATGCCAGGCTGACTTTTCCAATTCACTATTTTGAATGTGTAGAGGACTATTATACGAGCGGGCCTGTTGCAGATAAAAAATGGCATGAGGACCGGATGAAAGCAATACTGCAATCCTCTACGTACTATGAACAAGTTCTTGGGAATTTTTATGATCTTGCAGGAGTACCTGCAAAAAACTATGGTATTCCGGTATTAGACTGGGTGAAAAAATAAGCGCTTGCCCTATATTTGTATGTTTCGGAAAAGCTATGAGTGATAAAATAACAGATAGCTTTAGTAACTATTCCAGACAACAAGATATAGGGAGAGAGACAGATGACAAGGCCGTATGTGTTTATTACGAGAAAGCTAAACGAAGAACTATTCGCCCCACTTATGGAAATTGCGGATGTGAAGATGTGGGACAGTGACAGCGAGCCCGTTCCAAGGGAGATGCTGATGAAAGAAGCTCAAAAAGCAACAGCCCTTTTGACGATGCTCTCGGATAAAGTGGATGAAGAACTGTTAAAGAGCGCTCCGAACCTAAAGGTAGTGGCAAACCTTGCAGTTGGATATGACAATATTGACGTGAAGGTAGCTTCAGAAAGAGGTGTGACGGTTTGCAACACACCAGATGTGTTGACCGAAACCACTGCAGATCTCACTTTTGCGCTGATGCTTGCAACAGCAAGAAGAATTACAGAAGCTCAAGAATTTGTAAAAGAGGGGCGCTGGCAAAGCTGGAGTCCCTTCCTGCTTGCAGGAGTCGATGTGCATCATAAGTCAATCGGCATTGTCGGCATGGGGAAAATAGGACAAGCCGTTGCTAGGCGTGCAAGGGGTTTTGGAATGGAGATTCTCTACCATAATAGAAATCGTCATCTAGAAGCTGAACAAGAGCTAGGCGCGGCGTACCGCAACTTTGAACAGTTGTTGGAGGAATCGGATTTTGTTGTCTGCTTAACTCCCTTAACGGACGCAACAAGGCATCTGTTCGATTATGACGCATTCAAACGCATGAAGAAATCTGCATTCTTCATTAATGTAGGTAGAGGGCAGGTGGTGGATGAGGAGGCGCTCATCGCTGCATTAAATCACAATGAAATCGCCGGAGCAGGGTTGGACGTCTTCTATGAAGAGCCAATTGCATCTGACCATCCTTTGCATCATTTTCCACAGGTTGTAGCAATCCCTCACATTGGAAGCGCAAGTGTAGAAACAAGGACAACGATGATAAAGCTATGCCGAGATAATATAGTCGCAGTGCTGCAAGGAAACAAAGCAAAGACAATAGTTTAATGAGGACCGGATTCTTTTCTCTCCAAAGAAGTGTGGAGAAGAGATCCGGCCTTTTATTTTTTCTTATTACTCCCCCAACATGTTAAGCGCTTACACTGGAAAAAGTGTGAAAATACCCCCTTGTCAAGCACGTCAAACCACACTATAATGTCCATTATATAAAAACAAATGTGCATACAGAGAAGACAAAAGCGGGGAGTGGAGTAGTGTGAAGGTGATTTCGGTTGGTTTGTTGGGGTTGGGTACGGTTGGTTGTGGTGTGGTGAAGATTGTGGAGGGACATCAGGATAAGTTGATGCATCAGGTGGGTTGTCCGGTTCGGGTGAAGAAGGCGCTTGTGAAGGATTTGAATAAGGAGCGGCTGGTGGATTTGAATCCTGAGTTATTGACTCTTCATGCAGAGGAGGTGCTTGATGACCCGGAGATTGACGTGGTCATTGAGGTAATGGGGGGCGTCGAAGAGACTCGTCATCACATTTTAAGGGCACTTCATAATAAGAAACATGTTGTTACTGCAAATAAAGATTTGATGGCCGTATATGGATCAGAGCTGTTAGCGGCAGCTGCACAGAACAATTGTGACCTGTTTTATGAGGCAAGTGTGGCAGGCGGCATTCCAATCCTAAGAGGTTTGGTCGATGGCCTTGCCTCAGACAGAATCACGAAAATGATGGGAATCGTGAACGGAACGACCAATTTCATCCTTACAAAAATGAACAATGAGGGTTCCTCCTATGAAGAAGTGCTGAAAGAAGCCCAGGCACTTGGATTTGCCGAAGCCGATCCAACTGCAGACGTGGAAGGAATCGATGCGGCAAGAAAAATGGCCATCCTTTCCACGCTAGGGTTTTCCATGAATATCGAACTAAAAGATGTCCAGGTGAAAGGAATCAGTTCCGTTTCGGAAGAGGACCTGAACTATAGCAAAAAACTTGGTTATACAATGAAACTGATCGGCATTGCCCATCGTGAAAAAGAAAAGGTCGAAGTCAGCGTTCAGCCGACACTTCTACCGCAAGCTCACCCATTGGCAAGTGTACAGAACGAATATAATGCGGTGTATGTATACGGCGAAGCGGTAGGAGAAACGATGTTTTACGGACCAGGCGCAGGCAGCTTGCCTACAGCAACAGCGGTTGTGTCCGACCTTGTGGGAGTGATGAAAAACATGCGCCTTGGCGTGAACGGCAAAAGTATGGTCTCCCCTCAGTTCCAAAAAACACTCAAAGAAAAAGAAGAAATCCAGGCAAAGCATTTCCTCCGTGTACATGTACAGGATGAAGTAGGAGTACTTTCTCACATTACGAATCTATTTTCGCAAAAAGGAGTCAGCTTCGAAAAAATCTTGCAGCTGCCATTAAAGGAAGAAGCGTTGGCAGAAGTGGTGGTAGTTACGCACCACGCGTCATTAGAGCGCTATGACAATCTCCTTCAAGAGCTGGCAGACATGCAATACGTGAAAGAAATCAAAAGCAGTTATCGGGTGGAGGGGGAAGTCGCTGTATGATTTGGAGAGGACTAGTCAAAGAATATAGCAGATACTTACCAGTTAGTGAGCAAACACCAAACGTCTCCCTTCAGGAAGGGCATACACCTCTTCTTTTCCTCGAGAACCTTTCTGAACAATTGGGAGTGGAGCTACATGTAAAAGTGGAAGGTGCCAACCCAACCGGATCCTTCAAGGACAGAGGAATGGCTCTGGCAGTTGCAAAGGCGAAGGAAGAAGGAAGTACAACAGTTGTCTGTGCCTCTACAGGCAACACATCAGCTTCTGCGGCGGCATATGCGGCAAGAGCAGGGATGAAGTGCATTGTCGTTATTCCGGACGGTAAAATCGCTCAAGGAAAGCTTGCTCAGGCTGTCATGTATGGGGCCGAAATCTATTCCTTGGACGGCAATTTTGATGAAGCTTTGCAGATAGTGCGGAAATTATCGGAGGAGCTTCCTATCACACTTGTAAACTCGCTTAACCCATACAGAATTGAAGGACAAAAGACGGCAGCATTTGAAGTGTGCGACCAGCTTGGAAAAGCACCAGATGTCCTCGCTCTGCCTGTCGGAAATGCAGGGAACATCACAGCATATTGGCGGGGATTTCAAGAATACCATCTAGCCCTTGGCACGGGATTACCTGAAATGCGTGGTTTTGAAGCGGAGGGAGCCGCTGCCATCGTACAAAACCGGGTCATTCCTAACCCGGAAACGATTGCGACAGCCATTCGGATCGGAAACCCTGCAAGTTGGGAGCAAGCGGTCCGCGCGGCAAGTGAGTCAAAAGGGAAAATTGATTTGGTCACTGATGATGAAATGCTGTATGCATACAAACTACTTGCTCAAACAGAAGGGGTGTTTGCAGAGCCGGCATCCAGCGCTTCTGTTGCCGGGATTATCAAGCAGCTGAAATCCGGCGAATTGGCAAAAGGTAAACAGGTGGTGGCAGTCCTAACAGGGAATGGATTGAAAGATCCAGTGACAGCCACTACTTATGCAAATGTAAACGTACAAAAGATCCCAAATGACTATTCACAGCTCTTAAAATCTTTTGAAGGAGTAACAGTATGAATGGGTACAGAGATGGATTTGTTATAAAAGTACCAGGCAGCTCTGCCAATCTTGGACCGGGATTTGACTCCATCGGGATGGCGGTGAACAAATATGTTACCCTTTTTGTCAATCATGCAGACGAGTGGAAGTTTTCAAGTGTCCCGCCTCTTTCCATCAAAAAAGAGGAAAATATCCTCTACACCGTCTGTCAGGAATTGCAGAAGCTATGGAACGTGGAAGCTCCTCCTGCGCACGTATTGACCATGAGTGATATTCCGCTCGCGAGGGGCCTTGGCAGCAGTGCAGCAGCCATTGTCGGAGCCATTGAAATAATGAATGTACTATGTGAGAAAAATCTTAGCCCTGATGAAAAACTGCAACTCGCAGCAAAATTCGAAGGACATGCGGATAACGTCGCAGCCTCTCTCTATGGCGGGCTTGTCGTCTCTACCTATCAGAATAATAAATGGGAGTATGTAAAGCTGCCGGTGGAGGAGTTGGAGATGGTGGCAGTCATCCCAGAATTTGAAACCAAAACGAAGGAATCAAGAGGATTATTGCCAGACAGACTTTCATTTGGTGAGGCTGTGACAGGCAGCAGCCATGCCAACGTGATGCTCGGGGCATTTATGTTGAAAAAGTGGGATCTTGTCGGAAAAATGATGGAAAGTGATATTTTCCATGAGCCATACCGCCAAAAACTGTTTCCAAACTTCAGGGAACTAAAAGAGAGTGCAGGGAAGGCGGGAGCGTTTGGTGTGACAATCAGCGGTGCAGGCCCGACTGTCATCTGCTTTTGTGAAAAAGGAAAAGGGAGAAATGTCGTCAGCACGCTCTCTTCGGAGTTTCCGCAACATAAAGTCGAGCTTTTACAAGTAAGTAAAGCAGGCAGCGAGGTGCATTCCAATCATTTATGTAAAGTGTCATCCATATAAAAAACCGGCAAGCTGACTGGAAATGTCCGCTTGCCGGTTTTATTTTTCAAAAGAATATTAGAATACTTGCTCTACTTCGATGATGCCTGGTACTTCTTCAAGTAATGCACGCTCAATACCAGCCTTCAACGTGATAGTGGAACTTGGGCAAGAACCGCATGCACCTAATAGACGCAACTTTACGATGCCGTCTTCCACATCTACTAATTCACAGTCCCCTCCGTCACGAAGAAGAAATGGACGTAATTTATCTAGTACTTCCTGAACTTGCGCATTGATTTCCGGGTTAGACATAGTTATCGCTCCTTTCCTTACATAATTCTATTATAAAGAAAACTGTTCAAAAAATCTATTGCTCTGCACTGGGTCTTTTTAGGAAATGAAGATTTATTTCATGAAAAAGTAAGCGTTTTACGTTAAAATGAAGAAAATGCTGTGAATGTAGGGGGATGTCGGCTTATGAAGAAAATGGTTGAAATTTGTGTATATGGTGCAGAAGTGTTATGCCCTAGCTGTGTTAACCTTCCATCGTCAAAAGAAACATACGAATGGTTAGAGGCAGCGGTAGCAAGAAAATATCCAAATCAGGAATTCGCCATCTCATATATAGATATTTTTAAAACGGAAGAGTGTGACGGGGAGAAGAGAGATTTTGCCGCAAGGGTTGTGGAGGAAGATATGTTTTACCCGGTAGTGGTAATCGAAGGGGAGATTGTAGGAGAAGGCAATCCGAAATTGAAAACTATCTATTCTGCCATGGAGAAGTACGGATACGCGGCATCATAAAAAAATCCCCAAGAGTCTAAGCGACTTTTGGGGATAACTTTTATCCATTATGATATTTATACATCCAAAGAATACCGGATTTCAATAATCGTGCCACACGGCCAGTTAACGGCCTTTCATTTACCAATCCAAACCCATGCTTCTTGCCAAGTGAGCCCAATACTCCTTTTAGCTTAATCGCTGGGAATTCTTCTGGCGGGGTTTCACCGTTCCATCGTTTCAATAACACTTGGACAATCTGTTCAGCTTGTCCTTCTGCCAATTGTGCACTTGGTGCGTGAGGGAGGCTTGCGCAATCTCCAACCACATAAATATTTTCATGCCCAGGTATGTTGTGCTGCTTTGTCAGGACCACGCGGCCTTGTCCATCTTTTTCTACATCTAACTCACGAACTACTTTGTTTGGCTGAATTCCAGCAGTCCAAACGATTACATCACAATGTACCGGTTCGTCATGATTATAAAGGGTATTTTCCTCTACACGAGTGATGTTAGAGCCGTTCACCACTTCCACTCCATGTGTTTCAAACCAGTTTTGTACATATTTACTAAGTCTTTCAGGGAAGCTAGAAAGAATAATATTACCGCGGTCAAATAGTTTAATAGTTAAGTCCGGACGACTTTCACGAAGTTCACTGGCAATCTCAACCCCACTTAATCCACCACCGACAATAGCAACCACCTTATTAGCCGGTAAGTCGTTTAAAGCTTGGTAAGCCTTTCTGGACTTATTAATAGTCTGAATGCTGTACGTGTATTCCTCTGCACCAGGAATATCATGGTATTTGTCCTCACAGCCAAGGCCGATAATCAAATCATCAAAGGAAAGCGTACTCTGATCTTCAAAGTGCACCACTTTGCCGTCCATATCCACTTTGGAAACTTCTCCATATTTTACAGAAAGTCGTTCGTGCTCTGGAAAAGTGACACGCACATGATGGTCTGAAATCGTTCCCGCAGCCAACGCATAGAATTCCGTTTTCAAACTATGGTATGGAGCTCTGTCTACCAATACAATTTCAGTGTCAGATGGTAATTGATTAGGAAGAAGTCGGTGTAAAATACGCATTCCGCCGTAGCCTGCGCCAAGCACAACAAGTTTTTTCATAGCAGCTAAACCCCTTTTTAAGCTAATAGAATCAAAAGTATAATAAATGAAGACCTTTTACAGGTAATTGTAATAATATGGATAAAACTAGTATTCAAGGAAAACTTTTATGTGAAAGAAAACACATATTATACGACAATTGCGCTTTCATTTTGAAAATGTATAACACGTTTAAATAAAATAACATTAAAAGTATATCGAAATTATGACAAAATAACAACATTCTTTCGGAAAAATGTTGAGGGTCGTCGAATAATCAGCATGGTTATATCAACGCTTTACAGGGAAACTTGATAATTGACGTTTTAAGGAAAAAAAGGTAGCATGGAAGGGCAATAGAGGGGTGAAATAAGTGAAGCCAATCATCGAATTTTGTATTAGCAATTTAGCCAGTGGTTCGCAAAAGGCGAGAGAAGTGTTGGAAAAGGATCCAAATCTGGATATTGTAGAGTACGGCTGCCTAGGTTATTGCGGCAAATGCTTTGACACACTTTTCGCCCTCGTCAACGGAGATGTAGTGGCAGGAGAGTCTCCGGAACAACTGGTAGACAACATATATATTTATTTGGAAGAAAACCCGATGTTTTAACCCAAAAAGAGCATGGAACCCACACAGGGAACCATGCTCTTTTTATTTTAAAAGATTAGAAATCATCTATTACGGTTGATTTCCGTTCCAGGCGCTTCCCTTGCCTGCGGGCGGTCCGTGAGCCTCCTCGGCTTGCGCCTGTGGGGTCTCACCTGTCCCTTCCTCCCGCGGGCGTCTTCGCGCCTTCCACTCCAATCAACAAGGTGACTACATATATCGAAGGTTTTAAGAAAAGCAATCTAACTGTGATAATTGAATAAGCATTAACGTATTGTTTATGTTATTTTTAGCTGTGAATTGGAGCAAATGGCAAAGACTCCAGCGGGGGAGTAACGGTTGGTTGAGACCCCGCAACGAAGTGAGGAGGCTCAAGCACCGTCCCTCGGAAAGCAAGCCATTTGCGGAAAGTAACAGCGGCGAATAACCAATAACTAGCTACTTACTTTCATTCTAGAGGAGGTCCGTATCTCATACCAACGGTCTCTTGCTTTTCCGACAAGGCGTTGTTCCTTATCCTTTTGCTTGTGGGCGATGACCATTTGGAAATATTGAATAGCCTGCCGTTCCAAGTTCAAACGGAAATTAAGGTCGCCTATCAAGTAAAGCAATTTTATTTCAGACATACCTTTCCCTTCATAATCTCCTAGTGTATAGGAAAGTTCAAACTGCTCGGCAGCAAGTTTTAAGAATCGCTGTTCTTGTGTTTTGCTTTGTTCAATAGTGCGGTATATCCAGGCGAGTCGAAGGTATAGACCTGCCATGACAATCGGGGTTTCTTTTTTGATAATACCGGAATAGATTCCTAGTTTATAAGCGTTTATGGCAGTGTCGACAGACCTTATCTGTCCGTAATCTTTATAGTTCCAATGCTTTTGTATTTTTGTTTGGATGGCTAGATGTGCTTCTTCATGAAGCTTCGCACTAAATTCCTCCGTCACAGCATATCCACAATGTGGACAAACTGAAACGTAATAAAGGAGAGGGTTCATTTCTATTGATTGGTAGGTAGTGCAAAAATCCGAATCATGTGTCAAAGGGCGAATAAAACGAGATTTAATTTTTAATGTGCTATATTCATGTTGGCAATTTTCGCATGAAATATTTTTGCTATAGTACGGATCCATCACTATCACCCTTTCTCAACGATGTAATACAAAAGTACCATAAGAGCAAAATTTGTACAACTTAATTGATGCTAAATGCCTAGAAAAAGTGGCTGTGTTTTTTTCCTTGTCTATACATTATTTTGTAATTGTTGGGTAATTTATTTAAGAACACTTAGTTATGAGAACGGTTTCTAATTGGATGTAACAAATTGACAAAAAAAAGTTCTTTCAAACGCTTTCATTTCGTAGTAAAGTGGTACTGTGATAGTTAGATGTCTGACGACAAACAACTTGCAGAAATTTTTAATAGAGGTGAATATTATGAATAATATCCTTTGGGGTTTAATGGGGATCGCAGTTATCTTTGCAATCGCATTCCTACTTTCGGAAAACAAACGAAAGATTAAGATTCGTACTATTTTAGGCGGATTGGCTATTCAATTGCTATTCGCATTTATCGTATTAAAATGGGAGTTAGGCCGACAAGCTTTTCTTGGGTTAACTGAACTAGTACAAAATATTATCAACTACGCCAATGAAGGAATCGGTTTCCTTTTCGGGCCGGTACTTGGTAACCCTGGGGCTGAAGCTACAGGATTTGTGTTCGCATTCCATGTATTAACGATTATCATTTTCTTCTCTGCATTAATATCCGTTCTTTATTATCTTGGTATTATGCAAATTGTCATTCGTTTCTTAGGTGGCGGTCTTGCGAAGCTTTTAGGGACAAGCAAGACAGAATCTTTATCCGCTTCCGCCAACATCTTTGTTGGACAAACAGAAGCACCTTTAGTCATTCGTCCTTATATCGCAGGAATGACCAAATCTGAGTTATTCGCGGTTATGACAGGTGGACTTGCATCTGTAGCAGGTTCTGTATTGTTCGGTTATGCTGCACTTGGAATTCCTCTAGAGTATCTATTGGCAGCAAGTTTCATGGCAGCGCCTGGTGGATTAATCATGGCCAAAATGCTTATTCCTGAGACGGAAGAGCCAAAAAACGAAACAAATGCTCAAATTGGTGAATCTGAAGAAGACAGAGCAACTAACGTAATCGATGCTGCTGCTCGCGGCGCATCTGACGGTTTAAAACTGGCACTTAACGTTGGTGCAATGCTACTAGCATTCATCGCATTGATTGCATTAATTAATGGAATCTTAGGTGGAATCGGTGGTTGGTTCGGCTCAGACAACTTCTCACTTGATTTCGTTCTTGGTTATCTATTTGCACCACTTGCGTTTGTAATCGGTATTCCTTGGAGTGAAGCAGTTGCTGCAGGTAACTTGATTGGTCAAAAACTTGTATTGAACGAGTTTGTTGCCTATTCCACTTTCTCTGCTCAACTTGATATGTTCAGCGACAAATCCATTGCGGTCATTTCTTTTGCACTTTGTGGATTTGCCAACCTTTCTTCCTTGGCAATCCTATTAGGTGGACTTGGAAACTTAGCTCCAAGCCGTCGTCCTGATATTGCACGTTTAGGATTCCGCGCAATCATTGCCGGTACCCTTTCAAACCTTTTAAGTGCTGCAATCGCAGGTATGTTCTTGTTCTAAAATTGAGTGATCCACTCGCTGGTGTACCTGGCGGGTGGATTTTTTTGTATGGAAGGTGGATGAAGACACTATTGAGAAGATTTCTGAATGAAAGGGTCTTCATGGGACGGATGAAGACCTTTGAGAGCAGATTTTCGAGCGGGAGAGGTCTTCATAAGCGGAATGAAGACCTGAGAGAGTTGATTTTCGAGTGAGCGAGGTCTTCATAAGCGGAATGAAGACCTTAGAGAGTTGATTTTCGAGTGAGCGAGGTCTTCATAAGCGGAATGAAGACCTTTAAGAGCAGATTTCCGAGCGAGAGAGGTCCTCATAATGCGAATGAAGCCCTGAGACCGCCCGAAACAGGTCCTCACCTTTACAATCCTTCAACCAAAACCAGAAAAACCCATGTTATCGGGCTTCCGCAGAAGCAAGCGATACATGGGTTTTTCATATAAAACGGGGGATATTTCTATTGTGTTCAGACTTTTATGTATTTATACTTGAAGAAATAATTATTTTTGGAGGAATAGTAAAAATGCGCTCCTTTCAATTCACCAAGATGCACGGACTCGGAAACAACTATATATATGTAAATATGTTTGAGGAAAAGTTAAAAGAAGATGAGCTATCAAATCTAGCCGTCAAGGTTGCAAACATCCATACAGGTATAGGTTCTGACGGGATGATCCTCATCTGCCCGTCGGAGAAAGCACCAGTAAAAATGCGAATCTTCAATAACGACGGATCCGAAGGGAAGAACTGCGGGAATGGGCTTCGCTGTGTGGCAAAATATGCTTACGAGCAGGGAATCGTTCAAACAGAAACTTTTAAAATTGAAACACTTTCCGGATTAGTAGAAGCCGAAATTGAACTAGAAGACGGCATGGTCACTTCTGTAACGGTCGATATGGGAGAACCAAGGCTCTCTTCAAAAGAAATCCCGATACTTGTGGAGGAAAAGGAAGCCCTAGTTGCGGAACCATTCACAGTCGACGGAGAAACTTACGAAATAACCACAGTATCCATGGGGAACCCACACGTTATTTTTTATCTGGATGACATTACAGATGCTCCTCTAACGACCTTTGGTCCTATAGTAGAAAAAGATCCTCGTTTTCCTGAGGGCGTAAATGTTGAATTTGTGGAGGTTGTCGCAGAAGATGAACTTCACTTCCGTGTTTGGGAGAGAGGCTCTGGCATTACGCAAGCATGCGGTACAGGTGCATGTGCGGCAGTAGTGGCGTCTGTTCTGAACAACAAAACGGCCCGTGACAAAGAAACGGTCGTTCACCTCGCAGGGGGAGATCTCTTTATCACATGGACAAAAGACGGTTCTGTAAAAATGCGTGGGCCAGCGGAAGTTATCTGTACAGGATCTTTCTATTATTAATCACAATGGCTTGTTCCTCTTGCATATACTATAAAAGCAGTAAGTTTGAGCAGACTTCCGTTTCACGATATAATAAAGGTAATGGAACTGGAAATACATTGGGAGGTGTAACATATGAGTGATGTAATCACAATTACAGAAGCAGCAGCTTTTCAAATAAAAGATATGATGAAAGAACACGGCGATGAATCCGTCTTTTTACGTGTAGGCGTGAAAGGTGGAGGGTGTAGCGGTCTTTCTTACGGTATGGGCTTTGAAGAAGAAAAAGGCGAAAAGGACATCGAATTGGAACAGCACGGAATCAAGATCTTAATCGATGCCGAAAGCAAGCCAATTCTTCAAGATGTAAAAATTGATTTTAAACAATCCATGATGGGCGGCGGATTCACCATCGACAATCCTAACGCGATAGCAAACTGTGGTTGTGGCTCTTCCTTCCGTACAGCAACGGAAGCAGGTAAGCCGGAAGAATGCTAAAAAACAGTCAAAAACTTGGGTAGCCTTTCAGGTTATCCAAGTTTTTTTATTTTATTTATTTTCCAAAATTATGAAACCAAATACCACTTCGAACCGTCTATATTGTTAGGTGAAAAAGAAGGAGTGGTCGCAGTGAAAGAGAAAAGGAGCATGGCAATTATTCTTTTGTCGGCACTAGGATTTGCAAGTATCGGAGCTTCCTGTCAGGGAGTTGACACACAGGCCAGTGAGTCATACCAATTTCATTCAAAAAAAACTTCCAATCAATATGTCCGCATGGCGATACCATCTAATACATTTTCCATAGATAACAATGAAGCAGATAGCAATGAAGCAGAAGAAGTTACAGAAGTCAGTACTCAGCCAGTAGAAAACCCAACTGAAGCTCCTCGTGAAGATCCCCCTGCCCCGGAAACAGTTGATCATAAGAAAGATAAGGTTGAAGAACAGCCTGAAACAGTCACTTTAGGAGACTATACCTATCACAAAATAAATGATGAAAAATTTAAAAATCATATAGCCATCGCAGAAAAACATGGTGCCAATCTGTATGGAATTCCAAATTCCGACGGATTCATGATCTACCATGAGACAGAAGGCGTATTACTTTCCATGAGCACAGGGGCAGCGGGGACAGACCCCACTCATGCAGAGGTGTTGATCGATTATTTTTCAACAGACGATTGGATGGAGTATACCGGGATAGTGGATGGCATTAAACACGTCCTGGAAACTGGGGAAGAGGTAAGTGTAGATCTTGGAAACTATGTTGGATATTTCATTAGCCTCGATAATGGCAGTATCATTGTCTTATATTAATCATATTAAACAAGTAAAGCACCTTTCCAAAAGAGAGGTGCTTTTTCCATACTTATTTATTTTGTGCTTTTCCAGCGATAGAAGAAGCATGCGCCTAGCACCAGTGCCACTCCCAAGGTTCCGATAACTGCATTTTGTGTGGAGAAGTTAGCAAATGGCTTTGTATCATCTGTGGGGACAGTACCTTCCCCAAGTTCCTTCAAGTCGGACTGTGCCTGCGCAAGCTCCGCTGTTCTTGAACAAAGATATGTCATGTATTCTCCATCCTCCAAATGAGCATAGACCAAGTAATCTTTGTCTTTTTCAAAATAAACCCCACATGCCGCGGAGTCCATAGCGGTGTAAATAACTACTTCCTTCGTGTTCACACCTTTCCATGTTTCTGACACGCTTAACTTAACTTTTGTTGTACTGTTGTATTTTTCGTCAACCTCTAATACTTTTCCAGTGAATACGGCATCCATTTTTGCCAGTTCCTCTTGCGGTGTACCCGGTGGCAAGCAGGAACATGCGTAGCCTGTTGATGAGAAGAACGGTAAGGATAGCATAGAGAGGAGAAAAGATAGGACCACAACTTTGAAGAGTTTCATTTGGCTGATCACCTCATTAGGTTTGTTAATAAGTTAGACGGTGAAAGGTGGAGGAAGGTTACAGAGGAAATGTCTCCCAAACACAAAAAAACCAACCCCTGTTTTCCACAAGGGTTGGCTGCACCTTCATAGTCGGCTTAGAATAAACTAGTACTATGAAGCGGTTGTACTTTTGCTTTTGGATCGATATAAGATTTGGCGTTATTTACAGCAGTAGGTGCCTCGCCAAAGCCGCAAGCGATTAGTTTCACTTTTCCTTCGTAGGTGCAAATATCTCCAGCAGCATAAATTCCGGAGATATTCGTTTCCATTTTGGAGTTGACCACGATGGAATTCTTTTCGATTTCAAGCCCCCAATCCTTGATAGGGCCAAGGGAGGAAACGAATCCATAGTTTACAATTACATCATCAACATCCAATACTTCACGGTCCTCGGATTTTACTTTTTCGAGGACAACCTGATTGATTGCGTTCTCGTCACCGATCAGTTCCGCCGGTACATATGGCGTTTTAATTTCAACTTTGGAATTCATTAATGTTTCGACACTGTGCTCATGTGCACGGAACTTGTCACGACGGTGAACCAGTGTTACTTTCTCAGCGATCGGCTCAAGCATTAACGCCCAGTCAACAGCGGAATCCCCGCCGCCGAATACAACGACTTTTTTGCCTGCAAATTTATTCATATCGTCAACAAAATAGTGGATGTTCTTGTTTTCATATTCCTTAGCGTTCTCAAGCTCAAGGCGGCGTGGTTGGAATGCTCCATTACCGGCAGTTATGATTACTGCTTTGGAATAGTGTGTTTCTTTATCTGTTACAATCTTGAACGTGCCGTCTCCCATTTTTTCAAGGGTTTGTACAGATTGCTCAAGTGCAACCGTTGGCTCAAACTTGGCCATCTGTTCTTTTAGGTTGTTGATCAATTCTTGTGCACGGATCTTTGGGAAGCCGGCAATATCATATATGTACTTTTCGGGGTATAATGCGGATAACTGTCCACCCAATTGTGGTAGACTTTCAATGATTTTGACGCTAGCCTGCCTCATACCTCCGTAGAAAGCAGTGAATAAGCCAGTAGGCCCTCCACCGATGATGGTGATGTCAAATACTTTTTGTTCTTCGCTCATCTTAATCTATCCCCCTAAACATTTGTTAACTTTCTTTCTTTATCATAGCATAATTTTCTCACAATTTCTGTTTTCAACCTTGGAAAAAGGGGAACATATACTGAAAATAGATAGAAGTTTAGGAATTTTTGTTCTAAATTACTTGTTTTTTCCGAATATTTTAAAGCTTTTTAAACTATGATTTTGTCTTGAAAAAAAGACGGAAAAAGAATATGATGTTAGGTAGGTTAAGTTTCTTTGTGACAAATTTCGCACTTTTTTGCCGTCCATATTCGTGAAGTATTTCACAATCATTTATTTCTAATAAATTTTATCTTAATAGTGGATAGTAAGAGTAGGTAAAGTGGGATTTGTTCCATGTCTTCATATTTATTTTATAAAAAATTTCAATATAAAAGGTGTGATTCATTTGAAAAAGCCAAGTATAGTTATTCTAGGTGCAGGTTACGGTGGACTAGTAACGGCTGTTCGTCTTCAAAAAATGATCGGTGTCAATGAAGCCGATATTACGTTGGTAAACAAAAACGATTACCATTACGAGTCTACATGGTTACACGAAGCATCAGCAGGAACATTGCCAGCTGATCGTACGCGTTACAAAATCTCTGATGTTATTGATCGCAGCAAGATTCATTTCTTACACGATACAGTTACTGGCATCAACCGTGAAGCCAAAACTGTTGCATTGACTAAAGGCGGAGAAATCTCTTACGACTACCTAGTGGTTGGTCTTGGTTATGAAGCAGAGACTTTTGGCATCAAAGGCTTAAAAGAGCATGCGTTCACAATCGCAAACCTAAATGTTGCTCGTAAGATCCGTGAACACATCGAATATCAATTTGCTACTTACAACACAGAAGCACACCGCCGCGACGATCGTTTAACTATCGTAGTTGGTGGAGCTGGATTTACTGGTATCGAGTTCCTTGGAGAATTAGTTAACCGTGTTCCTGAACTTTGCCAAGAGTTTGATATTCCTAAAGAAAAAGTACGCATCGTGTGTGTAGAAGCAGCACCGACTGTACTTCCTGGGTTTGATCCAGAACTAGTGGAATACGCTGTAAACACGCTTGAGCGTAAAGGCGTAGAGTTCAAAATTGGCACAGCGATCAAAGAAGCGACGGAAGAAGGAATCATCGTTGCAAAAGACGAAGAAGTGGAAGAAATCAAAGCTGGTACAGTTGTTTGGGCTGCTGGTGTACGTGGAAACCACTTGGTGGAAGATTCCGGATTCGAAAACATGCGTGGCCGTGTGAAAGTAGATCCATACTTGCGCGCTCCTGGACATGAGGATGTATTCATCGTTGGAGACTGTTCTCTAATCATCAACGAAGAAATCAACCGTCCATACCCTCCAACTGCACAAATCGCGATGCAGCAAGGGGAAGTATGTGCGAAAAACTTGGCAGTATTGGTTCGTGGCCAAGGTGAATTACAAACGTTCACTCCAGACCTAAAAGGAACAGTTTGTTCTCTAGGTGAAGATGATGCAATCGGGGTAGTATTCGGTCGCAAAATCTGGGGTTCCAAAGCATCTTTCATGAAGAAAATGGTCGACAACCGTGCTCTATATATGATCGGTGGAGCTGGACTAGTAATGAAAAAAGGTAAATTTAACGTATTATAAAATATATCTTAAAGAAGCTGCACCTTTTATAACGTGCAGCTTTTCTTTTTGCCTTTTTTCCTGATACCATTACTTTATCAGCTAGAAACAGGGGGACGATAACATGGGAAAAAGAGAAAATGTCTGGCTCGCGGTTGCAGGTATTGTGGTAGCGGAGGACGGCAAATGGCTTGTCGTGAAAAAAAGTTACGGAGGACTAAAGGGGAAATGGTCCTTTCCTGCAGGATTTGTGGAAGCAAATGAAACCGTAGATGAGGCTGTTGCTCGTGAAATATTAGAGGAAACAGGCATTAGAGTAAAAGTTGACGGTTTGGTTGGAGTCAGATCTGGCGTGATTAAGGAAAGGATTAGCGATAATATGCTCCTGTTTTTATGTACTCCCTTAAACAAAGACGTTGTCTATCAGGAAAGCGAACTATCTGACGCGGCATTTAAATCGCTTGAGGAATTGGAGAGTGATCCGGATTCTTCTTTACTCATCCACTATTGCTCCAAGCTTACAAACCTTTCTATATTAAAAGAAACGAATGCCATGAATCCCGGACAGGTTTTTAACTATAGTTCGTACAAGTTATTTTTCTAATAATTCTGTAAATTTAAGAAAAAGTAAGAAACAGAAAGATTGGATAAGATGTATTCGCTTACATCGTATTTTTCAGCCGTTTTTGTCCCTTTCCTTTTCCCTAAAAAGGATGATATATTATCAGAAAATTAAATTAAATTTCTGTTTTGAGAAAAATCATCTGGAGGGATAGGGAATGAAAAATCAACTGCAAACAGAGAAGAAGGATTGCCCGTATTGTTCGGGTAAGGGGTATTTTCAACTTTTGCTAGGCGGATCAGAAACTTGTTCCTGCTGTGGAGGAAGCGGAAGGAAATAAATTTATGAGTTTTCCACACAATCGCGCTAGTTCTATGATAGGTCATTTATGACGTATTTAGGACAATTGCGATTGTGTTTTTGTTTGATTGCCAAAATTAATTGACTCGTATCAACGCTTTCAGTACACTAAGGAAAGATGTGTAATGGAGGTGCTTGGTATTGAATATACCAATTTTACTTATATCTGTTGTCTTATTTTTTGTACTTTTCTTTGGAATCGGATTCCTTTTAAATATGTTATTGCGCATGTCTTGGATAATGGCAATTATTTATCCAATAGTATGTGTGTGGATCATCGCTCAGGATGATGTGAGATTGATCGATTATTTCAGGGAGCCAGCTAGTGCTTTTTCAAAACTCGGCTCAGAGGTTGCTTCCTTGCAGGTTGCGGATATCACTATTTTGTTGAGTGGCTTAGCTGGGGCGATCACTTCTGGTATCGTGATTAAAATGCTTCGCAAAAATGGATATCAAATGTTTTAAAGTCAAGTTAAGAATCGGTACTGTGCCGGTTCTTATTTTTTATGAATAAGAAAGTATATAATCCGGTTGATTTCCGTTCCATGCGCTTCGCTTGCCTGCGGGCGGTCCGTGAGCCTCCTCAGGCTTCGCCTTCCGGGGTCTCACCTGTCCCTTCCTCCCGCGGGCGTCTACGCGCCTTCCACTTCAATCAACAAGATGGCTTCATTCATTTAAGGTGTATGAAAAGGTATCTAACCGAGGTAGCTGAACAAGCATTAACGTAACATTTACACAAATTTTAGCTGTGGATTGGAGCAAATGGCGTAGACTCCAGCGGGGGAGTAACGGTAGATTGAGACCCCTGAAGCGTTGTGAGGAGGCTCAAGCACCGTCCCGCGGAAAGCGAAGCCATTTGCGGAAAGGAACAGCGGCTGTAAACCACAAACTAATGTTTTATTTTTAAGAAGGACCGAGCGTTTTTTGGCCGGTTTTTTTTAATTGCCTAATGCATCGAAATACTCCACTAATCTAGTATTTATTATTGGAAAAAATAGGTGATTACTAGCTTTTCTCACAAAAAAGGAATACTTTTCTTCAAAACAGGGAAGGAATATCTTGTGAGAGGAGTGTGAGTGAATCACATGAAATTAGCGAAAACAATTTGTCGGAGGACGGTTATCGGGTTATTATTTGTACTTGCTCTGTCTGTAACCTTCCAATCCATATCAGGTGTTGAGGCATCCACCATTCACAACTGGCTAAAAGAAAATAACATATATGCCACTAATGGACAAGGTGATCAAGAAGAAGAACAAGAAGGCTTCTTTAAGAAAATCGGACTAGACTTAAAACAATTGAATTTCCTTTCTGCAACACCTACCATGGTTTCAGCGGAAGAGGCGATAGATAAGCCAAAGAAACTGGAAGATCTAGAGTGGGATCAATACGAGACACATACGGTCCACGCCACTGGATATACAGCAGGCTATGAATCAACAGGCAAGAATCCAGGTGATCCAAGCTATGGGATTACATACTCAGGTCTTAAAGTGAAAAGGGATCTATACTCGACGATTGCAGCAGATATCAATGTCTTTCCCATAGGTACAATACTATTTATACCCGGTTATGGCTATGGAGTAGTGGCTGATATCGGCGGTGCGATTAAAGGGAATAAAATCGATCTCTACTACGATACAGTGGATGAAGTGTTCAATGATTGGGGCAAGCAGACCATAGATGTTTATATTATTAAAAAAGGCGATGGCACATTGACCGAGGAAGAATTAAATAGGTTAAACGAAGAAGAAAGCATGCAGGTGTTCCGTCAGCAATATAGAGGGACCGGAGAATAGCATGACAAAAGCCGTACCTTTTCAGAATGTTTTCTGAGGGTACGGCTTTTTGTTATTTCAATAAAGGGTCGTTTCCCGTGTACGCGGGGTAGCTTGTAGGGTGAAGAAGGGCTGCAAGTTTTTGTAATCCTAAGATAAGCCTTGGAGAAGGTCTGCAATAGAGGCTCTCCTCTAGTACATGTATGTGGGAGTTTCGAACGGCGTGGATGGTCTCGGCATTTTCCCGTTTCATCACATGCTTAGGATTCATTTTTGATTCCTTTACCCCAACCCAAATCATACAAATTGCATCAGGATTCTTCTTCACCACTTCTGCCCACTCTGTCTGGTAACTTGCCACTTCTTTATCGGAAAAGATATTGACTGCCCCTGCCAAATCACTTATTTCCGTCAGCCAATTGATCTTGCCGGGAGTAAAAATGGGTTTTGGCCACCATTCCCAATACAAAGAGGGTTTATTTTCACATGCTGTTGCGCACTGTCTGTATGTCTGGATTATTTCCCTCATAGAGGAAGCAATCTCGTGTGCCTTGGAGGAGGAATTTGTTTGTTCTCCTACCGTCATCAAGTCACGCGCGATATCTTCGAGTGATTGTGGATTTAATATAATATGTGGAATGGAACGCTTTTCCAACTCTTCAATGTTCCGCTCCATTCCAGGGACACTTAAGCTGGCTAGTACTAAGTCAGGTTTTAAGGCTTCCAGCTTTTCCATATTGATATTCAAATCTGGTCCAAGCTTTGGAAGGTCTAAAACTTCTTTTGGCCAATCGGAGAAATCGTCCACTCCCACTAGTCTGCTTGTCAATCCAAGATAGTGTAGCAACTCCGTGTTGCTCGGACAAATGGATATAAGTCTCATCCACTCCTACCTCCTTTACATAACATGAACCAAATAATGCAAAATGATGGTCAGCAAAATCCCTGTAATCGCTCCGAAAAATACTTCAATCGGTTTATGGCCAAGTAGTTCCTTCAAATCTTTCACTTTTTCTTGTTCATTCATTTTCGGCCATTTCTTGGTCTCTTCCACAAATCGGTTAAAATCACCAACAAGTTTGTTTAACACAATTGCTTGCTCGCCCGCGTGTCTCCTAACCCCGGTTGCATCAAACATCACGATGATAGCAAAGACGGTCGCAACGGCAAAAACCGGAGAATCCAAGCCAGTTTCAAATGCAACGCCTGTAGCTAATGCCGTAACCGCAGCAGAGTGGGAGCTTGGCATGCCACCTGTACTTGTGATCAGGGACCAATCAATCCTTCTTGAAGCAATATATTGAATAGGAACCTTTACAAATTGTGCAAATCCGATTGCTGCAAGTGCAGCCCACAGAGGAAAATTAGAAAATAACTCCATTTGATAGTATCGCCCTTTCTCAGCAGTTGTTACTATTACTATACCCTTATTTCCTTAAGTTCGATATAATAAACTTACAATAAAATGGAGGTGTTCAAATATGTTTGTCGTACATAATGAAGTGGACTTTTCAAGTCAACAGGAGGCGTTGGTAGTAGGCCTTTCTGAGAAACATAGCAAATTGGATGGATTGTTGGGAGAACTAGATTCTCAGTTGGAAGGACATCTGACGCAATTATTAAAAGACGGAGACATATCTGCAAAAAAAGGAAAGCTAGCAAGAATACATACATTTGGCAAAACTTCCTACAAAAGAATCTTTGTAGTGGGGACAGGTCGTGAAGAGAAACTGACTTTCGTTGAATTGCGTAAGGTTTTTGGTAAAGTGGGTAAAACTCTTCAAGAATCAAAACTTAACAGTGTTGTAGTGGCGCTGGATCCTTTCGTAACAGAAGATTTGGATGTGTTAGACGTTGCACATGCTTTGGGTGAATCGATTCCGTTAGCAACTTATAAGTACGAAGGATATAAGCAAAAATCCAATGAACCGGAAGTGAACCTGGAGCAGGTTGTTCTACTGACAGAACATGATAAAGAAGAAGTTGGAGCAAGTGCACAGGTAGGATATGTCTTTGCTAAAGGAACAAATAGCGCTCGAACGCTTGTAAACCTTCCAGGTAATATGTTAACTGCAACAGATCTTGCAAACTATGCTGCTGGACTAGCAGAGAAGTATGGCTTTGAACTTGAAATTCTTGAAAAAGAAGAGATGGAGAAGCTTGGGATGGGTGCTTTGTTAGCTGTTAACAAAGGCTCTGTGGAACCTCCTAAGATGATCGTGCTGAAATATCAAGGAAAAGAAGACTGGACAGATGTGATCGGTTTAGTTGGAAAAGGAATCACATTTGATACTGGAGGATATTCCATCAAACCAAAAGACGGCATTGTCGGAATGAAAACAGATATGGGTGGAGCGGCAACGGTGCTTGGAGCAATGGAAGCGATTGGTGAGTTGAAGCCGGAGCAAAATGTGCTTGCAGTTATTGCTTCTACAGACAATATGATTAGCGGAGAAGCCTTTAAACCGGATGATGTAATCACCTCCATGAGCGGAAAAACGATCGAGATCTTAAATACGGATGCGGAAGGGCGTCTTGTATTAGCTGATGCGGTAACCTATGCAAAACAACATGGAGCTAACTACCTTGTTGACGTGGCAACCCTTACTGGCGGAGTCATCATCGCGTTAGGTCATCACACCACAGGCGCGATGACAAATGACGAGGCATGGTTTGAACAAGTACTTGAAGCATCCCATGAAGCAGGAGAAGAAATGTGGAGACTTCCGATTTTTGATCATGCAAAAGAAAGAGTTCGCAGCAGCAAAGTAGCCGACCTGAACAACTCGCCGGGTCGTGACGGGCATGCCATTTTTGCAGGAGCGTTCATCGGAGAATTTGCAGAAGGTACTCCATGGGTACACTTGGACATCGCAGGTACTGCTACTGCCAAGTCTGCCTATGACCTTGGTCCAAGTGGTGGAACAGGAGCTATGGTTAGAACGCTTGTTACACTAGTAGAGCGTTTTGGACAGACAGAAGAAAATTAATCATTCATACAGAGTATATTTAATGCGCATCCTACTTTAGGATGCGTATTTTTTATGGACTAAGAGTATAAGATTCTGTTGATTTCTGTTCCAGGCGCTTCGCTTGCCTGCGGGCGGTCCGGAAGCCTCCTCGGCTTCGCCTGTGGGGTCTCCCCTGTCCCTTCCTCCCGCGGACGTCTGCGCGCCTTCCACTCCAATCAACAAGGTTGCTTCATTTAACTAAGTGTAAATAAAAGGACATCTAACCGAGTTAACTGAATAAGAATTGATGATTTGTTCACGTAACTTCTAGCTGTGGATTGGAGCTAATGGCGGAGACTCCATCGGGGAAGTAGCGGCAATGTTGAGACCCCGCAGGCTTGCCGAGGAGGCTCAAGGTCGCCCCGAGGAAAGCGAAGCCATTAGCGGAAAGGAACAGCGTCGATTAACCGCCAACTCCCGTTTAACGCTTTGCCAATCCAAATTTTTTCCTTACTTTTCCGTTGACAGTCTCTCTAAATCTATGTTAATTTATCTTTATGCTTTTTTGCTCTAATTCTCTAATGATTTAATTGACTAAAGTAAAAAACAACATGATATACAGATAGAAAGGAAGTCTTTATTATGAATGCAGTTATCATAGCCGTATTGGTTATGCTTACATTAAGTTTACTTAGAATAAATGTTGTACTTGCGCTGGTTTCAGGTGCTTTTATCGGTGGAATGGTTGGAGGTTTAGGCGTTGAAACCACAATCAATACTTTTACAGAAGGTCTGGGAGGAAATGCAGCGGTCGCCCTAAGTTATGCCCTCTTGGGTGCTTTTGCAGTGGCACTTTCCAAAACAGGACTTCCGGATGCACTTGTTGAAGGTGCTATTAAGCTAGTTGGAACAAAGGAAGATACACGCAAAAAAGCGTTATCCAAGGTACTTATTTTACTTATCCTATTAGCAGTTTCAATTATGTCACAAAACGTTGTTCCTGTTCACATTGCGTTCATTCCGATCTTAATTCCGCCATTACTTAAGATCCTTAATGAACTGAATATTGACAGAAGGCTGACAGCGACGATCATCACTTTCGGTCTAACGGCACCATACATCCTGTTGCCTGTCGGGTTTGGCGGAATTTTCCATGATATTTTAAGAACGAATATGAAAGAAAGCGGTTTGGATATCAGCTTATCCTCCATCCCAACTGCAATGGTAATACCGGTTTCAGGAATGATAGTAGGACTTCTAATTGCGGTTTTCTTCAGCTATAGAAAGCCGAGAACGTACGAACAAAAAACTATAGGAGACCAAGAAACAGAGACATATACTAAGAAATCTATCATCATTGCTTTAGTGGCTGTGGTTATCTCGCTTGCCACGCAAGTCTACCTAAGCGAGGTGTTGAATGTACAAGGAATGATTTATGGTTCACTTGTAGGGATCATCATCTTGTATGCGGGCGGAGTAATGAAATTCAATGAGACCGATGTTATCCTTACATCAGGTATGCGAATGATGGCGTTCATCGGATTTGTTATGATTGCGGCATCAGGATTTGCAAGTGTTTTAAGAGAGACTGGTGATATTGAAACATTGGTTGCTTCTTCTGCAGAATGGATTGGATCTAATCAGTTGCTTGCAGCATTAGCCATGTTGACAGTCGGACTACTCATAACCATGGGAATCGGATCTTCTTTTTCCACCATCCCTATCATTGCAGCGATATTTGTGCCGTTGTGTGCGGAGCTAGGATTCAGTGCAATGGCAACAATCGCTATTGTTGGTACAGCGGCTGCTCTAGGTGATGCTGGGTCTCCTGCTTCTGATAGTACGCTTGGACCGACTTCAGGTTTGAATGCGGATGGTCAGCATAACCACATTTGGGATACATGTGTACCTACTTTCCTACACTACAATATCCCGCTGATTATTTTCGGCTGTATTGCTGCGGTAATCTTATAAAATACACAAAAAAGCCAGGCTGCGCGTTTTGCAGCCTGGCTTTTTGTTAAAGAATAAGAAGGTATATTGTACCGTTGATTTCCGTTCCAGGCGCTTCGCTTGCCTGCGGACGGTCCGTGAGCCTCCTCGGCTTGCGCCTCCGGGGTCTCACCTGTCCCTTCCGCCCGCGGGCGTCTGCGCGCCTTCCACTCCAATCAACAAGGTTATTGCATTCACAGAAGTGTAAAAAGCTATCTAACCGACATACTGAAAAAAGCAGTAGCCTAATGCTCTTGTGATTCCTAGCTGTGGATTGGAGCAAATGGCGAAGACTCCTACGGGGGAGTAGCGGCAATGTTGAGACCCCCAAGCGTTGCGAGGAGGCTCAAGGTCGCCCCGTGGAAAGCGCAGCTATTTGCGGAAAGGAACAGCGGAGATTAACAGATTACTAAAATTACTATAAAAAAACCGGGCGGCTTTGCCCGGTTTGTCTTATTAAGCGACCTTACGTGTGTAAGGTGCTTTGGTTGTTTTATTTACGACATAGAACAATCTAGCAGCAAGCAATGCACAAAGGATCGTAAACACAACATCTTTTAAAGCGAAAAGAGCCATTGTTGACCATGCCGCAATATATGGTGTGCTTATTTCTAATACATAGTTAAGAATCACAAACATGTAGTTTGTTCCGATAAAATAAATAAGAAAAATGCCAATGAAAGAGGCAAACATAAATGTGCCTAGTTTCGGTTGAGCTTTCTTTTCTACAATCAGTCCAGCTGCAAAAGCGGTGACCACATAGGATAATAGGAATCCTCCAGTCGGGCCGATGATTGTTGCAAACCCCGAACTAAACTGAGCAAAAACCGGTGCGCCTGCAATACCTACTAGCAGATACACAATCATGGAAAGAGCTCCAAGTCTTGAGCCTAATAATATTCCAGCTAAAACGCAGAAAAATGGCTGCATAGATAGTGGAACACCACCAACTTGAAGAAATGGCATCCATGATACGATATTGGCGCCAATTGCCATTAAGGCAACAAACATAGCTGCATAGGTAATATCCAATGTTGACAGTGAACGTTTCATAATGTAAACCCCTTTGTTGTATGTAGTTGACAATAAAATAATAATCTAAAAGATTGATAGTTGTCAACATCATTCTTTTTCAGGTTGACAAATGAAACGGTTAATTGATTATTTATGTAAGTCTCGTTAAAATATGAACTATAAAGATTAGGAGGAGGTTTACCTATGAAGATAAGAAAAGCAAATTTAGAAATGGATACTGTTAGTGTGTATATACATGAGAATAAAAAAGAGGAGCAGACATTGATTGCTATTCCCTCTATTAAATGGTCTACTATTATTCCGTATGAGGAAAGTAATACGAGTTTGACGCGGAGGCTGGAAGAAGAGTTTCGGTCTGTATTCAGTAGTTCAGAGGATGCTACACATTTATCCTTAAAGCTTGTACAATGGGTCCGTGAAATGTAATAAGCATCTCATCTAATGAAAGATGAGATGCTTTATATTAGTTAAACATAAACCTTTTTGTTCTGTATTTGACACTCATGACTATTCCCATGGCTATCATGTTTGTCAACAAGGCACTTCCGCCGTAACTCATAAATGGAAGGGCGAGGCCGGTGATTGGCATTAAGCCGATGGTCATGGCAATGTTTTGGAATATCTGAAATGCCAACAGGCCAATGACCCCTGTCACCAAGTAGGTGCCATAAGGATTATCACAGCTTATGGCAATGATAATTAAGCGATAGATCATGATGAAGTAAATAGAGATTACAAGAGTTGCTCCAATGAATCCGAATTCCTCTCCAATAAGGGCGAATATGAAGTCTGTCTGAACCTCAGGTATCCGGCCGCTCTGTGACTGAACGCCCTCTAATAAGCCTCGCCCGGACACTTGGCCGGAACCAATTCCTTTCAAAGCTTCCGTTAGCTGAAAACCATAGGAGGAGGCATATTCCTCCCGACTCAACCAACCGTAAATCCGTTCAAGCTGGTGAGGCTTAATAAACTTTGAGAATAATTCAATATGATTGTTATGCAAATAAACAAGTGTCGTCAATCCAGCGATGATGGTTCCTGCAAGTAAGGTAAGTATCCTCCAAGAAGTCCCGCTTATAAATATCATAGTCACCATGATGGCCCCAACAACAAGTGCCGTTCCTAAATCAGGCTGTAAAAGGATCAAGCCAAAAGGAGGCAGGGAATAGACCATAATTTTCACTACGACACTGATAGGAGTCTTAGTATCTAATTCATGTTTTTCTTTCGCCCATTTGTAAATGACTCCTGCAAGCAAAATTAGCAGGAATATCTTCATAAACTCGGAAGGTTGTAACATAAACCCGCCAAGGTTGATCCAACGCTGTGATCCATTTCTTACCGTCCCGAATAAATGAACGGCAACTAAAAGACTAATTCCTAAAAAATAAAAGGGTAAGGCTAGGTTTTCCAATAGTTCGTAGTCAAAGAACATGATGGAAAACATAATTCCTACCCCGATTATGTACCAAATAATCTGCCGTTTCACAAAATAATACGGGTCATTGACGAAGTACTGACCCGATGCACTATAAACAGCTACTAAACTGATAATAAATAGCAAAAACAGCAGAAATAACAAAGTATAATCTATTCGACTATACTCTAGCTTGTTATTTTCTGTCCCCATGTTGATTCTGTCTCCTCTCTAGCTTCTCTCGCGATGGTTGCATGTTTAGATAGGTGAACTAGAATGCCTGCTGCAAAAATAGTGATGAGCAGGGAAGACCCTCCATAACTGATGAAAGGAAGTGTGATGCCGGTAATTGGAACTAAACCACTTACTGCACCAGCATTAATGAACACCTGACTGCTGATCTGGAAAGTGATTCCGAATGCAAGTAATTTGCCAAAAGGATCTTTTAGGGAAACCCCAACCCGAACTCCCCGTACCAGTACGATTCCATACAGCAAAAACAATGTCAGAATTCCAAAGATACCAAGTTCCTCGGATATTACTGCTAAAATAAAATCTGTGTGAGCTTCTGGAAGATAGCCCAGTTTATGTACGCCTTGCGCCAAGCCTCTCCCTAATAAGCCGCCGTTGCCAATGGCGATAAACGATTCCACCAGTTGGAAACCTGTGTCTGAAGCATCACCGAAAGGATCGATGAAAGAAGTAATCCTTGCCCAACGGTAACTCGCGGTTTTTGCTAGAATGAAAATCGCAAAGGCTGCAACAGAGCCAAGTAATAGAATATGCTTCCATCTAGCTCCAGAACAGATGAGGATAGCTCCGCAGGCAATGGTAATCATAGAGCCGGTCCCAACATCGGGCTGAAGTATTATTAAAAATAATACTAAAAAAAGAACAGCCAGAGGAGGGGCAACGCCTTTACCAAACTGATGGATATAAGGCTGTTTTCTTGCATAAACCCTAGCAAAATAGATGATCATGACCAATTTTGCTATTTCAGCGGGTTGCACACTGATACTCCCTAATTGAAACCAACTTCTTGCCCCATTCACTTCATTTCCGATAAACGGTACCAATACAAGTAATAAAGAGAAAAGTGTTAATCCTACTAATAAAGGAGTCAATCTGTCATATAGTTTGTAAGGAGTGATGATAGCAGCTATGAAAACGGGTATTCCTAAATAAAGCCAAGTTTTCTGGCGGTCAAAGAAATAAGCGTAGTCTTCATGAAGTTCATAACCTAGCAACATCCCGGCACTGTAAATCATAATTAAACCGTATATACATAACAACACGATAGCTGTTAACAGTAACCAATCAAGTTTTTTGAAAAAATTTATCATTCTCTAATACTCCTTTAAAAAGGCTGGTTTCACAAAGAAAATATTCCCCCGATATTATTATACAATACCACACTGTTACAAAGATATTGGGAATATGTGAAACTTGTGTAACAGCGGGGTTTAACAGAGCTTAAAGAAAAAAAGAAGCTATCAATTTTTAGCTTCTTTTTGATATTTTCTAATAAAGAAAGCATCTTCCATGGTTGGTTGTGCTTCTACAAAACCTAATACAGGTTTTACGTTGCTTGCACAACGGACAGTCAGTTTATCTTTAACTCTTCCTGCATAAACGATAAGGTGTTGGGATGAGAAGTTCTCGTATAAGCTATCCTGTAGTTCACCGGTCCAAACTTTTAAGGGGAGTTGTTGTTTCCACATTAGTTTGCTCCCGGAATAGATAACTCTTCCTTGATACATCCATAAAACTCTATTGCAGACTGGACCCCATTCATTCAATTCATGGGTAGCTACAAGTATGACACAATGTGGGGCGAGTTTTGCTACATAGTTTAATAGACTTTTTCTTTCATGAATATCGAGAAAGTTAAGAGGTTCATCCAAAAAAATGTAGCTGGGTTTTCCGAGAAAAGCTTGTGCCAGCGCCAATCGTTGTTGCATACCTTGGGATAGTTTTTTGATTTTCTTCTTTTTAACATCTTCAAGATGAAAAACACTCAACAGTTCCTCAATTTGGCGCATGGAAAATTCTTTTCCCAGACCTTTAAGCTGTGCCATATACATCAATAATTTTACAGGAGTGAAATCAGGATATAGTTCCACTCCTGTCGGTACAAAACCAATTTTACTTCTAACTAAAGGAAGGTCTGTATCCATCGTATCATCATGATAATAAATTGTCCCCCGCGGCGCCCGTGTTGCGGTTGCAAGGAGATGCAGAAGTGTAGACTTTCCAGACCCGTTGTTTCCTACTAGAATCGTTATCCCAGGTTGAAGGGTTAATTCATCGATTTCTAAGGAAAAGTGTTTGTATTTCCAGTAAATGTTATTTAGTCTTATCATTTATCATCGCCTCAATTAACGAAACATAGTTTGGAGTTTCAGGCTTTTTTTGTAAGCTAAAAATAGAAGGAATAGGCCAAGAGTGACCAAAAAGGTTTGTATACCTGCTACTTGGCTGTGTGAAAACTGGACTATTGCATATCCATGTGTCTGATAAATGGCGCCAATAACCATAAGAACGATCCATGCTGCTATACCGAACGCAAGACCGAACTTTACTCCTTTTCGCATCATGACATATGCGATCATTCCATAAATCAACATTGCGGGCGCGATCCAATCTAACAAAAAGGGAAGCAGCTCAAAGTGTTGAACCTTGAAGCTAAGGTAAAAGGAGCCTATAATTCCCATAATAATATTCATGGCTAATATGATTACCATCCGACTTAACAATAGCAATGCAGGTGGAAAAGGTGTAATGCTCTCAATTATGCGCATTTGTTTATTCCATGTTTGGTACGTATAGAACACACCAACCAGCATCGATAAAGGAATGGCAAACTGGTAAAATTGTGTTGCTTCAGTGACATATGCATTAGATGAAAATAATGTCAGCATGACAAAAATGAGCGTACTGGTTACCCAAAAGTGCCATTGATAAAAAGAGATTTGTGCTTTTAGCTGCGAAAGGAAGCTTGGTGGTTGAATAGTTTCTTGTATAAATTCTTCTTCAGGCGAACTGCCGATTTCATTGAATGTAGGCTGCAAGGCTGCCAGTAGTGCTTTAGTATCCTGACTGGATGGCGATTTAACGACATATGAAGAAAACACTTCTTTCATTTCATCTTCTAGTTGATACAGCTCTTGGTCTTGATTGTGTTGTTCCTTCATTTTTCTCCGCCTCCTTTTCCGCTTCTTTTGATAATACCCCTTTAAGTTTCTTTAAAGCATGAAACAAATTGGATTTAACAGTCCCTAAAGGTATATCCAGAATATCTGCAATTTCCTTCAATTTCATATCCTCATAAAATCTCAATGTAACGATTTGTTGTTGTGACTCTGACAAACTTTTTAAGGAAGCTAACATTTCTTTTCTGGTTTCCTGTCGCTCGTATATTTCAACAACAGATGCCTGCTGATCCACCGTGATCGGCATTTCTTCTTTTGCCGTATCTTCAGAACGGTACTGAGCACTTCGCCAGTAGTCCTTGCAAATGTTAGAAGCCACGCGGTAGAGCCAGGCCTTCGGATATGTTGGTATTTGTTTTGACTTTAGCTGTTTCAGCAAGCGGATGAATGTTTCTTGGACGACATCCTCCGCTTTTTTTGAATCCTTTAATAGTCTTTCTGTATATTGATGTATCGGTACATGATACCTGTGAACAAATGCTTCGAATGCCGCTTGGTCACCCTCAGCCATTTGTTCAAGGAGCCTTTCATCGCTTATCACCGCATTCCCCCGCTTTCAAACGTACGATTCCAATAGGTCATCCATTCTTCATAAGTGAAAGAATCCTTATTATTGGTCTTTATATCTTTATATATTTCTTTAAGTAATTTTTTTATTTCTTCTTTATTCCCCTTCTCCCATTCCTTTGCCACCATCAATACAACCTGATTATTATATTGAAGCTTGTATGATTTCATTAGCTCATCAAACTTTTCAAGGGTGGTCATATCATCGGATGAACTCATCCAGTTAATATGAGAGACAGTAGAGAGGTAATAGAAATCTGTGCCATTGAATTGCTCGAAATCATTCCATTTGAAGTTATAATAATCTTTATATAAAACAAACAGGTATGTTTCCAAAAGCCCCCTTAACACGGAGTCTTCTGAACCCTCGTAATAGTGGTTTAGAGATTCATGTCTGAACAGCCAAAACGACATTAATCTGGATTTTAAATCTATCATCGTATTATTAATGACTTTACCATCATCAACCTGTACGTATGTTTGAACACTATCATCAAAGAAGAGTGCTTCGTCAAAATGGTTGCTATTATATGTTTCTGTCCCGACATAGTCAAGAGATGGGATATAGACGAGCTTCAAGTCTTTTTGAAATTCTTCATCTAGCCAGCTTTGAAAATAATCTTCTATTGCAGCCATATCGCCAAGCTTCTGTTGTATGATCTGATAGTTTTCCTTATGCGCAATAACAGAAAAAGGGAGATTCCCCCTATTTTCAACAAGTCCTTTATTTGAAAAAAGTGTTAGGCCTTTAGCATTCTCGCTGGTGAATATTTGCACCCCGTCAGCAGTTTTTTTACTAGAATGGGCAGTACTGAAAACGTGATGATCAAAGTTAATCAATTCCACTTGAAAATCGGAAGTGGGAAGTGCCTGGTTCAATTCTATGTGGCGATTAAATCCAATCGTATGAATGTAATCCTCCGTATTTGCATCAAAAAGAGTATAAATAGGATAATCTCCCGGTAAAGGGTACCAACCTATATAGGATGGAATGTACATATCTTCCTTTTTAAAGAAAGTAAAATTCCTTTCCCTTCCGTAAACTTGTCCCCATTCGTTTAGGCTTCCAGTATATTCTACTTCTAACCGGTTTGATTCTTGTTGATCTATGTCTGAGACTGTGATGAGATGATGTTCCTTTTTAAAGTCAGTTTTCACACCGTTCCAAGATACCGATTCCACTTCAAAAGAGGGATACAGACTAAAGTTTAAAGGGGTGTTATCCTTCAAATTAGGGATAACCAACTCTGCCTTTACGTGAAATGAATTCTTTGCGGTCCGTTCCATCTTAATGGAATAGCTATCCACGTAATAAAATTCCCCTACTGTGTCCAGGAGAGTTCCATCCTCAGAATCAATCTGCTCCACAGCACCTGCTTTCAAAAAATTATAATGCCCTAAACGGTCTGCCCATAAAGAGCCGTAAGGAAGAAAGGAAGCAATGGTGAGGGCAGTTACAAGTCCAAAGAAAGTCCACTTTCTCTTTTCAAAAGATGAGATTCGATTGGTGGATGACTTCATGATCGTAATTGCCAATAGAAAAAGACTGAAGAACATCACAAAAAGCTGTGAGTACAAGGTTTCTTTTCTAGAAATACGGTACCCCCAATCTTCAGAATGAGAGACATCCATGAAAAACTGATTTAGATGAAACGTCTTTAAAAAATGCAATTGATAGCGTTGAATAATATATCCTTCCATAAAGAAAGTGCCAAACATCCATGCGCAAAATACGATAATATAAACAATTCGGTTGGAGATTAGAACCGCTAATACCATCCCTAAAGAAATAGTGACAGCATAAGATAACTGGCTTTGAATCGAGAATGTCAAGCCGTGCTCTAGTAAATAGTACATATCTTTGCCATAGGATGAACCTTGCCACAAGAAGACCAAGAAATAAAATAAAGTAAACAGACCGCTATAAATAACAAGGGATAAAAATTTTGCTAGAATAATGGATAAAAAGGAGTTGGGCAAGGAATTCGTCCAATCCAATAAGACTGTCTGTTTCTCTCTGCGAATCGAAAGGACACTTGCTAAAAATAATACTCCAAGGGAAAGGGTATGCCCTATTGCAAGGAATTCATTATTCGTTTTAAAGAAACCGGATGTATATTGTCCCAGAATGTTTGTAGCTGCTTGATTTTGATTGGACATCCATAAAGCCATACTAATCCCATATATCAGTGGGGCTAAAAGGAAGAACCAATTTTTTAGAAGGAAACGGTTCTCTAGTTGCAATTGTTTTAAAAATCTCATGAGGAAGTCCCTCCTAATAAGGCGAGATAACCATCCTCTAAGCTTGGCTCTAGCATCTTTGCTCCGTAAAATGGCTTTTCATCTGCCAAGACCCGTGCATGAACAGTGCTGCCGCGGTGTTCTGAACATAGAATTGTATCTTCTGCCATATCTTCTAAATAACCTGATGGAACAGTTCCTTCCCACACTTTGCCGCAAGCCAACTCTTTCAACTCTTCAACCGTAGCATCTAATAGAAGTTCGCCTTTCTTCAATACCGCTATTTCATAGCAACTGCTTTCAATATCTGTTACAACATGTGTAGAGAGAAGGATACTTTTGTTTAGACCTTCTTTGGATAAGAGATTTCTAAATCGAAGCTTCTCTTCTGGATCTAATCCTACAGTAGGCTCATCTAAAATAACTAATTTCGGATTTCCCATAAACGCTTGGGCGATGCCGACACGTTGCTTCATTCCATGGGAAAAAGTTTTAATCTTTTCATTGGCTTTGGAAGTGAGGTTCACCTCGTGTAGCCAGTGTTCTATCTGTTCTCTGCGTTCTTTCTTGTTAGTAATGCCTTTCATCACTCCAACAAAATCTAATATCTCCATCGGGGACATTTGTGGATAGACATGAAAGTGCTGTGGCAGGTATCCAATCAATCTCCGAACTTTTTCGGGATGTGAAAGGATGGAAATCGAGTCGATGTGAATGTCTCCGGCAGATGGTTTCATTAAGGTGGCCATGATTCGCATCAGTGTGGATTTTCCTGCGCCGTTAGGACCTAAGAGACCGAATATTCCTGTGGAAATTCGCAGGTTAATGGAAGAGAGCACTTTTTGTTGTTTATATGTTTTTGATAGATTGCGAATTTCGATCATGGTGAATCCTTCTTTCTGTTTGACTGCATGAAAAATTTGTTTAACTTCTTGAGATTTCCGTTCCAGGTGTTCGCTTATCCAGAGGACGGTGCTTGAGCCTCCTCGGCTTCGCCTGTGGGGTCTCAAGCTACCGTTACTCCCCCGCTGGAGTCTCACACCTTGCACTCCAATCTCAAGTAGAACAACATTCATTATTAAATCCTTCACTAATTATAACGAAATGGAGGGGAAAAGGTTTAAGGTTTAGCGGGCAAATTTTGAGAAGGGGAGATTTACCAGTAATATTCTGCAATATTTCTGAAATTTCTTTGTAAAAAGTCATTGACGGCGTTTACATTCTATTTTATAATTACTTTCGAAAGCGCTTTCGGTTCGAGAGAGGGAAAACAATGACAACTATTTATGATATTGCGAAAAAGACCGGTTTTTCCATTACAACTGTTTCAAAAGTATTAAACAATTATACAGATGTAAGTGAGAAGACCAAAAAGAAGATATTAGAAGCTGTAGAAGAAATGGGGTACTACCCCAATTCCCATGCCCGCTCATTGATGACCAAGAAATCTTGGACAATCGGTGTGGTTTTCATGGAAAACTTAGGTGTTGGTATTAAACATCCCTTTTTCAATGCCGTGATTGAAAGTTTTAAGCAAAGAGCAGAGCAGTTTGGTTATGACATGCTTTTTGTATCAAGAAACATCATCAATGAGAAAAAAAGCTACCTGGACCATTTCCGCCATAGAGGAGTGGATGGCGTAGTGGTAGTTTGCTCCATATCCGATGATCCGGAAGTGAAAAAGCTTATGGAGTCTCCATTACCTACCGTAATCATTGATATGCATAGCTCCAAGTCAAGTGTTGTGTATAGTGATAATAGCTATGGAAGTGTGTTGGCTGTTGACCACCTATACTCGCTTGGGCACAGAAAGATTGCACATATTTACGGACATCAGGAAACGTATGCAGGTACGGAAAGATTAAAGGGTTTTATAAAAGCGCTTAAAAAGCATAACTTAGATATTCCCAAATCTTACATTGTGAATGGTGGATTCTTCTCCATGGAAAGTGGAGAGCAAGCGATGAAAGAATTGTTATCACTAGATGATCCTCCAACGGCAGTTTATGCTGCAGGAGATAATATGGCATTTGGTGCAATTAAAGCAATCAGGGAAAAAGGATTATCTGTACCAGATGATATTTCTGTCATCGGTTATGATGATATTGATATTGCCCAACATATAGCACCGCCATTAACCACAGTCAAACAGAATATGGATCAACTTGGTTCCACAGCAGCCGATCTATTACTAGATCAGATCAATGACAAAACAAAGCTCAACAAAGCCGTTACGATCCCAGTAGAACTCATTATCAGGGAATCGTGTAAGGCACTTAAAACTGATGAGTGAAGAGGGGACTAAATAAGTCTTCTTTTTATCCATAATACGAAAGCGCTTTAGTATTCTATTCGCAAAATCGAAAGCGCTTTAGTAAATCTTTACAACAAAAAACAGGGGGGTATTTTTGTGAAAAAGAAGCTTTTAATTCTTATTACTGCAGTAATGACGTTCAGCCTTTTGGCTGCCTGCAGCAACAGTTCTTCTTCAAAGAAAGCAGATTTAACAGTATGGTCCTTTACGGATGAGCTACAAGAACCAATTAATGTATTTAAAGAAGAAAATGGAGTAACGGTTGATTTGACGATTATTCCAATTGAAGATTATCCAACGCGCTTACGTCCGGTATTAGAGAGCGGCCAAGGAGCTCCTGATGTATTTACTGGAGAACTTGCATTCATTAAAGACTGGGTAGAGCAAGATTATTGGGAAGATCTTTCTCAAGAGCCATATAACGTACAAGAATGGGAAGATGACTATATTCCTTACGTATTCGACCTAGGAAAAGACTCTGAAGGAAAAATCAAGGCTGTATCTTGGCAAACAACTCCAGGCGGTATCTTCTATAGAAGAAGTATTGCTAAAGAAGTGTTAGGTACTGATGATCCTACTGAGATCGGCGAAAGAATGAGTACAATGGACGGTTTGTTTGAAGTCGGAGAAGAATTGAAATCCGCTGGATACCGTCTATTCCCTGATGAAGGAGCTGTTCGTTGGTTTGCACAAGGTCAAGATCCACAACCTTGGGTTAACGAAAATAACGAACTTGTTCTTACAGAAGGAAGAATCAACTACTTCGATTATGCGAAAGAATTACGTGATAAAGATTTAACTGCATTTGCACCAGAATGGTCTCCTGCTTGGTTCGCAGCAATGGATGAGCCAATCAACTACAATGCAGGTTGGGAAGAAGTTAACGAGGAAAGTTCTGATCAAACAGAAGTGTTTGCTTATGCACTACCAACTTGGGGTCTTCACAGTGTTCTAAAAACAAATACAGAAGAAACTGTTGGAGACTGGGCAGTAACAAACGGTCCGAACCCATACTTCTGGGGCGGAACTTGGTTAGGAATTTACAAAGGTTCTGAAAATAAAGACCTAGCGTGGAAATTTGTTCAAATGATGACTCATGATGAAGAGTTCTTAACTGATTGGGCAACAGAAACTGGAGATGTGCTTTCTTACTTACCGGTTACAGAAAAGATCAAGGGTGAATTCGAAGAGCCATTCTTAGGCGGACAAAATAACTACACGTTTTTCTTAGAAGAAGCTGCAAACATCAACCCAGGTACTGTAACAAGATATGACCAGCAGATTGACGGATTCTTCGGATCTATGGTTGGGGAGTATGTAGAAGGAACGAAGACGAAAGAAGAAGCAATTGAAGAGTTCTATCGTTTAGTGAAAAATGCATACCCGGATATTAAGACACCTGAATAATGCAACAAAGGATGTGGTGGGAGCTGAAAACTTAGCTCCCACCCATCATTTAAAGAAAGAAGGCGATTGATTTGAAGAAAAAAGATCATTATGGCTATCTGTTCATCCTACCATTTTTCATCGTCTTTGGGATATTTAGCATCTATCCAATACTACTAACCTTCTATTATAGTTTTACAAACTATTCCGGTATGGGAGTTCCTGAAGTTATTGGATTGGCTAACTATACAAGACTACTTACTGACAGCTACTTTTTACAAGCATTCTTTAACACTTGGTACATTTGGGGAGTTAACTTCTTCTTTCAAATGCTTATAGCATTGGGGCTTGCCATATTGTTTTCTGATATTCGCTTGAAGATGAGAGGACTTGGTTTCTTCCGAGCTGTACTTTATCTTCCAAACTTGATAACTATCGCCTCGGTGGCTTTATTGTTTGGTATTTTACTAGGCTGGCATCATGGAACATTGAATCATTTATTAATGGATTTAGGAATTATTTCTCAGCCAATCAACTGGCTTAACGACCCAACTACAGCAAAATGGTCTGTTGCTCTTATCGGAGCTTGGATGTGGTTCGGACATACATTTATCGTATTAATGGCGGGTATTTCAGGTATTTCAAAGGATTACTATGAAGCGGCACTTATTGATGGAGCGAACCGTTGGAAAACATTGTTCCACATTACATTGCCATTGTTAAAACCAATTATGTTATATATCATGATCACTTCATTAATTGGCGGCTTGCAGATTTTCGAATTGCCGATGTTATTAACAGACGGTATGGGTGCACCGCAAGGATCTCTAAACACAATGGTTTTATATATGTACAACCAGGCATTTAAATTTAACAACTATGGATACGCCGCAGCGGTCGCATACGGATTATTCTTAATTACGTTAATCTTCTCGTTTGCAACATTTAAAGCTATGTACCGCAAAAGCATGGATTAGGAGTGAGTTAGTGTGAATAAAAGGACTTTTGTAAAGAGCATCCTCTACGGGCTTTTAATATTGCTTGCGATTATTAGCTTTATCCCATTTTATATGATGATTATCAACGCTACGAGATCCAATTCGGAAATTCTCCAAAAAGGGTTCACTCTTTTACCAGGTAGCGCAATCATGGAAAACTATGAAAGACTAATAAGTTTCGTCAATATCTGGCAAGGATTCGGTAACAGTGTATTTATAGCAATTTGTGTAACTGTATTAAGCTCATATTTTTCCGCACTGACGGCATATGGGTTTGCGATTTATAACTTCAAAGGTAAAAACTTTCTATTCGTTTCCGTTTTAATTTTGATGATGGTACCAGGCCAATTAGGTCTAATCGGATTCTATGACTTAAACAAAACATTAGGTACATTGGACAGTTATATCCCATTAATCATTCCGGCTATAGCAAGTCCATTCGTTGTTTTCTTCCTACGACAATTTCTTGTCTCCACCCTGCATCCAACATTATTGGAAGCTGCAAGAATGGATGGAGCAAGTGAAATAAGAATTTTCCATACGATCGGCTTACCTATCATGATGCCGGCAGTAGCTACAATGGGTATCTTCACCTTTATCGGATCTTGGAATAACTATATCGTTCCTTTAGTAGTTCTTTTCAGTCCGGAAAAGTACACGTTACCTGTCATGATGGGCTTCTTGAGAGGATCAAAGGTAGCAGAAAATCTAGGTTCTATGTACTTAGGTATCGCGATATCTGTTGTACCAATCATGATCATCTTCTTGTTCCTATCCAAATACATCATTAGCAGTATTTCAGCAGGTTCTGTAAAAGAATAGATAATAATAAGCAACTAGATTAATAGAAGAGGTGAACGGCATGTTAAATTTTTCAAAGGACTTTATTTTTGGAACAGCAACATCCTCCTACCAAATAGAAGGTGCACACGATGAAGGAGGTCGTACTCCTTCCATCTGGGATACTTTTTCAAGAACACCAGGGAAAGTGTGGAATGGAGACACAGGAGATGTAGCTTGTGACCATTACCACCGTTATGAAGAAGACATCAATATTATTAAAAGCCTTGGGGTAGATTCTTATCGTCTATCAATCGCTTGGCCAAGAATTTTCCCGCAACAAGGCGTCTATAACCAAGAAGGAATGGACTTCTATAAAAAGTTAATTCATGGGCTATTGGATGCAGGTATCAAGCCGATGGTTACGTTATATCACTGGGACCTGCCGATGTGGGCGCATGAACAGGGCGGATGGGTAAACCGCGAGTCAGTTGCATGGTTCCTTGAGTTTGCAGAGAAGTGCTATGAAGAGTTAGATGACTTAGTTTACTCTTGGATTACGCACAATGAACCATGGTGTGCAAGCTTCTTGAGCTACCACCTTGGACATCACGCTCCTGGACATACAAATCTTGAAGAAGGTGTAAAGGCAGCCCACCATATCCTACTTTCACATGGTGAAGCGGTTAAATTGTTAAAAGGTAAATTAGGGTCTTCTACACCGATTGGAATTACACTTAACCTTGCACCGTCTTATGCTCCAACAGATTCAATCAATGACCAGATTGCAAGAAACAATTCAGACGGCTATGCCAACAGATGGTTCCTAGATCCAATTTTCAAAGGTTCTTATCCAATGGATATGATCAATCTGTTTTCCAAGTTGATTCATAACTTTGATTTCATTAAAGAAGGCGATTTGGAATCGATCTCAACACCATGCGATTTCTTCGGAATCAACTATTACGCAAGATCCTTGGTGGAGTTTGATCCAAGTTCTCCAATGCTAAACAAAGGTGCATACTCTGACTATCCGAAGACTGGCATGGGCTGGGATATCTCTCCACAGGAGTTCAAGGAATTGATTAGAGGACTTCGTGAGAACTATACCGATCTACCAATCTACATCACGGAAAATGGTGCGGCTTATGACGATGTAGTTGTGGACGGTTGTGTGCATGATAATGAGCGTAAAGATTATGTAGAGAAGCATATTACTGCTGTTGCTGAATTGAATGAAGAAGGCATGAATATCGCTGGGTACTTCTTGTGGTCTTTATTTGATAATTTTGAATGGGCGTTTGGTTATGACAAGCGTTTTGGCATGGTATATGTGGATTTTGAAACGCAAGAAAGAATTTTGAAAGATAGTGCAAAGAGATACCAGGAGATTATTAGTTCAAGAAGTATATAATCCCATTTAACTGTTGATCACCGTTCCAGGCGCTTCGCTTGCCTGCGGGCGGTCCGTGAGCCTCCTCACTCCGTTGCGGGGTCTCACCTGTCCCTTCCTCCCGCGGGCGTCTGCGCGCTTTCCACTGCGATCAAATTGGGACTGCTTATCCTTTATGACAAAATCTACACATCTGACCACTCAGGATTGAGTGGTTTTTTTTGAAAGGGAAAATGGTTTTGGCACGAACTCGGGGGATTTTGGCATGAACTTGGTGCGTTTTGGCATGAACTCACATGATTTCCGCATCAACTCCCCCCATTTTGGCACGAACTCACTAATAGGAGGTCATTTTATGAGAAAGATAACGGTTATTCAAACGAAAAAAGAGGCAGGAAGACCATGGGAACGAGTAAGCAACATCGAATGGAAACGTAAAGGTGACAAAACTGTTTCGTTAAAGCTTTTACCAGAACAACAATATCAAGAGTGGCTTGGTTTCGGGGGAGCTTTTACGGAAGCAGCCGCTTTTAATTGGTCACAGCTATCTGAAGCCAACAAAAAAGCAATAATCAATGCCTATTTCAATAAAGAAACAGGTCTTGGATATAACCTTGGTCGCACGGCCATCCATAGCAGTGATTTTGCTCTTGGTAACTATACATACGTGGAAGATGGAGATGTGAACCTGGATTCCTTCAACATCCAACGAGAGCAGAAATATGTCCTTCCATTTATCAAAGAAGCAGAATCGGAAGCGAAAGAAACGTTAACTATTCTGGCTTCGCCTTGGAGTCCGCCAGCTTGGATGAAAACAAATGGTGAAATGAATCATGGGGGCAAATTAATAGAAAAGTACAGGGAAGCATGGGCCAATTATTATGTGAAATATATTAAGGCGATGGAAGCGGAAGGTGTTCCGATTTGGGGGATTTCCGTGCAAAACGAACCGGAAGCGACACAGGTGTGGGATTCCTGTATTTATACAGCAGAGGAAGAACGAGATTTTGTGAAGAACTTCTTAGGTCCAATCATGGAAAAGAACGGTCTTGGCGATAAAAAGATCATCATTTGGGATCACAACCGTGATGTAATCGTGGAGAGAGCAACAACCGTATTATCCGATCCTGAAGCAGCTAAATATGTATGGGGAACAGGCAACCACTGGTATGTATCAGAGGAATTTGAGAACCTGTCAAAAGTACATGAAGCATTTCCAGACAAGCATTTATTGTTCACAGAAGGCTGTATTGAAGGTGGAGTAAAGCTTGGTGCATGGCATACAGGGGAGCGCTATGCGAGGAACATCATCGGGGATATGAACAACTGGCTAGAAGGGTTCATTGATTGGAATCTTGTACTTGATATGCAAGGTGGACCGAATCATGTAGGAAATTACTGTGATGCGCCAATCATAGCAGACACAGAAAAAGATGAGGTACAATTCAACAGTTCTTACTATTATATTGGACACTTTAGTAAGTTCATCAAGCCGGGTGCGAAAAGAATTGCTCATGAAACAGAGCTTGCAGATGTTTCACTTGTGGCGTTCAAAAATGAAGATAAGAGCATTGCGGTCGTTCTTTTAAATGAAACAGAAGCCAATAAAGAAACGTCGATAGAGCTTGAAGGGGAAGGAATGGACTTAGCTATTCCTGCAAGATCTATTACGACAGTTGTATTCAATTAATTACTTTGAGGAGGTGATGGGCTAACTCTAAGGAAGAAAAACACAAAAGGATGAGGAGGAAGAAATGTGTTAAAAAAAGGATTCACGGTCATGTTGGCAGCATGCTTACTGACAACGGGGTACTCTCCGGCATATTCCAATGATGCTGTAGGGAAAGGCGAGGTAGATCAGACAATGGCAGATGGAGAGAAAGATTGGCAGTTAGTATGGGAAGATAATTTTGAAGATCCAGAATTGGATCAAACCAAATGGTCTTATGACACTGGCAATGGCTTTGTACAGCCAGATGGTAACTATGTACCTGGCTGGGGGAACCAAGAACTTCAGTATTATTCCGAAGATAATGTGACAATTGAGGATGGGAAGCTTGTCCTTACTGGAAAAAATGAAACTGCTACGGATGAGCACGGAACATACGACTACACTTCCGGAAAAATTCATACAAAGGGGAAGTTCAACCAAAAGTATGGAAAGTTTGAAGCGAAGATCAAACTGCCTGCCGGACAAGGATATTGGCCTGCTTTCTGGATGATGCCAGAGGAAGACAAATACGGCGGCTGGGCTGCATCAGGTGAGATTGATATCATGGAGGCAGCTGGGGGCGACTTGAATAAAGTAGGCGGCGCCATTCATTATGGAAGTCAATGGCCGAATAATACGTATACCGCAAAAGATTATCATTTTGGAGAAGGCTCAGACATCACAGATTACAATGTCTACTCTGTAGAGTGGGAGCCGGGAGAAATCAGATGGTATGTTAATGGAGAACTTTTTCAAACGCTGAATAACTGGACAAGTTTTAATGCAGAAAATGGCACGAAATTTGCTTATCCTGCACCTTTTGATCAGGAATTTTATCTAATTCTTAACCTGGCAATCGGAGGCTGGTATGGTGGAGGTCCAGATGATTCCACTGAGTTTCCTGGGAAAATGGAAGTGGATTATGTAAAAGTGTATGAATTAGACGAACATCAATATCGTGAGCCTGTAGAGCCTGTTTTTGAAAAAGAGGAGTTTCCGGAAGGATCTAAAGAACCTGTGAATGGGAACTACATTTATGATACTGCTTACGAAAATGGATTTACGGAAATCAAGGATGGAACGGAAACATTCAATGAAGAAGGATGGAACTTTGTTCATTTAAATGATTTTGGAGGAAATGGAAGCGCTTCAGTGGAAGATGGATTTGCTAAGATTGATATCAGTCAAGCCGGTTCACAACCGCATTCCATTCAGCTGATTCAGAATGTACCTGCAGGAGTAGGCAGAACGTACAAAATTAGCTTTGATGCAAAAGCTGCTTCTAACAGGAACATGAATCTTAAAGTAAGCGGCGGAGAAGAGCGGGGCTGGTCTCTATATTCACCAAATTATGAGGTAGCCTTAACTCCTGAACTACAAAGCTATGAATATACGTATCAAATGCAAGCAGAGTCAGATGCGAAAGCCCGTCTGGAATTTAATATGGGTTTGAATAATAGTTCTGTTTGGATTGGTAATGTGAAAGTAGAAGAAATAGATGCCATCGATCCATACAACGAAGACGCAGCGAAGCCACCGCTACGTAATGGCAACCATATTTATAATGGGACCTTTGACCAGGGTCGAATGGATCGGATGACATATTGGAATTTTATAACAGATGGAGCAAATGCACAAGCATATGTTGAAGAAGATACAAGAGCACTGACGGTGGAAGTAAAAGAAAACGGATCGCCTGATTCCGTTCAACTTGTACAAAAAGGTATTTCCATAAAGAGCAACAATGAGTATACACTATCCTTTGATGCTAGTGCTGCAGAGGTACGAGACATTCAAGTTGCTGTTGTAAATGCAGACGGAAGTGAAAATTATTCCGGCTGGGAGACTATTTCCCTTTCTTCTACAGGAGAGAACAAAACGTTTAGCTTCCAACCGGAAAATGCAGATGACTCAGAAGCAAAACTAGTATTTTTATTTGGTGGGAATGCAGGATCCATAACATTGGATAACGTATCCATGTTTGCGAAGAAACTGCGTGCAGATGCATTAACTTTTGAAGATATTTTCCCACTAAAAAACGGGAAGTTCAACTTTGGTCTTGAACATTGGAATAACCATGTCCAAGGGATTTATGATGGACCTTCTGATGCTAGCTTTGAGGTGAAAGATGGAAAAGCGGTAACAATGATTAATAATGTGGGATGGAACCCATGGGATGTCATCTTCATGCAAGAAGGCCTGCAGATGAAAGGCGGAAACACGTATCTTGTTTCCTTTGATGCTTCTTCCAGCTTGGAACGAAATATGGAAGTGGTATTAGAGGACAGTTCGTATAACCGCTCTCTGTCAGAGGTGATTTCTCTTACTCCAGAGCCAACTACCCACACTTTTGAGGTAGCGCTTAATGAAGATAAGCAGCTTGGTCTTAAATATCTGCTCGGAAACGTAGCAGGTAATGAAATTACTGATGAAGAGCACCAAGTGATCATAGATAATGTAAGAGTGGAAGTTGCAGGGAAAAGAGAGAAGCTGTTCCCTCTTAAAAATGGTGAGCTTGCTGCTAGCATAGAACATTGGAATCTACATGTACAGGGAGAGTATGATGACAATACATCCAATGCGAAAGTGAAAGCAAAGGACGAACATGCCACTGTAACTGTAGAAAACCTAGGTGAGAACCCTTGGGATATCATGTTTTTCCAGGAAAATCTTGAGCTTGCAGGAGGAATGACTTATGAGCTGCAAGTGGAAACAAGATCAAATCACCCTAGAAATATGGAAGTTGTAGTGGATAATGGCGTCCCTTACTATCACAGATTCTTTGAAGAAAAAGTGAAGATTGGTCCAAAACCGAACAACTACCAGTTTGAATTGGAGCAGCCAGAAGACGCAAAGCTTGGATTAAAGTTCTTTTTAGGCAAGATGGATGGCGTTTCTAAGAAGAAACATCACATCGACTTTAGAGAAGTGAAACTTGAAGCAAAAGGCGCTAGAGCCTTCCTGGAGCAGCTTGAAGGTACAGATGCTGCAACTGAATAATCAATAACAACAAAAAGGATTACAGGCCACCCTGTAATCCTTTTTGTCATCCCCATCTCAAACTGATGGTCAGATGGCAGCAATCTTTCCCTTCAATTTCCGACGTCATATTCAAATTAATGCCATCCGGAGTATAGTCCACTTGCACACCAGAATGCACACCTGTTGACAGTAAAAGTTGAGACACTTTTTCTTTATTTCCTTCCTGAGCTGCTTGCATTACTTCCGAAGCGAACTCTTTAGATTCAGAAAGTTTTTGCAAAATGATGCTAGCCTCTTTCATCAATTGCTGCATGGATTCTGCGGATTCAGTAAAAACGGTCGGATCCACTTCAGGGTAAACTCGGAAATATGTTCTTGGCACTCCATGCGTATAAACAGGAAAATAAACATTTCTAGGATAATAGACAGGCCGGTGGAAAGGGGGTGGATAATAATGCATGACGAACCCTCCATTTTTTCATCAGTACAGTACTATATGTAATTAAAATGGGAATGGAGAGTTGTCAGCCTTTTATTTAGTCTTTGTTCCTTATTTGGCTTAAAACAATCTTTTCCCATACTCTCCAAGGCAGTAGACGTTTGGCAAGTAGAGAGAACCTTACACCTTTTCCGACGGTATAGCGAAGGGTGGGGGTTTTCTTCATCTCGGCTATCTTCCATATCAGTTTAGCAACTTCAACTGGATCTCCATACGATTCTCGATCTTTTTGAAGTCTTTTATTCATCCCCTTAAACATCTCAAGGTATGGAGAATTGGAGTTTCCCGCATTGGAGGACATATGGGTGCCGGATGACCATATATTCGTTTGAAACGAGCCTGGTTCGATAAGGACCACATCTACACCAAATTCCTTTAACTCCAGTCTGAGACTCTCACTGTACCCTTCTAAGGCATATTTGGATGACACATAAGGGGAAAGGCCGGGGAAGCCGATTAACCCGCTGATGGAGCTAATATTGATAATTCTGCCGCTGCCTTTTTGTCTCATTTTCGGAAGTATATGATTCGTTACCCTCATTACTCCCAAAAGGTTTGTCTCCAGCTGGAACTGATATTCCGCTGTGCTCAACTCTTCTGCAAAGCCAGCCACAGCAAAACCAGCATTATTAATGAGAACATCCACACGTTCTAGTCCTTGAACGAAACTACCAAAATTATTCACGGATTCTTCGTCTGCTACATCCAATAAAGCAAAACTCAGATTTTCCGCTTCCTTTGGGGTCAATCCTTCCAATAGCACGGACTTTTTTGCTTTATCCCTAATCGTTGCGACTACGTGATAACCTCCTTCTAGAAAAGCTTTTGTAAATGTTTTTCCGAAACCTCCTGAAGCACCTGTGATGATGACAGTCTTATTTTGCATGGAAACAGCCTCCCGTTCATTTGAATTATTTAGCAAAGAGTTTGCTAGTTTATCTAATAAGTATAAAAGGAATAAATACAATACAAGGAGTATATGCTGATTAAAGCTTATATTCATCTTTTTGAAAAGTCGATAATGTATATATGTGCAAGTCCCCTCATAGAATAGGAACAAATGAGTAGGGGGATGGTGGTCATTTTGCAACGAACGATGCTTGTTCAGGGAAACGCGAAAAAGGAAGTGCAGCCGGATATTGCGTATCTTCAATTGGGAGTGGTAACCACCAATCCCAATGTCCAACGTGCCCAAGAAGAAAATAGATTGATAGCAAACCGAATGATTCAAGCTTTAATAGCAGCAGGCATTCCTCAAGAAGACATTGAAACTTCCTCTTATACTTCTTTTCCGCGATATGAAACAGATTCGTCAGGTAAGTCTGTCCTTTCTACTTATGAAGTACGCCATATTTTCCGAATAAAAGTCAGAGATATAACAAAAACAGGCACCATCGTGGATGTGGCTTTTGAAAATGGAGCGAATATTTCGGAGAGTGTATCCTTTGAAGTCTCTAATTATAACGAAATCTATCGTCATGTCCTGCAGCTTGCTGTGGTGGATGGGGCGAAAAAGGCACATGCAATGGCTGTAACTCTACAAGTTTGCCTTTCTCCAGTTCCAATCAAGGTGGAAGAAGTCACCCAACAGGTATTTGGAGGTCCGCGTTATGCCTCTTTTGCTGTTCAAGAGAAAGCGAGCACACCCATTGAACCACAAGAAATAACCATTAATGCGTCCGTTAATCTTGAATATCTATATTAAAAAAACAGACCGTTTCATCTTCCAGATTGGAAGATGGCGGTCTGTTTTTAACACCTTTAGCGGAAAATGCAACATAATTCCTCAGATAGTAGATTGTCTACTTCCTTTTGGTTCAAAGAGTAATAACTCCATGTTCCTCGTGTTTCTTTAATAATGATTTCCGCATCCAACAATATCTTTAAATGATAGGAAAGTTTAGATTGGGGCATCCCGATCAGCGGAACCATATCGCATACACACATAGCTCCTTGGCGGCATAGAATGTTCATAATGTGCAGTCGCTTTTTGTCAGCAACGGCTTTGTATTTTGCTTCATATTTTTCAAACATTTTTTCTAAGGACACATCTTGTAGAGGGATTTCTTTTTTCAACTAATTTCACCTCTAGTACTCTCTAATTTTAAATTCATTATATGCGATAGATAGCCAGGACTCAACATAACTGCAGTTAAAGGAGGGGAGATTTATGCTAGATTGGTCGGCACTTATTCCTATTTTTGTATTATTTTCTGTGTATTTTCTTTTTGCAGTAGTATTATTAAGAGATAAGCAGTGACAAAAGGAGGAACCAGGAATGGAACTAGAAAACACACTAATAGACTTACTTGGAATCGAAATCGTGGAACTGTCGGAGGAAAGAGCAGTGGCAACCATGCCTGTAGATAGGCGCACGCACCAACCATTTGGATTGCTGCATGGTGGAGCGTCCGTGGCTTTGGCTGAGACTATTGCAAGCATCGGGACTTTTAATCTGATCGACAAGGAAACAGAAATCTGTGTAGGGCTGGAGATAAATGCAAACCACCTTAAAGGGAAAAAAGACGGGGTGGTTACGGCGATAGGAACTCCGTTGCACAGAGGAAAAACGACAATGGTATGGGATATTAAAATTGTAGATGAGAATGAAGCGTTGATATGTATTTCCCGTTGTACCATGGCAATTTTGAAGAAAAGATAATGCAAGACAAAGAGCAGGGGAATGGAGGTTTTATTTAAACCTCCATTCCCCTCCTTACTAAATGTTTCAGCCCTTCACGCCTGCTAAGTGGTGCCAGGTCCGTAGACTTAATAAACGTTAATACTTCATCCGGAGCGGTCTTGGAATATTCCCTTAACGCCCAGCCGATAGCCTTCCTAATAAAAAACTCCTTAGACCCTTTGGTCGCCTCTATATAAGAAAACAACTTCTGAGCATCTGTTTTTTCCTTATACTTCAATTGAAAGAGAATAGCCGATCTTTGGAGCCAGAAATTATCCGACTTGATCCACCTATCTGGATAATCGATAATACTTGCCTTTTCCCTCAACAAAATGGCTCCTACATGATGTGGAGCAATATGATCTACTGTATCCCACCAGGAATTTGTAATAATAATTTCTTCCAAAAAGGAGAGCCACTCTGCATCAAGCTTATTAATATGAACATCAATCATCGCAAGGGCAGCATAATGGAATTCCCGTTCAGGTTGCGCATATAAAAAGGTAACAAGCGGCTTAATCCATTCCTGTTTTGGTTTCCCATGTTCCACGAAAAATTTTTTTAATAACTCTTTTCGCTCAGGCGATTTTATACCTAAAAATGAAAAGTGGTTGCGCATATAATCTTCCATCGGCTTTCTGTTCGATTCATTCCTGTTTGACCGAAACCAATCGATTAACTCATCTTGATACGTTTCCAAAGTAACGGCTTCCATAAAAAAACCTCCCATATCCTGATCTTCTACTAGTAGAATACAGGAAATTGGGAGGCGATGAAACAAAGCTTAATTAGGATTCTGCCGTTTTCTTCGCACTTTCTGAATGAAGAATGCTATAGAGCAACATCACTCCTGAGCATAAAAAGATAAAGCTGGTGATATAAAATACGGTAGATATCTCGTAAAAGCCGGCGATCATTCCACCCATCACCGGTCCAATCACATTCCCTAAGAAACGGAAACTGACGTTATAGCCTAGCACTTCTCCCTGCATGGATAAAGGGGCTACATTGCGGATATAAGCGGTCATACATGGAATCAAGCCTCCAACTACCATTCCAAATAAAAAGCGGAACAGGACAAGCTGCCAAAGCGAGGTGGCAAGTGCTTGAGGAATAAAGAGTATGGAGCTTGCGAGCATAAGGATGACGATGACTTTGTCATGACCGATGTTATCCCCAAGTTTTCCCCAGTTCCTTGACGCTAACAAATTGCCAAAGCCAGTAGCAGAGAATGCGAACCCTGCAAGCAAGGCGATATTTGTTGCGGTACCGCCTGTCAACTCATTCACATAAAGTGCAAGTAAGGGCTGGATGCTGAAATTAGCCGCCTGAATGAACATGGACAAGAACATAATCTTAAGCAAGAGCGGTTTTTGTATGATGTATTGCAGTACTTCTTTTCGAGAGTATTTCTTTTCTTTTTGATTTGCAGAACTTTTCTTCTTTTCTTTAATGCCAAATGCCACTAGAATCACAGCCAGATAGATTAGAGCTGATGTAAGGAAAAATGTGTAGGCAAAGCCGAAGGAATCCGCAAGCATACCGCCAATCAATGGACCGAGGAGTCCTCCTGAAACTGTACCGGTCTGCAAGGTTCCGAGTGTTTTTCCTGCAATCTCTTTTGGTGCTTGAGAGGAGATCAAAGCCATAGAAGTCGGAATGAATCCAGTTGCCAATCCCATGAACATCCTAAGAATGAACAGTCCATGTACCGAATCGACTACACTCATCAACAGGATACTTGTGGCAATACCTGTACCTGTTAACAATAAGATCGGCTTAAAGCCATATTTATCCCCAATTCGCCCCCAAATCGGTGAAACGAAAAACGCGGTGAGAAAAGTGATGCCAAAAATAAATCCTGACCAGCGCTGTACATAGGAATCAGAGTAATTCCCGAACGTCTCAATGAATAAGGATAAGAAAGGGAGAATCATAGTAGCACTAGCAGCAACGAAAAAGTTCGCAATCCACATGATGAACAAGTTTCGTCCTGATATGGAAATGATTGTCACCTTCTTCTAAAATTTCGGATTATAAATATTTCGTATAACTAAATAATAACGCATCCTCAAGAAAAATCAACAAAACAAACTTTATTTTTGGAAAAATGAGTGAATTGCGTGCTAAAAATGTTATTCACCATGATATAATATAGTAATAAAATTCTGAAAATTAAAGAGGAGGGGAATCATGAAGGTTACACCGTTACACCTTTTTATCGATTTTGAATTTACCATGCCGGAAAATAGAAATTATCCAAAAAAATTCTTCCCCGAAATCATTGAAGCTGGAATTGTTGCAGTGGAAAAAGATAAAATAATCCAGCAATACTCGAACTATATTCGTCCATCCGCATTTCCAACCTTAACAAACAGATGCAAATCCTTCTTGAACATTTCTCAAAGGGATGTCCATAACGGTGCAAGTTTTGTGGAATTGATCGATGTTTTGAACTCATATAACGTCCAAGAGAGGGGCACGGTCGTAACATGGGGGAATATGGACATGAAGGTATTAAGGAACAATTGTGAGTATCACGGAGTACCCTTTCCATTGACGTGCAAGCATGTTGATCTTTCGATGGAATACAAAAAGTTCTTTGGTGACCAAAATCAAACAGGTTTATGGAAAGCAGTGCAAGAATACGGGAAGGAAGGAACAGGTAAACACCATCGGGCCCTTGATGATGCGCTGACGACATTTAATATCTTTCGCCTCGTTGAAAAGGATAAAAGTTACCTCGCAAAACCGGAACCTACTACGATCGGGGACCGAATAGACCTTTCGAAAATAATAAACAAATATGCCTTATAAAAAGCCAAATCCCCTATATAGGTGATTTGGCTTTTAATTTGTCAGGATGATTTATAGTCTTTTTTTAGGATTGAAAAGTTTTCCATGCTTCTTTTCGCCCAAAGACTGTCGTCATTTTCGAGTGCTTGAGTGGCTGCATGAAGCGCTATTTTCAATGATTCCTTGTAATCAAGGACTTCTCCTTCATATGGTTTCACCATATTTTTTGGAATGTTGGTCTGTTCATGGAATGACAGTGCCCGACGCTCATGAAAAAGCGGAACGTCTGCTTCTTTAGGTGCATGTAGATCTCCTTGCTGCGGATGCTTCAATACTGCTTTTACTTTAACCAAATAGTGCATAGGGCGAATATCTGTTACTTCCCCAATATATTTTCCAGTTTTATAAATCCCGGTTACGATGCTGCCAACCTCTATTTTCTCCATCATAAGTCCCCTTTCGCATTCAAATGATGATTTTTTTTGTTATATTTAGTAATATCTTGTTAAGTAAATAAAATATGGGGTGTGAAACACGTGAAAAAATGGACGATGATAATGATGCTTGCTCTAATTCTTATTGTATCAGGTTGTGGGTCAAGTACAAATGATGAAAATGCAACTAGCAATAATTCAACAAATGAACAACAGTCTGAAGAAAATGCAGGACAAGAAACGGGAGATGGAGGAAATGCAGAAGAGGTGGAGGTTGGCGAATTTCAACAGTTTACAAACACTAGTGAAACCATCCGTACAGTGGAAATAGAAACAAACAAAGGTAAAATGGTCGTAAACCTTTATCCTGATGCAGCTCCAAAAGCGGTAGAGAACTTTGTTACACATGCAGAAGACGGCTACTATGATGGATTGACTTTCCATCGTGTCATTGAAGATTTCATGATTCAAGGCGGAGATCCTGAAGGTACAGGTATGGGTGGAGAGAGCATCTGGGGACAGCCGTTTGAAGACGAGTTCAGTCGAGAAATGCTGCACTTCAGAGGGGCTCTTTCCATGGCAAACTCTGGAGCGAATACAAACGGAAGTCAATTTTTCATTGTTCATGCTAAAGAGGTAGATGAGGCAACAATGGAATCCATGATCAAAGCAGGATACCCTGAAGAAGTTATTGAATTATATGAAGAGAATGGCGGAACACCTGGACTCGACTTTAGACATACAGTATTCGGACAAGTAGTGGAAGGCATGGAGGTGCTGGACGCCATTGCAACAGTGGAAACTGGAGAAGCGGACAAGCCGGTGGAAGATGTCGTGATTGAGAAAATGACCGTAGTAAAATAAGGAAGTGGGGTTCAAGGTTGGTCCCTTGCTGTAACTTTTGCTATAATGAATAGGTTCATAACCTGCGAAAGGTCGTGTGGTAACGATGCTTAATTTCTTTATGTTACAACTATTCTTATATTTTCCAGAAGATAAAACAGAGTATATTCCTGCAGGGATAACCTTTGTCATTTTCTTTATTGCTGCCATATTCGTTTTCCGATATATAGTTAAAGTATCCAAAAGAGAAAGTCAAAAGGCGGAAGCATTAGAGGAACAGTTGCGAAGAGAAAAAGTTATTAAAGATTGAAAAAGTGTAGAGGTTCATTCACCGAAATTGGTGAGTGAGCCTTTTTTTGTTATAGAAAAACATATTCCCCATCATTTTCGGGGAAACTCTGGTAAACGACTAATTGGAGGTCAACTAGTTTATGCGAGCTAAAATATTTACCCTGACTTTTTTAATATGCTTAATCCTGACAGGTTGTATGGAGAGCAAGATAACGGCACTTGATGTAGAGATATTTAATGGTACTGGTGACTCCCTTGGAGTGGCAAAAGTTTCGGAAGACCCAAATGGTGTCAAGATTGAATTAAATCTAGAGGGGCTTCCTCCTGGAGAGCATGCTGTACATATTCATGAAACAGGTTTATGCGATGCACCGGATTTTAAAACGGCAGGCAATCACTTTAACCCTGATGACAAACAGCATGGCTTAATGCATCCTGAAGGAGCACATGTGGGAGATTTGCCAAATATCATTGTGGAAGATGACGGGACGGTCATTGCAGAATTAATGGCACCTCAAGCAACGTTGGAGGAAGGAAAGACCTCTTTGTTTGGGAAAGATGGAACAGCTATTATCATTACAGAAAACATTGATGATGGCATGACGCAGCCTGCAGGTGACTCTGGAGAGAGAATAGCATGCGGTGTTATAACCAAAGAAGTAGCAGAGAAAAATGAAGCGGTAGAAGAACCAGTTGACGAAGCTGAGGAAAAATAACTTCAATCAAAGACACACTCAATGGGGTGTGTTTTTTTACTTTCACTTTGTATTATTAAAGAAATATTCGTAATCTTATTGACATAGTTCATAGTTTTGAGATAATTTTAAATTTATAGATAAAGGGGGTTGCATCTTTGGAGATACTATTAATAAGGCATGGACAATCAGAAGCAGATATTCTCCAAGTTCATGAGGGGAGAGCCGATTATCCCTTAACGGAACTTGGCAGGATGCAGGCAAAAAGGCTGGCTTGCCGATTAAACGAGCATTGTCCTCCAGATATCATATGGACAAGTACATTAAAAAGGGCGTCAGAAACGGCCGCCATATTGGCCGAGGAAGTGGGCTGCATGTTAATTAAAGAACCAAGTCTGATGGAATATAACAATGGGGTTTTGGCGGGCTTGCCTAGAGAAGTGGCAGCGACAAAATATCCATTGCCGCCGGGAGGAAGAAAACCTCATGAAAGAATTCAAAACGGGGAGTCTGAAATTGAATTCCGCATGAGAGTCGAAACGGCATTATCCAAGATCTTGGCTGAAAGTTCAGCTGTTGTGAGGATTGCTATTGTCTCGCATGGGGGGACCATATCCAATTTATTGAGAGCACTATTGCAGTTGCCTGTTCATACGAACGTCAGGTTCCCGACAGGAGATACAGGAATGCATATTATAAGGAAAAATGACGAGGGATTGTCTGTTGTTTCGTTGAATTGTTCTGAGCACTTATACAATATGTAATCGGGTTATGCAAGCATCGTGCTGCATAACCCTTATTTTTTTTATATAACACCGCTGATAATTTCCGCAAATGGCTTCGCTTTCCTAGGGGCGCTGCTGGAGCCTCCTCGGCTACGCCTGCGGGGTCTCCACCTAGCGCTATCTCCCTCAGGAGTCTTCGCCTTTTGCTTCAATTATCAGCTAGGGTTTCTTCAAACTCATTCTATTAACTCAGGGCAGTTTTTAGTCTTAGGAGGCCTTCTTGTAGGGTGGTTTTTGTGCAGGCGACATTCATCCGAACAAAGCCGTTTCCTTCTTTTCCGAACTTGCCCCCGGACTCAAGGGCCAGCTTTCCTTTATGAAGGAGGAGTCGCTTTAATTCTTCTTCTCCTAATCCTAGCTTCCTGCAATCAATCCAGAGCAGGTAAGTCCCTTCCGGCTTGCTTGCGTCAACACCAGGAATCTCTTTCTGAATATATTCCACTGCGTAATCCATGTTGTCTTCTATATAATCCAACACTTCGTCAAGCCACGGCTTCCCATGCCTGTAAGCTGCTTCCATTGCTGAAACACCTAGCATGTTCAACAAAAAATGGCCCTGCTTTTTCATGAAAAGCTCCAACTTTTCACGGAAAGAATCATTAGAAGTGACCATAGCGGCAGCCTGTAATCCAGCTATGTTAAAAGTCTTGGTCGGAGCAATACAAGTAACAGTCTGCCTGGCAATATCATCAGAAATAAAGGCAATGGCATTATATGTGTGATTTTCAAATACTAGATCGGCATGTATGTCATCGGAAACGATGATTACATTGTGCTTTACACAGATCTTTCCAAGTTGCTCTAATTCCTCCCGAGTCCATACTGTTCCACCCGGGTTATGAGGGTTGCATAATAAAAGGAGTTTCACATCGCCATCTAGTTTCGCTTCAAAATCCTGAAGATCCATGTAATAACGGCCATTTCTATATTCCATCGGACTAGTAATCAGTTTACGGTCATTATATGTAACCATGTCATAAAAAGGATAATAGACAGGAGAAAAAACAATGACCTTATCACCTGGATTTGAAAAGGTTTGGATGGTCGCGCTTAGTGCTGGAACCACACCTGAAATATAAGTAAGCCACTCTTGTTTAAGCTCCCAGCCGTGTTGTTTTTGAAACCAGCTTGAAACAGCATCGTCAACGGACGTGGAAATGGCTGTGTAGCCGTATATTCCATGCTGTGCCTTATCCATAATTGCTTTGGTTACTTCCTGTGGTGCCTGAAAGTCCATATCTGCAACCCACATCGGCAATACATCGCTACTTCCGAAAACGCGACCAGTTTCGTCCCATTTGACACTAGAAGTATTTTTCCTATTGATGGATTCATTGAAGTCATAGGATTTCATATGTGTTTGTCGCCTCCAATCAGTTAGAATCTAGTCTGCTAAACAATTTGGTGAAAACAAGGTATAATATGCAGTAAATGTTCTTGAAAGCAAGGTGAAAGTTTCATGATAAAAGCCAGTGTGAATGTTAGGTTAATGGAAAACTTATTGCAATGGGATCCACTTGGGTATGGTGTGGATGCCTACGATACGGAATGTGTGGATGTTGTACAAGCAGTGCATGAACTTGATGATATAGACCAATTAGCCAAAAAAATTCAAGCTATTTATGAATTCTCCTTTGAGCAATTTATTCCCATTTCCAAATGCAAGGACAAAGCGAAAGAGCTAATGATGATAAAAAATGAAGAGGATTCTTGTTCTCTATAATAAGCCTTGGAATCATAATTGTCATGAAAATTAGCTTCGTCATAAAAAGGAGAAAAGCCATTGAGAGCTTTTCTCCTTTCCTTATGGGGAAGTTTGCAGAAAGTCCAGAATGTTATCAAACACATCTTGCGGCTTTTCTTCAGGTAGAAGATGCCCCGTTTTTTTATAGGTGATCAACCTGGAATTTGGCAAGTCTCTATGGAGTCTCTTTCCGACCTCTAAAGGAACAACTTTATCCTCTTCCCCCCATATCAAAAGACTCGGTGTTTCAATCTTTCTTAATATCTCCGCAGCAAGATCACCTTCCCGATCGCGAATCATTCTAGTCAAGGCCACAAAAATTTGATCGTCATAGAAAGGTTCCGTATATCCTGCGATCATCTCCTCATCAATTAAAGAATGATCATATACCACGTTCAATAAGTTCTGGATTGGGCCCTGTCTCGCCAGCCAATATTTCAACCAAATATAGAAATATGGGATTCGCGAAGAGTAGATGACAGACCTGCTCATCCTTTTTAAATAGCCTGAACTGCACAACAGGACGACTTTTTCTACAAGTTCGGGTTTCTGATTGCTGATATTTAAAGAAATCTGTCCCCCCATTGAATGACCGATTAAAACAGTGCGGTTTATCCCCAGCTTTTCAAGAAGGGAAATCACCACTTTAGCCATATTCTCATATGAATAAACAAATTTTTTGGATTTTTCGCTTTTGCCAAATGGCGGTAGATCAATGGCGAGTACTGTGTATTCTTTCGTCAACAATGGAATTAAGCGACGAAAACTGAAGGAGGAAGAAAGAAACCCATGGATAAGGACAAGTGTCGGTTTATTGATAAAGGGAGAGTCATGGTGAAATTCATAAAACACATTGATTCCTGCAATATTAGTCGTAAATTGATTGGTTTGCATCTCTGTCCCTCCTGAGTTTGAATAGTTATAGGTATTTTATCCTCTCTTTGCTATTTCAAACCTGTGTATTTTTTTGAATGTGTTCTGTAAAATAATCGTAATACATTAAGGCGGAATATTTGCTATAATGAGTCAATGTTTATATGAAGGAGATGGGATGAGCGTATGCAATTAACGGAAAAAGAATTGGACTTGCTCCAGATTATTGAAGAAAACGGAAGAATGAATATAGATGTACTTTCCAAAATGATGGAACTGACAGAAGCGGAAACTGAGAATATGCTGCAAAAGTTGGAAGAACAAAGAATCGTCGTTGAATATGGGGCGGTGATAGATTGGCGCAAGGTCGACAACTTTGAAGGTGTGACAGCGATGATTGACGTGAAGGTGACTCCGAAGCGTGAGGTAGGTTTCGATGAGATAGCTAAAAATATTTATCGGTTCCCTGAAGTCAAATCTGTTTATTTGATGTCGGGAGCGTATGACTTATCAGTCGTAATAGAAGGGAAATCACTCTCCCAGGTTGCAAATTTCGTTTCTGAAAAGCTTTCTACACTGGACTCGGTAATCTCTACAACTACCCACTTTATTTTAAAGAAATATAAGCATGATGGAACCATCTTTGATCAGGGAGAAGATGACCGCCGAATTGTGGTGTCCCCATGAGAAACAGAGTAGCACAACATGTACAAAAACTTCAGCCTTCTGGGATTCGTCGTTTCTTCGATTTAGCTGCGAATATGGAAGGTGTTATCTCTTTAGGTGTGGGCGAACCGGACTTCGTAACATCATGGGGAGTGAGGGAAGCTTGCATTGCTTCTTTACATAATGGTCATACATCATATACAGCAAATGCAGGATTGCTGGAATTAAGAAATGAAATCAGCCGATATTTGGTCGAGCAATTTGAAGTAGAGTATAGACCTGAAACCGACGTGATTGTCACAGTGGGGGCAAGTCAGGCGTTGGATCTCTCCATCCGTGCGATTGTTGACCCGGGGGATGAAGTGATTGTCATTGAACCTTGTTTCGTTTCCTATGCGCCGCTTATTGAATTGGTTGGCGGCACTGCCGTTAGAGTCGGAGCAGATGCAGAGAAAGGGTTCAGCATCGACTTTGACGTATTGGAAAGCTCCATTACAGAGAGAACGAAGGCGATACTTCTATGTTTTCCAAACAACCCGACTGGTACCATGCTTTCAAAGGACGAACTAATCCAAGTGAGTCGTCTTGTAGAAAAACATGACTTGCTGATTTTATCGGATGAAATTTATGCAGAGCTCAGCTTTGACGAGAAGTTTACCAGCTTTGCAACTCTTCCTGGAATGAAGGAAAGAACCATCCTGATTTCTGGTTTTTCAAAAGGCTTTGCCATGACGGGGTGGCGCTTGGGCTTTGTAGCCGGGCCGACAGACATTATAGAAGCAATGCTGAAAATCCATCAGTATGCCATGATGTGCGCTTCAACCATGGCACAGTATGGTGCAATTGAAGCGTTAAAGAACGGTCGTCAAGATATTGAAGCAATGAAAAAAAGTTATCGCAGGAGACGAAATTATTTTGTGGCTTCACTGAACGAGTTAGGGCTGCACTGTCATAATCCTGGTGGAGCATTTTATGCTTTCCCTTCTGTAAAAGAGACCGGACTTAGCTCACAAGAATTCGCAGAAAGATTATTGTTGGAGGAAAAGGTGGCGGTCGTTCCTGGCAATGTGTTCGGAGAAAGTGGAGAAGGATATGTGAGATGCTCCTACGCTTCGTCATTGGAACAATTACAGGAAGCGATAAAAAGAATGGAGCGTTTTGTAAAACAATTTCGCTAGGAAAAAAAAGGGACCAAATCCAACGTGGATTTGGTCCTAACAAAAGGGGGAATACTAGAAAGCCTTGATGGTATAAGTATTCCCATGATTTTTATTTTTAAAACCTGATTTTAAAGAAAATTCTTTATTGAGTGCTATATTTCTTTTCGTACAATACTTGCATTACATTTAAGAAGTCTTCATCTGTATAATCTTTAGCTTTCCTGAGAATTAACTTCGCTCTTTTAACCCCTACTTCTTTGATTAATTCCTCCAGTTCCGGATCTAGGCCTGTAGAATTTTTGGAAGTAAAGGACTCTAATAGTTCGGAAGCAGGTACATCTAAAACCGTTGAAATTTTTAGTATGGTTTGCATGTCAGGTGTTTGCAGGCCGGCTTCATATTTTTCAATGGTGCCGGTTCCAACTCGGATCTTCAAAGCAAGCTCGGCAGCGGTCATTTTTGCGCGTTCCCGATAAAAGCGGATGTTTTCCCCAATATTTCTCATTCCGATTACCTCCAATGTAAGCAATTTCTTACTTTTATCATACCATGTTTAATCTAGAGAAAGTTTGAACATATTTTTACTCTTTCTATATTAGTTTATAAACATTTTGTGTTCTTCATGAAGGCTCTTTTCTCAAAGATTGTTGCTATTTACTTGTAAAAAGTCGGCAATTGGACTTTTTACTGCTTACAACTTTAGAATTTGCAAGTAGTATTCTTAGTGCAACAGGGAAAAGAGCGCGACAGGTAAGTAATATAACGGTTGGTTCAAATATTCGAAAAAGCAACAAAGAATACGAAAACAGCCTTCATGAACAAATGGTTATTTTCTAAATTCAGAGGATATTAGCGACAAATTGCACAAATAATAAAAAGGACTCCAAGTAAGCAAAAAAGTATTTTTGATTAAATATCGGATTTGTGGTATAATCTTTTATTGCGTTCAATGTGTATAAAAATTAAATTATTTAGGAGTGTTTTCATGTCTGATAAATTCGAAATTGGAAGTGTATTAACTGGGAAAGTAACGGGTATTCAACCTTACGGAGCGTTCGTTGCGCTTGACGAAGAAACTCAAGGTCTTGTTCATATTTCTGAAATTACGCACGGTTATGTGAAAGATGTAAACGAACATTTAAAAATGGGCGATGAGGTTCAAGTAAAGGTTCTTTCTGTTGACGAAAAGTCCAACAAAATCAGCTTGTCCATCAAAGCTACTCAAGAAGCTCCTGCTGAAGCTCCAGCAGCTGCACCAAGAAAGCCTAAGAAGCGTCAAGCTACTGTAGTGAAAAACCACACAGAAGCAGCTCCTGGCGGTTTCAACACGCTTAAAGACAAATTAGAAGAGTGGATCGAGCAATCCAACCGTAACGACCTAATCAAGAAGTAATCTTCTTAACTAAAGGCATCCTGTGCAGGGTGTCTTTTTTTTATGATTAACAGGAGGTAAGTAAAATACGGTTGATTTCCGTTCCAGGCGCTTCGCTTGCCTGCGGGCGGTCCGTGAGCCTCCTCTGCTGCGCCTGCGGGGTCTCACCTGTCCCTTCCTCCCCCGGGCGTCTGCGCGCCTTCCACTCCAATCAACAAGGTGACTTCATTAAACTTTGACTTTATGAAAAGGCGTATAACCGGGTTGTCTGTTCTTGACGTAATTTCTAGCTGTGGATTGGAGCAAATGGCGGAGACTCCAGCGGGGGAGTAACGGTAGATTGAGACCCCACAGCGCAGCGAGGAGGCACCGTCCCGCGGAAAGCGAAGCCATTTGCGGAAAGAAACAGCGTCGATTAACCAACAACTAAAATTTCATTTCGATTTCCGAATTATCACAATAACCCATAAAAAAGTCACAATCAAAGCCGAATTAGTTACAATACCCAGCAAATTAGTTACAATCAACCTCCGAAAAGTAACAATCCACTCACCTGTTCCACAATTTTGCTAAGAAAATGAAAACCGCCCCCGGTGAGAGGCGGTCTTTTGTGGTTTATCGAGTTGTTCTTGGTTCGATTTCTCTTTCGTGCTGCTCAGATGGGACGAAAAGAAGTCCTAGATTGATTAGTCCAGCGATTCCAACCAGACCGTATATGATACGGGACAAGGCTGCGCTTTGGCCGCCAAAAATAGCTGCTACAAGATCGAATTGGAAGAAACCAATCAAACCCCAGTTGATAGCTCCGACAATAGTCAGTACTAGTGCGATACGTTGAATAGTACTCATAACATTCCCTCCTTGAGAATATAAGTGCTTTCCTCCATATATTTTGTAACTGAACAGAAATTATTCATTTATAAATTTTTTTTGTAGAAGCATGATAAAAGTGAGAAGTCTCATCCTTGAAGCTAATTCTTTGCATGCAAGGAAAAAATAATCCATAATCATGGCAAAAGGGAGGTAATAGTAATGGATAATTTTACTTTTTATAATCCAACAAAGCTAATTTTCGGAAAAGGGCAACTAGAAACGTTGCCACAGGAAATGGAGGCTTACGGCAAAAACGTTCTCCTTGTTTATGGTGGAGGAAGTATTAAGAGAAGCGGGCTTTATGATGATGTGATCAACACTTTACATAAAGCAGGTGCAACGGTAACGGAGCTTGCAGGAGTGGAACCTAATCCTAGATTATCAACAGTAAGAAAAGGTGTCGAGCTTTGCAAAGAAAATCAAATCGACTTCCTTTTGGCCGTTGGTGGCGGAAGTGTAATCGATTGTACGAAAGCAATCGCTGCCGGTGCTAAATATGATGGCGACGTCTGGGATATTGTACTTAAAAAGCAAATTGCAACAGAAGCTCTGCCGTTTGGAACAGTATTGACACTTGCTGCAACAGGCTCTGAAATGAATGCAGGATCTGTTATCACCAATTGGGAAACGAATGAAAAATACGGCTGGGGCAGTCCAGTGACGTTTCCGAAGTTCTCCATTCTAGACCCGGTCAATACCTTTACTGTACCAAAAGATCACACTGTTTACGGTATTGTTGATATGATGTCACATGTATTAGAGCAGTATTTCCATCAGACAACTAACACACCACTGCAAGATCGTATGTGCGAGGCTGTTCTAACCACTGTGATGGAAACGGCTCCCAAGCTATTAGAAGACCTGGAGAGCTATGAACACCGCGAAACGATTCTTTACAATGGAACCATCGCGCTTAATGGTATGCTGCAGATGGGATATCGTGGCGACTGGGCGACTCATGGCATTGAGCATGCTGTTTCTGCCATCTATGACATCCCTCATGCTGGTGGATTGGCTATCCTGTTCCCGAATTGGATGGAACATGTTATGGGTGCAAACTTAAGTCGATTCAAACAGTTGGCTGTTAGGGTGTTTGGGGTACAGGATAATGGTTCAACAGACGAGGAAATAGCACTGGAGGGCATTCGCAGACTTCGTGAATTCTGGTCAAGCCTTGGCGCTCCTACACGTTTAGCCGATTATGATATTGATGATAAGAATATCGATAAAATGGCTGATCATGTTATGTCACAAGGAGCAGTAGGGAATTTTAAATCACTTTCACATGAAGATGTCACTTCCATTTTGAAAGCATCTTTATAAAATAAAAAAAGCTGGCAGAACCGAATACGGTTTTGCCAGCTTTTTGTTTATGCCTCAGTATGGACCTTTTGTCTATTTTCTACTTCTTTTTTTGTTTTAGGGCGTTCTTTTGTCTTTAAATCATCCTGAACTGTCTTTCCCCAAAGAGGGACGTCTGTGTAATAGGCTGCTCTTGATATGAGATGACCTGCAACAGGGGCTGTAATAAAGACAAACACTATTCCAAGTACCAAGCGTGCACTAAAATAATTGTCTGCAAACCAGAAATATAGTAAAGCACCAACTAGAATCAACAAGACACCAAGCGTGGCGCTCTTGGAGGCTGCGTGACTGCGTGTATAAACATCTGGCAGTCTAATCAAGCCAATGGTCGTTACTAAGCTAAGAAGAGAACCTAGCAGTACGACAACGCCAATGAATATGTTAATTGTCTCTGTCATACTCAATTATCTCTCCTTTTTGCAGAAATTTAGAAAACGCAACGGTACCTACAAAAGCAATGACCCCGATTAGAAGGATAACTTCTAAGAAGGCATCTGTTCTTAACATGATGGAGGTGATGGCTGTAATGGCAATTAGGTTGATTCCAATAGAATCTAATGCCATTACACGGTCCGGTACGGAAGGACCTTTGATAACCCGATATACCAGTCCTAAAGTTGCGATGGAGATGATAATTAAGCTGATGGATAGCAATAAGTCAAATGTGCTTTCAATCATTTAACGGGTCACCTCCATGATCGCTTTTTCAAAGGTGTTTTTTATCTCTGCCACTGCCTGATCTGCATCTGGGATATTCATGGCATGGATATAAAGAATCTTATTATCATCAGAAATATCCATTACTAATGTACCGGGAGTTAAAGTTATTAATAGAGAGAGCAACGTGATTTCCCATTCGCTTTTCAGCTCTGTCGGCATGGCGAAAATTCCCGGTTCTATTTTTAGTTTAGGACGCAGAATATCACGAATTACTTGTACGTTTGCAAGAACGAGTTCCCGCAAAAACAGGAAAAATAGTCTTCCGGCTGCCAGCACCCGTTCAAAATAAAACCTGCCGGGAAGAAACCTTCTCATTAAAAATAAGATAACAAGCCCCCAAAAGTATCCAATGATGAAGTCGGGGAAGGCCCATTGATTTTTAAGAAACATCCAACTGAATGCAATTACTACATTTATCAAAATTTGAAAAGCCATGCGAAACTACTCCTTTAAAACTGCTTGGATATAGATGGATGGATCCATCAATGTTTCTGCCGCCTCAAAAACGTATGGATATACGAATTCTGCTCCTAGACCAAGGAAAGCAGAGAGTGCGATTAAAATGACCGAAGGATAAACAAGGCCCTTGGTTGTACCTTTTTCTTCTTTTGGACTTAATACTTCTTCCCTAAAGAAACAGTTCATGAATATTTTCATTACGGAATACAATACCAGCAAACTACTGAAAAGCATGACTCCTACGAATATATAATGTTCCTGTTCTAAACCGCCTTGAGCTAGTAGAATTTTCCCAACAAAACCGCTTAGAGGAGGAATTCCGGCAAGCGCCAGGCATGCGGTGAAGAACATCCATCCCAATAGTGGGTGACGTTTAATCAATCCACCCATTTTCTTTATATTATCAGTCCCTGTAATGGTAAACATCGCTCCTGCCAATAAAAACAGAGCGCCTTTTATGACCATATCATGAACAAGATAATAAATTCCGCCTGCATAACCGGTTTCAGTAGCAATGGAGATTCCGTAAATGATCACTCCAACTGCTGTAACAATATTATAAATCAATATTTTCTTAACGTCCCAATAAGCGATTGCTCCGATAGCACCAATAAGGATGGTGATGATGGCTAAAGCAGCAATAATTTGATGAGTGATTTGCGGCTCGTGATAAAAAATCAACGTGAATATTCTATAGATGGAATACACACCGACTTTTGTTAACAAAGCCCCAAAAATGGCTGTAATGGCATATGGTGGAGCTTGGTAGGAACCAGGCAGCCAGAAGTATAACGGGAATATTCCACCTTTTAATCCAAATACAATTAAGAACAGAATTGCCACTACTGTCACTATGTCCGTTTGACCGGATTGTGCAATCTTACTTGACACATCTGCCATATTCAGTGTCCCTACTAATCCGTACAAATAAGCTAATGCTATAACGAATAAAGCAGAGGAAATAATGTTAACCAATAGATACTTGATAGACTCTCTAAGTTGAATTCTAGTACCTCCAAGCACTATCAATGCATAGGAGGACATTAGCATAACCTCGAAGAATACGAATAGGTTGAACAGGTCGCCTGTAAGAAATGCGCCCATAACCCCTGTGATCAAAAATTGTGTAAATGCATAGAAGAAAAAGTTCTCTCTGTCCTTCCCAATATTGCGAAAGGAGAATAGGACGCAAGTGAAACTCACAATCACACCAGTTAGTACAAGGAGAGCGGCAAACATGTCTGCTACGAGCACGATCCCAAAGGGCGGCCTCCAACTTCCAATTTCCAATGTTTGAATGCCATTAAGATATACAGTATGGACAAGAACCATTGCTGCAATGGTTGTAGCCGTTAACGAAATGACGCTGATCACTTTTTGAAGCTTTACCTTTTTAGGTATGAGCAATAATAGTGTTGCGGTGATTAAAGGGATCAGTATCGGCAATATTACTAAGTTATTCATGATTTTCATTTCCCCTTAATTGATCCATATCATCTGTTTTTAGTTCTTGGTAAGCCCTATAGGCAAGAACTAATAAAAAGGAAGTGACACCGAATGCAATAACGATTGCCGTTAATATTAAAGCTTGAGGCAACGGGTCGGTATATGCATCTGCTTCTTGGCCAAGTAAAGGTGCAGCCCCTCTTTTTAATCCCCCCATGGTCAATAACAACAAATGGGCTCCGTGGGATAATAGTGCTGTTCCGATAATAATCCGTAAAATGCTTCGGGATAACATTAGGTAAGTAGCGGTTGCAATTAATACACCCGCTACGATCGTCATAATAATCTCCATTATTCACTCTCTCCTATCGTTTGAATAATGGTCATTGCAATCCCTACTACTACTAAATAAACACCCAAATCAAATGGTAAAGTAGAAGTTAATGCGGTTTCACCAAGTAAGGGCAACTCCACATAACCAAAGGTATGGGTTAGAAAAGGTACATCAAAGAAAAGAGCAATGACCCCTGTAATGATGGATATCATTAATCCCACCGCTGCAATCGATAGATAGTTGAATGGTAGTGCTTTTTGTACGGTTTTTTTGTCAAAAGCAAGTAAAAGCAACACCAGAGCAGCAGATGTCATCAACCCGCCGATAAATCCTCCGCCTGGTGTGTAGTGTCCAGCAAAGAAAAGATAGACAGAGAAGATTAAGATGATAAACGTTAAAAGGGTAGTGGTGGTTTGTAAGATTAAATCATTTACTTTCACCTTTTACTCCTCCCTTCTTATCTGCAAGTCTTAGCTTAATCATCGCGTAAATACCAAAAGCGGCTATGGTAAGTACGGCAATTTCAAATAATGTATCAAAGCCACGGAAATCAACCAGTATTACGTTAACCATGTTTTTTCCGCCAGCCTCTTTATAAGAAGCTGCTTCAAAATAACTGGATATTGATTCGAACAACTTTGAGCTGTTAACGGAAAGACCGATAAAGATGACTATAAGACCAACACCTAGTGAAATGATGAAATTCGTCACTTTAAAGCGAAGTCTGTCCATCTTCTTTGATAGCTCTGGAAGGTGATAGAAACACAACAAGAACAACGCTACCGAGACTGTTTCAATAACTAATTGAGTTAATGCCAAATCCGGTGCTCTAAACAATACGAAAAACAGGGACATAGAATATCCGACTGCACCAAGTGCAATGATAGCTGCCAGTCTAGATTTTACAAATAGAATGGTTACCGCTGAAATGACCATAACAAGTGCTAAAATTACTTCATAAATTCCTGCAGGCGCCACATTTGTCAGATTCACATTAAATGCATCGGTGGAAAACAGCAGAACTCCAAGCAATATAATCATGAATCCAAAAATCATAACAAGGTAGTCACGAATAAAGCCTGTCATATGTGATTTGGTAAAGGCAGAAGAACCCCTATCCAATGCTACTAACCCACCATCATACAATCTGTTAAGTGTAAGCCTTTGTGGGAACCAGTCGTAAATTTTTCCCCATTTTGCCACTGTAAGGTAGAGAAGAACCCCTACAAGAATTACTCCAATTGTCATGAACAGCTCTGTATTAAAGCCGTGCCAATGATAAATTTTCACTTCTACAGATAGAACATTTGATGGAAGAATGGAATATAGTGCAGGCTCGATAACCCCTTTTAACAACATTGGGAAGAAACCGAAAATAACGACTAATGAAGCCAGGATGATTGGCGGAATAAGCATGCCAATCGGTGCTTCATGCGGCTTTTTATCCAACTTCTCAGGCTGGTATTTCCCTGTAAAAGTCTTGAAAACTAGAACCATGCTATAAATAAATGTGAATACACTTGCAACCCAGGCAAGCACTGGGAAAATCATACCGAGAGTTTCCATATTCCAAGCACTTATCTCTGTTGCTTGCAACATCCCGGTAAAGAACATCTCTTTACTCAAGAATCCGTTAAAAGGAGGTAAACCAGCCATCGAGAATGCTCCGATTATTGCCAGAGTAAAAGTAATAGGCATTAAGTTCATCAACCCGCCAAGCTTTCGTATATCACGAGTTCCTGTTTCGTGATCGACAATTCCGACAACCATGAACAAGCTTCCTTTAAAGGTTGCATGGTTGATTAAATGGAATACCGCTGCAAGGGTTGCAATCGTATAAGCATTCTCTCCAATGTAATCATAATGTGCTGCTGCACTACCGATACCCAGCAAGGACATAATCAGACCAAGTTGACTGACAGTAGAGAAAGCCAAAATTGCTTTCAAATCCGTTTGTTTAACGGCAGAGAATGATCCCCAGAACAATGTCACAATACCGAATCCTGATACAAGCCAGAACCATTCCGGCGCACCTGCGAAGACAGGACTCATACGAGCTACAAGATAGATACCCGCCTTAACCATGGTTGCGGAGTGAAGGTATGCACTGACAGGTGTCGGGGCTTCCATTGCGTCCGGCAACCAGATGTGAAATGGGAATTGAGCTGATTTTGTGAAGGCACCAAGCAAAAATAAAAGAAGTGCCGGTACAAATAGTTCATGACTGGTGATTACATCCACATTCGCGATGTTTTCTCGAATGCTGAACGATCCAGTCATCAAATATAAGAGGATGATTCCAGCGAGCATTGCCAATCCACCAAACACTGTGATCAACATAGACTTCTGTGCACCGTAGCGAGATTTTTCGCGATGATACCAGTAACTGATCAACAGGAAGGAAGAAATACTAGTCAACTCCCAGAAGGAATACATAACAAGTAGGTTGTCCGAAAGTACAACCCCAAGCATCGCACCCATAAACATGAGTAAGTAAACATAAAACGTATTTAATGCTTCTTTTTCTTTAGATAGATAATAAATGGAGTAAAGAACGACCAACGCACCGATACCTGTTATTAGCAGGGCAAAGAGCAGTCCTAGTCCATCCAGGTAAACAACGAAATCTATCCCAATGGAAGGAATCCATTTCATGGTGCTTGTGTATGTTTCCCCGTTCATGGTGGTGCTTAAAAATTGGAGAAAGTAAATGAACAAAACGAGTGGCAATACGAATACAAACCACCCTGTATGTATGCTTTTGAAATACTTATGCGCAAAGGGCACAAGAATCGCCAACAAGAAAGGCGATAAAATCACTAAATGAATCAGTGACAAGACACAAACCTCCTCTGTTTCTTCTATAAATAATAGTGTTCCCTTCTAAACATAAGAAAACAACGCCAAATACCATTTTTTTCTAAGATAGTGTCACTCTATCCGTTTGGTACCTGCCTTGTTACGTGTAAAAAGGAATTATTATTTGTAAAGAAAAATTACTAAATCAAATTATATACTAAATCATAACCGCTTGCATCCTTACTGTTTGTTAGTATGGACCGATTTTGTCCTGCATATTAAATATGATAGAAACTAGTCAAAACAGGCCTGAAAAAATTTTTTCCAATTGCATAAAATGTCGATTTTTTAGCCATCCTAGTCATAGGTGGTGGTAGATATGGTGAAAAGAAAAGCAGCTGTTGCACTATCCATATTTTCTACTTTATTTGCTGGTGCATGGTGGTTGAGTGTTGAGCAAAAAAGAGATTATGTGGACCATTATTACAATGGAGATTCATCCATAGTGCTAATTGGATCTAATCAACAGGGAAGCTCGAATGTCATCCAACCATTTAAGCCACGGGAATACATCCGAATTGTCGTGGCAAAAAAGGAAAATGAAGAAGTCGAAGTCGAACCGACTTGATGGTGAAGACAAAGTGAAGATGGAGAGCGGTTATACACTATGTATAGCCGTTTTCTTGTGAGAGTAAGCAAGAAGAAATGAAATATTTTAATTGTATCCGCTTACAGAACAGAGGAATCCTTGAATTATCGGACAGTATTATGTAAAGTGAAAATTGGCATGCAAATATGTTTTTTGGAGGTTAATATATATGACACATATTCGCTTTGATTATAAAAAAGCTTTATCCTTTTTTGGCGAACATGAAATTACATACTTACGTGATGCGGTAAAGGTTGCCCATCATTCATTACATGAAAAAACAGGGGCGGGTAATGACTACCTTGGTTGGATTGACCTGCCTACAGATTACGACAAAGAAGAGTTTGCACGAATTGTAAAGAGTGCAGAGAAAATCAAAAACGATTCAGACATTTTGTTAGTAGTAGGTATCGGCGGATCATACCTTGGTGCCCGAGCAGCTCTAGAAATGCTAAATCATTCTTTCTACAACGCTCTATCAAAGGAGCAACGTAAAACTCCTCAGGTTGTGTTTGTTGGGAATAACATCAGTTCTACTTACATGAGAGATCTAATGGACCTTTTAGAAGGAAAAGACTTCTCTATCAACGTGATTTCTAAATCGGGTACCACAACAGAACCAGCATTGGCTTTCCGTATCTTCCGCAAGATCTTAGAAGAAAAATACGGAAAGGAAGAAGCCCGTAAACGCATTTACGCTACAACAGACAAAGCACGTGGAGCCTTGAAAACACTTGCAACCGAAGAAGGCTATGAGTCCTTTATCATTCCGGATGATGTAGGTGGACGCTATTCTGTACTTACAGCAGTAGGGTTATTGCCGATTGCAGTTTCAGGAGCGGATATCGAGGCGATGATGAAAGGTGCAGCAGATGCAAGCCGTGACTTCTCTAAGTCTGAGTTGGAAGAAAACCCAGCTTATCAATATGCAGCCGTTCGTAATGTTCTCTACAACAAAGGAAAAACGATTGAAATGCTGATCAACTATGAACCAGGACTTCAATACTTCTCTGAATGGTGGAAGCAATTATTCGGAGAGAGTGAAGGGAAAGACCAAAAAGGTATCTTCCCAGCGTCTGCCAACTTCTCTACAGACCTTCATTCAATGGGTCAATATGTACAAGAAGGACGTCGAGATCTTTTTGAAACGATTATCAAAGTAGACACTCCTCGTCATGAGTTGACAGTAGAGGAAGAAGCGTCTGATTTGGATGGCCTGAACTACCTTGCAGGGGAAACAGTTGATTTTGTTAATACGAAAGCATACGAAGGGACGCTGCTTGCGCACACGGATGGTGGAGTGCCAAACCTTGTGGTCAATATTCCTGCTATGGACGCATACACATTCGGTTACCTTGTGTACTTCTTTGAAAAAGCATGCGCAATGAGCGGATATCTTCTTGGAGTAAACCCATTTGACCAACCTGGAGTAGAAGCTTACAAAGTAAACATGTTCGCACTTCTAGGCAAACCAGGTTTCGAAGAAGTCAAAGCAGAACTAGAAAAACGATTAAAATAAGTTAAAAAGTTTATATATTGGATTATGGACCACATAGCTGTGGATTGAAGCAAAAGGCGAAGACTCCTGAGGGAGATAGCGCTAGGTGGAGACCCCGCAGGCGAAGCCGAGGAGGCTCCAGCAGCGCCCCTAGGAAAGCGAAGCCATTTGCGGAAATCCACAGCGGTGTATAACCCAACTTTTAAAAAAGGGATAGTTCCTACGACCATCAGGTTATAAGGAACTATCCCTATTTCAACATGCATGAAAACCCCTCCATGGGGAAACCTACCCATATAAAAGGAGGGATTGCTATGATTCCTATTCCTTCAAAAATCGAAGGTGCGGAGTTTCAGTTATATAAATTAGAGCAGGAACTAAAAGCCATCGGATATTCCATCGGAGGAAACTGGGACTATGACCACGGCTATTTCGACTACAAAATAGATGATGAAGTCGGATATCAATTCTTGAGAGTCCCATTCCAGTCTGTAGACGGTCAATTGGATTCACAAGGGACCACAGTCGAGCTCGGCAGACCGTTCTTGCTCTCACACAAATACCAGATTGGAATAGATGACAACGTACATGTATGGAACAGAACGGCATCATTTGACCAGTTCTCAGAACCGGAAGATCCAGATGCCACTTTTCCAAAAGAGTTTATTGAGCTTGGTCATACACTTGTACATGAACTAGAAGCAGTGCTTGGCAGAGATTAATCTTTAATGACAAGCAGACAGTCATCCGCTTGTATTAGCGTGTAAAGAGGAGGGTTGACCATGGTGTCCCCTCTTCTTTTTATCCCGATGATTAGAATTTTTTTTTGAAGCATCTGGTTGCTCAGCTTTTCAAATGTTGTTCCTATCATATCTTTCTCTACTTCAAGATACTTCAGTTTGCTGCCTTTCAGCTGATCTAACATATTTAACAATGTATTGGACATCCCATTTGACATCATGCTGTTGGTCATCACATAACTTGTAAACATATTGGTTTGAATTACTTCATCCGCACCAGCACGTTGTGCATTCTTCACTTGTGTAGACGTCAAGATCTCCGCGATTGTATACACATCTGGATTTAACCCTTTTACAGCCAGCAGCGTTAACACAGAGTTCATATCCGCTTGAACTTCATCCTTGCTTTGATCCGCCGAAATGACAACAAAACCGGCACTCTTTACATTAGCCGAAAGCAAGGTCTGATCATTACAGGGGTTTCCTTTAATAAAATGGACGTTTTGATCATGTAGAGGGTTTTTCTCAAGTGTTGAATCAATTAAAACAATAGATAATGGTTTATTGCTCATAGAATTGATTTGCCTTAAAGTTTCTCTTACCCGCTCATTCCAACCAATGACGATAATATGTTCAGATCCTCGATAATCCACTTTGCCCTCCAAGTAATCATTTTGTGTTGCGATGGCGCTTGCAGCCAGTGATACAAAATATGTAGTGACAAAACCTGTACCAAATAATATGAGAATAATAGCTAACGATCTTCCTGTAACAGTAACCGGCACATAATCTCCATAACCCAAAGTTGCGGTAGTGACAATTGCCCACCATATTCCATCGAAAATAGAGGGGAACTCAGCTGGTTCTATGTAATGAATGAGAAATCCGAAAGTAATATTTATGACAAAAATAATGACTAATATCCTTGCTATTAAAGGCCAATGTACAAACCTGAATATAAGGGAAGTCTGTTCCTTGATCCTATCCATCTACCGTTCATCCTCAGTGGAAATAAAAGAGAGCACTTCTTTCACAATGGAATTAATCTTTTGTGTTAATGCCTCTTCCCCGTATTTCTGTTTCCCTGCTTCAATCAATTGTATTACCTCATCATTGAATGAAATGATAGGTTTGTCGTCTTCTGACTCATTATAAAATTCAATGAACCTGTCCAGGCTTTCATTCATCTGATCAATGGCTTCGCTCAGTTGTTCTTTTTCTTCCTTCCTTAACTTCATCTCATTCACCTCTTCTTTCATTGTTGACAAAATACCTTGAAACTTAAACTTCAAAGGGATAAAACGGCCTGTTTTTGGAAGAATAAGCTTGAATCATGTGATGGATGAATAATGGATTAGGGAGTGAAGAGAATGGATGAAACACGTGCAAGACAAATACTAACCTCTTCCGCAACGATAGAGGTGACCTTTGAAGGAACAAAGGTGTGGATTGATTCACTAAGCGAGGATGGAAAAACGGCGACCGTTCACCTTCGCGGTCCCGGAGAAGAACGTACCCAAGTTGCTGTTTCCGATTTAGTCGAATTAGGAGAATAACCAGACGGGACTCAAAATTGAGTCTCTTTTTTAGTAAGAAACTTTATAATACCGTTGATTTCCGTTTCAGGCGCTTCGCATGCCTGCGGGCGGTCCGTGAGCCTCCTCAGGCTTCGCCTTCCGGGGTCTCACTTGTCCCTTCCTCCCGCGGGCGTCTACGCGCCTTCCACTTCAATCAACAAGGTGACTTCATTCTCCTTAAGATTAAAAAATTTCTAACTGAGTTACTGAAAAGCCAATAACTATTCTTTCACGTAATTTCTAGCTGTGGATTGGAGCAAATGGCGGAGACTCCTGAGGGAGATAGCGGTAGCTTGAGACCCCGCAGCGAAGCGAGGAGGCTCAAGCACCGCCCCTAGGAAAGCGAAGCCATTTGCGGAAAGGAACAGCGGTGATTAACCAATCAGATAAAAATTTTGTAAAAATGGATGTGCTAGCTCTTGTTTGTTGTATTTAGAAGGAGGGTATTTACCTACTATCAATAAGTGAGGTGATAGGAAATGACTTCTTTTAATGAAACAGCGATTATTTCTTATGTGGAATCAAGGATTAAGGAGTATTGCAAAGAGATGGAGGCGACCACTCCAGGAGAGAATCAACATGAAGTAATCCTTGGCAAAATAGAAGCATACAACGAATTCTTAGAGCAATTTGGCTACGATAGGGTAGCTTGCGCGCTCAAATAAATTACCTAGACAAAAAAGGTGGCGCCCTGTTGAAGATGGGCACCACCTTTTTCTTTGTTATTTAGGGACAGTAAGCCTGTCCACAGCATTTGCAATGGCACCGTCACCAGTAACATTACATGCTGTTCCGAAACTATCTTGAGCAAGATAAAGAGCGATCATCAAAGATACCATTGTTGCATCAAATCCAAGCATTGTCTGTAACAGACCGATAGCAGCCATTACAGCCCCGCCTGGTACGCCAGGGGCAGCTATCATCGTAACACCAAGCATCATAATGAAAGGAAGGACGATAAACAAGGAATAATCCATTCCATTGATAAACATGATTGCCATCGCACACGAAACAATCGTTATCGTACTACCTGACAGATGGATGTTTGCAAGCAATGGAACGGTAAAATCTGCTGTCTTTTCTCTTACCCCCATTTTCTTAGTGCGCTCAAGGGTAACTGGAATGGTCGAAGCAGAAGACTGAGTTCCAAGAGCTGTAAAATAGGCAGCCATCATAGATTTAAGCATCGCAAAAGGATTTTTTCTAGACATAGCACCGCTTACGGAATATTGAATGATTAGCATGATCAGATGTAATAAAATAATCAATACAAAGACCTTTGCAAATACATTGATAATCGTTTGAACCTGCCCTCCGTAAGTCATGTTTGCGAATATACCAAGAATATGAATAGGTAAAAGCGGAATGATCACTTTGGAGATGACAAGTTCAATAATGCTTCTAAACTCGATCATTGCTGTTTTTAATGCTTCCCCTTTGATTGCGGACATTCCAAGTCCCAGGGTAAATGCAATAATCAGGGCAGTCATCACTTCAAAGGGTGCTGGAATTTCAAGTTCTAAGAAAGGCTTTAATAATGCTTCCTCTGGGTTTTCCATTGTTCCTGTCAGGCTAGCGTTCTTTAATATGGTCGGGTATAACGTACTGGCAGCGAAATAGGCTAAGACGCCTGCTGCAATGGTAGACAGATAGGCGATGGATGCAGTCAAACCAAGAAACTTTCCTGCCCCTTTTCCAATTTCCCCTATACCAGGCGCAATAAATGCAATAATGATTAATGGAATTGCAAATCCTAAAAAGTTTCCGAAGATCTCGTTAAACGTAACGAATATTTTAACGAACCATTCAGGTGCAAAACTTCCAACAGTTACACCTAATACAATGGCAAGGATAATTCTAGGTAAAAGTCCGAATTTTCTCATGGTGTCCAGTGTCCTCCCTAAAAATACATTTGTCTATTGTTGTTGAATATTGTACTATCTTACAAAAACAATCGGAAAAAGAAAAGTACTAAATGGTTTATTTTTAAAAAAGTATTTTCCAGTGGCTGCTTACTTCAACCATGAAGAAGTGGTATATAGAAAAAAATTTTAAAATATAGGTTTATAAAAAGTTGAGAAATGGGTACACTACTACAGAAAATCACCATCGTTGCAGCAAATCTTGTATGTCTTCACCCGTAACAAAGTACACTTTTCTAATGGAAGTTACTAGCAAAACCAAATAAAACTTGATTTTTTGATACATAACCTCTATGATTAAGTTAATTGTTTTTGTTCGGTAAGGCTGATAGAAGGAATTTACTTCAATGTTTTTCGTCTTGAAAGATTATGCAGAGCAAGAATGGTAATACAATTGTGGAAAAGTTCCACTGTAGGAGGAAACATTATGTTAGAAGGTAAAGTAAAATGGTTCAACGCTGAAAAAGGATTCGGTTTCATCGAAGTAGACGGACAAGACGATGTATTCGTACATTTCTCCGCTATTCAAGGCGAAGGTTTCAAATCTTTAGAAGAAGGTCAAACAGTAACTTTCGAAATCGAGCAAGGCGCTCGTGGACCTCAAGCAACTAACGTTCAAAAGTAATTTTGACATAGCTTGAAAAAGGCTCTCCATCTGGAGGGTCTTTTTTTTATGCTTTTTTTGAATAAATGTATTTTCCACCTCCACCAATTCATCATTTTATACACACCTTGAGTGCTTCCCTACTATACTATATGGAATCTATTAATTGTTACTAGACTGAAAAAGGAAACTAGCAAACAAAGAGGGGGACACATGATGGAAGTAAAAGATTTGTTCAATCTAGAGAACAAAACGGCAATTGTGACTGGGGGAGGAAAGGGGCTTGGGGCACAAATGGCAAATGCTCTTGCTGAAGCGGGGGCGAACGTTGTTGTATGTTCACGTGATCTTGCCTCTTGCCAAAAAGTTAGCGAGGAATTGAAACAAAAAGGCGTAAAATCACTGGCATTTACGTGTGATGTAACAAAAGAGGAAGAAATTCAACATGTCATTGAGGAAACGGTGAAGCACTTTGGAACGTTGGATATCCTTGTAAACAACAGTGGAACCTCTTGGATGGCGCCAACATTGGATTTGCCAGCTGACAAGTGGGATAAAGTGATGAATGTGAACTTGAAGGGACTGTTTTTATTTAGCCAAAAAGCTGCAAGAGTCATGCAGAAGCAAGGTAACGGAAAAATAATCAATATTGCTTCTGTCTCTGGAATGGGTGGGACAGATCCAAAACTAATGGACACCATTGCTTATAATACAAGCAAAGGAGGGGTCATTACGTTTACCAAAGACCTTGCTGTAAAACTCGCTCCATATAATATACAAGTAAATGCCATCGCACCTGGAATGTTTCCTACTAAAATCACCGAAAAAATAATAGAACACTCTGCTCCAATGTTAAAAGAACAAATACCTGCAAAACGTTTCGGAGGCGAACATGATTTAAAGGGAGCGGCGGTGTTCTTGTCTTCTCATGCATCCGATTACTGTGTGGGACACATTTTGGTGGTAGATGGAGGAATGACCTCCTTAATATGAGGTTGAATTGGAATGAAAGGGTGAACCAACGATGTTGCATTCAAGCAATAATAAAGATGAAAGGAACAAAAAATTAAAAGTTAAAGCAATAAAAATAGAGAATGAGTGGAATGAAGCGATAAAGTCCGGTTTGAACAAGGAGTCGGTATTTCGCATTGTAGGGCTTGAAAGTGAGTTAGAAGCAGAAAAGTTAAAAAAGGTGCGAGAACAAGTAGAAGTGCTTTCTTTAAAATATAACTTTCCTACTAAAAATGACGTTGCCAATATTGCTAAGCTGCTTATTCAAATAGAAGATAAAATTGATCGCCTTGAAGGGCAGTTACAGGAAGGAACGGCCTCTTCGGGGCAAACCCAGGAAAGAAATGTGGTAAAAGTGATTTTGGAGGACATGGCTGAACGCCAAGCAATAGTATCTTCATTGCTTGGACATGATGAAAAGATTGTCCGTTCTCTAGTAAGTGATCTTGATGAATGATTTTAAGCTGGATGCATGGAAAAAGGAAATGATGCATTATAATGAAACGCCATTTAAGGATGGAGTAACGGCCAGACAATCTATTTGGAGAAAAAACAAAGCTACCCTTTGGTATTACAAAGCACCTGTAAGAAAATACAACGTGCCAATTTTTATCATCTATTCTTTGATTAATCAGCCATTTATCCTAGACATGATATCCGGCGGGAGTACTATTGAAGCACTTGTGAAAAAGGGTTTTGATGTTTATATGATTGATTTTGGAAAGCCAGGGCTAGAAGACAGGGACATGACACTAGATAACTTTATTACAGAGTATATTCAAAGTGGGTTTAAGCAGGCAATTAAGCATTCCGGTGCGAAAGAAATGACCATCTTTGGTTATTGTCTTGGGGGTACACTTGCGGCTATGTATGCTTCTATAGCAAAGGAACCAATTAAAAATCTAGTCCTGTTTGTCACGCCTGTTGACTTCAGCACTCCTAGTTATTTTGATAAATGGGTAAAAGCTTTGAGAGAAGATAAATGGGACAGCTCTCGTTATATTGATGAGCTTGGAATTATTCCAGCGTCTTATGTTGAAGCGGGTATACGTATGGTTACATCACCAATTTATTTTACTCCTTATCTATCTCTTTTATTGAATCGGGATAATAAAGCTTATGTAGACAAATGGCACCGGTTTAATGCTTGGACAAAAGGACACATTCCTTTAACCGGTGGTGTTGCCAAGCAAATCATTGGGGATTTTACAAAGGACAACAAGCTAATTAAAAATGAGAGTAAAATAAATGGCCAAGAAGCCAAGCTATCTAATATTAATGCGAATCTATTTGTAGTAGGTACAGAGGGGGATCGGCTTGTACCGCTTGATCACATTCTACCAATTATGGAAGAGGTGGGAAGTGTTGATAAGACATCTCACATTTTAACAGGTGGACATACAGGTACATCTGTTAAAAATGGCAAACTACCTGAATATCTGGATAATTGGTTGCATGAAAGGTCAGAACCAATAGATTCACAGAGTGGGAGGGATAGAATATGAATGTCTTACATGAGAACCCTAAATGGGATATGAACCCGTATATAGAATATATGGGGATAGGAGCAACCGTTTTTATGCAATTTCTAATAAGTCTAAAAGAAAACCATTAGGGGGGCTTTTGCTTCTCTTTTTTTGTATGTAAATTCCGGTAAATATTGTTAAGTTTACATGTAAGAAACATTATTTTAATAAAGAGTATGATATTTTTGTATCTTTATCAAAAAGTAGAAAAAAGCTTGTGAAATAAGGGTTTTTCGGTGTGAAAGGAGGGGAAAAGCTACATGAAAAGTGCTGTTTTGAGTGGTTGTTCAATAGTGTTTAGATGTAAAATAGCAAAGCATACATATTGAATATGAGAAACATAAGGTTCAAATAATCGAGTATAAAAGCTATAATGCATATAGTACAAGTACTAATGTGCTATTTCCTTGCAAAAAATTACAGGTATATGTGATGATCACATCACTTACCTTTAACCTTTCTTATTTGAAGGTAAGTCTTGCTAATTATACGTTTCTTATATGATTTGTGGCACCCCCTTCAATAAGTAAAGTTAAGTAAGGAGGTTGGAAACAATCGGTGTTAATAGTTTAATACAAAGTGAACGTGAATCGCTCGATGCATCTAAGGGATTTATCCTGTTCGATTCTGACCTCAAAGTCAGTGTCATTGATGGGGTGGCGATTGATTTACTAGGACTCACCAATCAATCGGTATCGGGAATGCTACTCTCTGATCTTTTAAAAAAAGATGCATTTAATATATTGCTTAAATATACATACAGTGTAATACAAGAAGGCAATTTTGTACAACATGAATTGAAACTTTCGGAAAATCCGGTTCGGTGGTTTAAAGTCATTATCTACCCAATAGATGCAATCCACTTTTCTATGCTCTTTTTGGATATAAATAGGCAGAAAGAGACAGAAGCTGCTCTTTTCAGACACAAAGAAAAGTTCAACGTTTTAAATGAATCTGCTGCCATGTTGACCTCCATCAAGGATCCGAAACAACTTTTAGATTCATTATTTTGTAGGCTATCAAATTTATTGGACCTAGATATCTATATTAATTATAGTTGGGATAAGGAACAGAATCGCCTAGTATTAACAAACCATCAGGGAATTTGCAAAGAAGAGGCGGAAAAGTTCAGGTTTCTAGTTAAGGGAACAGCTGTATGTGGTACCGTCGCACAAAATAAAGAAAGAATGGTTTTTGAGCATGTGGATGAGTGCGGAAATGAGCTATTAGATTTGATTCGTCCGCTAGGAATTAAAGCTTATGTGTGTGAACCATTACTATCATTTGGGGAACTTGTCGGTACCATTTCTTTCGGTTCCAAAAAACGTTCCACTTTTACATCAGAAGAACTTGATTTAATTCATTCCATTTGCCATCAGGTAACTATTGTGCTGGATCGAATGACAAAAGTGGACGAGTTGACCCAAAACACAGAAACATTGGAAGTAGCAAACTTGCATTTAAAAGAAAATGAGAGAAAATTACGACTTATCATTGAAAAAAATGAAGTAGAGAGAGAAAGTAAAACCAAAACGAATTTCCTGGCAATGATCAGTCATGAGTTAAGGACGCCGTTAAATTCTATTATAGGATACAGTCAAGTTTTAGAGAGTGATCAAAAAGATCCACTCACAGAAAAGCAAAAATCAAGACTTGCCAAAATTCTGAGTTCAAGCAGGCATCTCCTGCAACTAATTAACAACATTTTAGAACTAATTCGTATTGATACAAATCCAGAAACAATTAAAACAAATGTAAAACCAATTCGAATAAAAGATGCTGTTTGGGATAGCTTGCATTCCGTTAGCAATAATGCAAAGGAAAAAGGGATATCCCTTTACATTGAAAAAGATGTGGAAGATATTACGATTGAAATCGATCCTATACGTTTTCAACAAGTAATGGTCAATCTATTAAATAATGCTATTAAGTACAATAAAAAGCATGGAACTGTCACGCTTTATTGGAGAGTGGATGGCAGGTACTTAGCTATCTTTGTAAAAGATACGGGGATTGGCATCCCTCAAAGTCACCAAGATAATATTTTTGAGCCTTTCTACAGGGTAAACCATGCCATTCCAGGAGTTGAAGGGACAGGTATAGGCTTGACTCTTGTAAAGCAGAATGTTCTAGAAATGAAAGGGACCGTTGGCGTTTCAAGCATAGAGGGAACAGGGAGTACCTTCTGGGTTAAGGTGCCGATATAATACATCGAAAGAAAGGGGTTTTCTTCGATTGAAACCAATAAATGTAGTTATTGTTGATGACAATCAGAATTCTCTTGAAATATTGGAGTTTTTTATTGGAGAACTGAAAGAGTTTCAAATTATAGATACGTGTAATAGCGGTGAAGAATTAATTGATAGTGTGATGAAAAACAAGGTGGAACTTGTTATTGCGGACATAAATATGCCAAAGAAAAGTGGCTTGGATGCAATAAAAGAATGCCTTGAGTTCTCTCCTAAATTAAAGTTTATTTTTGTGACAGGTTATAACGAATTTGCAGTGGAGGCATTTGCAATTTCGGCAGTCGACTATATTGTAAAGCCGATTGAGAAAATCAGATTATACAAAGCGTTGGAACGTGCCAAAGCCCAGCTACTTACTGAGGCTGCGGATTCGGACGAAAAAAATAATCAGAATAAAAGGTTATCAGTCCGTTCCAATAGTTCCTTCTACTACATAGCTTTTGAAGATATCATTTTTATTGAAAAGTCAGGAAAGAAATGCATCATATATACAACCAACCAGTCCATTGAAACCTATGAAAATATCAGTGATATATATAAACAGTTGGATCAGAATTTTTATCGGACACATCGATCTTATATTGTTAACCTAAGAATGTTATCGCATATTACACCTAAAAATGAAACATATTTTGCCTACTTTACTAATCATGAGAAATATGCTCATATTTCAAAATTGAAAATCAATGAAGTACAGGAGCTATTGGCTCAAATCACGAAATCTTAACCTTTAGAACTTCGTGGTTTGAGCTTTCTTTTTTGCAATATTTCATTTTTCATAAAAATTCCAATAATGTTCTTAAATGTTGAATCTTTACGGTTGAAATGGCAAAGTAGTGCACCGAAAAGCAATAATGAAATGCTCAAAGGTATAAGAAAAATTGGACAAAGAGGAACGATTTTCGTTAGAATGCTAAATAAAGATATCTATGGTAATAGACATAATTGACGAATCCTTTACTTCACATATAAAAGATGGGAATTTTAAAAAGATGATGATAGGCTATCTTATTTAAAATAAACAAAAAATTAATCAAATCGTTTTGAGAATTAAATAAGTGGCAAACATCCAATACTTAAAATATCCGTTATATGGGAGGGCTTTAAATGGATTTGTTAAGTGATGAATCTTTGATAGAAGTATATGAAGCAGCGATAATAAATGACTTGAACGAAGAGTTTTTAAAGCTGATATTGGATGAAATGAAGCGGAGAAAAATAGATATACCTGTACCCAATATATAATAATGAAAAGACCGATAAAATAGAAGAGGATGGAAAGAGATGTGATGTTAGTAGTCAGCATCTTTTTTCTTTATGATTACATTTAAAGGAGACATAAAGTATGTACATTGTTCATTCCACTTTCATCGTACCATCTGAAAAAGCAGATGAAGTTATTTCCATATACCACAACAGATCTAGGATGGTAGAACAGGCGAAAGGTTTTCAACGCTTTCTTCTTCTACAAAATGAAAATAAAGCAGGTGAACTTACAGTTTTCATGGAATGGGATTCCAAAGAAGAATTTATCTCATGGGTTAGAAGTGAAGATTATAAAAAAATTCATGAACTCGAGAAGAAATACCCAGACCAAGAACTTGCATCTATTATCCCAACCATAACAAAATTCAAGGTGGTGGCAACATGATTATGCCACCACAGTCATCAACTGTACAAAAAATAAAAGCAGATATAGGTGACTTGGACGTAGGACCGATTGTGGAAAAAGTCGTGGTAACTATGTACAATGATTTTCCTTTCTTAGAGGAAAAGTTTGGGGAAAAAGGAAAAGAGAGAACCATTGAAGACAATTTTTATCACTTTTTGTACCTTCACACCGCTTATAAGCTCAGTGACACCCAAACCTTTGTGGACTATGTGATGTGGCTTAACAGTGTACTTGTAAGTAGAGGATTGAAAACCGATATGATCATCTATAATTTTGAAAAAATTCAGGAAAACATGGTGGGAATGCTGGACAAGGAAATAGAAATAAGCTTTTTATCCTACTTGGATGAAGGTATCCTGGCGCTTAATGAATATAAGCAAGATAGCGAAAGTGAATAAGATTCAGTAAGGCAGTGTTGACGGCACTGTCTTTACTTTTTGTGGAGGTTTACAGATATGAAGAAGTATAAGGTGTTCTTATATGGGATTTGTATTGGTTTCGCAGTTTGCACTCTTTATTCGGTATATATTTATCTATCTAATCCAGAATGGGGGGGCCTAACTTCCATAGCTTCATTCATGGTCCTTTTTCCATTATCAATCTTGGTTTCATTAGTAGTTCAGATAGTTGTATTGTTTTATTCCAAAAGAACAAGATAAATGGGATATTCACAGTATTGTCATGGGTATGTGGCTGAGGGACTATAGAAGTGATTTATAATATAAGGAATCATGTTTGATTAAGAAAGGCTGATAGATTATGACAAACACTATGGGAAGATTTCGAATGATGGGTTTAATAGAAGGGGGATCATTACTTGTCCTTCTTTTCTTAGCAATGCCATTAAAATATTGGTTTGACATCCCGCAAGCAGTAAGTGTAGTAGGAGCTTTACACGGCTTTTTATTCATCACTTATTGTTTATTCATTGCATATATCACGTGGAAAATAAGATGGTCTTTAAAATGGGCGGCAGGGGCTGTGGTTGTTGCTTTTATCCCATTCGGGAATTTTGTATTTGATAACTATTTAAAAAAATCTTCTTTTGTGAACTGACTCTAGTGATGGGAGTCAGTTTTTTTAGTGTTTAGGAAATTTCAAAATAATGGAATGCTGGAATAGTCTTCAGAGCTATACTTGTTCGTTGGGATGAAGACCTCAGTGACGAGGAAAAAGGAGGAGAGAGGTCCTCATAGCCGTAATGAAGACCTCAGTGACGAGGAAAAAGGAGGAGAGAGGTCCTCATCACCAATATGAAGACCTTGGTGACAATGAAATTTCATTGAAATCTTCAAAGATGAAGCGATCCGGCCATGGCTAATACTTCAAGCTATGCGATAAGCGAGAAACGTCCCAAGAGATTAAAAGCTTCTTTTGTGAACCGACTGTACTGATGGGAGTCAGTTTTTTAGTGAAAAGAAAGATAAGAAAGTTTAAAATCCTGTTGATTTCCGTTCCAGGCGCTTCGCTTGCCTGCGGGCGGTCCGTGAGCCTCCTCGGCTTGCGCCTGCGGGGTCTCACCTGTCCCTTCCTCCCGCGGGCGTCTGCGCGCCTTCCACTCCAATCAACAAGATGGCTTCATTCATCAAAGGGTTTATGAAAAGGTATCTAACCGAGATTACTGAATAAGCATGACCGTAAGTTTTACGCAATTTTCAGCTGTGGATTGGAGCAAATGGCGAAGACTCCTACGGGGGAGTAGCGGCAATGTTGAGACCCCGCAGCGAATGAACTGAACCCTTAAAACTGGACACATATATTCTAAGCAGCTTGCTCAAAACTAGCTCGATAAGCTACTGGACTTTTCCGTTTTAACCTTGATTTTATTCTCAAGTGGTTGTAGTAATGGATGTACTCTTCTAGCTCCTCCTTAAAATGGGCGACGCTATCAAATTCTTGTAAGTACAATAATTCAGATTTTAAAATTCCGAAAAAGTTCTCCATTACTGCATTGTCATAACAGTTTCCTTTTCTAGACATACTTTGGGTAATATTATGTTGGTTTAAAGTCCTTTTGTATTTTGGCATTCTGTAATGCCACCCTTGGTCAGAGTGAAGGATAAGATTATCGTCTTCATTTAGCCGTTCTAATCCTTGTTTTAACATGTTTCCTACTAAATCATAAGTGGGCCTTGATTGAATAGTGTACGTTATGATCTCGCCGTTAAACAAATCAAGTATAGGAGAAAGATATAATTCCTGACCAAACAACTTAAACTCTGTCACGTCAGTGACCCATTTCTGATTCGGCCTATCGGCCTTAAAATTACGGTCTAAGATGTTTGCGGCAGCTTTTCCTATTTCTCCTTTATAAGACTTGTACTTCTTCATCCTTACGATGCATTGAAGTCCTAGTTCTCTCATAATACGGTACACTTTCTTTTTATTGATTATATAGCCTTTTTCCTGTAGGACATCGGTAATACGACGATAACCAAAACGGCCTTGATGCTTACGGTATATGAACGCAATACGTCTTTTCCACTTACGATCAGGGTCAGGTTGTTCCCAGCTTTGAACAATGAAATAGTAGGTACTTCTAGATATATTAGCTACCTTCGCCAATTGATTTACAGGGAATGCATGCCTTAGTTCATATATTACTTTCGCTTTAATTTCTTTGGTAATTTCTCTTCCTGAACTAAGGCTTTCAGCTTTTTTAAATACGCATTCTCCATACGAAGATATTCTAATTCTTTTTTCAACTCTTCCATGGAAGGGTTGGTAGCTTTGTCGTTATTGGATATTTTATTGTGTTTGGAAGTCATAGTAGATAGCCCCTTTTCTTTTGGGTTAAAGGCGGCATCTCCACATGTCTCCCACTTACGTTTCCACCTACGAACCATACACGGATCTGGGATGTGGAAAATCGCCGACGCCTCTCGAATGGAATAATTCGATTCCTTTATAGTTTGAATTACCCTCAGTTTAAAGGCTGGCGAATAGTTTGTATAGGGAAACACAAATGCTTGGTCACCGTGGTGCTTTACTAACATCACCCAATATCGGAGTACAGAGTCGTCTACTCCAAGTTGTTTAGCTAATTCACGGTAACTATATAATTCATCCAAGTAACGTCTTGCGGCAAGGAGTTTTTCCTCCTTAGTGAATATAGTCATTCGGACTACACCTCCTATTGTTAGATCGTGTGTCCAACAATAGGGGTGCAGTGTACGAAGCGAGGAGGCTCAAGGTCGCCCCGTGGAAAGCGAAGCCATTTGCGAAAAGGAACAGCGGCGTTTAACCATCAACTAAAAGTAATGGAGTTAAAGAGACGAGGCGGCTTTTTTAGAGTGTTTCTATGATGTTCAGATTTCCCATTCCCCAGCTTTATTCGCTATAATGAGTAGACTATACTTGTACGTATCAAAGGAGTAGTTGCTTTCGTGAACGTTGGTCGGGTATTATCGATCGTTGCATTTTTTTCATTATATAATATCTTGATGTTTTATCTTGGGTGGAACGGATTAGTGTGGTTAAAAGCGATGTTTTCGTTCCAACAAGAAGCTTTATATTGGCTAGTTATTGCCATTTTATCGTATGCCTATATCCTTGGCAGAATGGTTAAACCGCTCTCCTGGTTATCTATTATAGGTTCGATATGGTTTGGATATATTCAGTACGGACTGATGTTATTTCCGATCGCAAATCTTGCGGTCTGGGTACTTAGCTTATTGGGTATTCAAGCACAGACTTCCATTGTTGTGGTAGGGACAGTAACCGCAATCATACTTGCTGGTATTTTCATCACCGGCCTTTACAATGCATATAGCCCGATAATCAGAAAATACAAAGTGACCGTACCGAAAAAAACCGAAATGAAAAAACTTCGTATAGCTGTGGCTTCTGATATGCATTTCGGCAAGTTATCGGGCATCGCCCATGCTAAAAGGCTTGTGAAAATGATGAATCGCATCAACCCCGATATCATTTTGCTGCCTGGCGATATTATTGATGATGAGCCGGAGCATTTCCAAAAGAAGAACATGGGGGCTATCATGAAACAGCTTCATGCTCCACTCGGTATTTATGGCGTTCTTGGAAACCATGAATACTACGGAAGAGAGATTCCGGCATTTCTTAAAGAAATGGAAAAGGTGGATATCCGCATATTGATGGATGAAGTGATTCAGATAGGAAACAGCTTTTATCTGTTAGGTAGAAAAGATAAAACAGATTCAAGAAGAAAGTCGTTTGATCAATTAGTAAACGAATTAGATGGATCTCTGCCTCTAATAGCTATGGATCACCAGCCTGCAGAGTTGGAAGAAGCGCAGGAAAATGGGATCGATATCATCGTATCGGGTCATACCCACAGAGGACAGATGGCGCCAAACCACCTTATTACCAGAAGGCTGTTTGAATTGGATTGGGGTTATAAGAAAAAAGGCCAGTTGCATGCATTTGTTTCCTCCGGGTTCGGTTTCTGGGGTCCGCCACTTAGGATTGGTAGCAGATCAGAAGTATTAGAGATTGTCGTAGAATTTGAAGAAAAAGAAGGGTAAAAAAATAATGAATAGAACTTTTCAGCAATTTAATTTAGGGGAAGACATTGTCAAGGCTTTGAAAAGCCTTAATTATCTAGAGCCCACCAATGTGCAAGAAGAAGTGATTCCCAAAGCTCTAGTAAAGGAAGATATCATTGTTAAATCACAAACAGGAAGCGGGAAAACAGCTGCTTTTGCGGTCCCTTTATGTGAACTTGTCCATTGGGAAGAAAATAAGCCACAGGCATTGGTACTGACACCAACTAGGGAGCTTGCAGCCCAGGTGAAAGACGATATGACGAATATCGGCCGCTACAAGCGTATCAAGGCGACCGCTATTTACGGGAAACAATCCTTTGAAAGGCAAAGGCTTGAACTGAAACAAAAGTCTCATATAGTGGTAGGTACACCTGGTAGGGTGCTGGACCACCTTGAAAAAGGTACGCTTGATGTAAACAGACTTGAGTATCTTGTCATTGATGAAGCCGACGAAATGTTGAACATGGGATTTATTGATCAAGTGGAGGCAATCATCCAACTGCTTCCCAAGAGTAGGGTAACTATGTTGTTTTCTGCTACCCTGCCGGAAGACATTAAACAACTATCCAATCAATACATGACAAACCCTGTGTTTATAGAAATAGAAAGCGGTGGTTTGACGACAGATCGAATAGAGCATGTTTGGTATGAGGTGGAAGAAGGCGAGAAATTTGTTTTGCTGAAAGATATTACAGTAGTGGAAAACCCAGATAGCTGTATCGTCTTTTGCGCTACACAAGAAGAAGTGGAAAGGGTTCACCGTAAACTTTATCGTGCGGGATATCCTTGTGGGAAATTGCATGGCGGCCTGGTACAGGAAGACAGGTTTTCTGTAATGAATGCTTTCAAACGAGGTGAATTCCGTTACCTGATCGCAACGGATGTGGCATCAAGAGGAATTGACATTGAAGATATAAGCCTGGTTATCAATTACGATATTCCTTCTGACAAAGAACGATATGTACACCGTATCGGGCGAACAGCTAGAGCTGGAAAATCTGGCAAGGCCATTACCCTTATTTCAAATAGGGAACATCATCACCTAGAAGAAATTAAGGATTTTATTGGCATTGAAATTTCAAGAGCTGAAGCGCCAAAACGGGATGCTGTAGCAAGAGCTGAAACTTCTTTTTTAGTGAAAATGGAAAATAGACCAACAAAGAAAGAAGACAAAGGTGCCAAATTAGAGCGAAATATTATGAAACTTTATTTTAACGGCGGTAAGAAAAAGAAAATTAGAGCGGTGGACTTCGTAGGCACCATTTGTCAGATTGATGGCGTCACATCAGAAGATATTGGCATCATTACCATCCAGGAAAATCACACATATGTGGATATCTTGAATGGAAAGGGATCTCTCGTTCTGAAAGAAATGAAAAACCGCACCGTCAAAGGGAAGCAATTGAAAGTGCACGAGGCGCGGAACTAAACAAATACACAAAAATGCTCGCCAATCCAACCTTGGAAATGGCGAGCTTTTATTTTTATTATTAGAAGAAAAACAAATGAGCCATGAGTGCTGCAATAGGCAATGTTATGATGGTTCGTTGCAGGAAGATGATGAACAGCTCCCAAATAGACAGAGGGATTTTTGATTTTATCAAAAGAATTCCAATTTCCGACATGTAAATCAACTGAGTCAATGACATAACGGCAATAACAAATCTCGTAAGCTCAGACTCTATTCCACTTCCAATGACTGCTGGAAGGAACATATCCGCAAATCCTACAATCATGGCTGGTGCAGCAGCTTGGGCTTCTGGAATTTGCAAAAGTTGAAGCAATGGGATGAATGGATAAGATAGAATGTTGAACACTTCCGTAAATTCTGCGACCACTAGTGCAATTGTTCCTAAAGCCATCACAAGTGGAATGAGTGCCATCCAGATATCTACGACATTATATATTCCTTTTTTCACAACTTGCTTTGCACTTTTCACTTGTCCTGCTTTTTCTACGGCTTGTTGCAGACCCCATTGGAAACTCGAAACCCCGTTTGGTACCTTCTCATCAATTTTCTGGCCAACAGGCTCGTAATAGGTGTCTTTTTTTCGGGAGAGAGGTGGAATTCTCGGGCAAATAACTGCTGCGATGATTCCAGTAACCACCACTGTAAAGTAGAAAGGTACAAACATATGATCAATTCCAATAAATTTTGCAATGACAAGGCTGAAAGCTATGGATGCGATGGAGAAGTTGGTGGCAACGACTGCCGCTTCTCTTTTCGTATAATAGCCAGATTCGTATTGTTGTGTGGTCAACAGCACCCCGACTGTCCCACTCCCCATCCATGAAGCCATTGCATCAATGGAAGAACGTCCCGGCAGCTTGAAGAGAGGGTGCATCACTCTTCTAACCAATGTACCAATGAAGTCCATTAAACCGAACTCTAACAGAAGCGGCATGAAGAGACTTGCAAATAGAAACCATACAGTAAGTACTGGGATAAGGTCATATAGGACAATGACGCCTGTGAATTCCGACGTAATCATTTCAGGTCCGATTTTCGTTAACGTCATTACTGCAAATGCTGCACCTAATACACGCAATGCAAGCCATATACTTCCTACGTTTAATAAGGAGTCTAAGAAACTATCTTTTTTTATAAAAGATACTGGAATAATCTTCACTAGCAAACTGCTCACAGCGGAAGCTACTAATACGATTGTCATGAAGGTAGGAATTACTCCACCAAAGGTAGTCAATACCCAGTCCGCCATGATGCCAAGTCCAATGGTCACATTTCCATTGAAAGAAACCGGTATCAGGAAAAGAAGAATTCCAATTAAAGAAGGAACGGCAAATTTCAAGATTTGTGAAATCGAATAAGTTGGTGCCTCTGTTTGTTTGGAATAAGTTGTTTGTTTGGCAGATTGTGTACTCATACGTTTTGTCTCCTTTAGAAAAATTCGGATGATAGTTTATAATATTAATAAAAATAACACTTTACGTATATTTATACAACCCTAAAAAATTCACAAGAATTATTCTGCAATTTGGTCCATATTCCGGACTATACGGGTGGCATTGTCATATGCTGGAGCATGAGGATTATGAAATGATGCAGCCGTATATAGGGATAAGGTAAAAAAAGATAGGCGGAATTGCATATGGGAGAAAGTACTAAACAATTAGTAGGGTCCTGGACACAGGCGATAGGTACGGTGGTGGCGGCAATTGGGAGCACCCCTTCTTTACCAATTCATGAGAACGGCAGAAAAGGGCTAGGTTTGGTTGGAAACGTACTTCAAGCAACAGGAAATGGTCTTGAAGCGGATGCGGAAACGACACTGACCTACGGAAAGCTAGGAAATATTATACAAGCAACAGGAAATATAATGGTAAGTGCAGGGTTGATCATTGATTTTCCCGGTGATACCGAGGAAAGGTTAGTGATAAGTGGCGATCTCATACAAGCTTTGGGAGCTATAACAGCACTTGGGAGTGCAGACAAATCCTATATAGTTATTGGGAACAGTCTCCAAGCGATAGGAAACTCTTTACAGGCAGTTGGAGGAGTGAGAGAACTCAACGAGGAAGAAAGAAAAGCGATTGGTCTTTCCCAGGTTAGCAATGAAGTTCTCATTGCGTCGGGAAGTTGGATTCAAGCGTTAGGTACCATTCTCTTGGCGGTAGGTTTAACATTAGAAGGGAAAAAATAATTCCCCGATCCAGTGATGTATCATTTGGGATCGGGGAATATTTGTGTTGTTATGCGTTCATGTTACACACCAATGGTTTCGGCAATATTGGTTTGTCGTAGATAATCGGCCAAAAGCTGTGGAGTCGTCAAATAGAGGAGTCCATTGCCTTCAAGGCTTTTTGGATAGCCAAGGGGAATGGTTCTTTTAATTAGTTGGGCATATAGCTCAGGCTCGGAAAGTACTCGGCCAAACTCCTTTTCTGTAAGCTTCTTTATTAAGGCGAGCGCTCCAGCAACATGTGGGGCTGACATGGATGTACCACTGAAAACAGCATATCTTCCTCCTGGTATAGTGGAAATGATTTTTTCACCAGGCGCGACAAGATCAATTTCGTTATTCGAGTTAGTAAAGTAAGAGGATTTACGTTGAAGATTGATAGAACCGACAGAGATGACTTCTGTATAGGCTGCAGGATAAGAAAACTCTTCTGTGTATTGATTTCCGTCTCCTTCATTACCGGCAGCGCATACGACAAGAATGTTAGAAGAAATGGCTGCTTTGATTGCATCGTGAAGTTCAGTGACATCGATAGGTCCGCCGAGCGACATAGAGATTATGTCTACATTTTGAGAAGCCGCATAGTTGATTGCATTAATAATCCATTCATATTCGCCTGACCCATTTTTGCCTCCAAGTGCCTTGAGAATAAGTAGCTTAGCCTCCGGGGCGACCCCGATAACACCTGAACCCGGATTGATTGCCGCAATCGTGCCTGCAACATGGGTGCCATGGCCGTTATAATCAGTAAAGTTTTCAGGATCTCCATTATCGTCGTCCGTGAAGTTTCTTCCCCCGATTATTCTACCTTCGAGATCTGGGTGTTGTGCATCGCAGCCAGTATCGATGACGGCTACCACCATACCTTCCCCTTTATATCCAGCCTGCCAAATAGACGGTGCTTGGATAAGTTCAATGCCTTCAGGGATTTGATGAGTTTCAAATAACTGGTTTTCCAATTTGTAAGGAATTAAATGGACCAATTTCTCTTTTTGCATACAAAAACGCCTCCTAATCATTATTTTCAAACAGTGTGAAAAAGAAAGAAGGTGTTGCGTGTTAAAGTATTGCTTTCAGAAGATTCTATCAATAATCCTCTGAAAATTCAAGTGGCTAATAGACTAAGAGGATCAACTATGGATGTGAATACTGTTCAAATCGGTCTTATCGGCACTAAGCCCCAAGCCCTATCTTAAAATATGGCTCAGGCTCATTATACGAAATCTCTTGCGGAGGTAAGATAAAGACATAGAAGGGAGGAACAACAAATGAAAAAATTTGGATTGTTTTTAGTAGGTGTTATCGCATTCTTTGTTTTACTTGCAAACATTGGTCCACTTTTAGGATTGGCCGTTAGTTTGGTAGTCACTTATTATGCGGTTAAAGAATTCATAAAAACGGATTCTACTGGCACAAAAATTCTTTGGGGCTTTATCGCTTTTATTGCCATCGCGTTTTCAATCGCTAATGTCCCGGCAGTATTAGCAGTTGTAGCAGCGTATATCTTATATGTTGTATATAAGAACTGGAACAAAGAGAAAGCAAACAACGTCATCATTGAAGCTGGCGACCCGTTCACTAATTTTGAAAAACAGTGGAACTCATTGAACAAATAAAACATTATAAGGAGAGGAATATTATCATGGCCAACTTATTTTCAAGAATTAAACAGACTATATCTGCAGATTTTCATGAGGTTTTGGATAAAAAGGAGCAGAAAAATCCGATCGCTTTGTTGAATCAGTATTTACGCGATTGTGAAAAAGAAGTAGAAAAAGTGCGCAAGCTAGTAGAACGCCAGAATTTACTTAAAGAAGAGTTTATAAGGGAATACCACGAGGCAAGCAGTCTAGCGGAGAAGCGCAACTCCCAAGCGGTCATTGCGGAAAAAGCTGGTGAGACAGAACTGGAGGCATTTGCTAAACGCGAGCACCAACAATATGAGGAGCGCGCCAACAAATTGAAGCTTTCCTTAGAAAAGGTTACAGAGGATCTAACTAACCTTGAGCAAAAATACGAAGAAATGAAGCACCGCCTGAAGGATATGTATATCAAGCGGATGGAATTAATGGGGAGGGAAAATGTTGCCCGTGCCACACATCGTATGAATCAGGTGGTGGATGCGAACAAAGCGGAACACTCCTACACCAAGTTCAATGAAATGGAAAGCTATTTAGATCGATTAGAACATCAAGTGAATTCCGCCTATCATCACAATACTATTGATGCGCGCATTGCCCAGCTTGAAAAAGAAATTACTCAACCAGAAGAGAAAACTCATTCTCTTTCACAATGAAAACTGCTATTCTAAAAAGGCGTGCATGTTGCGCCTTTTTGGGATGTAGAAGACGATGGATCCTAGAAAAAAGGAGGGATAAGGCGCATGTTGAACAAAATGAAATCTGATTATCTCAGTTTTATTATAGTGGTGGCCAGCTTGATTTTTCTATTGGAAATCCTATTTTTCAATACGGGCCTTATTTTTTCCTTTTTGTTTTCTGGTTTTCTAATATATGTAGGTAAGAAGAAATGGCATTGGTTAATAGGAAAGGCATTATTTGTCATTGGGTTGTTATCTATCATTTTTACCGTATTCAATATGATGACATTCAACTTCTTGCTGCTTGCAACAGTGTTGTATTTCTTGTACAAATTCCTGCAAGCCAAAAAACAGCCTGTAGAAATTCAGCCGAACATACTCCCTGAACGGGAAGAGCAAATTGTGAGAAACGAGCAAAAGTGGTTTACTAACAAGCTGTTTGGCAGCCAAAAAACACCTGAACACTCTTATACATGGGATGATGTGAATATTCAATGTGGGATTAGTGATACGGAGATAGATTTAAGTTATACGGTACTGCCAAAAGGGGAAGCCATCATTTTTATTCGAAATGTCATAGGAAACATACAGATATTGGTTCCCTACGAATTGGAACTTAGTATTGTTCACTCTGGGATGGTGGGTTCCATCCACATTCTAGATAAAGAAGAGAAAAGCATCCTCAACCAGACTGTACACTATCAAACAGAACATTATAAAGAAGCCACACATAGAGTGAAAATCGTCACCTCGATCTTCGTAGGCAGCATAGAGGTGAAGAGGGTATGAGTATATTGCAAAGGCAAGTTTTGTGGGCAACTTGTATTTCTTTCATAAGTTTCCTGGTAATTGGCGCGATAACTTATTTCTTTTTTCCGGTAATCAGTCTAGATGCTCTTTGGGTACTAAAAGTGATGGATCTTCCGTTCATTTTGTTTTTAGCTATTGTCAGTCTTGGCTTGGGAATCCTCTTTGGCTTATTTTCGGGGCTGTATTGGAAGAAGCAACTTAATACGGTCTACGAGGATCTAAAAGCTGTGGAACAAGGGAGAAGCGTTTTAGAAGTCTCAAAAAGCAATGCCCAAGAGATCGTTCTAATGGAAACAGTCATATGGAAACTGCACAGTCAGATACAAGAACAAGCAAAAATCTCCCAAAAGATTGCAAACGAAAAGGCAGAAGATCTGGAGAATAGAATACAGGAAATTGTCTCACAGGAACGAAACAGACTGGCAAGAGAGTTGCATGATTCCGTCAGCCAGCAGCTCTTCGCGGCCTCGATGCTAATGTCCGCATTAACGGAAACGAGGGAAGAAGCCGGCACTGAAAACAATGAAACAAATCAACTACGATTAGTGGAGGAAATGATTCACCAATCTCAATTGGAGATGCGGGCATTACTCCTTCATTTACGACCAGTCGCATTAAAAGGAAAAACGCTTCAAGAAGGTGCAGAGGAATTATTAGTAGAGCTAATCCAAAAAGTTCCGATGAGCATCACCTGGAAGATTGAACGTTTTTCTATAGATAAAGGTGTGGAGGATCATCTGTTTAGAATCCTGCAGGAGACATTATCCAACACATTACGGCATTCCAAAGCCAATGCGGTGGAGGTATTACTTATTCAAAGGGAGAACTTCATTATTTTACGCGTAGTGGATGACGGAATAGGCTTTGATGTCGAGCAGGCAAGGGCAGGTTCTTATGGTTTGCAAAACATGCATGAACGTGCCGTTGAGCTAGGCGGTACGTTGAAAATAGTAAGTGTAGAGAATGAGGGAACAAGATTGGAAGTGAAAGTTCCCAAACTAGACGCAGAGGAGGCTTGAGTTAAAATGATTAGAGTGTTGTTTGTAGATGATCATGAAATGGTAAGGATCGGCGTTACGGCATACCTGTCAGCTCAACCCGATATAGAAGTTGTTGCTGAAGCGGATGATGGGTCTGTTGCAATTGAGCTGGCACTGGAACATAAACCTGATATTATTTTAATGGACTTAGTCATGAAGGAAATGGACGGAATCGAAGCGACCAGAAGAATCATGGAACAATGGCCGGAAGCGAAAATCATTATTGTTACGAGCTTTCTTGATGATGAAAAAGTCTATCCTGCACTTGAGGCTGGAGCTACCAGCTATATGCTGAAAACTTCCAAAGCAAGTGAAATAGCCAATGCAGTTCGTTCCACTTATAAAGGACAATCCATCTTGGAGCCGGAAGTAGCAGGGAAAATGATGAAAAAGATGCGCAGGAAGACTGAAATCCTTCCTCATGAGGAATTGACCAACAGGGAAATGGAGATACTCCTTCTTATGACACAAGGAAAAACAAATCAAGAAATAGCGGATGAGCTGTTCATCGCACTTAAGACAGTGAAGGTACATGTAAGCAATATACTAGCAAAACTTCAAGTGCAGGATAGGACACAGGCGGTCATCTATGCATTTAAGCACTCATTAGTGAACTAATGGGTGTTTTTTATGATACTATTTATAACAGAGACAAAATTCATCTTGGGAGGCTTCTTACATGAACAAACAACTTATCGTCTACTCAGCACCGGGCTGCAGAGATTGTGAATTGGTAAAGGAATTTCTAAAAGAGCATCAAGTATCTTTTGAAGTCAGAGATCTTCTGGCAAACCGGGATTACCAAGAGGAAGTAGAAAAATTCGGATTTATGGGCATACCGGTTACGGCTGTGGGTGACCAGGCGGTAAAAGGATTTAACCCAGAGGAATTAAATAGGCTGATAGATCTTGTAAAATGAAGGTCGGGGCAAACAGAGGAGTAAAATGATTGGCAGAGCAAAAGAAACCGACGTTTATATATACGTATGCATATAGCAAGGAAGAGCGCTCTCTGTGTCATTTGGAGATGCGGTCTTTTTTCGGCAAGGCAACAAATGATAATATCATTAAAAGTACCAAAAAGATTAATCCGAACAGAAGTCCTTTTATCCGCGAAAGAATTGAAGTGATCTATGAAGGGGCTGCACTTCAGGAGCTTGTGGATCAAGCCAAGGATATAAAGATGGGGGACCAAACATTCAAGGTTATATTCTCCAAAATAAATGACAGGAAAGCTCCTAATACGATTGAATATCAAGAACGTCGTGATATCGAACGTGCTATCGGGTGGGTTATTGAAGGAGAGGCGGATGTACATCAACCAGATCATATTTTCGGCATGGCGGTTGTGGGTGAACGCTGGTATTTCGGTCATTATTTGAAAAGTGAAGCGATATGGCTTCAGCATACAAAAAAGCCCAGGGAATATTCAACCGCTTTAAGTACCCGTGTGGCAAGGGCTGTCTCCAATATAGCCGTCCCAGATCCTGAAGGAATAAAGTCCATCGATCCTTGCTGCGGGATAGGAACGGTACTTGTTGAAGCATTATCGATGGGGGTTGATATGGATGGAAGAGACATTAACCCGCTTGTGGTAGACGGTTCAAAGGAAAATATTGAACATTTCGGCCTAAAAGGTAATGTCACGCTAGGACCAATCTCGGAAGTAAAGGATAACTATGATGTGGCAGTTATCGATATGCCGTACAATCTTTATACCCATGCCACTCCGGAAGACCAATTATCCATTTTGAAGCATGCACGCCGCTTCGCAAAGAAAGTCGTCGTCATCACCATCGAGACGATGGATGACATGGTGCAGGAAGCTGGTTTCACCATAATTGATCGCTGTGAAACCCAAAAGGGCTATTTTACAAGAGAGATATTAGTATGTGAATGAAAGTTGAAAAGAGACCACTAAACGGGTCTCTTTTTTGTGAATTTAATATCCTATTCTAGACCAATCAAACAAATCACCAGGGTCGCTTTTACGGACAGGAGCATATTCGTCATGACCAATGATATGTTCCCGGTCGTTCTTGATTAAAGGATTACGTTTTAATATATCATCCAATAACTCCTTCAATGAAGCATACTGAGCATCCGTGTACCCGATATCGGCAGGAGAAATGGAATCATATACATCAGCTGGCATGATTGAAAGCATCTCTTCCCTAGTCCCCACAGCCAACAACTCTATCCCAATTGAATAGTCATTCAAACCACTCTTATACTCTTGATAGTTTAAGAGATGCCCTTTTCCGGCATGAAAGGCTGCACGTTCTTCCGGGACCAAAAGGTAGATTTCTCCTTCCCTGTCTATCAAATAATGAGCAGAAACCTCATACTCTTCAAAAAGTGCGTAGACTTCCTCGATATCATAAGGGTTCTGTGGATCACGGAGCGCATTGTTTGTAAAATGCAGCATGACGTGAGTGATCGGGGCACCTCGTACTCTTGAATTTTTCTTGGGGAGGAGCCATTCTCTCATATCTAAGCTTGATGGTTCGGGTGGAACCACGACCATAGGTTCTGTTATAGGGGGGATCTGATCTAGGTGTCTTTCTGTTTGAACAGTCGGTTTTGAACACCCGATTAATAAACATATAGAAATTAATAGATAGATAGGTTTGAACATCTTTTCTCCTCTTTATGCAAGCTTCTCTTACAATAATTCTTTTTGGAGCCTCGAAATCCTCCTTTTTCGTTTAATTGGTTAAAGAAAGGGTATTCTAAAAAACAAACTGATAAAGGAGGAGTTTAAGATGCCTTATGATTCTCTAAAGGAACTACCGGATGGAGTGAGGGATAATCTTCCTAAACATGCCCAGGAAATCTACAAGGAAGCATTCAATTCAGCCTCAGATCAGTATGATAAAGAAGAAACGGCACATAAAGTGGCATGGAGTGCAGTCAAGGAAAAGTACAAGAAAAATGATAATGATAACTGGGAGAAGAAATAGATTTCGAGATAATCCTTGTCAATTTTTATTAATAGGCATTTAGTTAACTTAAATCAGATTTGAAATCAATAAGAAAAAGGCTGTTAAAAAGATCAATTCCGATCTTTTTAACAGCCACTTTTAATATGGAGCGGATGGGATTCGAACCCACGACCCCTTCGCTGCCAGCGAAGTATTCTCCCACTGAACTACCGCCCCGGTGAGAATGAATTTATTTTATCAAAAATTCTTTCTTTTGCAAACGTTTTTTTTATAAAGTCTTAATCCAAGTTTTCTACTTCTGCTTGAATCACACCTGTAAGTGATTTTAGCTCATAATATACATCTGTCGTATATACGCTTTTCTTCGTGGTGATGATGCAATTAAGCACGATATCATCTTTTTCCTCTTTAACCTTCACTCGTTTTATAGAAAGATTTTTGTGATGAATCTCTTTCATGACCATAGTCAGGTCAATATCTTTTTCGATAAAGATTTTTACTTTTATTTCTTTTTCCTTCAATTTCTTTGGCCCTATCTTATCAAATAGGGAAGGGATTATTTTCACACCAAGAATGATGAAAATGACACCAAAAGCTCCTTCAATAAAAAATCCTGCACCAATAGTAATTCCAAGTGCAGCGGATGCCAATACTAGGGCAGCTGTTGTCAGTCCTGAAATAGCCTCGTTACTTCTTCTTAAAATTACTCCTGCTCCTAAAAATCCAATACCGCTAATAACATATGAAGGAATTCGTCCAGGATCCATCGGTCTTGAGTATTCCTTAGAATAGAGAAAAGCAGATTCATAAGAAACGATGGTTAGAAGACATGCCATCACGGAGACGATTACGCAGGTTTTCAGTCCGAGTGGTTTTCCTTTTAATTCGCGTTCTAACCCTATTATTATTCCAGCTATTGAAGCAAAAACAAGTTTTACAATAAAATCGTATTCATCAAAATATTCCATGAACAATTCCATAAGGCCCCTCCTGTAACTAGAAAAGATATGATATTCTATATAAAAATAGTTATTAGTAAATTATAACAATATTCTGTAAAATTAGAAAGTTATTAAAAAATACTAACAGTTTGGGTGAAGGCAAATGAATAAGTGGTTTAATCCATACGTGGCTCTCGCGGTGGGAGTAGTTACTGTATCCACATCCGCCATTTTCGTGAAATTAGCGGATGCCCCTGCTGGAGTGGTAGCCTTCTACCGGTTGTTTTTCTCCGTAATACTACTACTACCCATATTTCTATATAAATATGTTGGGGAATTAAAGGATATTTCGAAGAGGGATTGGCTCTTCTCTGCGTTGGCAGGTGTATTCTTGGCGTTTCATTTTATTCTATGGTTTGAATCCTTAAACTATACCAGTGTAGCAAGTTCAACAGTGCTCGTAACCCTCCAGCCTTTATTTGCGTTTATTGGAACTTATTTGTTTTTCCAAGAAAGGCTCAGCACAAAAGCTATTGTAAGCGGATTGATGGCAATAGCCGGTAGTGTAATCATCAGTTGGGGTGATTTTCAGATTAGCGGAATGGCTTTATTTGGAGATGTATTGGCATTGGTGGCCTGTGCGCTTGTGACAGCATATCTGTTGTTCGGACAAGATGTCAGAAAAAGGCTGTCTTTAATAACTTATACATTTATTGTTTATGGGATTTGTTGCATTACTTTGCTTTTCTATGTACTAGTAACTGGGGAGTCTCTAACAGGATATTCTTCCACAGATTGGTTTTGGTTCTTAATGCTTGCAATCATTCCAACATTACTGGGCCACTCTTTTTTCAATTGGGCTGTTAAATATATCAGCACCAATGTCATTTCCATGAGCATTTTATTTGAACCGATTGGTGCAGCAGTACTCGCTTATTTTGTATTAAACGAAATGGTAACATGGACCCAATTCACAGGAGGATTGCTTGTGATGCTCAGTGTTGGTTATTTCTTAAGAGATAATCGTAAAAAAAATGAAAACTAAAAGCCGACACATTGTCGGCTTTATCTATTATATGTATAAATCATTGGAGTCTGGTGGCCATCATTGCAAAAAAGATGCCTAGTGAAAGGCTCACAATGAACCCTTCTCCGCGTACATTTCCTTCTTCATCACTTATACGCAACCCCTCAAAATATGCAAACAGTAATAAGCCAATTGAAGTCAGTAATGCTACAATAAATGCTGCGTATTTTACAAGATCCATATCTTATCCTCCTGTTTCACTTATTACTAGATTGTATGAGGGACTTTAATAGAACATTCTAGTAAATTTCTCGTAAAAAAAAGCTGGCCGTAGAGGCCAGCTTAAGCAACGGAATTATTAAAGGTAAATATTCGAGGGACTGTTTTAATCAAGAGTACCGTCACGATTGTGGCTATTACAAAACTCGGTAACATAAATGAGCCGTTATAAAGCAACGAATATAGCCATACTGGTTGCCCTTCTGGTGCCAGATAGTCAAAGTAGATTATTCCAGCAGTATAATGAGCCAAGAATCTTAGAAGGCAACCTATAAAAGAGGCAATACTTACATACATCACAAGCTTTTTTATCTCATCTCTCTTAGCGGATGTCGCAACTTGACTCGCTACAACTCCTGCAAAACCTAGAGAAGTAAATGCCACTATATAATCCAGAAAAATTTGAACTGGATCGATTCCCCAGAAGGTACCTGTTACTATCTGAAGTAGACCAAGAATAAAACCAGATAATATTCCGCCTTTTATTCCCCAGCGAAAGGCCATGATAAATACCGGTACCATTGAGATAGTTATTGCGCCACCTTGTGGCCATATCTGTAAAGATAAAACCCCGGCCAATAAGTCAAGTAAGTAAGCAAGAGCTCCAAAAATAGCAACTTCAACTAGAAATAATGTGTTATTCTTCTTCATGAATATCCCCCTTAACATAAAAAAAGCAATAAAGGAGGCCCTTTATTGCTTAAATGAAATAAGTAATAAATCCGCCACATCCCTACGATAGTACTAACTAACAGGTTCAAAGGGTCAGAACATCAAGTTCACTCTCAGCCGTTAAGGCCCCCCTCGTGGAAAAGAATTCAATTGTCTTCCTTCATCATACATAACCCACAAGAAAACGACAAGTTTTTTCAAAAGCAAACTATAATAGAAGAAGTAAGTTGTGTATATTCCATTAACAGAACCTCTATCAAAAATATTGAAAAAAAGTATTGCAATATAGTTGTAGAGGTGGTATATTTAATTTCGTCGCTGCGAGGGCAGTGATGAGATGTGAAAATGCTACTTCAAAAAAACAAAAAACAGCTTGACTTTAAAACGACAAGTTGTTATGATTAGGAAGTCGCTTTTGAGCGAATCTTGTAAGAAAATGATCTTTGAAAACTAAACAAAACAACAGCGTCATAACGTCGGTTCTACGGAACTGGCAAAATGATTTAAGTAACACAAGCTAGCAAATTTTGAGCAAAAGCTCAGACTCTTTATTGGAGAGTTTGATCCTGGCTCAGGACGAACGCTGGCGGCGTGCCTAATACATGCAAGTCGAGCGGACCTTTCAAAAGCTTGCTTTTGAAAGGTCAGCGGCGGACGGGTGAGTAACACGTGGGCAACCTGCCTGTAAGACTGGGATAACTTCGGGAAACCGGAGCTAATACCGGATAATATAAGGAACCTCCTGGTTCTTTATTGAAAGATGGTTTCGGCTATCACTTACAGATGGGCCCGCGGCGCATTAGCTAGTTGGTGAGGTAACGGCTCACCAAGGCAACGATGCGTAGCCGACCTGAGAGGGTGATCGGCCACACTGGGACTGAGACACGGCCCAGACTCCTACGGGAGGCAGCAGTAGGGAATCTTCCACAATGGACGAAAGTCTGATGGAGCAACGCCGCGTGAGCGATGAAGGCCTTCGGGTCGTAAAGCTCTGTTGTTAGGGAAGAACAAGTGCGAGAGTAACTGCTCGCACCTTGACGGTACCTAACCAGAAAGCCACGGCTAACTACGTGCCAGCAGCCGCGGTAATACGTAGGTGGCAAGCGTTGTCCGGAATTATTGGGCGTAAAGCGCGCGCAGGTGGTCCTTTAAGTCTGATGTGAAAGCCCACGGCTCAACCGTGGAGGGTCATTGGAAACTGGGGGACTTGAGTGCAGAAGAGGAAAGTGGAATTCCAAGTGTAGCGGTGAAATGCGTAGAGATTTGGAGGAACACCAGTGGCGAAGGCGACTTTCTGGTCTGTAACTGACACTGAGGCGCGAAAGCGTGGGGAGCAAACAGGATTAGATACCCTGGTAGTCCACGCCGTAAACGATGAGTGCTAAGTGTTAGAGGGTTTCCGCCCTTTAGTGCTGCAGCTAACGCATTAAGCACTCCGCCTGGGGAGTACGGTCGCAAGACTGAAACTCAAAGGAATTGACGGGGGCCCGCACAAGCGGTGGAGCATGTGGTTTAATTCGAAGCAACGCGAAGAACCTTACCAGGTCTTGACATCCTCTGACACTCCTAGAGATAGGACGTTCCCCTTCGGGGGACAGAGTGACAGGTGGTGCATGGTTGTCGTCAGCTCGTGTCGTGAGATGTTGGGTTAAGTCCCGCAACGAGCGCAACCCTTGATCTTAGTTGCCAGCATTCAGTTGGGCACTCTAAGGTGACTGCCGGTGACAAACCGGAGGAAGGTGGGGATGACGTCAAATCATCATGCCCCTTATGACCTGGGCTACACACGTGCTACAATGGACGGTACAAAGGGCAGCAAAACCGCGAGGTCGAGCCAATCCCATAAAACCGTTCTCAGTTCGGATTGCAGGCTGCAACTCGCCTGCATGAAGCCGGAATCGCTAGTAATCGCGGATCAGCATGCCGCGGTGAATACGTTCCCGGGCCTTGTACACACCGCCCGTCACACCACGAGAGTTTGTAACACCCGAAGTCGGTGGGGTAACCTTTTGGAGCCAGCCGCCTAAGGTGGGACAGATGATTGGGGTGAAGTCGTAACAAGGTAGCCGTATCGGAAGGTGCGGCTGGATCACCTCCTTTCTAAGGAATGTACGCTTGTTGTTTTGTTTAGTTTTGAGAGAGCATTCTCTCAAAAATGACAGTTCTTATGAATTGTCGCAGATAAATCATTCGATTTATCTCTGTTGTTCCTTGAAAACTAGATAATGTAACTAATATCAAGATATTCACAAAATATCGTTCATCTTAGTAATTTTCTTTATAGATATCATCGCTGATATCGACACATGACCATATTGGTCAACGGTTAAGTTATTAAGGGCGCACGGTGGATGCCTTGGCACTAGGAGCCGATGAAGGACGGGACTAACACCGATATGCTTCGGGGAGCTGTAAGTAAGCTTTGATCCGGAGATTTCCGAATGGGGAAACCCACTGCTCGTAATGGAGCAGTATCCTTATCTGAATACATAGGGTATGGAAGGCAGACCCGGGGAACTGAAACATCTTAGTACCCGGAGGAAGAGAAAGCAAACGCGATTTCCTGAGTAGCGGCGAGCGAAACGGAATTAGCCCAAACCAAGAGGCTTGCCTCTTGGGGTTGTAGGACACTCAACATGGAGTTACAAAGGAACGGGGTAAATGAAGCGATCTGGAAAGGTCCGTCATAGAAGGTAAAAACCCTGTAGTTGAAACTTCGTTCCCTCCTGAGTGGATCCTGAGTACGGCGGGACACGAGAAATCCCGTCGGAAGCAGGGAGGACCATCTCCCAAGGCTAAATACTCCCTAGTGACCGATAGTGAACCAGTACCGTGAGGGAAAGGTGAAAAGCACCCCGGAAGGGGAGTGAAATAGATCCTGAAACCGTGTGCCTACAAGTAGTTAGAGCCCGTTAATGGGTGATAGCGTGCCTTTTGTAGAATGAACCGGCGAGTTACGATCCCGTGCAAGGTTAAGTCGATGAGACGGAGCCGTAGCGAAAGCGAGTCTGAATAGGGCGCATGAGTACGTGGTCGTAGACCCGAAACCAGGTGATCTACCCATGTCCAGGGTGAAGTTCAGGTAACACTGAATGGAGGCCCGAACCGACTCACGTTGAAAAGTGAGCGGATGAGGTGTGGGTAGGGGTGAAATGCCAATCGAACCTGGAGATAGCTGGTTCTCTCCGAAATAGCTTTAGGGCTAGCCTCATGTGTTAGAGTCTTGGAGGTAGAGCACTGATTGGACTAGGGGTCCTCATCGGATTACCGAATTCAGTCAAACTCCGAATGCCAAAGACTTATCCATGGGAGTCAGACTGCGAGTGATAAGATCCGTAGTCAAGAGGGAAACAGCCCAGACCGCCAGCTAAGGTCCCCAAGTATACGTTAAGTGGAAAAGGATGTGGAGTTGCTTAGACAACCAGGATGTTGGCTTAGAAGCAGCCACCATTTAAAGAGTGCGTAATAGCTCACTGGTCGAGTGACTCTGCGCCGAAAATGTACCGGGGCTAAACGTATCACCGAAGCTGCGGACTGTTCTTACGAACAGTGGTAGGAGAGCGTTCTAAGGGCGTTGAAGCTAGACCGTAAGGACTGGTGGAGCGCTTAGAAGTGAGAATGCCGGTATGAGTAGCGAAAGAAGGGTGAGAATCCCTTCCACCGAATGCCTAAGGTTTCCTGAGGAAGGCTCGTCCGCTCAGGGTTAGTCGGGACCTAAGCCGAGGCCGAAAGGCGTAGGCGATGGATAACAGGTTGATATTCCTGTACCACCTCCACTCCGTTTGAGCAATGGGGGGACGCAGAAGGATAGGGTAAGCGCGCTGTTGGATATGCGCGTCTAAGCAGTAAGGCTGAGAAGTAGGCAAATCCGCTTCTCATTAAGGCTAAGCTGTGATAGCGAGGGAAATATAGTACCGAAGTTCCTGATTTCACACTGCCAAGAAAAGCCTCTAGCGAGGAGTATGGTGCCCGTACCGCAAACCGACACAGGTAGGCGAGGAGAGAATCCTAAGGTGAGCGAGAGAACTCTGGTTAAGGAACTCGGCAAAATGACCCCGTAACTTCGGGAGAAGGGGTGCTCTGTTAGGGTGTTAAAGCCCGAGAGAGCCGCAGTGAATAGGCCCAGGCGACTGTTTAGCAAAAACACAGGTCTCTGCGAAGCCGTAAGGCGAAGTATAGGGGCTGACGCCTGCCCGGTGCTGGAAGGTTAAGGGGAGAGGTTAGCGCAAGCGAAGCTTTGAACCGAAGCCCCAGTAAACGGCGGCCGTAACTATAACGGTCCTAAGGTAGCGAAATTCCTTGTCGGGTAAGTTCCGACCCGCACGAAAGGCGTAACGATCTGGGCACTGTCTCAACCAGAGACTCGGTGAAATTATAGTACCTGTGAAGATGCAGGTTACCCGCGACAGGACGGAAAGACCCCGTGGAGCTTTACTGTAGCCTGATATTGAATTTTGGTACAGCTTGTACAGGATAGGTAGGAGCCTGAGAAGCCGGAGCGCTAGCTTCGGTGGAGGCGTCGGTGGGATACTACCCTGGCTGTATTGAAATTCTAACCCGCAGCCCTTATCGGGCTGGGAGACAGTGTCAGGTGGGCAGTTTGACTGGGGCGGTCGCCTCCTAAAGAGTAACGGAGGCGCCCAAAGGTTCCCTCAGAATGGTTGGAAATCATTCGCAGAGTGTAAAGGCACAAGGGAGCTTGACTGCGAGACCTACAAGTCGAGCAGGGACGAAAGTCGGGCTTAGTGATCCGGTGGTTCCGCATGGAAGGGCCATCGCTCAACGGATAAAAGCTACCCCGGGGATAACAGGCTTATCTCCCCCAAGAGTCCACATCGACGGGGAGGTTTGGCACCTCGATGTCGGCTCATCGCATCCTGGGGCTGTAGTCGGTCCCAAGGGTTGGGCTGTTCGCCCATTAAAGCGGTACGCGAGCTGGGTTCAGAACGTCGTGAGACAGTTCGGTCCCTATCCGTCGTGGGCGCAGGAAATTTGAGAGGAGCTGTCCTTAGTACGAGAGGACCGGGATGGACGCACCGCTGGTGTACCAGTTGTCTTGCCAAAGGCATAGCTGGGTAGCTACGTGCGGACGGGATAAGTGCTGAAAGCATCTAAGCATGAAGCCCCCCTCAAGATGAGATTTCCTTTTACTTCGGTAAGTAAGATCCCTGAAAGATGATCAGGTAGATAGGTTCGAGGTGGAAGCATGGTGACATGTGCAGCTGACGAATACTAATCGATCGAGGACTTAACCCAAATAAGTATCGAAATAAGTGAACGATATGAATTCTTGATATGAACACATTATCTAGTTTTGAAGGAACACGAAAGATGTAAAAACATCTTGATTTTCTTTCTCAATTTTGTATAATATAATTTGTCTGGTAATGATGGCGAAGAGGTCACACCCGTTCCCATACCGAACACGGAAGTTAAGCTCTTCAGCGCCGATGGTAGTTGGGGGATCTCCCCCTGTGAGAGTAGGACGTTGCCAGGCATTTATATGGAGGATTAGCTCAGCTGGGAGAGCATCTGCCTTACAAGCAGAGGGTCGGCGGTTCGATCCCGTCATCCTCCACCAATATTTTTTCACCTAGTGGAATTAACCATCAATATTATGCCGGTGTAGCTCAGTTGGTAGAGCAACTGACTTGTAATCAGTAGGTCGTGGGTTCGACTCCTATCGCCGGCACCATTTTTGTGCCATTAGCTCAGTCGGTAGAGCATCTGACTTTTAATCAGAGGGTCGAAGGTTCGAGTCCTTCATGGCACACCATTTATCTTGCGGGTGTGGCGGAATTGGCAGACGCGCTAGACTTAGGATCTAGTGTCTTTGACGTGGGGGTTCGAGTCCCTTCACCCGCATTGTAATTTTATATTAGCGGAAGTAGTTCAGTGGTAGAACACCACCTTGCCAAGGTGGGGGTCGCGGGTTCGAATCCCGTCTTCCGCTCCAACAGACTTGCCGGGGTGGCGGAACTGGCAGACGCACAGGACTTAAAATCCTGCGGTAGGTGACTACCGTACCGGTTCGATTCCGGTCCTCGGCACCAGAGTTTTTTACAGCAGTAAAACAACTATTATCTATATGCGCCCGTAGCTCAATTGGATAGAGCGTTTGACTACGGATCAAAAGGTTAGGGGTTCGAGTCCTCTCGGGCGCGCCATTATCGGGGAGTAGCTCAGCTTGGTAGAGCACTTGGTTTGGGACCAAGGGGTCGCAGGTTCAAATCCTGTCTTCCCGACCATTAAATCCCTTTTAGAATTTGGGGCCTTAGCTCAGCTGGGAGAGCGCCTGCTTTGCACGCAGGAGGTCAGCGGTTCGATCCCGCTAGGCTCCACTTTAATACTTTATTTTCTTTTTGGCGGTGTAGCTCAGCTGGCTAGAGCGTACGGTTCATACCCGTGAGGTCGGGGGTTCGATCCCCTCCGCCGCTACCAAAAAGGACCTTTAGCTCAGCTGGTTAGAGCAGACGGCTCATAACCGTCCGGTCGTAGGTTCGAGTCCTACAAGGTCCACCAGTTCTTTCTATACGCGGAGGAATACCCAAGTCCGGCTGAAGGGATCGGTCTTGAAAACCGACAGGGGTGTCAAAGCCCGCGGGGGTTCGAATCCCTCTTCCTCCGCCATATTATTTTAAATGATATGGTGAGTATAGAGACTTATATCTTATTGTCGCGGGGTGGAGCAGTCCGGTAGCTCGTCGGGCTCATAACCCGAAGGTCGCAGGTTCAAATCCTGTCCCCGCAACCAAATGGTCCCGTGGTGTAGCGGTTAACATGCCTGCCTGTCACGCAGGAGATCGCCGGTTCGATCCCGGTCGGGACCGCCATTTTTAACTAATAGTTTGGCTCGGTAGCTCAGTTGGTAGAGCAATGGACTGAAAATCCATGTGTCGGCGGTTCGATTCCGTCCCGAGCCACTTTGATTTTTCTAATGATCTTTTAATGCCGGTGTAGCTCAGTTGGTAGAGCAACTGACTTGTAATCAGTAGGTCGTGGGTTCGACTCCTATCGCCGGCACCATCTTTACTAAGTAAATATTATTATGGCGGTTGTGGCGAAGTGGTTAACGCACCTGATTGTGGTTCAGGCATTCGTGGGTTCGATTCCCATCAGTCGCCCTTTTTAGCGGGTGTAGTTTAATGGTAAAACCTCAGCCTTCCAAGCTGATGTCGTGGGTTCGATTCCCATCACCCGCTCCATTTTTGTGGGCCTATAGCTCAGCTGGTTAGAGCGCACGCCTGATAAGCGTGAGGTCGGTGGTTCGAGTCCACTTAGGCCCACCATTTTTTTATGTACCGTTCCACCATAGCTCAGCGGTAGAGCATTCGGCTGTTAACCGAAGGGTCGTAGGTTCGAATCCTACTGGTGGAGCCATATCTGGGGAAGTACTCAAGTGGCTGAAGAGGCGCCCCTGCTAAGGGTGTAGGTCGTGTAAGCGGCGCGAGGGTTCAAATCCCTCCTTCTCCGCCAGATTATCTGGCCCGTTGGTCAAGCGGTTAAGACACCGCCCTTTCACGGCGGTAACACGGGTTCGAATCCCGTACGGGTCATCAAAAGTTGTGGTATTTTATAAATACTATGGCTTTTTTTATTTGTCCAAAATTCTCTCGAAAAGTGCCTCGAAATTTCTATTCCAAGTAAAAAGTAAGTTTGCATCTTAACAATAAATTAAGATATTCTCAACTCATACAATACCCTTCTGCAAGACAAACAAAACCCCATTTCGAAAAGTAAAATTATTATATTAAAATAATCTATTCTTGTAAGCGTGTACATTTATGCTTGTAGACTATGTTGAACGGAAAAACTTTTCGACAAAAAACAACATTCCTCCTCCTAATTTTTAGTCGAAACTTCTCATAATGTAAACCCTTCCAAAAATGCTGTTATACCGCAATTTCAAGCAGAGCAACAATGAAAACGGTTTCCTTAAATTGCTTATTTATTACATAATAATCTGTAAAATTAAATATTGTTGATTTATGTCATACGATTTCGACTTGTCGGATAAAGGAGAATATTATAAAAAAGAGAATAGTAGTGTATAACAATATTCTTTTTTATAAGGAATGATGGAAGGGTGAAAAAATTGATTGCTACGAGTGCGACGGATTTTCAGCTGCACCTTTTTCATGAGGGAACATTGTATAAAAGTTATGAGCTTTTTGGCTCTCATTTAGTACGGCATCGTAAGAAAGTGTTAGGAACCAGGTTCACTGTGTGGGCCCCTAATGCCAAGAAGGTGCGCGTAATGGGTTCTTTTAATGAGTGGAATGGAGAGGTGCATCCACTAGAGAAATTAAATAACGAAGGTGTTTGGAGTATCCAAATAGATGAGGACTTATCCGGACACTTATATAAATACGAGATTGTTACACAATCCGGTGAAATATTACATAAAGCGGATCCATTTGCTTTTCATGCAGAAGTAAGACCTAATACAGCATCCATTGTATATGACTTAGAAGGGTTCAAATGGAAGGATCAAAACTGGCGCAGGAAAAAGAAACGAAAATTGGTTTATGAAAAACCGATGTTTATTTATGAACTGCACCTTGGTTCATGGAAGAAAAAGAATGATGGAGAACTTTACTCCTATATAGAGTTGATCACGGAATTAATCCCTTATATTAAGGAGCATGGTTTTACGCATATAGAATTGCTGCCATTGGTGGAGCATCCATATGACCGTTCATGGGGCTATCAAGGTACGGGGTATTATGCTGCGACAAGCAGATATGGAAATCCTAAAGAGTTAATGGCGTTTATTGATGCATGTCATCAAGAGGACATAGGTGTGATATTAGACTGGGTACCGGGACATTTCTGTAAAGATGCCCACGGGTTATATATGTTTGATGGGGCTCCCGTCTTTGAATATAAGAACTATCATGACCGGGAGAATGAAGTATGGGGAACGGCGAACTTTGATTTAGGAAAGCCTGAAGTAAGGAGCTTTTTAATATCAAATGCATTGTTCTGGATGGAATATTTCCATGTTGATGGCTTTAGAGTGGATGCGGTGGCCAACATGCTTTATTGGCCAAATTCGAAGGAAGAGCATGCGAACCCCTTTGCACAACAATTTTTGCAAAAACTGAATGAAGCGGTATTTGAACAAGATTACAGTGCACTTATGATTGCGGAAGATTCAACAGATTGGCCATTAGTTACCTCTCCAACCTCAAGTGGAGGACTGGGATTCAATTACAAGTGGAATATGGGTTGGATGAATGACATTTTGCGATATATGGAGGCTACTCCAGAGCAAAGAAAACATCTACACGATAAAGTGACTTTCTCCATCGTATATGCATTTTCCGAGAATTTCATTTTGCCTTTCTCCCATGATGAAGTGGTTCATGGCAAGAAGTCGCTGTTAAACAAAATGCCTGGTGAATATGAAGATAAGTTTGCTCAATTACGTTTACTGTACGGCTTCTTCTTGACACACCCAGGAAAGAAGCTCCTCTACATGGGCGGGGAGTTTGGGCAGTTTGATGAATGGAAGGACCTTGAACAGTTGGATTGGTTTTTAGTGAACCAGTATGAATCCCATCAACAGATGCATCATTACTTCAAGGAACTGTTGGCTTTTTATCAGCAGTTTAAAGCTTTGTATGAACTAGACCATGATCCGAGTGGTTTTGAATGGATTGATGCAGATAACCGAGAGCAAAGTGTCTTTTCTTTTATCCGAAAAGGAAAAAAACCTGCAGATACACTAATAGTGATTTGTAATTTTACAGGAGCTTCCTATGAAGGATTTAAAATAGGTGTGCCTTATTTTACAGAATATGAAGAGGTTTTTAGTTCTGATGCAAAAGAATTCGGTGGAAGCGGCCGGATAAATGAGCAGGAAGTTAGTGCCGAAGAGGGAGCATATCACGGAAAGGACTATCATATGATGGTCAATGTTGCATCATTTGGTGTAAGTATATGGCGTCCGAAGAAAATTAGAGGGGAGAGATAACGCGATGGCGAAAAATAAATGTGTAGCAATGTTATTGGCAGGGGGAAAAGGGAGCAGGCTCAGTTCGTTAACAAAAACGTTGGCAAAGCCGGCTGTTCCTTTTGGAGGAAAGTATAGAATCATTGATTTTGCATTAAGTAACTGCACAAACTCAGGAATTACTACAGTGGGAGTCCTGACCCAATATCAACCATTAGTATTAAACTCTTATATCGGCATTGGCAGCACGTGGGATCTGGATCGGAAAAATGGAGGGGTGACGGTATTGCCTCCTTACACGGAATCCTCTGGTGTGAAGTGGTATACAGGGACAGCAAGTGCCATCTACCAGAATATCAACTATCTCACTCAATATGATCCTGAATATGTCCTTATCCTGTCTGGAGACCATATTTACAAAATGAATTACGAGGAAATGCTAGATTACCATATTAAGAAGGATGCGGATGTATCCATTTCAGTTGTGGAAGTTCCTTGGGAAGAAGCAAGCAGATTCGGAATCATGAATACGAACGAGAAGCTTGAAGTGGTAGAGTTTGATGAAAAGCCGGCGCTTCCAAAGAGTAATCTGGCTTCCATGGGAATCTATATTTTCAAGTGGTCTGTCTTAAAGGAATATCTGGAAATGGATGATAGAAACCCTGAGTCCAGCCATGACTTTGGGAAGGATGTCATTCCTTTGTTATTGGAAGAGAATAAGAGATTGGTAGCATATCCATTTAAGGGATATTGGAAGGATGTTGGAACTGTAAAGAGCTTGTGGGAAGCAAATATGGATTTGCTAAAAGAGGATTGTGAATTGAATCTTTTTGAATATGACTGGCGCATCTATTCTGTAAATCCAAATCAGCCTCCTCAGTTTATTGCACCATATGCAGACGTGAAAGACTCTCTTGTTAATGAAGGATGTTTCATTGAAGGGAAAATTGATCACTCCGTATTATTCCAAGGTGTGAATGTGGGGAGAAATTCAGTCATCCAAAACTCAGTAATCATGCCGGATGCCATCATTGGTGAAAATGTCTATGTAAACAAGGCAATCATTCCTTCAGGGATAAAAATTCCGGATGGTGCTGTCATCTGTCCAGAGAAAAATGAAGACGAGATTATTTTAGTAACAGAGGAAATGATGGATAAAGGGATTTTCTCTACAACCCGATAAAAGACGGAAAATCAAACACAGGAAGGGTGTCCATTTATGAATAAATCAATGTTAGGAATCATCGATGCAACAATCCATAATGAAGAAATGCAGGAGTTAACTTTAAAGCGTTCCATAGCAGCAGTTCCTTTTGGGGGACGCTATAGACTGATTGATTTTGTCCTTTCCAACATGGTCAATTCGGGTATCCAAAATGTCGCGATCTTCCCCCGTTATCAGTATCGCTCTCTGATGGATCACCTGGGATCCGGGAAGCAGTGGGATCTGGATCGTAAACGCGATGGCTTGTTCTTTTTCCCAAGTTCCGAGAATGAAAACACAGGTTCGTTCCAACATTTCAAAGAAAATGTGGACTTTTTCGGGCGCAGCAATCAAAAATATGTCGTGATTGCAAATAGTTTTACCGTATCCAATATGAATTACAAATTGATTCTAGATCGCCATATCCAAAACAGATGCGATATAACCCATGTGGTAAAAGAAGATGAAACGTTGGATATGTATGTCCTGGAGAAGGACCTGCTTGTGAAATTATTCATGAATCATGAACAAACGGGGTATAGAAGTATCATGGATGTGGTAGAGGATATTACAAGCGGATATAAAATTTGTAACTATGAATATACCAATTATGCCGCAGTGATTGATTCGCTGGAAAGTTATTATGAGCATAGCTTGGAGCTGTTGGATCCTGTTGTTTGGAAGCAGGTGTTTGTGAAGGATCATCCTGTCTTCACGAAGGTTAAAGACGAGCCTCCAACAAGTTATTCCAAAGATGCCTTTGTCAAGAATTCAATGATTGCAAACGGTGCCATCATTGAAGGGCATGTGGAGAACAGTATTATTTTCCGCGGTGTCAAGATCGGGAAAGGTACGGTAGTCAAAAACAGTATTGTCATGCAAAAAGGTGTTATTGGAGAGAATTGTGTTTTAGATTCCGTCATCTTAGACAAAGATGTAAAGGTAGAAGACGGTACAAGTTTAACAGGTAAAACAGATTCCCCGTATTTAGTGAAAAAAGGATCGGTACAAGGAGCTCTGATGAATTCGTGAAAGTATTGTTTGTCGTATCAGAATGTGTCCCGTTTGTGAAGTCTGGAGGCTTAGGCGATGTTGCGGGTGCATTGCCTAAGGAGTTAAAGAAACTTGGAACGGATGTACGGGTTATTTTGCCGAAATATGGGCAAATCCCCGAAATGTTTAAAAACAAAATGAAAAGAGTGCAGACCACTTTTGTAGATGTGGGCTGGCGTCATCAATACTGTGGTGTCGAAAAATTGGTACATGATAATGTAACCTATTATTTTATCGATAACGAATACTACTTTAACCGCGATTCCCTGTACGGTCACTTTGATGACGGGGAACGCTTTTCCTTTTTCTGTCGTGCCGTATTGGAAAGCATGACAGCCATTGATTTTATTCCAGATGTCATTCACTGTCATGACTGGCACACAGGGATGGTCAATTTTATCTTGGAGCGGGAATACAAGCAGAACCCAAGGTTTGAGCATATTCAAAGTGTATTTACGATCCATAACCTTCAATTTCAAGGTGTGTTTCCGCCAAGTATCCTGCATGATTTGTTGCGGATTGACAGTAAACATTTCCATGCTGATGAGCTGGAGTTTTACGGGAATGTGAATTTCATGAAGGCAGCATTGGTATCATCCGGTTATATTACGACGGTAAGTCCCACTTATAAAGATGAGATTCAGACCGCTTATTTCGGCGAAAAGCTGGATGGAGTTCTCCGTCATAGAAATGATGCGTTAGTAGGAATCATTAACGGGATTGATGATGATTTGTATAGTCCTGAAACGAACGAGTACATTGAAGCAAATTATTCCGTAAGTAAAATGGGAAATAAAAAGTTGAATAAAGCAGCCCTGCAAAAACTATGCGGATTACCTGTAAAAGAGGAAACACCGATCATTGCTATGGTAAGCAGGTTGACAAAGCAAAAAGGGTTGGACCTTGTTACATGTGTGCTGCATGAAGTATTGAATGAGGATGTACAGATCGTCGTGCTTGGAACAGGTGAACCTCAGTTTGAACATTATTTCCGGGAGTTAGCTTATCGATATCCTGAAAAGGTGAAGACGTTCATTGGTTTTGATGAACCGCTTGCTCATCAGATTTATGCAGGGGCAGATATGTTTTTAATGCCGTCAAAGTTTGAACCGTGCGGACTTGGTCAGCTGATAGCCTTGCGCTACGGCACCATTCCGATTGTACGCGAAACCGGTGGACTGAATGATACGGTTCATTCTTATGACGAAACGACGTTGGAAGGAAACGGATTTTCCTTCACCAATTTTAACGCCCATGATATGCTTCATACCATCAGGCGTGCTATAAGCATGTATGAGCAGCCAGAAGTTTGGAACGGTATTATGAAAGAAGCAATGGAGCGGGATTATAGCTGGGCTAAATCCGCGTTTAAATACAATCAATTATATTCAACACTAATGGCTAGGAGTGGAGTGCATGTTCTCTAATAAAGAAAAATTCAAGGCTGCTTTTTTAAGGAAATTGGAGAGTATGTACGGAAAGAGCTTCCAGGAATCAACCTCAAGAGATCATTATCATACACTCGGAAACATGGTAAGAGAATATATCAGCGCCAACTGGATTGCCACCAACGAGCGAAATCGAGCTGCTGATGAAAAACAAGTGTACTATCTTTCTATCGAATTCTTATTGGGGAGATTATTGGGAAGTAATCTTCTGAATCTTGGAATTCAAGAGGTGGTGGAAGAGGGCCTGAAAGAACTGGGGCTTGATTTCTCAGCCATTGAGGAAATCGAAGCGGATGCAGGTCTTGGGAATGGTGGACTTGGCCGTCTTGCAGCCTGTTTCTTAGATTCACTTGCTTCTCTAGACCTTCCTGGTCATGGATGTGGTATTCGCTATAAACATGGTTTATTCGACCAGAAATTTGTGGACGGCTACCAAGTGGAACTGCCAGAGCAATGGCTTAGACACGGAAACGTTTGGGAAGTGAGAAAGCCGGACCAGGCTGTAGAAATCAATTTCTGGGGCAAGGTGGAGTCTTATAAGGAAGATGGAAAAGAGAAGTTCAGGCATGCAAAAGGAGAGGCAATCACAGCGGTTCCATATGATATGCCGGTTGTCGGATATCAAACGGATACGGTCAACATGTTAAGGCTTTGGAGTGCAGAGCCTGCTCCTTTTCCGACAAACAAGGATATCATGCAATACAAAAGGGATACAGAGGCAGTTTCTGAATTTCTTTATCCGGATGATACCCATGATGAAGGAAAGATACTGCGTTTAAAGCAACAATACTTCCTTGTTGCGGCAAGTATCGGAAGCATTATCCGGTCTTATCGGAAGAAGAATGGTAGTCTGATAGATTTCCATAAAAAAGTGACCATTCACATTAATGATACCCATCCAGTGCTGGCAATTCCGGAACTGATGCGGGTTCTTTTGGATGAAGAAGATATGAGCTGGGAACAGGCTTGGGAAATCACCTCTCATACGATTTCTTACACCAACCATACAACTCTTTCTGAAGCATTGGAAAAGTGGCCGGTCAATATTTTTCAGCCGTTGCTGCCTCGTATATATATGATTGTAGAAGAGATCAATGAACGCTTCTGTGCAGACTTATGGAAAAAGTATCCTGGACAATGGGGTCGAATTGAAGAGATGGCAATCCTTGCGCATGGATTAGTTAAGATGGCTCATCTTGCAGTGGTTGGTAGCTTCAGTGTCAACGGGGTGGCAAAGATACACACGGAGATATTAAAAAATCGAGAGATGCGTTTATTTTATGAGGCTTTTCCTGATAAATTTAATAATAAAACAAATGGTATTACCCACCGCAGATGGTTATTGAAAGCAAATCCACAATTAACATCACTTATCCAGGATACGATTGGTTATGGGTGGATGAAGGATACGACACAACTTCGACAGCTTGATGTATATGCAAACGATTCCGCTTTTTTGGAGAAGTTAGACCAGGTGAAACGGGAACGGAAGCAGATTCTTGGAGAACGTATTAGAAAACAAACAGGGATCGTCATCGATTCTGACAGTATTTTTGATGTACAGGTGAAAAGACTGCATGCTTACAAACGTCAACTGTTAAATGTTTTTCATATTATGTACTTATATAACCGATTAAAAGAGGACAGTAGTTTTGATATACATCCTAGGACTTTTATTTTTGGAGCCAAAGCTTCCCCTGGTTATTATTATGCTAAAAGAGTAATCAAATTAATAAACTCTCTCGCGGATAAGGTGAATACTGATCCTTCCATTAATGGACGCTTAAAGGTTATCTTTCTAGAAAACTATCGAGTTTCATTGGCTGAGGATATTTTCCCGGCAGCGGATGTAAGTGAACAAATTTCCACTGCCAGTAAGGAAGCTTCAGGTACTGGTAATATGAAGTTCATGATGAATGGGGCCTTGACGATTGGCACGCTTGACGGTGCCAACATCGAGATTAAAGAAGAGGTCGGAGAAGAGAACATGTTCATTTTCGGTCTTACTGCAGAGCAGGTCCTGAATTATTATCAAAATGGTGGATATAGATCGAGTGAGTATTACCATCATGATAAGCGGATCCAGCAGGTTTTGGAACAGCTTATCAACGGATTCTTCCCGGACGTGGATGACCACTTTGAACCAATTCACGATTCCTTGCTTATGCAAAACGATGAGTATTTCGTCTTGAAGGATTTTGCGTCCTATATTGATGCACAAGAGCGTGTGGATGCAGCCTATCGTGACCGAAACCACTGGCTAACCATGAGCGCCAAAAACATCGCTCACTCAGGCTTCTTCTCAAGCGACCGCACCATCAGACAATACGCCAACGAAATCTGGGGCCTAGAACCAAGCTACAGCAAACGATGACCGAAAGAGGGGCAAGGTAAGAAAGTATAAAAACTGTTGATTTCCGTTCCAGGCGCTTCGCTTGCCTGCGGGCGGTCCGTGAGCCTCCTCACTCCGTTGCGGGGTCTCACCTGTCCCTTCCTCCCGCGGGCGTCTGCGCGCCTTCCACTACAATCAACAAGGTGACTGTGTTCACCTAAGGGTTTGTAAAAAAGAATTTAATTGACTTACTGAAAAAGCACTAACATATCGTTCTCGTAATTTTCAGCTGTGGATTGGAGCAAATGGCGAAGACTCCTGCGGGGGAGTAGCGACAATGTTGAGACCCCGCAGGGCGCAGCCCGAGAAGGCTCAAGGTCGCCCCGCGGAAAGCGAGCCATTTGCGGAAAGGAACAGCGGCCATTCACCAATAAACTATACTAATGAAAAATGACCGAGCATTTATTGCCCGGTTTTTTTGTCGCTTCAAAACTTTTCCCTCATAGCTTTGATGTATGTTTCGATGCTGTGGTTTTTGATGATGGAGCCTTCTGTTAGTAGGAAGCGTGAGGGGGTCATGGTGTGTTTGTAGTGCCATGTTCTTTTGCTTATGGGTGCTACGACTTTTGTTGGTGGTACAAAAGGGACGAGATCGGCAAGGTTGACGAAGCGGATGGAACCCGGGACATACTCGTTGTACAGGTTTGCAAAAGCTTCATTCCCTACACGCGGGGCACCATAACTATACATATATAGCGAGGTGAATTTTGTATTGATAGCACAATCTAGTGAAAATAGGGCAGCCAGTGCTCCTCCGAGGCTGTGACCGGTGATGAATAATGTCTTGGAAGCGGATAGCTCTTGCTGGAGGCACTGCAATAACTCTTCTCTCATTGACTCATATACCGAAAGGAAACCACCATGTACAAGGAGCTGGTTACCCGTGTCACAATAAGGAAAAGGCTGCTGGAAGATTTCCGCATCAGAAATCCAGTCAGGATCTGTTTGGGTTCCGCGGAAGCTGACGACAATCGCGTCCTCTGATTCTAAAATAAATCCGAACCATTCCAGGCTATGAAAAGATACACCTTTGAATTCTTTTACCAAATTAAAGCCGTTAGGTATAGAAAAAATGCCATTTTGATGATACTGATCATATGCGAACTGACAGCATTCTGCTAGGAATACTGCCCAATCCTTGGAGAAAATATCTCTAGTGTACATGTATCATATCCCTCACTTTTATGATAAATCGTGATAAAGGCCTATGATAATGTATGGACTCGGCAATAAAGTGGTGCTTATTTGATAAAAGGGAAAGGGGAAACAAGTAGAAATGTGGAACTAATAAGGGATGATATTTTAAGAAAGGAGGAGTAAATACCATATGGGATATGAATTGAAAACAAAGGAAACGGACAATAGTGTCATTGAATTTATTGAAACGGTGGAAAGTCCAAAAAAGCGGGAGGATGCTTATCGATTGTTAGAGATTTTCACAGAAACGACGGGTTATGAGGCGAAAATGTGGGGACCAAGTATTATCGGATTTGGTTCTTATCATTATAAATATCCTACAGGCCATGAAGGAGATTTCATGCTTGTCGGGTTTTCCCCTAGAAAGGCGAAAATAAGCTTATATTTTGCAACAGGTGATTCAAAAAGGGAAGAATTGTTGGAGCGTTTCGGCAAGCATACGACAGGGAAGGCATGTGTATACATAAATAAAGTAGCAGATATTGACGTAGAGGTATTAAAGGAGTTAATCCAGCAGTCTGTGACATTTTTGCAAGACATGTATCCGTCTAAATAAACAAAAGGAAGCCTAGTTGCAAAATTGCTTTAAGGCTTCCTTTTTAGTTATTCAGTATAAGGATCTTTCTCATATCCATGTAAGTCACCAAAGGAAGTCATAATACCTTCCTCATCAAGGGCATCTTCATAGGCCTCATGTTTAATGGATGGATATACAGTAACATTTTGACCATACATATCTGTTCCTACAAAATTTTCGTAATCCTCTACATAACCTTCATTCTCTTCGCTTTCCACATATGTGCGGTCATAATTCTCCACATCATCTGAAAAGTCGGAAGGACTCTCTGATGTACCGTATCTTTGAACAATTTGCCATGTGTCTTCCGCGTCAAAGGCCACGCCTTCTGATTCATCGTATTCAAACCTCCCATACGGAGGCATCAATACTTTTTCTTCTACAGGTCGATCATGGGAAACAACCTGATCTGGACTGTGCTCTTTACAATAAGTGGTGGTCGGGATAGCATCCAGACGCTCTTCGGCTATTTCTTTTCCACAAACCTCACAAACTCCATACGTGCCAGATGCCATGGCTTGAAGTGCATGATTGATGTCTTTCATTTCTTTTTCGGCATGTTCATTTAATGCTAAGTCTTTTTCTCTTTCGTATAATTCGGTTCCAAGGTCACCGGGATGGTTATCGTAAGCGGAGAGCTCACTTACTGTTTCATATGGATGCTCCTGCTCCATCTGGTAATGATCATTCTGGTCCAAGTGTGCTTGAAGCGTTTGTTTTGTAGCTTCTAGTTGTTGTCGTAACACATTTATTTTATCAGGGGATAGCATACAGATAGACTCCTTTCAAATCCTGTCTATTTGTATTATGAGCGTTCATTCTAAAAATCATGATTGCCAATTAAAAAAACTGACTCCATCATGAGAGTCAGTTTTTAAAAATTATGCAAAGTAACCAATTACAAGACCGATTCCGAGTAAAAAGCCGAAAATAGTATTCGTTTTTGCGGTTGCCACCATTGCCGGCATCATCGTCACATTGCTGTTATTGTTTGTGAAGCCTTTGATCGCAGAAAGTGGTTTAGCAACAGATAAGAAAACTAATAATAACCAAAATGACGCGTAACCGAGTGCAATAAAGAGTACAATAAGTGCATAAGACACAATGAACATGGCAGCTAAAAGCAGGATGGCATTCTTTCTGCCAAGTAAAATCGCCACTGTTTTCCGGCCGTTCTCTTTGTCGCCCACAATATCGCGAATGTTATTTGCTAATAAAATAGCTCCGACAAGAATGGAGATCGGGATGGAAATTAACATCGCAGTATCTGAAATGGTACCTGTTTGGATGTAGAAAGAAATTAGAATAATAACAAAACCCATAAAGAATCCTGCTACAATTTCTCCAAATGGGGTATATGCAATAGGGTAGGGACCTCCTGTGTAGAAATACCCTGCTGCCATACAGGCTGTTCCGATGGCGGCCAACCACCATGTGCTATTCATACAAATATACACACCAAGTAATGTAGCGATGCCGAAGAACGCGAATGCCAGTTGAAGTACAGTGGACGGTTTTACGCCGTGCCTTACGATGGCACCGCCGATGCCCACTGAATTTTCATTATCGAGTCCCTTTTTATAATCGTAATACTCATTGATCATATTAGTCGCTGCCTGAATTAACAGGCTGGCCAATAACATGGCGAAAAATAAAGGCCAGTCAATGCTGGTGTCATAAAGAGCAAGTGCTGTCCCGATAAATACAGGAACAAACGCAGCAGTTAAAGTATGTGGACGCAGTAGATTCCACCACACCTTCCATCTTTTTTTTGTAGGTGCTTGAAAGCTTGTCTCTGTTTGAATTGTCTGAGGTTGCATTATGTGACCCCTCCATCTATTATGGCGAAATAAAAAACGAAAACAATATATTATAAATACAATATAAGTGTATGTAAAGGGACAAAAGGTGTCAACGGTTTTTCAGAAGAAACACAGGAAGATTTTACATGTATCTATATATAAGGAAGAAACGCGAAAGAAAACGGCTCATTTTGTTGACATAAAAAGGTTTTGAGGTGTATCTTTAAGGAAGCAATTTCGAGACAAAGTCTTGCGGTAACAAGGCCTCGGGGGGAGTCTTACATGATTACAATACCATTTCATCATATAGTGAGTTTATGGGAGGAAGCGAAAGTAAAAGCAGCCTCGATAAACCAGTCGGTCTTAATTAGTTATACTAAAAAAATAGAGCAGCTAGATCCCCTGCATTTTTTTCGAAAAAGTGAGCAATTCTTTGAAGGACAAAGGTTCTTTTGGTCAAACCCTGATCATTCCCATATGATGGTCGGTGCAGGTGTGACAGCGGAATTCACTGCAGATGGAGAAGATGACAGGTATCATGCTATTGAAACGCAATGGAAGCGTTTTACCCGGCAGGCGGTTTGCAACCAAGATACACATTCGGTTGGTCCTGTTATGTATGGAGGCTTTTCCTTTGATCCAAAAAAGAAGAAAACAAAGCTATGGGACCAATTTGCAGACGCGTTATTTATTTTACCAACCTTTATGCTTACAAAGGTAGAAGGAAACACGTATATCACAATCAATTTTCTGAGTGATTGTGATGAAAGTGTATTGAAAGAATTGGTTAGTCTTGAAGAGCAGCTTCTAAGTGGCTCTTCTATTAAGCATGTTAACACTACTTCTATTGTAAAGTGTCTAGAAATGGATCCAATGGAATGGAAGGAGTCCATCTCTAAAGTTACGGAGAAAATAACAGACGGACAGATGGATAAAGTGGTTTTGGCAAGGGAGTTACGAGTCCTATTCCAAGATAAGGTGAATGTAGCTCCTGTATTGGAAAACCTGATGGAAGAGCAGGCGAACAGTTATTTATTTACGGTAGAAAGAGGGACCGATTGCTTCCTTGGTGCAACACCGGAACAGTTAGTGAAGAAACAAGGCACGAAGGTTCAGTCCATGTGTTTAGCAGGGTCGATCGCCAGAGGGGAATCGGTGGAAGAAGACGCACAGCTAGGCAGTGCTTTACTTACGGATGAGAAAAACATGCATGAACATGACCTTGTTGTGCAAATGATACGTGCTTCGTTAGAGAAGGTTTGTGAAAATGTGCGTACACCATCAGAACCTAACCTTTACAAAATGAAACATATCCAGCATCTACACACACCTGTAACGGCGGAATCTACCGATGATTGCAGCCTTTCAGATCTAATAAAATTACTACACCCAACACCGGCACTAGGCGGGTTTCCGCAAGAAATTTCCCTTCAAACCATAAGGGAAGTGGAAAGACTGGACAGAGGTTGGTATGCTGGTCCACTTGGCTGGATGGACTGGAAAGAAGATGGAGAGTTTGTGGTGGCTATTCGTTCAGGTTTGCTTCAGGAAAGAGAGGCGTCCTTGTTTGCTGGATGTGGAATTGTCGGAGATTCCGATCCGGAAAGCGAATATCAGGAAACACAGATTAAATTCCGTCCAATGTTATCAGCACTAGGGGGCAACTCATCACAATGAATTCAACGAATGACATGACCTATTATCTTGCAGCATTTGTAGATGAATTAGTAAAAAGTGGACTGGAGGACGCGGTAATAAGCCCCGGCTCCCGTTCCACTCCAATAGCTCTTCTGTTGGCAGAACATCCAGCGGTAAATAGTACGGTCCTAATTGATGAGCGATCTGCGGCTTTTTATGCCCTGGGACTAGCAAAGACAAAAGGTAAGCCGGTTGTTATTCTCTGTACGTCAGGTACTGCAGCAACCAATTATTATCCTGCCATTGTGGAGGCCTATCAATCCAGAATTCCACTCATTGTCTTAACAGCAGATCGCCCACATGAGCTACGTGATGTTGGCGCACCTCAAGCGATTGATCAATTGAAAATGTACGGAGACTATGTGAAATGGTTCGTTGAGATGTCATTGCCTGAAGATACTAGGAGCATGATCCGATATGCGCGGACGATGGCTGCTCGAGCTGCGGGTACTTCCCTTAGCGCTCCTAAAGGACCAGTTCATCTTAACTTTCCTCTACGTGAACCTTTGATCCCAGACCTTGAAGCAAATGAGCTTTGGTCCAAGTACATAGAGAGCAATGAATCAATTATAGAGGTAAATGTAGGCGAATACTCCATTTCCGATGATCAGGCTCGCTTCTTTGCAATGCTAATGAGTGAACGAAAAAAAGGAATCATTGTTTGTGGAGAAATGGCGCAGTCAAAGGTCGATGCATTTTCTAAGGCGGTTACGGAACTCTCACAAACCTTGCAATATCCAATTTTTGCAGATCCTTTATCAGGGCTTAGAACGGGAACACATGAAAAAGACTCCATATTAGAAGGTTATGATGCCTTTTTGCGTTCAGATGACGTGAAGAAGAACTTAGAACCTGAGATCATCATCCGTTTTGGAGCAATGCCAGTATCGAAATTTTTGATGCAATACATAAGCAAGTCCAGTAATGCGATACAGATTGTCGTAGATGGAGACGGCGGGTGGAGAGATCCGACGCTTCAAGCAAGCTATATGGTTCATGCCGAAGAAACGCTTTTCTGCCACAAGGTATTGGAAAGTCTCACAGCGCGTGATTCCTTTGAATGGTTAGATGGTATCAAATCTTTAAATGACGTGACAAAGAAGATACTTTCAGAGGAAGACAACCTGAGCGGTATGTTCGAGGGAAGAATCATTTCCGAACTTCAAGTAATGTTACCTGACAGTTCGGCTATTTTTGTAGGAAACAGTATGCCTATTCGTGATGTGGATACCTTTTTGTATACAGATGATAAAAAACTGACGGTGCTTGCAAACAGGGGAGCCAATGGGATTGATGGAGTTGTTTCCACGGCACTTGCAGCAAGTAAAGCTTATGAAAATCTAGTGCTAGTAATTGGAGATTTATCTTTCTATCATGATATGAATGGGCTGCTTGCCGCCAAGTTACTAAAGCTTAACGTTACCATTGTGCTTGTAAATAATAATGGAGGGGGAATCTTCTCTTTCCTTCCGCAGTCAAAAGTGGAAAAGCATTTTGAAGCGTTGTTTGGCACTCCGACAGGGATGGATTTTGAACACGCGGTAAAATTATACGAAGGCGATTACATGAGAGCGGAAAATTGGCCGGACTTCCAAAAAGCAGTGACATACTCCATTAACAATAAAGGTTTAAAAGTGATTGAAGTTCCGACAAATCGTGCAGAGAATGAAGAGATTCATCGGAAATTGTGGAAAAATGTTTCCCAGGAAATGATTTCGATCTTGGAGAAAGAAGAATGATGGAGATTAACGGGGTATACTATCATGTAGAAACAATTGGTGATGGTGCCCACCATCTTCTTATGCTGCACGGTTTTACTGGGAGCGGAAGAAGTTTTCAAGACATAATAGCAGGTTTTGAAAATAGGGAAGACTATACTTTTATATTGGTAGATCAGCTTGGGCATGGAAAAACTGATGCACCGGCTCACCATGAGCGCTATAGGATGGAAAAGGTGCTTGTTGACTTGAAATCTATTTTGGATAGATTAAGTATTTCATCGGTATCTATTTATGGATATTCTATGGGGGGAAGGGTGGCACTTTCTTTTGCGGTGGCTTATCCCAAGCTGGTATCGAAATTAGTGCTAGAAAGTGCGTCTCCCGGCTTGGAAAAGATGGAGGACAGGAGCGCGAGGATAAAAGCGGATGAGAGGCTTGCAGAGCGAATAGAAAAAGACGGGGTAAAATCCTTCGTTGATTTTTGGACCAACATCCCTCTTTTCCAATCACAAAAGTCATTGCCTGTAATAAAGCAAGGGGCTATTTATCAGCAACGGGTGAGTAATTCACCTGTAGGACTGGCAAATAGCTTGCGTGGTCTTGGTACCGGAATGCAACCATCTAATTGGAATTATCTTGATAAAATCGATTGTCCTGTACTTTTGGCCGCAGGGGAATGGGATGAAAAGTTTGTCCTTATTGCTCAGGAAATGAAAAAAAGGATAGAAAAATCGGTTTTTTTCAAAATAAGTGGTGCTGGACATGCAATTCATGTGGAACAACCGCGAAAGTTTGGTAAAATAGTAAGTGAGTTTTTGTCGAACTAATTTATGTTAGGGAGGAAATAAAACATGGCACGAGAATGGATAGCAGGACCAAAACAATTTGAAGACATTTTATATGAAACATATAACGGGATCGCAAAAATTACGATCAACCGTCCGGAAGTACATAATGCTTTCCGTCCGAAGACAGTAATGGAATTAATTGAAGCGTTCGCGTATGCACGTGATGATTCTAGTGTTGGCGTCATTATTTTAACTGGTGCTGGAGACAAAGCGTTCTGTTCCGGAGGAGACCAAAAGGTTCGCGGACATGGCGGTTATGTTGGAGAAGATGAGATTCCTCGTTTGAACGTACTTGACCTTCAACGTTTAATCCGTGTAACTCCAAAACCTGTAGTGGCAATGGTTGCAGGCTGGGCAATTGGTGGCGGACATGTATTGCATGTAGTATGTGATTTAACCATTGCTGCTGACAATGCACGCTTTGGACAAACGGGCCCTAAAGTGGGAAGCTTTGATGCTGGTTACGGTTCCGGATACCTTGCGCGTATCGTTGGGCATAAGAAAGCTCGTGAAATCTGGTACCTATGCCGTCAATATGATGCGAAGGAAGCATTGGATATGGGTCTAGTGAACACGGTTGTTCCTTTAGAGCGTTTAGAAGATGAAACAGTACAATGGTGTGAAGAGATGTTAGAAAACAGTCCTACTGCTCTACGTTTCTTGAAAGCTGCCATGAACGCGGATACTGATGGCTTGGCTGGTATCCAACAATTCGCTGGAGATGCTACATTATTGTATTACACTACGGAAGAGGCAAAAGAAGGTCGAGATGCTTTTAAAGAAAAAAGAAAGCCGGACTTTGGACAATTCCCTCGTTTCCCTTAATAATTACACTTTTGGTGATTGGAGGGCAATCTAAGAGCTTTTGGCTTTTGGATTGCTCTTCTTTTTATGGGGAAATTGGTGTGAGGAGGTAAAAGCTATGACAGTATTGCCGAACTTTTTGATGAAACGTGCTGCCTTGACGCCGGATCGAATAGCACTAGAGATGGAAGGTAAGAGGGTTACTTTCTCAGAGTTATACAGTAATTCATTGAACTTTGGCGGCAAATTAGTAGAGCTGGGCGTAAAGCGTGGGGACCGGGTTTCCATTTTTATGGCCAACAGCATGGAACTGGTAGAATTGTTGTTCGCACTGAAAAATATTGGTGCAATAACTGTATTACATAATTTGAGGTTAACTTCAAAAGAGCTGTCTTATCAAGTAGAAGACGCAGCATCCCGTTTCATTTTGGTGGATGACGAAAGAGAACTAGGGCTCAAGGAAAGTAAAGAGTTTATGGGAACGCAGAAAATCGTGCCCTTTTCAAAGGTTGTTCAGCTAAAAGGCAGTGAATTGCCGCTAGTAGAGGAATTTTCTCTGGAAGAGATTGATACCATTATGTACACAAGTGGTACTACGGGTTTTCCTAAGGGAGTGAAACAGACCTATGGCAATCACTTTTGGAGTGCTACAGGCTCTGCTTTGAATATGGGATTGCATGAAGAGGACTGCTGGCTGTTAGCAGTGCCTATTTTTCATATAAGTGGATTGTCGATCTTAATGAGAAGCGTGATTTATGGAATGAGAGTGATTATTCATCGACGTTTTGAAGCGGAGGCAGTACATCAGGATTTGATGGAACGACAAGTTAGCATAGTATCGGTTGTCACGACTATGTTAAGCGGTTTGTTGGAGCAACTTGGTTCAACATCCTATCCACCATCGTTTCGGTGCATGCTTGTTGGGGGCGGGCCTGTACCTAAATCCGTATTGGAGGAGTGCAAGAGAAAATCTATTCCGGTCTACCAGACTTATGGGATGACAGAAACATGCTCGCAAATTGTCACCCTCTCGCCTGACTTTGCCATGTCGAAGGTAGGTTCAGCTGGGAAACCGCTATTTCCATGCCAGTTAAAGATAATGCTTGATGGAGTGGAAGCTGCTCCAATGAAAACAGGGGAAATCGTTGTGAAAGGTCCGAACGTAACAACTGGGTATTACAACCGGGAAGAGAGCACGTCTGAGGCAATAAAAGATGGATGGTTGTACACAGGGGATTTAGGTTATGTAGATGAGGACGGTTTTTTGTTTGTCGTGGACAGAAGAAGCGACTTAGTCATTTCAGGTGGGGAGAACGTCTACCCTGCAGAAATTGAAGCGGTTCTTATTTCCCACCCTTCTATAAAAGACGCAGGGGTTACTGGCATGCCGGATGATCGGTGGGGACAAGTTCCAGTGGCATTTGTTGTTACCGATAGGGAAGAAGAGCTGTTGGAAGAAGCTTTACTTTCGTTTGTGCGCGAGCGGTTGGCAGGATATAAAGTACCTAAACAAATATATGTTGTGGAACGGTTGCCGAGAAATGCGTCGAATAAGTTAATGCGCAGAGAGCTATTAAAAATGTTGCCTGGTTGGGAGGACAATGATGAAAATTGAGAAGGTTGATTTATTCCTGACTTCTATGAAATTAGTTCAACCATTTCGAACTCATCAGGAAACAGTCACAGACAGGGAGAGCATTTTAGTTAAAGTCACTGATGACGAAGGGCATTCTGGATGGGGGGAAGTGGTTGCATTTTCTTCTCCATGGTATACAGAGGAAACGATTGAAACTGCCTGGCATATGTTGACTGAGTTTTTTATCCCAACGATTATTCAAGGGGATTGGAAGTCGCCGTGGGAAGTGAATGATGCTCTTTCACATTGGATGCGAAATCAGATGGCTAAGGCAGGTATAGAGATGGCCATGTGGGATCTATTCGCAAAGCGGGCTGGTATCTCTTTGGCAGAGTATATTGGTGGTGTCCGTAAAGACGTGAAAGCTGGAGTGGTAGTGAGCATGGATTCTCCAGAGGCGATGCTTTCCACTATTGAGAATAGAATAAAAGAAGGTTATGAACGCATTAAGGTGAAAATAGATCCGGCAAACGACTACCAGATGCTTAAAGTGATAAGGGATGCTTATCCGGATATAGCTTTATTAGTAGATGCAAACTCTGCCTACACGCTTATGGATGTGGAGCGGCTAAAAAGATTAGATTCGTTGAATTTGCTGATGATTGAACAGCCACTTGCGGCGGATGATATTGTGGAGCATGCGGAACTGCAAAAGCATTTAACCACTCCTGTTTGCTTGGATGAAAGTATCGTGAGCCTTCAAGATGTAAGAAACTCTGTAAAGCTTGGAAGCTGCAAAGTGATGAGTATTAAGATCGGCAGGGTGGGTGGACTGGCTAACGCCATCGACATCCATGACTTATGTAAGGAGCATGACATTCCTGTCTGGTGTGGAGGTATGTTGGAGACGGGGATTTCGAGAGCCTTTCATATCGCACTGGCTTCTTTGCCCAACTTTACTATCCCGGGCGACCTTTCTGCCTCAAGCCGTTATTGGGAAAAGGATGTCATTATACCGGAAGTGGTAGTGGAGGATGGAAAAGTGAAAGTACCAAAAGGACCGGGCATCGGCTTTGAAGTGGATGAGCCGTATGTAGAACAAATCAGTAAACGAAAAGCAACCTTCCCTGCAAAGAAAAAAGACCACTAAAAAAAATGCGACCAAATAATAAACGAATAAAAAAAGATGACAAAAGGCCCTGCAGCACCATCCCTGCAGGGCCTTTTTACGTTAACTTATTTATATTCGACGCGGATAGCGAAATTCCTAGAGGGGTCTGACCCCCTTTCTTTCTTTTTTTTCACTTTTTTCGCGCTTTTTTGTTCTTGACAAAAGTTTGCTTAGGGTTTAAGTTTTGTATGAGGGCAACTTTTTAGGTTAAGGCTTAAATTACTGTCATTGGTCAAGTTTTGAATCACATTTTTATTTTCTTCTGCATAAAGTGGTCTAGGAGATAGGTGAGAATGTGTATTTTTTTACCATAAAATTTGCATAAGAGAAACTTTTGTTACTTAGTACAAATACTTATTGTAAAAGGAGAGAGATGAAAATGAAAAACCTTTTGGGGAAATTGTTACTAGTAGGAGCACTTGGGTTTGGGTTGACAGCTTGTTCTTCCGGAGCGAACAGTGATGAAAAGGAAACCATTCAAGTTACCACCACAATTGCTCAGATAGCTGATATTGTGGAAAACATAGGTGGAGATAAAGTGGAAGTACAAAGTTTGATGGGACCTGGAATCGACCCTCACTTGTACCAAGCATCCCAAGGTGATTTAAGCAAACTGAATGATGCAGATATCATTTTTTATAATGGGCTTAGACTAGAGGGGAGAATGGGCGAAATCCTGAATAAGATGACAGAAGAAAAGCCGACAATTGCGGTCGCGGAATCTGTACCAACTGAAATGCTTTTAGTTGCAGAAGGGGAAGCAGATAAGACGGATCCGCATGTTTGGTTTGATATCTCCCTTTGGTTGTATGCTGTAGAAGAGGTGAAAGATACACTTATTGAACAAGATGAAGAAAATGCAGACTATTATGAAGAGAACGCAGCTGCTTATATTGAGGAATTGGAAGAACTGGATGCATATGCGAAGGAACAAATAGCAACAATCCCACAAGAGAGCAGAGTGCTTGTGACAGCTCATGATGCATTTAAATATTTTGGAGAAGCATACGATATGGAAGTGACAGGACTTCAAGGTTTAAGTACGGATGCGGAGTTTGGTTTGAATGATGTGCGGTCCATTGTAGATCTACTGGTGGAAAGAAACATAAAAGCAGTTTTCGTGGAAAGCAGTATTTCTGAAGACTCCATTAATGCAGTAGTTCAAGGTGCAGAAAGCAGAGGGCACACGGTTGAAATTGGCGGGGAGTTGTACTCTGATGCAATGGGGGCTGCAGGAACAGAAACGGGAACATATTTAGGAATGTTCCGACATAATATCGAAACAATCGTTAATTCGTTAAAATAAAATATTTTATATATGAAAAAGCAAATTAGAAAGTAAGGTGAACGAATATGGAGCCGGTCAAAATAGAAAATTTAACAGTAGCTTATCATCGTAAACCTGTATTAAAAGAAATTAGTTTCAGCGTACCGGAAGGAAAACTTATCGGGATTATTGGGCCGAATGGTGCCGGTAAATCCACGTTAATAAAGGCGGCTTTGGAATTAATACCAAAGGCGTCTGGCACTATATCAATCTATGGAAAATCATACAGATCACAACGTAAATTAATCGGCTATGTGCCACAACGTGGATCTGTTGATTGGGACTTTCCAACAAATGCACTCGATGTTGTCCTAATGGGAAGATACGGTCATATTGGTTGGCTGAAAAGGCCTAATAAAAAAGATGTGGAGTTTGCTTTTGAGTGCCTTGATAAAGTGGGGATGAAGGAATATGCCACCCGCCAGATCAGCCAACTTTCAGGTGGACAACAACAGCGAGTATTCTTAGCAAGAGCACTTGCTCAGGACGCAAGTGTTTATTTCATGGATGAACCATTTGTCGGGGTGGATGCAGCAACGGAGAAAGCGATTATTACTATACTCAATGAACTGAAAGCACAAGGGAAAACGGTGCTCGTAGTACATCATGATCTCCAGACAGTGAAGGAGTATTTTGACTGGGTTCTGTTACTTAATCTTAGAAAAATTGCGATAGGTCCAACAGAAGAAGTATTCACGATAGATAATTTGCAAAAAACGTATGGTGGACGGTTGGCATTTTTAGACCAAACACATGCCATTGTCGAACAATAGGAGTGAGAGTATGGAAACAGTTCTCAATATGCTACAAGATCCGAACGTGCAGTGGGTGCTGCTAGGAACGATTCTGCTTGGAATAGCAAGTGGTGTCATCGGAAGTTTCGCTTTATTAAGGAAGCAAAGCCTTCTTGGTGATGCCATGGCACATGCTGCCCTGCCGGGTATTTGTATTGCTTTCCTACTATATGGTGCGAAATCGATGTCATGGTTACTAATTGGGGCATCTATTTCTGGGCTAATCGGGACTTATTGTATTCAAGCCATTATTAAACATTCTCGAATAAAAGAAGATACAGCAATCGGTCTCGTTCTTTCGGTATTCTTTGGCTTCGGTATTGTCCTGTTAACGTACATTCAGCAAAATGGGAGTGGCAATCAGGCGGGGCTTGATTCCTTTATTTTCGGGCAAGCGGCAGCGATTGTCGGATTGGATGTTCAAATTATCAGTGTGATCGCCTTTGTGTTGATTTTCATCACGTTCATCCTTTTCAAGGAATTGAAATTGATTACCTTTGACCCTCAATTTGCGCAAGGGATAGGGTTACCAATAAAGTGGCTGAATGGGCTGTTGATGACGATGATTGTCGGAGCAGTTGTCATTGGCCTTCAAGCGGTTGGGGTTATTTTAATGGCAGCGATGTTAATCACGCCTGCCATCGCTGCAAGATATTGGACTGAACGACTTGATCACATGGTAGTGCTGGCTGGGCTGGTCGGAGGAATATCTGGGATTGTTGGGACATTGCTCAGTACACTTTCACGAGGAATGCCAACAGGACCTTTAATAATTTTAGCAGCAACGATATTATTTTTAATCTCGCTTATATTTGGTACCAAAAAAGGGTTATTGCCTAAAATGGTGAAGCAATGGAAGGTCAAACGCTTAGTCACAAGGGAGAATGTATTATCAAGTCTGTATGAGTTGAGTGAAACCACGTTGAAAGAGTCAGAAGGGAAAGAAATCGGAAGCTATTCCTTCCAACAAGTGGTGGAATTACGGCCGGTTTCCACTTTTACACTTCTCGGTGTGGTTAAGGACTTGAAAAAAGAAGGATTATTAGCAGAAGAGCAAGCTAATAAACAATTGATGCTAACGGAAAAAGGGCTTGAGTTGGCCCATGAAATTGTTCTGAAAAACAGGTTATTGGATATGTATCTTATGTTTGAAAGCAAATTCCCTGTCTCAAATTGGCGAGAAGGCAGTATGGACCTTTTAAATGGACCGAAAGAAATAATTGATGAGCTACGGGCTTTGCTCAAAGATTTCGGCAGGGAACCCAATGGTTTATTTTTATATAAAAAGAAAAGAAAAATAGGAAACAAAGGCTTCCATTCTGCAGTAGAAGGGAGTGAAGGCTGATGAGTTATGAAGGATGGATTATTTTAACTGGATCATTAGTCGGCATTACTTGCGGTCTTACTGGATGTTTTCTTATCCTAAGAAGAATGGCGATGCTTGCGGATGCGATTAGTCATACTGTATTACTTGGTATCGTTGGAGCATACCTTGTCTCAAGCAGCTTAGACGGTATATATATGTTTGCAGGCGCATTAGTTGTGGGGTTATTGACCGCATTTTTCATTCAGCTGCTCCATTCCTCAGGCGTGCAGTCAGATGCGGCAATCGGTGTTGTATTTACTTCTCTTTTTGCGCTAGGCGTTATTTTAGTATCGTTATACGCAGGAAGAATTCATTTAGATGTGGATCATGCGCTGATGGGGGAAATAGCCTTTGTTCCTTGGGACACATTGATTATTGCAGGAATGGATCTCGGACCAAGGGCAGTATGGATGCTTGGAGCTGTTCTGATCATTAATCTGGCAGTCATTCTGCTCTTTTATAAAGAATTGAAAATTTGCTCGTTTGATCCTGAAATGGCCCTTGCCATTGGGATACCGGTCATGTTCATGCACTATTTATTGATGGGGATGCTCTCCATCACTACAGTTGCCTCTTTTGATAGTGTAGGGGCGATATTAGTTGTAGCGATGCTTATTGCTCCGGGGGCAAGTGCTTATCTCCTGACTGATAAATTGAGTATCATGCTTTTATTAAGTGCCGGTATCGGGGTTGCCTCGGCAGTTCTTGGATATTATGCGGCATCCATGTTTAACGTTTCGATATCAGGTATGATGGCTTCGATGGCTGGGTTATTGTTTGTTTTAACCTTTTTCTTGTCGCCAAAGCACGGATTAGTTATGAAGTGGTTCTTTAGAAGAAGTCTATCAAAGGGAAGCAACGGCCTCCAGTAATTGGGGGCTTTTATTTTTATAAAAAAAGGAAATTACAAAATACGGTTGATTTCCGTTCCAGGCGCTTCGCTTGCCTGCGGGCGGTCCGTGAGCCTCCTCACTCCGTTGCGGGGTCTCACCTGTCCCTTCCTCCCGCGGGCGTCTACGCGCCTTCCACTCCAATCAACAAGGTTACTTCATTCAATATAGGGTTTATGAAGAGGTATTTGAGTTAACCACTGAAAAAAATAAACTTTTCGTTCTTGTAGTTTCTAGCTGTGGATTGGAGCAAAAGGCGAAGACTCCTGAGGGAGATAGCGCTAGGTGGAGACCCCGCAGGCGAAGCCGAGGAGGCTCTCGTCAGCCCCTAGGAAAGCGAAGCCATTTGCGGAAAGGAACAGCGGCGATTAACCAATCAACTAAAGAACCGGCTTTATTGCATAGAAAAGCCCAAGAGTTACCTGCCAGGTAGCTCTTGGGCTCTTTGTTTTTTAATGAGCAGGCTTGAATGTTTTACAGTCGGTATCCTTTGAATTGTGTGCAGTGTTCCCTTTGTGGCTCACCACATAGATAGCATCGGCTTGGCAAAGGTTGCCTTGTCCCCAATAGTTACAGTTTTCCACTTCACATAATACTTCTTTTGCCAATGTTACGTCCTCCTTTTTTGTACAGAAGATACGTTTTTATTGTTAGCCATAAAAAAATTTTCATACTTGATTATAAAAAATAGGTATAATTTATAATTTTATTGACAAAGAGAATCATTCTCAATTATTATGTAGTTATAAAAGAGAACGATTCTCAATTAAGCGATAGAAGGGAAGTAGAATATTATGGCTTCATTAATGGTAGTTGGCGCAGATCATTTAGGCAATATTCAAGAAAAACTTGTTACACAGGGATTTGAAAATGTCTTACATATTGACGGAAGAAAGGTACAAGTAGTGAAGAGAAGCATTCCTGAGCATATTGATATTATTTTGGTTCTAACCGATTATATCAACCACAATCTTGCTAAAGTGATCAAGCAAAAAGCAAAAGAGAGCAACAAACCTGTTTTCTACTGTAAGCGTTCATGGAGTTCGATCCAGAAAGTACTGTGTAATTTTTCAAAATAAGAAAAGCCAGGAGCACATTACTCCTGACCTTAATTTTCACTTCTGATGTATTTTTCATCCTTCATAAACAATCGCCAGAAGTAGATAAAGCCTGGAAATAAAATGATAAAACCGACAATATACGTGATGAAAAGTGCCCGAAAGGAAGCAGGGTCTGTAAATGCGTTTTGGATTGTGACATTAGGATAGATGATATAGGGAAGATGTGCCCGGCCGTATGCGTAACTTGCCAACGCGTACTGGATAAAAGCAGAAACAACCCCTAATCTCGGCAGGCCGGTCCAGCCATTCTTTCCTGGAATAACAAGTGCAACGCCTGTTACGACAAACATACCCGCAGAAATGAATAACCATACAATATAGTCCATCATTCCATTAAAGAGCCATGTTGCTTCATATCGCATGGTGACCATGATTAACAGGGCTCCCAATAATGAAACTGGACCTAGTATTAGTGCATCTCTTCTATAAATAGCATACGCATGTCTGTCATTTGCAACTTTAGAAAAGTCAGCAAGCAACAAAGAAGACAAAAACAACGTACTGCTAATTGCAAAAAGGATGAAAGAGAGTGCGTTGGGACTTGTCAATAAACGGCCAAGCATTAATGTATCCACGCCGTCAATATTGTCCACAAACCCGCCATGAGTAATCGGCAATACGAGTATTAAAAAAGCTGGGATGATAATACCGCTGATACCCGAAACGTATGTTAAAGGTTTATGGTAATCATCCACGATATGAGAGAACACAAGGAACCCGCTTCGCACTGCAAGCAACAGAAGAATGATGCTTCCCGGGATTAAAAGAACAGTCCCTAGCGTATAGGCAGCGCTTGGAAAGAAACTGTATATAGCCACCACTACAGCAACAACAAAGACATTGGTAACTTCCCATGTTGGCGATAAATACCGGTTAGCGATATTGGTGGCATTTGTTTTTTCATTCTTGATATAGAGCATGGACCAGAAACCGGCTCCAAAATCCATCGTCGCCATGACGGCGTATATGAAAATGAAGCCCCATAGGACGGTAATTGCCAATATTACATCTGTCATGAAGGTAATCCTCCTTATGCTTGAACCCCGTTAGATGATGGGGGAATATCGTTCAACTCGTCCTCAATTGGATGGCGCTTAAAGTAATAGCGAAGGACTAATACCACTGCAACCCCGAGAAGTACATAGATCCCTGCAAACGCGATGAATAATGCGGCAAGATTTTGGTTGCCTGTTACAGCATCCTCCGTTAACATCACTCGATAAATAACCCAAGGCTGTCTACCCGTACATGCGAAAATCCATCCAAACTCGATAGCCATCACCGAAAGAGGACCCGCTGCTACAAAGAGCCACATAAGCCATTTTGGATAGGTTGTTTTTTTGAGAACCTTGCTCCAAAAGAAGCCAACCAAAGAGAGCATGATTAAAAGTGAACCTATTCCAACCATTGCGTTGAAAAGGGTATGGACAAATAATGGAGGCCAATACTCCTCAGGGAAATCATCGAGTCCGACCACGACCGTGTCAAAACGGTCATCCGCTAAAAAGCTCAAAGCCCACGGTATTTCAATGCCCCATTTCACTTCCTTTGTTTCACGGTCGGTGAATCCTCCGACTGCAAGTGGAGCATGTGACTGTGTTTCAAAGAGTCCTTCTGCTGCCGCCAATTTTTCTGGCTGGTATTGATGCAAAAGTTGCGCAGATTCATGACCGTTAATGGCCGTCATAAACGAAAATATTCCTCCCACAACAAGCCCCATGATCAGAGCCTTTCGGTGAAATTTATATACTCGCTCATCATGCTTGTTTCGTAACATTTTATAAGCTGCAACAGAGGCAATGACAAACGCACCAGTCATAAATGCAGATACTGCCACATGGGCAGCAGTAACGACGAAACTTGGGTTAAAAAAAGCAGCCCAAGGGTCGACATCGACTATCTGGCCATTTTCAATTCGGAATCCTGCCGGTGTTCCTTCAAAAGCATGGACGTTTGTTATCAAGACCGCTGACGCCGCCGCACCGATGGTCACAAGCGTCACACTCAATATTCGCATCCACGGTGAAATGCGGTCCGCTGCATACACGTAAATGGAAATAAACAATGCTTCAATGAAAAAAGCATATATTTCAATCTGAAAAGGGAGGGCCATAACCTTACCGATGACCTCCATAAAACCAGGCCACAAAAGGGAAAGCTGAACTCCGGCGATCGTCCCTGTAGGAATTGCGACACCAAGTAACACCGCTTTAGCTTTCGTCCATCTTTTTGCCATAATAGCGTATTCACGGTTTTTCGTTTTCTGATACATTAATTCGGCAATTAAAATCATTAAAGGAATCCCAACGCCAAGTGTCGCAAAAATGATATGAAATCCCATCGTGGTTCCAAACAATGACCGTGCAATTACTACATCTTCCATTTTGGCTACGTCCCTTCAAGCTGTTATATACCGTTAGAGTCCACATTTTTCCACAAAATATGCATAATTTGCTAAAGAAAAAGTAAGACCATAAAGCTGTCAGAATGATAAGTAAAATGGTAATTTAAATTACTTGAAAGGATGCTGTATAAACTATAAAATTAAAAGCGTAATGATTACGATTTGATAATGGTTTTATTTGCTTTTAGAGCAAATGTATAATGGGTATTAGGATTATAAGAAGAAGAAACGTTAGGAGTGCTAATAAAATGTCAAAAAAGGTACCAGTTTACGTTATAAGCGGATTTTTAGGGAGCGGCAAAACAACCGTGCTTTTACATATGCTAGAACATTTTAAAAATGAAGGATTAAAGCCCGGAATCATTCTAAATGAACTTGGTGATGAAAATGTGGAAAATCACCTTTTTCAGGGAGAGAGGGTGGTGGAGCTTCTGAATGGATGCATCTGCTGTACCATTCAAGTTGATTTGAAATCCACGCTAGATCAATATGTGGGTGAAAAGGTGGACGTCCTAATTATTGAAGGAACTGGTGTCGCCAATCCACTTGAAATTAAAGATGTCTTGTTGACCCCCACGTACATGGAACATTTTGAATTGCAGTCCATGATCAGTCTTGTAGATGCAAGTCATTATCTGGAGTATCAAAGCTTTTTCAACAGTTCCAAAGAAATACGAGGCCTGTTGAAGGAGCAAGTCACATCTGCCCATTTGTTGGTGTTGAATAAAATGGATCTTGTCTCCGAAAAAGAGTTGATTAAAGTGGAGTCCAAGCTTGCTGATGAGTTAGAGGATCACATTCCTGTCTACCGGACGAGTTATGGGGAGGTTCCACTGGAGATTCTTTTGGAAAAGAGAATGCAAATGAGAGAAGTGAGAGTGGAAGGGGATGGACATGGCCATGATAGTCATCACCACCATCACCACCATCACCACCACATTGAAGCAGTGAAAGTCGCGTTTTTCGAGCCTGTAAATCGAGTGGTATTAGAGAAACAATTGAAGAAACTTTCTAAACAGGTGGTAAGGTCCAAGGGGATTGTGCGGCTTGATGAAACTCCAGGCTTGTACGAGTTTCAGTATGCTGCTTCCACTTTGGTGTTGAACAGAGTCGAGAAAATCGACGTAGAGCCTTCCATTATTCTGATAGGAAAAGATATTGATGATAAGAAAGTGGAAGGGTTTTGTGAGGCGTTGAGAGGAAGAGGAGAGTAGGGAAGGGCTGTTTCTTAAGCGAATACGGAAATTCAAAAAAAGAGGCAGCCCAACAACGGCTGCCTCTTTCCATTTCTATTTAATTCAACGCCTTCTTCAACGTTTCTAAGTTTTGACGCATCAAGCTGAAGTAATCTTCTTCATTTTCTACGTCTTCTTCTGTTGCTGCCTCTAGGTTATGCAGGACTAGAGCCTCTGCTTTGATTTCATTTTTCACCACTTCAGCAATCTTTCCGCTGATGTTCTGATCAAAAATAACATATTGGATTTCATTTTCTTTTGCGGTGTTAATAATTTCAGTCAGTTGTTTCTGTGAAGGCTCTTGAGTTGGAGATAAACCAGTTACGCTGATTTGCTCCAATCCATAACGGTTCTCCCAGTAACCGTATGCTGCATGGGAAACTAATATCTTATTTGTTTTCGCGCTATCTACTGTTTCTTTGAATTCTGTATCTAATTTTTCTAAGTCAGCTTTCACTGTTTCAAAGTTTGCTTCAAAATCTTCTTTTGCTTCTGGTTTTAATTCAACAAGTGCATTTTTCACATTTTCAGCAAGTGTGATAGAAAGAGTAGGGTCTAACCACACGTGTGGATCTCCATTAGAATGGTCATGTCCTTCATGTCCATCTTCTGCATGCTCATCGCCGTGCTCTTCATCATGAGCTTCGTCGGAGTGCTCATCACCGTGTTCTTCGTCATGAGCTTCGTCGGAGTGTTCATCACCGTGTTCTTCGTCATGAGCTTCGTCGGAGTGTTCATCACCGTGCTCTTCGTCATGAGCTTCGTCGGAGTGTTCATCACCGTGTTCTTCGTCATGAGCTTCGTCGGAGTGCTCATCACCGTGCTCTTCATCATGAGCTTCGTCGGAATGCTCATCACCGTGCTCTTCGTCATGAGCTTCGTCGGAGTGCTCATCCCCGTGTTCTTCGTGTTCAGATTCTCCACCCTCTGGTCGTAGCTCAATTCCTTCTGCAGCTCCAACAATCTTTACGTCCTCGTTTCCTAGGACTTCTTTGGCTTTATCCGCAAAGCCTTCAACGCCAACACCTGTATAAATGAAAGCATCGGCAGAAGCCATTTCACTCATTGTTTTGGTAGATGGCTCAAAAGTATGTGCATCTGCACCAGCAGGAAAGACAGATTTCACATCAACATGATCCCCTCCAATTTTCTTTGTGAAGTCCTCCAAAGGGAAGATGGTCGTATAGACAGTCAACTTTTCACTGCCGTCAGAAGCCTGATTATCTGAATTACATCCAACAAGGAATGTAAAAACTACTAACATCATTGCGATAAAAATAGATTTAGTTTTCATTGTTTTCTCCTCTCGTTTATATATCCTCACACATTATATCGTAACTGTTACGATTTGAGAACCAAAAAGATTAATGTTATAAAATTTTTACAATTACTCTATGATAAAAGCGGGAACAGGATCAGCAAGCTTGGACCAGTCCTCATTCATTTCTTTTTCAGTAAGAAGACAGGTGTCTAGTGAGCGTTCAATCTGTTTTTGTTCCATTTCAATGCCGATAAAAACAAGTTCTGTCATTCTGTCTCCATAAGTTTCGTCCCATCTTTCCAATAATTCTGGTTCTTCTTCTAATGTTTGTCTTTTCTCCTCTTCGCTGTAGCTTGCAACCCATTCACCTGCACCTTGAATCATAATAGATGCACCAGCTTGGGAAATCAAACCAGCCATATCATTTCTTGAAGCAAGCCAGAAGAATCCTTTGGCACGGACAATCTCGTTAGGCCAATTATCTAGCCAAGCTTTAAATCTCTCAGGATGAAATGGCTTTCTGCGACGATAAACGAAGGAAGATATTCCATATTCCTCTGTTTCAGGGATGTGCTCTTCGTTCAATTCCTTGATCCAACCCGCTGCTTGGCTCGCTTTTTCAAAATCGAACAATCCTGTGTTCAAAATGGCTTCCAACTCTACTTGGCTGTTTACCGTTTGGATTATTTTTGCATCAGGATTCAATTTCTTCAATAGTGCCTCTAATTCCACTACATTTTCTGGTTCTAGTAAATCAGTTTTATTTAATAAAAGAATGTCAGCGAATTCAATTTGGTCGATTAGTAGATCAGAAATCTCACGGATATCCGATTCGTCTGTTCCCTGTTTACGATCTAAGAGACTTTCGCCGGATTGATAGTCGTCATAGAAGCGGAACCCATCAACCACAGTAATCATCGCATCTAAGCGGCACTTTTCAGTGAGATCAATATCAAATTCTTCATCTAAGTAAGTAAAAGTTTGGGCAACAGGTATTGGCTCACTTATTCCGGAGGATTCGATAACGATGTAGTCGATGTTGCCTTCGTCTACTAGACGCTCTACTTCCTTCATTAAATCATCACGCAAGGTGCAACAAATGCAGCCATTCTGCATTTCTACCAACTTTTCTTCGGTTCTGGAAAATCCGCCTTGCTGGATAAGTGCGGCATCGACATTCACTTCACTCATATCGTTTACAATTACAGCAATCTTCAAACCTTCTCTATTTGATAAAATATGGTTCAACAATGTTGTTTTTCCGGCACCAAGGTAACCGCTTAGTACTGTTACAGGTATTTTCTTTTTCATAAAAATATTAACTTCCTTTCTCGTTTAAAGCGTAATCTTTACGATTTACATATTGAATAGTACTAAAAACTTAGCAAGAAAACAAGCTATTTTTATTGTCATTTTGGTTTGAGTTTGTCATATTGAAAGAAGGGAATCTAAATTATTATTCAGAAAGAGGGTAAAACAGATGAAATTACTGGATGAAATTTTAGAACATAATACGGGTTTTGTTGAAAAAGAGGAGTATATTCAATACCAGACCACCAAATTTCCTGACAAGAAATTAGTGGTGTTATCATGCATGGATACAAGGCTGATGGACTTGTTACCAAAGGCGATGAACCTGAAACATGGCGATATGAAAATTGTAAAAAATGCCGGAGCGATTGTATCTCATCCATTTGGAAGTATCATGAGAAGTATCTTGGTTGCAGTATTTGAACTTAATGCAGATGAAGTATTGGTTGTTGGCCATCACGATTGCGGAATGGGCAAAATCAATCCGGTAGGCATGCGTGAAAAGATGGAAGCAAGGGGAGTAACGAAAGAAACAATTGATGACTTGAAATATGCAGGCATTGATGTAAAAGGCTTCTTAAAAGGGTTCGATAGCGTGGAGGAAAGCGTTCGTGAGAGTGTAGATATGATTGCAAACCATCCACTTATGCCAGACGGGGTACCTGTGCATGGATTGGTCATTGATCCGCACACAGGTAAATTAGATCTTGTTGTAAATGGATATGAGCAAAATTAATTCTTTTCTTTCTTTTCCGGGACATGATCGATGCCGCCTGGATGGAAAGGATGGCATTTAAGAATTCTCTTTATTGTAAGCCAACCGCCCTTGATAGCTCCAAAACGTCCGATTGCCTCCATGCCATAATGGGAGCATGTCGGATAAAATCGGCAGGTTGGCGGGGTTAATGGGGATATGAATTTTCGATAAAAACGTATAATGGATAATAAGACATGTTTCATTTACTGTCACCTCAAGTAAATTATAATCGAAAGTTTGGGAAACCAAAAATTTATTAAATTCGTATAAATCAGATGAATTTAATTGGAATTGAATCTGTGTTATACTGTATTTAACTTTTAAATAAAGGGAGAGTGCAATTATGCCTTCAGTAGAAAGTTTTGAACTAGATCATAATGCGGTTAAAGCTCCTTATGTTCGTCATTGTGGAGTTCACAAGGTAGGAACAGACGGTGTTGTTAATAAATATGATATTCGTTTTTGCCAACCAAACAAACAGGCGATGAAGCCGGACGCTATTCATACTCTAGAGCACTTATTGGCATTCAACATCCGTACACATGCGGAAAAATACAGCCATTTTGATATCATCGATATATCTCCAATGGGCTGCCAAACTGGCTACTACCTAGTGGTAAGCGGCGAGCCGACAGTAGATGAAATTGTAGACTTAATGGAAGACACATTAAAAGATGGTATCCAAGTGGAAGAGATTCCGGCTTCCAATGAAAAACAGTGCGGTCAAGCAAAGCTTCATGATCTCGAAGGTGCAAAACGATTGATGAAGTTCTGGTTAGAGCAGGATAAAGAAGATTTGAAAAAAGTTTTTGGATAAAATAATGGTAAAACCCAGAGTTCCTATACTCTGGGTTTTTTTTGGAATTTTTTTCTTTAAAATATCCCCTAGGGGGGGTTATGATAGAAGTATTATTTATGGAAGGTGGCGGTAAAGTGGGAGACCACCATAAGCATCGCAAAAGTATAGTGAACAGGCTGGCAAGAATTGAAGGTCATGTCCGTTCGGTAAAAGAGATGGCGAGTAATGAAAGAGATTGTGGTGATCTTTTGATCCAAATAGCTGCAATTAGATCGGCATTAGACAATTGCGGGAAGCTGATCCTTAAAGACCACCTTGAAGGCTGTGTGGTAGAAGCAATTAAGGAAGGGGATGAAAAAGTAGTAGAAAAATTGAATGAGGCGATTGACAAATTCATTAGATAAAATAGGGGGAAACATGACAAAGCCATTGCATTCATCAGAAACGAACAGGCAGATAGTAAAAACGATTCTTCTACTTTCCATTCCTGCAGTTATCGATAATTTTTTTCAGACGATCTTAGGATTTGTGGATACATTATTTGTTTCCCAATTAGGTTTGATTGAGGTATCTGCTGTAGGAGTTACAAATGCAATCCTTGCAGTTTATTTTGCGGTATTCATGTCTATCGGGGTGGCAGCAAACGTCTTTATCGCAAAAAATACAGGGGCAGGTAATGACAAAAAAGCAGGAAAGGTAGCGCAACAATCCATCCTGCTTGCGGTTATAATAGGTATATTATTTGGCTTGATTTCACTTTTATTTGCTGAGTCACTATTAAAGTTAATGGGAGTCTCAGAGGAAGTCCTCACTCCTGCAGCCAGTTATTTTAGGATTGTGGCAGTGCCATCTGTATTTATTTCGTTAATGTTTGTCCTCAGCAGTATTTTAAGAGGAGCTGGTGATACTAAATCACCAATGAAAATAAGTATTTTTATTAATCTACTAAACATTGCTTTGGACTACATTCTAATTTTTGGTTGGTTCTTTGTTCCAGCACTTGGTTTGGAAGGGGCAGCATATGCCACTTTGATTGCAAGGTTGGTGGGAGTTGCCGGTCTGTTGTGGTATTTAGGAAGATCAAACGATATGAAGTTCAGTCTGTCTTATTGGCGCCCTGATAAAGAAGTCCAGTATCAGTTGCTGGCGTTAGGCACTCCTGCAGCAGGCGAAAGGCTTGTAATGAGAATCGGTCAGGTCCGTTACTTTGGAATGATAGTAGCTTTAGGGACCAATACATTTGCAGCACACCAGATAGCAGGGAACATTGAAATATTTTCATATATGATCGGCTATGGTTTTGCAACTGCCGCTACTACCTTGGTAGGACAAAGGCTTGGTGCCAATGATTTGGCAGGGGCAAAAAAGTATGCGGATTTTTGCGTTCTGATTGGTGTCGGTGCGATGACGATTCTAGGTTTGATGTTATTTTTCTTAGCTGAATGGGCAGCTGGCTTTTTCACTAAAGATATACAAGTTATACAACAGATTACCATTGCTCTTCAAATAGATGCCTTTATCCAACCTATTCTTGCTGTTGTCTTAATATTGACGGGAGTTTTCCATGGGGGTGAAAATACTAGATTCCCAATGTATGTAACTGCCATTGGAATATGGTTGATTCGAACAGTAGGGGTCTATCTTCTCGGTATTTATATTGGTTTAGGAATAGCGGGTGTTTGGATTGCCATTGGTCTGGATAATCTATTTAGAGCTGTTTTATTGGGTTTAAAATACAAGAATAATAGTTGGATGAAATTACAGTCCAAGGAAGTAGAAGAATTCACCCAAAAGGCTGTAAACTGATAGCTCGAACAAAAGGGAGTATAGACAAGTTAGTTTATACTCCTTGTTCTGTTTTAATTTGCTGATGAAATGATGGACGCTGCTACTCTTGCTCCTGATATATTTCGGGCAATTGGGCCAACTTCAAGTTCTGCTAGTGCTCCACTCACATAGAGGTTTGGTGCCCATTCTAACATGTGGTTAACAATGGGATAACCGCACTTGGCACATGGAAGCTTTTCTTGTTTGATGACAGGTTCTAGCCAGTCCTTGCCAGGAAGGTTCTGTTCAAAACCAGTTGCCATAAGGATGGAGCCAGCTTTTACAAATTCTCCTGTATCAAGTGAAAGTTGTACTTCCTTAGGACGGACTTGATATTCTGTTACCATTCCATCTTTAATAATTAATTTCTCTGTTCGAACTAGATGGCTGAGTCTGTTCCGTAATTCCGATGGGATGGAGCCTTTATGCCTTGCTGACCTTATGGCATCGCGTCTTTTTTCATAGTCTTTCATTTTGACAAAAGGCTGCCGTTTTTTAGGACCAAGCCATTCAGGATTACTGTCAAAATCATGAACCCTGAATGGATGGCGTTTTAGCATGGTTACTTCACCAGGGAACAAAGAAGCCAGTTTGATTGCTAGATGAGTGGCGGTAATTCCACCACCCACCACTACAAACGGGGCATTCATTTTTTCAAAGCTCGGAAGATCCTTGTCAAACACATGGAATAATGAGTTAGGATTGGTCTGTTTTAAATTTTTTGCCCATTCTGGGAGGTGCAACTGCTCACTGATTCCGATGGCTATCACGACTTTTTCCGATTTTAATTTTTCTCCATTTTCAAGGTCCACTATCCAATACCCATCATGCTTTTCTATATGACTAACCTTTGATGTGACATAAGCTTGCAGGATTTCCAATTCATCAACCAGGTGATCACAATGATCATTAAACATATGTAAGGAAGGTCTTTTATATCTTCCGTAAAAATCATTGTTTGATTGATAGTTTGGTTCTTTCTTGGAAAAAGACTGCAAACTAAATGGATCTGTATCTAAATGATGTACAGAGGGCGATCTCAAGTATGGCATGGAAATAGTGGAGGTACACCTTTTCCAATTTTCCAATGGCTTGTGATTTGGATCAACTATTCTTAATTGGTTGATGGTAGTTTTATTCTTTTTAAGCAAAAACGTGGCAACGGTTAAACCTTGGATGCCACCACCGATGATAACCCATTGATGCATAGTGAACACTCCTCTTTCTTGCAAATAGTAATCATTACGATTATAGATATTACATATAGTATAGGAATGTGCAGGAGGAATCAAGAAGCAGAAACACGAAAAAGCTTTCCAAACATTTCTATCATACTGTTAATAGATTAGACATATATTGCTAGTAACAAAGATAAAGTTTTAAAAGTTTGATATGTTATAATACAAAATAGAAAATATGATAGGAGTAGAAGAATGAGGAAAAGCAGTAGTCTTTTGAAAGATTTAATCGGGCTTGCTTTGATTGGGGTTTTCCTATACCTATTCTTTTTTATAGATTTCAAGGAGATCTCTCTTGATATTCCAAGCTCATGGCTGAATGTAAATACAATTTTCCTTAGTATCGTCATTGAAGCCATACCGTTTATTTTACTTGGTGTATTCGCCTCTGCGTTGATTCAAACATTTGTTTCAGAGGAAAAAATAAAAAAATACTTACCTAAGAGTCCCATTGGTGCCATTATTCCGGCAGCGTTACTTGGGGTCATTCTACCAATCTGTGAATGTGCGATTATTCCGGTTGTTCGTAGATTAATTAAAAAAGGGATGCCGCTTCACGTAGGAGTAGTCTTGCTTGTAGGTGCACCTATTCTTAACCCGGTGGTTGTAGCTTCTACATACTTTGCATTCAACGGGGACCCTACCATTTTATACGGTAGATTCGGACTTGCCTTTATTTTGTGTATTGTTATTGGATTTTTGATGTTATTGCTTTTTGATAATAAAAATCAGCTTCGCTGGACGAAAAGTGAGTTGCAAGGAAGACAAGACTTAGAGCTTGAGCAGCCGGTACTTCAGCAGAACAAATGGAAAGCAACATTTTACCATGCTAGCGATGAGTTTTTTGACATGGGGAAATACTTGATCGCCGGTGCGTTTATTGCGAGTTTATTCCAGACATTCCTTGACCGCAGTGTATTGATGGCGCTTGGTCAAAATGAGGTATTATCTCCAGCAGTCATGATGGCTTTTGCATTTGTGCTTTCTCTATGTTCTGAAGCAGATGCCTTTGTTGCCGCATCATTTGGCTCAACCTTTACAGTCGGATCGTTGTTAGCATTCATGGTATATGGACCTATGCTAGATTTAAAAAATACTTTTATGCTTTTTGCTTATTTCCGTACAAAATTTGTACTTGTATTTATGGCAGTTGTGACGATTGTTGTGTTCGCCGCCATACTTATTTTCCAGCAGCTTGTGCTGTAGGAGAGAGGATGATAATTGATGGAAAGCAATCGTGATTATGGGTTCCACATTTACTTGCGTGGAATCATATTGCTAGGATTTACTCTCTTGTTTTTTAAACTTCTGGCCACAGGGGATATCACAAATTTCATTGCTCCGCGGATGATGCCGTTCATGTATTTTGCAGCAGGAACTTTGTTTATTCTTGGAATTGTGCAGATTTGGCGCAGCGGATCCAAAAATAAGGACGAATTAGTGTGTAATTGTGGATTTGACCACGGGGAGTCTTCTACTCCCATTCAATCTATATTGATTTATTCGATGTTTGTGTTGCCTGTTGTGACAGGTTTCATGTTCCCAGATAATATTTTGGACAGCTCAATTATCGATAAGCGCGGATTTACGAATTCTAAGGTGATTGTGGAACAACGTGAGCAGGCGGGTGCATTTGATGGGCCATCTGGTGGTGCTGACGGCGCAAGTGGGGAATCTGAAACATCCAGGGCGGAAGCTTACTTGGATGATCCTGAAGGGTATATGGAAGATCAGGAGAATGGGGAACCTACCATTGATGAACAGTTAGCGGATGCACCATTAGAACATCCGGAAGGGTTTGAACTACAGGAACCTCCAGAAGGATATTATGAAGAACTGAAGGCCGAAATGCTTGAGATGGATACTATTGTCGTGGATGATGAAAGGTATATTCCGATGATGAACATCATTGATATGAGCATTGATGAATTTGTCGGCAAGAAAATAGAAATGGTTGGATTTGTATACCGAGAAGCAGACTTTACAGAGAATCAGTTTGTTGTCGCACGTTTTGGATTGTCTTGCTGTGTAGCGGATGCCAGTGTTTATGGGACATTGTCCACTATGAGCGGGGGAGGAGACCTTCAGAATGATGACTGGGTGAAAGTGAGTGGAACACTGACCACCACCCAATACAACAACTGGACGCTTCCATATGTTGAAGTAGATACACTTGAAAAAGTAGAACAACCAGATTCACCTTACATCTACGAATACTACTAACCGACATACAAACAATGATAGTGAATTTAAATTAACCCCCTGAGCTAAGCGCTCAGGGGGTTTCGACATTTAATGCAAAATACCTTTAGGGGTCTGACCCCTTTTTTAAATTTTTTTAACTTTTTTATTTCTTCTCCTCTTCAGCAGGGTCCGTTTCGTTTTTGGTTGGGTCGATTGGGTCTATGGTGTGTTCGTATTTGTAGGCTTTGTTGGTGGAGAGTAGGGTTAGGAAAAGCACGACTAATACGATGATGATGCAGATGATTAAGATGGTCATCATGTTGTTGTATACCTCCTTAAAGAAAATCATTATATACAGTTTATCACTAATATTCTATCTTATAAAAAGCTTTTGTTTAGGCATAAGTCCATTGTTTAGGGGGACGCTATAAGGGGTAAAAAACCTATATAGATGTTGTTATATTTGAAGGAGGTAAATGAACAAAATGTCTAATCAATTAACAGATGTAGTAAATAAGCAAGTAGCAAACTGGAGTGTTCTTTTTATTAAGTTACATAATTATCATTGGTTTGTTAAAGGGCCGGAATTCTTCACACTTCATGAAAAGTTTGAAGAGTTGTACGGGGAGGCTGCCACACATATTGATGAATTGGCAGAGCGACTATTAGCAATTGAGGGAACTCCAGTTGGAACGATGAAAGAGATCTTGGAGATAGCCACCATCCATGAAGCTGAAGGGAAAGAAACGGCAGAACAGATGGTACAATCCATTGCAAGTGACTTTTCAACGCTGATAGAAGAGTTAAAAGAAGGCATGGAGATTGCGGACCAAGTGGGAGATGAAACCACTGGGGACATGCTTCTTGCGATCCACCAGAGCGTGGAGAAACACAACTGGATGTTGCATGCATTCTTAGGTAAATAAAACAAATAGCCTGGTGCTAGGACTTGTACGGAGTCCTTGCATCAGGCTTTATTAATGAGGAAAGTCAATGAAGCAGTCCCTGGTCCCCGTTATCTCCGCTTATCAATAATTCCTTCACCTGTTCCATCACCAATTCCGCAACCACTTGATGAAGATCTTCATCTGATAATTCCGCTATAAGATCGATACATTGCTCCCGTGTGAAACTGTTAACGATCGAATACGCCACTGCATCAATATCCTCATCATCTCTGATCCATTTTTTATGATATTTGTTTACGAACGTCTCAAATGATTTCATATCACTTCTATCTCCTCTAGTAAAATAATGATTAGTTTCCTCAAATTTAATAAGTTCATACACAAAACTCTACTAATTCGTAACGGGAAGTTAGCAATTTGCATACAATGCAATATAGAAAAAAATGAGTGTGTAGGGGGATTTGTCATGGACAAGTACAACTTAATCTATCTTGGGTCTGTATCATTTGTGGGCTCCATGGCTTCGTTTTTGTATGGAGGCTTCAGCTCACTATTGATGTTTTTAATTATGTTTGTCGTCGTAGATTATGTAACAGGAATCATGGCTGCGTATGTGGAAAAGCGATTGTCAAGTCGAGTGGGTTTTAAGGGGATCGCACAAAAGGTATTTATTTTCGCATTGGTCAGCATCGCGCATGTGTTGGACATTATTTTAGGTACTAATTTGATAAAAGACGTTACGATTTTATTTTATTTGGTCAATGAATTCATTTCCATTATGGAAAATGCATCACGCATTGGTGTGCCGATACCTAACATTTTGAAGAAAGTAATAGATGCCATTAAGAAAAAGGCGGATCCGTAACAACAGAAACTAAAGAATAAAGCAGCGATTTTGTGTGAAAATAAGAGAAGATACTGGAAAGGGTGAAGATACATGGAGCGTAAAACATACTACATTTCACTGGCAGAGGGTTCAATCTCACAAGTTAGTACAGCATCTTCTTGGGATTATCAAATACAGGCAACAGATGATGAAATAACGCAATTAAGGGAAATATTTGATCAGAATTATTCTTCAGATTGGCAGGGTTTTTGGCGGGCTCATATCCCGTTTGTTCAATATCATTATGACCGCGAGAATGATGCCTATGATAACGGATTGCAGCAGGCGTTCAAGATGATCTATGAGCTTGGTGATGAAGCAACAAAGGCCCATATTAAAGATCAGGGGCTTATGGATGATATTATTGAATAATTTTTTTTAGAAATGATGGTCTAAATGGGGTACTTGACTCTCACATTTTCGATGCTACTATGATAAGATAAATAAGAAAAAAGAGATATTGGAGTTTCGATAGTATGTATGAGTTTGAAGATATTTATAACAACCGAGTGATGTTATCCTTTGAAGACCATCCTTTTTCTCGAGACCCCAAACACGTCTGGGTAATTTGCCGTTACCAAGATCAGTGGCTGTTGACAAGTCATAAGAACAGGGGAATGGAGTTTCCAGGGGGAAAAGTGGAAGACGGGGAAACTGCCGATCAAGGTGCAATCAGGGAAGTAAAGGAAGAAACAGGTGGACATGTGTCCCAGTTGAAATACATAGGTCAGTATAAAGTGGATGGAAGAGAAAAAGTCATTATTAAGAATGTTTATTTTGCCGTAATCGATAAGTTGGAAAAGCAGTCTACATATTTTGAAACCAATGGGCCTGTCCTCATGAAGGAGATACCAGCAAACATAAGAAAAGATAATCGATATAGTTTCATTATGAAAGATGATGTACTGACACATTGTCTCGATAAAATAAAGAGGAGCAACTCCATTTAAGGGGTTGCTCTTTATTTTTACGAATGTTTAACAAGTTTTTTTTCAAGGTACTCTACTAGTTGATACATGATTGTCGCAAACACTGCGATAATCAATAAGCTCAATAGGACGAGGGTGAAATTGAATACTTGAAACCCATAAATAATCATATAGCCTAGTCCTTTGGAGCTGACCAGAAATTCTCCGACAATGACTCCGACCCAAGCCAAACCAACGTTCACCTTAAGTGTGGAAATAATAGTAGGGTAGGACGCTGGGAGGACTGCTTGCTGAAAAAGCTGCCTGCGGGTTGCTCCGAAGGTCCTCAGTACTTTTAGATAGTTATCATCCACTTCTTTAAAGGCGGTATAAACGACGATGGTTGTGATGATAACAGAAATGATGGCTCCCATTGTGATAATCGATCCCATATTAGGGCCAATGGCAACAATTAAAATAGGGCCAAGTGCGACTTTAGGCATGGCATTCAGAATGACTAGATATGGCTCAAGCACTCTGGAAATCATCGGCGACCACCAAAGGATGGCAGCCATGATGGTACCGATGAGTGTCCCCAGAATAAACCCGAAGATGGTTTCGGTAACGGTGATGCTGATATTGGAAAGCAGCGTACCATCTTTTATTTTCTCCATGAACAGATTCCAGATTCGACTTGGATAACTGAACAGCAATGGATTGATCCAGCTGTTTTTTCCGGCAATTTCCCAAGAGGAAAAAAAGACGATGAAGATAATCAACTGATACAGTCTTACCTGATAGGTCACCTTTTTACGCTGTTTTAAATATCCTTGATGAAGGAGATCAATGTTCGCTTTCTTGTTCAAGTTGCTCCAACTCCTTCCAAATCTTTTGGAACAAGGAGGAGAAATCCGGATGCTGCCTTGCTTCAAATGGGATCATGTTTTTTAATTCTTCCGGGACTATAAACGTTTTCGCCAATCGACCAGGATTCGCTTTTAACAGAAAGATTCGGTCACTCATTGCTATCGCTTCACCGATATCATGGGTGACGAGCAGCGCGGTTTTTTTAAATGATTTGAGTGTGGTAAAGACTAAATCCTCAAGCTTTAGCTTTGTCTGATAGTCCAGTGCTGAAAATGGTTCGTCGAGAAGAAGGAGCTGAGGGTCGGTGGCAAGCGTTCGGACAAGTGCTGCACGTTGCCTCATTCCACCTGATAACTGAGGTGGATACAACTTTTCAACATCCGGCAGTCCCATGTCTTTTAAGAGTTGCAAGGTTTTGTCTATATTTGGTTTTGACCGTTTGTTGGCGATATTCAACCCCAGCAGTACATTCTCCTCAATGGTCTTCCATGGGAAAAGATAATCCTGCTGCAGCATATAGCCGATGTCCGCTACGCAGTCCTTGGAAGGCCTGCCGCCTAAAAGTACAGACCCCTCTGTTGGTTTAAGGAGGCCTGCAATGATCGACAGAAGTGTCGTCTTCCCACAGCCGCTAGGGCCGAGAAAGGAGATGAATTCCCCTTCCTCGATAGTGATGGAGATGTCTTCAAGCACCTTTGTAGCCCGTTCCGGTGTAAAATAGATGTGTTCTATATTATTGATTGATAATAAACTCATCGTTCATCATCCTATTCTTCCATTACCTCTTCTGCAATGGTTGTATTTACTAACGTATCGTATTCCACGTATTGTGGAAGTTCCCCGGCTGTATCCATGATGTTTTGTAGGTTATCCCACTCTTCTTGATCCAGGATAGGGTCAGTGGCGAAAGAACCTTGACTCTTATAGCGGTCAATAACGGTTGCGATCAACTCTACCGATGTATCCTCGAAATACGGGAGAATGACTTTGGCAGTCTCAGATGCCGGGTTATTTTCGACCCATTGTTGAGCTTTATAAAGCGCACGGGTGAATTTCTCTGCTGTCTCAGGGTTCTCTTTTAGATAGCTTTCTTTCGCCATAAAGGTCGTATATGGCAGATGACCCGACTCTTCCCCAAAGGAAGCGACGATATATCCGATGCCTTCCGCTTCAAAAATACTTGCTTGTGGTTCAAATAGCTGAACGAATTCACCTGTGCCGGAAGCGAAAGCACTAGGGATGTTGGCAAAGTCAACGTTTTGGATGAGGTTCAAATCATTTTGTGGGTCAATGCCGTGTTTTTTGAGGACGAATTCCCCTGCCATTTGAGGCATGCCGCCTTTACGCTGGCCCAGGAATGTACTGCCTTTTAAATCATCCCACGCAAAATTATCAAGCTTTTCTCTGGACACTAAAAAAGTTCCATCTGTTTGGGTTAGTTGGGCAAAGTTGATGATCGGGTCATTGGAGCCTTGCGCATACACATAGATGGACGTCTCAGATCCCACCAATGCCACATCTGCACCATCAGCCAATAAGGTGGTCATCGTTTTGTCTCCGCCCCAAGTGGTCGTTAATTCAACCTCCAAGCCTTCTTCTTCAAAAAATCCTTTTTCAATCGCAACATATTGGGGAGCATAAAAAATAGAGCGGGTAACTTCTGCAATCCGGACCTTCTCTGTTTTGCCTCCACCGCAAGCTGCAAGGGCAGCAATTAAAGCAAAAGATAATAAAATACTTAACGTTAAACGTAAACCTTTCATGTTCTACCTCCTCAGAAATTGTGGGCATATGCTTTGTATGTTTTTATAGATTAGCGTATGATTTGGGCTAAATATGTGTGAATGCCTAGTGCGTCAAAAGGGGGCAATATTTTGCAAGACGGGATGATTGTTGAAAAAACTCCATATCCATCACCTAGTCCGCATATCAATGTCTTTACGGTCACCTATTATAGCAGCGGCCTAAAGGTAAAGGGTTTGATGGCAGAACCGAAAGCGGAAGGGGAGTATGATGGATTTCTATATTTAAGAGGCGGCATTAAAAATGTCGGACAGGTTCGTGTTGGCCGCATCGTTCAATTTGCTTCAGAAGGCTTTGTGGTGATGGCGCCATTTTACCGTGGCAATCAAGGCGGAGAGGGAAATGAGGACTTTGCTGGGGATGACAGGGAGGATGCGTTTTCTGCTTTTAAGTTGTTAGCGGGCCATGAAAAAGTGAAAGCTGATCGTATTCATGTGTTCGGTTTCTCTCGTGGCGGTGTGATGGCTTTGATGACAGGAATTGAATTTCCTGAAGTGTGTTCGGTTGTATCCTGGGGCGGAGTGTCTGATATGTTTTTGACTTACGAGGAGAGAGTGGACTTGCGACGTATGATGAAACGGGTAATAGGTGGGACTCCGAATAAATATCCTGAGCGATATGAATGGCGGACACCTCTGTTGGAGCTTGAGCGGCTGGATGCACCAATATTGATTATTCATGGGGAGCAGGATAAGAACGTTTCTATTGAGCATTCTTATAGGTTGGAAAAGTGTGCAAAGGAGATGGGGAAGAAGGTGGAAGCGTGGTATTATTCGGAGTACACGCATTATTTTCCTCCGCAGGAGAATCGGAGGATAGTGGCGCGGTTGACAAGATGGATGAAGGAACAGTGACTGATAGGGGGAGAGGGAGCTTCTCAACGCCCGAAACGCGGTGTGGAAAGGGAAAACGGTAGTAGAGGGAGCTTCTCAACGCCCGAAACGCGGTGTGGAAAGGGAAAACGGTAGTAGAGGGAGCTTCTCAACGCCCGAAACGCGGTGTGGAAAGGGAAAACGGTTGTAGAGGGAACATCCTATACGCCCGAACGCCGATGAGAAAGAAGGAAACGGTCAAATAGAACGGCTCTATACGCCCGAACGCCGATGAGAAAGAAGGAAACGGTCAAATAGAACGGCTCTATACGCCCGAACGCCGATGAGAAAGAGGGAAACAGTCAAATAGAACGGCTCTATATGCCCGAACACCCAAGAGAAAGAGGGAAACGGTTAAATAGGACAGCTCTATACGCCCGAACCCCCACTAAAAACATGAAAACAGTCATATAGGGGGTTCTTCTAAACGTCCCCCCATAAACTAGAAGGCCAACCAAGTCTCTCAAAGCCTTGGTTGGCCTAAAACATTTATAATTATTATACCGTAGGTCCGCCCAACTCAAGGACTTCCGCAGGTACATTTTCAAACTTCTTGAAGTTCGCTTTGAACTTTCCTGCGAGCTCGCGAGCAAACTGGTCGTATTTTTCTTCGTTATGCCATGTTTTCTTCGGTTGTAACACTTCGTCAGGTACACCTGGAACATGTACTGGAATGGAAACGCCGAAGTATGGATCGGTTTCTACTTCCACATTTGTCAGGTCGCCTTCAAGTGCCGCCTGTACCATAGCTCTTGTGTAAGAAAGCTTCATGCGGCTTCCAACGCCATACTCCCCGCCAGTCCAGCCTGTGTTAACAAGGTAAACCTGTACGTTGTGCTCATCAATTTTCTTGCCAAGCATCTCCGCATAAGTAGTAGCAGGAAGCGGCAGGAATGGTGAACCAAAGCAAGTAGAGAAAGTTGCTTGTGGTGATGTGATTCCACGCTCTGTGCCTGCAAGTTTACTTGTGTAACCACTTAGGAAGTGGAACATTGCCTGTTCTTTTGATAGCTTAGAGATTGGAGGCAATACGCCAGTTGCATCGGCTGTTAAAAAGACGATGGTATTTGGGTGACCGGCAATGCTTGGTTGAACGATATTGTCCATTGCATCCAATGAGTAAGCTGCACGTGTATTTTCTGTTAACGTGGAGTTTTCATAGTCAGCAATTCTTGATTGACCATCAATGACCACATTTTCAAGGACTGAGCCAAAACGGATTGCGTCAAAGATTTGCGGTTCTTTTTCACGAGTCAGACCGATGCATTTAGCATAGCATCCGCCTTCAATGTTAAATACGCCTGTGTTAGACCAGCCGTGCTCGTCGTCTCCGATAAGTTTACGGTTCGGGTCAGCAGATAGCGTTGTTTTACCTGTACCGGAAAGACCGAAGAATAATGCTACATCGCCTTCGCGTCCTACGTTTGCCGAGCAGTGCATTGGCATAATTCCGTTTTCCGGAAGAAGATAATTCATTACAGAGAAAATGGACTTTTTCATTTCTCCGGCATATTCTGTACCACCGATCAGAACAATGCGTTTGCTGAAGGAAATAATGATGAATGCTTCTGAATTTGTTCCGTCTATGACAGGATCTGCTTTGAAATTCGGAGCAGAAACAATGCTGAATGCGGTTTCATGTTTTGCCAATTGCTCTTCATTTGGCTTAATAAATAACTGTTGTGCAAAAAGGTTGTGCCATGCGAATTCGTTGATTACTTGGATTGGCAATTGATATTTTTCATCGGCGCCAGCGAAGCCTTTGAATACAAATACTTCTTCTTTGTTTTCTAAGTATGTGAGAACTTTGTTATATAGGCGATCAAATACTTCTTCAGAGATAGGCGCGTTGACGGTACCCCAGTCAATTTTATCTTTGCTGATTTCTTCTTCTACAATAAATTTATCTTTAGGGGAGCGACCCGTGTATTTGCCAGTCGTTGCGAGTACTGCACCAGTTGAGGTCAGGCAGCCTTCGTTACGGTTTAATATCTTTTCTACCAATTGAGGAACAGACAGTTGAACATGCGTGTTGCTTCCGTAAATTAATTTTGTTAACCCATTATCAATCCCAACCGTTTTCATCATGGATAACTCTCCTTTGATTATATAATTTGCTTATTTATTTTCTCATCTGTTAAAAAGTATAACACATTTAACTTAATAGTCCATACTAATTAGCTTATTTTATGAAAATTTATAGGAATTCGTTAACATTTTGTGAAAAAGAGGCTTATCCAAGTGGAATAGCATTAGATTAACTGATTGAAAGCGTTGTCATTTCTAAGCTTGTCCACTAAAATTTTCACCAAATGTCCTCTCCCATTATAAACCTTGCCAACCAGAAGTAAAAGAAAATGATAATGAGATTTTTCAAGATAAAAGATCTACATAAAAGGAAGTAATTATTTCCTGTAAATTGATGTCGAATTATTTCTCTTTTTTGTTGACATGAAAGGTTTTAGTACGCTAATATAGAACCTTGAACGGATACTCTTATTCCGAGCTGGTGGAGGGACAGGCCCTATGAAACCCAGCAACCTGCTCAAAGGATGAGCGAGCGCGAAAAAGCACGCCGCTGTTTTGTATTAGGCCAATGTTATTGGTCGCTTGAGAAAAGGTGCTAAACCTGAGCAAGGCTATGACCTTGACCGATAAGAGTGAAAGGCTAATTCTCGACATCAAACCTTTCCTCAATTTTGTGGGAAGGTTTTTTCTATTTTTACACAAGATAACATAGAACATCACAATAGGAACTGAGATCCGTATCAAATATAACTGCTGTACGTGAAGAGAAGTCAAACGCTTTTCATAAACAAAAAGGAGGAACTTTTTTTAATGACTAAACAACGTCGTTTATTTACTTCTGAGTCCGTAACGGAAGGCCATCCGGATAAAATTTGTGACCAAATTTCCGATTCTATCCTGGATGCAATCCTAACAAATGATCCGAATGCACGTGTAGCGTGTGAAACATCCGTTACTACTGGATTGGTATTGGTAGCTGGAGAAATTACAACTTCCACTTATGTAGATATTCCTAAAATTGTTCGTGAAACAATCCAAGGCATCGGTTATACTCGTGCAAAGTACGGTTTTGATGCGGAAACTTGTGCGGTACTTACTTCCATCGATGAGCAGTCTGCTGACATCGCAATGGGTGTTGACCAAGCGTTAGAAGCTCGCGAAGGTCAAATGTCAGATGCAGAAATCGAAGCAATCGGAGCTGGAGACCAAGGTCTAATGTTCGGATATGCTTGTAATGAAACAAAAGAATTAATGCCATTACCTATTTCACTGGCGCACAAGCTTTCTCGCCGTTTAACAGAAGTGAGAAAAGATGAGGTTCTTCCTTACTTACGTCCAGACGGTAAAACGCAAGTGACAGTGGAATATGATGAGAACGACCAACCAGTTCGTATTGATACAATCGTAATTTCAACTCAACATCACCCAGAGGTTTCCTTGGAGCGTATCCAACGCAACATCAAGGAATACGTAATCAAGCCGGTAGTTCCTGCTGAATTGATCGACGAGAACACAAAATACTTCATCAACCCGACTGGCCGTTTCGTAATCGGTGGACCACAAGGGGATGCGGGTCTTACAGGACGTAAGATCATCGTTGATACTTACGGTGGATACGCTCGCCACGGTGGTGGAGCATTCTCCGGTAAAGATGCAACGAAAGTAGACCGCTCTGGTGCATATGCTGCACGTTATGTGGCTAAAAACATCGTAGCAAGCGGACTTGCTGACAAGTGTGAAGTTCAATTGGCTTACGCGATCGGTGTTGCACAACCGGTATCCATCGCAGTTGATACTTTCGGAACTGGTAAAGTTTCTGAAGAAAAATTAGTTGAATTGGTTCGCAATAACTTCGACCTTCGTCCAGCAGGAATCATCAAAATGCTAGACCTTCGTCGTCCTATCTACAAGCAAACTGCAGCTTACGGCCACTTCGGACGTAATGATCTGGATCTTCCTTGGGAGCAAACAGACAAAGCAGATGCTTTGAAAGAACAAGCGAACGCTTAATATAGTTAATAAAGAAAACCGCCCGAGAATGAGGCTCTTTGAGAGCTCTATTCTTAGGCGGTTTTTAATTCTAAAGGATTTCTTCTAATTTTATATATAAAGAGTCTCTTTCTGTTTCTAAGACGGTTAGTTCATCTTGCAGCCTTTGAAGTGTAAGTAAATCCTCTTCATTGTTCATCAGAGTTTCCAACTTAACTATCTCTGTTTCCAAATCTTCTAATTGCTTTTCAAATTCTTCGTAGCATCTTTTTTCGCTCGCTTCATAAACCAAGTGCTTTTTCTTTTGCTCAATTTTGGTGATTTCAGGTAGTTCCACAACCTTTTTCCTCTCCAATTCCTCCCGCTTCTCCCGCGCATACTGATAGTTCCCTTCAAAGGTAACGATCTCCCCATCTTCTAACCAGCATGTTTTCTCAAAATACTTATTTAAGAAGTACCGGTCATGGGAGACAGCGAGGATGGTGCCGTCGAACTCCTCCAATGCTTCTTCTAGCACTTCGCGGGAATCTATGTCCAGGTGGTTTGTCGGCTCATCTAATATTAGCAGATTGATGTCTTGGTGCATGAGCTGTGCCAGACGCAAGCGCATTTTTTCGCCGCCGCTTAAATTTTCCACCTTCTTGAATACAGCAGGTCCATAGAATAAGAATTTTGCTAATACATGTCTTGCTTGTTCCAAGGTGATGGAAATGTCCTCACGGAAAGCTTCTATTAATGTTTGTTTTGGGTTACTGGCCTTGATGTGCTGAGAAAGATAGCCGACTTTTGCATTACTGCCAAGTTTCACTAAACCACTATCCACGTCTAGTTCTCCAAGTAAAATCTTTAACAGAGTAGATTTCCCCGTACCATTCTGACCAACAATGGCAGCCCGTTCTCTAAAATAAACCGCAAGATCAATGTCTTGGAAAAGAGTTTTCGTACCAAAAGCTTTACTTACCTTTTCCATTATGACAACATTTTTTCCACTGCGATCTGTGGCATCAAATTGAAGGCCCATTGCCTTTCTTTCAAGAATAGGACGTTTTAACTTTTCCATTCTATTTAATGCTTTTTCCATGCTTTTCGCGCGGCGGTGCATGGCAGCATTGGGCGGATTGCTCTGATTCGCCCATTCTTTCAAACGTTTGATTGCTTCTTTCATCTTTTTCATTTTTTTCTGCTGTTCTTGATAGGCCGAGAATTCCAACAGCAGACGTTCTTCTTTTTCCTTAAGGAAACCACTGTAATTGGTGTGGTAAGTGTAAATCTCCCCGTCCTCTAAATCAATTATCTTTGTTGCTACTTCATCAAGGAAATAGCGGTCATGGGAGATGGCAACAACTGTCCCATCATAATCTTTAAGATATTGCTCCAGCCACTCTACAGAAAAGATATCAAGATGGTTGGTCGGTTCATCAAGCAATAAAACATCCGGGTTTTGTAACAGGATAAACCCTAAGCATATCTTTGTTTGCTCTCCGCCACTCAAGCTTGAGAAGGGCTGAGGGAGCAGATGTGTAATTTTCAGGCCGTTTGCAATCCGCTGAATGGAGGCATCCATTTCGTAACCTCCCATAAAACCGAAGCGTTCTTGCAATACGCCGTATTCCTGCATAATCTTGTTTAAGTGGTCTTCTTCAGCAACCTCCGCCATTTGGTTTTCTAATGCCCGAAGCTTTTGTTGCAGTTCCACAGTTTCCTTGAAAGCCAAAAGCAAGACATCTTCTCCTGTTGTCCCCTCAGAGTAGGAGGGGATTTGAGCAAGGTATCCAATTTTAGCGCCCTTTTTTATATGAATAGCTCCTTTATCAGGTGCTTCCAACCCACTGATCAGTTGAAACATTGTCGTCTTGCCACTTCCGTTTCTACCAACAAGTCCAATGCGGTCGTTTGCCTGAATTTCCATGGAAACATTCTCAAAAATCGTCGTGCCTGCAAAGCTTTTACTTATATTATTTAATGTACATATCATCATGTTTTGTTCACTCCTTCAGAATTTAAACGCACAAAAAAACCATGAGTAAGAAGAAGCCTTCTTTCCCATGGTTTTTATCTAGTCACAAGTGTACACAACGAAAAGTGAGTACACTTATGCAAATGGTGTGCTGTTGGGTAAAAGATTCTTACTATCTGTCTTTTCTATTCAGCTGTCTGAAAATGGACATACGTGTCCCGTTGATAGCTGAATCATGAAAAATTGCACGACAAATATGCAAGTATGCCATGTATTGTGTGCGAGCATTAACAGATAGTAACATCTTTTTCCCTCCTTCCGAACAAGTAAGATAGATATATTATATAATATTCCATTTTAATGTTGCAAATCTTTTTGCAATTCTTCCTTTTCTTACGCAAGTATTTGTATTTTCTCTGGTGCTAAAGCGCTTTGGTAGTCGTGGAGGAGCCTTTCGAAAATAGAGTCCCAAGATTGCTCTAAGGCATATTGACGGCCGGCATATCCCATTTGTTCTCTCTTTTCATCGTCTTCTAAAAGGCTGGTAATGGCAGAAGCGAACGAAACGGCATCATTTTGGTTGCACAGATGGCCTGTCACCCCTTGTTTAATGATTGTCTTGACACCACCTGCATTTGCACCAACAACTGGGGTCCCAGATGCCAAAGATTCTAACACAACATTCCCAAAGGTTTCGGTAGCAGAAGGGAAGACAAATATATCAGATCCGGCATAGATTTCTGCCAGGTTTTGTCCAGACTGAAAGCCAGCGAAACTCATATTGTCGGGGGCATTTTTATGCAATTCTTGTTTTAATGGGCCATCACCAACTATTAGCCAGTGCACGTCATGACGTATGGATGAGGGCAGGGAAGATTGAATTTTGGGAAGCAAGGCTACATCTTTTTCAGGTGCAAGCCTACCCACGTAGGTAAGGATATGTTTTTCTTTAATATTGAATTTGTTTTTTAAAAGTTGAGAGGATGTCCGTGGGTAAAATACGGAACAGTCCACCCCTCTAGGCCAGATAGCAGTATTGGTGAATCCGTGTTTGTTGAGGTGATTCTGGGTGTCGGTGGATGGAACGAAAATTTTCCGCAATGGTCGATGGAACCAGCGCATATAACTCCAAAGCACTTTTGTCAGAAATTGAAGATCGTAGTATTCGAGGTATTTGTCAAAGTCAGTGTGGTAAGACCCAACTACCGGAATGTCGAGTTTTTTTGCATAGTGAAGTCCGCAAAGGCCGATATTAAAGGGAGTTGCAACATGAATGAGGTCTGGCTTAAATTTTAAAAGCTCGGCCTTCACGGACAGCATATTCGGCAATGCAAGACGGCACTCGGGATAAAGAAAGAATGGCAGACTTGCAAAGCGATGGACTTGACTTGAAAAAAGGTCTTTGTTCGTACTTTCTGGTGCAAATACGCGGTATTCCAGTCCTTTGATGTCCAAGTAATTGGTGAATCGCTTTAACGTTTTGGCGACACCATTGACATCTGGTGCAAAAGTGTCTGTGAAAATGGCAATTTTCATAGTGGGCCTCCTTCTTTTTATTAGAATAGGGGAACAACTAATAGATAGGATAAGATTCCTGTGCTGCTTCCGAGTATCATTCCGACGGCAACATCAGATGGATAGTGAAGTCCTAGATAAATCCTTGAGATACCTACACATAGAGCCAGTGGAACTAAAAGGATTGCCAGAGGTGGAAAAAATAAGGCAAAAGGAATAATACTTGAGAAAATGGCAGTTGTATGACCGGATGGAAAGGAATGATCTTTGAGCGGGTTAGTGGCCACTTTTATCTCAGCAAGTGCAAGGTATGGGCGGCGTCTTGGATAAAGTTTCTTTGCAATGGCTACTGGAATATGACTCAGAGCCAATGATAGGCCCGCTGCAATTGCTGTATGTTTAAGGGAATGATTGCTGAAGATAATCAAAAATAAGAGGCTGCAAATGGTGAAAGTGGCTCCGCCTATATGTGTGATGTTGCGGAAAAAGAAATTTACATACTTTCTGTCAAAATGACGATTTACACTGCGAAACAGATTGCATTCGAATTCGTAGAAATTAGCTAGTAATTTGACCATCATCAGGGCTCCTTTTTAGCTAGGTTTTATTCATATTCTTATTTTTATTTTAGATGGAAAATATTTAGGAAGTTATAAGTCTATGTAAAGAAAGGGTAAGAATTTGGTGTTGGAAAATTTACAGAAATTTTAGAATAAAAAACACCACCCGGGAATTTGGGGTGGTGTTTGGAAAAAATAACATTAACAGTTGATCTCCGTTCCAGGCGCTTCGCTTGCCTGCGGGCGGTCCGTGAGCCTCCTCGGGCTGCGCCCTGCGGGGTCTCACCAGTCCCTTCCTCCCGTGGGCGTCTTCGCGCCTTTCACTGCGATCAACTTGGGTATAACTTAATCAAAAATACTTATTATCAGTTCTGTACGGATTTGTAGAATTGGCCTTTTTCGACGTATTCTCTGCGTATGCGGGCCATGTCTAGTTTGTCTTCTTCTGTTAGTTCTCGGACTACTTTGGCGGGGCGGCCAAATGCGAGAGTGTTTGGGGGAATGCGCTTTCCAGGAGGAACAAGGCTGCCGGCTCCGATGAAGGCTCCTTCACCAATTTCCGCTCCATCTAAAATGATGGAACCCATGCCAATTAAGGCGTTTTTGCGAACAAATGCGCTATGTAGTGTACATTGATGCCCAACTGTGACATCATCTTCTATTATCAAAGGCTTATTTGGACTTTGATGAAGCAGGGATTGATCTTGAATGTTTACTCTGTCTCCGATAATGGTCGGTGCAACATCGCCGCGAATGACGGTATGAAACCATATACTGCTTTCTTTTCCAATGGTCACATCACCGGTGATGACGGAGAAGTCTGCCAGATAGGCCGTTGAGTCAATTTGTGGTTTTTTATCGAGATATGGGTATATTTTATACATAAGTTCCTCCAGCTTGTAAGAGATGAATGTTTTATTTTATTATATCAGAAAGAATTTTATATTTTTAAGGGAGTGTTTGAAATGTGGAAATGGGAGGCTGAAAATCCAAAGGGCACCATTGTCATAGTCCACGGAGCTCAGGAGCATCATGGAAGATACACATGGCTGTTGGATCAGTGGAAAACAAACGGTTTTAATGTCATCATGGGGGATTTGCCCGGGCAAGGTCTTTCCACACGAAGAAGAGGACATATTGATAATTTTGATGAATATATAGAAGAAGTGGAAAAGTGGATCAAAGAAGCTTACCTCTTGAAGCCGCCGGTCTTTGTTATTGGCCATAGTATGGGAGGGCTTGCAGTTATCCGTACACTTCAGGAAAAGAAACCATTGATGGTGGATGGTGTTATTTTATCCTCACCGTGTTTAAAACTGTTGCATCATCCAACTAAAGGGCTCGACGTTCTTTCCAAGGGGCTTAACTTTATCCTGCCGAAAACAAAGTTTAAGACAGGTTTGACGATAGATAAAGCGACAAGAAATGAAGAAATAAGAAAAAGTGCTGCAGGAGATGAGCTATACATCACGAAAGTGTCTGTTAGATGGTATCGTGAACTTGTCCAATCAATGAACCAAGCTTTTACCGGCATCGAGAAATTCCCGGAAGTTCCTGTTTTGCTTATGCAGGCAGGAGATGATTTGATTGTCGATAAATTTGCATCAGAAACATGGTTTAATTCCCTTTCTGCAAAAGAGAAAACGTATAAGGAGTGGGAAGGACTTTACCATGAAATATTCAATGAACCAGAGCGTGCTCGTGTATTTCGCTATGCCAAAGCTTTTGTGGACTTACAATTAGAAGGAAGTGACTGAATTTGAAGGTACCGACCCATCCTTTTTCTTTGATGAAAAGAGTGTATCGAGATGTGTTTCCGGTTGTTTATGAAGAGTTGGAGCATTGGAAGATGAGAGCTTCTGCAATTCCAGATGAGGAGCTTCGCAAGCAGGCGCTGGCTAGTATTGAGACTAAAGCTTTCCATTGTGAAGGAGGCGGTATTCTATCGTTGCTTGCTGGTGTCGATTTTCGTGAAGCGGTCAAGTTTATCGTTGCTTATCAGACCATAAGTGATTATTTGGATAATCTTTGCGACAGAAGTACATCTTTGGATCCTGAAGACTTTGCAGCTCTGCATGAATCCATGCCGGACGCGTTGACTGTAGGAGCTCCTTTGAAAGAGTATTATCAGTTTCGGGAAGAGCAGGATGATGGAGGGTACCTTGCGAGCTTAGTGACGACCTGTCAAGAAGTGCTAAAGTCCCATCGAAATTATGAATTAATAGCTCCGCACTTAGTAAGGCTTGCTGGTTATTATTGTGACTTGCAAGTACATAAGCATGTAATCGAGGAAGAACGGGTGCCAAGGCTTGAAGAATGGTTTGCTCTTTATAAAGAGGAGCTCCCCCCAATGGAGTGGTATGAATTCTCTGCGTTTACAGGTTCCACTCTCGGAATATTCTGTTTGGTTTCTCAAGCATACCGCGAATCCTTTACTTCCCAACATGCCGAGAAGATAGTAGGTGGGTATTTCCCGTATATTCAGGGATTACATATACTTTTGGATTATTTCATTGATCAGGAAGAGGACATAGATGGCGGGGACCTCAATTTCTGTACCTATTATGAAAGTGAGTCTGTGTTAATGGACAGATTGAGACATTTTATGGAGCAGGCGGACGTTTATACAGCCGGTTTGCCATATGAGAAGTTTCACCGCCTGATTAATCGTGGTCTCCTCGGCGTCTACCTTTCAGACCGTAAAGTCCATGACTGCAAAGACATCTCCTCCATGGCCAAAAGCATCATCAAAGCAAGCGGCGGTACAGCCTACTTCTTCTACATGAATGGAAGGGCCTACCGCAAATTCCAAAGCTGGCGCGGCGCATAAAGAAGAGGGGGCTTTAGTGATTTAGAGAACAGAAGAGGGGTCTGACCCTCAATGCGTTAATGCAATAAAGGAACCGGCATCCACCAATGCCGGTTTCTTTATTTTTTTTCGATTGCGATGATGAATGGTGGGTTGTTGATTTGGTTCATGAAGCGGTATTGGAGGACGTGTGCTTTTTTCTGGTCTAGTTTGGTGACGTAGTCAAGCAGGGCATCGCGTTCGACTTGGCCTTCTGGATGTCCATGATAAATGACAAGGACAATTACTGCCTCTTTTTCCATCACAGATAATAGGTTGTCTACTGCTCTAATCGTGCTTTCTGGAACCGTCACGATTTCTTTGTCGCCCCCGGGCAGATAGCCAAGGTTAAAAATAGCTCCCCTGATCAGATGATGTTTTTCTGATGGAATGCGCTGCAAAACTTCAGCATGACTGTCTTCAAAAAGGGTGGCCCGTGACTCCACACCATGTTTTGCTAGCAGTGTTTTTGTATTCGCAAGTGCTTCCGCCTGAATATCAAAGCCGTACACATGGCCGGTTTCTCCTACAAGCTCAGAAAGGAAGAGGGTGTCATGGCCGTTTCCGACTGTACAATCCACCGCTATATCCCCTTCAGATAAGGCGAGCTTCATTATTTTTTTACTATAAGGTAATACTCGTTCTAATTTCATCGTCCATCACCACTGTTATAAAATTTCCCCTGCCAGCTATCACGTTTTTTCAACTCTGCATCTATGGCATTCAATACCGACCACTTGTCAACACTCCACATTGGTCCAATCATAATGTCAATCGGACCGTCTCCTGTAATGCGGTGAACAATCATCTCTGGTGGTAAGATCTCAAGCTGGTCACAAACAAGTTGGATGTAATCTTCAAAGGACAGAAATTCAAGCATCCCTTTTTCATATTGCTTCACCATCGGCGTACCCTTCAGAAGGTGCAACAAGTGAATCTTGATACCCTGGACATCTAGCTTTGCCACAGCCTCTGCCGTCTCCATCATCATTTTGTTATCTTCAAGCGGCAGTCCGTCTATGATATGGGAACATACACGGATACCGTGTTTGCGCAGCTTATTGACGCCTTCTACATATGTTTCAAAGTCGTGGGCACGGTTAATCAAAAGCGCGGTACGCTCATGAACGGTCTGAAGGCCAAGCTCCACCCATAAATACGTGCGCTCATTCAGTTCTGCCAAATATTCGACCACATCATCCGGCAAGCAATCTGGGCGTGTCCCGATGGAAAGTCCGACTACACCTTCTTGCTTAAGCACAGTTTCGTACTTTTCCCTAAGAACTTCAACAGGCGCATGAGTATTGGTGAAAGCCTGAAAATAGGCCATATATTTGCCGTCTTTCCATTTGTGATGCATTTTATTTTTTATCTCATTAAACTGTGTAACCAAATCATCAGCTCGATTTCCGGCAAAGTCACCAGAACCCGCGGCACTGCAGAAAGTACAGCCGCCATGTGCCACTGTGCCATCACGGTTCGGACAATCAAAGCCGCCATCTAACGCAACCTTAAATACCTTATGTCCAAAATGATTGCGAAGATGATAATTCCAAGTGTGATATCGTTTATCTTCAACGGAATATGGAAACGGATTTTGCGCACTTTTGTTGTTCATCCGTACTCCTCCTCTTTTTTTATCCATTATTGCTAACAAACCATTTTAGCATGTAAATTGCTTTTGCTTCAATGCTGCTCATTTTTTTAGCATGGACTATAGAAAAATGAGCAAAATAAAGCCGAGTACACAGAAAAAATGTGGGGTGAAATGGAATCATGGCAACTAGAGAATCTGTTGAACAGTTTATCCAGCAATGTGAAGATGCACTGCGCAATGCACATGCACAGTACACAGAAGCAAAACAATTGGAACACTACAATGATACAGAGTTTACGAGCGCTCAAGAGCAGATTGAGGCAACTTATAATGACTTGATGCACCTTTCCCAAAGTTGTAATGCACAGCAACGGGAGCAATTGAACCGTATGCGTCTTCAATTGCAAAACCTGCAAAATGAAATGACTCTATTGAGACATTAAGGGAGGCTTCCATTTATGAAAAAACGCTCTAAGCAAAATAACCCAGAACAAAAAACGAGAAATGCGGAAAATACTGCAGTCGAAATGGGTGCAGAATACAATCCGGTGAAGGAAGTAAAGCAAAAGAATCTTAAAAAGTCCCAGCCTGTCCGCTCAAAAAATCATAGCGAAAACGAGTAAAAGAGCAGCCTAAGCGCTGCTTTTTTGTTCGTCCCAAAAGTCAGAATACATACACTTTCAAAATTAAAGTTTTTTATATTGAAACTCCCTTCAAAACGGATTACAATTATTTTGGATTTCGAAATAATTTGGTTGAAGGAGGGCATGCAGTTATGCTAAAAATGCCCAGAGCCCTTTGGTTATTAGTTATTGGAATGGCAATAAACGTAACAGGGGCTTCTTTTTTATGGCCGTTAAATACAATATACATTCATGACATACTCGGAAAATCCCTATCTGTAGCGGGACTTGTCTTGATGGTCAATGCTGGAGCAAGTGTCATCGGCAACCTGATCGGTGGGATCCTTTTTGATAAAATCGGCGGCTACCGGTCTATTTTATTAGGCATTTCCATCACCATCACAGCACTGATCGGGATGACCATTAATCACTCTTGGACCTTCTATGTGGTCTACCTCACCATCATTGGGTTTGGATCCGGAATTGTCTTTCCCTCCATGTACGCAATGGCTGGTTCTGTCTGGAAGGAAGGTGGGCGCAAAGCATTTAATGCCATGTATGTGTCCCAGAATCTCGGAGTGGCGATTGGTGCGGCACTGGGAGGACTTGTTGCAGACATCCGTTTTGACTACATATTCCTTGCGAATACGGTCACATATGCGGTGTTTTTTACAATAGCTCTATTCGGGTATCGAAAAATCCAGGCAAACCCGACAAGCCAGACTTCTATTCTGGATCAGAAGAAGAAAGTAAAAGACCACACGAAATTGTATGCTCTGTTAACAGTATGTATCGGTTATTTGCTTTGCTGGATGGGCTATGTACAGTGGCAGACGACCATCGCGACACATACTCAATCGCTTGGCATATCGCTTAAACAATATAGCATTTTGTGGACGATCAACGGGGCAATGATAGTGATGGCACAACCTATCATTTCGTGGATTGTAAAAAAGTACACAAAAACGCTGAAAACACAGATTATCGTAGGATTGGTCATTTTCATTATTTCCTTTGCGGTAGTGGGAGTTGCGGAGCAGTACACAGCTTTCGTTGCAGCCATGATTATCATTACAATCGGTGAAATGTTCGTTTGGCCGGCCGTGCCGACTGTCGCGAACCAGCTTGCGCCAAAGGGGCGTGAAGGATTCTATCAAGGAATTGTTAACTCAACGGCAACAGGTGGAAGGATGCTTGGACCTTTCATGGGTGGAGTTTTAGTGGACCTTTCCGGGATGGGGATGCTGTTTGGAGTGCTGATGGGCTTCATGTTAATCGCCATTTTCACCACGTCCATTTATGATCGGAAATTAAAAGTAACGGCTTCAAATGCACCTGAACTATCGAAAAGTGCATCCTAAAAACCAGCAACCTAAACGGTGCGATTCTTTTATATGAATCGCACCGTTTTTTCGTCCGTTCCTATTGACATAAAATATCCAAATATGATAATTATTTTATAGAGCATTAGCACTCTTGGTTTGAGAGTGCTAAAATATAGTCATACATATTTGGAAGGAGAAATCAGAACATGACAAAGAAAGAATTCCAAGCTGAATCAAAACGACTGCTAGAAATGATGATCAACTCCATCTACTCCCAGCGTGAGGTTTTTCTACGAGAGCTTATTTCCAATGCAAGTGATGCGATGGACAAAATTTATTATCGCGCATTGACAGATGATTCTCTTACATTCGATAAAGACAACTACTTTGTAAAAGTGATCCCAAATAAAGAAAATAGAACCTTAACCATTGTGGATACAGGTATTGGGATGACAAAAGAGGAACTAGAAGCAAACCTTGGAGTTATTGCAAGAAGTGGTTCCCTGGCGTTTAAAAAAGAAAACGAAATCAAGGACGGACATGACATCATCGGCCAATTTGGTGTCGGCTTCTATGCGGCATTCATGGTTGCGGATGTAGTAACCGTGACAAGTAGAGCCCTTGGCAACGATGAGGCGTATAGATGGGAATCAGAAGGTGCAGATGGCTACACAATCGTACCTGCCGAGAAAGATTCTGTCGGTACGGAAATCGTTCTGAAAATAAAAGAGAATACAGAAGACGAAAGCTACGACGAGTACTTAGAAGAGTACAGATTAAAGTCCATCATCAAAAAGTATTCCGACTTCATCCGCTACCCAATTAAGATGGATGTTACAACTTCCAAACCGAAAGCGGACAATGAAGAAGAACTAGAAGAAGTGACAGAAGAGCAGACCATTAACAGCATGATCCCAATCTGGCGTAAAAATAAATCTGAGCTAATAGATGAAGATTATGAGAAATTTTATAATGAAAAGCACTATGGTTTTGACAAACCGTTAAAGCATCTTCATATAAGCGTAGATGGTACGATTCGCTATAATTCTATTCTGTATATCCCGGAGAGCATTCCATTTGATTACTACTCCAAGGAATTTGAAAAAGGATTGGAGCTATATTCCAGTGGCGTATTGATCATGAACAAGTGTGCCGACTTACTGCCTGATCATTTCAGTTTTGTGAAAGGGCTGGTGGATTCTGAGGACCTGTCCCTTAACATCTCTCGTGAAATGCTGCAGCAAGATCGTCAGCTGAAGTTCATCGCGAAGAATCTCGCGAAGAAAATCAAGAGTTCCTTGCTTGGCATGATGAAGGACGAGCGCGAGAAATACGAGAAATTCTTCGAGGCATTCGGCCGTCAATTGAAGTATGGGGTTTATGCTGAATATGGCGCTAACAAAGAGCAGTTGCAAGACTTGCTGATGTTCTATTCTTCCACAGAGAAGAAGCTGGTGACGTTGGATGAGTATATCTCCCGCATGAAAGAGGACCAAAAGTACATTTATTATGCAACTGGTGAGTCCAAAGAAAGAATAGAAAAGCTTCCACAAACGGAGCTTGTATCTGATAAAGGATACGAAATGCTTTACTTCACGGAGGACATTGATGAATTTGCTATCAAGATGCTGATGAATTACAAAGAAAAAGAATTCAAAAATGTATCAAGCGGAGATCTTGGTATTGATTCAGAAGAAGATGACAAGCAAACGGAATCCGAGCAGGAAGCAAACAAGGAAATGTTCCAAGCGATGAAGGAAATCCTTGCTGATAAAGTTTCAGCGGTTAAGGTATCTAAACGCTTAAAAACACATCCAGTCTGTCTTTCAACTGAAGGGGAAGTAACCATTGAGATGGAGAAAATTCTAAGCGCGATGCCTGATAATCAAAATATCAAAGCGAATAAGGTGCTGGAAATCAATACAACTCATGACGTGTTTGCGTCATTGAAGAATGCGCATGAAGGTGACCGTGAGAAACTTGCGTTGTACACGAACTTACTATACAGCCAAGCATTGCTGATTGAAGGATTGCCGTTAGAGGATCCTGTTGAGTTTACCAATGATGTATGTAAAGTGATGGTGTAAGTAATAGTTATAGGGAAGGGCCAATTCTGCTCGGTAACGAGTAGGGTTGGTCTTTTTTGTATTTTGGAGTGGTTAATGGTATGCCATGAACAGTAATTTTCCCGAAAGAATTTTCTTAAAGGAAATCTTTCTTCAATCAAGAATACATAAAAGAAGGAAACTTGAAGGAGGGAGAATAGAAAGATGCAAAAAACAATTCCAATAAAAAATCAAATGAACGGTGTATTTATCCATGTTGCAAATCTCAAAAAATCCGCAGAATGGTACATCAACCTGTTGGGGTTAGAAGTGGACCTTGATACTGTCGAGTCTCCTGTGTATAACATCCCCTTGAAGGGAACCACTTCTCTGACACTTGATGATCATACATTTGATCCTACGTTTAAGCATGAACCAAGTACCGCACCATTGTTTAATTTGTACACACCAGACATTGACGAGGCATATCAATTTATTCAGAAAAAAGGGATTGAAGTGGTACGTGAAATAGAAAGGGTGGGGGAAACGGCATGGTTCAATATTAAGGATCCTGACCGAAACGTGGTGATGATCTGTAATTGCTGATAAAAAAGTAGAGGGTTCTCCTCAAAAGGTACCAAGTTACCCCATGTGAATAAGTGAAACCAAAAACTAAATATTTAATTAAGAGAGAATGTGGTATTGCCATGTTCTCTTTTTGTTGTTCAAAACTCTTTTTTTTGAAATGTATTGTTATTGTAATATAACTTCAAATATTTTCCTATAAATTCAAGATATATGGATACCTATTACTTTTTGATATTACATGAATGTTGATTTGGGAAATAAAAAATGAATATCTTGGCATTTTTATAGACATCACAACTTAAGCCCCGTTTTAGACAAAGGTTAATGGGTTATATACCTACTAAGCTAATTAAATAAGAAAACTTCTATCATATGACTACATTTAAAAGTGGAAAGGAGCAATACGTAAATGAGTGTTCAAAAAAGTACAGACAGTTCAAGTCTAGCAGAAGTAATTGATCGGATTCTTGATAAAGGAATCGTGATTGACGCATTTGTAAGAGTTTCATTGGTAGGAATTGAAATTCTTACAGTAGAAGCACGTGTGGTAATTGCAAGTGTGGATACATGGTTAAGGTACGCAGAAGCGGTTGGTCTTTTACGTGATGAAGTCCAGGAAGAAGGTCTAGCTAATAGAAATCAAGAAGGCCAATTCAGTTTTTAATCAATAAAGAACACACACAGAAGGGATGAGGTTGATTTACATGGCAGTGAAAGAAAAGAACGAACAACAAGAAGAAAAGAACGAACAAAAAGAAAAGAATGAACAACAAGAAGAGAAGAACAATAATGGCAATTACTCTATCAATTTAGCAATTGTGGGAGGAGTGGTAGGTGCAGGAATTGGTCTACTTTCCAGCCCAGGCACAAGTAAAAAACTTTATCAAAACATTAGCCAATCAGAAGTGGTGAAGGTTGCCGGTAACCAACTAAGAAGATCAGCACAAGAAATGCTGGCCGCACAGGCGCAAAGTGGAATCAAACAGCTGGCTTCCGGGTATATGGGAAAAAATGTGGTAAGCCTTTTGAGTCCATTAAAAAGTGACGAGAAAAAGAAATCAAAAAATGACGCTTCTTCTGAATTGGACGAAATCAAGGAAGAAAACAAAAGCATTAATAACCGACTTGATAAAATCGAAAACATGCTGGGTGAATTAGTAGATTCCAAGAAATAATCAGTCCTCTTTCGATGAACCCAAAGGTGGTAATTGGATGGGCAATGAAATAAAAAAGACCTTAGGCAAGGCGGCAAAGAAGGTGTTTGAACACACTCCGGAGCCTATTAAAGAGGAAATCAAAGATAAAGTTAAAGAAAAAGCGAAAGAAAAATTCGTTGAAGGTGTTCAAGATAAGGCTGAGGATGCTACAGACAACCTTAAAGAAGCGACCGAAGAAAAAGCTGAACAGTTCGAAGATAAAGCAGAAAAAGGAAAAGAAAAAGCACAAGATGCCTTATTATCTGTCCGCGACAAAATAGGTAAAGTTGTCGAAGCGGGAGAGGACTTCCAAGAAAAGATATCCTCGACTAAAGACGATGATGACCGCAAAGTCAAAGGTGTAAATAGCATCAAGAGCTATACAGATATGAAGGGTGCAAGCAAGATAAAAAGCTCTAAAAATATCAAATCCTCAAATGACATTAAGACAATGGGATCTTAATGATTGATGAAAGGAGAAATGGTGTATGTCCGTTCAAAAGAGTACAGACAGTTCAAGTTTAGCAGAGGTTATTGACCGCATACTGGATAAAGGGATTGTCATTGATGCCTTTGTAAGGGTTTCTGTGGTTGGTATTGAAATTCTGACGGTAGAGGCAAGAGTGGTAATTGCCAGCGTAGATACATGGTTACGATACGCAGAAGCAGTTGGATTACTTCGTGACGAAGTAGAAGAAAACGGGCTTCCTGAACAGCAAAATGAACGAAGCCCACGCTTTAGTATTTAGATATTAGAATGGGAAAAGCCAGGGAATTCTTCCTAGACTTTCCCTTCTATTTATGCAGGAGGTCCATATGGAAATTAAAAAAATCATGGGAAATGTCGCTGATTTCTTCAACGAGTTCGTTGCCCCCCTTCATAAAATCACCTCCGTTGAACAAAGTGACAACGAAGGCTGGAAGCTTACAGTGGAAGTGATTGAAGAAAAGGAATATATGAAAAAGTACGCAAAAGATGAAATGCTGGGTATATATGACGTCCTTTTAAATAAGGACAAAGAGGTCATTTCATATAAAAGGCGTGATATCAGGTATAGAAGTTCCATTAAACACGAGGGTTAGTACGCGGTGAGTAGGAGGGAATGGAGTGACGGTTTTAAAAGAAAAAATCAAGAAAGATTCACGGGCACTAATTCAAGATTCAGAAACGAAGGATTTGCTTTCTCGCTCACTGCATTATCTTAAGGCCGGATACCCTATTCATTTTACAGGCCCATCTGGTGCAGGTAAAACTTCCATGGCACTTGCTCTTGCAAAGAAGAGGAAAAAGCCTGTCATGCTCATTCACGGAAACCATGAGTTGAACAATAAGGATCTAATTGGTGACTTTACAGGGTATACAAGGAAAAAGGTTGTAGATAACTATATCCGTTCTGTCTATAAGAAAGAGGAAAATGTGACTGAAACTTGGAGGGACGGACGTTTGTTAGAGGCTGTGAAGAACGGATACACGCTTGTGTATGATGAATTTACCCGGTCTCAACCAACGACAAATAATATCTTTCTATCCATTTTGGAGGAAGGTATCCTTCCATTGTATGGATCAAAGTTGACGGAACCTTTCGTGCCCGTTCATCCGGATTTCGCAGTGATTTTCACAAGCAATCCAGATGAATATGCAGGCGTTTTTCATACACAGGACGCTTTGCTAGACCGGTTAATAACTATCCATGTTGATTATAAAGAGGTGGATAGGGAGGCAAAGATTGTTTCGCAGAAAGTAGATATGAAAGAAGAAGAAGCGAAAGCCATAACTGGTCTTGTAGCAGAGCTTCGTAAAGCATGCAATAAGAACGGTCCGAGCTTAAGGGCTTCCCTGATGATTGCAAAGCTGGCATCAGAGGGAGATATTCCGGTTAACGGGAGAAATGAAGATTTCAAGCTGCTCTGTAAAGATATCCTCGGACATCCATTAAGTCGTTGTCTGGATAGCGAACAGCCGCTGAAAGAAGCAGAAGAAATGATCTTAACGGCCTGTGAAAATATGAAGGTCACTGAGTAATAAAGGAGAGTCTTATGATGAGCCAAGAAGAAAAAATGGGTATATATATCATTTGTGGAATTCAAACAGAAACGGAAGAGGAATTTGGTCATATTGAATTGGAAGGGGAGAAAAGAGAACTCTTTACTATTTCGTATAAAGATTCTGCCATGGTAGCTGCAGAAGTGCCAATGAAAATCTACCATCCGAATAAAGAAAACCTGATGATGCATCAGCAAGCGATTTCTCTTGTAATGAAACAAAATGATACCGTCATTCCTGTAAGTTTCGGTAATGTTTTTCATTCAAAAGAAGATGTAGCCGTCCTGCTTGAAAACTTGTATCCTCAATTCGAAAAACTTTTCCCAGCTATCAAAGGAAAAATCGAATTGGGCTTAAAAGTAATTGGTAAAAAAGAATGGCTGGAAGAACTTGCTGGCGGAAATGAAAAAATGGGAAAAATGGCAGAGAAGGTCCGAGGGAAATCGGAAGCAGCAAGTTACTATGAGCGAATCCAATTGGGTGAGGCTGCTCAAAAACTATTCGTTTCCCTCCAAGAAGAGATGCAGGCTGAAATCTTCCAACCATTGAAGGATACAGCAGAAGCATCGAAAGTGAATGACCCTATTGGGGAGAAGATGCTGTTAAACGCCTCTTTTCTTATTGATAGGGATAAAGAAGAAGAGTTTGATCAGAAAGTGAATGAAGCACATGATAAATGGAAGGATAAGGTTGATTTTAATTACAGTGGTCCATGGCCGGCTTATAACTTTGTCAATATCAGACTAACAGTTGAGGATGCTTAAATGCTCCACAAAATTGTAGCGGCACCTATCAATCTTGTCATTAAAATCGGCGAGAAAGTGAAAGAGGAAGCGGACAAAGAACTGTACGACCTTCCAACCATTCAAAAAAAGCTCATTCAATTGCAGATGATGTATGAACTGGGTGAAATTCCGGATGAAGCATACAAAGAGAAGGAAGCAGAACTGTTGCACCGTTACGAAGTAGCCAAGAATTTGGAAATGGAACAATGGGAGCATTTGACCAAAAAGAAGTGAGGGTTAGAGTATGGGGGAATTAATTTATTTATATGGGCTGATCCCAACTAATGAATCAGTAAGCCAGCCTGTTCCATCCATAAAAGGTTTTGATGGAAAAGGTGATATATACACCATACCAATAGGGGAAATAACCGCTATTGTATGTTCACTGGATGCAAATGAGTATTCAGAGGAAATCATTAAAGAAAAAATCAATAGTGATATGGAATGGCTGCAAGAAAAAGCATTTCATCATCATGAGACAGTAATGGCATTATCCAAATTATATACTGTAATTCCTTTAAAGTTTTGTACGTTATATAAAAATGAAACTAGTTTAACAGATACTGTGCAGCAAAATCATTCCAAGATGACAGACACCTTTGCGCTTCTAGAAGGCAATGAGGAATGGAATCTTAAAATATATTGCAATGATGAACTATTAAAGAAGCAAGTAAGCCAGAACAATCCTGCAATAGAGCAGCGTAGAGAAGAAATCAGTCAACTATCTAAAGGGAAACAATTTTTCGAAAAGAAAAAACTTGATAAATTGATTGATGATGAAGTAGAGAACGAAAAGGATCGTGTGAGTGAAAGAATTCATACACATCTTAAGGACTTTGTTTTGCAAGGCAATGTAAAGCGGAATTGGAGCAAAGATGTAACAGGTAGGAAAGAAAACATGACCTGGAATAGCGTCTATCTTATTTCTTCCTCAAAAGTGGAACAGTTTTTGGAAGAAATCCAGCAATTTGAAAAGAAAATGGGGGATATGGGCTGGCAGTTTGAACCGACCGGACCATGGCCTGCTTATCACTTTTCAAGTTTTTCATAAGTGAGGATGACTAATTATGTCCCATAGAGATTCGATAGAAAATAAGGATATAGCTTTAATAGATATTCTAGACGTCATACTTGATAAAGGTGTGGCAATAAAAGCTGATTTGGTCATTTCCATAGCGGGTGTCGATCTAGTTTACTTGGATCTTCGTGTCCTGATTGCATCTGTAGAGTCCTTAGTTCAGGCACAGCAGGGAAATGGCAAGACGGTATCTTCCGTAGAATTTGATCATCAAAGGGAGGGATTAATACATGCAACCGGCCAACCCGACAAGTGGAAGAATTAATTTAGATCCCGATAAAGCGGAACATGGATTAGCTCAGCTTGTCCTGACTGTGGTGGAACTGTTGAGGCAAATCGTGGAACGCCATGCCATGCGACGCGTGGAAGGCGGAACCTTGACCGATGAGCAGATCGAAGATTTAGGTGAAGCTTTGATGAATCTTGAGGAAAAGATGGAAGAACTAAAAGAAATCTTCGGCCTTGATGCAGACGACTTGAATCTTGACCTTGGACCTCTAGGAAGCTTGCTATAAATACATCGTTACTCTAAGGAGGGTTCATATAATGGCAGTTCAAACGACTGGACAATCAAGTACGATAGTGGATGTGCTTGAGAAAATTTTAGACAAAGGTGTCGTAATCGCAGGTGACATTACAGTGGGTATCGCAGATGTAGAGCTATTGACCATCAAGATACGACTTATTGTCGCTTCCGTTGATAAAGCAAAAGAGATTGGCATGGATTGGTGGGAAACGGATCCTTATCTAAGCTCTAAAGCGGTAGACAACAACACCAAGGCGTTGGAAGAGGAAAATAAAATGTTATTGGAGAGACTTGAATCTCTCGAAAAAAAGCTAAGTCCCAACCGAATAAATTCAACTGAATTCAACTACTAATTCAACTAAAAATAGGAGGTTTTTATTATGTCAGAAAACAAAACAAACACTACAGAAAATCAAACAGAGGAACAAAACACCAATAAGGAAGAAACGTCATTTGCAGGTCCGATCACTCGTTCCATTACAGGAGGGATCATCGGGGCAACAGTCGGTTATTTAGCTACTGCTGAAAACGGAAAAAAACTAATGAATAGTATTGATACAGAGGCTCTTAAAACAAAAAGCTCCAGTTTTGGAGAAACAGCCAAGGAAAAATCCAAGAAAGCTTATGATTCTATTAAAGGTTCAGCAAAAGGTTTATTTAATAAAGAAAAGGAGGAAACAAGTGAGGATGAGTCTGAAAATGAAGCTTCCAATGAAGATGCTTCAAATGAAAAAGAAGTAGCTGCAACTAAAGAATCTACAAAGGATTCCACCAATGAGGATTACGAATCATTGAAAGAAGAAAATAAGAACCTTACCGACCGATTAGGGAAATTGGAAGAAATGCTGACAAAACTATCAGAAGATAAAGAAGCTGGCGATAGATCAGAAGAAGACAGCGAAGAGGAAAAAGATGAGGATAGCGAAGAAGACAGTAAAGAAGACAACGAAGAGGAAAAAGATGAAGATAGCGAGGAAGAATCAGAGGAAGACAGCGAAGAAGAAACAGAGGACGAAGAGGAAGACGATTCAGAAGAGAAAGATGATAGTAACGATGATGAAAAGGGAAAGAAAAGTAAACCGAAAAAGAAACGTTCTACAGCTAAAAAATCTTCTAAGAAGAAAAAAGATGAAGAGAGCAATGAAACCACTCTTTCCAGTGATGACGATACTTCATCTTAATGAATGAAGGGAGCTTTTAAAATGACTAAAGAACAGGCGGCAGGGAAAGACAACATTCTTGCTTTCCTTGTCCAGGCAACGAATAAACATAATCTGTCTATCGATATCACATTAAATGTAAATGGAGCCATTGTTACAGGAACTATCGTTTCAGCCAAGGAGTATTTTGTTAGCTTGAGCGAAACATTTGAGGATGGAAGTGAAGTCGCTCAACAACTTAGTGAAAAGTTCGCACAAGCAGGTGAAGCCATCGATTCAGAAGATGGTGGTGAAGCGAGCTTCATCCATCTAAAGGATGCAAAAGTATTTTGTGGTAGCAGAAAATCGACACCTTCCAAGGGAGTAGCTCTTTGGAGAGGGGCACTTAGTGATATTAACGGTTTCTATTTAGATAATATCCCGGACAGCGCAGAAGATGATGATGAGGAATCAGACAATGGCGATTACCAATCATTGAAAGAGAAGAATAGTAAACTGACAGACCGAATCGGAAAATTAGAAGAGATGATAGCTAAACTTAGCCCTGATAATAAAAATGAGGATAAGTCTGAAGATGAGACAGAATCCGATGAAAAGCAGGATTCAAGCGAAGATACATCCAATGATGATGAAGAGAAAGAAAAGAGTCAGAAAAAACGTTCAGGGACTAAATCTGGTTCTACCAAAACCAAAAAGAAAGCTTCTGCTAAAAAGACAGCCAAATCCGAATAAGGCAAGACGTAGAGAATAGTTAGGCTTTCTTTTCTGTTGATGAAAGGAGAAGTGTAAATGAGTAATGAGCTTGGTGCCAGAAAAGACAGTATTTTAGAGTTTTTTGTGCAAGCAGCCAATAGTTATGATTTTTCCCTGGATATTAGCTTGAATGTAAACGGTGCTGTTATATCGGGTACTCTTATATCAGCTAAAGATTATTTTGAAGCAATGAGTGAGACATTTGAAGATGGAAATGAAATAGCCCAAAAAATCAGTGAACAACTTGCAGCTACAGGAGAAAGCTTTGAATCTAGCAAAGGTGCCGAAGCAAATTTCATCCATTTGAAAAATACAAAGGTTTATTGTGGAGACAGTAAACCCACTCCCTCAGAAGGGAAGATTCTCTGGAGAGGGAAATTAAGCGAAGTTGACGGGTTTTTCTTAGGAAGGATATCAGATAGTGGTTCTTAAACTTAATAAAATTTGGTCAGAAAAAGCAGCTGTCAGTAGAAATCATTCCGACAGCTGCTTTTTAGTTTGTCAAAATGTACTAAAGATGATTATGTAATCGCTCTCATAACCGTCAGACTTTTGTGATATATTTAGTTTAGTTATGCAGGAGGGGTATAGGATGGGAGTAAAAGAAAGCTTACTAACAGAAGAAATGATGGATACTATCATTGCAAATGCGTTTGAGTGGATAGTGGTAGTCAATCATGAAGGCAATATAATCTATATGAATGATAGTTATTGCGAGTTTATTGGGGTGGATAATAAAGAGGTGATTGGCAAGCATGTGACGGAAGTGATAGAGAATACTCGTATGCATGAAGTAGTGAAGACAGGGAAGGAAGAGCTGGCCGATCTTCAATATATCAAAGGCAATTATATGATTGCCAACCGTGTGCCGATTTTTAATAAGAAAGAAGAAGTTATTGGAGCTTACGGAACGGTCATTTTCCGGGATACGAGTGAATGGGACAAGATGAACAGTCATGTCAAAAGCATGCTTGGGCGGATTAGAAACTATCTGCAGGAATATGAGCGACAAACCGGAGTGAAATACACGCTAGAGGATATTATCGGCAATTCTAAGCTCATCAAATTATTGAAAGACAAGGTAAAACAGATTGCTGCCAGTGACGTTTCCGTCCTGATCAGGGGAGAGAGTGGGACAGGGAAGGAATTATTTGCACACAGCATCCACCAATTAAGCAACCGCAGTCAGATGCCTTTTATTAAGCTGAATTGTGCGGCTATACCTGAACACCTTCTTGAATCCGAATTGTTTGGGTATGAAGAAGGGGCATTTACAGGGGCGAAGAAAGGTGGAAAAAAAGGAAAGTTCCTTCTAGCAGACGGCGGCACGCTTTTTCTGGATGAAATCGGAGACATGTCCCTGCCGATGCAAATTAAGCTGTTGCGTGCCTTGCAGGAAGGGGAAGTGGAACCGGTTGGTGCGATAAAGCCGATACAGGTGAACGTTCGTGTCATTGCGGCGACCAACCGTCCATTGGAAAAGATGATGGAGGAGAAGCGGTTCCGGGATGACCTATATTACCGAATTCATGTCATCCCATTTCATATTCCGGCTTTAAGTGAAAGAACGGAGGATATTCCGCAGCTTGTGGAGCATTTTATTCATAAAATCTGCAAGCGTACTGGAAGAAGAGTCACTTCAGTAGCAGATGATGCTCTAGTGGCATTATCACGATATCGCTGGCCGGGAAATATCCGGGAGCTTGAGAATGTGATTCAGGCAGCCGTTCACTTATCAACAGGCGAAAAGCTGACATTGGAAGCACTCCCGGATTACCTGACAGATACGTTTTCCATTCCGATTGGATCCAAACCGTTAAAAGAAACATTGGAAGATGCAGAGAAGCAAGCTATCATTCAGACGTTAGAAAAATATCAAAATGATAAATTAATGGCCGCAAAGCAACTCGGCATCAGTAAATCAAGTCTTTATGAAAAGTTGAAAAAGTACTCCATCTAAACAAGTTATAGGATATCACGATTAGGATTCCAGAAAACCGGAAAATGTTCCAGATTTCTGGAATCCTTTGTTTCGTGCCAGTCTGTCTACTTTTGTCCAGAAAACCGGAAAAACTTTTTGTTCAAAATATTGAAACAATTAACTTTGCAAGTTGGCACGCTTCTTGCATCATTAAGTTCGGAAGACAAAATACACGATGGTATTTGCTTTCATATTTTTGTAAGCGGTTACCATAATAGAGGGGGAAAGAAACATGTGGAGTATGATTGGTCTTATCGGCGGTTTGGCATTATTAATTTTTTTAACGATGAGAGGCATGAACCTTCTTGTAGTAGGTCCATTGTCCGCACTATTTGTAGCACTTTTAAGTGGAATGCCGTTATTTCCACAACTGGTCGCTGAAGGGGAAGTAAACTTTGTCAGCAGTTATATGGGCGGCTTCTCGTCCTTTGTGACTTCCTGGTACCTTATGTTCTTACTTGGTGCCATTTTTGGAAAAGTAATGGAAGATAGCGGAGCGGCAGATTCCGTTTCCAAGTTGGTAGTTGATAAGCTTGGCATGAAATTTGCTGTCCTGGCCATTGTTGCAGCTTGTGCCATTTTGACTTACGGGGGAGTAAGCTTGTTCGTTGTTGCATTCTCCGTTTATCCGATGGCAATCAGCTTGTTCAAACAGGCTAACCTGCCACGCCGATTCATTCCGGCAGCATTGGCATTCGGTTCTGTAACTTTTACCATGACGTCTGCCGGGTCTCCGGAGATCCAGAATTGGATTCCGATTGAATATCTAGGCACAAGTCCATATGCAGGAGCGGAAGTAAGTGCAATAGTTGCCGTGTTTATGATGATATTCGGTTATTGGTGGTTGAAGCGTATGATTTCAAAGGCAGTAGGACGTGGTGAAACGTTTGTTTCGAGAGATAGCGATCCTACAATGGATAGTGAGAGGCCATTGCCTAATCCGTTTTTGAGTTTTATTCCATTGATTGTTGTACTAGTAATCTCGTATATTTTCCATGATGATTTAAAGCAATCTGCGCTAATTATCGCATTACTAGGTGGTATCATCACGACTTATATACTTGGAAGAAAATACTTCAAGAACTTCTGGAATGCAATCTCAGAAGGGACGATGGGGGCTTTGATTGCCATCGGTAACACGGCGGCGGTCGTTGGATTCGGTGGAGTTGCCAAGGCGGTGCCAGCTTTCGGAACGGTCGTTGAGGCAATGACCAATATCCCGGGAAGCCCGCTTATCGGGGCGGCAATTGCAGTCAGTGTGATCGCAGGTATGACGGGATCTGCTTCTGGCGGTCAGGTTATCGCCTTGCCATTGATTGCGCCGCATTATATGGACATGGGCGTCAATCCTGAAGCGCTTCATCGTACAGTTGCCATTTCTTCCGGTGCGCTCGATTCCTTGCCGCATAACGGTTATGTTGTAACAACTGTCCGTGCAATCTGTGGAGAAACGCATCAGGCGGCATATGGCCCTGTTGCAGCAGTGACGGTCATCGTTCCGTTGATTGGATTGGCAATTGCTATCGCATTGTTCTCTATGGGACTAGGAATCTAATAACAGTTGTGAAGGGAGATTAAAGCAGTGGTTAAAGATAAAGTTGTTCTCATCACGGGGGCAGCCCAAGGAATAGGATACGAAATAGGAAAACAATTTGCCGAAGCAGGTGCAAAGGTCGTGCTAACGGATTTGCATGAGGAGAATGTAGTAGAGGCGGGAGAAGGCTTGAACCGCCTTGGGTTGACTGCCAGAGGGCTGCGTTGTGATGTAACATCCGAGGAAGAGTTGAAATCCGCGATTGATGCAACGGTTTCTGAATTCGGACGACTGGATGTACTGATTAATAATGCAGGCCTACAATATGTATCCATGTTGGAGGACTTTCCGACTGAAAAGTTCGAGCTCCTTACTCGGGTGATGCTTGTAGCTCCTTTTGTCGCGACAAAGTATGCTTTTCCTGTGATGAAAGCTCAAGGATTCGGAAGGATTTTGAATATGGCTTCCATCAATGGCTTGGTTGGATTTGCCGGAAAAGCCGCATATAACAGCGCTAAACACGGAGTAATCGGGTTGACGAAGGTCTCAGCCTTAGAGGGAGCCGCAGATGGAATCACCGTCAATGCACTCTGTCCTGGCTACGTGGATACACCGCTTGTCCGCGGGCAGTTAAAAGATCTTGCAGAAACAAGAAAAGTACCATTGGAAAAAGTATTGGAAGAAGTCATCTACCCATTGGTACCGCAGCGCAGACTACTGGAAGTGAAGGAAATTGCCGATTATGCAATGTTTTTAAGCAGCGATGCAGCTGGAGGCGTAACAGGTCAGGCAGTCGTAATCGATGGTGGCTACACTGTGCAATAAGTCTTTGTGAAGCTAAGTCTCAGGTTTCTCTCTCCTATAATGAGAGGGCCTGGGGCTTATTGTGTATAATGTCGAATGAAAAATCAAATATTTTTGATTTAATAGTTGCATAATTTTTCCTTCGCACATATAATGAAATTAATTAATCAATATTTTTTGATGTAAAGGAGGCTTGAACATGAATACACATCCTTATACACTTTCCAAATTGAATGAACAGAAATTAGCTAGTTTGCAAAATGACAATCAATTCAGCATCGCTTCCAATGGCAGAAGAAAAAGCATTATCAGCAAACTTCAAAAGTTATACGCTAAAGTTTCTTCACACAATCAGAACCACCAGCAAGATCCATGCTGCCCGCAAAATTAATGATATTTTAATCAAAAAAAATTGATTTAATGACAGAGGAGGAATAGTTATGTTTTCATTTTTAAAGAAAAAAGATTCAACTTGTTGTGGAGTGGAAATTGTAGAGGTAAAGGAAGAACAAAATCAGGCGTGCTGCAAGGAAGCAGAACTTGAAAATTGTTGCGACGAAGCAACATCATCTTGCTGCTAACAAATGAATACATTTTAGAAAAACGTCCATAATGATTATTAGTGAAAATACCCCTTGCAGTTTTTAAGCAAATTCATTACAATACAAACTAACAACTAAAACTTATACGTTGAAAAGGATTAGTAGTGGACGAAACGAGCATAGAGAGTTGACGGGTGGTGGAAGTCAACAAACGGTCGGACATGAACTCGCCTTGGAGTAGCAAGTGTGAACCCTTCATTCAGAAGGAAGTAATATTTCGCCGTATCATCCGCGTTAAGGATTCGAGTGATTATCACAATTATTCTGTGATAATAATCTGGGTGGTACCGCGGTAGGTTAAGTATATTCAAACCTCTCGTCCCTTTATTGGGATGAGGGGTTTTTTGTATTTATTTGAGTTAACAGGAGGAAGAAAAGATGTCATTTCAACATCAGTCCATTGAACAAAAATGGCAAAAGTATTGGGAAGAAAACAAAACATTCAAAACGCATGAAGAAAAAGGGAAAGAAAAATTCTACGCATTAGACATGTTCCCTTATCCATCCGGAGCAGGCCTTCACGTAGGTCACCCGGAAGGTTACACAGCAACAGATATCCTTTCCCGCATGAAGCGTATGCAAGGGCAAAATGTCCTTCATCCAATGGGTTGGGATGCATTCGGTCTACCAGCAGAGCAATATGCTTTGGACACAGGAAACGACCCAGCGGAATTCACGGAACAAAACATCAACACTTTCCGCAGACAAATCAAGTCCCTGGGCTTCTCCTATGACTGGGATCGCGAAGTAAACACAACAGATCCTGAGTACTATAAGTGGACACAATGGATTTTCTTAAAGCTTTACGAAAAAGGCTTGGCATATGTGGATGAAGTACCTGTGAACTGGTGCCCTGCACTTGGTACAGTTTTAGCGAATGAAGAAGTAATCGACGGGAAATCCGAACGTGGCGGACACCCAGTAGAACGCCGTCCGATGCGACAATGGATTCTTAGAATAACTGAATACGCAGATCGCCTATTGGAAGACTTGAACGAATTGGATTGGCCGGAAAGCTTAAAGGATATGCAACGCAACTGGATCGGTCGTTCAGAAGGTGCAAATGTACATTTCAGCATTGACGGTACAGATGAGAACTTCACCGTTTTCACGACACGTCCAGACACGCTTTTCGGTGCAACTTATGCAGTTTTGGCTCCTGAGCATCCATTAGTGAAAAAAATCACAACTGATGAACAACGTGATGCAGTTGAAGCGTATATCACAAAAGTTCAAAGCAAAAGCGACCTTGAACGTACAGAACTTTCCAAAGAAAAGTCAGGCGAGTTCACTGGTGCATTCGCAGTAAACCCAGCAAATGGTGAGAAATTGCCAATCTGGATTGCCGACTACGTATTAATGAGCTACGGAACTGGTGCTATCATGGCAGTACCTGCGCATGACGAGCGCGACTGGGAATTCGCAACGAAATTCGACCTTCCAATTGTAGAAGTAGTGGCAGGTGGCGATGTTTCCAAAGAAGCTTACACTGGTGACGGCGAACACGTTAACTCTGATTTCTTAAACGGCCTTGGAAAAGAAGAAGCTATCTCCAACATGATCGAATGGTTAGCTGCCAATGAAAAAGGCGAAAAGAAAGTATCCTACCGTCTTCGTGACTGGTTGTTCAGTCGTCAGCGTTACTGGGGCGAGCCGATTCCAATCATCCATTGGGAAGATGGCACGACCACAGCGGTTCCGGAAGATCAGCTTCCACTCGTACTACCAAAAACAACGGAAATCCGTCCATCCGGTACAGGCGAATCCCCGCTTGCTGCCATTGAGGACTGGGTGAATGTAGTAGACCCTGAAACAGGCAAAAAAGGTCGCCGTGAAACAAACACGATGCCGCAATGGGGCGGAAGCTGCTGGTACTACTTGCGCTATATCGACCCGAAAAACAGCGAACAGCTTGCAGATCCTGAAAAACTAAAAGAATGGTTGCCGGTTGACATCTACATCGGTGGCGCAGAGCACGCGGTACTTCACTTACTATACGCACGCTTCTGGCACAAATTCTTATATGATATCGGTGTGGTTCCAACAAAAGAGCCATTCCAAAAGCTTTTCAACCAAGGAATGATCCTTGGCGAAAATAACGAAAAAATGAGTAAATCCAAAGGGAATGTCGTAAACCCTGACCACATCGTGGAATCCCATGGTGCGGACACCCTTCGTCTATACGAAATGTTCATGGGACCACTTGAAGCATCCATCGCATGGTCCACCAACGGACTAGACGGATCTCGCCGCTTCTTGGATCGCGTCTGGAGATTGTTTGTTGAAGAAAACGGCAAACTAAGCTCCAAAGTTGCCGAAGTAACGGAAGAAGATACACTTGAAAAAACATATCATGCTACTGTGAAAAAAGTGACAGAAGACTATGAAGGCCTACGTTTCAACACGGCTATCTCTCAAATGATGGTCTTCATCAACGAAGCTTACAAAGCGGACACCATTGCGAAAGATTACGTAGAAGGCTTCGTTAAAATGCTTTCCCCAGTCTGCCCGCACATCGCTGAGGAGCTTTGGGAGAAACTTGGCAACGAAGGAACTATCACATACGCTGCTTGGCCAACATTCGATGAATCCAAACTAGTCGAAGATGAAGTCGAAATCGTTGTCCAAGTGAACGGTAAACTAAAAGCGAAACTTTATGTTCCATCTGACGCTACCCGCGAAAAAATGGAAGAAATAGCACTTGCCGATGACGCTGTAAAAGAAAGCATCGAAGGCAAGACAGTACGCAAAGTCATTGCTGTTCCAGGGAAACTTGTGAACATCGTTGCGAACTAAATAGCATGGACTGCAAGACTGTCAACGTCCGAATTGGCAGTCTTGTTTTCTTTTTGTTAAAATAGAGGTAATTAGCATTACACTACATAAAAGCGAGGTTTTCACACATGTCCGAAATCCAAACAATTTCCACTGATGAGCTGAAAAAGAAACTTGACGCTGGCGAAGAGCTTCACCTAGTTGACGTCCGCGAAGACGAAGAAATCGAAATGGGCAAAATCAAACAAGCAGAACACATCCGCATGGGCGATGTCCCAGAAAACCTGAACAAGCTCGACAAAGACAAAGAATACATCATTATCTGCCGCTCCGGACGCCGCAGCGAAAACGTCTGCCACTACCTGCAAGACCAAGGCTACAAAGTCCGCAACATGGTCGGCGGCATGCTAGAGTGGGAAGGCGAAACAGAATAAATTAAGTTACGTGAGACCACTGACCAGTGGGCGAGAAATGGGCCGCTGGTTGGTGGTTTTTTTGGTTTTTGGGAAAGTAGGTTAACTGTGGGTTGCTGCTCTTGATTTTGGCACTTTTCAAAAGTAGGTAACTGGGGGTTGGGTTTTACTAGAAGGAGGTAGTTAGGTTTTTCTAAAAGTAGGTAATTGAGAGAAGGGACTGGATGATATTTCTGCCGAAATCCGAAATATCACAATAACAGGTGAAAAAGTCACAATAGTGTCCTGAAAAGTCACAATCACCACCAAAAAACTCACAATAACTCTCCAAAAACTCACAATCCTCTTTGGAGAACAAATTGCTATACCTTATGAGCGCGCAATCACCGAAATTCCCACTAAGAAAAAGGAGGAATTCTGTAGAATGATGTCTAATAATATAAACATCCCAAAGTAGAGGTGATCTTTTGATAAAAAAACATAGAAAAACTCCCTTAAGAGTTCAGATTCTGAGGGCGATGAAGAGAAGAGTGCGCCCTAATCACGAAAAGTATGAAGAAATACTAAGTGAATTAGGAATAAAAGAAGCAGGTATTTATGGTGAACAGGCTCTAGACTATTATCTTAAACTGCTCCCAGAAACAGACACCCCTTATTACATCTTCCATGATTTAAGGCTTCCATACAGAGACAGTCATTTCCAAATAGATACTCTCATTTTATTCTCTAACTTCTATTTACTCCTCGAGGTGAAATACTTACGAGGCATCATTCACTTTGATCCGAAAAATCATCAACTCATACAAGAAGTGGAGGATAAACCATTAAAAGCATTACAGGATCCCATTCTTCAAGTTAGCAATCAGTGTTATAAATTGGAAACATGGGTGAAACTTAAAAATCTACCTACTGCACCTTTTGAAAAGTTGGTTGTGTTAACAAACCCTAAAGTAATTGTTAAGGTCCTATCCTCCCCAAGTTTCTTAGAAAAACATGTGATAAAAAGTCCAGCATTATCAGGGAAAGTAGTTCCTCTCTTGAGAAAGCACTCTAACAGCTATTACGATAAAAAAACTGTCAATAAAATCTCAAAATTACTAATTAAAGACCATACACCTCTACAAAGCTCACCAATAGCAAAATACAAAGTCTTCCCGTCAGACGTAAATACTGGAGTATTATGTCCAGATTGCAAACCGAATGTAGTGATGCAAAGAATCCATGGGAAATGGAAATGTCCAAATTGTTTCCTGCTTTCAGTTGATGCCCATATTCAAGCTCTTTTAGATTACGCTTTGTTAATCAATACGGAAATAACGATGTCTGAATTAAAGAGGTTTTTACGCATTGAAAATAATCACATCATCAGAGTCCTTATAAGGAATATGAATTTACAAGGGACCGGCAATACTAAATCCCGCACCTACAACCTCACCCCACTCCTTACAAAAACTTGAAACCATTCCCAATCTCAACCGTATAATTATTACAAGACTCTCATCCGGAAAAACCAGAAAGGAGGCCACCTCAACATGGACTACATCGACCAAAACATCTTTCCACTTTTTCTACTTATGATAGGGGCATTACTCATCATGGACGCAATTACAAATTTCCAACAAAAAGGAGTTTCGACGATTTCCACTGGTAATAGATTTCAAGGGATACTGATGACAGGTGTCATAACACTTGGTCTATTAGTGTACACGACTTCTAATGAAAATTGGGACATTAACTCGCTCTTTTTGGCGCTAATTCCCGTACTTGTGCCATTTTTCATGATGATTATACAAAGAAAAAAAGACGAAATACATATCAAGAAATATGTACCACAAGACGTCATGGATATTTTAGAGAAGAATCTTGATGACAAAAGGTATTCTTATAAAAAAGATGTCATAGCTAATGAAGATTATATGAGCAGCAACTATATCAATATGTATTATTTAGAGGCTTCTAATCAAACTATCAAAATAAAGTGGAAGGACCTTGAAACAAGTGGTTTAGAGGTGGAGTTCCAGAATTTTGCCGATAAGGATTTCATTAAGGAAGTGGTGGGGGACCTTCGTGAGGAAAGGCCGCCTATCTCATTCTTTAAATTCAACAAAATTTCACTGATTATCGCAGCAATCGCCATATACATTGGAAGCATGCAGTTGCTTGGATTCTAAATATTAAAGGAGCCTCGCTCATTAACAACGAAGCTCCTTTTATTTTTCTAATACACAATCATTAATTTGGGTTACTACATATCCTTCAGGCAGCATGGAAATTGCTTGTCCTATATTTTGAAGAGAGTTCATATTTGAATAAAAATAAAATCCTTGCCCGTCATGGCCGACCTTTAACGCGGCAATATCCTTGTTTCTACTTAACTTAGGAAAAGAATAACCATCTCGTGATGTAAGTTGAACATTATTTATAAATGATATTCCGTAAAATTGATTTTGTGTTGCAAGGTGGTAGGTTTCGCTCATGATTAATTGCAACTCTTCCATGGAAGATGCTTTGATTTGAAAAAATGGCGGATGGTAGGTTAAATTCTTTCCTCCAGTAGAGTACATTCGCTTATCGGTAAAATAGTCCACAGAATAGGAATAACCTAAGCTATCAAAAATCTGCCGCATCTCTTCTTCCTCATCATGCCCCTCAACGATTACATATAAAGGAAAAATATCAAGCTTCCCGAGAAAGTCTAAAAGCAACTGTTTATTTTCTTCCTGATAGTCCACCTCTTCAAATTTATAAAGATAAAAATGATAAAACCCATCATCCTCTATTTCACTAAAGTCTCCCTCTTCTGAAATCCAAACCTCTTTCATCTTAATTCCTCCTTACTTACTCTTGCTCAATATACCTTACAGGAATAGTTGAAGTTTCCTTCATTACCGTCCAATCCTTTTCTGAGTAAATGTAGATTATTGGCAAGGCTTTATCATAATCGTTTTCTGTGATTGTTTTATGTAAAAAGCGAAACGAATAAGTGCGATTCTTGTAATCATTTATCTCAAACACTAGGCTGCCGTGAGAGGAACGCTCAGAGTCTAGAGTTATGTTGGAGGAAATCAAGCTACGGTAATCGATATACAAATCATCATACGGATGATCAATGACAAGAAAGTTCCGCTCATCTCTTAAGATGTCATCCAAACGAACCGTTATGTTCAAGTACTCCCCATCATCCTCGGCAAAAAAATAAGCATCGAGCTCCTCATTATACTTCTTCGTTAATTCCCAGCTCACCCCATGATACGCAACCGCACATGCCATACACAAAATCACTAACACGCCAACCACCATAGGCTTCCTCCGCAAAACCTTCAACAAACCCAATCACATCCTTACCCGAATCTCCAACTCTATTATATTCAACGTAAAGAGCAAAAACCCTTTGGGGGTCTGACCCCCAAAGGGTTTTTTTTGAATCAAAGTATAAAACTCGATATTTCCTCCTATACATAATAATAGAATAGAAGCAAACTTTGTTAGAAGGAGGGTGTCGGGGTTGGTGCAGATTAGGGTGTTTGATGAGGAGCATGAGCGGGACCTCGAGGATGCAGTTAATGATTTTCTAAAGGGGTTGTCTGACAGGGATGTGATTGACATTAAGTATCAAGTCGGGTGTATTAACGATGAGGAAGAACAGATTTATTGCTTCTCTGCAATGGTAATATTTAGAACCTGAAAACTTCCCTTAAAGATGTTTATCAGGTTCTTTTTTGTGGGTATAGATAATTATCCGAAACAAATTATAAATAATTGAAACATTTTCGTAACACCATACGTCTAATTAGTAACAGGTCATATAAACAGAAACTAAAAAAAGAAAGGATGTATTCATTATGAACCACCACACACAAAACGAGGTACTTCAAGAAGAAAGTAAATCATTTATCAACGAGTTTGGCATGTATGGAGTAGGACTAGCATTTGTAATGTCTTTCGTATTACTAGTAACGACGTAGGCTTGCCGCCTTTTTCCCGGCGTTTAAGCCTGCGAGTCTTCCTGTCACCAAGGCCGAGGTGATATTATAACCACCAGTATATCCATGGATATCAAGTACTTCTCCACAAAAGTATAATCCGTCTTTCATTTTGGAGGACATCTCTTTCGGGTGAACTTCTTTCACGGAAACACCGCCTCCGGTTACAAATGCCTTTTCAATGGAAAGGGTGCCGGAAACTTCAAAACGGAACTGTTTGCACATTTTCGCAAGTTCCCTTATTTTTTCGTGTGCCAAAGTCGCGCCGATCTCCTGTTCATCAATTCCGCAAACTTCCAACAAAAACAATAAATATCTCTCAGGTACAAGCCCTTTAAGCACATTCTTAATGGCTTTTTTTGGTTCGTCTTTCAAAGCATTGTTAAGCTGTTGAAATACTTGCTCTTCATTCAATGAAGGCATAACATCCAAATTCATTGTCACTCGATCCACACCGAATTTCTTCATCGTTTTCACAACATACTGGCTGCATCGCAATACAGCAGGACCTGATATCCCAAAGTGGGTGAAAATCATATCCATTTGATGTGTTTTTACTATTTTCCCTTTAGGGTTCAAAACGCTCAAAGCTACATCGCGCAGGGACAGTCCTTGCAATCTTTTCTCACGGATGAATTTTTCTTGTGAATTCAAAGGAACCTCTGTCGGGAATAAATCTGTAATGGTATGCCCAGCTTTGCGTGCCCAAGGATATCCATCTCCTGTGGAACCGGTATGTGGTACGGATTTTCCACCAACAGCAATGACTACACAAGAACATTCCAAAAACTCGCCTGTTTTTAACAAGATTCCCTTGGTGCGCTCCTCATCATATTCCACCGTTTCCACAGAAGTATTGGTCCGCATCTCCACCCGCAACTCTTTCATCCTATTCAACAACGCGTCAACCACACTCTGTGCTTTATCTGAAACAGGAAACATCCGACCGTGATCTTCTTCCTTCAACTGTATCCCCAGCTTTTCAAAAAACTTGATAATGTCTTCATTATTAAACTCAGAAAATGCACTATATAGGAATCTCCCGTTACCCGGGATATGTTTGATGATTTCGTCTACAGGTAGCCTGTTCGTCACATTGCAGCGACCGCCTCCTGAAATGGCCAGCTTTCGCCCCAGTTTATTTCCTTTATCAATCAGTAATACTCTTGCATTTTGTTCTGCTGCAGCGATGGAGGCCATTAGCCCTGATGGACCGCCGCCTATGATAATCACATCGTATTTCATTTTTTCACCAACCAACTATATTTTGCTTACATGTTGCCTATTATACCCTCTATTCTCTTGTTGGACAAAAAGAGCAACATTCCGTATGATTTTTAATTAGATTACAAATCAAAGAAAAGGGGTATCCCATGACATATTCACCAAAACTTTCAGAAGCACATATTCCATATGACGGTGGTTGGACAGAGGAAAATGGAACCCCAGTCCTGCTGCTTTCTGTCCCGACAATTCCCATAGAAATGACCACCGATATACATAAGTTTTCTTATACATGGCTCTTTGAAAAAGAAATGAATGCCTATGTTCTTTGCATCCTACTAAATAGTCAAGAAGAATTCGGGCTTATCTTCAGTCAGAAAGAAGCAGGCGTGCTCTTACTGGAGGCGGATGCATATGGCGAATTCACGGTAGTCGTAACAAAAGAGCAACTGGAAGACTTGAAAGACGATACACCATTTCTATCTTTTCCAAAGATTTCACTAACTAGAAGTTTACTGGCGGGATGGTAAAATAGTGCTTCTGCAATAAGAAGTATGCTAAAATACAAAGGTTAGACAAAAAGTTACAAATAGTAGGTAGGGATTTTATGTCAACATCAAATATATTGAGAGGTACCTTTATTTTAACGCTTGGTACCATGATTTCCAGAGTTCTGGGTCTTGTTTATATTTTTCCTTTTTATGCTTTAGTAGGCAAATCTGGAGGGGAACTATATACATATGCCTATGTCCTTTATTCGGTTGTATTAAGTATAGCTACAATGGGAGTACCACTGGCAGTTTCAAAGTTTGTAGCAAAATATAATGCGCTTGAGGAATATGCGGTAGGGAGAAAATTATTTAGTTCCGGTTTATTGTTGATGAGTATTACTGGAATTGTGTCTTTCTTGATACTTTATATAATGGCGCCGGTATTTTCTCCGATGATAATAAATGAAAGCAGTAAGCATTCATTTGACGATGTTACACTTGTAATTCGTATGGTGAGTTTTGCACTACTGTTAGTTCCAGTTATGAGTTTGATCAGAGGCTTTTTCCAAGGCCATGAATCAATGGGGCCTACTGCTGTATCACAGGTTGTAGAGCAAATTGCAAGGATTATATTCTTGTTGGGCAGTGTTTATATCATTATTAATGTGACGGAAGGCAGCTTGCCCACAGCGATCGGTTATGCCACATTTGGTGCATTTATTGGTGCTCTGGCTGGCTTGGGAATATTGATCTGGTATTGGTTCAGCCGAAAAAGGCACTTGGACACCCTTTTAGAACAAGATAAAGGCAATGTAGAGATTTCTTATAAGGAAATGTATAAAGAAATACTTTTATATGCCGCTCCATTTGTTTTTGTTGGACTTGCTATGCCTCTATATCAATTAGTGGACACGTTCACATTTAATAAGGCAATGTTACTTGCAGGTGTTGATAGTGATACATCCGGAGATGCATTTGCTATCATCAACACGTATGGTCAGAAGCTCGTGATCATCCCAGTGACACTTGCAACGGCGTTTGCCCTTTCCTTGCTTCCGGCTGTAACGAAATCATTCATAAACAATGAATCAGATGTCCTGCAACGTCAATTAAGTACTACCTTTCAAATATTGATGTTCTTGACAGTTCCAGCATGTATCGGATTGGCAATATTGGGTGGTCCCGCATACGCAGCTTTCTATTCTTATGATGAACTTGGTGGATATTTGCTTACTTGGTATGCACCAACAGCAATACCTTTGGCGATATTTACGGTAACAGCATCTGTACTTCAGGGAATCAATAAACAAAAATACACGGTGTATGGGCTTGCGATAGGGGTTGCTTTAAAACTGATCCTGAATTATCCATTAATCTTTTTCATGGAGGCGGAAGGGTCTATTGTGGCAACAGCTATCGGTTATATGGCAAGTGTTGTTATCAACCTTTGGGCTATTCAGAAATTCACGGGATTCAGTTATTCTATTGTGTTGCGTAGAGGAATGTTGATGACCATCTTCAACGCCATCATGATTGCTGCAGTCCTAGTAGTCCTTCAGCTATTAGAAGGCTTCATCCCTTACAGCGAAGGCCGTCTTCAAGCCATCATTGTTGTAGCTGTCAGCGGTCTAGTCGGAGCCGGCATCTACTTCTTCCTCAGCTACAGAAGTAACCTTTTAATGTATTTGTTCGGAAATCGTTTTTCGTTTTTAAATAGAAAAGAAAGAGGATAGAGGTCTCGGGTCAAAGGGGCCTCTTTCCCTATGAAAGGAGCAGCGTGAATATGAGATTGGATAAAATGCTTGCCAACAGTGGTTTTGGAACGCGTAAAGAAGTGAAAAAGCTTCTGAAAACGGGTGTGGTAAAAGTGGATGGAAATGTGGTGAAGGATGCGAAGGTGCATGTGGATCCGGAGGTGCAGGAGGTAACGGTACATGATGATATCGTGGAATACCGTGAGTTCATTTACCTGATGATGCACAAGCCTCCTGGATTGTTATCAGCAACGGAAGATCACCGTCAGGAGACTGTTGTGGACATCCTGCAGGAAGAGGATAAGATTTTTGAGCCGTTTCCGGTTGGCCGCCTTGATAAAGATACAGAAGGGCTGCTTCTTTTAACAAATGACGGTCAGCTTGCGCACCAGCTTTTGTCACCAAAAAAGCATGTGCCGAAAACCTATTATGCCAAAATTGATGGCGAAGTGACGACAGAGGATATTGAAGCGTTCAAAAAAGGTGTTACCTTGGATGACGGGTACGAAACGTTGCCTGCTGAACTAGTAATTCTTGAAGCAGGACCAGAATCACAAATCGAGATAACCATCGTTGAAGGGAAATTCCATCAGGTGAAAAGGATGTTCCAAGCGGTTGAAAAGACAGTAACTTACTTGAAGCGTCTGAGCATGGGAGAACTGAAGCTTGATGAAGACCTTGAACTTGGGGAGTACCGTGAACTGACAGATGAAGAATTAGAACTTTTGCAGCGAAGATAGATAACGAAGAGCCCCATTCCAAAGTAAAAAGGAATGGGGCTTTATTATGGTGTCATTAATTGTATATGTAGTCTTATGAAGTCAACCTAACTTTTTTCTGCGTAGTAGTCCACTTACCTTTCGTTGGACTTTGAACCAGGTCATTAAATGCCAGCACATTTAAATCACGTTGGACGGTTCGGGGTGTAATCCCAAATTCATCGACCAACTGCTGTGTAGAGACAGTTCCCTTTTCATGAATAAACATGTAGACGGCTTTAATACGGGTTAGCATACGGTTAGTTGAAGGCTTCAAAAAACCACTCCTTATCCGGTATTTAACATGGTACTACTCGCTAAATTCTTGATGATAGGTGTTAGGTATTAAGTTAGTTTATATTGTACACGATTTTGTGGAAAAAATTCTAGAATAATGATGCAATTTACACAATATTAACATTTAGTCTTGGATGTGTTAAGAGAAAATGAATAAATTATGAGTCTATATACATTATTTTACACTACTCGACAATATTCTGCTAGTAATTATTTGAAAAATATGAAACTTTCTACCTGAAAATTCGTATTAGAAAGGTGAGAGGAGAGAGCTCATATGGAATTACTAACTTTACATTTAGAAAAAGCAGGATATGATGATGAGATGTCTGTCGTGCAGAATATTGATTTTACGGTTTCAAAAGGTGAGATGGTGGGACTGATTGGCCCAAACGGCGCTGGTAAAAGTACGACTATCAAAACCTTGCTAGGCTTAAATCATTTTTATGAAGGGGAGATATCACTTCCTTCCGATAAATCATATGCCTATATTCCTGAGAAACCTGTATTTTATTATGATATGACATTATGGGAGCATATAGATTTGATGGCGTCTTTACTAGAGATAGATGAAAAGGTGTGGAAAGAGCGAGTGGAGGACCTATTGAAGTTGTTTGATTTGGAAAAAGTCATCCATGAATCTCCGGCTACCTTTTCAAAAGGGATGCAGCAAAAAGCGATGTTGATATTTGCCATCATGTCTAAACCTTCTTTATATATTGTGGATGAACCGTTTATTGGGCTTGATCCCATTGCAACGAAGAAGCTTCTACAGCTTTTTCATCAGGAACAGGCTAGGGGTGTAGGCATCTTGTTGTGTACGCATGTTCTGGATACGGCGGAAAAGATTTGCGACAGGTTTATTCTTTTGGCTGACGGGCGCAAGAAAGCAGAAGGGACCCTACAAGACATTCAAACAAATTGCCAACTTCCTGGTGCTTCATTGCTAGATTGTTTCTACACCTTATCCGCAAGGGAGCAGGAAAAATGACGGCATTCCACTTATACAAGGAACGACTTAAACAAGAGCGTCAGTATCAGTGGAAGAACACAAAAGCTGTAATTGATTGGACGATCCTGGTCTATATTATCCTTACATTATTATTCGTTGCAGCCATGATTTATGATATGTTTCCGAGTTTCATTGCATTGCTTCAGAAACTTCCATACGGTTTAACCCTTTTTGTTATCTATTATCTGGCTTGGACGGGTACAATTCGAGTGTTTTATCAGCAGGCGGATACGTACTTTTTTATCCACCGAAGAGATTTATTGATCGGGTTGAAAAAGTGGGGTGTTATAACGAGTACGGGACTGAATATTATAAAAGCGGTGCTAATTGCTATTCTTACATATTTGCTAATGGAGGCAATTAGCCCGTCTACTCTTCCGTTGCTTGAATGGATAACGTTTTATCTTGTGCTGTTCCTATTCATTACGATGCTGGGAAAAATGATAGATTTACACTGGTCAGGATGGAAGCGGAAAGTAATTAATTTCACCGTGTTTCTATTACTTGGACTGCTTGCCTATATAACGGTCGATAAATCGATGTGGATTATATCAACTGTTCTTCTTATGCTTGGTTCGGTAGTCTTTTTTATGTTTTATTTACGCACAGAGAGTTTTATGGTGGATATGGCAAACAATGAAAAAATCCGGCAAAAGTATGTCGGGATGATTTTCTATGCTTCGGAATATGTGCATGTTCCTCGTTCCTCAGAGAGGACCAAGCCTTTATTTTTCAAGCGTTCGCAAAGGATAATTGAAGACAGGAGTCCGCATAGTGCCTTGACGGAATTGTTCTTTAAATATTTGCTGCGGAATTCCCGCCATATTTTCTCGTATTTAAAATTGATTGGGATCACCATGGTTGTCATGGGGTATCTACCGTTGTGGATGACATTCGGCTTGTTTATGGCGTTTTTCTTTTTTCTAAAAGAGTGGTTAAATATAGTATATGATGAATTGGTGGGACATCCCTTTTTGAATATGCATAAGGGAAAGAAGCTGATTCAAGAGCACTATCAAGATCTTGTAACAAGATGGCTGTACTATCCAGCTGTAGGATTGGTCGGAATTGTGCTTATGTTGAATACGCTATTTCATTTTCTATGAGGTGATGATTAAATGGGAAATATCAATTGGTTAGAAGAAGTAGAGAAAAGAAAAGATTCCTTAATAAAAGATACACAGGAATTCTTACAAATCAATAGTGTCTTGAATGAAGAGGAAGCAAGCATGGAAACTCCTTTTGGAAAAGGAATAGAAGAGGCGCTCCAATATTTATTACATAAAGGGGAAGCAGACGGCTTTCTTGCAAAAAATGTCGACCATTATGCCGGTCATATCGAACATGGCCAAGGAGAAGAACTTGTTGGTATCCTATGTCATGTTGATGTAGTGCCAGAGGGTGATGGCTGGACAGATGAACCGTTCAGTGCGACCATCCGTGACGGGAAAATTTTCGCACGCGGTGCAATGGATGACAAAGGCCCTACAATGGCGGCTTATTATGCTCTGAAAATAGTGAAAGAGTTAGATCTGCCTCTATCTAAACGTGTGCGCATCATTATTGGTACAGACGAGGAAAGCAACTGGCAGTGCGTCGACCATTATTTTAAACACGAAGAAATGCCTACAATGGGGTTTGCACCTGATGCGGATTTCCCAATCATTTATGCGGAAAAAGGAATAGGGGATATCCAACTCCGTCTTGATTTCAAAGTTGAGACGGCACCTGCAAAGAACACCTTGTTAACGTTTGATTCAGGTCGCCGGTTAAACATGGTGCCAGATCATGCAAAAGCATCACTTGAAGTGACCGAAGAAATGGACGCAATCAGTCACGCCTTTAATGAATACATTTCAGAAAATGGAATCGAGGGCGGCTATACGAAGGAAGGAAATGCATTGTTCCTTAACATTAAAGGTGTGTCTGCTCACGCGATGGAGCCGGATAACGGGACAAATGCAGGATACCATTTGGCGTCCTTCCTCCATTCTGTTGAGCTGGATGCAAGAGGAACATCCTATGTCGGCTTTATTAGTAAAAAGCTTGCATTTGATTCTCGCGGTAAGAAACTAAACATCAACTTCCACGACGAGATTACCGACGACCTGACCATCAATACAGGTGTGTTCCGTTTTGACCGCGAAGCGTCTGTTGGCTCTTTAGGAGTAAATATCCGTTTTCCTGTAACTTGCGATACAAAGGAAGCGGAAGCGAAGTTGCGTAAAGAGGCAGAGGCGTATGGCTTTGACGTGAATAAGTTCAATGTTTCTCCTGCACACCATGTGCCGCAGGATCACGAACTAATTCAGTCGTTGCAAAAGGTATATGAAGAACAAACTGGAGAAAAGGCGGAGTTATTGTCCATCGGTGGTGGAACATATGCGAGATCGCTTGAAGCAGGGGTGGCTTTTGGTCCGCTTTTCCCTGGCAGGGAGGATGTAGCGCATCAAAAAGATGAGCATATTTTCATTGAGGATCTCATCAAGGCGACTGCCATCTATGCACATGCTATCTATGAATTAGCGAAATAACATATTTATCCGAAATATAAATGTGGTAGAATGTAAAGGTTACTTCCCCAAGGGGCGGTAGCCTTTTATTTTTTCCTTTACTTGACGAGAAGAAAGAAGGATATATCATGAGTACTGCCTCTATGGAAGACAAAACATCTCGCTATTTTTACAGTTTTTACTTTTTAACATTTTTCAGCTTTGGGGCTCTATTCCCTTTGCTGACCGTATATTTGAAAGAAGATGTTGGATTGAGCGGATCACAAATTGGGATGATCATGTCGATAAGTCCTGTTGTGATGATATTCGTCCAGCCTTTGTGGGGAGTCTTTAGTGACTATACCCAAAGACCAAAACAAATCTTGCTGTGGACGCTGTTTCTAACAGCGGTAACAGGGATTGCCTTTTCATTTATGGAGAGCTATGGAGCCTTACTTGCCGTTGCGTTTTTGTTGGCTGTTACACAAAGTGCCCTTGTTCCCATCTCAGACAGCATTACCCTTAATTATGTTCAAAGGACAAAAGGAAATTATGGTTCCATCAGATTATGGGGAGCGATAGGTTTTGCTGTGGCCGTGCTTGTTGCGGGCTGGCTTTCTGATTTCTTTTCTTTAAAAGTAATCTTCTTTACCTTTGCGATCGCTTTATTGCTAGGCGCGATGGTGTCGGTTTTTCTACCGAAAGAAAGTCAGACAATCAGTGTGAATGTCCGTGACGGCATTGGAACGCTCATGAAACTGCCTAAGTTTGTCATGTTCCTTGTGACAACGTTTCTAATATTCGGTCCTGTATTCGCCAATAATTTTTACTTTGGCCTGTTCATAACAGATATTGGGGGGACCGTTACGGGAGTCGGAATTGCCTTCTTGCTCGCTGCCGGTAGTGAGGCGCCATTTATGAGGGTGGCAGGCAAGTGGATCGCCCGCTTTGGTCTTCACACTATCATGATTAGTGCTGCTTCCATTGCCATGATACGGTGGGTGCTATATTTCTTTGAGCCACCGTTGTATGTGGTATATGCGACTACAATTGCACAAGGTTTCTCTGTCGGGCTATTCATTCCTGCAGCGCTTCAGTTTGTACGGGATATTGCCCCAACTTCGGCGCGTGCTACGGCGGTTTCTCTTTATACTGCTGTTGGTAACGGGCTGGGTAGCTGGTTCTGTACTTTCTTTGGCGGCTTTATTGCAGAATACTATTCCGTTGCGCACGTATATTTGTTCTTCGGCCTACTAACAATGTGCGGACTCGTCTTCATCATGATGATCAACCAAGCCGATAAAAAACAACTCGCACAAGCATCATAAGTGTAAAAGACCCTTAGCTACTACAGCCAAGGGTCTTGTCTTTTCGTTTATTCATTTTCAAATTCAAAAAGGTCCGTAGACAAATATCTTTCCCCCGTATCGCATGCGATACATACCACTACATCATCAGGAGTCAACCTTTTGGCCACTTCAATCGCAGAATAGCAAGCAGCACCTGAAGACGGCCCAACCAATATGCCCTCATGACGAGCGAGCTTACGAGTGATTTCATATGCGTCTTCATCTTTAATCTTGAAAATCTCATCGTATACTTCCTGATTCAAGATATCTGGAATGAACCCAGGGCTAGTTCCAACAAGCTTATGTTTTCCGGGCTTACCGCCGGAAAGGACAGGTGATCCTGCAGGTTCCACGACATGAACCGTCAATCCTTCATAATGCTTTTTCAACTCTTCTCCAGTTCCGGTAATGGTCCCGCCCGTACCAGCAGTTGCGACAAAAGCGGATAACGGCTTGCCGATTTGTTCCATCCCATCAATGATTTCGAGTGCCGTAGACTTTCTGTGAGCATCTGAATTGGCATGGTTTTCAAACTGCATCGGCATGAAGCTGTTTGGAATTTCTTTCACCAATTCCTGCGCTTTTTTAATAGCACCTGGCATTTTTTCATCACCCGGTGTCAATACTACCTCTGCACCATATGCTTTTAGTAAATTAATCCGCTCTTTTGACATGGTATCTGGCATGATTAATATTGCCTTATATCCCCTTGCTGCGGCATTCATCGCCAAACCAATTCCGGTATTACCGCTAGTTGGTTCAATGATGGTTGCTCCAGGCTTGATAAGGCCATCCTTTTCCGCCTGGATGATCATATTAAACGCAGCTCTGTCTTTTACGCTGCCGCTGGGGTTTTGGAATTCCAATTTTAGATATACTGTTGCCGCTCCTTCAGGCACAATGCGGTTCAACTTGACAAGTGGAGTATCTCCAATTAAATCAGCCATATTTGAAACAACCTTCACTACTACGCACAACCTTTCTCTTTCATGACTCTAATAAAACGTATTGTATCATAAAATATAAAAACGGACTAAGCACATGGCTTATCATGGGATTAAGATTAAACTAACTATATCGTCTGTTTGGTGCTAAGATAATATGCAAGACAATAGAAGATATCTGGTAAAATAAGAAGGGTGAGAAAATGACTACACAGACTCATTATTTTGTTGCTGTACCACTTCCACAACCGTTAAAGGAAGCGTTTCATTTATATAAGAAAGAATTAAAAAGCCACTTTCCATTTACAAGATGGGTGCATCCGGAAGACCTTCATATCACGCTCGCATTTTTAGGTGATTTGGAAGAAGGTCAAAAGGATAAGCTGACAACACTGCTTAAGGAAACAGTCACAAATCATCAACGTTTTTCGCTCACCTTAAGTGATCTTGGAACATTTGGAAACCCCCAGTCGCCACGGATTTTTTGGTACGGTATTGAAAAGTCAACCGAGCTGAATCTACTGCGAAAATCAGTATATGATGCCTGTGAAATGGTTGGACTTCAACTCGACACACGGCCTTTTCATCCTCATATAACCGTAGCAAGAAAGTGGAAGGGACCAGGATCCATAGATCATAATCTGCTTCCTGTACACAGTTCGCAGAAAGAGACTTTTGAGGTGAACGATATCATTTTGTATGAAACCCATCTAAACAGATTGCCAAAATATGAAGAAAAGGAAATTTTTTCATTAGTATAGGAGTAGGATTAGAAAATGAGGGGAATGAAACTATTAATTCAAGTAGCAGTTTTTTATTTGTTTTATCAAATTGGTGTAGTGTTACAGAATACTTTCGATATCCCCGTTCCGGGTAGTATTATCGGAATGGTTTTATTGCTTATCTTGCTTTTAACAGGCCTTGTAAAGGAGAAATATTTGCAGGGTGGAGCGAATGTACTGCTAGTATATCTCCCGTTGTTTTTTGTCCCGGCCACAGTAGGAGTCATGAATCATTTTGGATTTCTATCACAAATAGAAGGGCTAATCATGTTGCTTGCCCTTTTAGTTGGCACAATTATGGTTCTGGTAAGTTCGGGGTTGATTGCTCAAAAAGCGGCAGCATCCGTCGATAATAAGACAGAAGCAACGGGAGTGATGGATGATGAATAGTTGGTACGGTTTCTTGTTCATCCTTATCACCTACCTGGTTTTTCTCGCAATGAGGCATGTTTATGATCGATTCCGTATGCCATTATTCAATCCTGTCGCCACTACGACTCTATTAATCATTATAGGATTGCTTTTGACTGATATATCTTATGATACATATATGCTGGGAGGCTGGTGGATCCAGGAATTGCTCGGACCTGCGGTTGTCGCACTTGCATACCCGCTTTACCACCAACGTGCAAAAATTTTACGTTATCGGATCCCGTTAATTGCAGGATTATCTTCTGGAATAGTTGTCGGAATGATTACTGGGTTTATTTATGTAAAGGTGGCAAGCCTACCTTCTATGTACTCTTCTTCATTCCTTCCAAAGTCTGTGACTTCCCCCATAGCAATGGAAATTGCAGATCTTACCGGTGGAATACCAAGCTTAGCTGCAGCACTTGTTATATTAAGCGGTATCTTAGGTGCACTGTTCGGTCCCACCTTAATGAGGTTTCTTGGGATAACGCATTATTTAGGGGTTGGAGTGGGACTTGGCTGTGCTGCACATGGGATTGGTACTGCTAAAGCGATGGAATATGGGGAAGAAGAGGCGGCATTCAGTTCCATCAGCATGACACTTTCCGCAATCCTTTACGCTTTGATACTGCCTGTTGCAATTCATTATTTATTATAGAAAAGAGTGACCCCCATTGGCACAACTAATAAAATTACAAGATTATATCACACGTTATGAAGCCGATATATATCGCTATCCTAATCAATATATCAGGTTGAAAAAGCAACAATGGAAGACATATGAAGAGATGTTGAGAAATCCGGTTGATGCACAGAGTCCTTCCCATATTGCTCTAACGGAAGATACCTCTTCCTCAAAAGATAATAAGCTGATCAGCCTCATGAAGTCTTTCAAGAAAAAGGAACAAGCGGAAGAGCTGTTCACAGGTACCATTGATGCCAACCATGACGAAGAATGGGAACTTCCGAGTATCACCGGCAGTAAGACACCTGAGGAGAGAAAGCAGCAATTTCTTGATTCCATTCTTCCGCTACAGCTAAAATGGGCAAGTTCGACCATCCGGGAAATGTCTTATCTGCAAAAGAATTATAAACGAGAAACGTTACTGAAGTACTTTTTGCAGAGGTTTCCCGATACGTTTTTTGTTATGTATAAACCTATCTTTCTAGTAAAACATGCGCCAGTGGAACTCGAAATTATCCTCGTTACCCCAAACGAAATCTTTGCTCTTTTTTATATGGAGGAGCAAGAAGAGAGTGTGGTTTTAGGAAATAATGAGCGCTTCTGGTCCATCCGTGAGAAGGAGAAGGAAAGAAAAATAGTAAATCCCACAATCAGTTTGAACCGGATGGGATCTATTATTAAAAATATCCTTCCGTTGTACGATGTAAGCCTGCCTGTTACCAAGCTTTTGTTGCACCCTAAAGGATATATTGACATAACGGATGGGCCAACAGATGTACAAGTGGTAGATAAACGTACATATACCAAATGGTTTGAGAAAATGCGGGCTAACAAACTCCCTTTGAAACATAGTCAGCTAAAAGCGGCTGGGGCTTTGCTTTCTCATTGTCAGTCCACTTATATTGACAGACCGGAATGGCAATAATGGAGAATTATATGAATAGATGTCAAGCTTGCGACTATGCTTGAATAGTATAGAAAACGGTCATTTTGAGAAGAAACAAACGTTAAAAGACAGGGAGGGAAATGCATGATTTTCATCAAAAGAGAATTTGACGCCTATTTAGATGAAATGGATAAGATCACTATTCTTTTGCCTAGCGGAAGTTATAACGGAGAATCAGCTTTCTTTACCCTAACAAACCAAGAATCTACCTACCCGCTTGAGATTATAGATAGAAAAACACTCCAGAACTCGGTTAAATATATATGTAAAACAAATACACCAATCTCCATCGGTTCTAAATATATGATTTTAGATGAACATGGCAGAAAGACTGATTTGCAAATAGGAGCGGTTATTCGCTCGGAAGCCTTTGATGAAGCATTCTTTTATGAAAAGGATGATCTTGGAGCGCTATACCAAAAAGGGGAAACTTCATTTACCCTATGGGCACCGACGGCCTCTGCAGTGAAAATAAAACTTGTAGCTCCCAAAAGTAAAGAAGGCATCTTCTATAGCCTTATACGTGAGGAGAAGGGGATATGGCGGATTACGGTGCAGGGAGATTTAGAAGGTTTTCATTACACCTACCTTGTTTGCGTAAACCTTGTATGGAGGGAAGCGGTTGATCCCTATGCAATTGCCTCCACGATAAATAGTGAGGCGGCCGTGATTATTGATAAAGAAAGAATAAACGTTCCAAAAGTGCCAATGCTTCCTTTTATGGATGCAACAGATGCCATTATCTATGAGTTGCATGTACGAGACTTTTCCTCTCATCCAAAAAGCGGAATGATACATAAAGGTAAATATGCCGCTTTTACAGAAGATCAAATAGAAGAGTCTGATATTGGTATTACAGGCGTTTCTTATCTCCAAAGTCTTGGAGTTACTCATATTGAGTTATTGCCATTAAATGATTTTGGTGGAGTGGACGAGGCAGAACCTGACAAGGACTATAACTGGGGCTATAATCCTCTTCTCTTCAATGTGCCAGAAGGAAGCTATGCGCTAGATGCGAATGATCCCTACTCTAGAATTTTGGAACTTAAAAATCTAATTAATACCTTGCACCATAAAGACTTGAGGGTGATTATGGATGTCGTCTATAATCACGTGTATGTCCGAGAAGACTCCTCTTTTGAAAAAATAGTGCCTGGTTATTATTTTCGCCATGATGAGCACGGTATGCCTTCAAATGGAACTGGAGTAGGAAATGACATTGCATCTGAACGAAAAATGGTTCGCAAGTTTATCCTGGATTCCATCCGATATTGGTTGCAGGAATATGATGTAGATGGTTTTCGATTCGACTTGATGGGAATATTAGATGTTCAGACAATGAATGCAGTAAAAGAGGCGGTATCCATCATCAAACCAGGAGCCATAATCCTTGGGGAAGGGTGGGAGCTGAACACCCCTTTAGCGGCTGACCGTAAAGCAATGATTCTCAATGCAAAGAAGATGCCGGGGATCTCATTCTTTAATGATATGGTTCGTGATTCAATAAAAGGTAGTACGTTTAACTTGTTTGACAGGGGATTTGCGCTTGGCAATACCCACAAAACAACTCTATTGAAACAATCGCTTGCAGGTAGTGTGCAAATTGAGCCGAACCATAAAGGACTTTTCCTTGAGCCTACGCAATCAATCAACTATATTGAATCCCATGACAACCACACCATGTGGGATAAAATGGCTGTCTGTAATAGTCATGAAGATGAAGAAACGAGAATTAAGCGTCATCGCCTTGCCACTTCGGTCATTCTCTTGTCTCAAGGTATACCGTTTCTTCATGCAGGGCAAGAATTTTTCCGGACAAAAGGCGGAGAGGAAAACAGTTATAAATCCCCTGATTCCGTCAATAGCTTGGATTGGGAAAGAAAAAAGCGGTACGAAGAGAATGTGGACTATGTGAGTGGTCTCATCTCGCTTCGAAAGGCACATAAAGCTTTACGCTTATCGACAGTTACGGAAATAAAAAAACATGTGCGCTTTCCTTATGAAAAAGGAAGTATGCTCATGTATCATCTCAGTGACGTGAAACAGTATGGAAAGTACAACCATTTCCTCATTGTTTTCCATAACGGGACGAATACAGAAAACGTCTCCCTTCCATTGTCAGGAGAGTGGGAAGTTCTTGTTGAAGGCAGTACAGCAGGCGATTCGCCAATCCGCAAAGTAAACAAAGAAATACAAGTGCCACCTATCAGCACTGTTGTGTTGGCACAATATTAATTGTTACACAAGGACTTGATTTAATTGGGAAATAACGATAAAATTTAAAAGATAGCTATTGTGAAATTGTTCAATAGCTGTTTTTTTGCTTAAAAAAAGATGTTAATATGAAAATTCTTATATAGCGCTTGCGCTTTTCTAATATTTGATAATGAAAAGTTGTGTTGAAATTGAAGGTGAAATGGTTGGAACATTTATTAGGTGATGAGTGGAAAATCAGTCCTGCGGGTGGTTTGACGGGAGATGCGTATTTCGCTCAAAATGAAGGGAAAAAGCTCTTCCTTAAAAGAAATTCATCGCCATTTTTGGCTGTTCTTTCAGCAGAGGGGATTGTCCCGAAATTGGTCTGGACAAAACGCCTGGAAAATGGAGATGTCATTACGGCTCAGCATTGGATAAGTGCGAGAGAGCTTAAACCAAACGACATGAATATGGAAACAGTGGCTCAGCTTCTTCACAAGATTCACCACTCCAAAGAGTTGCTTGATATGCTGACTCGATTGGGAAAAGAACCTGTGGAGCCATCGACAATATTGGAAGACATAAAAAATGGGATGGCTTTAGAACTCTTTTCTTTGGATGTGATTCAAAAATCACTCGATTTCCTAACGAAGGAAATTAAAAATGTCCAGTTCAAAGATAAGGTTGTCTGTCATTGTGATCTTAATCATAACAATTGGTTGCTTTCCGATAATCAGGAACTTTTCTTAATTGATTGGGATGGGGCTGTTATAGCGGATCCGGCCATTGACTTATGCATGTTATTATATTGGTATATCCCAGAACAAGAGTGGAATGACTGGCTTTCCACATATGGGATACCATTGACAGACGATTTGCGCCACCGTATGCATTGGTACGTGATAGCACAGACTATTCTTTCCGTACAATGGTATCACCATAAAGATATTGAAAAAGAGAAACAAAACTGGTTGAACTATCTGGAAAGACTTTTACCGGTTGAACTATGAGTATTGGTCGATGCTATCGATCCAATTGGTGAATTTTGATTGATGAAGTTGATTGTGATCATGGTCATTACTGGAATTGATGCCAGCTTGGCTGTAGGAATAGATGTCCTGTAGAATGTTTTTTACATTCTGATCAATTTCATTATTGACCATTAATGATTTGATGACTCGCTCCAACTGCTCATATTCAGCAACAGAACCGCAACAATCAATTTGATGATCCGCCAAAATATCCTTTAGAAGATGTATTTGATCATGATAATTTAACGGCATTTGTCAGCACTCCTTTATTTTATATATGTACTAGCCTTTGTTTATTTATCATTCTTATACACGACAAAAGAATCGGTCCATCGCGATCGGTTTTTTTCTGTCATCGACTTTAAACTATTAAAACGCCGAGGTGACCATACGACATGAGATTCAGAAACAAACCGTGGGCAGCAGATTTTATTGCTGAAAATTCCTTTTATTGCATTCCAAATCCTGAAAGCCACAAAGGAAAGTGGAGTGAAATTTTTGGCAATAACAACCCGATTCACATTGAAGTGGGAACGGGAAAAGGAACATTTGTTACGGAAATGGCAAAAGCAAATCCGACTATAAATTATATAGGCATAGAATTATTTGAAAGTGTCATTGTCAAAGCATTGGAAAAAGCAGTAGAGGCTGATATCCCTAACGTTAAACTGTTGAATGTTAATGCGCAAAAGCTAGCTGAATATTTTGAGGCCGGTGAAGTGGACAGAGTTTATTTGAACTTCTCTGATCCTTGGCCGAAAACTCGACATGAAAAGAGAAGATTAACCTACAAAGGATTCTTGGATCTGTATAAAGAAGTTTTGGTTCCACAAGGAGAGATTCACTTTAAAACAGATAACCGTGGTCTTTTTGAGTATTCATTGATGAGCTTTTCTGAGTACGGGTTACTGTTAAAGTATGTTAGTCTAGATCTTCATAATAGTGAGTTTGAAGGCAATATCATGACGGAATATGAGGAGAAGTTCTCTAACAAGGGATTCCCTATTTATCGTTGTGAGGTTAAATATCCTGAATAAATAACGAAGCGTCCTTTTCCGTTAGTGAGAAGGCGCTTTTTTTGTTACAATAAACTCATACATATAACTTTTCATAAAGGGAGAGAGACGTAAAATGGAAACGCTAACATTTGGTAAGTGGAAGCTGACTTGGTTGAACGGTGGAGTGACTCACCTTGATGGTGGAGCAATGTTCGGTGTGGTACCAAAGGCTTTATGGTCAAAAAGGTATCCTGTAAATGATAAAAATCAAATAGAGCTAAGAACGGACCCGATCCTTATTCAAACGGGGGAAGGCAATATCCTGATTGAGGCAGGACTTGGTAAAGGAAAGCTTTCCGACAAACAAAGACGCAATTTCGGGGCAACGGAAGAGTCGTCTGTAGAAGGAGACCTGCAAAAACTCGGGTTAAGGCCAGAAGACATAGATACCATCATCATGACTCATCTGCACTTTGACCATGTATGCGGACTTACAAAATGGGATGCGGCACAAAATAAGTATGTATCTGTATTTTCGAATGCAACCATCTATGCCTCTGAGGTCGAATGGAATGAAATGAGAAACCCTAATATTCGTTCAAGAAATACCTATTGGGAAATGAACTGGCAAGGCATTGAAGAACAGGTAAAAACATTTCAAGAAGAGATAACCATCATCAACGGAATCAAAATGATACATACCGGCGGGCATAGTGATGGACATGCCATCATTGAAATGACACAAGGGGAGGAAAGCCTTATTCATATGGCAGATCTCATGCCTACCCACGCCCATTCCCCGTCTTTATGGGTCCTTGCTTATGATGATTATCCAATGACGTCTATTGAAGCAAAAGAGAAGTGGATCAAAGAGGGAATAAGACGTAATGCGTGGTTTACCTTTTATCATGATGCATATTACCGCGCAGTAAAATGGAATGAATCTTATGAAATACAAGAAAAAGTAGAACGGAAAAGATAAAAAAGGCCTGGCAGTTTTTTAGCTGCCAGGCATGTGGTCATTTTAATTGATTAACATCCAATATGACGCCCGTATTCTTGTCGACGATAAATTCATACTGCTCCAATACGTCGTCTATTCTACGGGAAATTCCGCCTCTGTAGATGGAGTAGGACATATCATTTCGTATAATCGTTTCAGGCACCATCTGGATCCAGGAGCCATCAACAGGGCCGCGCTTTTTAAAAGCTGCCTTGGCAATTTTTAAAGCTTTTTCAGGTTTTATGGCTTGCTGCTTTGATGCTTCAGTAAATAGATATGCGGCTGCTGCACCAATTCCAGCACCGATTAGAAGTGCTTTCCATTTCATATCGTATCATCCTTCCGAATATCATACTCTTATTTTACGTAAGCCTTTTCAAATGGGAGTAGCTGATGAATTGAATTGATTCTGCCTATCTTACTAATAGTATAACTTGTAAAACAAATAAATGTCATGCTAAAGCTGGAAACAATAGAGAAAGTTCGATACAATATAGTTAAAATATTTCGATAATCTAACGAAGTATAATGGATAATTCTACATATAGGTTTGGAAAAAGGAGCTGACTTAGTTGAATCAGGAAACATTGACTTTATTTAAAACGTTAACGGAGCTGCAAGGTGCACCTGGATTTGAGCATGATGTTCGCCGATTTATGCGCAGTGAATTGGAAAAGTACTCGGATGAAGTGGTACAAGATCGTCTTGGCGGTATATTCGGAGTGAAAAAAGGCGACGAAACCGGCCCAACTGTCATGGTCGCAGGCCACATGGATGAAGTAGGCTTTATGGTCACTTCCATTACAGAAAACGGAATGTTAAGATTCCAAACGCTTGGAGGCTGGTGGAGCCAAGTCTTGCTTGCTCAACGTGTGCAAGTAATGACAGACAATGGTCCAGTTGTCGGAGTTATTGGATCGATTCCTCCGCATCTTTTGGATGAAGCGAAACGTGCCAAGCCAATGGACATTAAAAATATGCTAATTGATATCGGTGCCGACAATAAAGAGGACGCGATTAACATCGGTATCAAACCAGGCCAACAGATTGTTCCTATCTGTCCATTCACACCAATGGCAAATGAGAAGAAGATTCTGGCTAAAGCCTGGGATAACCGTTATGGCTGCGGACTTGCTGTTGAATTATTGAAAGATCTTCAAGGTGAGACCTTACCAAATATCCTTTACTCGGGAGCTACTGTTCAGGAAGAAGTAGGTTTACGTGGAGCACAGACGGCTGCGAACATGATCAAGCCTGATATCTTCTTTGCACTGGACGCTTCACCTGCAAACGATATGACTGGTGATAAAAAGGAATTCGGCCATTTAGGCAAAGGTGCATTATTGCGCATTTATGACCGTTCCATGGTGACACACACTGGTATGAGAGATTTCGTATTGGATACTGCAGAGTCTAACAGTATTCCTTACCAGTATTTTATTTCTCAAGGTGGCACAGACGCAGGTCGTGTTCACACCTCCAATGAGGGAGTACCTTCAGCGGTGGTGGGAATTTGTTCACGCTATATCCACACACATGCTTCCATGGTCCATGTGGATGATTATGCTGCAGCAAGAGAGCTTATTGTCAAACTAGTAAAATCTGCAGATCAATCCACAGTAGACTCAATCAGAAGCCGATAATTATATAATGTAGGGAAGCGATGGGGAAACCTCATCGTTTTTCTTTTTAAAAGAGATGAAAGTATAAATACGTTGATTTCCGTTCCAGGCGCTTCGCTTGCCTGCGGGCGGTCCGTGAGCCTCCTCGGCTTGCAGCTTGTGGGGTCTCACCTGTCCCTTCCTCCCGCGGGCGTCTGCGCGCCTTCCACTCCAATCAACAAGGTGACTTCATTCACATAAAGGTTAACGAAGATTATCTAAACTAGATAACTGAAAAATATCAATGTTTTAAGTAATTCCTAGCTGTGAATTGGAGCAAATGGCGAAGACTCCTGAGGGGGATAACGCAAGGTGGAGACCCCGCAGGCAAAGCCGAGGAGGCTCCAGCGGCGTCCCTAGGAAAGCGAAGCCATTTGCGGAAAGGAACAGCGTAGATTAAACAAACAACTAAAGTCATTATTAGATGGTGAAATTGAAAGGTGAGATAAAGATGAAAGTAATAGTGGGATCAAGTAACCCTGCTAAATATAAGGCGGTTCAACAGGAACTGATTAATCTTGGATTTGAGGACTGGGAGACCGTTGCTTTGGAGGTAGATTCAGGGGTAAGTAATCAGCCGCTGTCAGATGAAGAAACTGTCAATGGTGCATTGCAACGAGCGAGAAATGCACTAGAAAATAGTGTGGATGCAGACTTTGCCATCGGACTTGAAGGTGGCGTTGTTCTTGGTTCCACACCATCCTCAGAAGTAATGGTCTGTAATTGGGGAGCGCTTGTGTCTAAAGACGGCAGGGAGTACATAGCTGGTGGTGCTAGAATACCTTTACCTGATGCCTTCAAAGAGGAGCTCCTAGCAGGAAAAGAGCTTGGTGACTTAATGGATGAGTACTGTAAGCGGAAAGACATCAGGAAACATGAAGGAGCATTGGGAATCTTTACAGACGGTGCTGTTTCAAGGATGGAAATGTTCCAGCATGTTAGTAAGCTGTTGATGGGACAATGGAGATTTAATGAGAAAAAGCAGGCATAAAGGGCCTGCTTCTACTCTAATACATAGGTAAGTACTTTTAGGGCTTGATTGACTGTTTCAACCGTTACATTTGCTTTATTGGATAACTCTTTTAATGGATGATGAAGGTTTTCCGGACGAATTAAGATAAGTGGCTTTTGAAGACTGATAGCTGCACTTGCGTCCATTGCGGTGTTCCATTGTTTATATTTTTCTCCAAATAAAGCAATGACAAGATCAGACTTTTTCATTAAGAGTTCTGTACGAAGATTATTAATTTGAGAAGCTGCTTCGTCCTTCGCAATAGAGCTTGGCTGCGTACCCATAACCGCTTCTCCTATGTTGTCTGAGCGCTCGTGGTCTGTCATTGGTCCAACGAATTTTAACGGAAGATCCAGTGCCTGTGCTTTGTCTATTAACTCTTCTCTCCAACTAGTATGGATTTCACCAGCAAGGTAAACAGTAAATTTCATGACAATCCCTCCAAATAGTACCTCTTGTTATTTTACTATTTTCTAGTCTATCATAAATAGGGGAATTAAGTGATAATTCCAACTTATCCTTGTCAAGGGTAAAGATTTATAGGTATGATAGGTTTAGTGTGTGTTTTCTAGTCTTATTGTACTAAGGGGAGTGGAGAGTTTGAGTTTTGGAAGAGCCATTATTTCTATTTTATTTTTATCATTACTATTTTTAACCGGATGTTCTGTCTCAATTGAAGACGCCACACAAAAATCTGTTGATACTTTTGAGGGAACATTTAAGGCGCAACCACTAGAGACTACTGAGGATACAGATATATTTGCTTATCATTTGCCCACTGGGTTTTCCATTGATTCGGAATCGGAGAACAATATTGTTTTTACACAGGACGAGCAAACCTACCTTTTATTTGTAAACCCTTTTGAACCAAAAGATTCAGAGGTATTATATGATTCTACAAAGGTGAACCTTTCTGATTTATTGGTAGATCATACAGTTGCAGAGGACGATCGTTTAAGTTACTTGCTGATTTCTCCGGTTGATGGGGAAGAGGAAGAGTTTTATGAGGTGACAGTAGGATTAGGCGGCGTGAAGATGACAACGGTAACAGATACAAGCAATATGGAAGCGAGTACGAAGAGCATGATGGAGATTATTTCTTCTGTGGAAATTAAATAAGTGTAAGTAAAGAATACGAAGGGGAAACCTGGAGTATTCTTTTTTTATTGTTTAGTGAATTTTAAAATAATCAAATTGTGAATAGTCTTCAGAATAATTCTTGATCGCCGTTATGAAGACCTCGGTGACGTAAAATCAGGGGGAGAGAGGTCCTGATTGCCGTTATGAAGACCTCGGTGACGTAAAATCAGGGGGAGAGAGGTCCTGATTGCCGTTATGAAGACATCAGTGACGAGAAATAAGGAGGAGAGAGGTCCTCATCGCCATTATGAAGCCATGGGTGACAAGGGATTTTAATGAAACAGTCAAAGATGAGAGCAAAGAAAAGATCCGGCCAAGGCAATATTTAAAAGCTATGAAAAAAGCGTGAAAACGTCCCAAGAGATTAAGATCTTGGGACGTGGTTTTAGGTTGCGTTAGCGATTTTGTTCACTAATAAAAAAGGTTTGCCTCTATTTAGAAGGCAAACCTTTTGTTCGTTTTATTGTTTATTTTCTTTTTCCTCAGTTGCTGCGGTTTGTTCGATTGAGGCTGCAGCTTCTTCGTGTATCCATTTTTCTTTTAGGTCTTCTTCGTCATCAGAATAATTGGTTGAAGTGTCTTCTTCTAACTCTTCCGAATCAAGTTTTTCCTCGACGTGATCTGTTTCTTCTTCAAACAGTGCGTTATCATCTTCCACAGTAAACTGACTGACTTCTTCTTGAAGTTCATTGGCAATATCCGATAAGGAGATTGCTGCTTCGTTGACTTGTTCGATTGCAATTATTTGGTGTTCGCTTGAAGCACTTACCTGTTCGGAAGTTGCGGCTGCCTCTTCGGAAATATAATGTACTTCTGATAATTTTTCTTCCAGCTGTTTGTTTGATTCTGTTACATGGACAATTGCTTCCTGCACATCATCTACTTTATGGTTTATCTCCATGACATTTCCGGCAATTTTTTCAAAAGATGTTTTCGTTTGATTGACGGATTCCTGTTGGAGATCCCTGTATTCATTGAATTGTAGTGCATCGTCTGAAAGCTTGCCCATTTGCTTGCCCATTTCTGTTACTAACTTTTTAATGGACAATGCTTCATGTTTGGAGCGTTCAGCCAATTTTCTAACCTCTTGTGCCACCACTGCAAAACCTCTGCCGGCTTCACCTGCACGTGCAGATTCGATTGCAGCATTCAGTGCAAGAAGGTCCGTGTTTTCTGCAATTTCCTGGATGGTGCCAACGATGGAATTAATTTGTTGTGACTGCTTTGTAGCTTGTTGCACTCGTTCTGTTAGATGGTTGGCAAGTTCAAGGAATTGTTCGGAAGAGTTATATAAATCCTTTACCACTGTTAGCCCATCTTCTCCCATTGTTCTTGCATGATCGGCCTTTGTCTTAATGTCGATACTCAATTGGTTTGCCTGTTCTACTGCAGCTTTCACTCGCTTCAGGATATCCGTACTTTCATCGAGATGAAGTGCCTGTTCACTTGAACCAATGGCCACTTGTTTTATGGCCTCGTTCACTTCTGTGGATTGGGCAGTCGTCTCTTCTGAAATCGCGGCAAGGTTTTGTGAGGAGGACTGCAGCTTATCTGTCGCTTCCATCACTTTTAAAAGTGAAACTTGCACCTTTTCGGCCATTGCATTGAAGGTTACCGCTAAGTCCGCCATTTCATCTTTCGTTGTGATAGGTACCCTGTAGGCGAAATTGCCTTCTCCGATTTTTGATGCACCATCCTTTAACGAACGAATAGAGGAGGCTATTTTTCTATTTAAGAAATAGCCAGTGGTGCTTAAGAAAACCAAAAGTAGTACGCTAATTATTAGTGTTAGCAACATGATCGTCTGCAATTTCTGATTTGCTTCTGCTTGTATGGTAGACTGCAAATCTGTTACCGCAGCTTCTACTTCATTCACACTTTGCTCCACGCCATTACTTATTTCTTCAAAATTCCTAACGAAGCCGTAAGAGGAATTGTAGTTATTGTATAAATCTGTCATAGCCTGAACGTATGGGTTGTAAAGCTCCAAAAGTCCGTTCTTTTGTGAATCGGGCAAATCGGTTTCAGCCAATTGCTCTTTGAACGTTTCGGAACTTTTCATAAAATCTCTATATCTTGCTTCTTGTTTTGTGGCTAAGTATTGTTGTTCATATAATCGAAGGTTCATCAATGTTGCATTTAATTCTTCCCGATTGGCACCGCGCACATTGATAACCAAATTTCGAACGTTTCCGTTCATTTCTCCTTGAAGTCCTGTAAACTCTGTATAACCTATTTCTTTATATAATTCTTCTAGTGGTACAAATTCGGTCAAATAGTTAGTAGCTGCTGCTTCGATTTGTTCAAATCGAGTGGCAATTTCCTCATATTCTGCGAATTGTTGTTGCAACCTGGATGCATCCTGCTTAATGTTTTCCAAGTTTTCTTTTATTGCAACGGATGTTTCGTCACTTGGTATTCTTAAAAACTCTTGTTCATTCTTTCGAGTATCTGAAAAAGCGAACTTAATTTCTTTGCTTCCATTTACCGCTTCAAACAACGCTGCTTCTTGCTCTTTTTCAGCAGATTGCGTAAAGTAGAAAAAGAAATTGAATAATAGTACAATGATCAGTCCTGTAATGGCAGTCAATAAAATAAATCTAACTCTACCTCTAATAGTTTTCATGTTACCCCCCTAAAACATAAAAGACTTTCGAATTTTATATGTTTTGTTAAAAGTCTGATATTTTAAAGTAATTATAGACATAATTCTACAAAATTCACAACAACCTTTTAACAAAAGCTTGAATATCTACTAGTATATATCGACAACGATTCGGTATTATTAATGTAAAGCAGGTAGGAAATATATAAGGAGAGAGTGAGAATATGAGATCTTTTCTACATAAAAAAGGAGTATCACTATCGCCAAGGGTTTACTTTATTGATGGTCTGAGCTTTATGGCGCTCGGGCTGTTCTCCTCGCTGATCATCGGTCTGATTATCAAAACGATCGGGGATCAGGCAGGATGGACATTCTTCACAGACATGGGTATCTTGGCAATGAGTTTGATGGGCCCGGCGATAGGGGCAGCTGTAGCCTATGGTTTGAAGGCGCCTCCATTGGTGCTGTTTTCTGCCCTTATTGCAGGAGCTGCCGGTGCTCAATTAGGGGGACCTGCAGGAAGTTTCGTTGCAGCTTTATTGGCAACGGAAGTGGGGAAGATGGTTTCAAAAGAGACGAAAGTGGATATTTTAGTTACGCCATTTGTAACGATAACGACGGGATTCCTTGTTGCAACCTTTATTGGTCCTCCGATTAATGCTGGCATGAATTCACTAGGCTCTTTAATCATGTGGGCCACTGAACAGCAGCCAATAGTGATGGGGATTTTGGTAGCGGTTCTGATGGGGTGGGCTTTGACAGCACCTATATCAAGTGCGGCCATTGCTTTGATGTTGGGACTTGAAGGCATTGCAGCGGGGGCGGCAACCATTGGATGTGCAGCTCAAATGGTTGGATTTGCAGTAAGCAGTTATCGCGAAAATAAAATGGCAGGTCTGCTGGCGTTAGGAATAGGTACTTCCATGCTGCAAGTGCCAAATGTTATCAGAAATCCGCTGATCATCATCCCGCCTACCATTGCGGGTATGATATTTGCTCCACTCGGTACGACAATATTTCAAATGACAAATGTAAAAGAAGGGGCTGGGATGGGGACGAGCGGATTGGTTGGTCAGATTATGACTTTTACGGCTATGGGGTTCTCTGTGTCCGTTCTTATTAAAGTCGTGTTACTTCACATTTTAGGTCCTGCTGTGGTAAGTTTAGCAATATCTGAATGGATGAGAAAGAAAGCTTTCATTAAAGAAGGCGATATGAAAATAAATATTGGAGGGTGATGTTTTGATGGAAAAGCTACAATCCTTGGAGCAATTCAACCAATTAAAAAGTGAGAAAAATGTGGTGTTTATGTTTTCTGCGGACTGGTGTCCGGACTGCCGCGTCATTGAACCAGTTTTGCCTGAAATCATGGAGAAGTTTAATGAATATACGTTTATTTACGTGGATAGAGATGAATTTATTGATCTTTGTGCTGAATTGAGCGTATTTGGAATTCCGAGCTTTGTTGGTTTTAAAAAGGGAGAAGAAGCAGGCCGATTTGTGAGCAAAGACCGTAAAACGCAAGAAGAAATTGAAGCATTTGTTGCTTCGTTATAATTCACAAAGGAGCAGGCAATCACGGTGTCCCGTGGGTGCCTGCTCCTCTTCTTTTACTTAGTTCTTTTTCTTTTTACCTTTTTTACTACCATCATTTCCATCATTGATGAACAGCTTACCGTCTGCAATTGCACGAGTCACATTACCGAAGTCATCAGATACTTTAACCTCGATTTCTGCTCCACTTGCCACGACGCTAGAAGTAGCAGTCCAATATCCTACATAATAGCCAGGAGATTGTTCCATCAATGGAAGTTCAACTGCATTGCTTACTGTGTTGTTTACATCGTTTCCTTGCATCATCATGGAAGCATTTGTTAATGGCATACGGATAGAGAATGTAGCACGAAGGCCTTCTTCACTGTTGAATTCAATCTTCACAGATTCACCGGCGCTTAAGTGCTTATCTTCTTCTGGCTTCAGGTTGGTGATTTCAGGCGCATCGTAGTTAGCATAAACCGTTACATCTTGTCGTTTACGGTTGCCGGCTAAGTCCTGAGCAACAACACGAATGTTATTTTCTCCATTTTCAAGCATTACTCTTAGAGAGTATGTGCCATCTTCAACAGAAGCTTTCTTTCCGTTGACTTTTACAAAATCAAGATTTTCATCTGCTACAGTTCCTGTTACAGTAACTGTTTCACGGTTCGTTTTGGAACCATCTTCAGGGCTAGTAATGGCAAGCTCAGGTTTGTCCTGATCAAGAACAACTGTTACAGGTGCAGATTCTTCTGTCTCGCCTGTTTCAGTGGAAGATTTAGCTGTTAACACGTTTTCTCCGTTAGCAAGCTCAATATCCACTGCAAACGTTCCTTCTTCAGAAGCTGTAGCTGTTGCAACTTCTTCGCCGTTGTTCATTACATGAACCGTTGTTGTCGGGGATGCGTTACCTTCCACCGTTACAGTCGATTCATTTGTGTAAGTTCCATCAGCAGGAGAAGTAATGGTAGGTGCTGTTACTTCAAAGTTAACCAATGCACGGATCATGTAGTTCCCTTCTTCCTCAGGGGCAGGAGACCATGCACCACCTACATATTGCCAGCTGCGGCCAGCGTTTGGTCCATCTTCATCAGTTCCAAGTCCAGGAGCATTCGGATTTGGTTGAGACTGGATGTAAACCATGTAGAAGTCTTGATCTACAATGATTCCATGCTCAGCTAAGTCAACTGTCGTCCATTCGCCTGTACGAAGTGCTGTTCCATCAAATGGTCCAGCAAGCTTGGATCCAGGAGCTCCATCAGTACCAGATGCATCCCAAACCTCTACTTTAAAGTCTGTACCACCAGGAGTTGGCCATGTAGTATCCCAGAATCGGAATAATCCACCAGTGACAAGTGCACTGTTTTGACCTTCAGGTAGGGACATTTTTACTGCCCAACCGTTTCCGGCATCGTAGAAAGCACGGGCATTTTCAGCAGTGCCATCGTCATAGCTGATTTCACCAGGATATCCGATGAATGGGCGTAATTCGATGTCAAGTTCTGTTGTAGCGTCTCCTTCAATGGAAATCTCCACATTTTCACTGTAATAAGAAGGAGCCATAACACGTAGCGTGTAGTCGCCTTCATAAGCAGTAATAGAGAAGTTTCCGTTCTCATCAGTTGTTACAGGTGCAATAGCTGCATCTTCAACAAGCATCAAGGTTGCGTTGGCAACAGGTTCACCTGTAGCGCTGTTTGTTACCGTACCAGTAACGGTTCCTTTTGCAATTTCGTCTAAGACGAAGTTTGCAGTAGCCTCACCGTCAGGAGCGATTTCAACTGTTTGTTGAGCTGGATGATATCCATAAGCTGCAGCTTCTACAGTGAATGTGCCTGCAGCATGTAAAAGCTCGTAATAGCCGTTCGCGGGATTTGTGTTAACAGAACGGTTTGTTTCCAATACAGTCACTTGAGCATGTAATGGAAGTGCCGCCGGGTTAACCTCATCTTTCACAGCTTCTTCTTTTTCAGGAGTAGCAACCGGATGAATTTTATCAGGATTTACTTGCTCCTCTTTTACTTCAACTTTCTCTTCTTTCGTTACTTCAAGCTGAGTGGAAGCAGACTCTGTTGCATTAGATTCTGCAGATAATGCTACATCGTCAATGTACCAGCCAGGTCGTACAACACTTCCGTCAGTTGTTACATTGAAGCCGATATAAATTCGCTGTCCAGCATATTCAGAAAGGTCGACTTCGCGTGCTTGCCATTCTGTAGTTGCACCGTCAAAGCGCAATAACTGAGTCCAGTTTTCTTGGTCTGTGGATACAAACACATGACCAAAATCATATCGAGTTTCAAGGTTATGCCAATTCATGAACTGCAAGTAAGCCGGGCTGTCAGCAGGAAGATCAACAGGAGGCATTACTAGTGTCATGTTTGCGCTATTACCATAGTTATCCGCAAGATTTGTAGCAAATACTTTTTCGCCTGAGTTTGCGGATTCAGGGCCACTTGTTGGTACACCCCATTCCCAAACGTCATTAGCTCCGAAAGAATACCAACCTACAGGATCTGATTCAAAATCAGTAGAATACCCTAGTGTAATACCTGGTTGAACACTTACTTCGTACGTATCAGATGTTACTTCATTGCCACCGAAGTCAACAATGTGCCAACGATAAGATACGGAAGGTTCATCAATGTCATCACCAGGAATGGATGCTGTGTAAGTAGCGTCATTGTAAGAGCCAGATGCACGCTCTGCAGCAAGGTCAACCCACTCACCAGCAGTGTTTTGATATTGCAGTGTTACAGAAGAAATACTTACATTATCCTGAACGTGAATGCTTAGAGGCAAATTCATGCCAGCATAAGTTTCAGCAGGTGCTGTATGTTCAAAAGTTGGAGCTTCGCTATCTTCTCCATCCTTTGCAACTTGCCCTTTGATTTTTCCAAGACCGGAAATGATGGAAGATACAGCATCAAATGCATTGATGATACCATGGCCATATCCGTTGTTTGGAGAGTCAGGGAAGTTGGAATCTGTTCTTTCCGTTGCAGTAGTCATTAAGATTTCCTCAATGTCTGCCACAGTCAAGTTAGAGTTAACTTGCTTTAGTAATGCAACCACACCAGCTACGTGCGGGCTTGCCATGGAAGTTCCACTAGCAGCGCCATACTCGTTTCCAGGGAAGGAAGAACGAACTCCAACTCCAGGTGCGGATACTTCAGGCTTGATTTCATCGTAAGGAGATGGACCTTGTAAAGAGAAGCTAGCAAGGTTCATGTTTACATCCGTTGCACCAGTTGCAAAAGATTCTGGATAGTTACCAGGTGTGGAAACAGATCCAGGACCACCAGGGTTTCCGATACGCGTATTTCCAGCTGCGAATGCAGGGAAGATATCAGCTGCAACCCATGCTTGAACCATTGGACGGTACCACTCATCTAAACCAGGTCCGCCGCCCCAAGAGTTGTTAACAACGTCCGGAGCCATTGCAGGGTTTGGAGTTCCGCTAGCATCTTTAGGAGCTAGAATCCATTCACCAGCTGCAAGAAGGGCAACGTCCGTACCACCGGATGGAGTAAATGCTTTAACGCCGATCCATTTTGCTCCAGGAGCAACACCAACTTGGTTGGATCCGTTCGGCTCAGCACCGACCATCGTACCTGTTACGTGCGTACCGTGACCGTCATCATCGTAAGGAGTGGATTGGTTTGCAGGAGTAGCATCAAACCAGTTGTACTCATGGTTTGCACTACCGCCATTGTAGCCGCGATATTTTTCCATTAATGCCGGGTGATCCCACTGAACACCAGTATCAATGCTTGCAACTACAGTGCCTTGACCGTCAACACCCATTTCCCATGCTTGAGGAGCACCGATTTGGGCAACGCCCCACTCAATGTTCTCAAGGCCTGCAGCAGGCTTTTCTTCTACTTCAATTTCAGTTGTAGCAGCTGCTTCTGCCGCTGGGTCTAACTGACGTACTTCGTTTGGTAGAAGCTTTTCGATTTCTGGGAATCTAGCAAGCTCTTCCATTACTTCTTTCGTAGCAGTAACGGCCATACCGTTTACTACATAGAAGGATTGGATGTCCTTTGCTTTTCCATCTGCTACCGCTTTTTCAAGATACTCTTTTACATTTGCTTGGGTTTCGATTGATGTTGCTCTTAACTCAGAGACAACAGCATTACGTTTCATCAGTTTTTCTTGTCCAGCAGAAGCTTTTTGTGCCTTTGCTGCTTCCACAGCTTTAGCAGCTACTGCCTGCGTATCTACCTGTTCTTTAAATTTGATAAGGAAGGTAACCTTTTCCCCATCTTTGGAAAACTGGGTCGATAAGCGATCCGTTATTTTACTTGCCATCACTTCTTTAGATTCACCCAAAGAGACGGAAGCTTTGGTCCCTTGTGCAGAAGCTGTACCAGGGATAAAGCTTGGGGCGATCAGTAATAAACACATAATGATACTGAATACTCTAGCAAAATTACGTTTGTTCTTCCTACTCATTCAACATCCCCCTTTAAAATTAAATACAAAAAAACCGATGAATCTCCCCCCTTTTCCTTTAGAAAATGTCTACCTGCCAATTGAGAAGGTAGAGTCTTGCGCTATGTAGGAGTAATCTCGGTGACAATTAAAGATTAATAAAGTGTGTAGAAGAATAGTGTCGAAATAAGAGGAAAAGTATCAGAATATTCTAAAAATAGTCCGTTAGTAAGAGACACGTTTTTCAATATAGGGAATTGGTAGAGGTTGGATAAAAAGTGACAAAACGAAGTAAAATTGTAAAATAATTCTATGTAATAAGGGTTAACGTTATATATAGTCATTATTTAACAGAGGGATGGTTAATAGTGGGAATGTCCTAGAAGCCTCCAATATTTTACACTCTACTGAAAAACAAGCAAAATCTACTAGCCTCTCTATTCCTAAAAGAATAAAGGATGTCAATTTGAGCACTAAGTTTCAGACAATCAACAGGTGTTTAAGGCCTTTTGGAGGATGAAGTACAGGTAGAAAGGGGTATGTAGTCAATAAGTAAAGAAAATGAAGATGGAACATGACATGTTAGACTTCTTTTTATAAAACAGACTTCGACAATTACATTCTTTCATTGATTTGTTGTACAATAAAGGGTAAGCAATAGAGAGAAAGGATTGTTTCTCATGGAAAAAATGACAGTACTTAAAATTAAAAGATTAATGGAAGAGAAATTATCCCATCCAAACTGGGTATTTACATATGATCGAGAAAAAGAATCCTTACGGGTTGAAGATAAGGAAACGCAAAAGGGAATCTCTATCTCACTGCAGGGTGTGCTATCAAAATACGAACAATCAAATGATTTAAATGCGATTGAAGAATATGTGTATTATGTCAAAGAAGCTCTAACAAGCATGAAGATGCCTGTTCAATTGAATGGTGCGGAACGCCATATCTATCCTGTTATCCGCTCTACCTCATTTCCAACGACAAGTAATGACATTCCGTTGGTTTATGATGACCATACAGCGGAAACTAGAATTTACTATGCGGTAGATTTGGGAAAGTCCTATAAATTAATTGATGAGCAACTTCTTCAAAGAGAGAATTTAACCAAGAACACCATTAAAGAAATGGCCATGTTTAATGTTAGATCGCTTCCGACAAATATGAAAGAAGATGTGGTCGCAGGAAATACCTTTTATTTTGTTCGTTCCAATGATGGATACGATGCAAGCAGAATATTAAACGACTCTTTCTTAGATTCCTTTAAGAAGCAAGTATCTGGAACGATGACTGTATCTGTTCCTCATCAGGATGTTTTGATACTTTCAGATATTCAAAACGAAGTAGGCTATGATATCCTTGCCGAACTGACCATGAGCTTTTTCGTAAACGGCAAAATCCCGATAACCGCCCTGTCCTTCCTTTATGAAGAAGGAGAACTAGAACCAATATTCATCCTGGGAAAAGACAACAAAAAAAATAAATAAGTAAGTAAATATATACCCCCAGTTGACTGAAGTGCAAGGTGTGAGACTCCAGCGGGGGAGAAAAGGTTGGTTGAGACCCCGCAACGAAGTGAGGAGGCTCAAGCACCTTCCCGCAGAAAGCGAACACCTGGAACGCAAGGAAACTGGAAGTCAAAGCTACTCTTATCTTATATAAGAAAGGAAGAAAAACATGACCATTAACGTGTACTATAACCAAGAAGGCATAGGCGACACACTACTAATCTACATAAAAGAAATCAATTTAAACAATCGAATGGTAGAAAAAACCGGAGACATTGCGAAGATTATAGATAAAGAAACAAAAGAAATAGCAGGATACAACCTTTTCAATGCATCCAAATATGTAGCAGTCAACGACTTCAAAGGCCCAGTTAACCTGACAGAAGACCTGATTGCAGAACTTAATAAAGCGTTGAACGAAAATGGTGTAAAGGAAACACTTAATCCCGACCTCAGCCCCAAATTTGTCGTAGGACATGTGACGGAAAAGGAGAAACACCCAAATGCAGACAAACTAAGCGTATGTAAAGTGGATGTAGGGACAGAAGTACTTCAGATTGTTTGTGGTGCCCCCAATGTGGATAGCGGGCAATATGTCGTAGTGGCAAAGGTCGGAGCAGTGATGCCTAGCGGACTTGTCATTAAAGATGCAGAACTGAGAGGCGTTGCATCCTCAGGAATGATTTGTTCGGCGAAAGAACTCGATCTTCCCGACGCACCGGCTGAAAAAGGCATCCTTGTTTTAGAAGCTGGAAAATATGAAGCGGGACAACCGTTTTTAAGTTAATTCCGAGATGCCTTTTATTTTTCACCACTAGATGCTCTCTAGTGGTTTTTTGCCTACTGAACCTGTTAAAAAGCAGGTTACGAACAACAAAGAAAGAGTGTGATGAATGTGAACTGGTTTAAAAAGCTGTTTGCTCAGCTAAGTGACGAGGAAGAAAGAACCATTGAGCAAGATTACGCTAAGAAACCGGAAAATAAGCAAAAACAACTAACAGCAAAAGTCGCTTATCAGTATCCTACAGGGAAATTTCGCTTTCCTCTTATACCAGATGAAGGTAAAAAAGAACAACAGCCAAGACAGGAAAAAAGAAAAAAGTCAAAAGTTCAACAACCCAGTAAACCGGCAGAAAAAACCAAGGCTGAATCTATAAAAGTAGAACAAGAAAAAGCAGCGACTGAAGAGCCAGTGAAAAAGCAAGAACCGACAAAGAAAAAAATCACGCCTAGAGCCTTTGAAAAAGTAACAAATAAAAATAAACAACCTTTCCATCCTACTGAAGTGGTGTCCCCGATTTATGGATATAAATCACGACCATTTCCGGAAAAGAAAGAAGAATATATACCTGAGATCGAGCTGCTCAGTAGAGAATCAATTTCAAATGAAATAGCTGAACTGAGTCCACTTGAAGGCTACTCTAGTGCAAATTTTGAAGAAATTACGTACAAAGATGAATCAAAGGTACAGGCTTTTAGTGATGAGTTAATAGAAGAAGAAAATGATTCTTCAGGAGACATCATGGAAGACGAAAATCCAATAACTTCATTGATAGACAGTGCTATTAACGAAGTACAATTGGTAAAAGAAGATGAAAAAGAAGAAATAACAGAAATAGAAGAAATAACAGAAATAGAAGATATAAAAGCTTTTGAGGAAAAAGAAGAAATTGTGGAAGTTAACGAAGTTGAAGAAGATGCTACTGCTTATCAACAGGAATCCGCAGCAACTCTAGAGTACAGCGAGCCTATAGAGAAACCGAAAGAAAAGCAAAACACGGAAGTGAACAGAACTAAGGAGACTTCCTCCAAACAGAACATACCGTTTAATGTCATTATGCTTAAACAGGATAAACGTTCATTAGAAAGAAAACAGCAAATATCTTCCAAAGAAGAAGTGACGCAACCGTATTACAGAAAACCGCCTATTACAATGCTTGCCATCCCACCACAGCATTCTCAAGGAGACCAGGACTGGGTAGAAGCGCAAAAGCAATTGCTGGATGAAACTTTACATCATTTCAGGGTCGGTGCGAAAGTGGTAAAAGCAACACAAGGGCCATCTGTTACCCAATTTGAAGTGCAGCCAGAGCCTGGAGTAAAGGTAAACAAAATCACCAACTTAAGTGATGACATTAAATTGAGTCTGTCAGCACGGGATATACGTATGGAGGCGCCTATTCCAGGGAAAAACACGATTGGAATAGAAGTGCCGAATCGTGTAAGCAAGCCTGTATTTATTAGAGAAATTATTCGACATCCATCTTTTATACAAAATACTTCACCCTTGACTGTAGCTTTAGGGTTGGATATTTCAGGTCAACCTGTTGTCTTGGACTTACAGAAAATGCCGCACGGATTGATTGCCGGTGCTACGGGATCCGGAAAAAGTGTTTGTGTGAACTCTATCATTATGAGTTTGTTGTACAAAAGTACACCAGATGAAGTGAAACTTTTATTGATTGATCCAAAAATGGTGGAACTTACACCTTACAACCATATTCCCCATCTCGTAAGCCCGGTTATCACAGATGTAAAGGCAGCAACGGCTGCGTTGAAATGGGCAGTGGAAGAGATGGAGCGCCGTTATGAGTTGTTTGTTCATGCAGGCGTTAGAGACATTGCAAAATACAATGAAACGGCGAAAAAGCATAACCAAGAAACATTGCCATATATGGTCATTATCATAGATGAATTGGCCGACCTGATGATGGTTGCTCCAAGTGATGTAGAGGAAGCAATCTGTCGGATTGCCCAAAAAGCACGTGCCTGCGGGATGCATTTACTGATTGCCACTCAGCGTCCTTCCGTTGATGTTATTACAGGGCTGATTAAGGCTAATATTCCTACAAGGATTGCCTTCTCTGTTTCATCTCAAGTCGATTCCAGGACTATCATAGATATCGGAGGGGCCGAGCGTCTTCTTGGGCGAGGTGATATGCTGCTTCTTGAAAATGGCGCTCCGAAACCGATTAGGGTACAAGGAAACTTCGTATCAGATGAGGAGATAGAGAGAGCGGTTGCTCATGTACGTAAAGAACAAAAGCCCAATTATTTGTTTGAACAAAGCGAATTGCTAAAAGATAGCACCATACAAGAGGAAGATGAGCTCTTTATAGAAGCATGCCAATATGTAATTGATCAAAATGGGGCATCCACTTCCAGTTTGCAAAGAAGATTCCGTATCGGCTATAACAGGGCCGCCCGCCTTATTGATATGATGCAGGCTCATGGTGTGATATCAGGTCCAAAGGGTAGTAAACCAAGAGATGTACTTGTTTCAGAGGAGGAGCTTGTCAGTATGCAAGATTCTGACTTTTAATGCTCCTTGACTGAAGTTGTTGTAAATGGATACAATCTTCTATTATTATTAATACTAGTAAACAATAGGAGTCGGCATATCCGGCAAGACAGTAACCCGAAAACAGGGTCTTAAGGAGCTTTTAAGAGGATGAAAGAAATTGAGTTGAAGCTGCAAGGAAAAATTAAAAGGCTGACCAATCGCACGTTCAAATTTGACGAGCGTGTAAAAGAAGGATGGTTCTCAGCTGTATATTTTTTAAAAACACGAGAAATCGTGAGAGAGTTTAAACCAGATAATATTGTGACGATGCAATTTTTTCAAAAAGATCATGCAGTGCTATGCGGTACAGATGAAGTCATTGCATTGATCAAGACTTTCGCTGATGATCCGGAATCACTTGAGATTTATTCCTTAAAGGATGGGGACAAAATTGCGCCGTTTGAAACGGTTATGACTATAACAGGCCCTTATCAGAATTTTGGATTTTTAGAAGGAGTAATTGATGGGATTCTGGCCAGAAGAACGTCGGTGTCTACGAATGTTTATAATGTAGTGAAAGCTGCAGGGCAAAAGCCAGTCATTTTCATGGGAGATCGTGATGATCATTATACGCAACAAGCCGGAGACGGATATGCCGCGCATATCGGAGGCTCCACAGCGCAAGCAACCCATGCAATGAATGAATGGTGGGGGAAAAAAGGGATGGGTACCATGCCGCATGCCCTCATCCAGCTATTCAATGGGGATGTTGTAGAGGCTTCTAAAGCTTACCATTCGAAGTTCCCCGAGGATGAACTGTTGGTGCTTGTAGACTATAACAATGATGTCATTACAGATGCATTGAGAGTGGCAAGAGAATTCGGTGATAAGCTGAAGGGAGTACGGGTCGATACATCCAGAACGATGATCGATCAGCATTTCATCCGCCATCAGGATGTACTGGGAACCTTTGACCCACGAGGGGTAAATGCCCCGCTTGTTTTCGCACTGCGTGAAGCATTGGATAAAGAAGGTTTCCAACATGTGAAGATTGTGGTAAGCGGTGGTTTCAGTGAGCAACGCATCAGGGAATTCGAAGAGCAGAACGTGCCGGTCGATATTTATGGTGTGGGTGGAAGCCTGCTGAAAATCCATATAGGCTTTACTGGAGATAACGTTGTGTTAAACGGGGAACCTCAAGCGAAAGCCGGAAGAAAATACCGCTTCAATGAACGACTAGAAAAAGTGGATTAGAGTATAGCAGTAAGTGATTTATGGAGAAACTGGTAGGAGAAAGATCTATCAGTTTTTTCCTATGAATTTCCGATTCATGACGGTACGGTAGAGGAAATTTCGAATTAGTGCTATAATAGGTCGTTGTTAAGAAAAGTCTTTTCTACATATGGTTTGAATCCTTAAACTTAAGGGAATAAGGGAATTAGCATTTTTAGACGCTAATCATATAATGGATTATCTATGCGGAGAAAACTACGTTTGGTACAAAAATAAAAACTATTATTCAGTTCGTTTGCAGAAAGATAAGCGAATTATATATAGATAAATGTTGGAGGTTTTTTCATGACCATTTATCATTTTGTTGGTATTAAAGGATCAGGAATGAGTGCCCTTGCCGGAATATTGGACGATATGCACTTTCAAGTACAAGGTTCAGATATTGAAAAGAGGTTCTTTACACAAAAGGGTCTCGAAGAAAAAGGGATCGCCATCCTTCCTTTTGATAAGGACAATATTAAGGAAGATATGACGGTTATTGCCGGTAATGCATTTCCTGACACACATGAGGAGATAGAAGCGGCAAAAGAACTTAACATACCAGTTATTCGCTATCCGCAATTCCTGGGTCAGTTTATGGAGAAGTACACCAGTATTGCCGTTACGGGAGCACACGGAAAGACTTCTACAACTGGATTGCTCTCCCATGTCATTCAAGGAGCAAAGCCTACTTCATATCTTATTGGAGATGGCACTGGCCGTGGGGTAGAAGATAGTGAATATTTTGTATTTGAAGCATGTGAGTACAAGAGACACTTCTTGTCTTACTATCCTGATTACACGATCATGACAAACATCGACTTCGATCACCCGGATTATTTCGGCAGTATCGATGATGTATTCTCCGCATTCCAGGAGATGGCTATGCAAGTGAAAAAGGGAATCATCGCTTGTGGAGATGATGAATATCTGCAAAAAATCCAAGCAAAAGTTCCCGTGATTTACTACGGCTTTGGCGAAGAAAATGATTTTCAAGCACGTCACGTGGAAAAGTCGACAGAAGGTACCACATTTGATGTATATGTACGAAACAACCATTATGCTACATTTAAAATCAATGGGTATGGTGACCACAACATCATGAACTCCTTGGCTGTCATCGCGCTATGTCACTACGAGGAAATACCTGTAGAAGTGATTCAAAGCCAGTTGCTTACATTTGAAGGAGTTAAACGTAGATTTTCCGAAAAAGTAATAGGCTCTCAAGTATTGATTGATGATTATGCGCATCACCCAACGGAGATCCGTGCAACTATTGATGCAGCCAACCAGAAATATCCTGAACGCGACGTGATTGCTGTATTTCAACCGCATACCTTTACAAGAACTCAAACATTCTTAAATGAATTTGCGGAAAGCTTAAGCGGAGCGGATCATGTTTACCTATGTGATATTTTCGGTTCTGCCCGCGAGAATCAAGGGAAGCTCACAATCAATGATCTGCTCGAGAAAATAGACCGTGCAGAAATTTTGACAGAAGAAGGAACTGCATTGTTGTCTAAGCATGAGAATAGCGTCATTATTTTCATGGGAGCCGGTGATGTCACCAAGTTCCAAGAAGCATATGAGAAATCCCTTCAACACGAAGTGGAATAGTAATGTATAAAAGAACCGGCTTTCCTTCAGGTAGAGGGGAAGCCGGTTTTTTATTTTGGCGAATGGAAATGAAGACCTCAGTAGCATGAAAACGGGTAGAGAGAGGTCTTGAGAAGGGTTATGAAGACTTCAGTAGCGTGAAAACGGGTAGAGAGAGGTCTTGAAAAGAGGTATGAAGACTTCAGTTACGTGAAAATGGATAGTGAGAGGTCTTGAGAAGAGGTATGAAGACTTCAGTTGCGTGAAAACGGGTAGAGAGAGGTCTTGAGAAGAGTTATGAAGACTTCAGTAGCGCAAAAATAGATAGAGAGAGGTCTTGAATAGGGTGCAAAGCATTAAAGATGTCTAACGCAACAATTAAAAAACCACCCACAATTCACTTGCGGATGGTTCAAACTATACCTTACTTCAAATTCTCCGGATTTAATCCCTCAAGCTCTGAAACAACAAACTTCCCATCTTTTCTGATCAATACATCATCAAAATAGATTTCTCCTCCGCCATATTCAGGACGTTGAATCATTACCATATCCCAATGAATATCAGAGTTGTTGCCGTTCCAAGCATCCTCATATGCCTGACCAGGTGTGAAATGGAAGCTTCCGTCAATCTTTTCGTCAAATAAGATATCCTGCATTGGATGTTGAATATAAGGGTTAACACCGATTGCAAACTCTCCGATAAAACGTGCACCTTCATCTGTATCGAAAATTTTATTGATACGGTCGGAATCATTGGCTGTTGCTTCCACGATTTTTCCGTCGCGGAAAGTCAATTTTACATTTTCATATGTGAAGCCCTGGTATGGAGATGGTGTATTGTAAGTAATTGTACCGTTAACAGAATCCTTAACAGGTGCAGTGTATACCTCACCGTCAGGAATATTCATTTCACCTGCGCATTTAATGGCAGGAATATCTTTAATGGAGAATGTTAGATCTGTTCCTTCTCCTGTGATTCTGACCTTGTCGGCTTTATTCATCAACTCAACAAGAGCATCCATCGCATTGCTCATTTTCCCATAATCAAGATTACATACATCGAAATAGAAGTTCTCAAAACCTTCCGTGCTCATTTTTGCAAGCTGTGCCATGCTGGCATTCGGATAGCGCAGAACCACCCATTTTGTTTTTGGAACACGGATGTCACGGTGAACTTTCTTTCCAACCGTGCTGCCCTGGATTTTTTGTTTGTCATCAGGAACATCGGACAATTCAGCGATGTTGTCGCCAGAACGAAGTCCGATATAGGCATCCATGTTTTTCATGACATTTGCTTCAAAATCTGCTTTCATGCTATATTGTTCTTCTTGAGCTCCCATTAAAAGGGCGCGGTCTACCTGAACATCTTTTAATGAAACGAATGGATATCCGCCAGCTTTATAAGCTTCATCGACAAGTGCTACTACAAGTTCTCTTTGCAGTCCAAAGTTTTCGATTAATACCTTCTCGCCTTTTTGAAGACGAACAGAATAGTTGATTAAATTTTTTGCAAGTGTTTGAATCCGAGGATCCTTCATTGTTTTGCCCCCTATGAAAATGGTTATGTATCATCATTATTGTAACCGATTACGCGTATTTTGTTGAATTTTTTGTCTAAAAATATTAGTAATATTTTTTAAATTTCTTTTAATTTTTGAAGGGATTTTCCTTTTGTCCTAGAATAAAACAGAGTATAGAATGTTTAAACTGTAGTATGTGGGGTAAATAGTAAGTATGTACGTCAGCAGCCAGGAGGTGTCGCGTTGAGTGAATTGCTTTACATTAGCGCAATTATTGTAGCTATTGCTTTTTTAATATTGGTTATATTTGTTTCGAAAACACTTCTTTCCGTGCAAGGCACTTTAAATCAAGTTGCCGGTACATTAGGTGGTATTGAAAAACAGATGCAAGGGATCACATCCGAGACAGAGCAGATCCTACATAAAACCAATGTATTAATGGACGACATTCAAGATAAGTCGCAACAACTTAATACGGTTGTAACTGCTGTAAAGGATGTTGGAACTTCCATTCAAGGATTTAATCATTCCGTATCACGTTTATCTAATAATGTTGCACATCAACTAGATCAAAACCAGGATAAGGTGTCGCAAGTTGTTCAATGGTCTAATGTGGCCATGGAAATTGTCGACAAATGGAATGAGAGAAAACAGAAAAACAAAATCAACAAAATTTGAGGAGGAATCGGAAATGAGCGAAGAGAACAAGAAAGAGATGAACACGAACACTGACGGTATTAACACGAAAGACTTTTTAATCGGTACATTAATTGGTGGAATTGTGGGAGCTACAACTGCATTGTTCCTGGCTCCTAAATCCGGTAGAGAGCTTCGTGAAGATATCACGGACCAGGCGACTCAATTAAAAGAAAGAACGGATAACTGGAAGGTTCAAGCTACTGAATATACAACTGAGTTAGCTGAAACTGCAAAAGATAAGAAAAACCAATTGACTAAAGCCATTACGGATCAAACACAACAAGTGATGGATAAAGTAAAACAATTGCGCGAAAAAAATGGCGATATATCCATGGAACTGCAAGAGCAGGTTCAAGATATCATTTCAGAAGCCGCTACTGCAATTGAAACGGAATCTGATGAAATGACAGATGAAGTGAAAAAGCGCCTTGAAGATACAAAAGCTGCGTTAGAAGACGTAGAGAAAAAGCTATCTGCAAGCGAAGAAGACAAAGAAGAAAAATAAACAATCTCATAACTTGAGAATAAAACGGCGAAGTGGTATGATAACTTCGCCGTTTTTAATTTCCTGAGAGATTTATAGCTGTTGATTGGAGCAAAAGGCGAAGACTCCTGCGGGGGATAGCGGCAATGTTGAGACCCCGCAACGAAGTGAGGAGGCTCAAGGTCGCCCCGCGGAAAGCGAAGCCATTTGCGGAAATCAATAGCGGTGTCAGCAGACAATTCTTAATAACAAGCAGAAAAGGGTGTAGAAATATGAGCAAAACCAACGTACAATCTGTAGAAGAGTTCGATCAAATCGTCCAAGAAAATGAGACCTTTTTATTCTTCAAAAACAGCACAACATGTCCAATCAGCCATGCAGCATTTGAAGAATTCGAAAACTTTGTAGCAGAACAAAACCAGGTTCCATGCTATTATCTAAATGTCCAAGAAGCTAGACCGCTCTCCAATCATATCGCGGAGACATTTGATATAAAGCATGAATCCCCACAAGCGTTATTATTTAAAGACGGAAAAGTTGCTTGGAGTGCAACCCACTGGAAGATTACCTATTCTTCTCTTCAAGAGAACGTAAAATAAAACGAACGTGCGACTATGCACGTTCGTTTTATTTTGGATCAAGCCTTGTCTTCCAAGTTGGCTTCTAGGACTTTACTTTTCCACTCTATGTCTAAGTCATCTCCATGATCGATAAAGTCGTAGAAAGAGGCTTCCATTCCATTTTTCTTTAACATAAAGGAACCGGCCCCTTGTGGTCTGTCTATGTCCACGAAGCGGAACATATCTTGGAAAATGAATGGCTCCTTGCGTCGGACCATCACTTGCAGATGGTCATCTCTATTTAGGACATCCTCATCTCCAAGCAACTTCCCATTTCGGTAAAATTCAAGCAAGACCTTGCTCAAAACAACTTTTTTTCCTTTATAAGTTACTGCTATTTCTTGTTTTGTTTCATACTGTTGATTGATAGAAAGCATTTTTACTGTAGGTGTGCTTCCCTTTTCCCAGACAATCTTGTCTTCATTGGAAAAATGGTCTTGTAAAGAGACTTGTTTTCCATTCTTCTTCACTAGGACAGAAAAGGCTGATAGGGTTGTTTTCTCATCGTTTATAAATAAGTGAAATGGCTCAAGATCCTTTCCTGCAACTTCGCTGCTCTGCACAAGGAGGTCCCCTATGGTCTCCGGGTAGGTGAAAGTAACCTTATCACGGTCTGCGAGTTGTTGGTCTAATGCGGCAGGATGACCGTTAAGGAGTAAGCTTGGATTGACAGCTTTAGCTTTGCCGTTTACAGTAACTGAAATGACAGGTAACGCTGTTCCTACTACCTCCCGGACAGTTATAGCGGCTGATTTCCCATCCACGCCTTTTTCCACCATAATGACATCGCCATTTTCAATAGGATCAAAACTTTGAGCCGGCTGTCCATTTTTTAAAATCTTCGGTGCCTCTCCAAAACTTCCTGGACATGTAATCCCTTTTCCATTCACTTCTACCATTAATGCCAGGCCTGGCTTTCCAACCAATTTGTTGATGCTAATCCCGGCAGCTAAAAGGCTGTCTCCAATGGTCAGTTTTTTCACATCAAATAAACGAACGGGAAGCTCATTAACGGTGACAGAAACGTATTCAATTGGTTTTTCCTTTGCAGCAATGGCAATTCCGATAGGCGTGATAAATTCAGGTCCTTTTACAGGAAGGTCTGTTTGATCCAATTGCTGAATCGCGTCTACTCCTCGAATTGCCACACGATTTTCAGATAAACCTAGTTGCTCTGCAATGAGGAAGGGCAGAGAAGGGGTAAGGCTTCCACCTCCCACCAGCATGACAGCTTTGGGTGCTTTCTGGTTATTTTGCCTCTTAATCTCCTTTGTGATAGACGAGGCGAGTTTCTCTATAGAGGAGTAAATCTGATCTACCATTTCTTGTTTAGATAGAGTTTGTTCAAAGCCAAGAATATCTGTAAAAGTAATTTCCTCATGATGGAGCAAGTCTCGTTTGGCCTGTTCCGCCTGTGGAAAGTCAAGTAGAAAAGCATCACTCAAACCTTCTGTAATTTCATCTCCGGCAACAGGGACCATTCCGTATGCAGTGACAGTCCCATCCATAGAGATTGCCACGTCAGAAGTACCAGCCCCGATATCTACTAAGGCAACATTCAATCTTCTCATAGAAGGTGGTATGAGAGCATTTATAGCTGCAATCGGTTCAAGTGTCAGGGCTTCAAGTTGAAGATCGGACCGTTGTAGGGCGGAAATCAATGATTCTACTACGATTTTTGGTAAAAAGGTTGAAATGATTTCAACAGATGCTTTTTCTCCTCTTTGGTCGAGCAGGCTGCCTATTTCTTCTTCATCTAAGTAATACCTTAGAACGGAATATCCCACACAAAAATATTGATTAGCAGAATCAATTTCATTTTCTTGAAGTAGTTTCCTTTGCGCTTCTTGAACAGCGGAAAGTTCTAATAAAAATATATCGTCTTCGGTAAAAAGAGCTTTCCCTTTAATATCTTGGATCGCATAGGCCGTCTGTGTTTTTAAAGCCCTTCCTGCAGCAGCGACGCATACTTTCTTTAATGGTCCATGTTTTTCTTCTAATTTCTCTTTTACATATGTAATTACTTTGGAGACTGCCAAAATATCATGAATTTGACCATCCAACATGGCGCGTTCTTCGTGCTCTTTTACTACTATATCCTTGATGCGGAACTTGCTCTTATCTTGTTCTAACAGTAGTCCTACCACTGACCTTGTTCCAATATCCAATGCGAAAATCAAAAAAGATTCACCATCCCTATGTAGCATCATATAATACTTTACCGCTTAAAAGCGTTTAATTAATAAAGAAAAAATCCGTGACAATCAGAAAGTCATCGTTTATAATAACTAATTAATAGAAATGTACCACAACTCGGTACTGTTATAAATACAGAAAGGATGAAATTATATGAGTCATAACGAATTAGATGCCTTGCGAAAACAAGTCGAAGAACTAAACTTACAACTATTAGAGGTTATCAACAAGCGCGGTGAGCTTGTCCAAGAAATTGGAAAGCTTAAAGAGGCGCAAGGTGTAAATCGATATGACCCTGTCCGTGAGAGAAAAATGTTGGACCTGATCACGGAACATAACGATGGACCTTTCGAAACTTCCACTTTACAGCATTTATTCAAAGAGATTTTCAAAGCTGGTCTTGAACTGCAAAAAGATGATCATAGAAAAGCTTTGCTGGTATCCCGTAAGAAAAAACCGGAAGATACGGTTGTTGAAGTAAAAGGAGTAAAAATTGGTGATGGATCTCAAAACTTCATCGTCGGTCCTTGCGCAGTTGAAAGTTATGAACAGGTTGCCCAAGTTGCCCAAGCAGCAAAAGCGCAAGGAATTAAACTTCTGCGTGGTGGGGCATTCAAGCCAAGAACATCTCCATACGACTTCCAAGGACTTGGATTAGAAGGTTTAAAGATATTAAAACGTGTTGGTGATGAGTTTGATATGGCAATCATCAGTGAAATCATCAACCCTGCTGATATTGAAGTCGCATGCGATTATGTAGATGTCATCCAAATCGGTGCACGTAACATGCAAAACTTTGAACTACTGAAAGCTGCTGGTGCAGTGAAAAAGCCAGTTCTTCTAAAAAGAGGACTTGCAGCAACGATTGATGAGTTCATCAATGCAGCTGAGTACATTATCTCTCAAGGTAATGACCAAATCATTTTATGTGAGCGTGGAATCAGAACTTACGAGAAAGCTACACGTAATACATTAGATATCTCTGCTGTACCAATTTTAAAGAAAGAAACTCATTTACCTGTATTTGTGGATGTAACACATTCCACAGGCAGAAAAGATCTTCTATTGCCTACTGCAAAAGCAGCCCTTGCAATCGGTGCAGATGGAGTGATGGCTGAAGTTCATCCTGATCCGGCAGTAGCACTTTCTGACGCGGCCCAGCAGATGGATATCGAAGAGTTCAATGAGTTCATCACTGAATTGCGCAGTCACTACGCATACAAATCATAATAAGATTTCACCAAAGACGAGCGGGCAGAACGCTCGTCTTTGTCTGTTTTCATAAGTTTTCATAAAAAGTTTACATTTAGCAAAAGATATAAGCAGGAGTATAGTAAATTCATTGCTTGTCTGCTTAGAATAACGTATGATTATTAGATAAATGCGTTATTTTGCCAAAATTATCTTATTAATTATTGCCCTACATAGATGCATGTATATAGAAGGAGAGTGTGTGTGAATGAATGTAACGATTTATGATGTTGCAAGAGAAGCGAATGTTTCGATGGCAACCGTTTCCCGTGTAGTAAATGGAAACCCGAATGTAAAACCAACCACAAGAAAAAAAGTATTGGAAGCAATTGAACGTCTTGGTTATCGCCCTAATGCAGTAGCTAGAGGACTTGCAAGCAAAAAAACAACAACGGTAGGAGTTATCATCCCTGATATCTCCAATATCTTCTATGCAGAGCTTGCTCGCGGGATTGAAGATATTGCAACGATGTATAAATACAATATCATCTTAAGCAACTCCGACCAAAATGTGGACAAGGAGTTGCACCTGTTAAACACGATGCTTGGCAAACAAGTAGATGGAATTGTTTTCATGAGTGGTAATATTACAGAAGAATTGGCTGCAGAATTTGAAAGATCCCCAGTTCCTATTGTATTAGCTGCATCGATCGAAAAAGACAATAAAGTGCCATCCGTAACCATTGATTATGTTCAGGCCTCTTTTGACGCTGTAACGGCATTAATTGAAAAAGGGCATAAACGAGTTGGATATGTGTCAGGTCTTTTTGAAGAACCAATCAACGGTGAGAAAAAACTGACTGGCTATAAACGTGCACTAGAAGAAGCAGGTCTTTCTTATGACGAGGAGATCGTGATAGAAGGTGACTATTCTTACGATTCCGGTATCGAAGCTGTGGAAAAACTTATCGGAATGAAAGACCGTCCAACAGCGATTTTTGTTGGAACGGATGAAATGGCTTTGGGAGTCATTCATGGTGCTCAGGACAACGGATTGAACATCCCAGAAGACATTGAAGTAATCGGGTTTGATAACACTAGACTGGCTACAATGGTCCGTCCGCAGCTTTCCACAGTTGTACAACCGATGTATGACATCGGAGCAGTAGCCATGAGACTATTAACGAAATTCATGAACAAAGAGAAAGTAGAAGACCAAACTGTCGTACTTCCACATAGAATTGAATTTAGACGCTCAACAAAATAAAAATACTGTCGATATAGATAGTAAAAGAAGAGGACAACCACCAAAAAGTTTGTCCTCTTTCTTTATCTAAAAATGTCAATCAATTGATTAATCAACTATCCCCAGTTGACTGGCGTGTAAGGTGGGAGACTCCTGCGGGGGAGTAACGGTAGCTTGAGACCCCACAGGCGAAGCCGAGGAGGCTCAAGCACCGTCCCGCGGAAAGCGACCACCTGAAACGGAAGGAAACTGGGAGTTAGTGTAATAAGTCAATTAAAAAACAAACAAGAGCGTTTAAGGTCAGGGGAGAAAGTATGAAAAAGTTTGATATGTTAACACCAATAGGTCTCATTCTCGGTCTAGCAATGATTTTATTCGGCATCATCAACAACTCTGGATTAAGCGGTGCAAGCAGCTTCTTGCATTTTCCTTCTTTTCTAATCGTAATCGGAGGAACCCTGGGAGCGCTATTAATAACCTTTAACTTAAAAGAGATGAAAGTAATGCCTACTGTAATAAAAGCGGCATTTTCCCGGCAAGAAAATGAACTGCCCAACTTAATCCAAACATTTGTCCGATTGTCAGACCGAGCCAGAAGAGAAGGGCTATTAGCTCTGGAAGCGGAATTAGAAGATGTAGAGGATGATTTTATTAAAAAAGGCGTACTGCTCGCGGTGGATGGTGTGGAACCGGAAGTAATTCATGACATCATGAATGCAGAAATTTCAGCAATGGAAGAAAGACATATGAAGGGAAGAAGCATTCTGGAAAAAGCAGGAGATTACGCTCCTTCATGGGGGATGATCGGTACGCTGATCGGGTTGGTCCTGATGTTGAAAAACTTAAACGATCCAACTACCCTCGGACCAAATATGGCCATTGCTATTCTGACAACGTTGTATGGCACCCTTTTAGCAAACCTTGTGTTTCTCCCGATGGCTAGTAAACTTGCAAATAAAACAGAAAAAGAAGTATTTTTAAAACAAATTATTATTGAAGGTGTAATCGGCGTTCAGTCAGGTCAGAATCCAAAGATTTTGGAAGAAAAACTATCTGCATTCCTTTCTAATCAAGATCGGGAAAGAAAAGATGAAGCGGTAGCTGAAACATTGGAGGAGAACTTCCAATGAAGCGCCGTAAGAAGAAGGTGTCTGTTGAAAGTGGTGCACCAAAGTGGATGGTCACGTTTTCCGACCTCTTTATGCTTGTCTTAGTATTTTTCATATTATTATTCTCCATGTCACAAATAGACTTGGTGAAATTTAAAGCTGTAGCAGAGTCGTTCAAGCAAGTGAATATTTTAGATTATAATCCATCTGCCGTTCCTTTTGAGCACCCGACAGATTTCTCTGTAAATACGGAGTCGACCAATAACCAAGACGATGTAGCAGAAAACGAGGAACAAACGCAAGAGAACGAGGACAGTTTGCAAGAGCTGCTTGTGGAAGTACAAACGTTTTTAGCCGAAAATGACCTCGAGGATGTTGTGGTTGCTAACAGAACAGAGCGTGGTATTGTCCTCGTGCTAGAAGAAAAGGTTTTGTATGAAACGGCTGAAGCCAGAATCCTTCCAATTGCACATCCTTTTCTCGATAAAGTCGGAACATTATTAACGAAAATTCCGAACCTGGTCAAAGTAGAAGGACATACCGATAACAGACCGATCTCAACAGAAAAGTTCCCTTCCAACTGGGAATTATCTGCAGCCCGGGCTAGTAGTGTTATTCGATATCTGGTTGACTCCCATGACTTAGATCCTGAGCGATTTATTGCAGTAGGTTATGGCGATACAAGACCGATTGTAGAGAACACTTCAAATGCAAACTATCAAAAGAATAGAAGAGTAGAAATAGTCATTTCCGATCCTCAAAAAGAAGAAATAGTGAACTAAAATGCGAAAAACCAGCTCTTCACGCTAAACGGCGTAGTGCTGGTTTTTCTTTAGCCAATCTGTGAATTACTATCAGTGCGCAGATGGCTTATAGGGTATAAAGCTTTTGAGAGAAGCTGTTTATTTTTCTCCGTGATTTCCTGTTTTCGTGGAATCGGTTTATACAAATCTTCCTGGTCTTCCCACTCAGCAGGCAGTTCTACAGGTGCCTTGTCTTTCCATTCGTTTATCCAATCTTCTGACAATGAACCGTGCACATTGTTCGTTTCCATCATCTCTAACCAAACATGAGACCATGCCCGTGGAACGACTCTCCAAATATCATAGCCTCCTCCTCCAACACCAATCCATCGCCCTTTACAATATTGATGGGCAATTTTATGAGCAAGCTTCGGAATCTCTCGGTACACTTTAATAGAAGTGGACAGATGTGTAAGAGGATCATAGTAATGGGCGTCAGCACCATTTTGCGTCAAAATGACATCCGGTTTAAAGAAATTGGCCACTTCTGTAAGTGACTGTTCATAAACCTCCAAGAAGGACTCATCTTCTGTAAAGGCATCGATCGGAATATTGAAAGAATACCCATATCCATCTCCTTGACCTCGTTCATTCACATTGCCTGTCCCAGGGAATAGATACCGCCCTGTTTCATGTATAGAAAGGGTACAGACGTTGGGATCCTCGTAAAAAGCCCACTGAACACCGTCGCCATGATGGGCATCCGTATCTACATATAGAACCCGGGCTCCATACTTCTCTTGAAGATACTTAATGGCCACAGCAGTGTCATTATAAATACAAAATCCAGATGCCTTCCCACGGAAACCATGATGTAGGCCACCACCAAGATTTAGGGCATGTTCGGATTTTCCTGTCATTACTTGGTCAACAGCTGTTAATGTTCCACCAACAAGCAGGGCACTTGCCTCATGCATATTAGGAAAAATAGGCGTATCTTCGGTGCCAAGCCCATAGTTGTTTGCTTTCTCTTTTGGTAATACCCCTTTTCCCGCCAATTTAACAGCCTCTATATAGCGCGGATCATGAATAAGCGCTAATTCCTCATCAGTAGCCATTCTCGGTGGAACAATATCTTGAGCAGAAAGAAGATTGCTCTTTTGAAGCAAATCATAAGTGAGCTTGACTCTTAGTTGATTGAATGGATGGTTTTCACTGAACTTATAGGTCTGAAAATCATCCGAATACACAAAGACCGCTTTTTTCATGAGGTCACACCCGGCAAATTCGGCCATAACACTTCATAGCCTTCTTCCTGCAGGTCATGGATGACACCTGTGGGATTCATCGTTTGAACCCGGAAGACAAGGATTTTAAACTGCTCATCCTGATGAGGGTAGACAAGCACACTGAGTATATTTAATTTGCGTTTTTTTAATATGGAGGTCACTTCCGCAAGCTTGCCGGAAATATTTTCGACTTTCACTTCAAATTGTGATGCGGGCTGGTTTGCTCCTGTTAATTGTACGAATGTATAGAGAAGGTCCGTCTCTGTCACAATTCCTACGAGTTTGGAGTCCTGTATGATCGGAAGGCAACCAATCTTATATTCGTAAAAAGTTGCAGCAACTTCCTCCACGAAATCTAGGGGGTGCCCTGTTAATAGATTTGTTTTCATTACTTTGGTAAGAGGCTGCTGCAAGTCCTCTTGCGCACTGTTTTCATATAATGCTGCCTGCAATCCGTTACGTACATCTCTGTCCGATATAATCCCAACCAACTGTTGATTACTATTTACAATAGGGATATGTCGGATGTTCTTTTCTTCCATAAGAAGAAGGGCATGCTCCACTGTATCTGTTGGAAGTAATGTATGGACATTTTTCTTCATAATTCTTTCTACAATCATGGTCTTTCCTCCTTGTAAAAGAAGTTCCGTTTAAAACATTATATGCTAGTACATAAAGCGGTTGTGAAAGCGCAGTTGATCAAATCTCTGGATAGATTCCTGGTCAATGTTTTTACCGATTCTGGCCATCAGACAGTTGGCAGGATGGGAACTGATTTCAGGATCATCAGTTGCATAATATTCCAAACCGCCGGCATTCATCATTTTCTCCATTATCTTTCTATACTCCCAAACATTAAGTCCTGTTCCCTTTAGGTCCCAGTGCCAATAATATTCTGTTGTTATGACAATATAGTTTTCCATCATGTCATCCATCATGGAAACTTGAAGCAACGATTTGCCAACCGAACTACCGCGAACTTCCGGTACTACTTCAATGGCGCCAAGTTCAACAAGGTTTTCCATTTTCCCCTCGGACCATCTTTCCATCGGATCAGGATAGAGATAGGTAACATAGCCAACAATTGTATCGTGTGTTCTTGCGATGATGATTCTTCCCTCTGGAAGGCCCGCAATTTCAATCAAGGCCTTACGCTGTTGTTCCGGAGGTCTAAATGCAACAAGGTCTTTATGAAACTCATAGCTTGCCAGCTTCTCTGGTGTTACTGGTCCTTCAATGATCAAGCGGCTATTTTTCGTTCTAATTTCCTTTGCATTATACGTTTTTCTGTGTTCCATCTAACTCTCCACCTACTTTTACCTACAAGAATATTAGTAATCTTCTAATTATATTTTCTCATTTAACTAGAAAAACACAAGTGAATTAAAACGCTTTCATCTCACTCTACCTCTAGTCTACTAGAAAAAACAAAATTATTCATGCAATACTATTAATTTTTAAAAAATTGAGAAAAAATTCTATCTGTACTATAATAGAACTGTAGAAATATACATAAGGGGTGTTTGTGGATGAAAGTGGAAGCGTTACCAGTAACGAAGGGGAACTACAATCTAGAAGACTATGAACAAACCTACCGAAATTTTGACTGGTCAGAGGTAGAAAAGAACTTCAGTTTTTCCGAAACGGGGAGAGTGAATGTTGCTCATGAAGCCATCGATCGTCACGCAGAATCAGCACGAAAAAATAAAGTAGCACTATATTACCGTGATCCGGAACGTGATGAAAAATATACGTTCAAGGAAATGAAAGATATGTCCAACAAAGCAGGTAACATTTTGAAACAGACTTGCGATGTGGAAAAGGGAGACCGCGTCTTTATTTTCATGCCGCGTTCACCTGAGTTGTATTTTGCAGCACTTGGAGCGATCAAGCTTGGGGCGATTGTCGGACCATTGTTTGAGGCATTCATGGAAGGCGCTGTAAAAGACCGCCTAGAAGACAGTGAAGCAAAAGTAATCATCACCACACCAGAACTGCTAAACCGTATCCCTCTTGATGACCTGCCTGCACTGAAGCATGTGGTACTAGTAGGGGAAAATGTGAAAGAAGAAGGACCTTTCATCGATTTCAACTCCCGTATGAAGGAAGCAAGCAGAAAGCTTCAAGTGGAATGGGTGGAAAAGACGGATGGCTTGGTGCTTCATTATACAAGCGGATCCACTGGCAAGCCAAAAGGAGTGCTGCATGTCCATAATGCCATGGTTCAGCACTATCAAACAGCTAAATGGGTATTGGACCTTAAAGAAGAAGATGTGTACTGGTGCACCGCTGACCCAGGTTGGGTAACAGGAACGGCATACGGTATCTTCGGTCCTTGGCTTGTAGGAGCATCCAATGTTATCGTTGGCGGTCGTTTCAGACCAGAAGCTTGGTATGAGACCATTGAAGATTATGGCGTATCTGTATGGTACAGTGCACCAACAGCATTTCGTATGTTGATGGGAGCAGGGGATGAAGTAGTGAAAAAGTATGATCTATCTTCTCTTCGTCATATTCTAAGTGTCGGCGAACCATTAAATCCTGAAGTAATCCGTTGGGGTGTAAAAGTGTTCAACTTGCGTGTCCATGATACGTGGTGGATGACCGAGACAGGAGCACAATTGATTTGTAACTATCCAGCAATGGAAATCAAGCCGGGCTCCATGGGCAAACCTATTCCTGGAGTAGAGGCGGCGATTGTGGACGATCAAGGAAACGAACTTCCTCCATACCGCATGGGTAATCTTGCTATCAAAAAAGGTTGGCCGTCCATGATGCACACAATCTGGAACAACAAAGAGAAGTATGAGTCCTACTTTATGCCTGGAGATTGGTATGTTTCAGGTGATTCAGCTTATATGGATGAAGAAGGCTACTTCTGGTTCCAAGGCCGCATCGATGACGTTATCATGACATCCGGTGAACGTGTCGGACCATTCGAAGTGGAAAGCAAACTTGTCGAACACCCTGCTGTTGCAGAAGCCGGAGTTATTGGGAAACCGGACCCGGTGCGCGGGGAGATCATTAAAGCTTTTGTTGCGCTTCGTGATGGATATACAGCAAGTGACGAGCTCAAAGAAGAGATTCGTCAGTTCGTTAAACGCGGGCTTGCAGCACATGCAGCACCTCGTGAAATCGAATTCCGTGACAAGCTTCCGAAGACTCGTAGTGGGAAGATCATGCGTCGCGTGTTGAAAGCGTGGGAGTTGGACCTGCCTACTGGTGATTTGTCGACGATGGAAGATTAATGAGCTTAGTTTGGATAAACAGCAACCTGCCGTTTTGTTTTGCGGTGGGTTGTTGTTTTTTATTTTGATTTTGGGAAATTGGGAGGGAGGCAGGTATGTTGGTGTGTTGGCATATTGTGTCGAATTTTGTTGAAAGGTAGAAGATTTCGTGAAAGTGGTAGAAGGTTAGCTCTAAAAGGTAGAAGCTAGCGTAAAAGCTGTAGAAGGTTATCTCAAAATGGTAGAAGGTCTCACAAAAGTGGTAGAAGCTCTACCTGTAAAAAACCGAACATTTCTGTTGAAAGGTAAAAATAAAAGAAATATCCGACTTATTAAAATTTCGTATTGCGAAATAAACCCCAACAAGAGTACTATAGATACAGAACATAGAGATTAGGGGAAACCACAATGGGAAAACATAAATTATTTTTATACACAAAAGCATTATCCGACTTTGGTTCTTTTATGGACTTAATTGTATTAAATGTCGTGGTTTATGCAGCGACGGGGAGCCCTGTCTGGTTGGCTGCAACGATGGCAGCTAGAACAATCGGAGGAGTTCTGGCAAGTTTAGTGAGTGGTGTGGCGGCAGATAAGTGGAACAGAAAAACCATCATGCTTGTGACGGATATCTTGAGGGCGGGGCTGATTCTGTTACTGATACCTTTTCCAGATCCAATGATGATCCTTGTGGTATCAGCTTTAATTGGTTTTATTAATAGCTTTTTTATGGTTAGTTTTAGTGCGGAGGTTCCGCAAATATTCGGCCAGGACAAAATCATTGAAACGAACTCGCTTATTGCAAGATTGACATCCATCAGCCTTGTTACTGGCTTTATTGGTGCAGGGGTTATTACGGAAGTTTTAGGATATAAGTATACGTTGATGATTGATGCGGGTACATATTTGTTATCTGGTTTTGTGCTTTGGAGAATGAAGTGGGATGCTACAACAGCTAAGAAAAGCAGGGAGCTAGTCAGTGGGTTTAGAAATAATATTTTGTCTGTTTTCACGGATACAAAAGAAGTGTACCGTTACCTGAAGTTAGCCCCAATGCTTCTCACGATCAATGTTGTATTTCTGGTTGGTTCTTTTGCAGGTAGTTCGCATAATCTGGGGATTCCTTTATTGGCTGAACAGATTGATGGGGAGCGTCAAAGCTTCTATTACGGAATGATTTGGGGAGTTTGGGGAATCGGTTCCGTCCTTGCGACGTACACCATACCTAAACTAAAAATTATTAGAAGTGAGAAAATCTATTCCGTATTTTTCGTATCGGCCATGTTCATGTCACTTGGCTTTATAATCTTCTTATCAAATACATTTGTTAGCATTGTTTTATTTTTTGCTTTTTTAACAGGAATATTTGATGCTTGTTTTACCACTTTACATGCAAGCATACTGCAGAAGTCGGATAATTACATAAGAGGAAGAGTATTTGCGGTAGGGATGTTGCTGAAATCATTAGGTTTTGCACTTGGGTTTATCGTTGCACCAATCCTGTTAAAAGCTCTTACTATGCCACAAATGGTTTGGATATTGCATGGAACGCTTATCACAACTTCACTTGCGGTCCTTATTGCGGCAACCATATGGAGTAGTAAAAAGAAGCAGGCAGAAGCATTGATGTAAATGTAAAAGGCACTTGACCTTCGAGGGTCAAGTGCCTTTTTAAGTGGTTTAGGAGCGAAAATCAATCTTCCCCGTCGTCTCCACTATCATCTGGTGGTGGGTCTGTAGAGTTATCGTCGCCGTCGTCATCTCCGTCGTCATTACCTCCACCATCGTTTCCACTGCCGTTTCCATTACCCCCACCATTGGAAGGTGGCTTAGGCTTAGGGTCTGGCTTTGGCTTAGGTTTTGGTTCTTCTTTTTTATCCGGATCTCCAAGTTTAGCTGAGCTGGATGGAGATGATTCTTTTCCACTAGCATTTACGGCTGTAACATAGAAGAAACCGGATTTTTGAGAGATCTTGGTGCTCATGCTATCACCAGCTTGCACGGATGCAATTTTTCGAGCGGAACTCGAGCTGTTGGCTTTATAGTAAACGTAATATCCAATCACATCTCTTTCTGAGCTTGAGGACCACGTTAAAGTGGAACCGGATACGTTGACACCACCAACTTGTTTTGGTGCCGAACCGTTAGCTGGAAGAGGATCGTCTGAAAGCACCGTTAGTCCATCAAAGATGCTTTTATCTTTCATATACTTAGCGAGTTCTTCCAAACTATCCAGTTGAAGTTTCTTCAAGAAATCCGGCTTAATCATCGGACCTTCTTTAACAAATTCGGATGGAGTTGAACTTAAAGGTGCATAAGCAACGTCCCCAATTCGAACATATTTACCTGTTGTTAAGCTATCATCTGTTTTCGTTGGAGCATATTTTGCATTGAAAATATCTTCTCCAACTAGTCCTGCTTTTTGGCAAAGAGCGGATGGTAGCAATCCTGACAGCTTACAATAGCTGCGGCGAACGATTCCGCCTGGCATTTGGAACTGTCCGGAAGGGCCAATTAATTCAGGGTTGATATCATAGGCACCGTTTAGAAGCTGTGCCCATAGTAATTGACTTCTCTTGGTAGGGGTTCGATAATCAGTAAGGGTTCTTAATTCTACTCGTTCATCATAACCCATCCATAGCCCAAAGGTAATATTCGGGTTAGATCCCATCATCCAAATATCATGGGTGTCCTGTGTTGTACCAGTTTTCCCTGCCCAGTCTGAGCTGAATTGCAAGTAGTCTCTTGCTGGACCAGCAGTACCTTTTCTAAAAGTATCGCGCATAGTATCAATCATTAAATAAGCTGTTTGTGGAGAATAAATTTCCTTAGGTTCCACTTTATGCTCATAGATGACCTCGCCGTCTTTCGTTTTAATACTCTCGATTAGATATGGTTCAACGTAATTTCCACCATTTGCGAATGTTACGTAGCCTGCTGTATTTTCTTCTACACTAACACCGACAGACGGTGAACCAAGAACTGCTGAAATATTTTCAGCGTCTCCTTGTGTCAGTTTTTTAAAGTTTTGTTTGTATAAATATTCCATCGGTCTTTGTGGAAGTATTTCCATATAACCTCGTATTGCAGCTAAGTTGTGTGATAATGCTACAGATTCACGAACTGTTTGAAGTCCATTGAATGTGTTATTCCAGTTGTTCGGTGACCACGGTCTTTGACCAGGTATATTTACAGTTAACGGTGTATCTGCAAGTATACTACCCGGTTGCAGTGTTCCCATTTCATATGCAGGTGCATATCCAAGTAAAGGCTTCATCGTAGAACCGTTATGACGCCATGTGTTGGTTGCAAAGTTCAGATCCTTCAGTGTGAAGTCTCGTCCTCCAACAAAACTGATAATTGCACCAGTTTTGTTATCCATTAATAAGGCACCAACTTGCTCAGCATTTCTTTTTACTAACTCATTGGTATCTGGATCTATTTCTTCTTCATATGAATATTGAAGAGTTCTGTCGAAGTAAGGAAACTCCTGAGTAATCTGTCTCATTTTTGAATAAATTTCTTTATCTATCGTTGTCTTAATAACATAGCCTTTTTGTCTAAGCGTTGTATCGGCCAACTGTAAATATTCTCTAAGCAACTCTTCATTGTTATCCAATTCTTCTTGCTCATAACCGTCGTTAAGCGCCAGTTGCTCTGCGATAATTTCTTGTGCGCGTTCTTCAATTTCAAATGCAACATAAGGGTATTCTTCAATGGCACTACTGGTAGGCTCTGCTAGATCTTTTGTGATGTCATAAGCAAGAGCTTCTTCATACTGTTTATCATCAATATGCCCCATTTCATGCATTCGGTGAAGTACATATCGCATTCTATCCAGACCTGGTTCCAGTCCTTCTGGAGTTTTCACTTCTGCTGCACGAGTAAAAGGAGTATAGGCAAAAGGACTTTGTGGGAGTCCGGCTATAAAGGCAGCTTGTGGAATGGACAATTCGCTGATATCCACGCCGAAGATCCCTTCTGCTGCAGTTTGAGCTCCGGCAATATTTCTGCCGTTTGAATCTCTACCAAAAGGAGAAACATTTAGGTAGGCTTCAAGTATTTCTTCTTTAGAGAAATAGTTCTCTAATCGTAGGGCAAGGAGAATTTCCTTTGCTTTTCGGTCAAAAGAAACATCATTTGTTAAAATTTGATTCTTGATCAACTGTTGAGTCAACGTACTACCACCCGTTTGGTTGGCGGAGTTTGTTACTTCTTGAACAACGGCACGGACAATCGCTTTTGGAACGACTCCTTCATGTTCATAGAAGTACTCATCTTCAGTTGAAACTAGTGCGTTAATTAAATGCTCAGAAACGTTATCCAGGGACACTTCTTCACGAAGTAGATCTGCACGATATTTTCCTAAATAAACGTCGTTTGCAAAATACATTTCTGTAGATTCTTCGTAGTTGTAAATGTTTTTTCTCAAATCTTCGTAAGAACGAACCGGTTCTTCTTTGACTAGTGCTGCGAAATAACCTGCACCTGCACCGCCAGCGAATGATACGCCGATCACGCCGATAACGAGAAAAACAAGAATGAGATTCCACACTACTAAATATGTAATGTTGGCGCCTTTTTTCGTCTTATTATTTATGAAAAATTGAAAAAAGGTCTGTGATTTTTCTTTGAACTTGTCGTAGTTTGACATATTTTATCTACCCCCCGGCAAATCATACTAATTATAGCATATTGAGGTTTTATAGCGACAAACTTTTTGTTTTCTTCCAAAATTTTCTTCATGTTTATGTTGACATGTTACTCTTTTTTATGGTAAAAAGACTTTATATAAATTTTTGATTAGTTATAGAATGCGCTAAGACAGGAATAAGTAGTACAAATAGGCATGCTTAAAGAGAGCTGATGGTTGGTGAGAATCAGTACACCTGTTTGGATGAATTACCTCCTCGAGCATCTTTTGGGAACAGCCGCATTTGGGCTTAGTAGCAGGAGACGGTGAGAACCGTTACATTTTTGAGTGGGAAAGCAGCTTTGTGTTGCTTTTCAATTAGGGTGGTACCGCGTATAAACTCGTCCCTTCTTTTACAGGAGGGATGGGTTTTTTTGTGTTTAGTTACTGCTTAACACCGCTGATGCTCTCCGCAAATGGCTTCGCTTTCCGCGGGGCGACCTTGAGCCTCCTCGGCAAGCCTGCGGGGTCTCAACATTGTCGCTACTCTCCCGCTGGAGTCTACGCCGTTTGCTCCGAGCATCAGCTGCGAAATCTATTTAATTTTATTTAATCAATAACCATAAAAAGGAGATATTACTATGAGTTTATTAGAGGATTTGCAGTTTAGAGGGTTAGTGAATCAGGTTACGGATGAAGAGGGATTAACGAAGCTTTTATCGGAGGAAAAGGTGAAGTTGTACTCTGGTTTTGATCCGACAGGGGACAGTTTGCATATCGGACATCTGCTGCCGATTCTTACTTTGAGAAGATTCCAGCAGGCAGGTCACCATCCAATTGCGTTGGTTGGGGGAGCAACTGGATTAATCGGAGATCCAAGTGGAAAGAAAGCGGAACGTACTTTGAATACATCCGACATCGTTGTCGAATGGTCCAACCGAATCAAAGGACAGCTTTCTCAGTTCTTGGATTTCACAGCCACAGAAAACCCAGCAGTGATTGCGAACAACCATGACTGGATTGGGGAAATGAATGTTATCTCTTTCCTCCGTGATGTTGGAAAGAACTTTGGTCTTAATTACATGCTTGCAAAAGATTCCGTACAATCTCGAATTGAATCTGGTATCTCTTACACGGAATTCAGTTACATGATTCTTCAATCCTTGGACTTCTTGCATTTATACAGAGGTCAAAATTGTAAGCTTCAAATTGGTGGAAGCGACCAATGGGGGAATATCACTGCAGGAATGGAGCTAATCCGTAAATCTGAGGAAAATGCCAAAGCATTTGGTCTGACGATTCCACTTGTGACAAAAGCGGATGGCACGAAATTTGGTAAAACAGAAGGCGGCGCAATCTGGTTAGATCGCGAGAAAACTTCTCCATACGAGTTCTACCAATTCTGGATCAATACAGATGACCGTGACGTGGTGAAATACTTGAAATTCTTTACGTTCTTGTCGCGCGTTGAGATCTTGGAGCTTGAAAAAGAACTGCAAGAAGCACCGGAAAAACGTTCTGCACATAAACGTCTTGCAGAAGAAGTTACGAAGTTGGTGCATGGAGAGGCTGCTTTAGAGCAGGCAATCCGCATTTCTAAAGCATTGTTCAGCGGATCCATCTCTGAACTTTCTGCTGATGAAATTAAACAAGGCTTTGCAGATGTGCCTTCTTTTACAGTGGAAAATGACGAGCAACTTGCATTAGTGGAACTGCTGGTTGCAAGTAAAATTGCACCTTCCAAGCGTCAAGCGCGTGAGGATATTACGAACGGTGCTATTTCCATTAATGGAGAGAAGGTTCAGGAACTTGCTTATGTGTTAGGTGAGAGCGACCGCATTGAGGGGCAATTTACTGTTGTAAGAAGAGGAAAGAAAAAATACTTCCTTATTAAATACTAATCTTTTGTGAGGACTGTCCGTTTGGGCAGTCTTTTTTTTACATGTGCAAACTTTCAAGGTAAAGACCTTATTGAGGTTGGAAACGGATGAGAGTGGTCTTCATAGACGGGATGAAGACCTCTGTGAAGTGGAAATGGAGTGAGAGACGTCATCATAGACGGGATGAAGACCTCTGTGAAGTGGAAATGGAGTGAGAGAGGTCCTCATGGACGATATGAAGACATCCGTGACGTGGAAATGAAGTGAAAGGAGTCCTCATTAAAGGCATCAGGGGTAGCTAACGTGAAAAAATTGGTGGTAAACTTAGTTGTATAGTGGATAGGAGGGATTAGTATTGTTCCAAAAAGAAGTTTATGTTTTTGATCAAGACAGGCCGGTTAAAGCTGTTATCCGAAATTATCAGGAAAAGGACTTTGCACAACTGATCCGCGTACAGCAGGAATGTTTTCCACCACCATTTCCGTCAGAGCTGTGGTGGAGTGAGGAACAGCTGAAGAATCATGTGGATTTGTTTCCGGAAGGGGCACTGTGTGTAGAAATTGCTGGGAAAATTGCTGGATCCATGACAGGTTTGCGTGTGAATTACACTCCAGGGGAACCAGACCATAGCTGGGAACAAATTACGGATAACGGCTACATCCGAAACCACGTACCCGATGGCAATACTTTGTATGTGGTGGATATTAGCGTAAGTCCAACTTACAGGAAGCTTGGACTTGGGAAGTGGTTGATGCAATCTATGTTTGAAGTGGTTATTCAGCATAAGATGGACCGCTTACTGGGTGGAGGAAGAATGCCGCACTACCATAAATATGAGGATGAGATGTCAGCAGAAGGCTACCTGGAAAAAGTGGTTAACGGCGACATCAAAGATCCCGTCATTACATTCCTCTTACACTGTGGACGAACCCCTGTAAAAGTGGTCAAAAACTATCTCGAAGACGCAGACTCACGCAACCATGCCACCTTGATGGAATGGAAAAACCCTTTTAGGCAATAAAAAAACAGGACGGAAAATTCCGTCCTGTTTTCTAGGTCATCACTATTAACGAGAGTAGAACTCAACGATTAGTGCTTCATTGATTTCAGCAGCTAATTCAGAGCGCTCAGGTAAACGAGTGAACGTACCTTCTAAAGCGTCAGCAGTGAAAGTTAGGTATTCTGGTACGAAGTTGTTTACTTCTACAGATTCCTTAACAGAGCTTAGGTTGCGAGACTTTTCGCGAACTCCGATTACTTGACCAGGCTTAACGCGGAAAGATGGGATGTCTACGCGAGATCCATCAACCGTGATGTGACCGTGGTTAACTAATTGACGAGCTCCACGACGAGTGCGAGCAAGACCTAAACGGTAAACTAGGTTGTCTAAACGAGATTCTAAAAGAATCATGAAGTTTTCACCGTGTTTACCTTGCATTTTACCAGCAGCATCGAAAATGCTACGGAATTGACGCTCATTTACGCCGTACATGTGACGTAATTTTTGTTTTTCTTGTAATTGTAAGCCGTACTCAGAAAGCTTTTTACGTTGGTTAGGACCGTGTTGTCCTGGTGCGTAAGGACGCTTTTCTAATTCTTTACCTGTACCGCTTAATGAAATGCCTAGACGGCGAGAGAGTTTCCAACTTGGACCTGTATAACGAGCCATGAATGACTCCTCCTTCGTGTTATTATTTGTTGTAAAATAATAACAGATGCGACTCATCTACTTGACCATTTTGTTTTCATGTATCCTCGCTCTGCAGCAAAGAGTTACACGATACACCTCCGTAAACGTGTTACGGGGAACAGAATGAATCAACATAGCATACCACATAGGCTGCAATATTTTACACAAAGGCTATTATATCGGAAAAATGGATAAGAAGTCAAGGATAGTTTAGAAAAGGTTGGGGACTTTAAAAAATTGCGGACTATTAAATAGGATAAAGTAGCAGATGTTTATGATATAATTTTTTCAGAATTATATCAAGGTGGAATGAAGATGTATAAAGAAACAGGCAAGGAAAAAATGATCCGATTCAGCATTATTTCAGCGATTGCCGCGGTAACGCTTTATCTATTTGTAAGTCAATATACTCCAACCGACGAGCAGGCTATTGTTCAACCAGAAAAGAATCAGGTGAAACAGATGGCTGTCGTTCTCCAAGAAATCAATGAACAACATAACGCACCAAAGCTAGCCATGGTGAAAGAACATGAAAGTCAACCAATGCTGATTATATATGAAGTAGACGTAGCGAGTAACTATCGCTTTGAAACCCAGTTCGCCATGAATTTAGAAGATGCTCCAACCGATATAAAGCGAGATGAAGTCTCGGATGGAGTTTGGTTGAAGACCGAAGATAACAGCTGGACTTATTATGATTCACAACTAGAGCAAGTAAAACGGGAAGAAAAAAATATCAGCAAGGAACAGCCAACATTTTCAGTAGATATAAATGAAGTTGATTCAAAACAGTATGAACTACAGATTCATAATGAAGATGGTACAGTGCTAAAAAAGGAACTTAATGAAGAACCCATATCCGTTGTTCGGCTTTCTGAACAAAAAGATCTTTGGTTTGTTATGTTTGAAAAAGACACGATTTTATTAGTTCCGTAAAATAATACTAGGAAATTGTTACCTGTTACCGTTATAATATAGGTAATAAGTAATGTAAAAGGTGAAAAAAATGGAATCCAATAACAAAATGCTAGAAATTAAGAGCAGAATATTTGATTTTTTCCTTTCGTCTTCCAATCTTACACAAACTACCTTTCTCACACAGTTACAACTGTTATTGAAAGAAGAACTTCAAGCAGAGCAGGCAATTGTAACGTTGGAAGGAAACCTTCTTTCACAAAAGCAATCTCTTATTTGTGAGCAGGCAGTTTCCTATACTATCTCTTCAAGTGAAGGTAGTAACATGGAAAATGTGGTCATTCCTCTTTTTGATGAGGAATATGCAATCGGCAAAATCGACCTGCATTTTCTTTCTCCTGTACCTCTTCCATTAGATAGCTTCAATCAAATGTCAAAAGAACTCTCAATTATATTTCAACATTATAATCAATACATACACAAAAGATACGAAGAAAAACAATATGAGGAATTGTATACCATCACTTCGAAGTTTCATTCGGCGATGAAGGTGGACGCGATCTTATCTGAAGTGATTAAACTGTTGCAAAGAATGTATGAGGACTTTTCTTATCTCCTCTTGTTAACTTCAGATAATGATGACTTAAAACACTTGCCCATAAAAAAATTGGATTTTGATGATACCAATATGTGTGCGATGAATGCCTATGTGACAGGCGAGGTTCAATATGAGAACTGCATCAAAGATAGAAGAGCAAATATCTATATCCCTATAAAAGGTGGGCAAGGGGTATATGGTGTCATGCAAATTATCTCTTTAGATGCTGCTACACTTCCTGAATCAGAAATAAAGTTTATTAAATTACTAGCGGATGCGACCGGAGCAGCGCTTGAGAATACGCAACTTTATGAGCAATCCAAGCAGGTTATAACCGATTTGCAACTGATTAACGAGACCTCCCACCAATTGAATACGAACTTAAGGCTGACCGAAGTGACCTCTTTTATGGTCAAAAAGATTCTCCAGTCCTTTCAGGCAAAAGAAGTAGCATTTGTCTTTTATCAAGAGAAAGGCATGGAGATTTTGCCAGGTTCAACAGAATTTTTTCAGCAAAGCGATATGAAAGAGTATCTTACACATATGAAAGAGTTTTTATATTCTGATGGGGAGCCGCTCTTTATCGGAGATCTTCGAGTACATAAACGTTTATCGGACCTTCCTTTCTGTTCTTGTATGGTGATCCCCATGCTCATACCTAATGGAGGCAAAGGAGCCTGTGTAGTGACACATCCCTTGCCGTATTTTTTCAGCTTTGAACAATTTAAGCTGTTGCAGTCACTTATTCACCATTCGACTTTGGCATTTAATAACTCCATGTTACGAGAAGAGTTGGAGAAATACGTGATAACGGATTATCTGACAAAACTTTATTCCCGAAAATATTTGGATGATAAAATTAAGAAATCGATGAAAAATGACTCCTTTGGTACATTCATCCTCTTGGATATCGATGACTTTAAAATTGTGAACGATACATATGGTCATCAAATAGGTGATAAAATCCTCATTCAGGTTGCCAATATTATTAAAGCAAATATCAGAGAGACCGATATCGGAGCAAGATGGGGTGGAGAAGAGCTCGCAATATATTTACCGAAAGTAGATATAAATCTGGGGGAGAGTATAGTCGTTAGAATCATAGAAAAGATTAGAGAAGAGACTGACCCAGGAGTTACGGTTTCCTGCGGCATTTCCTTTTGGAGCAAGAATACACAGGATTCGCCGAGGGATCTTTTTCACAGAGCAGATTATGCCCTTTATAAAGCGAAGGATCAAGGGAAAGATCAATTGTGTATAGAAGATTCTTCTGAAATAAGTCAAAAAGTCAAAAGCTGATATTAATCTATTTCCAAGCCCTTCACCTGTCACAGATGAAGGGTTCTTTATCCTATAACTAATTTTACTACCCTTTAAAGAAAACGCTTTCATTTTTCTGTTGTTTGCCATATGCTAGTAATGGATGGGAAATTGGAAGGGAGAATTTTTTATGGATAAGCAGAATAAACAGCAGTTTGAGACGGAAGTTATACATCATGGATATGATAGTTCCATTTATCAGGGAAGCTTGGCACCGCCAATCTTTCAAACTTCTACCTTTTCCTTTCAAACGGCACAACAAGGGGAAAACAGGTTTGCAGGGGAAGAAGAAGGCTACATTTATTCAAGACTTGGAAATCCAACGGTAAAAATGCTGGAAGAGCGGATAGCGGCCCTTGAAAACGGAGAAGCGGGCCTTGCCTTCGGATCGGGAATGGCAGCAGTGTCCGCTGTATTGATTGCATTAACGAAAAGTAACGACCATATTCTTTGTTCACAAGGAATTTATGGATGTACTTTTGGCTTATTACAATTATTGAAAGATAAATATAATGTGTCACATAGCTTTTGTACGATGCAGACAGAATCTGAAATCAGAGAAGCCATCCAACCGGAGACGACTTGCATCTATGTGGAAACACCGATTAATCCAACCATGGCATTAATAGATTTGGAACTTATTGTTTCCATAGCTAAAGAGAAAAATATTAAGGTAGTTGTTGATAACACATTCTGCTCTCCATATTTGCAGAAGCCACTAGATCTTGGTTGTGATATTGTTATCCACAGTGCGACGAAATACATCGGCGGTCATGGGGATGTTATCGCTGGACTGATTGTAGGTTCCAAAGAGATGATTTCTGAAATCTCCATGACAACTTTGAAAGATATTGGTGGCGTCATGTCTCCATTTGATGCGTGGCTGCTCATTCGCGGCCTGAAAACATTGCATGTCCGCTTGGACCGTCATTGTGATAATGCCGAATATGTTTTTGAACAATTAGAGGCACATCCAATGGTAGAGAAGGTTTACTATCCCGGTGATAAAAAGAGTGAAGCATACCCTATCATGCAAAAACAGATGAAAAAGGGCGGGGGGCTTATTTCTTTTACCATTAAAGGTGGAAAAGAAGAAGCACAAAGGCTATTAAATGAATTGCAGCTGATTAAAATTGCAGTAAGTTTAGGAGATGCCGAAACATTGATTCAACACCCTGCTACCATGACCCATGCGGTTGTACCAAAAGAAAACCGAGAACTGATGGGGATCACAGAAAGTCTACTACGCCTATCTGTCGGCCTGGAAGGCAAAGAAGACATCTGGCAAGATCTCAAACAAGCATTAGATAGTTTATAAGAAACATAGAAAAAGCGTCTAACCCTGTGTTAAAGGTTAGACGCTTTTTATCATGCATCAGCAAGCAAAATAGAAACAAACTTCTCTAAATATACTTTATCCAGCTCATCAAAACGATCCTTGATCGGACTGTCAATATCAAGAACCCCAATAACCTTCCCATTTACTACCATAGGAACAACAATCTCAGACTGTGATGCTGCATCACAAGCGATATGACCCGGGAAAGCATGCACATCTGCTACAAGCTGTGTTTCCATGGATGATGCAGCTGTTCCGCATACACCACGTCCAAATGGAATTCTTACACATGCAGGTAGACCTTGGAACGGCCCTAATACCAACATGTCTTGTTTCGTTTCATCTGTTAAGTAAAAGCCCACCCAATTCACTTCTGTTAAAAAGACATTTAACAAAGCGGACGCGTTGGAAAGGTTGGCAATGAAATTAGGCTCATCGGCAATGAGAGCTTGCAATTGTTTTAGCACAAGTTCGTAATTTTCTTCCCTTGTACCTTTATAGTTTTCGACTTGAAACATCATAATCCCCTCGCATTTTCATGACTAATTGTGGAAAAACAACAACAAAAGTAGAATACCTAATGAAGTTGTCGACATTTAATAAAAGGATATACGTTCATCTTCACGAAATCAATAATTAAGAATCGAAATCACCAGAAAGGGTGAAGAAGATGGAAAAGACAAAGCAAAGAATCATTGATGCCGCAATCATTCTATTTAATACAAAAGGGTATGATGGAACCTCTGTACGGGAACTTGCTAAGAAAGCGAATGTGAACGTGGGGCACATCTCCTATTATTTTGATAATAAAGCAGGTCTGCAAGAACATCTCTTATCCAGCTTCTTTGATCAGTACGTTTCCATATTAGAAAAAGTCTACAAAAAAATGTCCACATACACTGCAAAGGAATGCCTGTTGGAGTGTGTGGAGAGATCCATGCAGTTTCATCGAGAGAATCGTCAATTGGCAAGATACGTTTATAGGGAACTAACATTTGACACTACCCTTGTCAGGGAAATCATGTCTACGTATTTAACGAAGGAGAAGTATTACTTTAAAGCGATATTGGAAAAAGGGCATAAAAAGAAGGAGTTTCATGTTCCTTCTGTTTTGATGTCTGTGATGCAATTAAAGAGCATGATTAGTACGCCTTTTTTGCAGTGTCAGTATTTGGCGGAGGTTTGGCATATTATGCCGTATGAGACGTCGGCTGTGGATCAGTATGAGAAGGTGATTGTTCAGTGGTTGGAGCAGTCTGTTTTTGTGGAGCAGGAGCAGCTGGAGAAAATTGCATTATAAAATTCCCACTGACTGTTGATCTTCGCTGCAGGCGCTTCGCTTTCCACGGGCGGATAGCGTTTAGACACCGCTGTTGATTTCCGCAAATGGCTTCGCTTTCCGCGGGGCGACCTTGAGCCTCCTCGGGCTACGCCCTGCGGGGTCTCAACATTGTCGCTACTCCCCCGCTGGAGTCTTCGCCTTTTGCTCCAATCCACAGCTCGAAATCATCATTTTCAAGGAGTCTTCGCGCCTTCCGCTCAGATCAACATGGTTATTTAATCAAGTCAATAACTCTTTATCAATGAATTCATACCCTTGGCCCAATCCCTTTGCTGTGTGTGCGTCGGATCCGAACACGAGGGGGATTTTTCTTTTTTTGGCTTGTTTTGCAATGGATAATGGGGGATAGGAATCTTCACATAAAGGTTTGACAAATCCTGCTCCATTATAGTCCAGTTCGTACCCCTTTAGGGCGATGGCATCTAAGATAGGGTCGGTATACTCCTGAATCGGTTTCGTGTGAGGAAAGCGTTTTTTGAACTTTTCCACCAGCGTAATATGACCGATTCTTTTCGGTTTGTATGGGCCTAGGTCACAGTTAATAGATGTTAAGAGAGTAGAGAAATAAGATTCATAAACAGCGGAAAGGCCTCCGAAAACCCCGATAATTCTTTCAAACTCATCTTCACTGAAATCCAAGCAATAATACGACTCTTCTTTTTTCAGAAAGTGAACAGACAATATGCTGTCATCCAAAAGCGGTCCCAGTTCTCCTAACATTTCACTTGTTTCTTTTTCATATCCATCAATATAGTCAACTTCCAGTCCGATGTTGATTTTTATGGCAGATGAGTAATAGGATTTCAATTTCTTCAATTCTTCCATATAGGCAGGAATGCTTACCCACTCCATTGCACTATCCCTGTCAGGGGCTGGGTCGATAAAAGACTTCGGTAGTGGGGCATGTTCTGTAAAGGAAATTTCTTTGTATTTTAGTTGTAAAGCTTGTTTAATATACTTTTCTATCGTATCTGTGCTACCATGCGGACAATAGGGGGTATGGACATGTTTGTCGATAATCAAGAAAAACCCTCCGATACTAGAAGAAATATGTAAAAAAATTAAAAATATTGGTCAAAAAATGTCGTTTACATGGTATCATAAAAACATTGAAATATAAATAAAATGGGCGTGGAATATATATCGACCCATTTAGCTTTTTTATACATATATGAATCATGGATTAAGATGAAAAATGTACATAGAAGACAGGAACCACCATCCGGGTAGAAGGGGACTAGGTATGGAATATATTATTGGGATTTTAGCACTAGTAGTTATTTTTATCAGCATCAGTTTTGTTAGGAGAAAGAAAATTTATCAAGAAGTGGACCGCTTAGAAAACTGGAAAATATCGATCATGAACAAACCAGTATCAGAAGAACTTTCCAAAGTGAAAGATTTGAACATGACTGGTCAGACAGAACAGCTTTTTGAGAACTGGCGCTATCAATGGGACAATATTTTATCGACAGAACTTGTAAATATCGAAGAATACCTCTTTGATGCAGAAGATTTCGTAGATAAATATCGTTTCAAAAAAGCAAAAGATGTGTTGTCGATTGCTGACAGCAAACTTCAAGATATTGAATTGAAAATTAAAGCTATTTATGACGAGTTGGATGAACTGATCGGCAGCCAAGCAAAAAGTGCTGAAGAAAATGAAAAATTGGAAGGGAAATATTCTGATTTTAAAAAGCAGCTGCTGAATCAACGCCATCAATATGGAAGCACCACCCCTTTATTGGAGAAAGAACTGGAACAGATTCAACAGCTTTTCGCAGAATTTAATCAATCGATATCCAACGGGGATTATTTAGTTGCCAGAGAGTTAATTGCGAGAATTGAAAAGGAATTAGAAGGTTTTGAAATAAAGCTAGAAAATATTCCAGGACTCTTGATTGAATGTCAGTCTGTCATTCCTAGTCAGCTTGCCGAAGTGGAAACGGGCTATAAGGAAATGCTTGCGGAAGGGTACATCCTTGATCATGTAAACCTGGAAAAAAGCATTGCTAGCCTCCAAGATAAACTGAAGCAGTCTACGAAGTTGCTCATGGAAACTAAAGCTTTAGAGGCAAAAGAAGGAATTGAACTTATTAAAGCGGAAATGGATGAGCTATATGATCAGATTGAAAAAGAAGTCTTGGCAAAACACTATGTCGTAAAAGAACTTCCATCTGTTGAAGCTATCCTAATCGCTTTATCATCTGCGAGTGAAAAGACAAAGCAAGAAACCTATGTGGTGCAGGAAAGCTATCAGCTTCAACAGGAAGACATTCAAACGCAACAGAAAATAGAAGAATCCATGCTCGCACTCAATGATCGTTATGAGAAACTCAGTGGCCACCTTCTTGATCAGACCATTGCCTTCAGCATATTGAAAGAAGAGTTGGAGGACATCTGTGAGCAAATCAACTCTCTTCAGGAAATCCATCAACAATATACAGAAAGTTTGATGGCATTGCGTAAGGATGAAATGGCGGCAAGAGAGCAGTTGAACTCCTTAAGAAAAATGTTGTTTGAAGTAAAACGTTCCATAGAGAAAAGTAATATCCCTGGGTTGCCAAAAAGCGTATATCAAGAGCTATCTTTGGCCAATGATCAGTTGAAGGCTGTAACGGGGAAATTGGAAGAAAAACCGTTAAATATCGTGGAAGTGAATACGGTGCTTTATGAAGCTGTGACAAGTGTTGGAAAATGCCATGAAGAAGCACTGGAAATCCTTGATCATGCCTACTTGGCGGAAAGTGTCATACAGTATGGAAATCGATATCGAAGCAAACATCCTTCCATTCATGAAAGTTTGGTAGAGGCAGAGCAGTTATTCAGAAATTATGAATATAAGAATGCTTTGGAAGAAGCGGCTACTTCGCTAGAAAAGGTAGAACCAGGTGTATTGAAGAAAATAGAAAAAGTACTTGAAAAGGAAAGTTAACAAGTGAAGTACGCGCAAAGTGTCCTTGTAGCCATCCTGCTCATCAGTGGGACCTTTATATGGTACAGTTTTTACGCTTCCTTTCAGGAAAAGAAAGAAGAGGCTGCACAACAACCTGCAATCTCTTCCCCTTCCCAGGAAGAAGAAACAGGCTCTCCTCCATCTGTAGACCAAGATAGGGAAGAGATAATTACGATCCCACACATTCATCAAGATGGGCTCACTCAACAAATGGTCAAAGAGTGGAATATTGAGGATGAACGAATCAGTATCGACCAACTGCTTTCCCTTCTAGAAAAAAATAAACCATAACAAAAGGCTTGGATACTCACATCCAAGCCTTTTGTTTATAGATATTAAGCAATGCTCTCATTAGATTGCTTCGAGGTGACTGCCCCAACGACCAGTCCGATAATCACACCAATCACTGCCGGTACCAACCAACCTACCCCTTCATTATAGAAAGGAAGTATGCCGAAGATATCTTGTAAAAATGTGATATCAATCTCAGCCATAGCCAGTCCATCCACAAAACTTACAATACCTGTGAATAGTAAGGCAAACCCATACACAAACGATTCATTTCTCCAACGATAGAACGAAAGGAGAATCAGTACAATTGCTAATGGATATATCATAATCAATACAGGCAACGAAATCGTAATCAATTGCTCAAGGCCGACATTTGACACAACCAAACTAAAGATGGATAAGATTGCAACAAATACCTTATAAGATACAGATGGCATAATCTTAGCAAAGAATTTACTTGTCGCAGAAACAAGTCCTACAGATGTTGTCAAGCAAGCGAACGTAATGGCAAGCCCCAAAATAACCGCTCCGATAGAACCAAACAGATAATTGGCAGCGCCAGATAATATTTGCCCACCATTTCCTGCAGCTCCAACTGCATCAAGACTGGTTGCCCCAAGATAGGATAAACCGCCGTAAACGATGGTAAGACCTATCGCGGCAATAAACCCTGCTTTTAAGCAAAGAGAAGTAATCGTTTTTTTATCTGTTACACCTTTATCTTTTATAGCAGATATTACAACAATTCCGAAAACTAAAGCGGCAATGGTGTCCATTGTCAGATAGCCTTCAAGGAAGCCCTTAAAGAAAGGTGAGTTTTGGTAAGGCTCTGTTGGAGCACCAATAGAACCCATCGGAGTGACGATACTCTTCACAACAAGAATACCGATAACGAGTAACAAAATGGGGGTCAAGATTTTCCCGATTCGATCAACAAGTTTTGCTGGATTTAAAGCAAGATAATACGTAATAGCAAAGAATACTAATGTAAACAGAAAGAGTGCCCATCCTTGTGGGTTAACCGATTCAGGCAAGAAAGGTGTTGCACCAATTTCAAAGGCTACAGTACCTGTACGCGGTATTCCAAAGAATGGCCCAATCGCTAAGTACATAATAATAGTAAAAATAATTCCGAAAATTGGGTGTACACGATTAGCAAGTGTTTGAAGGTCGCCACCTGTATAAGCAATGGCCATTACTCCAAGGAGCGGCAGGCCAACTCCTGTAATCAAGAAGCCTATTACAGATATCCCTACATTATCACCGGCTGCTTGCCCAAGTAATGGAGGGAAAATCATATTCCCAGCACCTAAAAATAAGGCAAACAGCATTAGTCCCAATACCAATATGTCCTTATTTGTATATACGTTTTTATGCATGAAAATCCTCCTGATGAGAAAATGAAATGAATACGTTTTCATCCTATCATAATTTTGATGAAATTTGTCGAATAACATAAAAGTTCAACAATTCAATATATTAGAAAAACAATTACTAGTTTAACATGTCTATACATGTTTAGAAAGAGAAAAGGTGATATTTCTAATAAATACCTCTTTCGTGGTCATATATAGGAAGGCATTTCTTTTCCACGGATATAAAATGTGCTAACATTAATATTCGCTTAGAAGAAAATATTATCTATATTAATTGATGATTCAAATTCCTCATCAGAACTATGGAGGATGACCATGATCTATTTAGACAACAGCGCCACTACTAAACCATATAAAGAAGTGTTGGATTCTTTCCTTAAGGTGTCCACAGAATATTTTGGAAACCCATCCTCGCTTCATTCGCTTGGCGGTGAAGCAGAAATGCTGCTGCACCGTTCAAGGGAGACAATTTCATCTTTGCTGCATGTACATCATAAGGAAGTCATTTTTACTTCAGGTGGAACAGAAAGCAACAACTTGGCGGTAAAAGGGTGTGCCTTAAGCAAAAGAAATATCGGTAAACATATCATCACAACCGCGATCGAGCATCCTTCCGTAACGAATGCGATAAATGATTTGGAAAAAGAGGGATTTGAAGTGACCGTCCTTCCTGTTAATAAGGAAGGTAGAATCACGAAAACACAAGTAGAGGATGCGTTGAGAAAAGAGACGGTGTTGGTTTCCATCATTCATGTAAATAATGAAACTGGGGCAATCCAACCTGTAGAAGAGATCGGCTGCATTCTCAAGAACCACCCAAATGCAAGCTTTCATGTTGACCATATACAAGGAATCGGCAAGGTTCCATTACGAATGGACACAATAGACCTTTGCTCGCTTTCGGCTCATAAGTTTCACGGATTAAAAGGAAACGGGATCCTGATTGCCAGAAATGGAGTTAAGCTTCACCCAATCCTCAGCGGAGGAGATCAGGAATGGACGTTACGATCAGGAACAGAGAATGTGGCGGGGATTGTTGCCATGACGAAAGCGCTGCGAATGACCTTGGAGAAAAGTGAAAATTACTTATCTAATTTATCTGCATTAAAACAATATCTTTTTGATGAGTTGGAGCAGATAAATGGAGTATATATCCACACTTCCAGAAGTCACAGCGCTCCGCATATTGTCAATTTTTCCGTTCCGGGCGTAAAGTCAGAAGTTCTTGTCCATGCATTAAGCACAAAAGATATTTATGTTTCCACAACCTCTGCCTGTTCGTCCAAGCGAAAAGCACCTAGCAAGACTTTAACGGCAATGGGAGTGACAAGGGCACAGGCGGAAAGTGCTATCAGGATAAGTATGACCTACAGTACTACGAAAGAAGAAATACGCTTATTTTTACAAGAGCTTATCCAAGCCATCACCACAATAAAAGAAGTAACGAGGTAAAAACCATGAACTATGATCACATATTAATACGATTTGGAGAACTGTCTACCAAAGGAAGAAACAGAAAGCAGTTTGTCCAACGTCTTAGTTTCAATATTTTAGAGAAAATTAAAGACTTTCCAAATGTCAAGATCGAAAAAAGCAGAGATAGAATGTTCATTAAATTAAATGGAGAGCCTCATGAACAGATTCTAGATCGCCTGCAGAGTATTTTTGGCATTCACTCTTTTAGCCTTGCAGTCAAAACGAAAACAGAATTAGAAGAAATAAAAAATGGGGCATTATTCGCGCTGGAAGCATTACCTTATAAAGGAAAAACTTTCAAAGTGACTGCCAAGCGAGCTTACAAAAATTTTGAGCTTGATACAAATGAATTGAACCATGCTATTGGATCCCATCTTTTGCGTAATACGGAAGATTTGACGGTGAATGTTAAGCAACCGGATATTAATGTCAGGGTTGAAGTGAGAGAGGACGCGACCTACATTACTTGTAAGGATATTGCAGGAGCAGGAGGTCTTCCGGTTGGAACAAGCGGTACAGGTGTGCTTATGCTTTCTGGCGGGATAGACAGCCCAGTAGCAGGTTACTTGGCGATGAAACGTGGCATCAGATTAGAGGTTGTCCACTTCTTCAGCCCACCGTATACAAGCGAGCGTGCGAAACAGAAAGTAGTAGAACTCACAGAAAGACTGACAGATTTCGGACACTCCATTAATTTGCATATTGTTCCCTTCACAGATATCCAAGTGGCGATACAAAAGCAAGTGCCGGAAAACTATACGATGACATCCACCAGAAGATTTATGTTAAAGATAGCCGACAAAATTTGTGAAAAAGAGCAAGGGCTTGCCATCATAACTGGAGAAAGCTTGGGACAGGTGGCCAGTCAGACTTTACAAAGCATGTCCACTATTAATGAGGTAACTTCCACACCGATCATTCGTCCGCTCATTACGATGGACAAAATAGAAATTATGGATATTGCCAAACAAATTGACACGTTGGAAATTTCCAACCGGCCTTATGAAGATTGTTGTACCATTTTCACCCCTTCTTCACCTAAAACAAAGCCGAAAAAGGAAAAAATCAATTTCTACGAAAGCTTTTTTGATATAGATAAGATGGTGAACGATGCAGTTGATCGGACAGAAAAGCTATTAATAACAGGGAAAAAGCAAGAAGAAGATAATGTAATCAACGATTTATTTTAACTGTTGGATATTGTGAAGAATTACCATATTTAAAACATGAATGATGCCATGTGTTTTTACACATTCTATATTCACAAGGAGGTGAAAACACATGGCAAACAACAGTTCAAACCAACTAGTTGTACCTGGTGTACAACAAGCTCTTGACCAAATGAAATACGAAATCGCTTCTGAATTCGGAGTTCAACTTGGTCCTGATGCAACTGCTCGCGCTAACGGTTCCGTTGGTGGAGAAATCACTAAACGCTTAGTTCAAATGGCTGAACAAAGCTTCAGTGGCGGTTACCAAAAATAATATATAAAATGGCTACGAGGTGGGGGAAACCCCACCTTTCTTCTATTCTAATCTTGGAGGTGCTTTTTTATGAAGGAGCAAAATCAAGTGGAAAAACAACAGAAGAAACAGGGAAGAAAACGCCGCAACGAGCCAAAACATGCGGTTAAATCGAATGAGCAATAAATGATGTTAGGGCACCTTCTTTTGGGAAGGTGTTTTTATTTTATATAAAATCCCGCAAAATAATTCAAATTATTTTAAAAATTTTGTAAGATAGAGGTAGTACTATTACAAAGGGGATGACTTCATATGAAAAGAGAAGAACTTTTAGCACCGCAAAAGTACAATCTGGTTGAAGAAGTGGAAAAGTACTCACAACAAGACAGCGAAAGGCTCGCACTCATTTGGGAAAGCGAGCAAGGGGAGAAAGAACAAGTAACATATCAACAATTAATGAAAGCTGCAAATAAAATTGGAAACGCTTTACTTTCGGAAGGACTGCAAAAAGGGGATGTAGTTCTTGTCATGATGCCAAGGCTTATTGACTCGTATCAAGTGTATTTAGGTGCACTCAAAGCGGGTATTGTCGTTATTCCTTGCTCTGAAATGTTAAGGGAAAAAGACCTTGCATACCGAATTGAACACGGAGATGTTAAAGGGATTATTACATATCAACCATTTGTGGAACAGGCAGATAAATTAGAGGAAGTGGGCAACCTGGTAAGATTCAGTGTTGGTGGACTAGCAGAAAAAGGCTGGACAAACCTGCATGAAGCGATGGAAAAACAATCAGACAAACTTGAATTTGCCACGACTTCAAAAGATGACATGGCATTTCTATCCTACACATCTGGAACAACAGGTAATCCTAAGGGAGTTGTCCACACGCATGGATGGGCGTACGCGCACCTACGCACGACTTCCAAGAACTGGCTTGGGATTGAAGAAAATGATGTAGTTTGGGCAACTGCAAGTCCTGGCTGGCAGAAGTGGATATGGAGTCCATTCCTATCGACACTCGGTTCTGGGGCAACGGGATTTGTCTATCATGGCAAGTTCGACCCTAACACATACTTGAAGCTTTTGGAAAAACATGAAGTGAATGTCCTTTGCTGCACACCGACAGAGTATCGTCTGATGGCGAAAGTGGATAACTTAAACGCTTATCAGCTGCCACATCTTCACAGTGCAGTATCAGCCGGGGAACCGTTAAACCGTGAAGTGATTGACACCTTCCGAAAACATTTCCAAGTCGATGTCCGAGACGGCTATGGACAAACGGAGAATACACTGTTACTTGGCGTATTAAAAGGAATGGAAATCAAATCTGGTTCAATGGGTAAACCGACACCTGGCAACAGGGTAACCATCATCAATGAGGATGCCGAAGAATGTGCAGTAGGGGAAGTCGGGGACATCGCAGTACATGTAGAGACGCCGGCCCTATTCAAGCACTATTACAAAGATCCTGAGCGTACTTCCAGACAATTTAGAGGGGATTACTATATTACAGGTGATAAAGCCAAAAAGGACGAGGACGGATATTTTTGGTTTGAGGGCAGAAGTGATGACATTATTATCAGTTCAGGCTACACGATTGGACCGTTTGAAGTGGAAGATGCATTGGTAAAGCACCCTATGGTACGTGAATGCGCCGTTGTGGCGAGTCCTGATGAAATAAGAGGGAACATTGTTAAAGCCTTTGTTGTGCTGCAGGACGGAGTAGAGCAGGAAGAAGATAAGGTGACTAAAATGTTGCAAGAGCATGTCAAGGAATTGACGGCGCCATATAAGTATCCACGGAAAATCGAATACGTTGCAGAACTTCCGAAAACTACTTCTGGAAAAATAAGAAGAATAGAACTAAGGCAGCAAGAATTGGCTCAAGCGGCACAATCCTGATAAAGATACTACAAAGGAAAGGCAGGCTGGTGGGGATCAGATTCCTTGACTCCACCTATACTGCCTTTTTTAATGCAATTTTTTTGTGCCTGACCTTCACAAATGATAATCTAAATGTAATTTTACAAAAAGAAGGAGAAAGATCACCATGGGAGAAATTTGGTACGGCGGAACAATCTATACAATGAAAGCAGAAATGGAAAAAGTCGAAGCTGTTTATACGGAAGATGGAATCATTAAAGACATCGGCCCTCAAGAAAACCTTTTCTCTACATATCCGAATGCACAAAAGCAAGATTTACAAGGGGCAGTCATGTACCCAGGTTTTACAGACAGTCATATGCACCTGATTGGGCACGGAGAAAAATTACTGCGACTGGATTTATCAAATTACACATCACCCCAAGATGTGAAACATGCATTAATTAGAAAAGTAAAAGAAACCCCTGAAGGAGAATGGATTTTCGGGGAAGGCTGGAATGAGAATAACTTTGTCGACCGAAAAATTTTTCACAGAACAGAGCTCGACGAAATTACATCGAATCACCCCATGATCCTGTCAAGAGTTTGTCGCCATGCAGTACTAGTCAACAGTAAAGCTTTGGAGCTTGCCGGCATTACAAAAGAAACAGAAAACCCTCCTGGAGGCGTCATTATAAAAGATATCGATGGGGAACCGACTGGATACTTACTTGACCAAGCACAGGAATTAGTAAAAAAGAAGATTCCAAAAGCGAGTGAGAGCTACTTGTATCATGCTTTGAAAACTTCTATTGAAGATTGCCTGAGCCTTGGTTTGGTAGGGAGTCATAGCGAAGACCTGAGCTATTATGGCAGTTTTACGAAAACATTTGGAGCATTTGAAAATGTGATTGAAAGGGATCATTTAAAATATCGTGCCCATTTACTTGTTCATCATGAAGTAGTGGATGATATGCATGAAGAGGGACATACATTTAAGGAGACAACAGGCTTCATAACCCTTGGTGCCATGAAGATCTTTGCTGATGGAGCACTCGGTGGAAGGACCGCTCTTTTAAGTCGACCTTATAATGATGCGCCTGAAACATCCGGGGTGGCCATTCATACACAAGAACAGCTTGATGGCCTAGTAAAAAAAGCAAGAGAATACGGAATGACGGTTGCAGTCCATACAATTGGCGATCTTGCGTTTGAGTATATGATTGATGCCCTTGAAAAATATCCTGCTCCAAAAGGGGAAAGAGACAGGCTCATCCATGCTCAAATATTAACTAAGGATCTTATTGATCGCGCCAAAAAGCTGCCGCTTATACTAGATATCCAACCGCGATTTGTGGCAACCGACTTTCCGTGGATAATCGAACGCCTTGGAGAAGAAAGGCTGAACTATTCGTATGCTTGGAAAACGCTAATGGATGAAGGACTGATATGTGCAGGCGGATCCGATGCTCCTATCGAGCCGGTTGACCCGCTGCTAGGCATTCACGCTGCTGTTACTAGGCAAACCCCTGGGGATACAAACAAAACGGTCTATCAACCAGAACAACGTCTTACCATGTATGAGGCAATCGGACTCTTCACCAAAGGCAGCGCCCAAGCTATCTCCGAAGAACATAAACAAGGAATCATCGATACAGGCTACTACGCAGACTTCACAGTGCTGGATACCGACCTTTTTAAAGCAACCGAAGATGCTATCCTAGAAACAAACGTACAAATGACAATCGTCGACGGTACGATAGTATATCAAAGAAATTAAGAAAGCCACAGTAAATGATGATTTATAGCTGGTGATTGGAGCAAATGGCGTAGACTCCAGCGGGGGAAGTAGCGACATTGTTGAGACCCCGCAACGAAGTGAGGAGGCTCAAGGTCGCCCCGCGGAAAGCGAAGCCATTTGCGGAAATCAACAGCGGAGTTATACAGAATACAAAAAGGACACCGCGTTCATGCGGTGTCCTTTAGTTATGAAAGTGGGGACTTTATAAAAATGTCCGTTTGACCTTCTCCCAAAACGAATTATCCTTCAACTTCACAGTCTTAATTTTCTTATCTGTCAGCTGAATATCCAACCGCTCCACATGCTTGATGCTAAGAGCCTCGTTATCAATACCAATCGTTGGATAATCATTTCCATCCTGAATTACTTTCAAAGTCAGCTTCCTAGAACCAGCCATAATAAAAGGTGAACCAAGGGTACGGTAGCTGTTATTGTTAATGGAAGCAAGTTCACTTACCTGAAAGCAAGGAAGCATCGGATCTACCACAGCACCCTGAACTGACTTATTGTATGCAGTGCTACCAGTCGGGGTGGATACAATCATCCCATCCCCACGGAATGTTTCAAAGTGCAGATCATCTATGTAGACATCTATCGCAAAGGTTTTTATGATGGCAGAGCGGATGGAGCACTCATTCAAACATTGAAAAGAAGAAATGCCGTCAATCGTTACTTCAATGGTAGGATATTTTCTTACCTCAATTTGTTCAAACGTCATCGCTTCGACCATTTTTTCTGTATCATCGATATGAAAGTCGCAATAAAAGCTAGAAGTTTCTCCAGCATTGATCCCTGCATAAAGGCAATCATCCTTGAAACCTGTTTTCTGAACAGCCTGTAGGAATGTGCCATCTCCTCCGACTGCTACGATAATATTGGCATTGTGGTGATCACTTAATATTTCAAAATTATTTTGTACCGCTAATTGTTCCAGTTTTTCCACCTTTGCAACAAGCTCTTCTTCCCTTTTATAAAAGAAAAATATTTTACGGCGTTCTGTCATTGTTTTTCCTCCTCTTTATAATAAAAAATGGAACTTAAACAAAAAATATCCAAAAACATTATCCTTTTGGAAAAAATTTTAGTACAATTCTATATTGTGATAAGTTTACCATTTTGATGAAACTTTTTGAAACGATTTAACGTATAGGTACTGTACGAACAACTAGGAGGTTTAGATATGAGTGGAAAGCGTTGGGCCGCATTAGGCATTGCGGCATTATTATTTTTTGTGTCGATTATTACAAGTCTGGCAACAAAACCTGCGGAAAGCTCCACATCTGATTCTTTTTCAGATATTTTTGGCGGGGAAGAAGAGTTTATTGAGGAAGTAATTGAAGACGGTAGTCCAAACCGTAAGATTCTAGTTCTAGAAGTTAACGGTGTTATTCAGGACACAGGAAGCGATGTAACATCTGTATTCCAATCTCCCGGATATAACCATCGACAATTTTTAAGAATGCTTGATCAAGCAAAAGAGGATGATTCTGTTCAAGGAATTATCGTGCGTGTAAATACACCAGGTGGCGGTGTATCTGAAAGTGCCGAGATACATAAGAGACTGGTGGAAATTAAAGAAGAAACAGAAAAACCGATATACATTTCCATGGGAACGATGGCTGCTTCAGGTGGATACTATATAGCAGCACCTGCAAACAAAATTTTCGCAGCACCTGAGACGATCACTGGTTCTATCGGTGTCATCATGCAGGGGATTAATTACAGTGAGCTTGCTGAAAAGTATGGCGTGAAATTCGATACCATCAAGAGTGGACCTTATAAAGATATTATGTCCCCAACGAAAGACATGTCTGATGAAGAGCGTCAAATACTTCAATCAATGGTAGACAATATGTATGATCAATTTGTAGAAGTTATTGTGGAAGGCCGGGGCATGAGTGAATCAGAAGTCAGAAGAATTGCTGACGGAAGAATCTATGACGGCCAACAAGCCAAGGACATTAACATAGTCGACGAGCTGGGGTATTTTGAGGATGTTATTGAGGCAATGAAGAAAGACCATGATATGGGTAACGTCCAAGTGGTTCAATACACAGAAAACCTGGGCTGGGGTTCCTTATTCAGCATGAATGTTCAATCCCTATTAAAGCCAGAATCTGAAATGCAGATGTTAGCAAAGCTTATCAATCAACCTAATTCTCCAAGACTAATGTACTTGTATGCAGAGTAGGAGGGAGATAAAATGAGAGATGAGCAGAATAATGAGTATACAAACGAAAACGTAATACATGAAGACGTGAACGTAGCGGAAGACAGAACAAGCAATGATATGATGTTTTCTACGAAGGAAGTAGCGGTCACCGAATATCGCTATGCAGGGTTTTGGATGAGACTTTGGGCATTTTTATTGGATCTATTAATCATCTGGAGCATCGGAGCTATCGTGATATTTCCGATTTTTAGACTATTAGGGATATCCACTAGTCAAAGCTTCATGTTCTCACCTGCAACCATTGCCACAACCATTGTGCTATATGGGTATTTCATTCTTATGACGAAGTATTTCAAACAGACATTGGGTAAGATGGTGTTTGGTTTGCGAGTGGTAGATCTTAAAGCTAATGACCTTTCATGGAAAACGATTCTCTTTAGAGAAGGTGTCGGGCGTTATATTGCGTTAGTCTATGCTCCTATCACTTATATCGTATTTCTTGTTGCGGCCTTCACGAGCAAAAAGCAAGGCGTGCACGACTTTATTGCAGACACAACCGTGGTTCATGAAAAATAAGTAGTAAACCTGAAGTCCTTCGTGACTTTAGGTTTATTTTTTTTGTGCTAGGAGATAATGGAAGGGGGAAGAAAGGATGTGAAAGTGTGATTTGGACCGCCGTTATCGTTGCCATCATAATTCTTCTCTTAATCATGGTTCTCGTCACTAGAATTACCATCCATTTTTATTACCATCATCAACAAGATAATGATCAGATGACAGTGAAGCTTAGTGCATGGTACGGGTTGTTGCGGTACACCATCGATGTCCCGTTGATCAGTGTGGACACAGACACAGCATCCATTCATGTCGAGGAAAAAACCAAGGTTGGAGGCGGAGATCCGTCTAAAGGGAAACAAAAAGAGAAAGATTTTTCTCCAAAAGAGATATGGCAGAGTTTTGAAGATACATATGAACTGGTGCGTCATGTTGTGGGGATGCATGAGATAGTTAGGAGATTGCTTTCGAGAATGGAAGTGAAACACCTGGAATGGCATAGCAACATAGGACTTGGGGATGCAGCCCATACTGGAATGTTTGTTGGGGCAGGTTGGTCTATTAAAGGGGGAATTGTTGGGTTTATAAGCAATTATACAGATTTCCGAGCTCGGCCGGAACTCTCCATCACACCTTTTTTCCAGCAAGCTGTCTCTCAGACAATGTTTAAGTGTATTATTCGGTTTCGAATCGGGCATGCTATGTTGGCAGGAATAAGAATCGTTAAATATTGGAAGGGCGGTAGACCTAAGTTTAAAACCCGTCCTTTATCCGTGTTGTCCAAAGAGGACAATCACAAATCCATGTAACAGCAATAAGGAGGATCAATATGTCTGAACATCCAATTAAGAGTCTCATGACAACAGCTATGGAAAATCTAAAAGATATGATTGATGTTAACACGATCATTGGTGATCCGGTAGAAACGCCGGATGGGAGTGTCATTTTGACTGTTTCTAAAGTCGGCTTTGGGTTTGCGGCAGGAGGAAGTGAGTTCCAAGGCGGGAGTGCATCAGGACCTGAGAAACACGATGGCGGTGGCAATCACCAAAGCCAAGGGCATAAGCTGCCGTTTGGTGGAGGTAGTGGAGGTGGCGTGTCCATCACTCCAATCGCCTTCTTGATTGTCAATTCACAAGGAGTGAAAATGCTACATCTTGATGAAAGCACAAGTATCTATGAAAGACTACTGGACTTGGCTCCACAGGCGGTCGAGAAAGTGCAACATATGTTGAATAACAACAAGCATAACAGAGCGAATCACTCTGATCATTCCTACAATGACCATAAGCAGGATTTGGACTTCTAAAAATCGCCGGCTGCACTGCAGTTGGCTTTTTTATTTGGCATGGGGTGGAGGTAGGTGGAAACTATGAAATTCGGGTGGATTCCAAGAAATTTTGCGGGGATATCAAGAATTTCGGGCGGATATCAATAAATTTTGCGATATATCAAGAAATTCCGAGTGGATATCGAGAAATTTTGCAATATATCAAGAAAAACGAAGATATATCAAGAAATCTACACACTTCGACAAACTTTGATCATGGAAGGAAGCCGCCACTTCCCCCACCATAACAACAAAGTTTGATTAATTGCAAAACTTCCAAAACATAGCTATTATTACAAGTGTACATACAATTTGAGGAGGGAAATTAACATGGCAAACGTAACATTTAAAGGCAACCCAATGACACTAATCGGAAGCGAAGTGAAAGTGGGCGACCAGGCTCCAAACTTCTCTGTTCTTGCAAATGACCTATCTCCAGTAACATTGGAAAACTACAAAGGATTCAAGAAACTAATCAGCGTAGTTCCTTCCATTGATACAGGAGTATGCGATCAACAAACTCGCAAATTTAACGAAGAGGCAGCGAAGCTTGATAACGTAAAAGTTATTACAGTAAGCATGGACTTGCCTTTCGCTCAAAAACGCTGGTGTGCAGCTAGTGGACTTGATAATGTTGAGGTAGTATCTGACCACCGTGATGCTTCTTTCGGTGAAGCATATGGCGTATTAATGCAAGAGCTGCGTCTACTAGCACGCTCTACGTTTGTTGTGGACTCCAACGACAAAGTAACATACGTAGAATACGTAGGGGAAGGTACTGACCACCCTAACTATGAAGCGGCGATTGAAGCAGTAAAATCTGCAGAATAATACCTTACTCAACCCCATTGCACCAAGACGAGCAGACTGTGATAATAGCAGTCTGCTTTATTTTTGCCCCATCTCCATGTAAAATAGGAATACTGAAAATTGGAGAAAGAAAAGGAGTGGCATAATGTCCATTACGAAATTAGAAAATACATTTACTTTATTTGATACAACAGCACAAATCCTACAAGAAGAACTAGACTGTACATACTTAGAGGCACTTGCAGAAACCGCAGAAAATCTCTTCCACGGAGCAGTGATCCAAGAAGAAGTGTCTGAAGTAACTAAACGAAGACTTGAAAAAGAGTACAGCAAACAAACGATCTCTTCCCTACAGAAAGAAGAAATCAGAAAAGGATTTCAGCTTGCAATCTTAAAAGGAATGAAAGATGCAGTTCAAGCCAACCATCAAATGACTCCAGATGCGATCGCCATGTTTATGGGATACCTCGTTGGAAAATACACCTCACATCTGCAACAGCTGACTATGCTTGATCCTGCTATCGGTACTGGAAACCTTCTTACAGCTGTCCTTAACCACCAGCCTAATAAAAAGCTGGAGGCGTTTGGTGTGGATGTGGATGACCTTTTAGTGAAACTTGCTTATAATAACGCCAACCTGCAAGAGCAGGCAATCAGTTTATTCAACCAAGATGGCTTAAGCAACCTATTTGTAGAACCAGTCGATGTGGTAGTGAGTGATCTGCCGGTTGGCTATTATCCTGACGACAACAATGCAACCAACTTCAAGCTAAAAGCGGAAGAAGGACATTCCTATGCACATTATCTTTTCATCGAACAAGGGTTGCGTTACACAAAACCAGGAGGACATCTGTTATTCTTGGTTCCAAACTCTATGTTTGAAGAAGAGGAAGCAAAAAGAGTCAACGCTCTAATAAAGGATGAAGCGTATATTCAAGGAATGCTTCAGCTTCCGGAAACCATGTTCCAAAACAAAAATCATGCAAAAAGCATCCTTGTTCTGCAGAAAAAAGGAATAGGCGTTGAACCTCCCAAAGAAGCTCTATTAGTAAACCTGCCAAGCTTCTCCAACATGCAGGCAATGGAAAAAATCATGGGCCAAATCAACCACTGGTTTTCTGAGCAGAAAAAGAATAAATAGTAATAGGATAACCTAGTTGATCGTAGTGGAAGGAGCGGAGACTCCTCAAAAATGCTAGCGCATTTTCTTCGTGCGATGAATCGCTGCCGAAGCCTTCCTTGTCCTGCGGGAGGAAGGGACAGGGAAGACCCCGCAGGGCGTAGCCCGAGGAGGCTTCCGGACCCGCCCGCGGAAAGCGAAGCTCCTGCAACGAAGATCAACCGTAAGTGTAGAATTAACAGTCCATAATAACTATGCTATTCTTCAGAAAATAACGAATATATAAGGTAAGCGTTACCATATAGGGAAGCCTCTTGCAAATGCAGTATGACGGTGTTTAAATGAAAAAGGTATATATAATATCGGAACTTTGCACAAGATAGGTAGAGTGTAAAAACATTTAATCATCCATCCAAGTGTGACCATATAAAAGGAGTTGTACGTATCGTCATGTCAAAAGTTATTGCAATTAATGCAGGAAGCTCTTCTCTTAAATTCCAATTGTTCGAAATGCCTAGTGAAAATGTTATTACAAAAGGATTAGTGGAACGTATCGGATTAAACGATGCAGTTTTCACCATCTCTGTGAACGGCGAAAAAGTAACAGAAATCACAGACATTCCAGAACATGGAGTAGCTGTTAAAATCTTATTAAAAAAACTGATCGATCTAGACATCATTCAAAGCTTCGATGAAATCACAGGAATCGGCCACCGTGTTGTTCATGGTGGGGAAAAGTTCAATGATTCTGTCCTGATTACAGATGAAATCTTAGGCGAATTAGAAGAACTTTCAGAGCTTGCTCCACTTCATAACCCGGCAAACATCGTTGGGATCAAAGCATTCAAGGAAATTCTTCCAAGTGTACCGGCTGTCGCTGTTTTTGATACGGCATTTCACCAATCGATGCCGGAAAAATCTTTCCTTTACAGCTTGCCTTATGAGTACTATGAGGACTATGGCATCCGTAAATACGGTTTCCATGGTACATCCCATAAGTACGTTTCCGAGCGTGCTGCAGAATTGCTTGGCAGACCGGTTGAACAACTTCGCCTGATCTCTTGTCACCTAGGAAACGGTGCAAGTATTGCGGCAATCGAAGGCGGAAAATCCATCGATACCTCCATGGGCTTCACACCACTTGCGGGTGTAGCAATGGGAACTCGCTCTGGTAATATTGACCCTGCTTTGATTCCATTTATCATGGAGAAAACAGGCAAGACAGCCGACGAAGTATTAGAAGTCTTGAACAAGCGCAGTGGTATCCTTGGAGTATCTGGTTTCTCCAGTGACCTTCGTGATATTGAATCTGCTGCCAAAGAAGGAAACGAACGTGCAGAGCTTGCTCTAGAAGTATTCGCAAGCCGTATCCATAAATATATTGGCTCTTATGCTGCGAGAATGTATGGAGTGGATGCGATCATCTTTACTGCAGGTATTGGTGAGAACAGTGATGTAATCCGTGCAAGAGTTCTACAAGGACTTGAATTCATGGGTGTATACTGGGATCCTGCTTTGAACAAAGTTCGTGGTAAAGAAGCATTTATTAACTACCCGCACTCTCCAGTAAAAGTCATCATCATTCCTACGAATGAAGAAGTGATGATTGCTAGAGACGTAATGAAAATAGCATTATAAGCTACAGTCCCCAACCTGTTTAATACGACAACAGGTTGGGGACTGTTTTTTTGTGCGGAACCGCTATGGTATAATGGAGAAAACTAGCAGATGGAAAAGTGAGGGGAAGAGCTGTGTCCAATATAAGTAGGGAAGAACAATGGAAACATAAACTTTCACATTGGGAAGAAAAACTGTATACATACGAACCAACCCAATTTTCAGATACATTGGACCATTGGGTGGACAAGGCATTTGATCTGCTGTCAGACGATAAAAAGCAATTATTTTTTGCTCAAATTGACACATGGTTATTTCATTTGCACGGTATCATCCAGCAGTCCTCCTTCCAACAGCAAGCAGAAGAACGGATTGTCAATATGGCAAGAAGCTATAGGGAAGATATTGAAAAAATTGAAGATATACGCGAACTGCCTCTATCACAAAAGGCATTCATCGCGGAACAACAGATTGCCAAACAAAAGCTTTATTCGGTGATCCAAGGTGGAATGACAGGGACGGCGAAACTATCCACCCTTGCTATAGACATCCCGGCTTTTGCAGCACTAAACATCCGGACCACGCAGCTTGTTGCGATGTCTTACGGCTACAGGGCAAGTACGCCGTTAGAAATGGTAAAGTCATTACAATTATTTTATGGTGCGACCATACCGAAAAAATATCAGCATGAACGTTGGGAAACATTGAAAGGTGAGCTTGGACAGGATATCGATCATTATTTTGACGTATTGACAGACAAAGATCACCCGACTGTTTGGCTTCAACAGCCTTTAATGCACCTGATCAAGCTGCTATTTGTCGCTGTGATTGGCCGTCAAAAAGTAAATAACGTCCCACTTCTCGGCATGATAACAGCTGCTGGAACAAATTATTACTGGACCAAAGAAGTCTCAGAATTCTCCCATTACTACTACATGATGAGACACCTAGTAGAAAACGGAGAACTAGACGAATCAGAATGCGAAATGTTTTAAGGAAAAGGCGAATATCCACAACGGATATTCGCCTTTTATGAATGTACTTTAGATGATGATACATGTTGATTCATACGATACCACAACCATAAATCATTAATAACGCTAGCATGATCTGCAATTTCGGAATTCAACTCGCAAGACCGTTCAAAATCTGCTTCATCATTCAATTGAGCCTGCTTAAAATTAATCTCTTCTTCTAACTCTTTAATACGGTCCGGAATGCTCCCGCGTATCTTTTCCCATTTCAATAAAATATCCTGCTGTGTTTCTTTGTTGTATTCATTCCAATCTAAATCCAACCGCGGCAATGATATTCCAAGCCTTGGATCTTTTACAAAAGAAAACATCGCTACTTCCTTCCTTTGCTCCCTGTTTTAACTCATTGTATAACAACTGTGATAAACATTCTATCCATTCACCCTGTAATTTTTACCACCTTTAAATGAGTGTCACTCAACACAAACTAGGATGGATACTTAGTTGAAAGGTGGAACCCACTATGAAGAAAAAAGACCCAAAGGAAATTTTTTCTTATGATGATAATGCTGTGAATGAGGTTCACAATCAAATTACTGATGCATACTCAAGCGGAGTAGTCGGCGAGCAATACAGCTCCAATGCATACCAACCGGTAGAAGGCGAGAGCGAACAAACTTCCCATGAATAAACACAAAAACAGGTGCCATCTACAGGCACCTATTTTTGTGATTTTTTTATAGAAAAGAAATAAACGGCCCCTGTGATAAGGAAAGCCAAGAAACCAGGAGATAAGCCTTCCGGCAAGAGCAAATAAATGCCTATCCCAATCCCAATACAAACAAACGCAATTTTATTATAAGAAGGTAATCCCTCACTAACTTCAATCTGCCTCTTTTTTATAAAAAGAAAATCAGTGATAATGACAGCAGATAAAGGTATGACAAATGCTCCAATCAAGGAAATATACCGTTCTGCTTCCTCCACTAAGGCAGGTGACAAGGATAATAGTATTCCCGCAGCCCCGAAAAGCATGGAACTTTTCACCCTCCCAAGTTGCGGTAAAGAATTCAACAGACTAAATCCACCGGTATAGGCATTGCTCAAGTTAATGGAAACCATCGATAAGATGGCCGCACCTAAAATGATCGCGGTAAATAGGCCGGAGTTGGTCATTTCGCTTGTTGCAATAAACGGATTCAGATTTCCTGTCAGGCTGGCTGTGTAAGCTCCGAAAAAAGCAGTAAGAATAAAGCCTAAAACATTTCCGCTGAATAACCCCCAGAACCCTTGTCTGGAAGTAACGGCGTACCTTGTCACATCTGCTGATGAGGACACACCAGATACATATTGAACAAAAGCAAGACTTGCAAAAAAGCCCATGACGGGAAGGTTCCAGCCACCGTCCATTTTTACAGCAGGATCTATACTCATTCCTTTAGTGAGTAAAAGATAGAGCATCACTAGCTGTCCAAGAATCAGCCATGGCATAAAGTACTTGGTCGCCCTTTTTACCGCAACAAATCCCACAAGTGCAAGTCCGCTCATGATCAATGCTAAAATCATCGCGATTATGTAAAATGGCATAGAGAACTGAAAGGCTCTTTCAAGAATAAATTGAACCACCAACGTACCACCTATGGTCTGGACAGAAAACCAGTAGAGGGATGTAATGGTACGAATCGGGGAGGAAATGTATCTTGATCCCTTTATGCCGATAATGGACCGGATGGCAAATTGAGAGGGAATTCCCCGCTCGGCACCAGGTAATGATAAATAGGAAACAAATAAAAAGGCGAGTGTTGCACCAAAAATAGTGGAGAGAAAGGCTGCGTAAAAGTTGAGTCCCCCTTGAATGACAGCAAGCGCCGGGACAAGGAAGTTCCCTGCATTCACCGAAAATGCAACCTGGATGATGACATATTCATACCAACGTGTTTTTCTTAATTCTTGTGGAACGGCTTCTAAACCGAACCGCTCTATCCGGCTTCGAGGAGGCAATGCCACCGTTTGTGCTTTAGCCATAAAAAGGTCATACTCCTTTCTTTCGTGTACCTAACAATCATTTTATCGTATCTTAACGGGTTATATGTTGTAAATTTTATCGATTTACAAGAAAATATAGAGGTAAGCAATTCTATTAAGGGGGAATCCAGTTTGAGACATGCCGTAATTACAGCTGGTTCCAAAGGACTTGGAAAAAAAGTGACGGAACAGTTGTTGAACAAAGGATGTTCCGTTTCGATAAATTATAGAAATGATACGGAAACAATCGAAAAACTTAAAAAGGAATGGAATCACTTTGGAGAAAGCAGACTACACTTCTTTCAAGGTGACGTAACGAAAAAAGAACAGATGCAACAATTCATAGACGAAGTGGTAGAACGCTTCGGAAGGATTGATTATTTAATTAATAACGCAGGACCTTATATTTTTGAACGAAAGAAATTAGCTGACTACTCAGATGAAGAGTGGTATGAAATGATAGAAGGCAATCTTAGTGCCGTTTTTCATCTTTTCCGTAAAACAATCCCTTTCATGAGAGAACAGCGATTCGGGCGCATTATCACATACGGTTTTCAAGGAGCGGAATCGTCTCCAGGTTGGATATATCGATCTGCATTTGCAGCTGCGAAGGTTGGACTTGTATCGTTGACAAAGTCCATCGCGATTGAAGAAGCCGAACATGGAATCACAGCCAATATGATCTGCCCTGGTAATATTGTGGGGGAGATGAAAGAGTCGACAATTGAACATGCGAGAGGCTTGGACGACTCCAAGAATACCCCGGTCGGACGATCTGGGACAGGTGAAGATATTGCAAGGGCCATTGAATTTTTATGTGAAGAAAACTCTGATATGATCACAGGAGCAGTGCTGGAAGTAACAGGGGGAGTAGAGGTTATCAACCGTTTCCGATAACCCAAGGAATTTTTACCTCTAAATTTAGATAATATAGATAATTCCGCCTGTTTTAAAGCGCTTACAAAAATGCATAAAAAACTATTTTACATTTTCTAGTTTAATGTTATATTAGTTACGTCTTAACGCTTTGTGATTATGAAGAGGGAGGTATTTGTTCCATGAGAATTGGAGTACCTAGAGAGATAAAAAACAACGAAAACCGTGTTGCGATGACGCCTGCAGGTGTAGTGAACCTTGTTGGCTTCGGACATGAAGTATACATAGAAAAAGAAGCTGGTATCGGATCTGGCTTTACGGATGAGCAATATGTACAAGCTGGTGCGAAAATGGTGGAAACAGCAGAAGAAGCATGGTCCATGGATATGGTCATGAAGGTGAAAGAGCCGCTTCCTTCTGAATATAGCTATTTCCGTGAGGGGTTAATCCTTTTCACTTATCTGCACCTTGCTCCAGAACCGGAATTAACAAAGGCTTTGATTGATAACAAAGTGGTGGGTATTGCCTATGAAACGGTACAACTTCCAAACGGTTCCCTGCCATTGTTGACGCCGATGAGTGAAGTAGCTGGACGTATGGCAACGCAAATTGGTGCTCAGTTCCTTGAAAAAATCAAGGGCGGTAAAGGGATTCTTCTAGGAGGTGTTCCTGGTGTTCGCCGCGGGAAGGTAACGATAATCGGTGGAGGTGTCGCTGGTACGAATGCTGCCAAGATGGCAATCGGACTTGGCGCAGACGTGACAATCCTTGACTTGAACCCGGACCGTCTTCGTCAGCTGGATGATATTTTCGGAAAAGACATCCAGACACTTATGAGTAACCCGTTAAACCTTGAAATCGCAGTAAAAGAATCAGACCTTGTTATTGGTGCGGTTCTTATTCCAGGTGCTAAAGCGCCAAAACTTGTAACAGAGGAAATGATTCAATCCATGGGTGCAGGTTCTGTTGTGGTGGATATCGCAATTGACCAGGGTGGAATTTTTGAAACAACAGATCGCATCACCACGCATGATGACCCTACTTATGTGAAGCATGAAGTAGTTCACTATGCCGTTGCAAACATGCCGGGTGCTGTTCCACGTACATCTACAATCGCATTGACGAATGTAACGGTACCTTATGCGGTGCAAATTGCCAACAAAGGCTACAAACAAGCTTCCTTGGATAATGAAGCAATCCTAAAGGGAATCAACACGCTGGACGGATATGTAACATATGCGGCAGTAGCTGAGTCTCACGGATTGGCGTATGAGAGTGCAAGCAATCTTTTAGTAAAAAGCTAATTGACTTTTATAAAAAAACAGGTACCCATGAGAGACATGGATACCTGTTTTTTATTTATGACTTAATGATCTGTAAATCTTTCGGGTAGCTTGTCAACAATTCGATTCCGCTGTCCGTTACCAAAATATCATCCTCGATACGTACGCCGCCTACTCCTGGTTTGTAGATTCCAGGTTCAATCGTAAATGCCATCCCTTTTTGCAGTTTCATCGTGTTCGTTTCATTCATGGATGGATACTCGTGCACTTCAATGCCAAGGCCATGGCCGATGCGGTGTGTAAAGAATTCTCCATAGCCACTTTCTGTTATGATCGAGCGGGCTGTGCGATCAATCTGCCCGATTTCTACACCAGGTTTACAGATATCCACAGCAGCAAGCTGCGCTTTCAATACCGTTTCATAGATTTCCTGTTGCTGCTCATCCACATTTCCAAAGGCAACGGTTCTTGTGATATCTGAGCAGTATCCATTCAAGACAACCCCAAGGTCAAATAACACAAGGTCGCCTTCTTTCACTTGATCCAAGCCAGGCTTTCCATGAGGAGCGGCAGTCTTTAATCCTGTCAGCGCCATCGTTGAAAAAGACATTTGGCTGATGCCTTTCTTCTTAAGCTCATACTCAATCGTTGCAACAAGCTCCTGCTCTGTCACACCTTTTTTCAGGTGATGCACCCCAACTTCCACTCCGAAATCGGCAAGTTTGGCTGCTTCTCTCAAAATGGAAACTTCCTCTTCATCTTTCACCAAGCGCAGTTGATACATTTTATCTTCTGCAGCAGCAAGTTTTACGCCCGGGAAGATCTCCTCTAACTTATGTAAACGAGCGACAGTCATATGTTCTTTCTCAACAGCTAGCTTTTCAACTTTAATTCCCTGTAATTTCACATACTCTTGAACCTTTTGCCAAGGATCATCCGTATCATTGTACCCGACTATTCCGTAAGCCCAGCCAGTTTTCTTTACCTGTTCGACTTCCATATTAGGGCAGACAATCGCAGGTTCGCTGTTTGGAAAAGCGAGAAGTCCTAGTAGTCTTTCGTGTGGATCTGTGTAAAAACCGCTTATGTAGAAAACGTTCGGGGTAGAAGTTAAGAAACAACCGGACAAGTCCTCCTGTTTCAGCCATTCTACTAGTTGTTGCAGACGATGTTCTTTCAAATCAGCCACTCCTTTATTGGGTAAAATACTTCTAGTTACGAAGTTTAATACGTTTACATTAAGAGTATCAGGGAATCATACTTGTGTAAATTTTATTAGAAGGATTTTTGATTAAAAAAGAGAAGATTAACGGGTATGAAGAATTTGAGCTGGAGAAGGAGAGGTTGTTAAAATGAAAGTTTCCTATCATGGACATTCCGTAGTAAAAGTTGAGGCTAAAGGAAAGACCATTCTTTTTGATCCGTTTATTACGGGGAATGGTTTAACAGATTTAAAAGCAGACGATGTAAAAGTGGATGTTATTCTTTTAACGCACGGTCACAATGACCATGTTGGGGATACGGTAGACCTTGCTTTGAAAAATGACGCATTAGTTATTGCGCCATTTGAGCTTGCTGAATACTTAGGGTGGCAAGGTGTGAAGGTTCATGAAATGCATATCGGCGGAGCCCATGAATTTGATTTTGGCAAGGTGAAATTGACGCAAGCTTTTCATGGCTCTAGTTATACGGACTATGAAACAAAAACGATTGTCTATACAGGAATGCCTAGTGGAATCTTGCTAACTATCGACGGGAAGACAATTTTCCATGCCGGAGACACAGCATTATTTTCTGATATGAAAATGATTGGCGAGTTAAATGATATTGATGTGGCCTTCCTGCCGATTGGGGATAATTTCACAATGGGGCCAGATGATGCGGTTCTCGCTGCGAAATGGTTAAATGCATGCACTGTGGTGCCGATCCACTTTAATACGTTCCCTGTCATTGAACAAAATCCACAGGAGTTCGTTTCCAAACTTCCTGAAGGTGTCGGGAAAGTGCTGGAAGTGGGAGAGGTTATTGATTTATAGAGTTGTGCAAAGAAAAGAAGCGGATTTGCTTCTTTTTTTTGTTGTGCGGAATATACATGATACAAGCTATAGAGTTTGAAAGGAGTGTCATGTGTTGAAGAATAGACTTTTATTATCGCTATTATGTATTGGTGCAATGTTATACGTCGCCGTACCGCGATTGCCGGTGACAGAAGATGGACTTGCAGGATGGTTTGGAATCGCATGGCTGGTGCTTGCCTTAATGGCAGTCGGGGGAAATATTGCAGCAATCATGTATTTGCCAAAGCGAAAGCGGATGGTGCGAAAAGCGAAATTGGCAGAGGTCAAACAGGTCCGATTGCGTCAATATCAGTAAACACATTGAATACAAGCTCTAACACCCGTATAATAAAGGTACAAATAACTATGTGGACGGGTGAAGAGTGTGACAAAGCATGAACAGATTCTCCATTATATTGAAGAACTTCCTATTGGAGAAAAAATATCAGTACGACAAATCGCCAAGGCGCTCACGGTGAGTGAAGGTACGGCATACAGAGCGATCAAAGATGCCGAAAATAAAGGATATGTTAGTACCATCGAACGCGTTGGTACTATTCGTATTGAGCGGAAAAAGAAAGAAAATATCGAAAAGCTGACATTTGCCGAAGTGGTCAACATTGTGGATGGACAAGTTCTAGGCGGCAGAGAAGGCCTTCATAAAACGTTGAACAAGTTTGTTATCGGTGCGATGAAACTGGAAGCGATGATGCGCTATACAGAAGCAGGTAATCTGTTGATTGTTGGTAACCGTTACAACGCGCATAAGCTTGCCATTGAAGCAGGTGCTGCGGTGCTGATAACTGGTGGATTTGACACGGACGAAGAGGTAAAGAAGTTAGCCGATGAAATGAAGCTTCCGATCATCTCGAGCAGTTATGACACGTTCACTGTTGCGACGTTGATCAACCGTGCGATCTATGACCAGTTGATCAAAAAGGAAATCGTATTGGTGGAAGACATCTTGACTCCAATTGAAGCGACGACTTACTTAACGACAGAAGATACCATTGCAGAATGGTATAAGGTGAATGAAGAAATCAAGCATAGCCGCTTTCCAATCATCGATAAAAACTTGAAGGTGCAGGGTGTGGTCACTTCCAAGGACGTGCTTGGGAAGGACTCCGGGACTTTGATTGAAAAAGTGATGACCAAAAATCCGATCACTGTTAATGGCAAAACGTCGGTCGCATCTGCTGCCCATATTATGGTATGGGAAGGAATCGAGATGCTGCCGGTGGTCGACCCGAATCATCGTCTTCTTGGAATCATCAGCCGTCAGGACGTATTGAAGGCGTTGCAAATGATCCAAAGGCAGCCGCAAGTCGGCGAAACGCTGGATGACATCGTGACCAATCAATTTATGGATGTTACAGAATCAAAAGGGGAAGAGGCTTACCAAAGTGAAGTGACCCCGCAGATGACAAACTCCGTCGGAACGATATCCTATGGCGTATTTACAACGATCGTGACAGAAGCGGCTAAGCGTGTGATCCGCAATGTGAAAAAGAGTGATATGGTCGTGGAGAACATTACGATCTATTTTATTAGGCCTGTGCAGATTGACAGCACGATCGAGATCCGGCCAAAGGTGCTTGAAGTCGGCCGCAAGTTTGGTAAAGTGGACGTGGAAGTGTACCACGAAGGCAATGTCGTCGGCAAGGCGATGATGATGGTGCAGTTGATACAGTAGTGGATTGGTTGTAGAGAGACGCTCTCACCTTTTGGGGTGGGGGCGTTTTTTGGGGTGTTGGTTGTTGGGGGTACGGCGGTGCTTGGGGGAACTAAGGTCAAAAGCAAAGGCTGATGTGTTGAAGGGCTTTTGGTGGGGGTGGCTGGTGGGAGGGTGCGAATTTTGTCGTTACTTCCCGATTTCTTGATATATGTGATTTTTTCTTGATAAAAGCCGAAAATTATTGATATATCTTAAAAATTCTTGATATATCCCTGAAATTCTCGATAAAATTCAAATTTTCTTGATATCCCAAATATCCCTTTGCAAATTCCAATACTTTTGAAGGATTTCATGCCTCCTTATCGAATTATATCCAACAAGCCATGTAAAGGAGAGAATAAATGATAAAGAAACCACGAGAAAAGTCCGTAAGATTATTAACATTGGAAGCTGCGATGAGAAGAGTACCTCCGGAGCATCCACAATTTAGATTTATAGAGAAAGAACACGCCAGATTGCATTACGGATTTATTGGAGAGAAAGCACTTGATTATTTCCTCACATTCCTTCCCAATAAAAACTCCCAATTATTGCACGGACTTCGTATAGAGGATCCCCTAAACCGCTTTTTTCAGATGGACACACTTCTAATAACTCCTGAATACTGCCTTATTTTAGACTCGAAGTATATTTCTGGTACGTTGGAGTTTGATGAGACGACAAAACAATTGATTAGGCATAGAGGGGAAGAGAAAGAAAAGTTTGGAGACCCGCTCTCTCAGATTGAGCGGCAAAAATATCAACTCACATTGTGGTTAGATAAACATAATTTTCCACCGTTACCGGTTGCTAGCCAGGTAGTTCTTACTCACTCGAGCGCCACCTTAACCAAAGCAACCGCATCGCTAATGAGAAAAGTCACCTTCCATACTAACCTTCCGAATAAGCTGCAATCTATAGATGATATTAAACGTCCTCCATTACTAGATAATTCCAACTTTCGAAAACTCGCCAAGGTGCTTATTAAAAAACATACACCTGATGAATTTTCTTTGTTACGATTCTATGGAATTCATTATCATGAACTTAGGAAGGGAGTTATTTGTCCAGAATGCTCATACCTGCCTATGTTACAGAAACGTGGGAATTGGATTTGTAGGAATTGCGGAATGTACTCTAAAACGGCTCACTTAGAGAATCTAATGGACTACAAGTTATTGATTGGTAATATTATTACTAACAAAATTATAAGAGATTTTCTTCTTCTTCCTTCACCAAGTGTAGCAAACTATCTTTTAAATTCCATGCACCTCCCAACCGAGGGGACAAACAAAGGCCGCAAATATCTTTTGACTCAGTTCGAATTATAAGCAAAACAAAAAAGCCGCTCCCCAAAAGGAACGACTCTCTCTACTAATCTTCAATCCGTAACTGTCTTCTCTTTCATTTCAGCTTCCTTAACTGCTTCTGCTTCTTCGATTGCGAACGGCAGGTAGAATCGGTAGGCTTTGTAGCCGGCCCAGATGCTGCCCAATCCTACAAGTAACAAAATAATTCCCACCACGATGGCAACCGTGGATAGTGGGTTAATAAGAGAATTTACGCCAAAAAAGAAAACGAAACTTCCTAAAGCGATGCTGGATTTTGCGCTCAGCCATTTCTTTTCGGCAGGTAATTGGGTGCGGAAGTACTTTACTTTATACATCAAGTAGAACATTAATGAAAAGATAATGAGAAAAACAAAAATAGCCAAAAGGACACACTCCTTTATATTTCAAACATGATATTTATCATTTTATCATACGCATACAAGCTATATTGTAACGTGTTCGTGAACAAAATTCTACTTTTCCACTAAAATGATATTCCTTTGAGAACAAGGCAAACTGTGATTAAATAAAAGAAAAGAATCAGGTGAAAGAGGGTTACATACGATGAGGCAACAGATAATAGATGAAATTAAGGCGCATGATACGGTCATCATTCACCGTCATGTCAGGCCGGACCCGGATGCATATGGGTCACAGTGCGGATTGGCTGAGCTGATCAAGGAAAGTTATCCGGAGAAAAAGGTGTATCGCGTGGGAGAAGCGGAGGAGTCTTTAAATTTCTTGAGCAAGCTTGATGAGATACCGGACTCCAGTTACGATGGAGCTCTTGTGATTGTCTGTGATACGGCCAATACGGATCGGATTTGTGATAAGCGCTACAAGCTGGCGGCTAAGTGGATAAAAATCGACCATCATCCTAATGAGGACCGATACGGGGATATGATGTGGGTGGATACGGATGCCAGTTCGACGAGTGAAATGATATACGAATTGTACCTTGCCGGGAAAAATCAGGGTTGGGTCATGACAAAGGAAGCTGCACGACTTATTTTCGCAGGAATCATTGGAGATACGGGAAGATTTCTTTTCCAAAGCACAAATACGAAGACATTCCAATATGCGAGTGAACTGTTGAGCTACGGTTTCTCGATGACGGATCTTTATGATGAGCTGTACCGCACCAAATTGCACATTGCCAAGCTTAGCGGATATGTACTGGAGAATTTCTCTATGCATGAGAATGGGATTGCTTCCATGAAGATTACACCTGATATTTTGCAGCGATATAATGCTCTTCCTTCTGAGGCATCGCAGTTGGTGGGGATGCTTGGTAATATTGAAGGCATTAAGGCGTGGGTATTCTTTATAGAAGAAGCGGATCAGATTAGGGTGAGGCTTCGTTCGAAAGGGACCATCGTCAATGAAATTGCCAAAAAGTACAACGGTGGAGGTCATCCGTTGGCGTCTGGGGCATCTATCTATAAATGGGAAGAAGCGGACCATGTTCTTGCTGACCTGATTGAAGCTTCCCGGGCACAATTGCAAGGGGAGTAGGAACGAAAAAGAGGAAGTGACGGCACTATATGGCAGACGCTTCCTCTTCTCATTCCATTTTCACAATCAACAAGTCCATTTCGATCGTTGTGTCTATATAAAGAAAGTCGACCTCGAAGTAGTAGCGCTTGTCATCAAGTGTGTAGCTTTTGTTTTCGATGACTTTTATAAGCAATTGACGATTGTCTTTAATGCTTGCGACATCTTTTGAAACCTGGTCGTTGAGATCCTCTGTAATTCTCGCAATGATGGAGGAACGGCTGAACGAGTTGAGCATGTATTTTTCGTGATTGATGATGGATATTTTAAAGTCTTCTATTTTTAACTGATCTTTCTCCTCTTTTAATTTATCATTGTCCTCTGTCAGAATATGAATTCTGTTTTTATAGCTTTTCACTTCTTCCTTATATTTTATAAGATCGCCAATATTCTTCTCCAATGTGACGCCGTACATAAGCATGAATATCAACCAGCCTACTATTGCACCCAATACCACCCCGGAAAAAAAACGTTGCCACCCGGGATCGCGGTTATAAGGAGGAACCCTCATGTTATAAGGTCTCCTGTGTAAGCCAGCTGATGATGAGTGCACCGGTTTGGGCGCCTCCCGTGGCTGAGATGATTAAAAGCAATTGCTTTACTAAAAATTTTGTTTCGCCGTTAAACAGCCCCTTTTCCAAATTATAAAAGGTGTCAAAGGTACCTCCAATGGCAGCGACGATTGCCCATATCTTCAAACTTTTGGCCAAGCTCCACATTCTAGTCAAAGGTGGGTCCCCTACTAGAAAAGCGGCAATTCCGCCAATGATTGCTCCTCCAAGTATTACCCCGACAGCAATGAAAAAACTGAAAATAAGGGTAGCGACGAATGGATCTTTTACGTCCATTTTCATCATCCTTTCTGTCCTTATTCATATATATGGACAGGATGTGGTAAGTATGTGATGTTAATGGAGAAGTTTCTTCATTGTGTTTGGAACTCAATAGCCCCTATAATGAATATATAAAATGGAAGCGTTAAATAAGGTGTGATGATTAATGAGTGTAGTTCATTTACATATAAAAAGCAGTTACAGTCTGCTGAACAGTTCTGTCCGTTTTTCTAAGCTTGTTGAACGTGCCAATGAGCTTGGTTTAAGTTCCCTTGCGCTTACAGATGAAGATGTGATGTACGGGGCCGTCGATTTTTACAAAGCTTGTAAAGCGGCAAACATCAAGCCGATCATCGGGCTGACGCTATCGGTCCTATCAGATGAGGAAGACGAGGAGTCAAGATATCCTGTCATTCTTTTGGCGAAAAATAACCATGGATTTACGAACCTTATGAAGTTATCGAGTGTGGTTCAGACCAAATCGACACAAGGGGTTCCGAAAAGATGGCTGAAGCATTATACAAAAGGGCTGATTGCGATATTATCTGGCTCTGAATCTGAACTTGCGCAAAATGAAGGACAAACCGCGGAAGCTTACCTGGAAATGTTCGAGCAAGATAGCGTGTATCTTGGGATTGATCGAAATTCCGCCGAGTCACGGGAACGATCTGAAACGACCCGAAAACGGCATAGTGAGTTACCGATCGTGGCCTTGAGCAAGGTGCATTATCTTCTCCAGGAAGATGTCTTTGTTTATGAGTGTTTACGCAACATTAAACAGGGCACTAAACTGGAATCCCTGCCAAAAGAGGCGCCTGATTATTTAAGGGCAACAAATGAAATGACACAGTTGTTTGAAGATATTCCGGATGCGTTGGAGAATACATGGAAGATCAGTAACCAATGTCATGTGGAACTGGAGTTTGGACAAGCGGCTCTTCCAAGTTATCCGGTGCCGGAGGGGGAAAATGCAGACGACTATTTAGAGAAAGTCTGTTGGGAAGGGCTGCATAAGAGAATCGGAGAACCATCTTCTGAATATAAAGACCGCCTGACATATGAAATTCAAGTCATTAAAGGGATGAAGTTCAGTGACTACTTCTTAATTGTCTGGGACTTTATGTATTATGCACGGAATGCAGGGATCTTGACCGGTCCTGGACGTGGTTCCGCCGCAGGTTCATTGGTCGCTTATTCCCTTTTTATTACGGATGTGGACCCGATAGAGCATGACCTGTTGTTTGAAAGATTCCTTAATCCTGAACGGATTACGATGCCCGATATTGATATTGATTTTCAAGATAATAAGCGAGATGAAGTCATCCGTTATGTGGCTGAAAAGTACGGTCAGCTTCATGTTGCCCAAATCATCACATTTGGTACGTTGGCTGCAAAGGCTGCTTGGCGTGATGTTGCAAAAGCCTTAAACCTATCGGGGAAAGAGCTGGAGATGATTTCTAAGATGATTCCATCGCGACCAGGAATTACCCTTGAAGCGGCATATCAAGAGAATGATAAATTGCAAAGCGCGATTAACGAGACAAAGGAAAGAAAGCGTGCCTTTCAAACAGCGCAAAAAATTGAGGGGCTTCCACGACATTCCTCCACACATGCTGCAGGGGTGGTCATTACCCATAAGCCTCTAACGGAATTAATTCCAATCCAAGCAGGACAACAAGACATTTACCTTACTCAATACACGATGGAAACCCTTGAGGAGCTTGGTCTGCTGAAGATGGATTTCCTTGGATTGCGAAACTTAACGATGATTCAAAGCATCCGCCATCAAGTAAAAAAAGAAACAAAACAACATATAGAAGAGATACCACTCGATGATGCAGCAACCTTCCGTCTTTTAAGTGAAGGGGACACGTCCGGGATCTTTCAGTTAGAGTCCCCTGGGATGAAAAAGGTGCTGACAAAGCTTAAGCCTTCGAATCTAGAAGATATCGTGGCAGTCAACGCCCTGTACCGTCCGGGTCCAATGGAACAAATCCCTTTGTTTATTGAACGCAAGCACGGGCTGAAAAAAGTGGAATATCCGCATCCGGACCTGATCCCTATTTTGGAGAAGACGTTTGGGGTTATTGTGTATCAAGAGCAAATCATGCAAATCGCAGCGGTGATGGCAGGATTCTCGTTGGGCGAAGCGGATTTATTAAGAAGAGCGGTTGGGAAGAAAAAGAAAGAAGTGCTTGCCAAAGAACGTGCGCATTTTGTGGAAGGGTGTTTAAAGAAAGGCTATGACGAGAAGGTTGCCAACGCTGTCTATGATCTTATTGTACGATTTGCCGACTATGGATTTAACCGAAGCCATGCCGTTGCCTACAGTATGATTTCCTATGAGTTAGCCTATCTAAAGGCAAACCACCCAAAAATTTTCATGGCGACCCTTCTTTCCAGTGTGATGGGGAGTGAGCAGAAACTCTCTCAATATATCACAGAGACGAAGCGTAAGGGCATACAAATCCTGCCACCCTCTATCAATAAAAGTGGAATTGTATTTCAAGTTGAAGAAACAGGCATCCGCTTTAGTTTGTTAACGATTAAAGGGGTAGGGGTACAGGCAATAAAAGCTCTAATGGAAGAGCGGAAGAAAAAGCCATTTAGTGATTTGTTTGATTTTTGTAACAGGGCTTCTTCTAAGATCAATCGAAAGACAATCGAAATGCTTATCTTTGGAGGGAGCATGGATGAGTTTGGAGAGGACAGGGCGACGCTTCTTGCTACTTTAGATGTCGCCATGCAGCATGCAGAGCTTGTTATGCCGTCCGATGACAATCAAATTGACTTTTTCATGGAAGAAGAATTCAATATTAAGCCGAAGTATGTGAAAGTCGAGCCGTTACAGCTGACAGAACAATTGCAAATGGAAAAAGAGGCGCTGGGCTTTTATCTATCCAAACATCCGACAGAACCTTTTGCCGCATATTTTCAACTAGGTGGGTCCACCTTAATTCTGGATCTTCCATCTGCGGGCCTAAAAAAGGCGAGAGTCGGTAGTTTCATATCTAATGAACGAGTAATTCGAACGAAAAAGGGAGACCTCATGGCATTTCTCACACTCTCCGATCAATCAGGGGACCTGGAAGCCGTGGCGTTTCCAGAACTTTATAAACGTTTTTCACATGTATTGAAGACTGGGGAAACGATAATGGTGGAAGGAAATCTGGAAGAACGGGAAGGGAAAGTTCAACTGATTATCAAAAATATCATCGAAATTGATACATTGATAGAACAATATGCACATCTGATTGGCGATCTTTTTCTGCAAATAGACGAAGAAAAACATGAGCAAGAAGTGTTTCAACACCTTCAAAAAGTGCTGAGAACGCATCATGGTCCATCAACGGTTTATGTCCATTATACACAGGCGAAAAAGACGATAAAACTGCAGCCTGCCTTGTATGTCACACCATCAGAAGAGTGTCTGCTGAAGCTTAAAACGATCCTCGGAGATGAGAACGTCGTATTCAAAAAATCTTTACAATGATTAATATTATGATATAGTTAACAAGGAGGTGGTCAGACCACCTTTTCCTTGTTTTTTTTAGTATAATGAAATGGAAAATATATTAATGGGATGACAAAAATAGCAGGGGGGACATGTATCATGTCTTTAAAAGAAGAAGCATTACATATGCACAAGATCCACCAAGGGAAATTGGAGTCCAAATCAAAAGTACCTGTAAGGAATGCCAAAGATTTAAGTCTGGCATATTCTCCTGGAGTGGCTGAGCCTTGTAAAGCGATTTATGATGATAAAAACAAAGTCTATGATTATACGATGAAGGGCAATATGGTAGCAGTCGTTTCAGATGGTACAGCAGTATTGGGACTTGGAAACATTGGTCCTGAAGCAGCATTGCCGGTAATGGAAGGAAAAGCGGTATTGTTCAAAAGCTTTGCTGGAGTGGATGCATTTCCGATTTGCTTAAACACGACAGATGTAGATAAAATCGTGGAAACTGTGAAGCTTTTGGAGCCTACTTTCGGAGGGGTTAATCTTGAGGATATCGCGGCTCCAAACTGTTTTGTTGTGGAAGAGCGTCTGAAGAAAGAAACAAATATCCCTATTTTCCATGACGATCAACACGGTACAGCTATTGTAACAGTTGCAGGCCTTGTTAATGCCCTCAAACTAGTGAAAAAGAATATCGGAGAAATTAAAGTGGTGGCCAATGGTGCAGGCGCAGCAGGAATTGCCATTATCAAATTATTATACCGATATGGTGTAAGGGATATTACGATGTGCGATTCAAAAGGTGCCATCTATGAAGGGCGTCCCTATGGAATGAATAGTGTAAAAGCGGAAGTGGCTACCTATACAAACCGTAACAAAGTCGAAGGTACATTGGCTGATGTAATGAAAGACGCTGATGTATTTATCGGGGTATCTGTAGAAGGAGCATTAACGCAAGCGATGGTAGAAAGCATGAACAAAGATTCCATCATCTTTGCTATGGCGAACCCGAACCCGGAAATCATGCCGGCAGAAGCAAAGCTTGCAGGTGCCAGTGTGGTTGGTACAGGACGTTCCGATTTCCCTAACCAAGTAAACAATGTCTTGGCGTTTCCGGGGATTTTCCGCGGTGCACTTGATGTTAGAGCGACCCACATTAATGAACAAATGAAAATAGCTGCGGTCGAAGCAATTGCAAGCCTGGTTTCTGCTGATGAGCTAAGTGATGATTATGTCATTCCAGCTCCTTTTGATCCGCGTGTAGCACCTGCTGTGGCAGCAGCTGTAGCAAAGGCTGCAATGGAAACCGGAGTTGCCCGTATCAAGGTCGATCCGGAAGAAGTAGCAGAAAAAACCAGACGGACCGCTATTATTGGAAAAAGTGAATAGTCTATGACTACACCTACGAAAATGTATCTAGAGATTGTCAAAAAAATTCGGGCCATCATTGTAGCGGACGGCTTGAAAGCAGGAGACAAGATTCCTTCCGAGCGTGAACTGTCCGACAGATTGAATGTCGGGCGGTCCTCTGTTCGAGAAGCACTTCGGGCACTGGAGCTCTTGGGGCTTATCGAGACAAGGCGCGGAGAAGGAACATTCATAAAAGATTTCAAGGAACATCACCTGGTAGAACTATTGGGAACGTTCATTTTGGAGCAGGACAAGACCAAAAACGATCTGTTAGAAACCAAACTGGAGATAGAAAAATCATGTATCCAGCTATTTATGAAAAAAGCTTCTGTTACAGATTATGAGAATTTGAGAGAAATGCTCTCAGCTCCTACTTCTAGGACAGAACTTTTCAAAGCAATAGTGACGATAGTGGATAACAGTTTGATGCTAAGAATATGGACGCTTGTAAATAGTTATGCACGTATTATCACTGAGGATAATATGATAGAGAGTGGTGTATTGGAAGAGTTACTAGAGGCGATGAGAGAAAAGCAGGCGGAACAAGTAATAAAGCTATATGAAAAACATTTTACGGAAATTGTCGATAAAAAGTAGACAAGAATCTACAACATCCTTCGTGGAGTTTCCGTTACATTAATTGTATGAGTATAAAGGTAAGTAAAGGAATTTGTTTATTGAAATAATGTTAACAGCCTTACTTACCTATATTTTGACCTGTTATTAGTACCAAATACCAAAACTAAGTAACAAGTTTCTGTAATTAAGGGAGGTTCTGTTGTTTTGTTGAAGGATTTGTTCACAAAGAAGAAAAAATACGCATCCATTCCATCGGAACAAGCAAATCAAGATGTACCAGAAGGAATTATGACCAAGTGTCCGAGCTGTAAAAAAATAATGTATACAAAAGAGTTAATGAAGAATCTAAAGGTCTGTCTACACTGCGGCCATCACCATCCCATGAATGCAAAAGAAAGGCTTCAAAGCTTGCTAGATAAAGGCAGCTTTATTGCATATGATGAGGATATGGTTTCTGAAAATCCTCTTAATTTCCCAAACTATTTGGAAAAGCTAGAAGGTGACCAGAAGAAAACAGGAATCAATGAGGCGGTTGTAACCGGTGAGGGGACCATTAATAGTTTTCCTCTTGTAGTTGCTGTTATGGATTCAACTTTCCGAATGGGAAGCATGGGATCGGTAGTGGGGGAAAAAATCACCCGTGCTATTGAAAAGGCAAAAGAAAAGAGAGTGCCATTCCTCATTTTCACAGCTTCTGGCGGTGCAAGAATGCAGGAAGGTGTTTTAAGTTTGATGCAAATGGCCAAAACTAGTAGTGCCTTGAAGTTGCATAGTGAAAGTGGCGGGTTGATCATTTCCGTGATGACTCATCCGACTACTGGTGGTGTTTCTGCAAGTTTTGCATCATTAGGAGATTATAATTTTGCAGAACCGAAAGCCTTGATAGGGTTTGCCGGCAGACGTATCATCGAACAAACCATTCGGGAGGACCTTCCGGAAGACTTTCAAACTGCCGAATTTTTATTAAAATGCGGTCAACTAGATGCGGTCATTCCTCGTCTTGAGTTAAAAGAAACCTTAACGAACGTATTAGATATACACCAGGGAGGAGGGGAGACGAGATGGTAGGAGAAATGGAATTCGAAAAACCGGTTGTAGAGCTTCGCAAAAAGATAGGTGAATTAAAAGAGTTCACGAAAAATAGCGACATGGATCTTACTAGTGAAATTGAAAAGCTAGAAGCAAGACTAGAAAAACTAGAAACAGATATCTATGGAAACTTGAGCCCGTGGGATCGCGTCCAAATTGCCAGACATCCCGAGCGCCCCACCACATTGGACTATATAGAACGTGTTTTTACGAACTTCTTAGAATTGCATGGAGACAGATATTATGGAGACGATGAAGCAATAGTAGGTGGAATTGGTAAGTTTGACGGCTTACCTGTCACGATCATCGGGCATCAACGTGGGAAAGATACGAAAGAAAATATCCGCAGAAACTTCGGCATGCCTCATCCGGAAGGATATCGCAAAGCATTAAGATTGATGTATCAGGCTGAAAAATTCAATCGTCCTATTGTTTGTTTCATTGATACGAAAGGTGCTTACCCTGGGAAGGCTGCGGAAGAGCGCGGACAAAGTGAAGCCATTGCCAAAAACCTTTTCGAGATGGCAGGTTTGAAAGTGCCGGTAATTTGCATCGTCATCGGTGAAGGTGGAAGCGGGGGAGCCCTTGCACTTGGTGTTGGAAATCATGTGCATATGCTAGAGAACTCCACTTATTCTGTTATTTCTCCAGAAGGGGCGGCTGCTATCCTATGGAAGGATGCCAGTCTCGCCAAGAAAGCCGCAGAATCCATGAGGATTACTGCACCTGATCTGCATGATTTAGGAATCATTGATAAAATCATTCCGGAAGCAAAGGGCGGTGCCCATAAAAATGTGGATGTTCAAGCAAAGGGAATAAAAGAAATATTAAAAGAGTCCCTTCAAGATCTCATGCCGCTGACTGCGGAGGAACTAATTGAACACCGCTATGCAAAATATAAACGAATTGGTGCGTTCTCTTTTAAAGAACAATTTAAGCCGGAAAAAATTAACCAATAGACGATCTAGTTATTCCATATACTACACAAAGAACTTTCAGCAGGAGGGAATGAGACATTTTCCTCCTGTTTTCTTTTGGATAGTAAGGAATAAGGTGGGTATCTTAAAGGAAGAGCTACAAGTTCGAACGCCGACTGCCTTGAAGAGATATACATAATAAAATTGACCAAATTGTCAACAATGGAAAATGATAGCGCATCCAAAACTTTTCATCGACAGTTTTCTATTGTTTTCGACATACCTTCATGTTAATTTTTAATAAAGAGGCTTTACATAGCACTCATTTTTCTAATAAAATATATGTTTGGGTATACGTTTATAGGTAAATTAGCTCAAGAGGTGAATATAGAATGAAACGAATAGGCGTTCTGACAAGTGGTGGAGATGCACCAGGTATGAATGCTGCGGTCCGTGCAGTAGTAAGAAAGGCTATTTTTCATGACATCGAAGTATTCGGAATCTATCGCGGATATGCTGGATTGATTGATGGAGATATCAAAAAACTTGAAATCGGTTCTGTTGGAGATATCATCCATCGTGGTGGAACCATGTTATATTCTGCGAGATGTGAAGAATTTAAAACAATAGAAGGTCAGCTTAAGGGAATTGAAAACCTGAAAAAGCATGGCATTGAAGCTTTGGTTGTAATTGGTGGGGACGGTTCTTATCAAGGAGCGAAAAAATTAACGGAGCACGGTTTTCCATGTATTGGTGTGCCAGGTACGATTGACAACGACATCCCGGGTACTGATTTTACAATCGGCTTTGATACTGCGCTAAATACAGTGATCGATTCCATAGATAAAATTCGTGATACAGCAACATCTCATGAGCGTACATACGTGATTGAAGTGATGGGACGCCATGCGGGAGATATCGCACTTTGGGCAGGTCTTGCTGGTGGTGCAGAAACCATTCTTATCCCGGAAGCGAAGGATGAAATGGAAGAAGTAATTGCAAGATTGAAACGCGGAACAGAGCGTGGGAAAAAGCATAGTATCATCGTCGTTGCCGAAGGAGTAGGCAGCGGGGTCGAATTTGGTAAGAAAATCGAAGACGAGACAAATTTCGAAACGCGAGTAAGTGTACTTGGTCACATCCAGCGCGGTGGATCACCAACTGCATTTGATAGAGTTTTGGCTAGTCGACTAGGCGCACGAGCAGTGGAACTACTTATGGATGGCAAAGGCGGCAGATGTGTAGGTATTCAAAGTAATGTGTTAGTGGACCATGATATTATCGAGGCACTATCTAGAACACATACGATTGATAGCAAAATGTACGACCTTTCAAAAGAGCTTTCCATTTAGTGTTATAAACACATTGGAATCGTTTTCATTACCAGGTTACCTTAGGCTATTGGTGGTGTAATCCCACTCTGTTGCTTTATAATATAAAAGGACGAAGTGAAAAGAACGGTATATAACTAGGAGGAAATTTTACATGAAAAAAACCAAGATTGTTTGTACGATTGGACCAGCCAGTGAAAGTGTAGAAACACTTATCCAACTGATGGAAGCAGGAATGAATGTTACACGTTTGAACTTTTCACACGGTGACTATGAAGAACATGGAGCTCGTATCCGTAATATTCGTGAAGCGGTAGAACGCACTGGGAAAAATGTAGCGATTCTTTTGGATACAAAAGGACCAGAAATCAGAACGCACACGATGCAAGATGGTGCGATTGAATTAGTACAAGGAAACGAAATCACCATCTCCATGGAAGAAGTGATTGGAACAACTGAAAAGTTCTCCATTACTTATCCTGGACTTATGGAAGACGTGCATCCAGGTTCCCGCATTCTTTTGGATGACGGTCTTATTGGACTAGAAGTTCTTGAAGTAGGAGATAACGAAATCAGAACGAAGATCTTAAACTCCGGTACGTTGAAAAACAAAAAAGGCGTTAACGTTCCTGGTGTAAAAGTGAACCTTCCTGGAATCACCGAAAAAGATGCAAACGACATTCGCTTTGGTATTGAACAAGGAGTAGACTTCATTGCGGCATCTTTCGTACGCCGTGCGTCTGATGTACTTGAAATCCGTGAATTACTGGAAGCACATAACGCTACAGACATTCAAATCATCCCTAAAATTGAAAACCAAGAGGGTGTTGACAACATCAACGAAATCTTGGAAGTATCTGACGGCTTGATGGTGGCACGTGGAGACCTTGGTGTAGAAATCCCTGCAGAAGAAGTACCTCTTGTACAGAAGGATCTTATCAAAAAATGTAATCTTGCTGGAAAGCCTGTCATCACGGCAACTCAAATGCTTGATTCCATGCAACGCAACCCGCGTCCAACTCGCGCAGAAGCAAGTGACGTAGCGAACGCTATCTTTGACGGAACAGACGCTATCATGCTTTCTGGTGAAACAGCTGCTGGTTCATACCCTATCGAAGCTGTTCAAACGATGCACAACATCGCTTCCCGTGCAGAACAAGCACTAGCATACGGAGAGATCCTTACAAAGCACAGCAAGCAAGCTGCACTAACTGTAACGGATTCCATTGGACAATCTGTTGCTTACACAGCAATCAGCTTAGATGTTTCTGCAATCGTAACACCAACAGAAAGTGGACATACTGCACGCATGATTTCCAAATACCGTCCAAAAGCACCGATTGTTGCAGTTACTTCTTGTGAAGCGGTATCCCGTAAACTTGCACTAGTATGGGGTGTTTACCCACGCATCGGTCGTGAAGCAACTTCTACGGATGAAATGCTAGAAGTAGCAGTAGAAGAATCCTTGAACACTGGTATCGTTTCTCACGGTGACCTAATTGTTATTACAGCAGGTGTTCCGGTTGGAGAAAAAGGTACTACAAACTTGATGAAAATCCACGTTGTTGGTGACGTTCTTGCAAGCGGACAAGGCATCGGCAGAAAATCTGCTTACGGAAAAGTGGTTGTTGCCAAGACTGCAGAAGAAGCTGCAGAAAAAATGACGCACGGAGCTATCTTCGTAACAACAGGCACTGATAAAGACATGATGCCTTCATTAGAAAAAGCATCTGCTCTTATCACAGAAGAAGGCGGTCTGACAAGTCACGCTGCAGTTGTCGGTTTAAGCCTTGGAATTCCAGTTATTGTTGGAGTAGAAGAAGCTACTTCCATCCTAAATGACGGCCAAGAAATTACGGTTGATTCTTCCCGTGGTACGATTTACACTGGTCACGCAAACGTATTATAATTTAAGACATGAACCCCTCTGTCTGGCATATGCTGGAAGAGGGGTTTATTTATATTAGAGTAATTCTTTCACATTTGCTATAATTAACTGGTAGCTTGTTTTAAAAGAAATGGGGTTGTCCTCTTATGTTCAGAATTTTATTAGCTTTAATTATAGTAGTACCTGCACTGGAAATATGGCTTCTCATTACAGCTGGTAAGCTGATTGGGGCGATTCCGACGATCATGTTGATCATCCTTACTGGTGTATTGGGAGCATGGCTTGCGAAATATCAGGGAGTTACCGCTCTCAGAAATGCTCAGCAAAAAATGAACAGCGGGCAGATGCCAGGTGATGTCATTATTGATGGCTTATGTATTCTAATTGGCGGTGTGGTTCTATTAACACCCGGATTTATTACAGATGCTATTGGTTTTGCTTTGCTTTTACCACCGACAAGGAATTTGATTAAGCCTTCCATTATGCGCGCAATCAGAAACAGAATGGACCGCGGACAATTTATTGTCATTAACAGAAGATAAAGAGAAGCAATTGATAATATTAGTTTGGGGGAAATGTAATGAAGCATTGGTTTAAATTGTTGCTAGTGTTGACCTTGGTTTTATCTGGCCTTACATTATCAAATGTTGTACAAGCTGCTGGCGGAGAAGATGAGGAAGAGAGCATCAATGAAAAGTTTGGCCTTCCTATTGTCGTATACGGCGGGACCTTGAATGATGATCAAAAGCAGGAAGTGCGCGAGCATCTAAATGTAAAGAACCCTGAAATGGTCGAGGAAATCACAGTAACAGGAGAAGACCTTGTTACCTATATTGAGGGAGAAGACAGAAACGCCCGTATGTTCTCCTCTGCTAAAATTACCAGAAAAGAAAAAGGGGAAGGGCTTGTTATTACAAGAGCCACTCCTGAAAATATCACTCAAGTGACAGATGATATGTATGCCAACGCCCTTTTAACTGCAGGAATTGAGGATGCGGAAGTTATCGTTGCATCACCAGTGAAGGTTAGTGGTCATTCTGCGCTTGTGGGTATATATAAAGCATATGAAGTAAGCGGAGAAGCGCTTAATAAAGACCGCATGGAAGTGGCAAACGAAGAATTGTCCATTGCAACAAAGCTTGCAGAAGAAGAAGGCATGGACAGTGAAAAAGTCAGTGAGTTGCTGACGGAAATCAAAAAGCAAATTGCAGAGCAAAATCCAGCAACAAGAGAAGATGTTGAGAAGATTGTGGAAGAGCAATTAGCAAAGTTGAATATCGAGTTAAGTGAAGAAGATAGACAACTGTTGATTGATCTTTTTGAAAAAATGCGTGAGTTGAATATCAATTTTGATAATGTGAAGAATCAGCTAGAGCAAATTTCTACTGACATTAAGAATAAAATTGATGAAGTGGTAGGAAATGAAGGTTTCTGGCAGGGTGTTCAAGACTTTTTCCGTAACCTGTTCCAATCCATTGCTGATTTGTTTAAATAATGAAAAAGGCTGTCCATTGTGGGCAGCCTTTTTTGTGTATTGGATATACTAGTTGATTTCCGTTCCAGGCGCTTCGCTTGCCTGCGGGCGGTCCGTGAGTCTCCTCACTCCGTTGCGGGGTCTCACCTGTCCCTTCCTCCCGCGGGCGTCTGCGCGCCTTCCACTCCAATCAACAAGGTGACTTCATTCGACTAAGGTTAATGTTGCAGTGCTTTTTATATGTTAATAACAAAAATGCTTGTTTCTAAATATTGTATTTTTTAATTATTAAAATAATTATGGAATTTTATGTTAATATAAAGATAAAGATGTTATTCCATTAAAGGGCAGGATAATGGAAGAAGGTCATTTGTAACGGAGGGTGTTATGCGGACATTAAGTTGGATTCAAAAATGGTATTTTGAACAATGTAATGGTGACTGGGAAAATAGATATGGTATACGAATTGATACAATAGATAACCCTGGATGGAGTGTAAAGATTAGTATAGAAGATACTGATTTAAGGCATAAACCCTTTAAAAGAACTGATATTGAAAGGACTAACAGTGACTGGATTTTTTGTAAAACTGACTATATTCCAGAATGGGATGGTTTTCACTTTGTTGGGTTTGGTGGTCCTGAAAACTTAGAGGAAATTTTAGATGTTTTTAAAGAATGGGTTGAAAGATAATAAATACTTGTTGAAGTAACTAGGAGCGATTGCAGCACAATGGATTGCTCCTTATGTAGGAATAGGGCAGAATAATTCAACAAGTTAAAACAATAAAAAGCATAATATAGCATAGAGAAGAAAGGGGTATTGTATGGAGTTTTTACTTGTATTTTCCTTTTACTTTATGGGTATGGTTTCTTTGGTAATGATATTGAGTTTACTTATTACATTTCTTTTCAAGAAAGTTCATTTTATCTTTACAGTATTGCTATGTATGTTAATAGGATTTGTTTACTCGGTAGCTTTTGAACTATCTGTCCTTGCCTTATTTGTTGTTATTTTCATTAACGGAGCTATATCTGCTATTGTAGTTGGACTGGTTAAAGCAGGTTATTACGCAAATCGCAAAGCCAACAACATAAAACAAAGTTAACTCTTATTAAAGCGGGTGGCGTTAGTTCAATACAACTATTCCGCAATCTAGGAGCGATTGTTGCATAGTGGATCGCTCCTTACATAAGAATGGGCAGTTTACCTTAAGAGAGCTATTTTAAATTTTTTTACTAGGGGAGAAATTAATTGGTTATTAAAAAGGCATTTGAAATCATTGAGAAGCATTCGGATGAGGGAGATTTTATTGGTGAAATTCAGGAAGATTTAATTTATTCTGCTGAAGAAACGCTAAACGTCAAATTACCTAGTAGTTATAGACTATTTCTAAAAAGATATGGTGTTGGTGACATTTTTGGAGAAGAAATATACGGCCTTGGAATTGAAGAAGGTGGAGTTCCAAGTATGGTTTGGATTACTAAACACTTTAGACAAGAAGAAGGATTCCCCGAACACCTGGTTTGTTTCTACTTTGCTGGTTATGACAATATGTATTATTGTTTAGATTGCTCTAATGTGAAGGATGAAAACGATGATAACGCTGCTGTTGTTTCATATTTACGTGGATTACCAATAGAAGCACAAAAGTTTGAAACTGAGTTTCCAAGCTTCGGAGAATTTTTACTAAGAACATTTGAAGACTCAATAGAGAGTTGAACCCTCAAAAATCCAATCTATACTACCTACAATAACAATCTGGAGCAATAGCGTAGTAAACAGGCTTCCTAACATATAAAGAAGGTGAATTAGATGGAATATATAAAAACTTTACGCCAGGCAGTAGGGAATATGCCACTGATAATATGTGCAGCAGGTGTTATTGTTACGGATCCAGATAATAAAATTCTCTTGATCAAAAGAAGTGATGATGGAAACTGGTGCATACCTGGTGGTGTAATGGATGTAGGAGAAAGTATTCAAGAAACCGCAAAAAGAGAAGTATTTGAAGAAACAAATATAAATATTGATGAAATGAAGTTGTTAAATGTTTACTCTGGCGGGCAGCAACATCACATTTATCCAAATGGTGACGAGGTTTACTTTGTTAATGTAGTATTTTTATCCTCAACTTTTAGTGGGCATTTTAAAGCTGACGGAATAGAAAGTGCCGAAATAAAGTTTTATAACATAGATGAATTACCTGAAAATATTTCTCCCACTAACAAACCTTTCATTGAAGATTTTAAGAAATTCATTAGTGAAATCTAATTGGTGCTTTACCTTAATTATGTTCTTCCATTAAATAGGAGCGATTAAAGCATAGTGGATTGCTCCTTACTTAAAAATTGAGCAGTCTAACCTCAATAGGGAAGTGATGATATGCAAGGTTATAATGTATTGATGGTTTATAACAAAGATATGAACAAGTTGTTAATGTGTGAAAGGTTGAAAAACCCTTATAAAGGCTTAAGTAATTTAGTAGGCGGGAAAATTGAAGATGGAGAAAAAGGTATAGATGCTGCTTATAGAGAACTCCATGAGGAAACTAATATTTCCAATAAAGACATAAATCTTCATCACTTAATGGATTTTACATACTATCTACAAAATTGTTATGTTGAAGTATATGTTGGTAGATTAAAACGGGATATATTGGTTTCTGGAGATGAAAATATTCTTTATTGGTCTAATTTAGATAATAACTTTTTTGATATGTCCTTATATGCTGGAGAAGGGAATATAGGTCATATGGTAGAGCAAGTGAATTATGTTAAAGATAGGCTATTCTCTGATGAAGACTCGCTTGAATAGTACATTCATTATTAGAACTAATCTTCAACAAACTAGGGCGATTGTTGGATAAGGATTTATTATTAATAATTTACAACTAAGAATTTCATATGGGAGAAGATTAAATAAAAGTGAAACGAGTCTTTGAAAAAGTAATATATTTTATTTTTGCTCTACTAATTTTTATCGTATTATGGAAATTGATGTCTATTTTGTGGGACACTTTTGTGCCTTGGAATTATAAAACTGACCTATTAGGACTTTTTGTGGTAACACCAATACTAATAGGAGTATCATTTATTTTAACAAGCTTGTCTTTTAAAGTTATAAGGAGTTCGAGATAATCTCGTTTTTCCGCAACCTAGGAGCGATTGTTGCATAGTGAAGCCAACTCCAATAGAAAACTATAAGTACAAGGAGAGTTTATCAGATGTCTAACCCGTTTGATTGTATTACTGAGTTTATTTTTGTGGAAACCGCAGTTTCTCCAGCAGATGTAATCTTGGTTCCTGGTGCTGATCATCCGCAGCTTATGGAAAAGGCGGTAGAATTATATAAGCAAGGATTAGCTCCTTATATTCTGCCATCTGGTGGTTTTAAATCACACGTTGGAACTACTGAATGGGAGTATTTAAAAAGAATAGGCATAGAAAATGGAATACCAGAAGAATCGATATTAAAAGAAGATAAAGCACAACATACATTAGAAAATGCCCGTTTCTCTCTAGAAGTTCTTCAACGGAAGAATATAGTTCCCCAAAAAGCGATAGTGGTTTGTAAAGCAGGCCACGCTCGTCGTTCATTATTATGTTATCAAGCTGAATTCCCAATAGATTGTAAGTTCTTAGTTTCGCCTTGTGTTGATAGATATGGGATAACAAAGGAAAATTGGTACTTAACAGAAGTAGGCATAAATCGTGTAATGAATGAAGTTAAGAAAATTGGTACATATTTTAGTGAAATTATTCCAAGTTGGAGTGGAAAATAATTTAGTTATTCTTTCGCAGTCTAGGGGCGATTGTAGCATAGCGGATCGCTCCTTACTTAAGAATTGGGTAGGATTGTTCGATAAGAATGTTTGATTCATATAAAGGGGGATACATAAATTGAGGTGGTTTTTTGCTATTCCCATTATTTTATTTGGAGCTTTTTTGCTCTCACTGACTATTGATGAAATGGGAAAAATAAGTCATTTATTTATGAAAATTATAGGGTTTGGATGTTTTATTATAGCTGGTTTTATAGTTAGGGGTAAGAACGAAAAAAGCAAACAATCATCTTCAACATACTCGGCGCGATAGCAGCATAGTGGGTCGCTTCTTACAAAAAAATAGGGCAGCATTCCCTGTAGTAAGAGTTTGTAACAGTGTGGATTAAAGGGGGAGTTAAAGTGCATTATTTTAAATTTCTTTTTTATGAATTTATATTAGTTAGTATGTTGATTATTATAAATTATTATTTGGATGGTTATCTCAATCCTCCCTTTACAAAAGTTGATTTCATAGCAGGTATAATAACTTTATCTATTTTTGCGATTTTTTTTACTCTGTTGGGTAAATTGTATAAACAGTTTTATACCATTTCATCAAGAAATAAGATTTTACTTTCTATTCCAACTTTTATTATTGCTGGATTAATAACAGGCATTATTATGTCTCACATTTTTGGTGTAGAGTAACTTTACTTCCTCAACAAACTAGGAGCGATTGTTGAATAATGAAATAAAGTAAAAAGGCTTAGAGGGGAAAACTCTCTAAGCCTTTTTGGTGTGGAACATGTCGTGAAAGATTTGTCCTGTAATTTGGTTGTTTGCACCTCACAAGTAAACCTGTTAATCAATTAATTATGCATCTTCTTTTTTAGTGTTAAGTATCAGAACCCGTTGATCTAATCGAGTTATCTGAAAATGCACTAACGTTTCTTAAAAGTAATTTCTAGCTGAGGATTGGAGCAAATGGCAAAGACTCCAGCGGGGGAGTAATGGTAGATTGAGACCCCGCAGCGTAGCGAGGAGGCTCAAGCACCGTCCCGCGGAAAGCGACGCCATTTGCGGAAAGGAACAGCGGTGATTAACCCAATAACCCAAATTTTAAACCGCCCTATTCTTCCCGACTATGAAAAGGTAAATGTCTTTAATAACTCCCGCATTCCACAGTGTATTAAAAATAACTACTGTCACCGGCCCGACAATCAACCCAAGAAATCCTATCAGCTGGAAGCCGACAAATAAACTTACCAAAGTCGCCAAAGGATCAAGACCGATACTCGACGATAAAATCTTTGGCTCCATCAACTGACGCTGTACGATCACAATCAAATAAAGTACTCCAAGTCCAATAGCTAATGGCAAATTCCCGCTTATGGCTAAAAAGATAATCCACGGAACAAAAATCAACCCTGTTCCAAGATAAGGGATCAAATCTACCAATCCGATGATTAAAGCAACGGTAATCGCGTATTCGACCCGTAAAATCAATAATCCTATTAATACGATGATGGTAGTGATTGAAATGAGAGTTGCCTGTGCTCGCATAAAACCGAAGAAAGCTTTCTTTAAGCTAACAAACACTTTTGTAAGACTTCCTTGTGCCTTGACAGGAGTAATCTTTTTTAATCTTCCTCTAAGTTTGTACCAGTCTTTGCTGATGAAGAAGGTGGCCAGTAAGGAGAAAATCAATACTGTAGCAACACTTGGGATCCATGTAATGAGTTTAGGAAGGTTGGTTAAGAAGGATTGGATGAACTCGCCGACTGTGCTGGCAACCGTTCCGCCGATATTTTCAATATTTGTCAAGAGGGATTGTTGTTGCCCCTCCTCTAAACTATGAAACATCGTACTTACCTGATTAAACAATGGAAGTATTTTAGTTACGACAAACTGCTCCATATAGACGACCAAGGTTTCAAAATGACCAGGCACTACTTTTGCCAAGTACTCGGTACCGGACACAATTTCAACAATTAGCAATGTGACGACCCCAACTACAGTCGCGAACAAGGCCATAATTGATAGAAAAACGGCCAAACTTCTCGGAAGCCGTCCATTCTTCTCAAGTAAATTGACGAGCGGGTTTATTAAAAACGCTAGAACTAATGCGATGATGAAAGGATAGGCAATGGAGAAGAGATAAAAAAACGAAAAAAGACCAATCGTGATGATGAGAAGCACAAGCAGGAGTCGAAAAACGATATGTACATAATTCCAATTCAAGCATAACACCCCTTATGAGTACCGGAATTCCCTTACTTCATATTTTACAACCTGCCATATTGTTTTCATAGTTTTATATTTAAAAATTAGGAAAATTCTGTACGAACTCAATTCTTTTTATTTCGCTTTTTATTATGGTAGTATGGAAAAAGGGTCTGGTTTTGGAAGGATGAAACAGAATGATAAGTCAAGCAACCGTGTTTTTACTGATACTTCTATTGATCGGCTTTATTGCAAAGAATCCATCCTTGATGTTTGCTGTGGCAGTATTGCTTGTTATTAAAGTTATTGGTCTGGATAATAAAGTATTCCCTTATCTGCAATCTAAAGGAATCAATTGGGGAGTAACGATTATCACTATTGCGGTTTTAGTACCGATTGCAACAGGAGATATAGGATTCAAGCAATTACAGGAAGCGTTAAAGTCTTCCTATGCCTGGGTGGCGCTCGGAGCTGGTATAGCTGTTGCGCTGATTGCAAAAAGCGGGTTGACATTGCTTGCCAATGATCCGCATATAACGACAGCACTGGTATTTGGTACGATCCTGGCGGTTTCCTTGTTCAATGGTGTGGCTGTAGGCCCACTGATTGGGGCAGGAATAGCTTATCTTGCAATGAAGGTAGTGGAGTATTTCACATAGGGGATTTTTCACAAATTATTTTTTCGTAATAATATTTTTTGCAGGACTTTCGTTCTTTTCATTCACAAAAGTCAGATAATTGTTTATAATAGGGACAAGGACACTTCCTTCCTACTAAGCAAGAGAAACATTGTTCGCCGAAAATGCGCGCACCCCCATAATATAATGGATAAGGCGCTTATTTTTTTGAATGGAAATGTAAGCATTTTCTTAGTTTGCTAGATTCTGAATTAATGAATTACTCTAAATATTTATACAGAGCATTGATTTTTATCATTATGGTGAGCAAGCGTTCGGGTGGGCAATGGTAGATAAGGATTTGAAGAAATTTTCACATAAAGGAGAGGTTTGAAATGACAACAACTAAAGGTCTAGAAGGAATTGTAGCAACAACTTCCGCTATTAGTTCCATTATTGACGACACACTAACGTATGTTGGCTACAACATTGATGACTTAGCAGACTATGCTAGCTTCGAAGAGGTAATCTATCTTTTATGGCATCAAAAATTGCCTAACAAGGAAGAATTGGCTTCCCTAAAGAAAGAATTAGCTGAAAATGCTGCTCTTCCTGATGAAGTCATCAATCACTTTAAAACTTATCCAATTGATAAAGTTCACCCTATGGCTGCTTTACGTACGGCAGTATCATTACTAGGTTTATACGATGGGGAAGCAGATAACATGGATCCCGAAGTAAACTACCACAAGGCTGTTCGTTTGCAAGCTAAAATGCCGACAATTGTGACAGCGTTCTCAAGAATCCGTAAAGGATTGGATCCGATTGCTCCGAGAACAGATCTTGGCATGGCAGCGAACTTCTTATACATGTTAACTGGAGAAGAGCCGTCTGAGGTTGCAATTGAAGCATTCAATAAGGCATTAGTTCTTCATGCTGACCATGAGTTAAATGCATCTACTTTCACTGCACGTGTATGTGTAGCGACATTGTCGGATGTTTACTCTGGTGTTACTGCTGCAATCGGAGCATTAAAAGGTCCATTGCACGGTGGAGCAAACGAAGCGGTTATGAAGATGCTTTCTGAAATCGGTGAAGTGGAAAATGCGGAAAGCTATATCCGTGAAAAACTTGCAAATAAAGAAAAAATCATGGGCTTCGGTCACCGTGTATATCGCCAAGGAGATCCTCGTGCGAAGCATTTGCGTGAAATGTCCGAGAAGCTTACACATCTGACAGGACAACCTAAATGGTATGAAATGTCCGTGAAAGTGGAAGAAGTTGTGACTTCCGAGAAGCCACTTCCGCCGAACGTTGATTTCTACAGTGCGTCTGTGTATCACTCTTTAGGAATCGATCATGACTTATTCACACCAATCTTTGCTGTGAGCCGTGTATCCGGTTGGTTGGCGCATATTCTTGAGCAGTATTCCAACAACCGCCTAATCCGCCCTCGTGCAGATTATACTGGCCCTGGCAAGCAAGATTATGTACCAATTGAAAAGCGCAGCTAATCTGGCTTGATGCTACAACAAGATACATTGATTGAATTTTTGCTATAATACAAGGGGAGGGGAATTCCCTTTCCCAAACATCTAATGTCATCATATTTCTTAGGAGGTTTTTACTTTGACACAAGGAACAAAAATTACAGTTACAGATGGCGTACTAAACGTACCTAACAACCCAATTATTCCATTCATCGAGGGAGACGGAATTGGTCCTGATATTTGGGCATCTGCATCCCGTGTTTTAGAAGCAGCTGTTGAAAAAGCATATAATGGTGAAAAGGAAATTGTCTGGAAAGAAGTATTGGCTGGAGAAAAAGCATTCAACCAAACTGGTGAATGGTTACCAAGTCAAACACTTGATGATATCCGCGAGTACATAATTGCAATCAAAGGACCTCTGACTACTCCAGTCGGTGGCGGAATCCGTTCTCTTAACGTTGCTTTACGTCAAGAGTTGGACCTTTTCACATGCTTACGTCCTGTTCGTTATTTCCAAGGAGTTCCTTCTCCTATTAAACGCCCAGAAGATACTGACATGGTTATTTTCCGTGAAAACACAGAAGATATCTATGCTGGAATCGAGTATGCAAAAGGCTCTGAGGAAGTAGAAAAGTTAATCAACTTCCTTCAAACTGAAATGGGAGTTAACAAAATCCGTTTCCCTGAAACTTCCGGTATCGGAATTAAGCCTGTATCTGAAGAAGGTACTTCCCGTCTTGTTCGTGGTGCCATCAACTATGCGATCGAGCATGGCCGCAAATCTGTAACACTAGTTCACAAAGGAAACATCATGAAGTTCACTGAGGGTGCTTTCAAAAACTGGGGTTACGAGCTAGCTGAAAAAGAATTCGGCGATAAAGTATTTACTTGGGCACAATATGACCGTATCGCGGAAGCGGAAGGTAAAGATGCTGCAAACAAAGCTCAAGAAGCTGCAGAAGCAGAAGGCAAGATCCTAGTGAAGGATTCCATTGCTGATATCTTCTTACAACAAATCCTTACTCGTCCAAAAGAGTTTGATGTTGTTGCAACAATGAACCTGAACGGTGACTACATCTCTGATGCACTTGCTGCACAAGTAGGTGGAATCGGAATCGCTCCTGGAGCGAACATTAACTATGAAACTGGTCACGCAATTTTCGAAGCTACACATGGTACTGCTCCGAAATATGCTGGTCTTGATAAAGTAAACCCATCTTCTGTTATCCTTTCCGGGGTATTAATGCTTGAGCACCTTGGCTGGACAGAAGCTGCTAAACTTGTAGTAGATGCTATGGAAAAATCCATCGCTTCTAAAGTAGTAACTTACGACTTTGCTCGTCTAATGGACGGTGCAACAGAAGTAAAATGCTCCGAGTTTGGCGACGAACTAATCAAAAACATGTAATTTCAAAAAAAGCAAAAACTCTTGAAGGGTTTTTGCTTTTTGAAAATAAACCAGCACTCTAGCTGTTGATTGGAGCACAGGGCGAAGACTCCTGAGGGAGATAGCGGTAGGTTGAGACCCCGCAGGCGAAGCCGAGGAGGCTCAAGCACCGCCCCTAGGAAAGCGAAGCCCAGTGCGGAAATCAACAGCGGTGTAAGAGTTGTTCATTAATAGGTTAGGGAGGAATGAATATGACAATGAGACGTAAAAAGGTATCGGTAATCGGTGGAGGTTTCACAGGCGCAACCACTGCATTCTTACTCGCGCAAAAAGAACTCGCAGACGTTGTACTTGTAGACATCCCGCAAATGGAGAATCCTACTAAAGGAAAAGCTTTAGACATGTTAGAAGCAGGTCCAGTCCAAGGATTTGATGCAAACATCACAGGAACATCCAACTATGAAGATACAGCCAATTCCGACATCGTTGTCATTACAGCCGGGATCGCCCGTAAACCAGGTATGAGCCGTGATGATTTGGTTACGACAAATCAAAACATCATGAAAAGCGTAACGCGTGAGATTGTGAAACACTCTCCTGATTGTTATATCATCGTGTTGACCAACCCGGTAGATGCCATGACATACACTGTATTCAAGGAGTCGGGGTTCCCTAAAAACCGTGTTATCGGTCAATCAGGCGTGCTGGATACAGCCCGCTTCCGTACATTTGTTTCTCAGGAACTCAATCTTTCTGTTAAAGATGTAACAGGGTTCGTTTTAGGTGGTCATGGAGATGACATGGTGCCACTTGTTCGCTACTCCTATGCAGGCGGAATCCCGCTTGAAACATTACTGCCGAAAGATCGCTTGGATGCGATTGTGGAAAGAACAAGAAAAGGTGGCGGCGAAATCGTCAATCTGCTTGGTAACGGTAGTGCCTATTACGCTCCTGCAGCATCAATGGTGGAGATGGTGGAAGCGATACTGAAAGATCAACGCCGAATCCTTCCGTCCATCGCTTATCTTGAAGGTGAGTACGGACACGACGGAATCTACCTCGGCGTACCGACAATCCTAGGTGCGGGCGGCATCGAGAAAATTATCGAACTAGAATTGACAGAAGAAGAAAAAGCAGCACTTACCAAATCCGTCGAATCCGTCAAAAATGTCATGAATGTCCTAACCTAATATAAAATAATTCGGGGAATTGTTTCCCCGAATTTTTACCACACTATTGTAAACGTTCTCAAAACACAAGGGGTATTTTCCAACATCATCAGGGGGTGTATGTATGTTACTAGGCAAAAAGAGAAAACTCGGAAGAAAACTCGCGGAAATTCAAGTTGGTGAAAAACTAGAGCTGACCGAAAAAATAGAAGACAAAGACCTATTACTATACCTTGGGTTAACAAACGACGCGAACCCTCTCTATATTCAGCACGACTACGCGTCCCAAACACCATTTAAAAAACCTATTGTACCTAGCATCATGTTAACAGGTATCATTACGTCAGCCGTATCCAAGTATTTACCTGGTCCGGGAAGTCATGTTGTCCACCAAGATATTTCTTTTCCAAAACCGGTCTATCACTATGGTAGCGTTCAATTCCTTTTTGAAGTGGTGGAAATTAACGAAAAAGATCATTGTATCGTAATGAGTGTTCACGGTACAAATGAAGAAAATCATACAGTTGCCAAAGGCTCCATTACAGTCTGTCCTCCTCATCGTCTTGAACCGATGGAGAGCAGCGCAATGGAAAACTTTTAAGAAGAGCTTAGGCTCTTTTTTTATTTTGCTTTATTGTGTAAAATGTAAAAGTAATGATAGAGATAATATAGAATTGGTAATTGGGTGAATAAAAAGGGTTTTCCAAAACAGTTGGTGGAGGAAAAGAATGAAAAAGATTCTTATTGTAGATGACGAACAATCAATCGTGACATTGTTACAGTATAATTTACAGCAAGCAGGCTATGATGTTTCCGTTGCGATGGACGGAGAAGAAGGCTTAAATAAGGCGATGGAAAATCAATTTGATATGATTGTTCTTGATCTTATGCTTCCGAAAAAAGATGGAATCGAAGTATGTAAAGAGTTAAGGCAGCACAAAATCCATACGCCAATCCTGATGCTTACTGCAAAGGATGATGAGTTTGACAAGGTGCTTGGATTAGAGCTGGGTGCCGATGATTATATGACCAAACCTTTTAGTCCAAGAGAAGTTGTTGCCAGAGTAAAGGCCATTCTCCGAAGAATGCAACAAATGACAGGGAACACAGAGACGCCAAAAGTCGAAGAAGACCCTTCTGAAAAGATTGTAATCGGGGATGTTAAAATATTGCCGGAACACTATGAAGCTTATTTCCGTGAGGAACGATTGGAACTTACACCAAAGGAATTTGAGCTTTTGGTCTATTTATCTAAGAATAAGGGTAGAGTGTTGACGCGCGATCAACTTTTGAGCGCAGTGTGGAACTATGATTTTGCAGGGGATACACGTATTGTGGATGTTCATATCAGTCATTTGAGAGAAAAAATAGAGACAGATACAAAAAAACCTACATATATAAAAACAATTAGAGGCTTAGGGTACAAGATGGAGGAACCGAAAGTACATGAATAGGTTTCGCTCAAGACTGCTGTTTGCACTAATCACCCTAATTATCGTGGTGCTTGTGTGCTTAGGGCTGTTGCTTGGCCAGCTCTTTAAAACCTTTTATTTAAACACGTTTAATCAGAGGCTCATCAAAGAAACAGAACTTGTCACGATGCTGGTGGAAGAGGAGACCAGTGTGACACCTATTCTGCAAAAGCATTTAGAAGATGTTAGTAAGACCTTAGCGGCAAGAATTAGCATTACCGATAAGGATGGGACGGTGGTATATGAAACCACAGGCCCGACTGTTTCTGGCGTGGACTCCCATCAGGAGATCATAAAAGAGGCAGTTCAAAAAAATAAGGACCGTGACAGAATATTTTATGAGCAGAACAATGAAATGTATTATTACGGCAATTCCATATCCAGGAATGGAGTTCGAGATGGGTTTCTAATGCTAAGTACGCCGATAGATTCTCTCCAAAGGGTCAATCAACAGATTTGGGGATTATTGATTGCAAGCCTTGGTGCTGCGTTTGTGGTTATTTTGCTACTTGGGGTGAGGATCACTTCCCAATACACTAGACCGATTGAAGCAGCAACCAAAGTGGCAACGGAGCTCGCGAAAGGTAACTATAAAGCTAGAACCTTTGAGGAACATGTTGATGAAACAGGAATGTTAAGTCAATCCATCAACATATTGGCACGAAACCTTCAGGATATGACGAAAGCTCAAGAAATGCAGCAAGATCGCCTCCGGACTCTAATTGAGAGCATGGGGAGCGGGTTGATATTAATTGATGGTAGAGGCTATGTGAACCTCATCAACCGCGCTTATAAAGAAACATTTGATGCAGATCCTGGAGAATATTTATACAGGCTTTACTATGAAGCCATTGAACAAAAAGAAGTTGTCACATTGATTGAAGAGATCTTCATGACTGAGGTAAGTGTTCGAAAGCAGATCTTGCTTCCGTTAACAATTGAACGCAGACACTTTGAAGTGTATGGAGCGCCAATCATTGGCGTTAACGATGAGTGGAAAGGGATTGTCCTTGTTTTCCATGACATTACAGAATTGAAGAAGCTTGAACAAATGAGAAAAGATTTTGTCGCCAATGTGTCGCATGAATTAAAAACGCCAATCACATCCATCAAAGGGTTCTCAGAAACCTTGTTGGATGGAGCGATGAATGATAAAGATACGTTGGAGTATTTTCTTTCCATCATTTTAAAAGAAAGTGACAGGCTTCAATCACTTATTGAGGACCTGCTTGACCTTTCTAAAATCGAGAAACAAGGATTCAGATTAAACCCAGAGTATTTAGAAATAAACGATCTGTTAGAAGAGATATTTGTAATATTGGAAGGCAAGGCAAGGGAGAAAGAAATAAACCTTGTTTTATCCAAACCTAAAAAAGAGTTGTATTTATTCGCAGATGCCTCCAGGATTAAACAGGTTTTCATTAATCTTATTAACAATGCCATCGCATATACACCAGCCGGTGGAGAAGTAAAGGTGAAAGTGGAAGAGGTAGGAAAAGAGGTAGTCATCGTTGTGTCCGATACTGGTATTGGTATGGAGCAGGATGAGATACCAAGGATTTTTGAGCGTTTTTACCGTGTGGATAAGGCAAGGAGCCGCAATTCAGGTGGAACCGGGTTAGGGCTTGCGATTGTCAAGCATATCGTGGAAGCCCATCATGGCAGTATTTCTGTTACGAGCGAGTTGAATAAGGGGACTGCCTTTACGGTGAAATTGTCTAAAGAAAATGAAGATTTACAATAGCTTTACATGTCTTTCATAGCTCCTTTACAAACCTTTGTTAATATAATCTATGAAAACCCCTTCATCCAAGGAGCCAATTTTGGAAGAGGAGAGAGCCCACCCTGCTCTCTCCTTCTTTTTTGTTTAAAGATTAAGGAAGTATATATTTCAGTTGATTTCCGTTCCAGGCGCTTCGCTTGCCTGCGGGCGGTCCGGGAGCCTCCTCACTCCGTTGCGGGGTCTCCCCTGTCCCTTCCTCCCGCGGGCGTCTGCGCGCCTTCCACTCCAATCAACAGGGTGTCTTCATTTACTTAAGGGTTTGTGAAAAGGCTTCTAACTGAGTTAACTGAATAAGGATTAACATTTCATTTAAGTAATTTCTAGCTGTGGATTGGAGCAAATGGCGAAGACTCCTGTGGGGGAGTAGCGGCAATGTTGAGACCCCGCAGCGCAGCGAGGAGGCTCAAGGTCGCCCCACGGAAAGCGAAGTCATTTGCGGAAAGGAACAGCGGGAGCTATTCAATTTACTTAGTTTTTTACATTAAAAGGACCGAACGATTTTTGCACGGTTTTCCTAAATACATATAAATAATGAAACCTTCCCTTTCTTCATACGTATTAGTTATGGAGAACATAAAAAGGGGAGAATACAACTTTGATGAGTTTAAAGCGAATTTACACGACCGTTTTTCTTGTAATACTTGCTGCTGTCATAGGGTCAGTTGCTTTAACGTCATGGTACACGGTAGATCAATCAGAACAAGCTGTGATTATGACATTTGGAAAAGTAGAAGAAGGAATCAGTGAACCAGGACTGCATTTTAAGATGCCTTGGCCTATTCAAACAGTAGAGACAATGTCCAAGGAGACATTCAGTTTACAATTCGGCTATGAAGAAAAAGATGGAGAGATAGTTGAATTCACCAATGATACAAAAATGATTACAGGTGACGAAAATATCGTTTTGGCAGATATGGTTGTCATGTGGAAAATAAGCGACCCGGGAAAATACTTATTCAATAGTGATGATCCTCAGGCTGTCCTCTACAATGCAACTTCCGCATCTTTACGTAGTATTATCGGAAGCACCCAAATCGATGAAGCATTGACTTCAGGAAAAGCACAAATTGAAGTAGAGGTTTTTGACCTGCTTACATCTCTAATGGAAACCTATGATATTGGTATTTCTATTACATCTGTCAACCTTCAGGATGTGGAATTACCAAATGAAGAGGTTCGTAAAGCCTTTACAGATGTAACAGATGCACGTGAAATGGAAAACACGAAGAACAATGAAGCGAAAAGATACCAAAACCAACGCATGAATGAGGCGGAAGGGGAAAAGGATGCCATCATCTCCAAAGCAGAAGGAGAAAAGGCAGAAAGAATTGAGCGCGCACGTGGTGACGTAGCAAAATTCAATTCCTTGTATAACGAATACGTGAATGCGCCGGAATTAACAAGGAAGCGTCTTATTTTAGAAACGATGGAAGAAGTATTACCGTATGCCGAAATCTACATTATGAATGATGATGGCAATACAATGAAATATTTCCCGCTCCGAACCGAAAACCCAGCACCAAAACCACCAGCGAACCCGGAAGGAAGTGGGAACAATGAGTGATCAAAATATTATCAATCTAGAAAAGAAAAAACCTGATCTGCAATGGAAAACCATTATCCGCGGAGGATTATTTGGAGCAGTGATTCTTATCGTTCTTGGAGTAATCCTTGCAAATGTATTTGTTGTAAAAGAAGGAGAATATAAGGTTGTTAGACAATTTGGAGAAGTAGTGAAAATTGTAGAAGAGCCTGGCTTGAATTTCAAAACACCTTTCATCCAGTCAGTAACGACTGTGCCAAAATATCAAATGCTATACGATGAAGCAAGTGCAGAAATTAACACTCGTGATAAAAAACGAATGCTTATTGATAATTATGTAGTGTGGCGAGTAGAAGATCCTGAATTAATGATCAGTAACTTAGCAAGCCTTGTGAATGCAGAAACAAAAATGTCAGAGTTCGTATTTTCTGTTGTCAGAACAGAACTCGGACAATTGAACTATGATGATATCATCAATGATGAAAAGTCATCAAGAGGAAGCTTGAATGACAGAGTAACAGATAGAGTAAATGAACTGTTGGCAAGAGATGAATATGGAATTATCGTGACGGATGTCCGTATGAGAAGAACGGATTTGCCGCCAGAAAATGAAGCTGCCGTGTTCACACGAATGATTTCAGAACGTCAGTCTACTGCCCAAGAATACCTTTCTCGTGGAGATGCCGACAAAAACAGAATCATGGCAAATACAGACCGTGAAGTGAAAGAAATACTTGCAAAAGCCGAAGCCGATGCTGATACAATCCGCGGTCAAGGAGAAGGAGAAGCGGCTAAAGTCTACAATGACGCATTCTCTAAAGATGCAGAATTCTACGAGCTATACCGCACACTAGAATCCTATAAAAAGACAATCGATGGAGAAACCGTCATCGTCCTTCCATCCGACTCCCCATACGCCAAACTCCTAATGGGCGGAATGGAATAAAAAGAGTGAAGCTCCACTCATAACAACAAAGCCACAATTTTTGTTTCTGTTCTTATCCATGATAGAATAGAAGAAGAATTGTGGCTTTTTATAGTTGGGATTATACATACGAAAAAACAAAAGAAACAAAGGAGGAGTAGCAAACATGGCAAAAAACAAACTAGTATTGATCGACGGAAACTCCATCGCCTATCGTGCATTCTTTGCACTTCCGCTATTGAGTAATGAAAAAGGAATACATACCAACGCCATTTACGGGTTTACCATGATGCTAATGCGCATTTTAGAAGAAGAAAAGCCAACACATATGCTTGTGGCATTTGATGCAGGCAAAACAACATTCCGCCATAAAACGTTTGGAGAATACAAAGGAGGACGACAAAAAACGCCACCTGAACTATCCGAACAATTCTCCTTCCTTCGAGAACTGCTGGATGCATATAACATAAAAAGATACGAACTGCCTGAATATGAAGCGGATGATATTATTGGGACACTCGCTCAACAAGCTGCCAAAGATGATTATGAAGTGAAAATCATTTCAGGCGACAAAGATTTAACACAGCTTGCAACAGATAAAATCACGGTTGATATCACCAAAAAAGGTATTACTGATGTAGATTCCTACACACCTGCTTTCATTGAAGAAAAATATGGATTGAATGTGGACCAAATTATCGACATGAAAGGTCTTATGGGAGATTCTTCGGATAACATCCCGGGTGTTCCTGGTGTTGGAGAAAAAACTGCCATCAAACTGTTAAAGGAATTTGGTAACATTGAAACACTTCTTGAATCCATTGATAAGGTTAGTGGAAAGAAACTGAAAGAGAAACTAGAAGATAATAAAGAGCAGGCAATCATGAGCAAGCAACTTGCCACCATCATGACCGAAGCACCTGTAGAAGTTACCGTAGAAGAACTACTTTATGAAGGCTTCGATAAAAAGAAAGTGGTCAACATCTTCAAAGAACTTAGTTTCAACTCCCTTTTAGACAAGCTTGGAGAAGATGGAGAAACGGTGACAGAGGATCTTGAGGATATTTCCTTTGAAATACTGGAAGAAGTAAAAGAGGATCACTTTGCAAAAGAAAACTTTTTTATGGTGGAAGTGCTGGATGAAAATTATCACCGTGCAGATATTCAGGGAATTGCACTTGTGAATGAGACCGGAAATTATTTTATCCCAACAGAAGTAGCCATGCAGTCAGAGGAGTTCGCTGCATTTGCTTCAGATCATAAAAGAAGAAAGACGGTTTTTGATGCCAAAAGAGCAATCGTGGCATTGAAGTGGAAGGGAATCGAACTGAACGGAATTGATTTTGATTTTATCATTGCATCTTATATCGTTAATCCTTCCGAGACGTCTACGGACCTTGCAGAAATTGCCCGTAAAAAAGGCTATTATCAGATCGAAACCGATGAAGCTGTGTACGGAAAAGGTGCAAAGCGTGCCGTCCCTGATCAGCAAACAGTTGCAGACCATTTGGTGAGAAAGACTTTTGCGATGCAGGAGATGAAAGAGTCATTTATCCACGAGTTAAAGGACAATGAACAGTTGGAGTTATTTGAAGAGCTGGAGATGCCTCTGACATTGGTGTTAGCCGAAATGGAAGCACTCGGTATTAAAGTGGATAAAGCACGATTAGAAGAAATGGGAACAGATCTTGGTGAGAAGCTGGAAAAAATTGAAGAGAAGATTTTTGAACTTGCAGGTGAAAAGTTCAATATTAACTCTCCAAAGCAGCTTGGTGTCATTCTTTTTGAAAAGCTGGGACTACCCCCTGTTAAGAAAACAAAAACAGGCTACTCGACTTCTGCCGACGTATTGGAAAAGCTGGCTGAAAAGCATGAAGTAATTCAGCAAATCTTACACTATCGTCAATTAGGCAAACTGAAATCGACGTATATTGAAGGATTACTAAAGGTGATCCATGAGGATTCCCATAAAATACACACTCGCTTTAACCAAGCTTTAACCCAAACAGGGCGTTTAAGTTCCATTGATCCAAACCTGCAGAATATCCCTGTTCGCCTAGAGGAAGGTAGAAAGATTAGGGAAGCATTTATTCCTTCCCATGAAGACTGGGTCATCTTTGCTGCCGACTATTCTCAAATCGAACTAAGGGTTCTAGCACATATTGCAAATGACGAAAAACTGATTGAAGCTTTTAAAGAGGATGCGGATATTCACACAAAAACCGCAATGGATGTGTTCCATGTTTCAGAAGATGAAGTCACTTCCAATATGCGTCGTCAAGCAAAGGCGGTAAACTTCGGAATTGTTTATGGCATCAGTGATTACGGTCTTTCACAGAGCTTGGGCATTACTAGAAAAGATGCGAAAACATTTATTGACCGATACTTGGAAAGCTTCCCTGGCGTGAAAGAATACATGGAAGACAGCGTCCTTGATGCAAAGGATAAGGGATACGTTACAACCCTTCTTCATCGCCGCCGTTACTTGCCTGAGATAACAAGCAGTAACTTCAACCTGAGAAGCTTTGCTGAAAGAACAGCGATGAATACACCGATCCAAGGAAGTGCCGCTGATATTATCAAAAAAGCTATGATTGATATGGCATACAGGCTTGAAGAAGAAAATATGCAATCTAAAGTCCTCCTGCAAGTACATGATGAACTTGTATTTGAGGCCCCTAAAGATGAAATCGAAAAATTAAAGAAGATTGTACCAGAAGTAATGGAGCAAGCAGTGGAATTGAAGGTCCCGCTGAAGGTGGATTATTCTTACGGCTCTACATGGTACGACGCGAAATAATTGTTTCTATGAGGATGTGTGACCATGCCAGAACTTCCTGAGGTTGAGACGGTCAGAAAAACACTGGTTCAGCTTGTACAAGGTAAAAAAATCAAACAAGTGAAAGTCTTATGGCCCAAAATGATTAAAGAGCCGGATGATGCCGCTCTTTTTGAAGAAATGCTCATTGGGCAGGAGATTGTGAAAATCGGAAGAAGGGGAAAATTCCTCCTCTTCTACCTTAACGATTATTGCATGGTTTCTCATTTGAGAATGGAAGGGAAATACGGACTCTATCAGAAAGAGGAGCCAGCGAACAAGCATACCCACGTGTTCTTCTATTTTGAGGACGGCACCGAACTTCGCTACCAGGACGTTCGCAAGTTCGGCACGCTTCATCTTTATAAAAAAGGCGAGGAACTTGCAGCAAAATCGCTTGCCAGTTTAGGGCCAGAACCTTTTGAAGACGAGTTCAACCTTGATCTCCTTCAAGAGAGACTTGCTAAAACAAACCGGAATATTAAGTCGGTGCTTTTAGATCAAACGGTTGTAGTTGGTTTAGGAAACATATATGTGGATGAGGCATTATTCAGAGCGGGCATTCATCCAGAAAGAACGGCAAGCAGTCTGAACGAAGAGGAGCTTATCGAGCTACAACGCGAAATAGTCCTCACTCTTCAGGAAGCCGTCGACAAAGGTGGGAGCACGATTCGATCCTATGTAAACTCCCAAGGTCAAATCGGCATGTTCCAGCTCGAACTATTCGTCTACGGCCGTAAAGGAGAACCATGCAGAAAATGCGGCCATGAAATCGAAAAAACAGTCGTAGCCGGCAGAGGAACCCACACCTGCCCAAAATGTCAGCCAAAGCCATAATAGTTAGAGTGAAAAATAAATAGAACACATCGAATGGGCTCCTGCCATATACTATCCTAGTGATAGTTAGGGAGGAGCTCTTAATGATTCCATACATCTCACTTATCCTACTAGCCTTTGCTGTTAGTCTGGATAGCTTCAGTGTTGGCTTGACATATGGCCTAAGAAAAATGCATATGCCGCTTAAATCAATCAGTATCATTGCGTGTTGTTCGGCCGTCTCGCTTTTGCTTGCCATGTTAGTAGGCACCATACTTATGAAATTTCTCTCCCCTGCTTTTGCAGAGACAATTGGTGGAAGCATTCTGATACTATTAGGAATGTGGGTTCTCTATCAGTTTTTTCGTGCCAGTACAGCCGAAGACAGTACCTCTTTTGCAGATGAACGCATCTTGTTCAATCTTGAAATCAAATCACTCGGTGTTGTCATCAACATTTTGAGAAAGCCAACAGAAGCCGACTTTGACCGTTCCGGTTCCATCACTGGGTTAGAAGCTTTTTTTCTTGGCATTGCCCTGTCCCTGGATGCTTTTGGAGCGGGAATCGGTGCAGCCTTGCTTGGCTACTCTCCTGGGGTAATGGCGGTTTCAGTAGCTGTGATGAGTTCGTTATTTGTGATTACCGGGATAAAATTGGGAAGAGTGTTTTCCACCGTTTCGTGGATTAATAAGTTCTCTTTTTTACCAGGCGTATTACTTATTGTTATCGGAATTATTAAAATGTAAGAGGAAACACTAGAGGTTGTGTAGCGCAGCCTCTCTTTTGAAAAGGAGGAAGGGACATGCCATTGGTTATAGGACTAACCGGAGGAATAGCAAGCGGTAAAAGCACAGTGGCCAATATGCTGCGCGATAAAAACATACCGATTGTAGATGCTGATATCGTGGCTCGGGAAGTCGTGGAAATTGGTACAGATACATATAAAAAGTTGGTCAGTGAATTTGGACAGGAAATACTAAATGACGACAAAACACTGAACCGACCTAAGCTCGGAAGCATTATTTTTCAAAATCAGGAAAAACGGGAAAAGCTCAATAGCATCATGCATCCAAGTATCAGAACCAGTATGAAAGAGAAGACGCAGAAATACATAGAAGAGGGCCATGATGTGGTAGTAATGGATATCCCCTTACTGTTCGAAAGCAAGCTTACCCATCTTGTGGACAAAACCTTACTCGTCTTTGTAACCGAGAAAACCCAACTAAAGCGCTTGATGGAGCGAAACGATCTATCCGAAAAGGAAGCAACAGACAGAATAAAGTCCCAGATGCCACTTACGGAAAAAGTTAAACTCTCCCATGCTGTCATAGACAACAACGGATCTCTTGCGAAAACAGAACAACAACTAAATGACATCTTAACCAACTGGCATATCCAAAAATAGGGATATGCCCTTTTTATATTTTTTACATGACATATAGAATTTAATTATGTTATACTAATTGCAGGATAAAAGATTAATAAGTATAACATATATACAGAAATGGGGAATTTACATGAAGGCAAAGGTTGCAATTAACGGGTTTGGACGAATTGGGAGAATGGTATTCAGACGCGCCATCCAAGAAGAAGGTTTAAATATCGTTGCAATCAATGCGAGCTACCCAGCGGAAACGCTAGCTCACCTTATTAAATATGACACAAACCATGGACGCTTCGATGCGGATGTTTACGCAGAAGACAATGCGTTAATCGTAAATGGTAAGCGTATTCAATTAGTAAATAACCGTAATCCAGAAGAGCTTCCTTGGAAAGAAATGAATATAGATATCGTAATTGAAGCGACAGGAAAGTTTAATTCTCGCGACAAAGCGGCGCTTCATCTTCAAGCTGGTGCTAAACGTGTTGTACTGACAGCTCCAGGTAAAAACGAAGATGTAACGATTGTAATGGGAGTAAATGAAGAAGTACTTGATATGAATGAGCACTTTGTCATTTCAAACGCTTCTTGTACGACAAACTGCTTAGCGCCAGTTGTAAAAGTGTTAGATCAACAGTTTGGTATTGAGAATGGATTAATGACAACCGTTCATGCTTATACAAATGACCAAAAGAATATTGACAACCCCCATAAAGATTTGCGCAGAGCAAGAGCTTGCGGTCAGTCCATCATCCCAACCTCTACAGGTGCGGCAAAAGCACTATCTTTAGTACTTCCACACCTAAAGGGTAAACTGCATGGAATGGCGCTTCGTGTTCCAACACCTAACGTATCTCTTGTTGACCTAGTGGTGGACCTGAAAAAGCCGGTTACGGTAGACGACGTGAATGATGCGTTCCAAAGTGCTTCCATCGGTTCTATGGATGGTATATTAGGAGTTACAATGGAACCGCTTGTGTCTGTGGACTTTAACACAAATCCGCATTCGGCTGTCATTGATGGATTATCCACAATGGTGATGGGCGATACAAAGGTAAAAGTATTAGCATGGTATGACAACGAGTGGGGTTATTCTTGCCGAGTGGTAGATCTTGTTCAATTCGTAGCAGAAAAAATGGTAGAAGCAAAAGAAGTAATGGCTGGTTAATTTAGCCTAAGGTAATGCTATAGTGAAATAAATGTAAGCGGTTAACATTTTGTGTTAATCGCTTTTTTGCTTTTGTCGCAAAGTGGAATTACTTTCACCTTTTTCATAATTTAATAGCTTACAAGAAAAAAAGTCATAAATGCCTGTTGCAAAACTAATATAAAAGCATTATACTATTTTTCGTGAACTTCTTGAAACGATTATGTGGCTACTTAAAGGGTTAGGACCTCTTTGGACTAACTTTCCCCCGTGGTAGTAATACATCAATCACTCTTCACCTTTGAGGAATTCATGTATTTTAAAAAATGAAAAGGGGGAACGTGAGATGGAAACAGTAGGTCGTCACGTTATTTCAGAACTATGGGGTTGCGATTTTGACAAATTGAATGATATGGATTACATCGAAAAAACATTTGTCGATGCTGCATTAAAATCAGGTGCAGAAGTAAGAGAGGTAGCTTTTCATAAATTTGCTCCTCAAGGGGTAAGCGGAGTAGTCATTATTTCCGAATCCCACTTAACCATTCATAGCTTCCCAGAGCACGGATATGCTAGTATCGATGTTTATACATGCGGAGAATTAGATCCTAATATTTCAGCTGACTATATTGCGACTGCTTTAAATGCTCAGACGCGTGAAACAATCGAACTTCCACGTGGAATGGGTCCTGTTCAAGTAAACAAAGCAAAAGCTCTTTAAAATTATAACTAAATGCATTAAAATAAAGAGAGGTGTATAGCATGCACCTCTTTTTATTATACTCAAAATATATTATACATAAAAAACAACAAATTAAGGGGTTGTCAGGCTAAAGTGGGAGCGATACAAAAGCTGAAAGGTATATTGACCAATCACTCGGAAACGCGGGAAAACCATACAGAAGAATCCTTGCGCAGTCGTTATTATAAAACTACCAATAAGAATGCAATGAAAGCCTTGCAAGAATTGTTTAACAAGATGGAAGGGGTAACGGTTAAATCTGTTTCTGAGGAGCACGGAGAAATGGCATTGCAAGTGAACAAAGGCCGAAAAGCGTTTGTCATTGTCACAGTTATCTCTGTCCGACCTTTTGAAACAGCGGTTGATTTTTCCGTTACAACAGAAACCAAACTACCTTTCGATTTTGGATACAGTCGTCAACTGATCAAACAGATGTATGAACGGATTGATAAATCGATGATCTATATTGGATCCGGGCTGAATTCGGGGAAAAAGTAGATTGGAAACGGAGTGGAAACCATCATGAAATGTCCTGCCTGTCACCATAATGGGACGAAGGTATTAGATTCACGCCCTGTAGAAGAGGGAAAATCCATCAGAAGAAGAAGAGAATGCGAGTCTTGTTCCTATCGTTTTACGACGTTTGAGAAAGTGGAAGAAATGCCGCTTATCGTCGTGAAAAAGGAAGGAATACGAGAAGAGTTCAGCAGGGAAAAAGTGCTGAGAGGTTTAATTCGGGCCTGTGAAAAAAGACCAGTTGCCCTAAAACAACTCGAAGACATTGTGATGGAAGTGGAAAAAGAATTAAGAAATATCGGCATATCCGAAGTGAAAAGCGATATGGTCGGAGAAATGGTAATGGAGAGACTATCTAAAATAGATGAAGTGGCATATGTCCGATTTGCCTCTGTTTACCGTCAATTCAAAGATATCAATGTCTTTTTGGATGAATTAAAAGAAATCATTGAAAAAGAAAGAAAATAAGTAGGCTGCAATAAGGAACCCTAAGTGAGAGAGGAATTTATATGCCTCTCTCTTTCCATTATTTTAAAAAGAGAAAGGTTTGGATGTTTCATGTCTGATCGCCATTGGAAAGAGCTGGTCCCTGTAGACCGGTATATTGTCCGTTCAAATGGAGTGCTCCAACAGTTTGACCGTAAACTCCTAACAATGCTATATCAACCTTTGCTCGGATTCAGGGGATACAGTTTATATATGACCCTCTGGAGTGAGCTGGACCAAGATCGCTTGTGGGGCGGGGAGACGACGCATCATGGCATTATGACGACGATGCAATGCAACCTAAAGGATATCCATCAGGAAAGAATAAAACTTGAAGGCATCGGTCTTTTAAAAACGTGGGTCAAGGAAGATGATCAGCTTCGCACCTTCATTTATGAACTTCAACCTCCACTCTCCCCGGAAGCATTCTTTTCAGAACCAATGCTAACCATTTATTTATATAATCGACTAGGGAAAAATAAATACGCAAGTGTGAAGAAATACTTTTCCGATAAGGTTATCCCTGTGGATGAATACCAGGAAGTGACAAGAAGTTTCAGTGATGTCTTCCAATCTGTTCAGTCAGAAAACATGGCATATGCCGCGAATGAAGAGATGATGGAGGAATTGCCACTAGAAGAGGGAGAAGAGTGGCTGGAGCGCAAAAAGGGAAGCGATCCAAAGGTAAGTCAAGAAATCTTTGACTTTGATCTGTTTTTTGCAGGGCTATCTGAGGTAGTCATCCCGAAAAAATCAATCACCGCCAAAGTGAAGGAAGCGATTGTGAAACTGTCCTTCATCTATACCATCGATCCGATATCTATGCGCGATTTGATGATGAATGTGATTGATGTTGATGAAAAAGTGGATTTAGAGAAACTGCGTAAGGCAGCAAGGGATTGGTATCAGCTGGAATACCAAGATACATTGCCGGGCCTTGTGGAGAAAACACAGCCGCTGAACTTGAGGCAGTTTACGGATAAAAAGCCAGCAACAAAAGATGAACAGCTCATCCAACAGCTGGAGAATGTCTCTCCAAAGCAAATGCTCACAGATCTTTCTGGTGGCTCGGAACCTTCTGCTTCAGACCTCCGAATTGTGGAAGACGTCATGTTCAAACAACAATTAACACCTGGAGTCGTGAATGTGTTGCTTTATTATGTGTTGTTGAAAACAGATATGAAGCTGAACCGCAAATACGTGGAGAAGATTGCAAGTCATTGGGCGCGTAAACAAGTGAAAACCGTCAGTGAAGCGATGGAACTTGCCAAAGAGGAGCATCGCCAGTATCAGAACTGGGCGGATACAAAGCAGGCTGATAAGAGTGCTGGTGGAGGAAGCGCCTCTAAAGCGAAAACAGGGAAAGTGGTGCGCAACCGTTTTGTCAGTTCGGACGGAGCGGCAACTGAAACAGATGCTGCAGGCAGTCAGTCCGACAAGTTCAAGGAAGTAGAAGAGGACGAAAAACAGAAGCTGATGGAACGATTGGCGAAAATGAAAGAGAAAAAGATAAGGTTAGATCCATAGTGTAGAGGCTGCATATACCTTTTTTAGGGATGCTGCCTTCTTTTATTGATGCTATTTCTCAAAAAGATGTTAATACTACCAAAAAAGGGTATCGTCTACTATAAGACTAAAGAAAAGGGGAAATAACCTTTGAAGAGAGTAGCGGTGATCGTTAATCCCAATGCCGGGAACAAAAAGTTGATCAATTCCATTGAACAGATAGAAGAAAAGCTCTTAAGTACATTTGATGAAGTAACCATTCATCCAACCCAAAAAGAAGGTGATGGTGCCAGACTCGTGGAGAAACTGGCGAACCATGTGGATCTTCTAATCGGTGCCGGCGGGGACGGTACCATCTTTGAATTAATCAACGCTTTGGCTCCTTTGGAAAAGAGACCTGTTTTTGCCATCATACCAGGCGGAACCTGTAATGATTTTTCACGAACGCTTGGAATCAATCAGCATCCTATCAAAGCAGTGGAACAGATCATGGAGAAGCGTACAGAAACGGTGGATGTCGGAAAAAGTGATAATCAATACTTCTTGAATTTTTGGGGAATTGGATTGGTATCAAAGGTTTCAGATAACATCGACAGCGGGACGAAACAGCTGCTTGGAAAACTGTCCTATTACATTAGCGCCGGACAAACGGTAATGGAAGAGGAGCCGTTTCAGCTTACCATAGAAAGTGAAACACAATCTTATGAAGGGGATGCTGTCATGCTTCTGATAGGTAATGGTTCTTTTCTGGGCGGTATTCAGTCGTTTTTCCCCTCTTCCAGCGTACAGGACGGGGAACTGGATGTAATGATTATCAAGCAGACCTCCATTGCCCAGCTTTGGACATGGATGCAAACAAGACTTCAAAAGGAGCTTCCAGCAGAAGGGAACGACGATTTAGTTTATTTCAGAGCAAAGGAACTGAAAATCAAAGCCACTCCCAATCAAGAAATCGATACAGACGGAGAAAAGACCTACCATACCCCTTCTACTGTCTCCATTCTTCCAGGACATCTAGAAGTAATCATTGGCGATTATCCATTTGAGTGAAGAATAATAATATGCGCTAGTCCTTTCTCTAGATGGGCCGGCGCATATTTTTTTATATTTATTCATTTTTCCATCCTCCTGCCCATATACATTGAATTAGGTGTATCAAAGGGGGGACAAACTTGTTTGAGATTTCCTTTCGAAATGAATCGGACGCAAATGCGATATATATGAATGTATTAGAAAAAAATCCTGAGAGTGATTCTATCCTTTCTTTACATAAAGAAAAAATCGTCGTGGAATCAAAGGATGTTCATTTTTACAGAAACACCATTGTTCCGGTGCTGAAGTATTACATTCACCGTACCAAAGAAAAAGAATGGATATTGTCGGTATTGGAAAATACGTTTTATTATAAAGAGGAAGAAGAACAAGAACAGATTCTCTGTATTCTGCAATCAATCCTTCTCGGAGAACGGGCTGATATTCCAAATCTTCCGGCTATAGAACAGCGTGATGCCCAGTTGGAGTCTGTCATGCAGTCCTTTTTTCAAAAGCCCATATCGTTTTCATTTGATTCCTTTATCACATTCAGGTTGAAAGAATACTTTGAAGGGTTGCAGGTATTTGTAGAAGCGGCGATTGATGAGTATAAGCTGGAACAGGAATACCAATCGTTCGTCCATCAGCTGCGGGAATTGCTGACGACAACAGATTCAAAGCTTGAAGAATTGCACCTTGTCTATCAATATCAATTCGATTTTTATGATAAGTCTTTCTCGCATATACCAAAAAACCAGCTCATCAAGTTTATGAACAGAACTCATTTTAATAATTATTCGTATTATATAGACTCGGTCGTACTTGCACCCTTGGTTTCTATCGCGCCGAAAAAACTGTTTCTCTACACGGATAATACGGAACATCAGCTTGTGGAGACCATACGCAATATATTTGAAGAACGTGCCGTTGTTTTACCTTTTCACTATTTTGGGCAAAATAAAAGTAAAATTGATTAAAGTGACCACTTGATTTTCCTGTAACAGGAGAATATAATAACCTACATAATCAATTTTAACTTCATAGCTCAAAAAGTATCGATGAGGACATGAGTGTTTTAAAAACGGATTTTAGAGAGGGAAGTCACCGGCTGTAAGCTTCCTATCACGATTAAAACCCTAACCACCTCTGAACTTCAACGGTGAACATCGCAGTAGCTGTTGACGGGGAAATCCCTCGTTATCTAATAATGAAGCCGTCTTTTAGTCTTTTTAAAAGATGGGAACTTGGGTGGAAACACGGATATTAAACTCGTCCCTTATATTATATGAGGGGCGGGTTTTTTTATTTTGGTTCAGTTAATCTCTAGCTGTTGATTGGAGCAAAAGGCGAAGACTCCTGAGGGAGATAGCGCTAGGTGGAGACCCCGCAGGCTTGCCGAGGAGGCTCCAGCAGCGCCCCTAGGAAAGCGAAGCCATTTGAGGAAATTAACAGCGGTGTCAAACCGAACCTAAAAAATTCTAAAGAAGAGGTGACAGAGATGTCGGAATTAATGAAGATCACATTTCCAGACGGAGCGGTAAAGGAGTTTGAACGTGGTACGACAACAGAAGATATCGCTGCATCCATCAGTCCGGGTCTGAAAAAGAAAGCAATCGCTGGAAAACTGAACGGAGAACTCATTGACCTGCGTTCCCCGATTAAAATAGACGGAGAAATCAGCATCATCATGCAAGACTCCGACGAAGCGCTTGGAATCATGCGACACAGTACTGCCCACTTGATGGCACAAGCGATCAAACGCCTATACGGCAACGTGAAACTAGGAATCGGTCCGGTAATCGAGAACGGATTCTACTACGATATAGACATGGAGGAGTCTTTAACTCCAGAAGACCTTCAAAAAATCGAAAAAGAAATGAAGAAAATCGTCAGCGAAAACTTGGATGTTGTTCGTGTGGAAGTGAGCAGAGAAGAAGCGCTGCGCCGCTACGTAGAGCTGAATGATGAGTTGAAGCTTGAATTGATTCGCGAACTGCCTGAAGGAGAAACTATCTCCATTTATGAACAAGGTGAGTTCTTTGACCTTTGCCGTGGAATCCATGTACCATCCACTGGGAAAATTAAAGAATTTAAATTGCTAAGCATTGCAGGTGCATACTGGAGAGGCGACAGCAAAAACAAAATGCTGCAACGTATCTACGGAACAGCTTTCTTTAAAAAAGCAGAGCTTGATGAGCACCTTCGCCTGTTGGAAGAAGCAAAAGAGCGCGATCACCGTAAAATCGGGAAAGAGCTGGACCTTTTCTTCAACTCCCAAAAAGTGGGGCAAGGTTTACCTCTATGGTTACCGAAGGGTGCAACAATCCGCCGTGTAATCGAGCGCTATATCGTCGACAAAGAAGTAGAGCTTGGCTATGACCACGTTTATACTCCTGTAATGGGAAGCGTGGAGCTTTATAAAACTTCCGGGCACTGGGATCACTATCAGGACGGCATGTTCCCTCCAATGGAAATGGATAACGAGCAACTTGTTCTTCGTCCAATGAACTGTCCTCATCATATGATGGTGTACAAAAACAGCATCCACAGTTACCGTCAGCTTCCTGTACGTATTGCTGAGCTTGGAACAATGCACCGCTATGAAATGTCAGGTGCATTGGCAGGACTACAGCGTGTACGTGGCATGACTCTGAACGATGCACACATCTTCGTCCGCCCTGATCAAATCAAGGATGAGCTGAAGCGTGTTGTGAACCTGGTTCTTGAAGTATATAAAGATTTCGGCCTGGATGACTATTCTTTCCGTCTATCCTACCGTGATCCTGAAAATAAAGAGAAGTATTTCGATGACGATGCAATGTGGGAAAAAGCACAGGGCATGCTGAAGGAAGCAATGGATGAGCTTGGTCTTGATTATTTCGAAGCAATCGACGAAGCGGCATTCTATGGTCCTAAGTTAGACGTTCAAGTACGTACTGCCCTTGGAAAAGAAGAGACTCTTTCCACTGTACAGCTTGACTTCCTATTGCCAGAGAAATTCGACCTGACTTATGTTGGGGAAGACGGCAAGCAGCACCGTCCGGTTGTTATCCACCGCGGTGTCGTATCGACAATGGAACGCTTTGTGGCATTCCTGATCGAAGAGTACAAAGGTGCATTCCCTACTTGGTTGGCGCCAGTACAAGTCCAAGTGATCCCTGTATCACCAGATGCGCATTTTGATTATGCAAAAGAAGTGCAAGACCTTCTAAAATCAAAAGGAATTCGCGTAGAAATTGACGAAAGAAACGAAAAGATCGGCTACAAAATCCGTGAAGCACAAATGCAAAAGATTCCATACATGCTAGTGCTGGGAGACAATGAAATCCAAGAACGCGCAGTAAACGTCCGTAAATACGGCGAACAAAAATCCGAAACAATCTCACTAGAGAAATTTGTGGAAGAACTGGTGAAAGAAGCGAAGAGATAAGCTAAGCTTTATAATTCCCCCTGTCGACTGAAGTGCAGGGTGGTCGACTCCAGCGGGGGAGTAGCGGTAGCTTGAGACCCCGCAACGAAGTGAGGAGGCTCAAGCACCGTCCCGCGGAAAGCGACCACCCGGAACGAAAGGAGACAGGGAGTTTAACCATAAAGAAAAAAACTATTGCACAATCGCAATTTATCTGATATCATTTAAAACGTTGTTTCATTTGATACGAATTCTTGACAATCAATCATCATTAATGATATATTATACAAGGTCAAATTGAATACTTGTTTGAGGACAAGAAGAAGCACCCGCTTCTCACCTGATTGACGCATCTCATGCAGTTGGCAGGTTTTACGAGAAAGATTCTATCTTTTACTTACGTAATCGTAAAGTGTGGGTGTATGTGTATACCCACACTTTTTTGTTTGTACAAAAGAGTAAATTGTTCGTCAAACGGTATTCGGAATAAACCTTGGAGGTGGCTAATTATTAGCAAGGACATGATGGTAAACGATGGCATTCGTGCCCGCGAAGTACGTCTAATCGGTCAAAATGGAGACCAGCTAGGAATTAAGTCAAAAGTAGAAGCGCTGGAAATTGCAGCACGTGCTAACCTTGACTTAGTAATGGTTGCGCCTAATGCGAAACCTCCTGTATGCCGAATTATGGACTACGGAAAGTTCCGTTTCGAGCAACAGAAGAAAGATAAAGAAGCGCGTAAAAACCAAAAAGTAATCAGCTTAAAGGAAGTTCGTTTAAGTCCTACTATTGATGAGCATGACTTCAATACGAAACTTCGCAATGCAATCAAGTTCCTTGAAAAAGGAGACAAAGTAAAAGCATCGATCCGATTCAAAGGACGTGCGATTACGCATAAAGAAATCGGTCAGCGTGTGCTAGATCGTTTCTCTGCAGCTTGTGCAGAAGTTTCAACAATTGAGTCTCATCCAAAAATGGATGGGCGTAGCATGTTCTTAATACTGGCACCTAAAAACGAAAAGTAATTCATATGAGGAGGAACTCCAATGCCTAAAATGAAAACTCATCGCGGATCAGCGAAAAGATTCAAGAAAACTGGATCTGGTAGCTTAAAGCGTTCTCACGCATACACAAGTCACTTATTCGCTAACAAGTCTCAAAAGCAAAAGCGTAAATTGCGTAAATCAGCTATGGTAAGCAAAGGTGATTTCAAACGCATCCGTCACATGTTAGACAACTTAAGATAATATTTTTATAGGAGGTATTCATAATGCCAAGAGTTAAAGGCGGTACAGTAACACGCCAACGTCGTAAAAAAGTCATTAAATTAGCCAAAGGTTATTACGGTTCTAAACACACTTTATATAAAGTAGCTAACCAACAAGTAATGAAATCCCTAATGTACGCTTATCGCGATCGTCGCCAGAAAAAACGCGACTTCCGTAAGCTTTGGATCGCTCGTATCAACGCAGCGGCTCGCATGAACGGTCTTTCTTACAGCCGTCTAATGCACGGTTTGAAAGTAGCTGGAATCGAAGTAAACCGCAAAATGTTAGCTGAGCTAGCAGTTAGCGACGAAAAAGCATTTGCTGAATTGGCAACTGCTGCGAAAAACAGCTTAAATAAATAATTATCCAAACAAAAGAGGCTAACAATTTGGTAGCCTCTTTTGTGTTTTGATAAAATAATATCGAGACTGATAGGGAAGTCAGTCTACAAAATGTGTGCACACATTCGAACGTCGGAGGATATGATGGAAGTACTCGTCGGTTATTATATCTTTATAAACATTGTAGGCTTCATTATTATGAAAGTAGATAAACAAAGAGCCATCGAACATCGCTGGAGAATACCTGAATTACATCTATGGGGAATTGCCTTGCTTGGCGGTGCCCTTGGTACGTGGATGGGGATGCAAACCTTCCGCCATAAAACAAAGCGTCTGTTATTCCGGATAGGTCTACCATTCATAACATTTTTACATATCGGGTTTTGGGGGTATTTTCTCATAGCCTGATAAGTTAACATAAAATATTGATAGTTGAATAAGCTTTAATATTAAAACTAGGAGGCAAGCCAAAATGGACGAAAAAATGAACGTACTCTTTGTCGTGATTGAAAGTCACTGGTGGCTGGCTTCTCTTGGTTTTATTCTTTTCCATATATTAAGACAAGTTTTGTTTATTCCGGTAGTCATCATCTGCATTGCAGGTGGAGCCTTGTTCGGCGGGGTAATCGGCAGCATCTACTCTGTGGCAGGCTTAACATTATCCAGTTTATTTTTCTACTTTCTATACCAGCAGTTTCCCGGCATATTCGGGAAAATTTTAAGAATGAAAGAAAGGCTCTTTGGCAACCGGGCAAATTTCTCGGTTGGACAGATCACTGTCATGCGTTTGATCCCATTCATCCACTTCCACTTACTTTCTCTCTGCTTGATTGAAACGACAAAAAGCTTCTCTCACTATGCAAAAGCTTCTCTCCTGACTAATATTCCTCTCGCAATCATCTATACCGTCTTTGGCCAATTCATCACGGAATTTTCCCCAACTGCCATGCTTGTTGTGCTTATAGGACTCTTACTCCTCATGCTGGTAATGAGACAAAAAGTCGTCGTCATGAAGTGGGAACAATTCTTTCATAAAGAAAAGCAATATAAAAGAGGTTAACGCTTATTTAGAGGATTAACGCTTATTTTGGATAAAAGAGGAAGTAAATAGACTGTTCTTAAATAATGATGGGAATCCGATTAACTTACTAAAATAATTCTTAAATTTAAAAAGCCTACTACCTACAGGGTGCAGATAATAGGCTTTTTTTTGGATTCACACTCTGATTGAAAACTAGGAATAAAAGAAGCTGTTGTTTCTATAGGGGATATAAACATAATGTACTGTGTATAAGGATTTAAGACGACCAAAGTGGGACTTTCAATGAAATTTGCTATAGAACGTTTCTCAAGATCCTATAGCGAGTATTTAGTCTTAAATCCTATTTGAGGCCGCTGGTTCTATAATCAAATTGTCTAGTCATGCTTATTCCGCAATCGGGCCAGATTCTGGAATAAGGTAGGAATCGTAAGGCCACATCTGGAATTATAAGTTAAGTCAGTATACAGGTAGGATTTTGAAGCGAAAATGAAAGGGGTCGATTTTTTGAAGCTAAGACAATTGGCCGTCACTTTTATTATAAACAAAGAAAATGAAGTGTGGGGGGAATGTTGTAGGCCAAGCAATGAAAATGAAGGCTCAATAAAGGTAAATTTGATTATAAGAATAAAGGATAAAGTGCTTCTTTACGCACCAGTGGTTAAACAATTTCCCAAACTTCCACGAGAATGTGAAGTAACTAGTCTTGCAATGTTACTTCAATACAATGATATTGATGTGGATAAAATGGAATTAGCTTCAGGCATTAAGAAGAATCCGGTGTTGCTCGAGAAAAGAGAGGGTGTACCTAACTGGGGACATCCAAACGATGGCTATATTGGGGATATGTATACCTATAAGAAACCCGGATTTGGTGTTTATCATAGACCAATAGCTGAGCTGGCAGAAAAATACTTACCTGGTAAAGTAAAGGATATAACGGGAGCTGACTTTTCCGAAATTAAAACCTATTTATCCTTGGACCTTCCCATATGGGTGATCATTAATACAACCTATAAAAAGCTGCCGGCATCTTATTTTGAGGAATGGATAACGCCATTAGGACCTGAATCAATCACTTACAAAGAACATTCCGTGCTAATTACTGGATACAACGATGACCATATATATTTTAACGATCCTATCACTGGTATAAAAAACAGGAAAGAATCATACAGAAGTTTTAAGAAGAACTGGGAGCAAATGGGCAAGCAGGTCATAGTCCAGGTTCTCACTATCTTCATCATCAATTATAAATAGACCAGCAAGTCCTTTATATACATGTTCGCCAGTTTCATGGAGCAGATGGGGATGATACCATAATGTAGCAGCATTTTGTTCAATTTTGAATTGCGGATTCCACGTGGTTCCAGGCTGGATACCGGAATGAGGGCCTTCATCCTGGTCGCCGTCAACTTCTAGTCCATGCCAATGGACAGTGGTTGCTTCATCAATCTCATTTTTCACCTTGATCGAAACATCATCTCCAGTTTTTACACGAATCACGGGTCCTAGGTAATCGCCATTATATCCAAACGTATCTGTTGGTTTGCCTTCTATAAACTCCATGGTTCCTTTTTGGGCAACAAGAGTGAACTCTGCTTTTCCTGGGTCCGGATTCTCATCTTTTAGGATGGGGGGAATGGGAAGAGAGGTTCCTCCATCAGCGAATGAGTCATTCTTCATATCTTCAACCTCTCCGTTATCGTTACCTATCATACCATCATCCATCATTCCTCCCCCTTGTCCAGGCATGTTGCCGTTCATGCCGCCAAAAACCCTCATAAAAAACCAGCCGCCCACAATGAGCAGAATCAATAAGATAAGTGCGGGCATAACAATTTTTTTCACCATTTTTACCTCCTTTAATTCTTATCTAGCTTTTACATGACATTATTTTTAAATACACAATTCCTCGCTGTGTATTTTATAAGCGCCGGTTTATAATTACAAACAATACTGCTCACTGTAGTCAAATATGCATTTTCTATGGAGTTTAGTTCAAGAAACCTGGGGTAGAAACTAGTAAAGCCAAAGAAATTAGGGAGGAATAAAAATATGCTATTACCTGCATCTGACTTAGGGTTACTAGCAACTCACCTACCTAACCATGACGGCATGATATTGAAAGTAAAGCTTATGGCAAGAGAAGTAAAAGAAGAAAAATTACTTGAATTGCTAAATACTAAGGTAGGGATTTTAAGAAGCCATGTGCGTATCATGATGGATATGCTCGATCCTGACAAAAGTGATTTTGAGAAGCTTCCGGATTTCGATGAGCTTCCGGAGGGTCAGCTCGAAACTACATCTAGAGGGTCACAGCTGATGGACAAGCATATCGCATTAGAGATTAAGGTTTCAACAGAGGCAATGGCGAAGGAGAACTTCTTCTCAGCTCTTAAAATGAAGGACCATCAGGTCAAACAGACTCATATTGAATAGGCACTTCAGCAAGGGCAACTGCTAAATATGGTTACTGAATTCCTGAAAGAGATTGAAGCAGATGTAACGCCTATGGGTACGCCAGATGAACAAAAGAAAGTCATGAATCATTTCAGTTATATGATGGAAGAATAGATTTTGATTGGAGGTCGGGAGATGAATCCTAAAAATGATCATAGTACTGTAAACAATCATGACAACAGGCAGACCGCAAGAATGACAAGAGATAGTAGCCAGACTAGTCGAGCACCACATGTCAGTTATGAACATCATCAAGGACATAGCATGGTGGATTCCTATCAAGACCACACCGACCATCACGAGAACAAACCTAAAGGTGGGGCAACGTCATCAAAAATACAGGTTGATTGGACCTCGAACCCTCTTACGGTCAAAGTTGGTCAAGAAACAGAAATTCTTATTAACATCAAAGATTTCTCCGGGGAGGTTATCGAGGCTTTTTTAGCTGTGCATGAAAAAGAAATGCACCTACTGGCAATCAAAAAGGATTTGTCTGTTTTTCAGCATCTTCATCCGCATTATCGTGGGAAAGGCAAATTTCAGGTAAAGACAACCTTCCCAAAGGCAGGGGAATATAAATTATATGCAGATTTCCTGCCGGAGGGGGCAAATCAGCAGCTTGCGTCTCATGAGCTTGTCGTAAACGGTTCGGAAACAATGGAAGAGGTGGTTCCTGATAAGCTTTTGAAAAAGGAGATAGACGACCTGACAATCGAGCTGATTCTCCCAGAAGCGCAAGTAGATGAGCATATAAGTTTGATTTTCACCCTAAATGATAAGGAAGGAAACCCAATTACTGAACTTGAACCCTATCTTGGTTCTGCAGGACATGTCGTGATTGTCAGTGAGGATATGAATGAATTTCTCCATGTTCACCCAGTAGATGAAAACGAAAAAGGACCAAATGTCGAGTATATGACCAGCTTTCCCCAAGGTGGATTGTATAAAATTTGGGGGCAGTTCAAGTACAAACAAAAACTTTATACGGTGCCTTTTGTGATTGAAGTCAAGTAATAGGCATCAGTTTCAGCAATGGCACACAGGATTGTGTGCTATTGTTCAATTTTCTAGAAAGGAGGTACAAACGTGAAGGAGATTGAAGGGAAAATTGACAGGCCGCAAACGAACAAAGGACGACTGAAAATCATTACGATACTGGCTATTCCAGCAGTCATCGAAAATTTTTTCCAGACGGTCCTCGGCTTTGTCGATACATACTTTGTATCAAAAATCGGTCTGGCAGAAGTTTCGGCGGTAGGGGTCACCAATGCAGTTCTTGCGATATATTTTGCGTTATTTATGGCAATTGGGGTAGCAGCCAATGTAAGGATTGCAAACTTCCTTGGTGCTAACCTTCCGGAAAAAGCAAGGCATATTTCACAGCAATCAATCGTTCTTGCTGCCATATTTGGCATCTTAACAGGAATTATTACCTGGATTTTCGCTGAACCGCTGCTAAAACTGATGGGGATAGAAGCGGAAGTTTTAGAGGCAGGGGCTCTATATTTTAGGATTGTTGGAATCCCGTCGATTGTGATGAGTTTCATGTTTGTATTAAGCGCTATTCTTAGAGGAGCAGGCGATACAAAATCCCCAATGAAGGTCAGTATTGTCATCAATATTGTGAATGCCGTTCTGGATTATGTCCTCATATTCGGATTTTTGTTCATACCTGAAATGGGCATCGTTGGAGCAGGGATCGCAACCGTCATTTCTAGATTAATCGGCAGCATTGCATTATTTTACTATGTCAATAGAACAGCAACTCTTACCTTCAGAAGAGATTACTGGCGTATTGACAGGACACATCTGATGGAACTGACTACCCTTGGAGCACCGGCTGCAGGCGAGAGACTGGTCATGCGTGCCGGCCAAATTGTTTATTTCGGTTTCGTTGTTGCCCTTGGTACCAATGCATTTGCCGCCCACCAGATTGCCGGCAATGTCGAAGTATTTTCCTATATGATTGGATATGGATTTGCTACAGCAGCCACAATTTTGGTTGGCCAGCAAATCGGTGCGGGCAATCTTGAAGAAGCCAGGCATTATGCCAAACTATCCACCTATCTCACAGTAGGAGCGATGACCCTGCTCGGTGCCTTGCTCTTCTTCCTCGGTGACTGGGCTGGCAGATTTTTTACCGACGAACAGCAAGTTATTGATGATATAGGTACCGCACTAAAGATTTCGGGTATGTTCCAGCCATTCCTCGCTGTATTAATGGTGCTTACAGGAGCATTCCAGGGGGCAAACAACACGAAATTCCCGATGTACCTTACTGGATTCGGGATGTGGGCGGTACGAACCGTACTTGTCTATCTTCTTGGAATCAAGCTGGGCTGGGGACTCGCGGGAGTTTGGATAGCGATAGGAGCAGATATAGCATTTCGTGCAATAGTATTGGCAATACAATTTAAACGGGGAAAATGGATGGCACTCGAAAAGGCACCAGAACCAGAATCGCACTGTCACCCTCAAACAACAAAAGAAACCATGTCAGCTTGCGCAAATAACTATTAACAAGCATACAGTCTTCTTAATAGTTGGATTCTGGTTCATTCCTGCATATGGAATTGTCGGGGCAGCTTTTGCAAGTGTTTTTGCACTTGGAACTAATACTTTTGCTGTTCACCAAATTGCAGGAAATATTAACAGGTGCATATCAAGGTGCAAACAACACAAAGTATCCTATGTATCTGACCATCATAGGCATGTGGCTTATAAGAACTGGGACAGTCTACCTTCTTGCGATAGTGCTAGAAATGGGCTTGGCAGGCGTTTGGATAGCTATTGGAATTGATATAGTCTTTAGAGCAATTGTTCTATGGACTCGTTTTAACAAAGACCGCTGGGTATCTAGCACAAAAGATAAAGTTGCAGATTGCGATCCGAGAACCCGTAATGCTCAACTTTCTAAGTCAGTTAATAATTATTAATAGTTCTCAACTTGTCATGAATAAATATCAGGATGATACGATTAAAGGTAAAGATACTTTAATCGTATCATCCTTTTCAGTATATAGTAACTATTTTCCTAAGCATACATTATCTCCTTCTATTTTAACTGCTTCATTCATAGGATAAATACTAGAATGAGGAGGGAGCTAAAATGAATTCTACTAAACGTTCATCTAATAATATTTTGGTCTTCTATTTAAATAGTACTTTTTTGTCTATCATCATATCGCTTTTATTGGTAACTGTAATAAGTACTGCTTTTACAAATAAGCTTTCTTCAGAAATTATTGGCACTTGGTTATACAAGATAAATAATACAAATATTTTTTTAAGTGCACTTCAAAGCCAAAATCATTATATGATTGGAAAAGGAGTAGAGGTAGATAAAATACCGATTCAAAGTATGATATTTCAATTAGCCACTAATATTAAACCTAATGATGTCAGGAGTTTGTTAGGAAATGAAATTCCAGGCTTTTATGCATTTGACTACAGGATACATATTGCAGGAGAAGGGACGAACTATACTACTCTTCCACATGAATCCTCTCCTCCCATGGAAGTATTATTGAAGGAGAGGGAAATTGCACATGAACAATTAGAAGAAATAGAAGAAGAAATATCTCCACCTCCTGCACCAGAAAAAACGAATGAAAAGGAATTAGTTTACATTTATCAATCGCATAGTTGGGAATCATTTTTACCTTTGTTAAAGGGTGCCAAAACACCTGATGAGGCAACAAGTAATAATTCTAAAGTTAACGTTATAGCTGTAGGAAATATGCTAAAAGGGAAGTTATTAAGTCATGGAATAGTCGCCAAACATAACACTACTAATGTAACTGAACAATTACTTTCACGGGGCTGGAATTATTATAACTCATATCAGTACTCAAGAGAGGTGGTTGAAGAAGTATTAAGTTCCAATAATGAACTGAAATATTTGATTGATATTCACAGAGATTCTGTAAGAAAAGATAAAACTCATATTAAAATAAATGGTAAAGATTACGCTAAACTATTGTTTATTGTTGGAGAAGAGAATAAAAATTTCAAGGAGAATCTGGATTTCGCAAGTAATCTCCACTATGCTATAGAAGAACACTTTCCGGGTTTAAGTAGAGGTGTAGTTATAAAGAATAAATCCGAAGGTGACGGGATTTATAACCAAGATTTATCCGATAGATCTATTCTACTAGAAGTAGGGGGAGTAGATAATACTATGGTGGAGTTAGATAATTCTGTGGAAGTATTTGCTAAGTATTTTAGTGAACTGGTTTGGGAAGATAAAGATGTTGGTGATTTTTAACATACGAAGGTATACCAAGAATTGAGTATAGTATATGTTTGCTGATAATGTATTCTAATATATACTAGTTTAAACTGAGAAAATATATATAGGAAATTTATGATAGAGACAACAGTTTTTTAGCCTGCGCTAAGAGACTGTTTTTTTCTGCACAAAAAATGCTAGAAAATGTTACTAGCATGAGAAGAATTTGTAAGACAACGGTTATCTACTAAGCACTAGACAGTGTTAAGATAAGGAAGTTCGATAATAGATTCTGTTTTTCGACACAAAATGCATTCGAATCCTCATTAATTTGCTATCCATACATAGGAAGAGGAAATAATTATAACAGGAGTTTTCAAATGAATAAAAATAAAAGGTTTCTTGGATATTTTGTAGTTGCATTATTGTCAGTTAGTAATGCTTTTTTTCCTCACTCCACTTCAGCTGAAGAGATTGATAGTTTAAAGCAGAAAAAACAGGATGTTCAGCAAGAACGTCAGTCAATTGATAGAAGTATCGAGAACAATAATAAAAAAATTGATAGTATTATAGCTCAACAAAATGACTTGACAGCCCAAATTAAAAAGTTAGACATGGAAATATCCAATACGGATAAAGAAATAAAATCCGTAAATGGAAATATTAAAGAAACGAATGAAAATATTTTAAAGTTGACAAAAGACATAGAGGTACTGAAAGAAAAGCTGGAAAAGAGGGCAGCGTTATTAGAAGATCGGGCTCGTGCCTTTCAAACAAACGGAGGATATAATAACTATCTAGAAGTTATTTTGAATTCTGAGAACTTTGCTGACCTCATAAATCGATTAACAGCAGTAAGTACACTCGTACAGGCAGACCGCGATATAATTGACGAACAAAAGAAAGAACAGGATTCATTAACACAAAAAGAAAAAGAAGTACGGGAAGAATTAGTAAATTTGGAAACTCAAAAGAAAGAACTAGATAAGTTTATTGCAAGTTTAGGTTCACAAAAGGAACAAAAAAATGAACTTATCAACAGTCTTACAGCTCAACAGAAAAAAATAGAACAAATGCAGGTTGACCTTGAAGAAAAGAGCAATGAATTGTACGAGTTAGAGAAAGGTATTGAAGAGAGCATTATAGCTGAGCAGGAGCGATTAGTTGAATTAGCAAGGCAAAAGGAACGAGAAAGGAAAGCTGCAGAAGAACAAAAGCAAAAAGTAGCAACTTCTAAACCACAACAGGTAAATAGCCCAGTTCATATTCCTGTCAGTGAAGGAGTATGGACTGCCCCTACAAATGGGGTATTTACTACTGAATTTGGATATGATGTATTAAATGGTCAACCCCGTTACCATTATGGAATAGATATTGCTGCACCAAGAGGAACTTCAATTGTAGCTGTTGCTGATGGCTATGTAACAAATGCATCTTATAGTAGTTCTTATGGAAATTGGGTAATCATTACACATAGTGTTAATGGACAGACTTATACTTCCGTGTATGCTCATATGGATAATCTTTCTGTCAGTCAAGGACAATATGTGGAAAAAGGGGAGTATCTAGGAGGAATGGGCAACACAGGTTATTCTTTTGGAAACCACCTTCACTTCGAGCTGCATGAAGGTAATTGGAATAATGCCAAATCGAATGCGGTGAACCCGAGGAAATACATTTCTTTCTAAGTTTATGGAAGAAGTTAAAGGTTGCTTAACTGGATCTTTAATTTTTTGTGAAATATAGAATGAAATCGAGTAAGTCCATAATTTCTGCAAATTTTCTGGGTATAATAATTATATTAATTTTGGAGGAGGAAACAAAAATGAGTTGGAAAAAGCTAATATTGTTTGGTGCTCTTGCTGGATTGCTAGTATTATCTGCATGCTCGAATAACGGAAACGATACAGCTTCAAACGAAAATGAAGAGAAAAATTCAGAAGGTGAACACTCCGGAATGGACCATTCCGGAATGGATATGTCCGGTTCCGGTGAAGTCCCTGAAGGACTGGAGGAAGCAGAAAGTCCTGCATTCCCAGTTGGAAGTACAGCGGTTATTACTGAGGCTCACATGCCAGGTATGGAAGGTGCAGAAGCTACGATTGTTGGAGCATATGATACAACGGTATATACCATATCTTATGACCCAACCGATGGTGGAGAAAGAGTCGAAGATCATAAATGGATCATCCACGAAGAGATAGCGGATAGACAGGAAGAACCTTATGAAGCTGGTGCTGAAGTAAAGGTAGAAGCTGAACATATGGAAGGTATGGAGGGTGCAACTGCAGTTATTGATTCAGCGGAACAAACCACCGTTTATATGGTAGACTTCACTTTGAAAGACAGTGGAGAGGAAGTAACCAATCATAAGTGGGTAACAGAAAGTGAATTATCATCAGAAGAATAAAGCCATAAAAATAGCTTGTAGCGTTATACTACAAGCTATTTTTTATGGAAAAAGTTATTTTCTGTAATCATTAAGATAAAGAATTTTTGCATAGCCACTTTTTCTTCTGAACCAAATTAGAAAAATGGCAAGAAGAATGATTAATAAGGAAAGAATCTGGGCTGTCCTTAGGACCTCTCCTATCATAAGGCTATCTGTCCTTAAACCCTCAACAAAGAATCTTCCGAATGAGTACCAAATCAAGTAAGAGAGAAAAATTTCACCTCTTTTGATGGGGAGTCTTCTCAAAAATAACAAAACACCAAATCCAGCTAAATTCCAAAGTGATTCATACAAAAATGTGGGATGGTAGTAGGCTCCCGCAATAAACATTTGATTCGTGATGACATTAGGGAGATATAACCCCTCCAAAAAGGATCGTGAAACTTCAGTACCGTGTGCTTCTTGGTTAATAAAGTTCCCCCACCTTCCAATTGCTTGACCTAAAATGATGCTAGGGGCTGCTATATCTGCTAATTGCCAAAAGGAAACACGCTTTTTTCGGGTGTATATATAAGCAACTATGACACCTCCAAGCAGAGCACCATGTATGGCGATACCACCTTGCCATATCGCAAAGATATCTCCTGGATTATCTAAATAATAATCCAAATTGAATGCGACATAATATAATCTTGCACTGACAATTGCGATAGGAATTGCCCAAATTAGTAGATCTGAAAATATTTCCTTACTCAACCCTAATTTCTTTGCCTCTTGGGTTGCAAGGTACCAACCTAGAAGTACTCCAATCCCAATAATTATTCCGTACCAATAGATTGTAAATGGTCCAATTTCGAATGCTACTCTATCTATAGCCTGTAAAGAATTCATATCTGGAAGCTCCTATTCTATCAAGATTTAATCAATTAAGTTTAGCGAAAACTTGTCCAGAATTTGTGCATTATTTGTAACAGAAATTCAACGAATATTTATCTGCTTAAATTTATTTATAAGCAGGGTTATAATCGGGAGGTGAAATGGAATCGTGAAAATGCTTTTATACATTATTCTTATTTTTATAGCTGGTTTCATGGTAATAGATAGTCAATATAGGGAATCCATGGATGAAAAGGATAAGTTATTATCTACTATTAACATACTTAAAAATCAGGGAGTAATAATACATGAGTGGACGATTTATTCCCGTGAGGAACTTAATGTAAATAATTTGGATGTAATCAAGGAAATAGAAGCGAAGTTAAAGAAAGATTACACAAAATTCGAATGGTCCACCGACATGGAACAGGATCATCATTATTTAATTGTAGGAACTAATATGAAGAGTGACATCGAAAGGGAAAGAATAACGGTTACGGCTTATAAGGAGGATCATTCATATCAAGTAGTACAGACTTACAGTTATACAAGAGGAGGATGGTCAGAAAAGGATTATAGAAGCTTCGTTAATGATATTGAATTGAAGAACAGTATATACTTTACAGTGAAGGGAAGTTTATTAGATGTTGATATCAACTCGGATTTAAATGTAAAAGCAAATTTACTTTTGGAAAACCTATCTGCTGATAAAGTGGAAGGGCTTGAAGAAAAAAACCTTGTTTCGGTGTCAGCCTTTAACAAGGATTGGGCTTTCAGTTTACCTTCCACCAACAATAAGCGATTTAATCTTCAAGTGGCTTTAAGAAGGGAACCGTCCAATTCAAACTTACAAATTACAATCGGAATTCCTATCATTACAGAAGAATACTAGGAGAAAAATATATTTTTACATCTAGTTTTCCGCCAGACAGGCATAACCAAAGCCTCTTTCGTGGTGAAAGAGGCTTTGGTATCCTTATGAGTTGTGGTAATTTTACTCTGGTTTATTATTCGCTTCTGGATCTGGATTGAAATCAGGTTTAAAACCCTCATATTTTACTTGAGTCACCATTCCAGCTGCGGCATGGTGCAAATCATGGCAATGGAAGAGCCAGTTTCCTGGATTATCTGCTTTAAATGCGATTTCATATTCTTCACCGGGTTTTACATTGATGGTGTCTTTAATGACTGGAGATCCTTCTATTGGTTTTCCGTTTTTGCTTAGTACTTGGAAAAATTGGCCATGAAGGTGCATAGGATGGTCATCTGTGGCTGAATTGTTGACCAATTTCACTTTGACATTGTCTCCTTCTTTTACTATGATATTCTCTGTTTCAGGAAAAGTTTTTCCGTTGATGGTATACACCATCTCCTTCTTTTCCATCTCGGTATCTAAATTCATCGTGTACTCCAGATCGTACTGTTGGTTCATCTCAAAAAATCCACTTTTTGCTTCACCATAGTCATTAAAGTTAAACTCAGGTAGTTTTTCTTTTGGATTTGGCTTATCTTTGGATTCCGTATATCCTTCGTATTGTATTTTTGTTTTCATTCCTTCTGTTCCTGTCATTTCCCCATGGCATTCAAGGTACCAAACACCTGGATTGTCAGCAATGAATTCAATATCGTACCTCTCACCAGGTGCAATAGACAATAATTGATTTTCTAGTTCTTGTGGAGCGTTCAGTTCCTGACCATCAATTGCTACTACTTTAAATTGATGCCCATGAAGGTGTATTTTATGTGACATGAACCCTATGTTCGCAAGCCGTATTCGAACTTTTTCCCCTTCTTTCACTTTTAACGGCTCAATCAAATCTTCGCTTTTTCCGTTAATGGTGAAGATGTCGTAGCCGTCCATGTTATGGCCCATGCCCTCCATGGACATTGAACTGTCCTGATTTTCTTTTTCTTTATCATTCATTTTTCCATGGTCCATGTCTTCCATATCACTCATGGAAGAGCCTTTAGGGTCACTCATCCACTCGTCCAACATTAATGAGTAATCTCTGTCATATGTCTTATTAGCAGGTTCTACAATGAAAGAACCGTATAGGCCCTTATCAAGTTGATTGACACCGTCTTGATGTGTATGGTACATGTATGTCCCGGTAACTGTGGCAGTAAAGTTATAGGTAAAGGTCTCGCCAGGCTGAACAGCGTTTTGGGTCACACCGGGAATTCCATCCATTGCATTTGGGATAGGAAGGCCATGCCAATGAATGGAAACAGGATCTTTAAGTTCGTTTTTTAGATGAATTGTTATATCTTCGCCCTCCTGAACACGTATTTGAGAACCAGGAACAGAACCATTAAAGGTCCAGGCGTTTACCACTGTACTATTGTTTAATTGATGAGCTGCCTCTTTTGCAACCAATGTTATTTCATTCTCAGAGAATACTTCAGTTGAGGTAGTTTTTGTTTCAGGGAGTTTTTCTTTCTCTTGTTCAGTTGAAGAATCACTCATATTCATTTCACCATGATCCATGTTACTCATATCCGAACATGCCGCCAAAAATATTACCGTAAAAGATAGTAAAGCTATCAGCTTTAGTTTCATGATTATTCCTCCTTAAGTAGTTTCAAGGAGAATGTTATCAAAAATGATTGCAGAAATTATGGAATTCCATTATTAGAAAAAGTAACAATTTGTGACAGTCCAATAAAAAAAGTAAACAAGTTTTATTTGTTTACTTTTTTTTTGATTCTATTTCGAATGGTCCATGCAAATCCTGCTATTTGAAATAAGAAAATCAAAACAATAATGGCTATAAAAGGACCTTTCATCCAGTTAGGATTTTCCGGTTTGTGAAAATACAAAAAATAAAGAGTATGCAACAAAACCAAAAGATAAAGAGTGCTTGTTTTACTCTGTAAATAATTCCAGGCTGAATTACCTAATACTTTAATACTCAGATTGTTCGATGTAATCATTAGTATAAGGTAGTATAGCACCGCAATTATTCCGATTGCATTAGCGAGTGCGAAACCAGGATGCAATACCCATTCTTGACCAAATGGAGTGAAAATGAAAAACAATCGTGTAAAATCCCATTCAACCCATCCATCTAGAATGATAATCGTATGAATAAGCGCAAGAATTCCAGACCATACCCCTAACGATCTTCGCCATGCAACCAGCCCCTTCAAGACTGGGAGGATACGTACGATTGGCCCTATAACCATGACAAGTCCAAGCATGAATAAGGATACATCTGCGAATGCACGGTTCCAAGCATGCAGGGGAGCCCATTCATTTCTGGTTTGTACGATCAGATAACTTAGCAAAAAGGAACAGACTCCGATAACAATATGCTTACGGCTTCTATTCATTAGAGACGTTACCTTTTTCAACTAATGTATTCCAGCTTTCTCCAGTATTGTTGGACTGATAAATGTCATTATTCAAGGAGATGGCTGTTATTTCTGACCTATTCTCTGGATTAGTGGCAATGAACATAATGGGATTTTTACTGGAAATCCCTTCAGGTAGGGACAACTCGTCAGTTATTTCATTTTTAAAATTGTACTTTACTAATTTGGTTTCATTATTTTCTAGGATAAAGTAAATCAGACTGTCCTCCTGATATTCCACTGTTGTCACAGAATTTGAGCTGGTTAGCAACTTGAATTCATTACCAAAGTTAGAAGAAATAAATAATCCTTTATTGGTGGAGATAGCAACATCCTCTGAAGAAGTAGGGTGTGCAGCTATATTTCCGATGGCATTGGCAGATATTCCTTTCATGGAACTAGCTTCCCATGTTTCCCCTTGATCTACCGAATAATGAAGACCTTGTTTCAGGGAATTTTCGTGCTCATTAAAAACGTACAATGTTTGACTCTTATATCCGGCCGCAAGATAGTGGAAGTCAATTTCCCCATAAAAAGCAATTCTTTCTAAGGTAGCACCTTGATCACTACTTTTAATAAGCCCTAAGGGATTTTTTAAGTCGGAATCTAGCTCAGGGTGGCCGCTGGAAAAAAATTGCTCATCTGTTGCTTGGAATCCCATATAATCATGATTATTTTTACTAGTCTTGTACCATTTTCCTTCAGAAAAGCGTAAAAGGCCATGATGGGTTGCTAGAATTAAGTCTTTCTCATCACCCAAGTAACCAATCCCGTGGATATGATTTATGGTTTCTTCCTTTGCCTCTATAAAGTAGTCATTATTTTTATTTTGCTCTTTAGTTGAACATCCAACAACTAGCATACTTATAACTGTTATCATAATAAAATTCTTTATCTTGTTCATCTCTAAACCTCCATGGATTTACTAATTCGATTCAAATTTATCATTCCACCTATACCCAACTCCCCAAATGGTTTTTAAATGCCTGTCCACATTAAAACCAACTTGTCGCAGTTTTTCTCTAAGATTCCGAATATGGGAGTCAATGGTGCGGTTTTCCGTCTCTGCTTTCAATTCCCAAAGTGTAGAAAGTAAATGGTCCCGTGAAAAGACCTTATCCGGATACTTTAAAAATAGCTCCAGTAAGGCAAATTCTTTTGGTGTAATGGAAATAGGCTGTCCATTATATGATAATTTGTAAGAAAGAGAGTCAAGTGATAAACCTTTGAAGTGTAATGGCTTTTCCGTTGGCCCTTCTGTGGCCGATCGACGGAGCACAGCTCCAATCCTTGCTACAAGCACATCTTCATTAAATGGCTTGGAAATGTAATCGTCTGCACCGTTCTTTAAGCCCTTTATCATATCGGTGTCATCATTTCTAGCTGTGAGCATGATTATAGGTGTTTTACTAAAGTCTCGGATTGCAGCTAATGCTTCCCAACCGTCCATGGTTGGCATCATGACATCAAGAATAATGAGGTCCACTTCATGATCACTCAGAAACAGAATCCCCTCCAAAGCAGTAGTCTTTTTGATGCAGGTAAACCCGTGCGGGGTTAAATAGAGGGATAAAAGGTCTAGCATTCTTTGTTCGTCATCTATCAGTAGTATTTGTTTCATCTATTTTGCCTCCTTTAATAGAATCGATACAGTTGTACCTACACCAATTTCACTGTTCACCTTCAGCTCCCCATCATGGGCATCTACAATTTCCTTTACGATGGATAACCCAAGACCAACTCCACCTGTAAGGCGAGATCGGGATTTTTCCACTCGGAATAAGCGATCAAATATATATGGGATTTGATCATCAGGAATTCCTTTACCTTCGTCAGAGATGGAGAGTATGCAGATATTATCCTTTTTGCTTAATTCGATGGTTGTGGTCCCTCTGTCTGAATACTTCAGTGCATTGTCCAATATATTCTGTACTACTTGTTCAAATCGCAAAGGATCTATATTCACGAAGCAGTTCTGTTTGCAGTTAAACTTTAGACCAATGCCGGAATTGGAGAATACGGGATAAGTCTTCTCAAAAATAGTCTGCAAGAATTTCCCTAGTTGGATTTCTTCCTTTGCAATCGAAAAAGAATTCTGATCCATATTGGCTAATTCGAACAAATCCTCAAGTAGGTTTGATACTCGAATCGATTCTTCATGAATAATCTTCAGATATTCATTCCTTTGAGTATCCGTTAAATTATGCTTTTGACCAATATCAGCATAACCGATGATATAGGTGAGTGGAGTCCGTAGCTCATGGGATATACTTGCCAAAAATTCTTTTCGCTCCTGTTGCAAGTAGTTTAGGTTACTTGCCAATGTTTTAATGGATTTCGCCAACTCTCCAATTTCATCTTTGGATTTCACAGGAAGGGTTACCGTGAAGTCTCCTTCATTGATTCGCTTTGTTGCTTCTTTCATGGATACTAAGGGTTTGGTTAAAAGCTTCACTAAGATGAGGTTCGTAATTACCAGGAAAAATAAAATAATGATAACAGCAATCCCGAAATGGTGGTTTAAGTTGGTAATCAAGCTTTTCATTTGGTTAGTGCTTTTTAGCATAAAGACAGTTCCCCTAACCCCACTATTCGAACTGAATGGGGATGCAGTGGCTATATAGGATTGTGACTCCCAATCTGCTTCAATGATCATATCTTCATGCGTACTTGGCAAAATAATGGAGGTGATTTCGTCATTGATGGCAATGGAAGATTCGATAACATTTCCACTTTGGTCTGTTATCACCACTTCCGTATCGGTTTTCGATTCCATTAATACGATATGTTGAAGTGTATTGTCGATAAAAGATTCTTCCAGAACATCTCGATGGCTATCTCCTCTTGCCGATAATGACTTCAATTCATTATCAACGAGGGATTGAACGACATTTTGATGAAGGAAAAGCATGGAACCAGTTTCAATAATTAAAATACAAAAGAAGAACCAAAGCCCTAGCTTGGTTGAGAACTTCAAGTACATCACCTACTTTGTAATAGTTTTAGAATATCCGGAAATTATCGAGAAAGTTTGCAGATTGACAGAAAGCAACAAAAAAATTGTCATTATTAACTGAATTGGATGTATGTATTATAGGGGTAGTGAGTGGAAAAAACAAAATTAAAAACACGCCAATAAGTGGCGTGTCTTAAAAAGTACATTATGCAGTAATCATTCTTCTGCAAGCTTCTGCACATCGAAAACATGCGTCCGCACAAATTTGGCAATGTTCGTGTGTGTGTTTACTACATTCTTCTCCACAGGCAGCACAGATTTCGGCACATAATCTGCAGATTTCTTCCTTGAATGGGCTATCTGATTGAATAGCTGTCGCTGCAAGACTACAAGTATCTGCACATAAGCGATCTAGTCGGATACAGGCAGCCATCATTTTTACATCATTCTCGTTTAAACAAGCATTAAAACAAAAATTACAGGCTTCCATACAGGCCAAGCAGGCGTCCAAACATTCTTGATATTCATTTTTAATTAACAATGGAAAAACTCCTTTCAAGATTTATTAAACATTAATGGTGTACCCCTCCAGCTAACTTCCTAATACTTAAAAATAAAAATCCTTATTATCTGCACAGTATTGTAAAACTACAGCATACATGTCCCACCATCATTTGCATAGATATGTTAGAGGGGAGGGGTACGCGATGCATGTATTTTATTGGTATATTTTATTAACATTGATTATGGAAATAGGTATAATCCTAGTACTTTCAAGAATATTGAAGAAACGATTGCCTTCCATGGCGGGAATGATTTTATCCATGACTTATGCAATGACCATAAGTTTGATAGTTGGATTGACATTTGGCGTAATGTACCAAGGGGACTTATTCAGCTCCACAATAATTGCACTATTTTTAGGTATGGTTGCTGGTATACTCGCGGGTGTAGGACTCGGATTACTTACGTCTATTGAAGGAGCCATGTCAGGTTTAATGGGTGGTATGATGGGTGCTATGCTGGGAGAAATGATTTCAACTAAGGATGTATTCTTCTTGATAATCCTATTGTTAACGATAAGTGTTTGTTCGTTATTATTGTTTTTTGTGTTTTGTCAATCTAACCAAGATCAAAATAAGTTTAATAAATCGTGGTATTTAAAGCCACTTTTCTCAATGGTAGGAATTAGTGCATACCTGATTCTTGGTTTTCAATTAAGTCATGGTGCAGTAAAACCATCAGCAGATCATGGACATCAGCATCGTGCTACTGGCACAAAAGATCCAAAGGTAGTTTCTGTTCAGGCGGTAAACAATGCTTACACACCTGCATCTTTTGTGGCAAAAGTAGGAGAGGAAATCATTCTTCAATTAAACAACATGGATGGAGTGGAACATGATATAGAGATAAAAGGCTTATCAGTAAAAACAATGGAAAGTAGTCATCATAATTTAAAGGGACCTTTGCATCTGCACGCTCTTGCAAATAGTAAAAATGAGATTCGTTTCACCCCTCTTGAGATAGGGGAATATGAATTTTATTGCACGGTTCCAGGTCATAAGAAAGCTGGGATGGTAGGAAAGGTAATAGTTACAAATAAATGAATAAGTGTGTTTCTTCATAATATCTGCACATTTTTATCTTACAATTAAGATAAAAACAGTATGAAATGGTGTGGTTTAATGTACGAAATTATGAATGGGATTACAAACTCCATTACAGTCCCACTTTCGAATGTTGCGATTTCATTTAAAGAGGTTACACTTTTATATGCCTTTTTGTTAGGTATTGTGGGATCGATGGTTCCTTGCCAATTGACTGGGAATATTGGGGCAATAACCCTTTTTGGAAAAAAGTCGCTTGATAAACAAGTGGCTTGGGGGGATGTCATATTATTCACTTTAGGTAAAATTGTAGCCTTTACATCTCTTGGGCTTTTAATTTGGTTATTTGGTCGAGAAATTCAGTCTTCACTGACCCTTTATTTTCCCTGGATACGGAAATTGACTGGACCGCTGTTGATTGCGGTAGGACTATTTTTATTAGGATATCTAAAAATGAATTGGCACCTCCCTATACTCAATATTGCTGGTGAAAATATTAAATCAAAAAAATGGGGATCTTTTTTGTTAGGCTTCAGTTTTTCCTTAGGATTTTGTCCGACCATGTTCGTCCTATTCTTTTTAAGCCTTATGCCGGTTGCATTAACGGAATCATATGGTATGGTTCTTCCTTCCGTATTCGCGATAGGAACTACGGTGCCAATACTTATATTAATGTTTCTAATATGGTTTTTCGAAGCTGGTGGCATGGTAATGAAGAAAGGAAAACGTGTGGGAAGTATAATACAAAAAGTTGCCGGTGCATTTTTAGTTGTTTTAGGGATATGGGATACTTTAACTTATTGGACCATATAAATATTAAGTTTATGGTTAAGTAGAAATAATTTATAAATCGTAATGATTACTTATGGAAATACATCATTTAGAGGAGTAATGTCATGTATAAGAGAATAAAATTTTTGATGATATCTTTTATCATTATCAGTTTAATTAGTGGGTGTATTGCAGATCAATCAATAAATGAAGATAAGGAATACAAACAACTTACAATATTTACAACAATTTATCCATTAGAGTATTTTACAAAAAGGATTGGTGGCAGTTTGGTTTCCATTGAGAATATAGTACCTCCTGGCTCCGATGCACACTCCATTGATTTATCGCCTAGTGAGATGGTGAAAGTGGCAAAAGGAGATGCCTTTATTTATTCAGGTACAGGTTTAGAAGGTTTTGCCATGTCTATTATTGAATCTTTAGAGGATGAGCAGGTAATGATTGTAAATGCAACTGAAAATATTACGCTATTAAAAAGCTCAGCAAAAGATCAACATAGCGATGATGAAAAAAAACATGAAAATGAAAAGAGTGAAGTGGACCCTCATTTTTGGCTAGACCCTATACGTTCAATAGAAGTAGCTGACAATATCAAAAAATCACTAGTAGAATTATATCCAGAAGAAAAAGAGATTTTTGAGGCAAACTTTATTTCTTTGAAAAGGGATTTAGAAAAGCTGGATGCAGAATTCAATGAAATGATAAAAAGTGCCGAAAAAAAGAAATTTATTGTATCCCATTCTGCTTACGGATATTGGGAAGAAAGATATGGTCTTGAGCAAATAGGCATCAGTGGAATATCACCAAGTGATGAACCTTCACAACAACAGTTGATTGAAATCATTAACTTAATGGGAGAAGAAGGACTTACGCATTTATTCTTCGAGGAAAATTTGAACAATAAAGTTGCCAAAACTGTCCAAAATGAAACTGGAACAAGTCCGCTTTTCTTGCACAATTTAGAGTCACTTTCTGAAGACAGACGTGAAGCAAAAGAGGATTATCTTTCAATAATGAAAAATAATATTAAGGTGTTAGGTGAAGGTTTGGATTGAATAGAAGTACACAAATTTAAAATTCATATTTAAACCCGAAATAATGTTATTATGAAAATATTTCGATCAAAGCATATATAAATAACAATTAGAGAGAGAATGCATTTAATAATTAAAACTAGCAAAATGTAGATATTTACTGTCGAATGAATCTACAATTGCTAGTTTTTCATTAAATATTCACAATTTTATGGTAATCACGAAAAAAATCTACTAGTAGGATTCAAATAATAAGCTGCTGAAAATTTAGGAGTATTGTAGATTAATACCTTTACAATCCATAACTTTCTGAGAAGAAAGGTAGTCCATAAACCTGGCTGACTGTTTGAAATAATGACCCACCGTTACATCGGAATATTCTTTGTCTATACAGTGTTGTTTAAAACGATTACTGAACCCTCTATGTCGCTCGCTCACACATGACAAAGAATGCGCTCAAAAATGCACAGATAAAAGTAAGACAAACAATCAAAGAGATTCAGAAACACCAATCGGTTGAGAATGTTTGGCGCTTTAATACAGTTATAATGGGAATCCAAAATTATTATTCAGCAGCTTCACACATCACTGATGATTTAACCGAGCTGAACTATCGTCTTCATAAAGCATTGTTTAATCGTTTAAAAGAATTGAGAAAAGAAGCTACGTTTCAGGACTTTCCAAAATCCTTACAGAAACGGTACAAGGGATATGAGTGTAAGCTCTTCAAAATAAAAGAAATGGTACTTATCCCAATTCATGCCCAACGTTGCAAGGTAAATCTGAACTTCTCTCAAACTATTTGTAACTACACTACCGTAGGTAGGGACAAAATTCATAAAAACTTGCGAGCAATCAATAAACAAACGCTTACTCGTGTGATGAAACAGTTCATACCGAGCCGTTCCATCGAATACAACGATAACCGAATTAGTAGATTTATTGCACAATATGGGAAATGTGCTGTTACAGGGGTTGAATTAGGACTCGATGAATGGCATTGCCACCATAAGACACCGTACCATCTCACCAAAGATGATTCATACGGAAACTTAATGATATTGCATAAATCTGTACATCTCCTTATACATTTGAGAGATTTAGAGAAAATACAAGTGCTTTTAAACTCACTTAAGTTAAATGAAAAGCAACTCATAGAAGTCAATAAATTGCGAAAGCAATGTCTGAACGAAGCAATCTGATTCTCCTTTGCATAATCATAAAAATCTTGAATGAATTGGATTAGTTGGAACGCCGTATGCTGGGAAACTCGCCTGTACGGTGTGAAGTGGGGGAAAAGCTGGAGATAACGTCAAAAGCTTACCTATCACTATAACAACTCATTATATGCGGAGTAGACGTAATACTGTGCAACACAACACTATATTTCTAAAGTGCTTGTGAAAAAATGTTCTAATGCTACCAGCCTCATACTGTAAGAGGGCTTATAAACTTTGTTATAATTAAATATATTTAAAAGCATAAAATTGGGAGGATTTCATGACTAAACAAGAAGGACCACCAAGTACCCCACGGTGGGTAAAAGTCTTTGGGATAATTGTTATTGTTTTAGTTTTATTATTTGTAATTATGAAAGTTACAGGTATCGGTGGAGAACATGGACCCAATCGCCACTTTTCACTTAATGGAGTTGGCAACGATGTTTCGATAATAAAACAAGGTATTATCGAATCGTGATGATGACACCACGCATCCGAAAGTTTGCACTTTTGATACATATCGTTTCTACTCTTGGCTGGATTGGAGCTATTGCTTGTTTTCTTGTTCTTTCTATTGTCGGTTTGAATAGTGAGAATGAACAGGTGGTTAGAGCATCTTACCTATCGCTGGAATTAATTACGTTGCTTGTCATTGTTCCGTTGAGTATATTCTCTTTGTTAAGCGGTCTCATTCAATCGTTAGGCACAAAGTGGGGATTGTTCCGTCATTATTGGGTTTTAATAAAATTATTGTTAACGCTGGTTGCAACTATCGTCTTGTACTTACAACTGGAGCCAATTAGTTATATTGCAAATGTAGCAGCAGAGACGATATTATTCAGCACCGACCTCCGTGAGTTAAGACTGTCCCTTGTTATACACGCTGTTGGTGGATTATTGGTATTACTTGTGGTCACAGGGTTATCGGTATACAAACCTCGTGGAATGACTCACTATGGTTGGCGAAAGCAGAACATAGTAAGAATGGATAAGTAGGTAAAGAAAACTCAATTACAATTATCATGTTTATAAGGTTAGAAATTCATTTAAAACAACAAAGAATCCAAAACCAAAACAACAGGAACAGTCATAGATGTGGTTGTTCTTGTTTAATTTATTCAACTATTCTGCTCCTTATCTACAGGATAGTGGAATACATTAAAGAGACTTTAGAATATAGATTTCCAAAAACACCTCGATACTCAGGAAATACCTGATCCAATAGAATTTGTGATTGTAATTTTGTTTGAGATGAAACACTTACAATTGCTTCCTGCTGTCTGGTGAGGTTTCTCAGTTTTAATAACTGATTTCCTCTTTTTCTATGAGGCTTCTCAGTTTTAATAACTGATTTCCTCTTTTTCTATGAGGCTTCAACTCTTCAGTGTAGAATAGCTCGCAAAGTTGATACGCATCTACAGTTCCCCCCATAATATACACATAGTCTTGTTCATCTAAAAAATGGACAGCGATCGTTTTATATGGGCCAGATGGTTGATGAACGCATGGCTATAAGATTTTGTAAGTATCAAGATTGTGAAAATTCCACCGAAACTGAGGGCATGTTTAAGAAGGAATCCGAGTTTGCTTTGTTTTATTCTCAGAAGTGAAGTGTTTTATCAGTTGTCATATTCTTGAAGTATGGAGGGGTTTCATTGCAAACATTTCAATATAACTGGATGGTCAGAGAAGAATGGTATCGGTGGTGTGAGGAGTTAAGTGAAGAAGATCTTTTACGCAACCGAACTGGCGGTGTAGGTAGTATACTACATACACTCTTCCATATAGTTTATGTAGAATGGAGTTGGATACGCCTTTTACAAGGTAAAACAGACTTTGAGGAGAGTTTCAATGATTATAAGAGCTTGAATCAGGTACGAAAATTGGACGCTGAATTTCGAACGGAAGTGGAGAACTTTGTGAACATCTGGGATGATAGTAGGAAAATCAATTATTTTACGATACCTTACAAGATGGAAGAATTGTAACGGATACCTGGGGTGAGGTTATACGCCATTTCATTGCTCATGAAATTCACCATATAGGACAATTATCAATTTGGGCAAGGGAAGTAGGGAAAAAGCCTGTGTCTGCAAACCTTATTGGACGGGGTCTTTCATCTCATTTGAATAATTAATGTAAAATAGATCATTTGGTATTAACTGGTGTTAGTTTAATAAGAATTAAGTGATTTTATGAATAAGGTCAGATTTTAGTTATTCCATTAAAGGGCGCTTTTCTGAAATAAGGAAGTCTTTCTTCATGAAAAGGGCCAGATACCAAATCTATAAAATATAAAAAAAGATGAAACACCATATTGTCTCGTCTTCGCAGCACCATTTTTCGAAATTAACAAATGAAAGTATACGTAAAAAGCAGGATTCCAAGCACATCGTTGTCTTTCCGTCCATCAAGTAAAGTGGTCCACATAAGCTGATGTATCTGCTGGAGATCATATTTAAATAAGGAAGAGGCATATCTGTTCGATACAGGTATGTCTTATTTTATCTCAACTTACTATACTTTTTAAGTGGCAATCGAAAAAGAAAGTAAAAAGGATCCACAAAAAGTGATTTTTCAAATACTACTAGGGGCTTCTATAAGCTTAACTTTTTTTAATTAGCCTGAGCTGATTTTTGATTGTTTATATGTAATCCATAATCTTCAGCATTCATTTTAACGGGCTGTGGTAATTTTCTTAATGTAGAATTCAAAACCCAAAAAATTGAAATGAATAAAAATCCAGAACTTAATAATCCAAAAACCAGGGTAATATCAAGAACTGTAGCAACGTAACCTCCTAGAAGGGAACCGATAGGCATCATTAAAGTCCCAATACTAGCTGCCACAGTAATAGTTCTCGCAACAAATTTCTGTGGAATCATTCCTAATATAGCTGAATTCATTACAACATTAGTTACACCTAAAGGTATCCAAGCAAAACCAAACAATATAATTGTTAAAGTTTTTGAAGGCATAAAGATGGAACTAATCCAAAAACAAAATCCAATAAGAAATGCTATAATTGTCAGAGTACCTAAGGGGAACCTTCCCATAATACTACCCAACAGAGCTCCTATTAATGTTCCAGCCGATAATGCTGCCATTAAATATCCATATGTATCAGAACCACCAAGGTAGTCACCGTATACTGGTAAAATAGCAAGGGTTGCTCCAATTGCAAAATTTGCAACAATTATCGCTACAAATAATTTAGCAATGATAGATCCAAAAACAAATTTAAATCCATCAGTTAATTCTAACAAATAATTCTTAAGTAATTGTTTCAGCTTTCTATGTTTATTATCTGGTATTAAGTCATCCGTATCCTCATTTACAGGAATTCTAATTGATAAAAATAGTACGGCAGCAATAAAAAATATAACGGAATCTATAATGAATAACGTTACTACTCCTAATAATGAAATTAGTATACCCGCAATTGCATTAAAAGCCATATCAATACCTTGATAAGCAAAACTAAATAATGAATTACCTTTAACTAATTCATCCTTTTTTAATATCAAAGGTAAAGCAGCCGTTTGAGCTGGGTAAGCGAATTGATTTAGCAAAGATATCAATGGGATTATTATGAGTACTGTAGTTATATTTAAATAATTGAATTGATATGCGATTGGAATAATAGCTATAAGTATGCCTTGAACAAGCTGAGTAAAAAATAGGGTTTTTCTTAAAGACCAACGATCAACCAATGGACCTGCTAAAAATTGTATTGCTTGTGGTAACAAGACTAAAAAACCTGCTAATCCAGTGTGAAATGCTGATCCTCCTAATTCATATACTAACCACATTGCTGCAATATAATAGATACTGTCTGCCATATTAGTTATAATTCTTCCGGAAAATAATCGTGTAAACCTCCAGTTTTTAAATAAGGATATCATTTTAGAATTCCCCTCTGTCCTTTTTGACTTCAAAACCTACACTTGAAATATAAAAAGTACTTACATCTTCTTGGTCTGTATTTTCCATATTTGCTAATTCATTTAAAAGATTATGATACTTTTTTTTCCACTGCATAAACTGTGGTCGTTTGATATTAACTTTTGTTTGAATAGAAATTAAAGGCCAATCCATATATTCTCCTGAAGAAATTGAAAATGAATCCTCGGGAGCAGCGATTGCCTCATTTTTTGCATTTAACAAAATTGAATATATTGAAGTTCTAATTGATTCATTCATTTCATTGAGGTGAGGAAAAAGCTTCTGGTCGATAACAATATCTGTTCCATAAGTTTTGTAAAATTTCTGTGCAATCCCATTTAGTAATTCAGTTTTTTCAATAAATATGATCTTAACTTTTTCAAGTTCTTTTAAATGATAATGTACTTTAGGGGCTGGGATATTTAAAATATCCCCAATTTGTTTCCCCGTTTTTGATTGGTTAGTTATTTGAGAAAAAATTCTTATTCTTAAGGGATCACTAATCGCTTTTAATTGATCGAAAGATTTAATCAATAATAAATTTGTAGAGGACATCATTCAACACTCCTTTAACGTTCAAATTTATTAAAATGTTATCATAAAATTTTTTGTTTTACAATTATTTCATTTAGATTAATGATAACTTCTTTAAACTAAGGTCTAAAGAATCAATGATAAGACAATATATTGCCTCATCTTTGGTTCTCATCCCCAGTTTTATCCTTCACCTCTTGCATAGGATGAGCATGAACCGTGAGAACCGTCCCATTGGTCCACTTAACTGTTAACTCCTAATAAGTAAATAATTGGAATTAAGCAAACAGGCAGTATAGCAGAAGAAAGAAGGGGAAGGAGTATTTTATGTTAATTAGAGAGATAGAAATTGAGGATGCTGAGAATTTGATAAATCTCATTAAGGAAGTAGAAGCAAAATCAAATTTTATGCTAATGGAAGCTGGAGAAAGAAAAACTACTCATGAACAGCAACGAAAACATTTAGAACGTCTAGGACAGCAAAACAATTCAACAATCTTTGTAGCAGAAAAAGAAGGAAATTTAATAGGTTATTTGATTGCTATTGGCGGAAGTGTAAAAAGAACTAAACACTCAGCTTACATTGTTGTAGGGATTTTAGAACAAAACAGAGGACAAGGGATTGGAACTGCTTTATTTAAACGTGTTGATGAGTGGGCGAAAAATCACCACATATCACGATTGGAACACACATCGGTTACTAACATTGAAGCAGGTGTAGCTCTATATAAAAAGAGCGGATTTGAAATAGAAGGTACAAAAAGAAATTCTCTTATGATAGATGGAAGCTTTTATGATGAGTTTTATATGTCAAAGTTATTAACATTTTAACTCAATTATTTAGGAGTGAATACAGCATAGCGGGAGAGCTCTATACTTAAGAAAGAGGGAGTTTAACGGAATAACTGTTTCAGGATACATTTAGACCTTGGTGATTAGTTTGATAAAGATATTGTGTGGGGAGGCAAAAAGATTAACTTTTTATTACTCGTTTTCTCAATTTTCCTATTGTTGTTTAGTATGTCAAAATTGACAAAGATCAAGTATTCAAAAAATGACTCCATATTAAAAGAAGCGAGGTCGAACCTCATTTCTTTACTTTTGGGAGGGGTAGCCGTAGCTGGGTATTTAATCACCTCTTACCAAGTTTGGGTTTTAGCTGGGAGTTCCGTTTACTGGGATGGAGTATGTGTTGTACTAGGAACAGCCCTATTAACTGCAATAATCTGCTTCAGTTTTTATTATAAAGTTAATGCAAGGTATAACAAGGGAGAGCAATTTGAAAAATAAAGGCTCTTCTGACTTAAGTGACATTGTAAAAAACAAGCAAGTAAATATAGAGGGGGGAGAAAGTATGTTTCGAATAGTGATAACATTATTTATAACTGTTTTATTGTTGTCGGCTTGCGGCTCTAAAGACTTTGCATATTCAGGTGAATCAAATAATTGGCAAGCAGATTTAAAGGTGCACCAGTCTAGCGGTTTTGAAAAGCAGGGACTTTTACTGAAATTTCAGGGAGAAGATGTAAAGTCGATTGGTCCAATTACCTATAAAGTCGATAGTGTCGGTAGTTTTGGCGGAACTAGGGATAAATTACAGGAAAATGGGACTGTTGAAGATTATAGTGAAGCGAACACAACTAATGCCCAAGTTAGTGAACATACTGAAGTTGAGGTAACAGTTGAGTGGAATGGTAAGACTGAAACATTTAAACTGACAAAGAAATAAATTTAAGAAAGCCCAGGGGCGGCATAAATATAATAACATCCCTATTCAGCAATCTGGAGCTTTAATCGTAGATCGTATTACAAATTATCTCGAATTAAAGTCTTCCGCTATCGGGCGCTAGTACGAAAGAGTGGGAGCTGCCTTTATGACAGCTCCTTTGACTTATTACGCTAAAAAGTCAATTACTATAGATTACATAAAACTTACATCCGAGGAAAAGATAACCTTGGAGGTGCTAAAAATGAAAAGAATTATGATAACAATAATTACTTTAGGCATTTTATTTTTATCAGCACAAACAGGGATGGCCACACCACCTTTTAAAGAGGGTAATGTAGTTAGTAACTTTATACATACGTTAGTTAGAAACGGTGAAAAAGAAGCAAGGTCATTTACAGTTCCTGATGTTAAAATACCTGAAATTCGAGAAAAAACACCAATCACCGGGTTTTCTGGATTAAATTCCCCTAATGAAAATGTAAGAGTAATAATTGGCTACTTTGAAAGTGGAGAGAATGAACCAGAAAGAATTGCGTTTATATGGGAAGTAACATCTAATAAAGAAAAAGTTACGGATATAAGAGTTGTGTTCGATGGTTCTAATCCATTTATAGATGAAGCAAAAGCAATTCAAGAGTATCAAGATAAAATGAATACTCCTATACTTGCAGCCTCCGAGTTTCCTTTTGACATTACCCATATTGACGCAGATTTTAATAAAGATACACTAATGTTGAGGTATAGGAATGCTGATTTAAAAGGATTAGTTCAGGTGAAAATAGTACCAAGTGATACTGATTTAAAGAAGTTAGAAGGTGAAAATGATGAATATTATACATTGAAGAGCGGTACGAAAGCACTGTATCAGAATGTTCCTTCTGCCCATCAACTTATCTTTCAACATAAGAATTCAAGGTATTCAATTTGTATAAGTAAAACAACGAAAAAAGAGATTACAGTGGAGGATTTACTTAAAATTGCTAATTCAATGTTCTAAAACTAAGGGTTGCTACGGGCGACCCTTTTTTCTTCAAACTTTTGGATCTTCCACAACGGGCGCGATCTTGTAATAGGGATTTGTGCTTTTTTATTTCACCGGGGCGAAAAATAACATATTGTAGGAATTTTCATATTATGAAATAATTGGTATTAAGCAATGGGACAGGGTTGTATAGGGGGAGGGATTATGAATAGGTTAGTGGGAGTCTTTTTATTTACTTTATTTAGTTATTTACTATGGTTGTATGTCGCTTCTAATCACTCTACTCCTGAGGATTGGTGGACTGTAAAACATATAAGGAAAACCCATACAGAAAACAACGATATTAAAATGATTCCACATCATTTTTCGACCTCGCCAATAAAGGTATTAATCGGTTCAGGGTTTTTTATATTGTTAGGAATTTTGCTTTCAATTTTTGTTAGAAAAGAAACAAAATAATTAGCTTTAAAAATTGAGAGTAGTACTTTACTCATGAATATTCTATACCACCGCACATCAACAATCCGTTACGTTACTAGAGTAGGGAACAGTGTTTTCTTGGTATTCTGCTTTGCACAAACATAATAGTAGGTTGCAACTTTGTAAAGTCTGAAATTTCGAATGTCAAAACACTATTAATGTGGAAGAAAATACAAGTGCAGGTTATAGAAAATTAAAGGTTGTAGAGGATTCAGCTGAATTGAGGCAAATAGAAGATATCCTTAGTAGTGTAGAATGGGAAAGAGCAGAAGTAGAAATGAGTGTACCTCCGCACATTCGTTTCATAACAGATGCTGGATTTTTTTCTATTTGGGTAACACCTAATAAGAACAGAATTGAAATAAAGTAGAAGGAGAAAGTATGTACAAAAAATTGAAAGAGGAGGAGTCCACCTTATTATTTAAGTTGGTTACTGATAAAGAGTTGAGACAGTACGAGAGTAGGTACTGAAAATAAAAATCATACAAAAAAGATCCTCCATTATCGGGCGCAATCCTGTAACAAGGATCAGCTATCTTTTTTGGGGAGTAGGATGAACTATTGTAGGAATTTAAATATTATGAAATAATTGGTATTTAAAAAATGATTTTAAAATAGAAGTGAGAGTAAAGGAGGTAGTCTTCTGCCACGATCATTTTATAATTTAGTTATTAGTATGTCTTCCAGCAGGTTAAGCTTTGCGTTCTTCACCATGACGTTCATTACAATACTATATAGTGAAACAGGCTCAGCAACACTCGCTTCCACTGTTACTTTAACTACAACTGTTGCACAGATTGTATGTGGGATTTTCTTACCTGGGTTAACTAAGCTTTATTCATCAAAAGCAATCTTATATTTCAGTCAAATATCCCAGTTAATCATCTTTATATTATTGGTTATTTTCTTTAACCTAGATTTGTCAAATTTCACAATTGTATTGTTGTTTGTTCTCAATTTCTTTTTAGGATTATTCTATGCAGCAACGAATCCTATTAAAAATGCAATTGTCCCAAGAATAATAGAGAATAACGTTCTAGTACGTGCTAATACATTCTTAGCTACCTCTGACCAAACTTTGCTATTAATTGGGTGGACACTTGGGGGAGTATTAATTGCCAAATTAGGTGATACCATTTTATTAATGATTTCATTTGTCCTTTTAACCATTTCTCTAATTTCTCTGAAATTAACAAATATACCCTCCGATACGAGATCATTAAAAAAATCCAAGAGATATGCTGTGTTTTATAAGACTTGGACTGTTTTGTTCACCCATCCCAAATTAAGAACCATAACTTTGATGGATATAACTCATGGTTTTGGAGGTACTGTTTGGATAGGTGCAGTCACTCTTGCTTTTGTTACAGAAGTCTATAATCTGGGAGAGTCATGGTGGGGGTATATTAACGCCGCATACTTTACAGGAACTATTCTTGGTGGGCTATTCATATGGAAAGTAGCAAACCGAATACAGAATAATTATATTAAAGCTATATTGATTAGTTCATTTAGTTTAGCTATTCTTACAATCTCTTACGGTATCATTCCTATTTCGTTTATAGGGTTGGTATTAGTAGTAATAATGGGGCCATTTTTCCAACTAATGAGCATCTCTACTAGAAGCTATATTCAACAGGAAATAGAAAAAGAAGAATTAGCATCTGTTTTTGCCTCACGTGCGACATTAAACCAAATAATCTTTTCTATTTCTATTTTTCTTATAGGTTTAATCGTTGACTTGTTTGGAGCACAGTTTGCCTATATGTTTTCAGGAGCTTTATTATTCATTTCAACTATCATTGGTACATGGAGTTTTAAGAGCGCGAGGATAGATAGTGGTAAAAATATGCAGAAGGAAGTAAATACATAAAAGCCAAAAACGTAGGTTGAATGTTCAACAATCGGGCGCGATCCATGAACAGGATTAGCGCTCATTTTTATTGGGACTGGATGAAGAATAGCTTATTGTAGGAATTTATAGATTATGAAATAATTGGTATTAAGGTGAATGTCTGTAATGGATTGCTCGTAAATAAAAATGGGGTGAAAAGTTGGGAGATAATGAAGAAGTCTGGAGACCTCTTTCTATTACTGAAATTCATAGTATCTTCAGCATAATTCCTATCCAATGGTGGATTGCTGGTGGGTGGGCTTTAGATATTTATTTACGAAAAGTCACAAGGGCTCATGAGTATATTGACATAGTTATCCTAAGACCAGATCACTTAATTTTACAAAGACATCTGGGTAGAGATTGGGAAATGTTTATAGCATTTAAAGGGCAGTTAATACCCTGGAACAAGAATCAATTGCTAGACTCTCATTATGATAATATCTGGGTTAAGAAAAAAGATGAATCAACATGGGCTTTCCAAGTAATGTTATTGGATATAGAGGAGAAGAATTGGATCTACAAACGAAACAACACAATAAGAAAGTCACTTGAAGATATTGGGTTAGTATCTTTATCTGGAATACCATTTTTAAAACCAGAAATACAACTTCTTTATAAAGGTGGAAGTTCTGTCATTAGAGAGAAAGACGTTATTGATTTAGGAAATATATTACCTAAATTAAATGTTAGCAACCGTGATTGGTTAAAAAAATCCTTGAAAATACAGTACCCTCATGGACATAAATGGATTGAACTAATAGATTCTTATGCCAAAGTTTAAAATTAGGTAAGGTGAATATGCTTGAATAAAATTATTGATAAACTAAAAGAAATAGATACCGGAGAAATAGGTGTCATATTATTTTCCAGCAAAGAACAAAGGTATGAGACCTCTTTAAATAGTGAACTTACAGTCCCCCTTGCATCAGCAGCAAAAGTGGCAATAGCATATTGTGTAGCAAAATGGGTAGAGGAAAATACATATAATTGGGAAGACCTAATTAATGAGATTTCATTTAATCCAGAAGAAGATAGCAAGGAACTTTATCCTCATCTACAAAATAGAAAATCACTTCCTTTAAGGGAGGCGATTGAAGTTATGATTGCTTGTCATGATAGCTATGTAGCAAAATGTATTGTGAATTATTGTGGTGGCTGGGAAAAGTTAAACAATTCTCTCCAATCTTATTTTCCGTCAATAAATATTACTGAAAACCCAAGAGATATTGAAAACAAGGGTCAGCTAAACCAAATTCTTGAAATATTGATTCAAATCTTTCAAGGCTACAAAGCACATCCTCTCCTTTGGGCACCAATCATTAATGGCCTGGTTAGACAAAAAGGTGATGTAAACCACATTCCACCACACTATCTAAATCATATGACAGGTGGCTTAGACAATGTTGTAATTGATATCGGTATGATCGGAGACTTCAATAAAGATCCTTTTATTTATGCAGTAGGGGCTATTAATTTATCTAATAGATTTACCAATCAGGCTGCTGACAATAAAATTATGGAAGCTATGAATTTGCTTTATGAGGAATATTTAAAGCAATAAAGTGCCGTACTTAATTATAGAGAGAAAGCTTTTTACATGTTTAAGAATCAGACAGGATTATGGATTGAAAATAAGGTGAAAAGGTGTTGGTTGAACTGGAGTCTTTTCAAATAGTTAGTTCAATATTAAAGAACAGTAGATTTGTTCGGGTATATCTTCCCAAGAGTTATTCAAAATCAGAAAGCAAGCGATATCCAGTTTTATATATGCACGATGGTCAAAATGTGTTTCAAGATAAGGATGCAATTGGTGGTATTTCGTTAGGGCTAGAAGAATATGTAGAAAAGAATGATATAGATGTAATTATAGTAGCTATTGACCAAGTCGTTGAAGAACGTAAAAATGAGTATTGTCCATGGGTAAGTGGAGAGTTTGTAAGAGAATTAACTGGTAATAGTGATTCTTATGGCGGAAAAGGAGAGCAATATATCGAGTTTATAGTCCAAGAATTGAAACCTACCATTGATAGTAATTACCGCACTATTAGCGATAATAGCCTGATGGCAGGAATATCACTTGGTGGATTAATCACGATTTACGCTGCCTGTAAATATCCTCATTTATTCCGTACTATAATTTGTTTATCTTCTTCCTTTTGGTCCAATCAGGAGGAAATAGAAAAACTTATTGATGAAAGTGATCTTACTCTCGTTGAATCCATTTATTTAGACTGTGGAACAAATGAGGCTGGTCAAGGCACCCAATTAAGTGATGAATTTATAAAGTCTAATCAAATCATTTACAGGAAGTTAAAAGATAAAATCCCAAATACTAGATTTGTGGTTATTCCAGATGCTGAACATTCTTATAGCTTCTTCAAAAGAAGAAAGCGAGAGTTGTTTCTCTCTTATAAAAAAGTAATAAATAAGGAGCATTATATGAATGAGTATTAAGCCAACGATTATTTCAATTGCAGCTGTTTCAGGTGGAGGAAAAACTACCATAACAAAAAAATTGAGTTTAGTACTAGAAGATACAAAAGAGTTGTTTTTTGATGATTATGACTTTGAAAACGCACCACAAGACATTGTTCAGTGGGTGGATCAGGGAGCAGATTATAACCTTTGGAATTTAGACCCATTGATTTCAGATATTGAGAGGTTAAAATCGTCTAGAGAAGTACCTACATACATATTACTAGACTATCCGTTTTCATATATGAACGATAAGATGAAGAAATACATTGACCTATCTATTTATATTGACACTTCTTTAGACGTAGCAATGGCCAGGCGAATACTTAGAGATCACGCGGATAGCACTATTAACGATGTTCGTAATGAAGTGAAATTTTATTTGCAATATGGAAGAGTGGCCTATCTAGAAATGGAGAACAGTATTAAACCTATTTCAGATATAGTGATTGACGGAACTCTACCACCAGATAAAATTGTTGAACTGATAATCAAAGAATTAAGAGATAGGGGTTTATAATATCTTCAACAAAAGGGCGCCATTCTGGAACAAGAATTGGGGCTCATTTTTTATTTTAGTTCCAGATAATGGAATAAGACTATGCAGTAAAATTGGATATTTATGTTAAGATAATTAGAGATTGTGAAGGATTGTACTTAAAGTAAAGGAGCAGAATAGTGAAAGAAGGGTTATACAATTGAAATGGAGAATATTCATTTATAAGTAGGTATTGGAGCAATTAACGCAGGGCAAAAAGAAAATAGCTAATTGAGATATACAATAGTGCAATTAAATTAGTATTCAATGAAAGTATGGTGTACTAATGGATATAAAATCATTATGGGGTTTAAGGGTTCAGGAATTTTATAGAAAAATTTTCAAATACTATTCAATAATTGGTGCGAATGTTTTTTATTTTTTGTTGATCATTAGTAGTATCTTTATATATTATTTTAATTTATTTCTTCAATGGATACCTCCTCAAATACCAGTAGAAGGAATCTTATCACTATTTGTAGCCTTCATTTTAATACAGACAAAAGTTCGTACATTTATTAAAAGAGCAGATATTGTCTTTTTGTTGCCATTAGAATCGAAATTAAAGCCGTATTTTATTAAATCACTTGTATATAGTTTTGTTATTGATGCAATTAAATTACTTAGTTTCATTGCTGTTTTCTTATCTCTATTTTTAAAAACAATTTATATAGATCTTCCCATCCTTTTTTTTATAGTTGGGATTATTGCTTATAACATTTTAATGAAGTGGGATGAACAATGGTTAGAGAACCATGTACAATTAGTGTTACATAGGATAAATAGGTTTTTTTCAATATATTTAATGAATTATTTTTTGTTTAAAAACGACTGGATTTTTGCGTTTCTTTTAATCAGTGTAAATTTCGTCTATTTAATTTATTTTATAGAAAGAAAAAGAATTTTGAATTGGCAGAGGCTAATAGAAGAAGAAAGTGCCTTATTAAAGAATTTTAAATTCATTAATTACTTCATAGATGTACCTAATCTTAAACGCTCTTTTCGAAATAGACGTTTGCTCACTTTTATTCTGAAAAGGTGTATCCCATATGGTCAGAGTAGTACATTCGTATATTTATACTCACACTTGTTTGTAAGATATAATGATTATTTTTACCTTTATTTAAGGCTAACTGTAATTGGCATGTTTGTTAATTATGCTATGCCAACAAATGGTTGGATCTTTAATCTCCTCATTTTATTTATGACTGGATTTCAAGTAATTCCTTTACAACATGAAATGAAACAAAGTTTATTACTTTATCCTATTTCAAAATCTCAGATAAAAGATTCTTTCTTAAAGTTTGTCTTGGTCATACTATATGCCCAATTTATTATTCTATATTTCACAATGTTCATTAATGCTTCTACTGCTAAAATATACTTTCTTGTAATTGGTAGTTTATTTGTTTATGTATTCGTATATTACTTTGTATCAAAGAGAGTCAATATCTCAGGGAGTGCCTTAAAAGAATAGCATGTTATTTAACTAACGGTTGCATTACTTCATAACGTTCTTACGCAATCGGGCGCGATCTAGGAAACAAGGATCAGCGCTCTTTTTATTTTGGCAAGGATGAAGAATAACATATTGTAGGAATATTTAAATTATGAAATAATTGGTATTAAGTTATCAGGTAGAATTGGTTAATAGAAGTTTAGATAAAAATTGGGTTCATTTGGATAAACACTACTATGTTACTTAAATATAAGGAGGTACAAAGGGATGGGGAATCTGCAATCATATTTCCTTGATTTTCATGATGCAATCAAATTGGAAATCGATGATAATCAAGTCCTTCGAGACAAGCGAGAGGAACTGCTTGATGTCCTAAAGGAAAACATCGACCTTGAAGAGGGCAAGTATGATATTTTTCATCAAGGCAGCTATACGATGCACACAGGCATTAAGCCTTTAGAAGGCGGTGACTATGATATTGATGTCGGCCTTTTGTTTAACATCTCCACCGAGGATTATCCTAATCCAGTTACAGCAAAGAAGTTAGTGTATAACGCATTGAAGGATGATTACGAGGACACAGAGATGAAGTACCCGTGTGTGTCGGTAAGGTTCGAAGGAGAAGTAGATAATGACGACCGTAATTACCATGTGGACTTCACGATATATTCGAATGAAAATGATGATGGCAAAACGTACCTTGCGAAAGGGAAGCTCGGCAGCGGGAGTGACAGCAGAACATGGGAGCATTCTGACCCCAAAGAGTTGGTGAGAACCATCAAAGAAAATCTGATGGATAAAGAAGACCGCAAGCAATTCAGAAGGGTCATCCGTTATTTGAAGCGCTGGAAAGATTTGAAGTTTAAGGGTGTCGTGAACCGTCCATCTGGGATTGGGTTAACAGTAGCTGGATTGACTCATTTTCATCCGAGTTATTCTTATAACGCCTTCACAAAGACATACGATGACTTGGGTGCATTGGAATCGTTTGTTCAAAATATGATTAACTCATTCAGCTATAAGTTCAATGATGACGGTGAATGGGAAGACCGGCTAGAGGTGAATCTGCCTACCCCTCCCTATAATGATATTTACGAGAAACTGACAGGCAGCCAAATGAAGAATTTCAAGTCTAAGCTAGAATCCATGCGTGACAGGTTGAAAGAAGCAAGAGTTGAAACGGACTCAGTAAAAGCATGTGAAATGCTGCAAAAAGAGTTCGGGGAAGACTTCCCTGTTCCGACCCAAAAGGAGTCCGCTCAGCAGAGGGGGCCTGCCATCATGGTAGACCATTCTTCAGCATGAGGTGTGTGTATGGCTGATGATTTTACGATAGATAGCCTGAACTTGGACGAGCTGTTTGCCGAAGTACAGGCAATCGATGTTCACCAAGTAAAAAGTGAGCGTAGTCAATTTCTTCATGCATTTGAGGGGAAGATGAGTGTGGCGGAAGAGCAATTCACGATCCAACTTGCTCTTCCTTCACTTTTTCCTTTGAAAAAACCGATGTACTTCCTGAAAAACCGTCAAGAAGCTGGGTTCATTCCTCACATAGAGCCTGACGGATTTATCTGCTACTCGCATGATGAAGGGGTACTGCTCGACAGGAACAACCCGAAGGGCATTATCCATGAATCGTTTCAACGCGCGAAAAGAACGCTTGAAGAGGGTGTGCTTAAGCTGAACTCAGAGGACTTCCTAGTGGAGTTTGAAGCTCTGTGGTCAAGGCAAGAAGGGATTACCCGAGTGGATGCTATCCTCACACCAGAAGACCGCTTCAAAGAGATAGTTGTTTTTCATGATGAGAATCGAAATAAATCCATATTGTTGGACAGTATTAATGAAAGCAAGGTTTATTATTTGAACCGTTTATATAGCAGCCGCAATGTGCTGGATGAGTTTGATAGGAGCAATGGAATTTATATCCCTTTGAGGAAGTCTTCTACTATTAAACCACCTGCATTTTGGGAGACATGGGATATCAGGAATTATCGACAGCTTATCAAGCACAACATTACGGCTTCAACCAAGAATAAACTGAATCAATATTTGAAGAGGAAGTTCATCCAAAAGGGGGATGAGGAGTATATCGTGCTTGGCATCCCTATCCCCATGGGGCAAAGAGCTCTTATAGGCTTAAAGCTTTCTGATTTCCGTGCAGAACAGGGAAAAGGAAAGCATTTTCCTTTTCTTCATCCTATAAGGAAAAACCAGGCTGCATTTGAAATGATGCCATTGGATATCAAACGGCATGATAAGGAGTATTTGCTGAATAGAACGCAGGGACATAACCGAATTGCAGATAAGAAAGTGACGGTCGTTGGACTGGGGTCACTGGGAAGCAGGATATGCTTTGAACTGGCACGTGCGGGAATTGAAAGGTTTACTTTGATTGATAACGATGCCTTGAATATCGATAACGTCTATCGGCATGAATTGGGAATCAGTGATGTTTATTTTAAAGATAGTGCTTGCTATTACCATTTTCCTAAGACAGAGGCGATGAAAAGAGCCATGGAGATAAAGTTTCCGTTCGTTGAGGTGGAATATGAAACCTCCGATATTTTGGACATCATCCAAGGAGAACCAGGGCTACTGCTTGAATCGGATTTGGTCATCATCGCTCTCGGATCCCCGACCGAAGAGCTGTACGTGAATGAAATGCTGCGCCAAATGGACGGGGCGCCGCCGATTCTTTTTACTTGGCTAGACCCCATTGGGTTAGGCGGGCATGCTTTATCAACGAAGAAAGGGACACCAGGCTGCTTTCAGTGCCTGTTCACTCAACCTGATGAACCGAAGCGCTTAATAGCCAACCAGGCGTCATTTGCAGCTCCTGGTCAAAATTTCCGAAAAACGTTGGCAGGCTGTCAATCTGTTTACACTCCGTACGGTTCAATCGATGCTCTTGAGACAGCGGTCATGGCCACTAGATTGTCTGTAAGGATTCTGTCAGGTGAGGAAAGGGATAGCCCGCTTATGTCCTGGAAGGGTGATTCCACGGCACTTCTCAGTCAAGGATATCAGTTAAGTCCGAGGTATGGATTTCCTTCCGACTTATTGTTTGATACCCGTTATTTATATAAGAACGAAAATTGTGTAATATGTCAGGCGGGTGAAACACCATGATTTTCTCGTTCGGTCCAACCTCGAAGTTGAAGATAAACGATGATGTCCTGGAAAAGTTCCGTACCTATCGTCAGTTAGAAAGCCGTGATACGGAAGCGGGCGGAGTTTTAATGGGAAGGTTCATAGAGGGCTCGGATGACATCATCATTGATTTAATCACCGAACCAACGGAAAAAGACAGACGTGAAAGGTGCTTCTTTAAAAAGCACCTGGAAACTCATCAGGAACTCGTTGATAAGATTTGGGAAGAAAGTGAAGGTACCTGTAATTATGTGGGGGAGTGGCACACTCATCCAGAGAAACATCCTTCCCCTTCTTTTCACGATAGAAGAGAGTGGAAGAAAGTGTTGAAAAAGACGCAGTGTGAGTCATCCTTTCTTTTTTTCTTTATTATCGGCACCGAATCCATCGGAGCGTGGGTAGGAAATCGGAAGACTGTAAAAATAAATAAGTTAGAGGTGTGGAATCCATGAGCAGGGACCCTTTTAAATTATCTACGACTGAAGACCGTTCGTTATGGATTAGTTCAGGTGGATTGTGTGCTAGGTGTAAGACGCCATTAATCTTGGATGATGTTAATGCAAAAGTAAATATTGGAGAGAGAGCTCATATCATTGGGAAGGCAAAGGGAAAGAAGGGTGGACCGAGGCGAGAATTTGCTGACGATTTCGACATAACCGATGAGAATATCGATTCCCTTGAGAATTTGATGCTGATGTGCAGTCCGTGTCACCATACCATTGACACGAATCATAAGGAGCACCCTCCTCAAGATTTGTTTGACATGAAAGAAAAACATGAAAGCTGGGTCAGTGAACAGCTTTCTAAGAAAAATAAGGCAATCGTGGTGGTTCATAAGCGAAAAAACCTCATGCCTGTCGATTCCATCCTTTTATCTAAGGAAACCAACTGTTTATTGTTGGATGCTGTTTCTTTACAGGAGGAATTTACTGATTTCACAGAAGAAGGCTGGACTGCTGCCAAGAAAGAAAATGAGGATTTCTTCCGTAAAGTGGTGAAGTCAAAGAAGGAACATGAGGGGACGTATCTTTTTGTTTTCCCGCTTTCTCCGATTCCGTTATTAATTCATTTGGGAAGTCTGATATCGGATACAACAGCCGCTGTTGTTCATCAATTTGATAGGGATACACAAATGTGGTGTCACGAAAATGTGAACCCTGATAAGAATGTGGGGCTGCCAGAAGTAAAGGTTTCAGAAGAAGTTCATAAAAAGCTTGTGGTCAGCTTACAAGTCAGCGGAACCATTCATGAACGGGATATAACAGATGCGGTAGAAGGTCCGTTCCAAAGGTTGAACATCAAAATTGACGAGCCAAAACTAAATGCCGTTTTATATGAGGATGATGTTGAAGTTCTGAAGAGTGTGTTCCGAAAAGAAATATACCGCTTACAAAGTGAAAATCAGTTTTCCGAAATTCACTTGTTCTATTTCGGTCCAGCAGGATTGGCTGTGGAACTTGGTCGCTGCATTAATCAAAACATGCTGCCGCCCGTTCATTTGTATGAATATAATATTCGTGCTACTAATGCAAAATATCAAAGAGCAATAACGATTTGAGAAGAATATAGAGTTCTTGGGAGCCATATCAAAAAACGAATATGGTTAAGAAAGGAGCTTAATCTGAATCAGCTCCTTTCTTTTGTACAATGTACAATCTCAGTTACTGGGTCAGATGGTTTTGTAGCACGTTATCAAAAGAGATTTCATACTTGATTTTTGTACTAGTGAAAAATTATCGGAAAAATAAGGAGATTTCTGTATAAATAAGGATATTCAATTAAAGGGCAGGATAATTGAATAAGAATTCAGAACAAAATTTTAGTTGAGGTGATGATTACTTTGCTAGGTACTTTTCGTTTAGTCTTCATTGGATTAGGTTTGGCATTGTTTGTTTTAGGATGTGAGAAAGAAACAATTGTTTACGAAGCCACTCCAACTTTTGTTTCTGAAACGGAGGAATTTGTTGGAGTAGAGGGTAAAGTAGGTTTTTTAGATGGTGTTTATATTGCAAATGAACCCCGAAAGACTTTATGGCATTTTTGGGGACCATCTGAAGATATAAATGGGGCTGTGAGGGTTGAAGGGACTCATTTAGAAACAGGAGAAAAAACCCCATTATTATTAGATGGGCATAGTTTCGATTATGCAACCTGGGAGTTTGACCACGGATTTACTCAACCAAACCTAGGAGCAACGAAGACGATGCCATCCTATATTGGATTCGACAAACCAGGATTCTGGGAAGTTTCCGTTTATACCGATGGCAACCATATAGGAGATTTTATAGTTGATGTAAATTAGTGAAGACTGGTAGTAGTAATTTGTGAATCTATTTGCTTATTCCACTATCTAGGGCTTATATAGAATAAGCAAAGATAAAAAATGTCAAAGTCATTGCCGCACAGTGGTGTGTGATGGAAAAGCAAAGGTACAGAACTTCCGTAAAGTATTCAAAGATATATCACATCGGAGCAAAGCGAAAGGAGTAAAGTTTGATGAAGGGGAATGTTTTAGGTGACAGTTAATCAAGTACTCTATGTATTGAAGGAATACGATGGTGTAATTGGAGCTGTTCTTGGAACAGTTTTAGGTTCTATTAGTACTTTACTTGTTACACATTGGCTGAAGAATATAGGTAAAGTATCGTTAAAATTAAAAGGATATGACTTCCAGTATTATAAGTCTGATTACGGTGTACCAGCATCTATTGATATGCTTGATGAAGCTGATTCAGCAGATTTACACTTTGAAATTGATATCTATAATTCAGCAGAAAATGTTAAAACAATTAACGATATACAATTTCAGTTAATTGATGATACAAATACAATTATTCATACTGGTAAGTTGAATGATATTGAAACAGGAAGAATGGTTGCTGGAGCATATCGATATGACTCATTTACTTTTCTTAACTGTAAACCAAAAGAGTTAGCTAAGAAAGAATTAAAGATTTATTTTAGTTCTACTGACATCCATCTGTTAAAAATTACTAAAAAAATCATCATAGAAGCAAAATTAGAGGGTGACACATTCCCTTTTAAAAAACGCTTAAAAACAATGGTAACTTTATAACTTTAAATAGTATGTGAATTACTAAATTTAAAAGATAGGATCAGCGTTAATCTAAGAAGGATTAATGGCCTTATTTGTTGAATTCCTTATTACGCTAAAAGGGCCTCATTTAAGAGTTGATTTTTAAACTGCATCCCGGTATTGGTGTATGTATTAAAGTTCACCTTCAGGGACTTAAGTAGCTATATGAAAGCTTGGAGTGAATGTAGAGAGTATCTTAATTTAAACCTGGTCGACTCTTCACCAAAAAATACGGATGACCATTATTCAGCAAACTAGGAGCTTTTATAGAATATCGAAATAAAAAATTGGCTTAGAGGAAAAAACCTCTAAGCCTTCTAGTTTGAAAAATGCTGCTATATACATTGCGTCTTTCATAAGGTTTTATTGTTTGCAAGTCACAAGCAAACCCTTTAAGTAATCTCTGAAATTTTTTATCCAACTATATTAATAGCCTCGTTATTAAGTCTGGTGTAAAATTATTCATTTCTGTGACTAAGATTAAAATTCAACCAATAGTTAGTTCTTGTAGCCATATTGGTAGCCAAGCACTTTACCGATTATGTCGCCTTGTTCAAGGGGCTGCATAGTTCCTCGCATCCAATCGTCACTAACCACAAAATACTCGTTTTCGGATAATTCCCGTTCTTTCATACTGGTATTAAAGGTATCCATCATCCCTTCCTTATTGTACTCTACTCCTGCCTTATCCATTGCTGGAAAGTAACTGTTTTTATCAAAACCGAGCCGATGTGCTTTCCCATAAAAAGCATCTAATTTCTTGTTATTAATAAAAATCTGCCCATCTGAAATACTGACTTTTTCTCCTGGAAGTGCAATCACTCTGGAGATCATTTGGTCATTCGTACTATTGCTAAAAAATACAATATCTCCTCGAGTGTAGCTTGATGGTATTACGGTTGGATCAATCACGAGAACCTGATCATAGTAATCGTGGTTTCCTCGATCCATATTATCAGACAGATAATGATGTTTTAGCCAGTCGGGTTCGACTTCTTTAATAATATTTACATTAGGGTTTGTATCCTTGTCCGACAAGGTTCCAGCTGGTGAATTAGAAGAGCACCCCATAAGTATCAATAACATAATTAAAAAAACGCCATATTTCAAAACTATTCCCCCTTTGTATATATTGTACGGAAGAAAAAGGAAAACACTAATGTTATTTATGTATATTTTTTGAATTTTGAAAATCATTCCCTTTCAATTCAACTAAATTTAGCTTATCTGGTTCAAGGTAAGCTTCTTTTATGTGAAATTAATTATTGAGTTAATGGTCGAGGGTTGAATTAATAGGTATTAAGTAATTTAGGGCAGGATTATTGAGTAAGTAATATTTGTCTTGATATACGGAAAAATAGATAGAGGTAATAGAATTTACGAAAATAGGTGGCACAATGATTTGGGTTTATGTTGGAGTAACAATTCTTTTTTTGATTGGTGTTTCAATAATTATTTGGGGGATAAGACTAACAAAAGATAAGCATAAAAAGGAAAAATATTTCGATGATACTGCTGCTTATAACTCTGGAGTAGTAGAAACGCTCGTATTATTTTTGATTTCTCTATTATTAAAATATCTACCATACTGGTTAATGAGGGGAGTTCTAATTTTATTCGGATTAGCAATTATTTTATTGGGTGTTTTAATTGTAATGTCTATTTAGGAGAAAAGAAAGAAATCATACTATTCTAACTATAAGTCATCTTATTTATATATGCTCTTTTGTGGAAAAGGGACAGTCGCTTTTCTCAAACGAGAAAAATAATCTATAGCATTTTCTAAATTTTAACCAAGCTAAGGAGGCAGAGTATGGAAGGCTCTTGGGAAGGATTTTTAGATATAATTGATTTAAATCAAGATACAAGACAAAAAGCTGAGTTAAAGACATTAATTGAATTCCCATTAGCACAACCAAAAAAAGACTTGTTAATAGGCTTATTTGACTGCATAACAAGTATTTATGGATCCGAAAAATCACGATTCTTTGGTGGTATGAACCAAGCTGCATTAATGGTAAAAACATAAGAAATCCATATACTAAAATCATTAGCAAAGATGATTTGAAATATTTACAGGGTTTATGGGAAAAAACTGGTGGGGATTATATTTTGTTTTTGCCTGAAGAATTCAATGCAAAAGTGGATACAAGTGATGAAGAAGAGTTTATTGGAGTATGCCTAATCAAATACTCTCAATTATTATTAAAAACTCCTGATGCAAATGAAGTATTGTATTTATATCTCAAAAAATGAATTTTCTTATTCAGCTAAATGGAGAACATAAGGAACTGAAAATTTGAAGGAGGACTGAAGTTGAAAAAAGAATATTTTGTACAATATTCAGACCAAAACATAATTAATAGTATTGACTTTCCAAAAGATGCTTTTGCATCTATCTCAATTGGAATGACTGACATCACAAATGATTTAATAATTTCGTTAGTCCATAAAATGTTCGGTCTTCCTGTTTTCTTTGTTTTGAACTCAATGATTTTTGGATACGAGAAAGAGACTTTAATATCAAATAATATTCCATTTTATGAATTTTCGTCAGATGGAGCAGTTATAAAAGTAGACTCAATAGATAAATTACATCTTATAAGTAAGCTTGCAGAAGACCTAGTTTGTAATGGTCTGAGTGTGTTCATTTTTCACGGGATAGATTTATCAGAGCAAGATTTAATTCCCCCAAAACATTGGGTGGATAAACCTTTAGTATTTAAAAACCTTGATGTTAATAAACTCGAAACCTTTCTAGATATTGGAGAGGTGGGCTTCACCATATTTACTAGAAGTAGTTTATTTGACTCTCCTGAAAAAATCCCAACCTACATACCCAATGATTACTTCCTTAATATTGATAGTAGTGATGTATAACTTTTCGAATATGGTCTTTGCTCAGCAATCTAGGAGCGATTGCAGCATAATGGTTTGCTCCTAGAAAATTAAATATGTGACAGAGGGGAGTAGTCAATGAAACATCTAAGTATATGGTCTATTGTATTTGCGATTATCGGTGTTATTTTGTTTAGTTGCTCCTATGTTTTTTCGGAATCATTTGAGTTTCTTATGATTATGGGGTTTGTTTTTTTAGTTATCGGATCATTATTTTGTTTTGAGGCTATGTTTAAAGGGAAAAGGGCGTTTGGAAATTCTTATCGGTTGGAGCATTTTTTATTTTGAGTTTCGCTATTACCTGGAGTGACCCATTTCAAGTTTTACGATTAATAACTTGGATAAAAAACTAATCTACAACTGAAATGAATGAATGTATTTACCAATAGTTGATTTTTGAATTAGGATTACTCAACAATCTAGGAGCTTTTCTTTAATAAGATAATATTATAAGATCTTCAACAATCTGGGAGCTTAATTAAGATAAAATAGAGCTCATCGTGAAAAAGGCTTGTACCCGACTGTCTCCTTTTGAAACATCCAGAACAATCACTGGGTTCATCTACCAATCTGCTCCTATAATAAGGTAATTAGTCGGTAACCCCTAAGCTCCTTGTAATGCCATAAGTTCGCTTGGTTAATGGGATCCATGTCTCAACCAGCTAAAACATGTTTATACAAGTAGGGGGCGAACAGTTTTGCTGACGGAATCAAATCCCACAAGCGCTACGCTCTACCCCGACTACCGCTATCATAAGACCTTTCAAAAAAGGTCAACCAGAATAAGAGGAGAAGAGGCTGACCTAATAATACGCTCGAGCGCAATCCATATAAGGATATGTGCTTGTTTTCATTTTTGGACCATTTGATTGAGTAAATATATTTATTAATCACACTAAATTTTTACAAATGTTATTATTAAATTAATAAAAATAATGACTCTGTATGCAAAGCATCGTAAAGCGAACCTAATAAATAATAGTATAGTAGGTGTACTAATGAAAAAATGGATTATCCAAGCGTTAACGAAACTAACCAACAGCCTTACCAAGCTCCAGACCAAACTAGCTACCGGTGAAAACAAGCCTAAAAGTTTGTTCGAGGACTTAACGCCAAGCACTGACATTGATGAAAATGGTAAATATGCAGAGGCAATATCTTGGGGCTTGGAGAATGACAATGTGAAGAACATTGCATTGACTGGGCCATACGGTTCAGGAAAGAGTAGTGTACTTAAGACGTATGAAAAAAATCATGGAAATACGTACCATTTTTTAAATATCTCGTTAGCAACTTTTCAGCCACAAGAAGGGAAAAACGAAGAGGATGACCTAGAGAAAAGCATCCTCCAACAAATGATATATCGCGTCAAGGATCGAACCATTCCCTTTTCGCGATTCAAGCGCATTAAGCATGTGAAAAATCGCAGTATTATTCTTTTTCTCACATTATTGGTAGCCTCAGTGACAGCTAGTATCTATCTATTTCAACCAACATACCTAAAAGACAACTTTCAGGGGACTCTACTTCAACAAAATTTCACTAGTGGACAACCTTTAAACATCTTATGGACCTTTTTTCTGATTACAGTCACCTTATTGTTTCCATTTGTCTTTTTAAAAAATATTTACAGCTTGGTCCGCGGCAATCTAAACTTTAATAAAGTGACAATAGCCAATGCGACGATTGAAAAAAATAACGTGGATGCTCAATCCATCTTTGATAAATACCTCGATGAAATTCTTTATTTCTTTGAAGCTACTAAGTATGATGTTGTAATTTTCGAGGATTTGGACCGATTTGATAACTTAGTTATATTTGAGAGCTTACGAGAGTTGAATGCGCTTATCAACAACTCCGAGCAAATCAAACGGAGGGTTGTGTTTATATATGCCGTTAAGGATGAAATCTTCGGTGTCGTCGATAAGGACAGCAGCAAGATGCAAGATACGATTGACTTCAGCAAAAATCGCACGAAATTTTTTGATTTTATCATTCCTGTCATCCCGATTATTAACTCCTCAAATTCGATAGATAAATTAACGGAGAAAATTGACAAATTAACGTACACTGACAAAATAGACAGGAGTTTCTTAAACGATGTGACGATTTACATAGATGATATGAGGATTTTAAAAAATGTTTTTAACGAATTTATTATTTACAAGGACAAGCTCGGGGGCATCGACCTTGATTTGAATAAACTCTTAGCTATGGTCATCTATAAAAACATCTATCCGTTTGACTTCTCGCAATTGCAATATAAGAAGGGACTTGTCTACGATGTTTTGCAAAATAAATCAGCGATTATTCGCACTCGAACGCACACGCTAGAAACGGAAATTGAGACGCTAGAGGTAAAGATTAAAGGGACAGAGCAAGAAACACTGACTTCATTAAAAGAATTGCAAGTGAGTTATTTAGATGAGTTAGGGATTTACAAACCGAGTCAGTCCCACCACAACTATTATATTGCCTTTGGAGGGACAACTTATTACTCTAACAGCGATTCTAACGCACAGAATTTTTTCGATAATCTAAAAAAAACAGATATAGTCAACTATTTCTTACCCAAACATGGTAGAAAACAAACAGAAAAAGCCGAGCAAATCGCGACTGTCTTCGGCACTAAGCAAAACTACTTTGAGCGAGAGGAATATATAAATATACGTGAAGAAGACAGAATAGAGCGCATTAAGGAAGAACTAGCCGAGCTAAAACAGCAAAAAGCAGAAGCAAGCGCCAAATCCTTGAAAGAATTAATCGAAGAAAGTGACCCACAAGACGTTTTCTCAGATGGTATTAATGATAAAAAGCTGTTAATTTACCTGCTGCGCCATGGATATATTGATGAAATGTATAACCACTATCTCACTTACTTCCATCCCGGTAGCTTAACCGAAGCAGATATGAAATTCATTTTTAGTGTCAAAAATCATGAACCGTTAGAAGCACATCACTCCCTGTTCAATATCGATAAAATTATCGAACGTTTGAATGGTAATGAATTTAAACAGGTGGAAATCCTCAATTATTATTTACTTAACCATCTGATGGAAAATAGTCATCGTGAAACTTACCAAACTTATTACGACACCATTATTACCCAGCTAGCCAACGAAAAGAAAGAATCCATCGATTTTATTGACGGGTTCAGGCGAACAGCGACGCACAAAAAACGGTTTGTCCAATCCATCTGTAGAAAATGGGACAATATATGGCATTTTATCGAGAAGGAATCTAATTTCTCAGCGGAAGAAAAGGATAGTTATGTATCTGACATCCTAGCCTTTGCCAACATAGACGATATTATAAAGATTAACAAAGGAGAGGAACTATCAGACTTTATCGCGAGACATCATGATTTTCTAACAATAGCACCAACAGATAACAACAAACGGATGCAGATATTACTAGAACTGGATGTGAAATTTCTGGCCTTGGAAAAACTATCGAGCGATCAGGAGCTTATCGATAATGTGGTTGAAAAGGAGTTATATAAAATTAATCCAAGTACATTAGCAACCATCCTTGGAGTAACTACGGAACAATTATCTTATTCTTTCATTAAGCAAACGGATCGACAAGATGTCCAAAATTATATTGATTCAAATATAGAAATATACGTGCATCAAGTGCTTTTAAAAGTGGCGATCAAGGAGGAAACAGAGCATGCGCTGATTGATTTATTGAATCGTAAAGACGTCTCAATGAATCTAAAAGAAGAAGTTATTGTAGAGCAACCGGTAGTAATAACAGATATTACCAAAGTAAACCATGCAGTTTGGCCAGTGCTTGTTAGTTTCAAAAAAATCAAGATAACTTGGTCAAATGTGGTTGCTTATTTCCAAGAAGGAGAAAGCTTGGATGGGGATTTGGTTGACTTTCTCAATAACACAGAAGTTGCAAGCGAGCTATCTAAGCATTATATAGGGGATGCAGAGAAGTTTGATATAGATACTGTGGAAAAAGTATCTGAAGCAATTATAAAAAATCAGGAGATTACAGAAGAGTCCTTTGAGGTATTAACAAGCAGCATCTCAAAATTCAGCTACTTTCCAGTTGATTCCATACCTTTGAAAAGATTAGAAACAATGATTATTCAGGGTGTGCTAAAACTGAGTAATGAGAACTTTCAATCATTGAAAGCAAATTACAACAACCTTATTTGCTTATACCTGGAGGAAAATATAGATCAATTTATTGAAAATATGGATAACTATCCGTTGGAACATGATAGTGTGGTACAGCTATTCCATTCAGAGCGCGTCCCGGAAAAGTATAAAATCAGTTTGATTGAGGGACTTGGCGTAGCTGGCTTATCAAAAGAAGATACAGCATTTTTTGAGGGATTGGCTGACTTTATCCTCGAAAATCATGTGCAAGTATCCAAGGAAGTTTTTGACTTTCTAATGGCTGTTGATATGCGTGTTGAGAATAAGCTCATTCTAATCAGTAAGCGAATAGAAGAGTTTGATTTTGTTACTATTACAGAATTGTTAACAAAATTGGGTGATCCCTATGCGGAGATAGCTGAAAATGGAAAGCGTCCTCAAATTAGGAATAATGAAGTGCACCGAAAATTTGTTCAGGCTCTTGAGGATAAACACTATATATCTTCATCTCGAGTAAATGGAAGAAATATCAGGATTAACACCAGGTTAAAAATGGAGGAGGTTTAGAGGACTTCCATTTTTCAGCTAACATACTGGGCTAACTAACTAGTTGCCAGGTTTGTTGTTCAAATCTCTTAATGTTTTAAGTATGCGAACAGCCTCCAAGTTACCTTTTTAACTTGCTTTTTAAAACTTGGTAATAAAACAGAATGGTCATTTTTTAGATATAGAGATGAATAATTAGAACTTATTCAACATGCATTTAAAGAGCGCTATCCTCAAACAAGGATTAGCGCTCATTTTTCATTTTCGGACGAAATTTATTGAACAAGCCTATATAATCTTTATCTTAATCGACATGGAGATATGATTAGTGTTTAATTTCCAAGCCAAGGTCTGCATGGATTCAGCGTATAAAAAAGAGATTATTAGTTAAAGATTATCATAAGTAAGCTCTTGATAGAGAAGGAGGTTTATGGATGAGAGAGTATTGGAAGAGTGAGATTAAGGAAGAATCAACGAGGACGATTATGAATGAATATTTGCTAGGTTTAAAACTGGCCAACAAATCAGAAAAGACTATCAGAAATTATCGTTGGTTTTTAGAACGATTTTTCGCAGAGTGTACAGTTCCTTTAAAACTATTAACAGCTGAAGAAGTGAGAAAGCATTTGAAACAGTTTACTCAGGGAAAAAAGGAACGGACAGTAGACGCTTACTTATCCGCACTGACTTCATTTTTTCAATTTTGTCTAGCTGAAGAGTACCTAGAAAATGTAGTAATCAAAAAAAGATGGAGACCTAAAATCCCACAGTCCTTGCCCAAGTATTTAAATGAAATGGAATACTCTAAGGTGAAAATTGTGGCGGAGAATTTGGCTCCTCGTGATCGTGCGTTAATTCTATTTTTATTTTCGTCTGGTTGCAGGAGTTCAGAAGTTTCTACCCTATTAATCCAAGATGTCAATCTAGAAAAAAGAACAGCAGAGGTAACAGGAAAAGGAAAGAGAATTCGAAACGTACACTATTCTGAGGAATGTTCCATCGCTCTGAACGAATATCTTCACACCAGACCCTATAAGAAGGAGGAACCGCTATTTATATCTCAAACAGGTCAACCTTTAACCACCTACACTATTTATTCCATTACTAGAAAAATTGGTTCTAAGGCCGGACTTCCAAAAACGTTACATCCGCATTGTTGTCGCCATACGTTTGCAACGAACATGTTAGCAAGGGGAGCAACCCTGGAATTAATAGCGGATGAATTGGGACATGTAAATTTGAATACGACACGTATTTATGCACGTATTTTATCGGAAGATATTATTTCCGCTTATCAAAATAAAATGGGGTAGTGAACCATGAAAACAGATATAATCCAAACGTTTCTAGAAGATAACCGCTCCCGCTATAGCGCGGAGACATTAAGAAGTTATAAACTTTCCCTCCATCAATTCTTTTCATTTTGCAGGAAAAATTACGATGACGTGAAAGCAACAGATATAAGGGCATGGCTTGCTTCTATGCTGGAAGAAGGTCTGAGTAAAAATACGATTCATATTAAACTAGCAGGTTTAAAATCCTTTTACCACTATTGTATAGAAGAAAATATCTTGAAAAAACCTCCTACGCTAACTGTAAAAGCTCTTAAAAAAGATGATTCTCTGCCCTACTATCTAAGCAGGCGCCAAGTCGCACAACTTCAAGAATTAACAAAGGGGGATTACCAGTTCCGCCCCATTATTGAAACCCTCTATGCCACAGGAGTGAGGGTTAGTGAGCTATTACACATCAAACTAGAAGAAGTAAAGTGGGAAACACGCCAAATATGGATACAAAAAGGAAAAGGAAATAAAGAACGTTTTGTCCTTTTTACCCATGATTGTGCAGAACGGCTAAAGGGGTATCTCGACAAGCGGCAAGTCTATAGCGAGTATTTATTTTGTAATCGAAGAGGGATGCCGTTACACCGAGAATATATTCAAAAAAATTTTCGTAGCTTCTCCCAAACACTTGGTTTTAAAATTACCCCACATACTTTGCGTCATACATTTGCTGCCCATTTAGCGGAAAAGAATATGCCACAAAGTTACATTCAGGAACTTCTGGGACATGTTGATATTAATAGTACCCGCATTTATACAAGACTGATGGAACATGCACGAAAAAAACAATATGACCTTTACAATTAATGAGGTGAGAGCATGAGTAATTACTGGGAATTAACGAAACCAATACCTATAAAAGTCAATCAAGACATCGTAAAAGAGTTTTTAATGAGTTTAAAAATATTAAACAGAAGTAAAAACACGATTAAGGTATATCGCTCTTTTCTAGAACGATTTTTTGGTGAGATGGAAGAGCCATTTACATTGATACCCTCCCATACAATCCTTGAATGGTTTCAACATAATGAAGCGCATCAAAGTGAGGCAACATTAAGGCTAAGATTAAGTATCCTTTCTTCCTTCTATAAATTTTGTGTAGAAGAAGAGTTAATGGATGTTTCTCCTGTTAAGAGTAGATGGTTTCCTCGCCTTCCTCAATCCCTCCCCAAGTATTTGGAAAAGGAGGAAATTGCTAAAACGCGAAGGCAAAGTGAGCAAATGTCCTTAAGAAATCAGGTGTTAGTAGAATTTATGCTCACGACGGGATGTAGAGTTAGTGAAGTAAGTGAATTAAATAAAGAGGATGTGGATCTAGAAAACCGTACGGCACGTGTGATGGGGAAAGGACAGAAAATTCGTTATGTTCATTTTACCGAAAAGTGTGCCTATCTTTTGGAACGGTATTTTTCTGTGAGACCTAAGTTGCCTAACAGTCTTTTTATATCTTGGAAAGGACAACGGTTAAGTGTTCGAACTATCCAAGATATTATCAGGAAAATCGGAGTGGAAGCGGGGTTGTCCTCCAGTTTGCACCCACATCGATTGCGCCATACATTTGCCACAGAATTACTAGCGAAGGGAGCAGAGTTGTCCTTTATTGGAGACGAATTGGGTCATCGTGATATTAGGACTACCCAAATCTATGCCCGACTTCCGAAAAGAGAAATAATGGTGCTATATCGAAAATATATGGGATAGGAGGGGCTTCCTTGATGACGCTCCAAACATGTTTGTCGCAGTTTAGAGATGAGTATGGGTTTCGATTGGAAGAAACCACTTTGTATGGTTATCTGCTAGCGGTTAATCAACTCATTGAATATGGTAAGAAACCACTTCATGAAATCACATCTAGTGATATTAGGAGTTGGTTGTCTTTTTTAGACGCACGTGGATATAAACCGGTCACCTTAAAAACAAAACTAGCCGGCATTAAGTTATTTTTCAAGTTCTGTGTGGAAGAAGGAATTCTTTCCAAGAATCCTGTTAGTTCCATACCGTATCCAGAAGTAAATGATACATTGCCACGTTACTTAAAAATGAATGAACTAGGGCAATTGCGAACGATCGTGAAGGGACGAATAGAGGAAAGGGCAGTAATGGAGATGTTTTATGCAACAGGTGTCCGATTAATGGAGTTAGTTTCAATGAAAAAGGAAGATATTTATTGGCCAGATCGCATGATTACCATTCCTAAAGGGAAACGTAAAAAAGAAAGGATTGTCTTATTTACAAGAGAGGCTGCAGAACATTTAAAAGCCTATTTAGATGCACGTGTGGATGAGCTTCCATTTGTCTTTGTAAACTATTCGAGAACAGGTGAAATGTGTGCTCGCACAATTCAATCCAGATTCGATAATTATTCTAAAAAGCTGGGGAAACATGTTTCTCCACATACGTTACGGCATACATTCGCGGCACATTTAGCAAGAAGAGGGATGCCCTTTATGGCCATTCAAACACTGCTAGGTCATAATAGTCCTCATCAAACCCATTTATATACACGGCTTTATCATCAAGCACGAAAAGATATGTACGATGAATGGATGTAAGTAGTATGCGTGAAAGACAATTTAACGCTTATCAAATAGCGCCTGGAAAACGTTCAATCCCTTGGTATATAAGGGGTTGGGCGTTTATTTAATTATATCATAGTTAACGTTAAAAGAGGTTAACGCTTGCTTATTTTGGAAAAAAGATGGAGTAAATAAACTGCTCTTAAATACGATTAAAAAGTCGACTACCTGCAGGTGCAGATAGTCGGCTTTTTTATTTGAATACAAACTCTATTTAAAACCAAGAAGAACGGAGGCAATTGATGCTCCTGTATATTAAACAATTTAATTAAATATAGTGGATAGTGCTGTACTGCGTATAAACAAGGATGTCCACATGTCATGAGCATTGATATTCTGACCCCCTTGTTTTTATTTATGTCTCAAATGAATGTATATTTCGTTTCTCTAAAAAAAGTGACTTGATGGAATTTTGCAAAAATAATATCTCGTAAAATGTCGATACAATGAAACTATCAAAGGAGAGAAAGAGGGGAAAAGAAAAATGAAAAAGAAAGTTTTCAAGAAGGCCACAACCTTGGCATTGGCAACTGGCCTTATGTTCAGTGCATTTGCGCCGGTTAACAATCCATTAAACGTCCATGCTGAAACACCATCAAGCATTAACCAGGTTTTGACAAATCTAACACCAGCCCAACGTGAAGCGTTGAATAAATTACAAATCAGCGATCAGTCTGGTTTGCAATTAACGCCTGAAGTGAATTTGGAGAGCGATGATAAAGTTTCCGTTATCGTTGAATTCAAGGACAAGCCTGCTAAAACGGCAGTTGTAGAAGAGGCCGCAAAAGGGAAAAAAGTGTCGTTAGCTGATGCAGAGCAAAAGGCCGATGCTGCTCATGAGACGTTCAAGAAAGACTTACAGAGCATTTATCAAGAAGATGTAAAAAAGAAGAAAGATTTCTATAAAATTAAAAGATCGTATAAGCACTCTCTTAACGGGGTATCTATGGAATTACCTTCTAATAAAGTGGAGGCATTATTACAGTCCAAGGTAGTAAAAGCAGTTTGGAGTAATGAAACAGTGCAAGTAGAGCCTCCTGTGGAACAAAAATCATCTGATAATACGACAGAAACCAAAAGATTGACATTCCCTGGTGTGGATCAATTGCACCACGAAGGATTAACAGGTAAAGGGATTAAGGTAGGAGTTATCGATACAGGAATTGATTATAATCATCCTGATTTAAAGGATGCTTATAAAGGCGGCTATGATTTTGTCGATAACGATAATGACCCGATGGAGACAACATATGATGATTGGAAAAAATCGGGATACGCAGAAATTAATCCTTTGACAGGTTCCACTTATTATACGCAGCATGGAACCCATGTAGCGGGTATTATTGCAGGACAAGGTAAAAATAATGCAGATTACGCCGTGACTGGTGTAGCACCGGAAGCGGATATTTATGCGTACCGTGTATTAGGGCAATATGGTTCTGGTTCAACGGAAGCTATACTGGCAGCAATTGACCGGGCTGTGCTAGATGGAATGGATGTAATCAACCTTTCTCTGGGTCGATCCTACAATGACCCTCTCTATGTTACTAGTATGGCATTGAACCATGCAGTGATGGCGGGAGTGACGTCAGTTGTTTCTGCAGGTAACAGCGGTGACAGTATGTACACACTGGGGTCTCCAGGTACTGCTGCTTTAGCGATTACAGTTGGAGCAAGCGATACACCAGAAACGATTGAAACGTCTAAAGGTACATTAGAAGATGTAACGGCAGACCTTAAACTTCTGGCAAAAAGTCTAGATGATAAAGTAGAAGAGCTAAAAGGTCATAGTCTTCCAATCATATACGCTGGATTTGGGGCTGCTTCTGATTTTAACAACAAAGATGTGAATGGAAAGATTGTCCTAGTCGATAGAGGAATCCTCACATTGGATGCCAAGATTAAAGAAGCGCAAAAACATGGAGCAAAAGCAGTTTTAATGGCTAATAACATTCAAGGAGAAGGATTCATTCCCTCGTATCTAGGAGAAGGGTACGGAATGATCCCGACATTTTCCCTTTCCTATGAACAAGGAACGATGTTGAAACAAAAAGCAAATGGCACTTCGGAATTCTCCTTTGATGAAATAGGGGAAGTAGTGACGGAAGGAAACAAGCTTGCATCCTTTAGTTCCCGTGGACCGGCTCGTACGACATATGATATCAAGCCGGAAGTAATAGCACCAGGCGTATCTGTTTTCTCTACAGTACCTTCGTATATGCATGGGGAAGACCAAATAGGAAACTATCAATATGCCTATAAAAGACTATCAGGAACATCGATGGCAAGCCCGAATGTGGCTGGGGTAGCGGCATTATTATTACAAGCGAACCCAGATTTCACTCCTGAACAAGTGAAGCAAGTATTGATGAACACGGCAGATCCACTAAACGGAGAATATAGCGTATATGAAGTGGGAGCAGGTGTAGTGAATCCTTACGAAGCAATTCATTCTCAAAGCCGAATCGAAGTAAGCGATGAAACACAAGGGCAATTAGATAAAAAAGGTAATTATAAGATGGTAAAAGATAAAACGGGGGCAATCAGTTTTGGAACCTTTGCACCGGATGGAACCAATTTGACAGATCAACGTTCTCTTACTATCTACAACAATAGTAAACAAGCAAAAACATTTGATGTAAATATAGAGTTTCAAGTATTGGAAGGACGATTCCAAAACGATTATCGAACATCAAACGACGCAGATGCTAACGGTGTTCAAATTTCAACAGATAAGAAAGTAAAAGTGAATGGAAATGGGAAAAAGAAAACGAATGTGTTCATTACGATTCCCAAAACGGCAGCGCTAGGAACGTATGAAGGCTATATTACCTATACAAACCAAGTAAATCCGGAAGAGACATATCAAGTCCCGTTTGCTATCCGCACGACAAAGGAAGGAATCGAGTTTGTAGAAATACTTAATAAAGAAATTACAACTACGAAAGATTATAATGCGGCAAGACGGTACACAGATGTATATTTGAATTTAACATCCCATATGCGTACACTCGATGTGTTTTTAGTGGATGGAAAAACGAATGAAGAGTTAGGATTTATCGGAACATATGATGGTATGTTGATGAATGAGAAGGTTGATCTTGGCATTAAGCATGTATTTGAAGGGTATTACTATCCATTTACTGGTGATGTGGACAAGCCAATCGCTTATAACCCGAAATTAGCTAAGCAAGGATCTTATAAATTGAAATTCGTAGGGACGAATGATTCAGGAAAAGCTTTCTCTAAAGAATCTACCATTTATATTGAGAGTATCGCACCGGAACTTGATCTTAATATAAAAGAGGATGTATATGAATACACCACTGAAGAAACTACGATAAACGTGACGGGTTCTATTTTCGATAAAGAAACGGAAGATATGAAGGCCGCAGGATTTGATGTTTCACAAGGAAGTAACGAAATGTTTTATCATGATCAACTTGGTGGCCGACCGGTACAGATTCCAGTTAATGAAGATGGCACTTTCTCTGTTGATATTCCTATCAATCAAACAAGACCTATGCAACTTTGGTTTTACGGGAGAGATGCTGCCTCCAATCAAACATGGAATAATAGTAGAATGATCTACTTTATCCGTGAAGGAGAGCCGCACGCAAATATGCAGGCTGAAAAAATATTTGCAAATATGGGAGAGTCTGTACAAACGACTTTAACTCTAGATAATGTAAAGAATGTAAGAGAAGCTGTGTACACGTTGGTTCAGTATAATACTACCTTGACTGAACCGATTGTAACGTCGCACAGCAGCGTTAGTGATGCAGTTGATATAAAAGTAGAAGATCAAAAGGTATTTGGGGATTACAACAAACTGATCGTCACAGTAACAACGAAGGAAGGAATGCCGGCATTGTCTGGTGACCTTTCATTAGCGAATATTGAGTTTAAGATGAAAGACGACAACTATTCGCAAGCTCCTATTTTTTATGCCAGATATATGACTGCCTCTTACACCGATACGAATAATGAAAAGAAGGAAGCATTGAGTGCAAATCCGATGATCTTTGTCAAAACAACGTATTCAATGGTTTACGGTCCTGTTGCTGCAGAAGCATTTATGAATCCGAGTGGAACTCCAAACTTGAAAGATTACAAGAAGGCCGGTGTCAAAGTTCAGGCAACAGGTAAGGACGACAAGGTGTATCTAGGAAAATTTGCATCTCAATCAACAGGCTATGATATTCCGCATTTACCATTAACAGATGAAGAATTCCAGTTCGAGCTTGATGTCCCTGGGCATTTTACTGTGCACAATACATTTAACGTTGGATTCCATGATGATGGCAAAGTAACCAGCCAAAGAAAATATCTGCCTTACAAAACTGCGATCGCTGGGGATGTCAATAAAGATGATGTCATCGATGTCATGGACGCAGTGTACATCCAAACGCATTGGGGTACTAATAAGCGCGAAGCCGATATTAACTATGACGGCATCGTAGATGAAAAGGATATCGCATTTGTTGTGAACAACTACTCCATGCAAAATCCGACCATCCAAAATGCGCCAAAACCTAAGAAAAATTATAAAGGACAAACGTTAGAAAAGATCTTAAACGAGCTGAATATTCAATAAGGAAGTACGAATAAAATAAAATATAAACCACACACGATGAAATTCGGGTGTGGTTTTTTTGTTGGGAAAATCACTTGCGACTTTTCAGCTCGTTTTTATAATCATTAATCCCCTCTTCATACTTTTCACCTAAAAAATTCCCCCAATAGGAATCATTCAAATTTCGACGAATTACTAGTAATGACTGAGGTAATCAGTACGAACAAGTTGGGGGAGAGGCATTTGAAAAGGAAAAAAATCGTAGGATTGATGTTGGTTGGTGCATTATTCATAAGTAGTATTACACCAGCCATTTCGAATCCTAACACAGTTGTAGCAGAGGGGAATATAGGGATAGAGGATGCGATGACATCACTATCACCAGAAAAAAGAAGGGCCATTAACGATTTAACGTCTTCGGTAACTTCAGAAGTGAACCTTCCTGGTGACCTTGATTATTCCAGTGATGAAGAAATCTCCATTATTGTGGAATTCAACCATTTCACTCCAAAAACAGCAGTAGCTATTAAAGAAGCAGAGGGGGAGACTGCCTCCATTGAGGAAGGGCAGCAGTTAGTGGAGAAAGATCACAAAATATTTGCTGAAGATCTAGTAGAATTAAATATCGACGGAGAAGTTACAAAAAGCTATAAAGAAGCGTTTAATGGGGTGACCGTTCATTTACCAACCTCTGATATTCCAAAACTATTAAAATCGAAAGTGATAAAAAACATTTGGGAAAACGAAACAATTCAATTAGATTTACCTGAAAACAAGGAGAATGTAACACGACAAGCATATGACGGGAAGCATCCACTTGAATTGACAGGAGTAAACAAATTACATGAAAAAGGGCTAACTGGCAAAGGGGTTAAAGTAGCTGTACTAGATACGGGTATAGATTATCATCACCCAGATTTACAGGATGTATATCATGGCGGGTATGACTTCGTTGATGAAGATGATGATCCAATGGAGGCTACCTATTCAGATTGGCATGAATCGGGCTTTCCAGAAACTCTCGGCTCTAACGCCTATTATACTTCCCATGGTACACATGTTGCCGGAATCATAGCAGGTCAGAATAAAAATGATTCGCCTTTATCCGTATTGGGTGTAGCACCGGGAGTGGAATTATATGCTTACCGTGTTTTAGGGCCATATGGAACAGGGACAATGGAAGACATATTAGCAGGAATTGAATATTCTGTTCGAGCAGAAATGGATATTATCAATTTATCGTTAGGGAATAACATAAATGATCCACTATCTCCCTTTTCCGTGGCCCTTAATAATGCCGTACTTGCAGGCGTTACAACCGTTTCCGCTGCAGGGAATACTGGTTCTTCGTTATATTCGATCGGATCTCCTGCTGCTTCTGCTTTGAATATTACCGTTGGGTCTACTGACACGATGGTTGCATATCCAGATTTTGAAGGAGAATTCTTATATGAGGAAGGCAAAGAGTCGAGTGAAGTTCAATATGCAACTGCTGGAGTGGAGGATTCACCTGGGTCATTAGAAGGGAAAACCTACGAGGTAATAGATGCTGGGAATGGAATGCAAAGCGATTATGAAAATATAGATGTAAATGGAAAAATAGTCTTGATAAAAACGGGTTCTATTCGTACAGATGAGAAAATTGCGATTGCTAAAGAACATGGTGCAGCAGTAGTGTTCAGTTATACGCCAGGTAACGGGAATTTTAATGGGGGTGTATATCGCGAAAATGAAAACTTTGTACCTACCTATCATTTGCGAGGGGTGCAAGGAGATAAAATTAAACAAATTCTAGCAGTAGATGATATGACTTTTACTTTTACTAAATTAGTTCCAACTGTGGTTGTTCAAGATGATACGCTGTCTTCTTTCAGTTCACGTGGGCCAGCCAGACTTACGTATGATATAAAACCAGAAATTGTTGCGCCTGGCGGAAATATATTATCCACTGTACCACATTTCTATGGTGGGAAAGAAAAAGATTATTCCTCGGCATATGCGAAATTATCTGGCACATCAATGGCAACCCCTTATGTCGCAGGGATTGCTGCTTTGTTATTAGAAGCAAACCCTTCTCTAACTCCTGGAGATATCAAAGCGCTTTTAATGAATTCAGCAGAGCCAATTAATGGTTCGAACAGTGTCTTTGATATCGGGGCTGGTAGAGTCAATGCTTGGAAGGCAGAAACAGCTTCTGTGACCATTAAAGTGATGGATAAAACCGAGACATTCGTAGATGGTAAGAAAAAATGGGTTCCATCCGTAACGGGTGCATTAGCTTTAGGAACACTTATTACTAATGATTCTCACCATCGAGAGGATGCAAGTATTACCATTACTAATCATCTAGATAAGAAAGTGACTTTTAATATTGATTCACAATTCCATGTAGGAATTCGCGGTTCAAAGGATGGTGCGAAAAATGGAGTAAAAGTGAATACAAAAAAATCAGTTAGTATTGCAGCTAATAAACAAGTAACAAATAATATATTCTTAACTATACCGAAGACGGCGGGTGAAGGAGTTTATGAAGGTACTATTACCTTCACAAATGTGGAAGATGAATCAAATAGATACCAAGTTCCTTTCGCATTTAGACTCTCGAAAGATGGTATAGAGTACTTAACGGCGAATGACACCTTATCAACCATTAGAGAAAACTATAGTGGTGGTCCGACTGCCCTGAATGCCAAGTTTTCCCTCTATTCACACATGAGAAATATTGATGTATATTTAACGGACGCAAATACTGGGGATGAATTAGGTTTTGTAGGAAGCATGGATGGAGCTTTTCTACAAGTGGAAAGGCCGTATTCATTTTACGCGTTCTCCAACGGGGAATATTACCCTTTTACCAATGATGCTAACTCACCGATTACTTATGAAACGATTAAAGCAACTCCAGGGTCGTATTATTTAAAATTTATTTTTATCAAAGATGATGGAGATGAGCTTTTGATGAATATGCCAATTATCATTGATAAAGAAATGCCAACATTAGAAATGGATGTAGAAACAGAAATTATTGAAGTGGAACCTGAAAATACCACTTATCTATTGGAAGGAAGCATCCATGATAATCAAGTTGAATCAGCTAAGACAACAGGCATTGATGTAAATCAAGGAAATAACTCGGTAAGATATAAGAGTAGCAGTTTTTGGCAAAATACTCCTTTAAGTGATGATGGTGAATTTGCTATCAATGCTTCTTTTCCGAGTCACTTAAACGTAATGAACTTAAGTATCCTAGGAAGAGACCGAGCAGGTATTGCATCTTTACAAAAAAACTACCACCTTGTAAGAAAAGGAGCACCATACGTTGCTAGTATTCCGACGCAAAAAGAAACCTTGTCAGGTGATAACATGGATTTTGCATTCCGTACAAATAATCTTGATCCGTGGAAGAACCTAAGCTTTTCCTACCAATACAATAAAGATGTGATAGATATCAAAGAAATCTCTGTAGTGGAGGAATGGAAGGAAAAGGTTCACCTTGAAACCACTGATTCAGATAATGGCACCTTTATCACATTAACGACGACTGAACCTAACCTAGAAGACGTAACCACCTTATTAAACGTTAATGTAACTATTAAGGATGATGCGTTTGTAAGTGATTATTTTCCACTTATCGCAAACTCGGTATCATTAACAAAAGCAGATAACTCAAAGGTATCCGTTTCTTCTATTTCACCACCAGTTAAAGTTTGGTCAAGCTACTCTGAATTGCAGGGGAATATTAATGGAGAAGCGGTATATGAAAGGAATGGGTTTGGAAATTTACTCTCTACACATATCGACTATTTTGCATTAGGGGCGAATATTCGGGTATTGGATAACGAAGGTAATGAATATCCCGCTGAAATTAAAGAGGATGCTCAATTTAGCATCCTAGGATTACCCTCCACTCAGGAAAAAATGTTCCTCCTTCTTGATATACCAGGACACTTTACTGTTAAGAAGAGTTTTACCATCGGTAGAGAAACTAGGCATTTAGGAGAGAAAAAATTCTTGAATTTTCTTGGGGCAATTGCAGGAGACGTGAATAAGGATGGCGTCATCGATATCTTGGATGCTGTCTATCTCGAAGAGCAATGGGGATCTAATGACAGAAACGCAGATATCAACTTTGATGGTGTAGTGGATCACAAAGATATGAGCTTCATCCAAAAGAATTATTTACTGAAAAATCCGACTGTGGAAGCTTCCAGAGAACCATCAGAAATTGAGTCCGGAAGAACACTAGATGATATATTAGCTGATTTAAATTAACTAATGTCCCCCCACGAAGCTTATGTGGGGGGGGGTTAATAGGAATAGAAATTAAAAAAGATGACCCCTGTTCATTACAGAGGTCATCTTTTACTAGGAGAGCCTAGCGTATTTTTGATTTGGGTTACGGATTAGTAATCCCTAATTCCTTTTTCACTTTCTCAAGGGTCATGCCTTCATGGCTCAGAACAACATCCTTTAATTCATCTAAAGTGTGATTTCGCATGAGGTAGTTCTCTTCCACATAACTCCAATCCTTCTCATCCACAATGCCATCTAAGTTGATATCTGCAGAACGATCACCAGACTGCCATTTTTCTTTTAGATATAGAACATCAAAAATATCAATTACATCGTCTTGATTCACATCACCTGCATACGTAAACGCAGTAATGGAAGTTAAAGATCCTGTAATTTCTCCATCTTCCTCTTTATTCACCATAATATCTTTAAAATAAGGGAAGTGACCGGGAATATTCACCTTTAACGTATATGGCTCGGCATTTATCGGTATGTTATGGAAGCTGAAACCTGCTCTTGTAGTAACATTAGCCGTAGATTTGGTTCCGTCCGGACTTATTAGTTCAACGGAAGCACCGACTTTTGTATAGTCTCGGGAAAAATCAACGGATGTATCCGGTTTTAAGAATCCTTGCCCAACAAAGCCACCACTGATGATTCCTGTTTGATTAAGCAATTTAAGTCCTTCCATATATCCTTGTGCTGTAATGGTGTCTCCATTTGTGTCAATGTATCGATTGCTTGTAAAGTTAAATCCTGCGAAGTCCGTCCATCTCTTATCGGTTACTTTAAATGTAACATCTAACAATGGCATTTCCCCTGTGATTTCTTGATCTCCAGTCAGGATAAGATCCACTTTTGCATTGGAGGTGGAGCCAATAGACAAATCAGTTTGTAGGTCTACATCATAATTGGATAATGCATCATTTTCCTTAATATCGAGAATTTCCATTGAATCTGTAAAATATAACGTGAATTTTGCTTCTTTTAATTGTCTAACATTATTGGCAGTCATCGTAAACGTAACAATGTCTCCAGGTTTCGCGGACTTTTTACTGTAGACTCCTATCATATAGGAAGTACCTTCGGGAACAAAATGATACGTTCTTTTCACAGTTTTGTTCGTCGCAGCATCTAGGGCATCCAAACTTGCTATATTATTTGTTGGTCTAACAAGAGGGACTTCCATTTCAAAAGTGCCATCTTCTTCTGGGAAAATACGATAATCAGGTAACATCGTGTACAAATATTCATAAATGAAATTATCTGCCTGACTAATATTGATACCTGCGGCTTGAATATCTCCTACTTCATTGTCAATCAATGTTCCACTTACTGGGTAGGTTTCTTGTCCTTCAGAAAATTCATAAACTAGCTGATCATCAATACTCGTATTAAATTCTGGTTTATTATTATCGACAAATATGTCATCTACTTCAGTGAAAGTATTGCCTTTTTCATTTGTAGCAATAAATTTCAATTTATAGTGTCCCTGTTCTGCGAACGTTTCCTTTAAATGAACTGGATAGTCCTCATCTCCTGTAAATGGATAATAATTGCCTCCGTATCCATATAGACCGTAAGGGACACCGACTTGTAAGTCACTTCCATTGAAATATCCGACATAACCAATATCTTCACCTGTTTTTCCATCTGCTAAAACTACATCCACTTGCTCTACGTTAGAGTTAAGCTGGAAACTGAAGGTCGCAACAGGAAATGAACCGAAATAGGAGCCTCCTGGATTGGTTGTTAGGACTTGTTTGTCAATTGCCAAGAAGTCAAACCCTTCTTCTGCAACACGGATAGAGAATGGGACTTGAAAGGTTTCATTTGAGTCGTTTATATTCTCATAAGTGATATATCCTTCATAAAACCCTGATTCTGCTGTTTTGGGAATCAGGACAAACGCATTGGTTTTTTTCGATTTTCCAGGATTAATGGAAATTTTCTTATCAAATTGAACTTGTACACCATTCTTTTTTGCATCAAGCGATTGATTTGTAAATTCAACTTTTCCCACAAACGATTTCTTATCTTTGTCATGATTACTCACTTCCATTGTGCGATGATCGCGAATGTGTTTTCCGTCGTTGTATTGTAGGCCAAAGCTGATGGAGCCTGTCTTTTCATCAATGATCATACTATCTCCATCAGATATGTTAGTTGTTTCATCGATCACCTGGAATAGCATGGTAGAATGGACTGCTTCATACGGGTCCACTCGTCCCGCCCCAACTTCAAATACGCTGTAATCCCCATTTAACGGATCTGCCGTGTTCATTAGAATTGTTTTTATGTCCTCTGGTTGCAATTCCTGATTGGATTCTAATAAGAGAGCGGCAATACCAGCTACTTGAGGAGCGGCCATGGATGTGCCTGATAATCGTTGATACGCATATTCATAATTATCCACATTCTCAGGGTTTACCATGTACGATGGGACTGTGGATTGAATACCGACTCCAGGCGCTATCACTTCAGGCTTAATATCATAATTAAATTTGGAAGGTCCTCGTGAACTGAAGTCAGCTAAACGATCTCCCTCCGTTTGAACGGTGCCAAGTTCTCCGAAAATGAATTCCTCTGAAAGTTCCATTTCTTCCAGTAATATTTCTCCATCTTTTTTTGTCAAACTGAATGTTGGAATGAAGTCTTTATTTTCACCCAGGAAGTAAGGGATATGCCCGTCCTCTTCATTGTTGTACATAAAGATAGCTTTAGCCTCGTTTAGTTGTGCATGTTTAATTTTGTCATTTAGCGAAATCTCTCCACGTCTAACAAGAACAATCTTATCCTTAACATCTTTCCCTGAATAATCCTCTGATCGTCCTAACCCCACATCTGTGATTGGTAGTGTCTGACCTTTAAAGTCTTCTGCTTTATCACTATAATGTTTTCCTAGTAATTGTAGACTAATAGGTTGTGAGGATAACTTCCCTTCGTATGTAAGGATTTCCAAGGGAGTATCACTTGCCCCAACCGTCAATGCTAGTGCTGAAGAAGCTGGCGAGCCAAGAGTATAAGATGCATCCCCTGTATTTCCCGCAGCTACAACGGCTGTTACTCCACTAAGGACTGCATTGTTAACGGCGACACTAGTCGGGAAATATGGATCATTAATGGAAGCACCTAAAGACAGGTTTATGATGTCCATCCCATCTTCGACCGCTTGATCAATTCCTTTTAACACATTTTCGGTTGCACCGCTACCATATGGACCGAGTACTCTATATGCATAAATGTCTGCATCTGGAGCCACTCCATTCGTTGCATAATCACTGTTATTGGAACCTTGTCCAGCAATAATTCCAGAGACATGCGTACCATGATTGGTATAATAAGAATTCCCCCCTGAAAATTCTGGTTTGTAAGTGGATTTCCAGTTTTCATAAGTTGTTTCCATTGGATCTTCATCGTTATCTACAAAGTCATATCCACCTTTGTAGGCATCTCTTAAGTCAGGATGATTATAATCTATTCCAGTATCGATTACACCAATTTTTATCCCTTTTCCGGTCAAGCCTTCTTCATGCAGTCGGTCAATTCCTAGGTGAGGGTTGCTGTCTGCCATTTGAGTAGTTATTCCGAGATTAGCCACTTCGCTTAAATCTGGTGGATTAATGTTGATTGTTTCATTTCCCCAAATCGTTTTTACGGTCCCGGTTTGCAGGACTGTTTTGATCTTGTTTGCCGGCAATGTAATCGCCATTCCGTTAAATATTTCTGAGTATTGATATTTAATGGAATAAGAGTCACTTTTCCCACTGTCTTTAAAAATGCCACTTAACTCTTCTTTGAATTTTTTCTGTTCGAGGTTAATATTGCTTTTGGCTTTTGATTCCGATACTTCTTCCCCCTTCAAACTTGCTATTAGTTGTGCAACCTTAACTGGCTTTTGATGAAATTCTAAGATGACAGAGATCTCTTCATCGGTGTCCAAGTTAACTGCAGGAGGCAATTGCAGCCCAGTTTTATCGTTTAATTCTAAATACTTCATGGCTTTTCTTTGTGCATCTGTTAGATTGTTTAGTATTTCCATACTAGAAGAGGTTGTTTTTCCTAATGTTTCCCCAGATACCTTTTCAGGAGAATAAGATATAGTACTGAAAAGCAAACTTAATGACAATCCGACTACAGTGACACTTTTAAATAACTTACTTTTGTCCAAGTGATACACTCCTTCTGCAATTAGTTTATTAAGAAAACAAAATATTCCTAATAAAGTAAATAATCTCACATACTATTTGAAGAATGTATGGGGGGAACATGGGAGAGTACACTCAGTAATAATGAAACTTATGGCTTAGGTAAATTGTTATATTTATAGTGATATTCAGGGATTTTTAAGCTGGCGATATAACGGTATAGGTCTTTAGAATGGTTTGGTTTTCCCAAGTTATAAATTTTGTAAAATATAACTCTTTGAAACTATTTTAAAATCCCCCAATTTTTATGAGTATTTAGTACTGGGACTATGGATGCGAATAAAAATGAAAATCTGTGAAAAGTTTGATAATTCAATGTTTAGGTTTTAGTTACTATAAATATATTCTTTGCTTTTCCTTTCTTCATTTAACTAAATTCCCCCCAATGACATGAAAACAATTCGACACTAAAATTATTAGTAGAATGACACAGGGGGTAAAAAGGATGAAAAGTAGTAAGTTGCCGAAGATTGTGCTAAGTGTTGGAATACTTTTAGGCTCTGCTTTGCCAATCAGTTCAGAACCAGTTGTCCATGCAGAATCAACGCAGAATGCCATGAGTATTCTTGCGAGTCTTACAAAAGAACAACGGGAAGCACTCGATAAATTAGAGACAAACCGCTCGATTAGAGGCCTTCAATTATCAAGGGACATTGATTTAAAGAGTGAGGAGAATGTGACCGTCATTGTTGAATTCGAGCAATTACCTGCGAAGGCAGAGACAGTCTACAAGTCACTAAAAGGGGAAGAGGTTCCTCTTGAAAAGGCGAAAAAAATGGTGGAAGACTCACATAAAAAATTCAAAAAAGAATTAGATGACAAGCTTGTGCCAAAGGCGAAATCCGGGAAAGCGAACTACAAAGTAAAGCACTCTTATAAAAATGCTTTTAATGGCATTACCCTGTCCTTGCCGGCCAACAAGGTTGAAAATCTATTAGACTCTGATGTGGTTAAAGCAGTGTACAGCGAATTGGAAGTCCAGCTTACTCCTCCACCAAAATTAACAGAGGAAGAAGAGGCAACAACCAAAGTGGACAGTATCCTATTTATGAATATTGATCAGTTACATAAAGAAGGGTTTACAGGTAAAGGAGTAAAGGTTGGCGTTATAGACACAGGGGTTGATTATAATCATCCAGATATAAAAGATGCTTACAAAGGAGGATATGACTTTGTAGACAATGATGATGATCCGATGGAAGCCACTTATGAGGATTGGAAAGCAGCTCCTGGGTATCCTGAAGTGAACCAAGGTAACACCTACTATACAAATCATGGAACACATGTATCAGGGACAATTATTGGACAAGCTGAGAATGATTCGGATTATAAGGTCATAGGTGTTGCTCCGGAAGCCGATTTGTATGCTTATCGTGTATTGGGCCCTTATGGAAGCGGATCGAATAGCGCGATTATTGCCGGCATAGATCGTGCAGTTGCAGACGATATGGATGTCATTAATCTATCACTGGGAGCACAAACGAACAATCCACTAGATGCTGCTAGCTTAACGGTCAATAATGCCGTCTTAAGTGGGGTGACGGCAGTCGTTGCTGCTGGAAACTCAGGAGATTTAGGGAATAGTACATTAGGTTCCCCTGGAGCTGCTGCACTTGCTTTGACGGTAGGAGCCAGTTCTGCCCCCTCTTTCGTCACAACTTATAACGGTATGTTTTCTGCAGATGGAAAGGAGTCGAACGGTACCTTGCAATTAATGACCAACAAATGGACGGATGATTTTAGGAAGCTCGAGGGACAAAATTACGAAATGGTCGAAGTTGGAGAAGGAGGACCTGCTGATTACAACGGGAAAGATGTAAATGGAAAGGTTGCATTCGTAGCCAGAGGCACCTATGCCCTTATTGAAAAAATGAATTATGCTAAACAAAATGGCGCTGTTGGTGTTGTGATTTATAATAATATTTCAGACGACGGCCATATTCCACACTATCTAGGAGAAAACAACGAAAATATCCCTACTTTTTCTCTATCAAATCAAGATGGTTTAGCAGTAAAAGAATTATTTAAAGAGGGTACACCAACTATCACAATTGGGGAAATCGGTGAAGCGGAAATTAGTGGAGACGAGCTTGCTTCTTTCAGTTCAAAGGGTCCATCAGGCACATTATATGATATCAAGCCAGATGTAACAGCACCGGGCGTAAATATTTTATCCACCGTCCCAGCATATATGCATAATAAAGAAGATTCTACTGATTATTCATTTGCTTACCAACGATTATCAGGCACATCCATGGCATCTCCTCAAGTTGCCGGGATTGCCGCGTTATTATTACAAGCACATCCGGATTACACACCAAGTGATATTAAATCTGTCATCATGAATACAGCAGATCCATTAAAAAATCAATATAGTGTGTTTGAAGTAGGAGCGGGGCGAGTCGATCCAATGCAGGCACTTCACTCAGATACGTTAATTTCCGTGCTGGATGAAACGCCATTTATTGAAAACGGAGAAGAAATACTTATCCCAGAACAAACTGGTGGCTTAAGTTACGGTTTCATTCCAATGGGGGATGAACATATCACTAAAACAACGAATCTATCGATTACAAATAATAGTAAGAAAAACAAAAAGTACGATATCACCGTTGAGTATAATATTGGAGCGAAGGCATCAGGGTCGCTGGATGCAGAGAAAAATGGTGTAAGACTGAATATTCCAAAGGCGATTCAAGTGAAGAAGAATAAAGAGGAACGCTTCAATGCTTTCCTCACGATTCCGAAATCCGCCCAAAATGGAACCTATGAAGGGTATATTGTCATTAAAAACCAAAAGGATAGAGATGAAATCTACCGTATTCCTTTTGGAGCAAAGGTAGTGGAAGAAGGGATCGGTTACTTTGAAGTATATACACCAAGTATTTCTACTAACCGGGTGAAAAATCCTTACAGCAGGAAAGCTACAGATCTTGACTTTAGATTAAATTCCCCAATGGAAACATTGGACTGGATATTGGTGGATCCGGATACGAAAGAAGAATTAGGTTGGATTACAGGAGTAAACGCGACGGGAGCAGCAATTGACTATGACTATTTCATTGATGATGGATTTGCGGGCTATTATTTTCCATTTACCGGACACGAGAAGAAGCCTATTAGCTACACAAGAATTAGAGCAGAAGATGGCATATATGAAGTCAAGATGATTGGAACGACAAAGGATGGCAGGCAATTTGCCAAAACCTCGACCATAAGCCTTGATAATAGTGAACCCAAAGTGATCTTTGACGAGACAAATGCCATGCCTAAAGGCGATAATCCAATTGTAGTGGTGCCAGAAGGTCAAGACAGCGTAACATTATCAGGTACTTTGATCGATCAAGAACTAAATGAAGCACAACAAGCAGGCATTTCACTGAGTCAAGCTGATAACAATCTTTGGTATGGTCAAAACGGTCCAAACGTTCGCCTTGAAGTAGATGAAAATGGTAGGTTCTCACAAGAGCTCAATGTTGCAACCAACTCTATAAGAGAAATTCAATACGTTGGAGCTGACTATGCAGGTAATACAGCTATACCAAAAATCGTTTATTATGCAAAAGAAGGATCTCAGTTTATTTTTGCAAAACCAGATAAAGAGTCCTATCGAATGGGAGATAAAATCAAGTACACGTTCTATGCACATAATCTACAAAATGCTAAGGATTTCTCAATGACTTTAAACTATCAAGATAAGTTCTTTGATGAATCTATTGATTTCCGATTAGGAGACCAGCTGCCCGAAGGTTCAGAATTAATTGAAACAACTACTAAGCCAGGTACAACCAGGACAATGATTGAAATAACTATTCCTGATGAAGGCGTTTCCGGGGATGTAGCATTATTTGAAATGATTGCCGATACAAAATCAGATGAATTCAGACATGCTTATTCACCTCTGTTCAGTCCTACGACTATGCAGATAAATAAAGGCCCACGAATAACGACAAAAATCGGAATCCATCCAATTTATCCAACAATTTCACAGGTGGATGCCGGATATTTAGGCGCTGAAGGATTGTTAACAGATAAAGGTGGATTTGATTATAGTAGAGATTACTCAAAAGTGGGAGCAACTATTCATTTGAAAGATCTAGAAGGAACCTCTTATCCTGCGAGATTAGAAACTAATGGTCGAATTTATGTGGATAATCTCCCTGTAACAGTAAAGAACTATACGATGATTATCGATGTTCCAGGACATTATACGACGTACACACCATTAGAAATTGGTTACGAAGTAAATGGGATTGATATGGGAGAATGGATTTCCTATAGAACAGCAGTATCAAAACCAGGTGATATAAATAAAGACAATGTTGTAGATATCTATGATGCCTTATTACTTCATGAGTATTGGGGAACGGAAAATAGAAATACAGATATAAACTTTGATGGTGCGACAGATGAGTTGGATTTTCAACTTCTTGAAAAGTATTATCTATCAGATAACGACTTTGTTCTCGATACTCCAGAACCTCAATCTGAAGCGAATGGCAAGACTATTGAAAAGATTAAACTAGAGCTAGGAATGACACCTTGACGTAAAAGGCTCTGACATACACTTACAACGATGAACAAGGGTAGTCCTAAACTTTTAGGCTGCCCTTGTTCTATTGCATCATTTAAAAGTGGATATGAATATTAGATTCTAAATTATCGCAAAAAACTAATAATACTACTACATCTGAATGCAAATAAAAGGTATGATAAGAAAAAGCTCCATTCAGTATATAGGATATAAAATAGTTGGGAGTGTGTTGCATTGAGTTTAGGAATCCTAATTAAATTCCATAGGGAAAAAAATGGCCTGACACAAGAAGAACTGGGAAAAGGGGTCTGTTCTGTAACTCATGTAAGTAAAATTGAGCGGGGAACGACTCAGTTTTCATCAGAGATCACCAATCTATTAAGTGAGAAGCTGGGAATTAATATGGAAGCAGAATTACAATCGCTTCAGAAATTTGAAAAACTTCTGCATCAATGGCACGATTGTATGGTCTTGCAACAAAACAATGAAATTGAACGACTCAAAAATCAAATTGAAAAGAATTCTCTGTTTTTAATCCAATCGGTGAAAAATAAATATTTTCTTTTGCAAGCAAGGTATTTTCTATTGCAAGGAGACATAACGAATGCCGAAGCACTTATTGATAAAATATATAACGTCCGCAAAGATTTAAATACGTACGAAACTCACTTACTCCACCATCTATTAGGAATAACAGAACTTCAAAAAGGTAACTTCAAAAAAGCACTGGAATATCTTCTTAAAATTAATGAAAAAGAATATGAGAACCTGGAATTCTATTATCAGATTGCAATTGCCTATCACAATCTTCAATTTAAAGTAAAAGCTTACTATTATAGTGAACTTTCACTTGAATATTTTCAAAAGACAAATAATTTCAAAAAAATTATCGATGCAGAAACTATCAAATTAATCAATGAAGGAAGAAACGAGCTTTGGGATTTTGACAATCTTGTCAATCGATATAACCAATTGATTGCGCAATGCGAAATAATAAATGATACTTCAAAAAAAGCCAACTTGCTAAGTAATTTAGCTTATGAATATTCTTATTCTGGGGATAATGAAAACGCTAGAATATACTATAAAAAGACATTGGACCTACTTAAAGGTAATAAAAAATCTTCTAATTACTTGAATAACCTTATAGGATATATTTACTGTTGCTTACAGATAAAAGAAAATAATGTGGATAGTATGCTGACGCAATTGATTCAAACGGGTATGGAAATATCAAAGGAAATTAAAGATCATAGTAGCTTAGCATTCTTTCAAATGCTTCGTTTACTGCACGATGATGAAAAAGAGCTTTATTATCAATTTATTGAGGAAAAAATCATCCCTATGCTTAACAAAAACGGGAAATATCATCAGTTGCATACGTATGAAAAAACGATGTTTCAATACTACCTAGATCAAGGCAAGCATGAGTCTGCTAACAAGTATGCTAGCAGACTCCTTAACAATTAGTAGGGTGCGGAGTCTACTGTTAATCTCCCCAGTGTGACACACACGATTAAAGAATTTCTATACTTATAATAAATGGTTGCTGTTCCAATAGTATTGGACAGCTTTTTTTGTTTTTCATTTAATAAAGAGTGAAAGTTGGGGGAATGCACTAGGATTATTGTACTGGTTGTTTTTTCACCCTTCTTCTTTTTCTATTAATGTATTCCTATTCTATCGAACTTAGAGAGGATTTTTTGATCAAAAGTCAGCGGATTTGCAGAGCTGAATACTATTAATTCCCCCAATACCCTTCCCCTCTTAACTGTGCAATAATTTTAATAGAAGTAAAAATCAGAATATTAAATAGTATTCTGAATGAAAGCGAATTTTTATCCTTCAACAATAAACCTTATTGGTACAACAACTAGAAACGAGGGTGAGAAATGGAAAAGGCTACAACATTCGTAAAAAAAGGTTTAACGATCACAATCATCTTATTCATCATGGTCATCCTATTTTCCATTTTCGCTAGCCTAAACAGTAACAAACCACTAAGCGTTTTGGGGATAAAGCCTCTCACCGTATTATCGAATAGTATGGCACCAGTTTTTGAGGCTGGGGATGTCATTATTACTCGAGAGGTTGATCCAGGTGATCTTAGCAAGGGTGACATTATTTCTTTTTACAACGAAGAGCAACTATTAGTCACTCATAGAATCACGTCCATTGTTGAAACAGATGGGGGGAGACATTTTTATACGAAAGGTGATAACAACAATTCAGCAGACGAGAATGTCACAACAGCTAATGAGATTGTAGGAAAAAAAATATTTCTGATTCCATTCTTAGGCTACTTTTCTCAGTTTATAAAGGGCCCACTAGGTTTCTTACTGTTCATAGCTCTACCTTTAACAGGCTATGTATGTATAGTGGCATTTGAAAAAATGAAGCCAAAGAGGAAGAAAGAGATTAAACAATCATAATGAATAAGGGGGATTCACATGTTTAAATTGAAAAATGCGTTTCTAGGTAGTGCGTTGGTAGGAACGATGGTGGTGTCGGTAAGTTTCGGTACATATTCTTGGTTTACATCTGAGACAAATGCTACAGGACAAATAACAAACGGCTTACTAGAAATTAATAACGGCCAAGACATGGAGAGCATGATAGTTGATCAAGCAGGCTTTGCCCCATCCCAATTAGTTTATGGTGAATGGTTAACAATCGAAAACACTGGGGATATGGATGTTTATCTTAAAGCAACGTATAACCAGTCTGTAGATGCTGATGTTTCTCTTGATGCTTATAAAATAGGATATATTGCCTATAAGTTCTCTGAAGGAGAAGAAATGACGGATGACATCTTGGAAGAATCAAGAATCTACTTGGATCAACTCTTCAATGGTCCAACAAATGAAGCCAAGACTTTATCCAAAGAGATTACTCCTGGAGTTGAAATGGTAGTTGGATTTGTAGAAGAAGAGGAAATTCAACAAGCAGGAGCAGCGAAAAGCAGTAGTGGAAAAGCGAAGATGGTATTAGGCGAGGGGTCAAAAGAAGGGGAGAAGCATGAGTTCTGGCAATTGAACGATAATCAATATATCGACCTTTCCTTTGCAATTAAATTGGATCATACAGCAGGGAACGAATACCAAGGCGTGACCTACTCTTCCAACTTAAATATTCAAGCAAAGCAAATGGTTGATGGGGCTAAATATTGAAAATAGAAGATATTACAAGTATTAAATACCAACCTTCGAGATAATCCTTTTCTCTACTAAACAATCAAAGATAAACACCAGTGTTAAGAGTCAAGAATATCCTCAGTGTTCGATATTCTTGGCTTTCTTTTTGTCATCATGTACTACATGCAATGAAATTGTACTAAAAGGGAGAATTATGATGGTCAACCAGGACAGATTGATAAATTCATTTAGTGAGATTAATTTTACAAAATATAAAATGCCGATCATAGTTATATTTTCTAGTCCGACAGATTATCAGGACATGTATATAGCAAGGGTATTCGATGTCAATAAACCTACTAACTATATCTTGATGAGAACAAATTTAGAAGCTATTAGAAAGGAAATACCCAAGGGATTTTCTCTGATAAAAAAATCACCCGGTGATGACGCGACAATTGTTGAAACTTGGATTTGATTATTTTTGAATAATTTTTCTAGGAGGAACGGTATGAGTATTGGAAAAATAAAACATATAATTACAGGAACATTAGTTGCTAGTTTGTTATTTTCCACAGGGACTTCGTATAAAGCTATTGCTGAAGATAATTCTCAGAATAATAAAAAAAGTGTGGAGCAGATGTTAGTTAATTTAACGGAGCAGCAAAGGAAAGCGCTCAAAGAACTTGAAATCACACCAGGATTTGTTGTTTCACCAGATATTAACAAAGAGAGTTCAGAATTAGTCAACGTAATTGTAGAATTTAATTCTAACCCCGCAGAGGTGGAAGTGGCAAAGAATGCTGTAAAAGGAAAAAGAATGACTCTTTCTTCGGCAAAAAGTAAAGTGAAAAAAGATCACGATACGTTTCAAAAAGAATGGAAAACTATCAAAAGCTTAAATAGACCAAATGAAGAAAAGATGAAAGACTCCAAGATTACGAGAGAATACCATGAGGCATTCAATGGAGTAGCGATGACATTACCGGGAACGGCGGTGCAAGAGTTACTTAGTACAGGAGTTGTCAAACGTATTTGGAAAGATGATGAAGTGAAGCTTGATCTGCCAGAAGAAGCAAGTGAAATGATGAAATCATCAACTTCATCAAAGGTAGATGATAGCCTTGTACAAATCGGTGCAGACAAGCTTCATCAAGAGAATATTTCCGGTTCGGGAGTAAAAGTGGGGGTTATTGATACAGGTATTGACTATAATCACCCAGATTTAAAAGATTCTTATAAAGGCGGATACGATTTTGTTGATAATGATTCGGATCCAATGGAGGCAACTTATCAGGAGTGGAAGGATTCCGGAAGGCCTGAATTTGAAGGTGGTTCCAGTTACTATACGTTACATGGAACACACGTAGCTGGCTCTATCGCAGCACAAAAGAAAAACAGCTCGGCATCTGCAGTAAAGGGAGTAGCTCCTGATGTCGATCTATATATGTATCGTGTGTTGGGTTCTTATGGGAGAGGATCGCTTGGTGCGGTCATTGCAGGTATTGACAGGGCGGTCCAAGATGAGATGGATGTTATCAACTTATCGTTGGGATCAAGTATTAATGATCCTCTAAATCCAACATCTATAGCGGTTAATAATGCGATGCTCTCAGGCGTTGTGACTGTCGTTGCGTCAGGAAACGCAGGACCTGGTGAAAAAACGCTAGGATCTCCTGGAGCAGCTGCATTAGGAATTACGGTAGGGGCCAGTGATGTTTCGGTAACCATTCCAACGATTACTGCAAGTGCAGGGGAATCCAGCATCACTGACATGAAGTTATTGGCGCAAAACTTTACAGATAACTTAAAAGATCTCGAAAATAAAACCTTGCCTACTATCGATGTGGGAATAGGAACTAAAAGCGACTTTAATAATAAAGATGTAGCTGGTAAGGTAGCAGTCATTCAACGAGGTAATATTACATTTGATGAAAAAATTCAAAATGCTAGAGCGGCAGGTGCTAAAGCTGTAATTGTTTACAACAATGTTGATGGTGAAATAGAAGCTTATCTTGGGGAAGGGATGAATTATATTCCTGCTTTCCATATTACAAAAGCTGACGGAGAACAGTTGCTTTCACAATCAGAAATCACCTTTGAATCTTTTGGTAGCGTGAAGACAGAAGGAGACCGCTTAGCTGAATTTAGTTCAAGAGGTCCCGTTAACGGGAATGATGACATTAAACCAGATGTCGTCGGACCGGGAGTGGCAATCTTTTCTACTATTCCTGAGTTCATCAATGATCCACAGGACGGAGAAAATTACGATACCGCATATGCTCGTCTCCAAGGAACATCCATGGCTGCTCCGCATGTAGCTGGGACGGCAGCGCTTATCTTGCAAGCCAATCCTGAATATACACCTTTTGATGTGAAAGCGGTCTTAATGAATACGGCAGATAAAATGAATGGCGAATACTCCGTCAATGAAATCGGCTCAGGCAGAATTAATGCGTATGAGGCGGTCCATACAGAAACACTTATAAAAGTTATGGACAAAACCATACATGAACAGGATGGGAATTTCATCGAAATTGATGAAGAAACGGGTTCAATTGCTTTCGGCAGTCACTTTAAAGAGGAAGATGGACCTATTGAAGACAGCAGGAAAATAGTTATACGGAACTTCAATGAAAAAGATGTAAAGGAATATAACACAAATGTTGAATTCTTGCCAGCTAAGGGAGAAGTTCGGGATGCCGATAAAAATGGCGTAGAAGTATTAATACCAAATACAGTTTCAATTGAAGCAGGAAAATCTGCAGAGGTTGAGCCGACTATACGCGTTTCACAAGATGCGGAATTCGGGCGGTATGAAGGATATGTTAACCTTATTAATTCCGGAAATAGTGAAGAAAATTACCGAATACCTTTTTCCATCCGAGTAACAGAAAAAGGATTTGAGAAGATGATATTGACAAGACCAATGATTGCGAATGATTCGAAAGCACATCCGTATTACACGCCATATACCAATGCAATCGTAAAATTATCAACACCATTAAAGACGATTGATGTATTGGTGAGAGATGGAGAATCAGGAGAAGCAATTGGATTTATTGCAACCATCAATGCAAGCCATTTAATGACAGGTATTGATTATTGGGCAGATGCTATTTTTAAAGGAAAAGTGTACCCATTCACCAATGATCCTTCGCAGCCAATTTCTGATAAAGAGGTGAAACTGCCGGAAGGTGACTATACTTTTGAAATGATTGGGTATGATGAGCAAGGTACACCCCGAAGTAAAGGCGCAATGGTGATGATTGATAATACGCCTCCGGAAGTAGAGGTATCCATGGATCCTGGTATTTATGAAGTGGATGATTCGATGTACACGATAGAAGAAGGATATGACGGCCCTGCAGTATGGATTCACGGAAACGTATATGATTCGACAGTCGATGTTCTAAAACAGAAAGGAATGGCAATCGATCAATCTGTGAATGGTGTACTTTGGTGGGAGTATAACTACTATAATCATTATTTCCTTGCGGTGGATAGCGAAGGGAACTTTAGATTCCCTGCAACGAAGGAAAGAATTGACCAAATGTCTTATTTAGACTCCAATTTATTTGTATTTGATAACGCAACAGCTTCAGTAGGATATCCGCAAGGCATAAATCGTTACCTGTTCATAAAAGAAGGAACGGAATACGCGGTTCCAAGTTATGATAAAGAAAAGGTGCGTCTTGGGGACGAAATTACGATGACGTTGAATTTGAACAATGTTAAGCAACTTGCCTCTGGAGAATTCACTGTACCTTTCTATAATAAACACTTTGAATTTCTGAATGTTAAAGTCAATGAGGCCTTTAAAAAGTACACGGAGGAAAAGGGTGTTAACGTTATATTAGATGAACCAACATTAAATGCTAGTAATGTCAAAGTTGGTGCTTCGATGGAGGAAGATGATTTAGCTATCGATCAGAACTTACCTTTCTTGGATGTCACATTCAAAGTTATAAACGATGAAAACTACAATTACCAAGAGGGATTATCATTATCATTTGATACTACAGCCTTTAAATATAAGAAAACATCAGATTCTAATGCTACTACGATTCGAGTATATAAAGACCAGTCATTTATAATTCTAGCAAAATACTCGATCGTAAATGGAAGTATGAAACCAGAAGCATTCTTGAGGGAAAATGGTCAATGGGATAATACAGTTGATTTCTCTAAGCTTGGAGCGAAGGTATATGCGAAAAATAAGAATGGAAAAACCTTTGAAGCATCGATTATTCATAGTAATGCATACTATACAATAGATAAACTACCAACTACAGAACAAGAGTATGACATCTATGTGCAAGTACCTGGTCACCTTACGAGCAGATCGACTGAGACTGTAGGGACGTACATTGATGGTGAGATAGCAGGGACACGACATATTGCCCAAATAGAAACAGGCTATGCGGGTGACGTAAATGGGGATAAAATAATTGATATTGACGATGCGATTATCGCTGTTTTCTCCTATGGGAAAGAGAATGTAGGTGTAAACAAGGGAGATATCAATCAAGATGGTAAAGTAGATGAAAAAGACCTCCGTTACATCGAGAAGAATTTCTTGAAAGTAGGCCCAGATGTTAAAGGAAATAAGAAACCTAAAGAAAAATCAGGTAAGGTAACATTGGAAAAATTATTCCGATCAATAGGGCTTGAATTGAAAAACTAAATAAACAGTAGGAAATGCCAGGGAGAAATCCCTGGCATTTATCGAGATAACTTAAAACTGAAAACCTATTGTTATTGATGGTTTCTAGCTGATGATTGGAGCAAATGGCGTAGACTCCTGCGGGGGAGTAGCGACAATGTTGAGACCCAACAGGGCGCAGCCCGAGGAGGCTCTTGGTCACCCAACGGAAAGCGAAGCCATTTGCGGAAATCAACAGCGGTGCCGAATAAAACCTAAAATAAAGTACTTTTCAGTGGCCGCCATTTATTTAGCGAACATACTTTACATTCTTTAACCATTATTAATTAATAAATCCGCAAGTTTTAGAGCATCGTCGATTTGGCGGGTTTTTAAATGATAGTTAAAAAGTTCCTTTTCATACTGCTTTACTATAGTTACATAACCACATTTTTTATAGTAAGGTAAGGCTTTAGTACTTAAGAAATGATAGTATTCCGTATGTTGGTTGTTGATCCGAAGGAGAAGAAGCTGTAGATTTATTGAATGTAGACCCTGGTTAATCTCTCTTGCAATCACTAATCCTTCGTTTCCAAGCTTTTCTAATTTATCTTTTGATAGAATACTTCCTTCAAAGCAACACAGTATGAAAGCCTCCAAAGAAATTAAGTACTCAGCTGATTTTTTTTCTTTTAATAACATAGATTTATGAAACAACCGACTAGATGCTTTATAATCTTTTCTACAATAATGCTCCTCTGCTAAGTTATGAAGAACCTTTGCCTTTTTATCATGGGCATGGCAAAGGTCACAGATTTGGATTAAAGCTTCATACTGCTCGACTATTTTTTGAAAATCACGTTGTCCCTCACCTTCCCTAGTTATTAGCATAATCATTTCTGCATCTATACCCCTTAAGTAATTATTGGTTTTGAGGAAAAATTGCAAAGATAGTTCTGCATAGTAATAAGCCATTATCTTTGAATTCACTGCAAGATAAGCGGTTGATAATGTTAGATAATACTCTGGATTATTATAATCATCACTGTTAATCGATCGTAAAATATTGACTGCCTTTATCATATCTTTATTAGCGAGGTAATACATCCCTAATATGTGCTTTAGTAGATTACTCTCATATGGTGGCAACTTTCTTTGAGCTTTTTGTATATTTTTTATGATTATGTCTGCTTCTATTAAATTATTACGTAGAAGGTGATATCTCGCTCTAAGTAAATCATAAAGAATTTGATATTCACTGATTTTGATTAGTTCTTCTTTATCTAGTTCTTCTTTTATTGTTTCAATAACTTCGGACCGTTGCATGATGATAGCATCATGCCAACGAGCGAGAATTTTCTTTAAGTTATGAAAACGGCTTAGCTCCTCTTCGATATTTATTCCAAGTCGTTTAGATAGCAGGAATGTAACCTCTGGGGAATATTCTGTCATCCCACGTTCGATTTTACTTACATGAGTGTCAGAACAAATGCCATCCCCAAGTTGCTGTTGTGTTAATTTAGCTTTCTTGCGAAAATATTTGATTATTCTTCCTTCATGCATGATAATTTCTCCCCTACCAAAGTTAGTTTCTAAGTATATTCAAAAGTATTTAAAAAAATGGTATTTTTTGAAGTATGAAAATTTGCTTCGTGCACCTTTAATAACCTTATTCTTTTCATTATAATTAGATTTGATAGAATATTATTTTTGAAAAATTCTATCAAATTTTTATAATGAAATATGTTAATCTCATCATAAGAATAGGGTGAATATGAATTATGAATGTTGTACTTTTTCAAGAGATACAAAAATATATGCAATGGAAAGAATGGAATAAAACGGAGCTTTCGAAAAATTCCGGGATCCATATAAGTGAAATAAGTCGTATTCTCAATCATAGACAGCCACTTTCTTTGCAAAATTTAGATGCCATTACAAGTGCTTTCGGACTAGCTGAAGGTACACTCTATTCACACTATATAGAAGAATGCTTGAACGAAGGAAACCGTATCGATAAGCGCCGAAGTACTCAGTTCTTATATAAGTGCGCAGCCAAAGGGCATATAAAGCATTGTAATGATTTATTAAGTTTTATGTTGGAAGAAAATTCGAAAACAATTAGAAAGAAAAACTTACTATACATCTTTTCAGTGGCGGAAAAGCTTTTTCATGAAGGTAAAGAAAAGCAAGCACTACCTCTTTATGAGGTAATTATTGATAATGAGTTGGATCGCTTCTCTGAAAAAATATCGGTTAGCTATTTTCGGAAGTTTTATATCGTAAGAATGACAGATGAGGGCCAGCATGCACTAACTCATTTACTAGATCAACTGGCAAATATGCCAATTGAAAATAGGAAGGAAGCATTCATGTGGATCATGGCAGATTACTATCGGCGTGAAGATTGGAGCCAGGTACTGAATTACGCTGAAAAATTAGAGAAATTGGCATCTGAAGGCGAGTACTATGGGCGGGCTCTAATGTATAAGAGCTTTGCTTTGACTAGATTAGGGGCCTCGCTTGAAGAAGTGCTAGATCTTATAAAGCAGTATGCCCATATAAACGGTTTTTTTGCGGATACATCAGTTGGTAATAGATATGTTGCCCTATTGGACTTTGGACACTCAGAATATGTTGATGAATATCTCTCTTGGCTTGAGGGGAGAGAAGATTTGTATGTGGGTTTGCCTAGATTATTAGAGACGTATGTTCGATTAGATCGGATAGATGATGCTAAAGGGTTAATAAAAAAATATAAACATATTATTGATGATATGGCTGTAAGTAAGGAACCTTGGTTAAAAGAAAAAATGTATTTAGATTTTCGCTATGCTTATGCTTTGTTTCAATGTAAATGCAGTCAATTTGAAGAGGGTATGATAGTTCTTTTAGAGGTGGCGGAATTATCTAATAGGATAGGAAATATGGAGCGATTTAAAAAATGTCTGTTAGCGTTTTGGCAGTATAGAATCTATGCTACTTCGGAGCATGAAGAGAAATATATCAAATTATTGAGAACAGAGAACAGACATAAGGAATATAAACTAGAAAAAGTAGAGTGTTAAAGGGAACAGCAGGAAGGAAAAACCAATGAGGTGTTCTCCTTCCTGCTGTGTTTAATTTCGATTTACCACCATTCCTCCCAATAACCTCTGGCAGATGAATATGAAAAATTTTTAGAATAAGGATTGACACTCACTTTTTTGTCAAATAGTAAAAGGAATAAAGAAATAATCTCCTCACATAATAAGTCTAAATTCTTTAGCCTTGAGGAGACTTATAGTGAAAAATATTCAAAAAAAACTTGATGATAATATACAATATATACAGTACTTATTTAATCAAACATCTGATTTAGTTGTGAGAAACTTAAAGTTTGGAAATGAAAAATCAGAGAATGCTGCCATTTTGTATATTGATGGCATTATTGATACAAAAATAATTCAGGACGTTGTAATTAAGCCAATCCTTTATTTTGAAGAAACAGTGGAAGTGAAAAACAATTTAATTAATTTAGTCAGTGAAGTTATTGAATCGGTTAATGTAAAAACAAATTCTGAATTTCAAGATATAGTAGATGCAATAGTTAACGGAAAAACTGCTATTCTAATTGAAGGCCATGACATTGGAATAATAGTCGATACTCCTATGTGGAATGAGCGAAGTATTGAAGAAGCCCACGGTGAACGTATACCTGTAGGACCTACGATTGGTTTAACAGAAAAACTCAAGTCAAATATAAATATTTTACGTTCCATTATTAAATCTCCAATGCTATGCGTAGAAAATACGGAAATGGGACTTATTTCCAAGACGAAAGTATCCATCATTTATATGAATGGGATTGTGGAAAAAGGTGTATTAGAGAAAGTTCAATCTCGTTTAAGTAATCTATCCGTAAAATACATTTTAGAAGCAAGAATTATAGACGAGGTAATTGAAGGGCAGAAAAGTATCTTTAATTTAAATAAAACAACAGAACGGCCAGATGTTCTTGCTTCCGCGTTGTATGAAGGAAAGGTGGGGGTTATTGTAGATGGTACTCCTTTTGCTATTATTACACCGTCACTATTTATCGACGCTTTTCAAACACCAGATGATTATTACTTTAAAGCAGGCCGATTTACAACCAGAATCATTCGATTAATGGGTTTTTTCTTATCAGTGTATCTACCTGCAATATATGTCACATTAGAAAAATTCCATCAAGATGAGTACTCCAAAAAAATAGTAAAATCCTTGTTCTCAGATGGTGAGTTATTACCAGCCTTTTGGGAAATGTTATTTTTAATTATATTATTAAAAATGCTTACAGACGCTTCTTTTAGAATTCCTAAAAGTGCCATCATTCTTATATCGTTAGTTGCTACAATTGTTATTGGTGAAACTGCTGTGACAGCAAAAATTATTCATCCTGCAAGTTTAATCACCATAGGAATTACATTTTTAGCAAGTTTTCTTATTGTTTACAGAGGATTAGCTGATTCAATGGCGACACTTCGTTTCATCTTTTTGCTAATTGCTGTTTTTTGGGGGTTTTCTGGTTTAATTGTGGGCACGACAATTCTGATATTGTATATGACAAACCTCAAGTCTGCAGGTGTTCCCTATCTTACTCCACTAATTCCCTTTAGATACGAAGAATTAAAAGATACGCTCTATAGAGGTGATTTAAAAACCTTAATTAATAGCAAGCACTCATACCCAGAGGATAACTAGTTATTAATAGAAAGAACAAACTCTCTGAGCGAGGTACGGCCTTGTTTGCTCTTAAAGTGAAAATTTAAAACGCCGGTTTCTTCATATAGCTAAAGAGGAGGACATAACATATTGTTTACTTGACTGTTGCATTCAAATAAGAAATATAAGTTATTGGACTTTTATAGAGTAGTTGATATTATGGACAAGGTGTTGCACATATAGAATTTGTTTGGAGGGTTTATTTTGACATCTGAAAAAAAATTAAGGGTTTGTGAAAAAGGTCATAAGTTTTACAAAAGCAGTGATTGTCAAAGTTGTCCTACCTGTGATAAAGAGAATAAACCTGAAAGTGGCTTCCTATCCAAACTAAGTTCACCTGCAAGAAATGCCTTAGTGCATGAAGGGATTGATACTTTACAAAAACTTTCAAAGTATACCGAAAAAGAAATTTTAAAAATCCATGGTATTGGACCTGCTTCCTTTCCAATTATGAGAACTTCATTAAAAGAAGAAGGATTATCATTTAAAAAATAAACATTATTTCTTCCAACTTAAACAAGTTTGTGAAATGATGTACTTTCAACTAACGATTGGAATAGTAGAAGTAGAGTGATTTTAGGATCAAGAAAATATGTTAGTTATTCCACTTTATTTATAAGGAGTGGTAAATGATGTTCAATAAAAAAGATAAAAAAGATAAAAATGATGATAAACGTTTTGATGAAAAGTTGGTACAAACTTCTCAACAAGGTAGCCTAATATCTATATGGATTGATCGTCAAACTGGTGTTAATTATTTATACACATGGAGTGCGCAAGGGTGCGCACTCACCCCTTTATTAGACGAGAATGGGAAAGTAATAGTGACGCAGATAGGAGAAGCTAATTTTCAGAACTGTTAAATGGAAAAGAGCCGGATCATGATAGCCCGGCTCTTTTCCTATTGCACACGAAGTGGTAGTACTTTTAAAAGAATTCAATTCTCTTTCCATACTTATTTATCAATTGGTTATTGTGCTCCTCAGAACCGTCAACATTCCCACTTTTAAATATAGGAATCTCCATTCCTTTTTTAATAAGAAGTTCAACGGAATTAACAATTATTTGATTCAGGATGGCTACATTTATGATAGTGGATCCTGGTCCTATACTATTGGTTGAATGATGATTATGTAAAGTTATCAAGGCATCTCCTACAGGGATAAGATTATCAAGAGCGATATCAGCTGCAGCCGCTAAATGTAAACCGGTAGAATGACGAGAAGAAAGGGTGTGGTAGGCATGAGATGATATAGTCACGACCCTCAGTCCCATTTTTTTCCCATACTGTGCAACATCTATCGGAACAGGGTTTCTTCCAGATGTGGAGACAACCAATAAAACATCATTTGGTTGGAATGGTTGTGAGGGGAGAAAGGTTTGTGCGAACAAGGGATCTTTCTCGAAATCAGAGGAACGTAGAGCCCCCTTATGCAGCATGAGATCTTCCACAAATAAAGGTCTGATTGGGACAATTCCACCAGCTCTATAAAATACTTCTTCGGCGATCATGTGGGAGTGGCCGCATCCAAAAACATGTAGTATACCTTCATTTCCAAAGCAGTCAGCAAGGAGAGAGGATGACTGCTCTATCTCCATATTGTTTTTTTTCTCCACTTTTGTCAGGAGCTGTTGAACAGCTGATAAATAACTCGTATCCATGATACCTCTCCCTTACTATTCGAATCTCTTCATTTTGATGTAGAATTTATATCGGTCACCCCTATAGTGGGATTTTACTAGTTCCAGAGGAGTCCCGTTTTGTAGAAAAGTGTTTCGCTTAATGTATAACATTGGATAATCTTTATTAATTTTTAAAAGTTTGGCATCTTCACTGGAAGCTTGTATGGATTCAATCATCTGTTCTGCATGGGCAATTTCAAGGTTCAGCTTCTCTTCGATATAAGCATAGATGGAAGTGTTTACGACTTCTTCCGTTAGTCCTTTGACTAAATTGGCAGAGAGGTAATTTGTCTCAAGTGCCATCGGTTCACCATCAGCTAAACGTATCCTTTTGATCTCATATACAGGTGCATGTTCCTTGATATGAAGTTCCTCAGCTATATTAATGGAGGCTGGTACTATTTCAAAATGAATCAATTCACTTGTAGGGTTCATCCCTCGTTTTTTCATATCCTCTGTAAAGGAGGTCAAGCCTTGAAGTGGCTGTTCGATTTTTTTATTTGCAACAAAAGTGCCGCTTCCTTTTTTACGATAGAGAAGCCCTTCGGTTACCAGTGAATTAATGGCTTGCCTGACGGTCATCCTGCTTATTCCGTAAGCTTTGGCATATTCTCTCTCTGAAGGTATAGTATCTCCAGGAACAAGATTTCCTGAGTTAATTTGATCCTTAATGAATGATTCTAGCTGGTAATAAAATGGTATGGGGGAACTTTTATCTATCATTTACCCTGTTTATCTCCTTTCAAGCAATAATGTTGGAGTTTTGAAGAACCGTATTGTCTGCAATAATTCTAACACAAGGATGCTTTTTTAGGATAGATGCAGGAAAGAAGTCTGAAAGGCTGCCATTCATCAGTTGTTCATAAGCTTTGCCTTTGTTTTTTCCAGAAACTAAAAGTAGTATTTCTTTCGCATTCATAATGGAATCTATACCCATTGTGATAGCGTGAGAGGGAACATCTTCCATCGTTTCAAAAAAACGTGCATTCGCTTTTCTAGTCGATTCTGTAAGTTTTACAACATGAGTTCTGCTGTCAAAACGGGTTCCAGGTTCATTAAAACCAATATGTCCATTTTCTCCTAAACCTAAGATTTGGATATCTATAGGACCTTTGTTATGGAGTTTCTGTTCATAATTTCTGCATTCTATTTCGAGGTCTTCTGCTTTTCCGTTCGGAATATGAGTATTTTCTATACTGATGTTGATATGTTTGAACAAGTTTCTATTCATATATTCGTAATAACTGTTCAAATCATTTTTATCTAAACCAACATATTCATCCAGATTAAAAGTAGTTATACCTTGATAGGAGGTACCGTTTTCCTTATAGTCTTTTATCAAAAATTTGTAGAGTTTTGTTGGTGTGCTTCCTGTTGCCATTCCAATTACAAGGTTAGGATTCTGTTTAACTTTTTTAATAATAATTTCAGCAGCTACTTGACTTAGGTCATCATAAGTATTAGCGGTGATAATATCCATTTGGGCCTACTCTCCTCTATAAACTAATTGACCCTTACAAAAGGTCATCTTGACTTCGCAATTTTGATTCATGATTACAATATCAGCATCTTTACCAACTTCGATACTTCCTTTTCTTTCCCAAACATTGAGTCTTTTTGCAGGGGTAGTAGAAGCCATTTTAACGGCTTCTACTAGTGTACAGCCTGTGAATTTTTTCATATTTCTTAATGCTTCATTCATTTTTAGAACACTTCCTGCAAGTGTGCCATTTTCAAGTAGTGCAGTATTGTTTGCCACTGAGACTTTTTGGCCACCCAATTCATATTCTCCATCTTCCAACCACTTTGCTCTCATGGAATCTGTTATTAAAAGAATTCTATCTGCTCCCTTGGCAAGATAGGTTGCTTTTACGACTGCAGGATGAACGTGAATACCGTCAGCTATCATTTCGACAAACAGGTCATCATGGGCAAGTCCAGCACCTACAACACCTGGTTCACGATGGTGGCTGCCGCGCATCCCGTTGTAAAAATGTGTAACGTGTTCTGCACCTGCTTCCATAGCGACGAGCATTTCATCATAAACAGCATCAGAGTGTCCGATGGAAGTGATGACCTTATTTTTCGTTAAATGATGGACAAATTCTATTCCGTTAGGCTGCTCGGGTGCCATGGTAACCACTTTAATTTGGTTTCCGGACTCAACCTGCCAGCTTTCAAATAATTGGATATCTGGATTCACAATATGTTCTAATGGCTGTGCCCCTGCACGCTTTGGGGATATAAATGGACCCTCCAAATGTATTCCAAGCAATTCACTGCCTATTGAATCATTCTTCTCTTTTTTTAAATAGTTATTTACTGTGCGTAAGGCTGCTTCAATATCAGATCGCTCTTGCGTAATTGATGTTGCTAAATAGCTAGTTGTACCTTCCTGTGGCAATGTTGCTGCCATTGTTTTCAATGACTTTTCAGAAGCATCCATCGTGTCAGCTCCGTTTAAACCGTGTATATGGATGTCTATGAAGCCTGGGGCAGCATACAGATCGGAGGAAAATCGAATTTCCTGCAGATTTTCAGTGTTTTGATAGTGATCCATAACTCCGATTTCGAAAATTTTTCCTTCTTTAACTTTAATAAATCCAGTTTGTTGAATTGTTTTCTCTTTTATTAGATTGACGGAAAGCAGGGAATAACTATTTAAGAAAGTACTCATGTAAGTCTCCTTTCACGATTATTATATGTTAATTCTAACAGAATGATGTATAGTTGTATATACCACTTTTACTTTGTTGATTGTTTAGTATTATATAATATAAGTGTTCCCCGGAAATATTGGTATAGACAACTATTTGTGATATGTGCTAGTATTACTTCGTTGCAAGCACTTACAAAAGATTAAGGAGAATTGATAAAAATGATTGGTTTTTTACAAAAAATCGGAAAGTCACTAATGTTGCCGATTGCTGTGCTTCCCGCTGCAGCAATATTATTAAGAATTGGACAAGAGGACTTATTGAATATTGAGTTTATTGCAAACGCAGGGAACGCAGTGTTTGCTAATCTTGCGCTTTTATTTGCTATTGGGATAGCGATTGGTTTCGCCAAAGACAATAATGGATCTGCGGCCTTGGCTGCTGCAATAGGTTACCTAGTATTAGTAAGTGGTACCCAAGCAATTAATGAAGAGATTGATATGGCCATACTAGGAGGAATAATATCAGGGGTTGTAGCAGGATTGCTTTATAACAGATTTCATGATATTAAAATGCCTGATTGGCTTGGGTTTTTCGCCGGAAGACGTTTTGTTCCTATTATTACCGCTACTGTGATGGTAATCTTAGCGGGAATATTTGGAGTCATTTGGGCTCCAATCCAAGAATTAATTAACAACATCGGTCAGTGGATAATAGATGCAGGAGCAGTAGGAGTTGGTATCTTCGGATTCTTGAACCGTCTTCTCATTCCAATAGGCTTGCACCATGTACTCAATAGTTTAGTATGGTTTGTATTTGGAGAATATAATGGTGCAACTGGGGATTTAAATCGATTTTTTGCAGGTGACCCGACAGCTGGTATTTTTATGGCCGGTTTCTTCCCTGTCATGATGTTCGGTTTGCCTGCTGCAGCGCTAGCGATGGTTGCAACAGCAAAAAAACATCGCCGTAAAGCTGTATCGGGAATGCTGATTGGTATCGCCTTTACTTCATTTTTAACTGGTATTACAGAGCCGATTGAGTTTACTTTCATGTTCCTGGCTCCGTTTTTATATGTCATACATGCATTATTAACAGCAAGTTCCATGGTTATTGTTTACTTATTGGATATTAAGCATGGTTTCGGATTCTCTGCCGGTGCCATCGACTTTTTCCTGAATTGGGGGATAGCACAACAGCCGTTGTTACTTTTAATCATCGGTTTAACATATGGTGCAGTCTATTTCTTTGTTTTCTATTTTCTTATTAGGACATTTAATTTAAAAACACCAGGTCGGGAAGATGAAGAAGATATAATAGAAGAAAAAGGAACAGGTGAAGATAAATATTCTGTAATGGCTCGTAATTTTATTTATGATATTGGTGGTAAGGAAAATATTACTACTGTTGATTACTGTACAACAAGACTCAGATTAACGATCAAGGATATGAGTAAAGTACAAGAAAATTCTTTAAAACAACATGGTGCCAAAGGGGTTATAAAAGTAAACCAAACAAACCTGCAAGTAATTGTTGGAACAGATGTTCAATTTGTAGGGGATAAAATGAAAGGATAAGACCAGTCTAGTATGGCTGGTTTTTTTATTACCATCTCCACTGAAAATGAGACTGTGACAGTATTGGCCAGGATGGATGAAGGGGCAGGTTTTCAGGGGGGACTTTCCCTCATTGAAACAGATGGCTGGCTTCTGACAAATCAGCTGGGCTCCACTTTCGCTTTTACCAGAAGAGACGAACATGCAATAATATTTATCAATGTGAAATTAGATTAAGTATTTATAAGGAGTGGTAAATGATGTTCAATAAAAAAGATAAAAATGATGATAAACGTTTTGATGAAAAGTTGGTACAAACTTCTCAACAGGGTAGCCTAATATCTATATGGGTTGATCGTCAAACAGGTGTTAATTATTTATACACATGGAGTGCGCAAGGGTGCGCACTCACCCCTTTATTAGACGAGAATGGTAAAGTAATTGTGGCACAGATAGGAGAAACTAATTAATAATTGTAGGTGCAATCCTTCATTTAAGAAGGATTGCTTTTTAAGGTTAAAAGAAAGAGGTTAACGCCACTAAGCATTAACCTCTTTCATCTTTTAAAAACTCTTTTATGGGACTTTTCCAATCAATCAAAGCATCCGGGTATTGCTTTCGTACCTCTTTTTGAATAAATTCAAAGTCATGCTTTTTCAATCCTTGCAACTTTTCGGGATTCTTCGGCCAGATGAAAATGGAAATGACCTCGAACGCTCTGTCAGTGGTCCCCAAATATTTTTCCCCTTCAAACATGACCCCTTTATAGGTCAGGAGAAAATTCTTCCTTACATTGCTTTTTTGATCAAGAAGGTAGAAATTCTTCTGTTCATGCGCAATCTCCAGCTTCCTTTTAGGATTCAGGAGGTACTTAAAAATGGAATAAATAATAAAAGCAAAAAGTGCAAGTAAAGCAAGACGAATGAGAATCATAAACATATTTGCTACTCCTTCGCAAAAATACAGATTGTGTTATAAAATACCTTATATACGGGTGTAGGTATCATAAGGTTTCATTTTTTTATAAAATTTTTAAAAAAGAAGGCGATATTTTTGAATTTACGACGTTTATACGACATGCAAAGAGAGCTTGATACAAAAATCGAATCACAACACGGGTTGAGAAAAGAGGATTTGGTTGACGAAAAAGTATTGGCTTTGCTTGTAGAGCTTGGTGAATTGGCGAATGAAACTCGCTGCTTTAAATTCTGGAGTGTGAAGCCTCCTGCTGAACGCGGAGTCATTCTTGAAGAGTATGTGGACGGGGTCCATTTTATACTATCCCTTGGATTGACCTTTGGGTACGGTCCCGAAGCTTCTAGAGGGCTTGCGGAGGAGGCAGCCTCGCTAACAGAGCAATTCAATAGAGTTTATCAGATAGTCTCTATTTTTAAAGACGATTTGTCTGAAGAAAATTATTATCTATTACTGGATTCCTATATTCAATTAGGTGAAATGCTTGGATTTGAGTGGGCGGAAGTAGAGCAGGCATACTTGGAAAAGAACCAGGTGAATCACGAAAGACAACAGCAAGGTTACTAATCCTTTTTACATTAGTAAGAGTTTTCTGTATAATAATTGTTGGATTGATATTTATTAAGGGGGTCGAAATACATGACAAAGCTAGATGAAACATTAACAATGTTGAAAGATCTAACAGATGCCAAGGGTATTCCAGGCAACGAAAAAGAACCACGCGACGTAATGAAAAAATACATAACGCCATTCGCTGATGAAGTATTCACAGACGGATTGGGAAGCTTAATCGCTAAAAAAGTCGGTAAAGCAGACGGACCAAAAGTAATGGTAGCAGGTCACTTGGACGAAGTGGGCTTCATGATTACACATATCGATGACCGCGGATTCTTACGTTTCCAAACGGTTGGCGGCTGGTGGTCCCAAGTAATGCTGGCACAACGCGTAACAATCGTAACTTCTAAAGGAGACGTTACAGGTGTGATCGGTTCTAAGCCACCACACATCCTGCCTCCAGAAGCACGCAAAAAACCGGTAGACATCAAAGACATGTTCATTGATATCGGTGCATCCAGCCGTGAAGAAGCACAAGAATGGGGAGTTCGCCCTGGCGACCAAGTTGTTCCTTACTTCGAATTCACAGTCATGAACAACGAAAAAATGCTTCTAGCAAAAGCTTGGGATAACCGTATCGGCTGCGCCATCGCGATTGATGTGTTGAAACAGTTGAAGGGTGCTGACCATCCAAACGTGGTGTACGGAGTAGGTACTGTACAGGAGGAAGTTGGCTTGCGTGGTGCAAAAACGTCTGCAAACCTGATCCAACCTGACATCGGATTCGGTGTAGACGTAGGAATTGCAGGAGATACTCCAGGAGTTACAGAAAAAGAAGCTCTAAGCAAAATGGGGAAAGGCCCGCAAATCATCCTTTATGATGCATCCATGGTCTCCCACAAAGGTTTACGCGATTTCGTTACAGGTGTAGCCGACGAAATGGAAATTCCATATCAGTTCGACTCTGTTGCAGGAGGCGGAACAGATTCCGGCGCGATTCACCTGACAGCTCAAGGTGTACCTGCACTGTCCATTACCATCGCAACACGCTACATCCACTCTCACGCAGCAATGTTGCACCGCGATGACTACGAAAACGCGGTGAAATTGATTGCAGAAGTGATCAAGAAGTTGGATGCGGATACTGTAAGTAGATTGACGTTTGATTGATAGTTTTGGAAGGTCCGCCGCTCACGTTTTGTGGGCGGTTTTTTCTTGTTTGAGGACTGGCAAGGTCAATGAAGACCTCTGTTGGATGAAAAAGCAAGGAGAGAGGTCTTGATGGAGGGTATGAAGACCTCTGTCAGGTGAAAATCCATGGAGAGAGGTCTTAATAAAAAGATGATATGCTCACTTTTAAGTAGACAGATTAAAAAAACAGCCCCTCAAAGGAGCTGCCTTAATCCAATACTATTTCAGTCCATCCTCTAAAGTTGAGAGCATTTCAGCTTTGTCCTGCTCAGAAGAATTCTCCCAAATTACTTCAAACAACACGCCTAAACCTGGAAGCATTTTTTCTTCGCCTTTATTGATGGCATCTAAGATTGTCTCTCTAAGCTGGTCTTGAGAATTTCCTTCCACATTCTGACGGATCGCATGACGTAAATTTAAATTCATCCTTATCACCTCGTAGGAAAAATAGTATCAACACATATCATGTCCAATAGATAGTTTAATTATGTGTCCAAAATGCGTATAATAGCAGTATTGAGTAGCGGAAAAGGAGAAACAAGCATTGAAACATATAGAATCCGTAAAGAATAATAAAGTGAAGCAGTGGAAAAAACTGCAGAAAAAGAAAGAACGTGAACAATCCGGAACATTTATCATTGAAGGGTTTCACTTGGTGGAAGAGGCACTGAAAGTGGACAACCTTGTGGAAGAAATCATCATTTCTGAAGACCGATCCATCCCAAAAGAATGGGATCTGAACCATGTGGAACTAATTTATGCCGTTCCGAATGTGCTAAAGGAAATAAGTGAAACAGAAACGCCTCAGGGAGTAGCAGCGATTTGCCGCATTCAAGAAGAAAATGAATACCTAATACAACCTAACCAAAAAATTCTTTTGCTCGATAATGTTCAAGACCCGGGAAATGTGGGCACAATGATAAGAACAGCGGACGCTGCCGGTATGGACATGGTTATTTTAGGAGAAGGGTGCGCTGATCTTTACAGCTCCAAAGTGATTCGCTCCACACAAGGATCGATTTTTCACCTGCCAATACTTAGAGGCGAACTCAAAAGCTACATCAAGCAGTGTAAAGAACTAAACACACCTGTTTACGGAACCTCCTTACAAAACGGTGTACCATTTCAAGAAGTTCAACCATCCAATACTTTCGCGCTGATTCTTGGCAATGAAGGAAAAGGAATGGCCCAGGAACATCTGGACATGACAGACCGGAATCTATACATCCCGATTCATGGTCAGAGCGAATCGTTGAATGTCGGCGTTGCAGCCGGAATTTTAATGTATTATTTACGTGGATAGAGTTGCATCCGGCACGTGTTTTCAATATAATATAACAATAGTTACATACTGAACAAAGCAATGAGAGAGGCAAGTAGCTCATTTCAGACCTTACCAGGGAAAAGGTGCCGCAGACTGAAAGCATCTTAAAGGAAGAATGAGTGAATATTTCACCTCTTGAGTGACACTTGGACCAGCAGCGAAAAAGCGATGCTGTAAAGGTGGACCGGTTAGATAGCCGTTATCTGGAACAGAGCGAACAAAGAGTGTTTTTCTTTTGTTAACTAGGGTGGTACCGCGAATATCTCGTCCCTTTTTGAGGGGCGAGTTTTTTTGTTTTTTTATAGGCTCTGTTAAACGCCGCTGTTGATTTACGCACTGGGCTTCGCTTTCCGAGGGGCGGTGCTTGAGCCTCCTCACTCCGTTGCGGGGTCTCAACCTACCGCTACCTCCCTCCGGAGTCTCCGCCCTGTGCTCCAATCAACAGCTGGAAATCTTAACACCCTAATCATTTGCACATTCAAAAATGAACCAAGGAGGAATAGATGTGGAACAACGATTGAAGGAATTAGAGACGCTTGCCATTGAGCAGGTAGAACAAGCACAAGACTTGAAGCAACTGAATGAAGTCCGTGTGGCGTACCTTGGAAAAAAAGGTCCGATTACGGAAATTTTAAAAGGAATGGGTAAGCTTTCAGCAGAAGAGCGTCCGAAAATGGGAGCACTGGCTAACGTCGTTCGTGGAAATGTTGCTGAGAAAATTGAAGCGAAACAAGCTGAGCTTGAAAAAGCAGAGGTAGCGAAGAAGCTTGCATCTGAAACGATTGATGTAACATTACCTGGCCGTCCGGCACCAACTGGTAATCCTCATCCCCTGACAAAAGTCATTGAAGAAATCGAAGACCTGTTCTTAGGGATGGGCTACACAATCACAGAAGGACCAGAAGTGGAAACAGATTACTACAACTTTGAAGCATTAAACCTACCGAAGGATCATCCAGCACGAGATATGCAGGATTCTTTCTACATTACAGATGAGGTGCTTTTAAGAACGCAAACTTCACCTGTTCAAGCAAGAACGATGGAAGCGAATAAGGAAAAGGGACCTATCAAAATCATCTGTCCTGGTAAAGTGTATCGCCGTGATGATGACGATGCGACTCACTCCCACCAGTTCACACAGATTGAAGGACTTGTGATTGACGAGAACATCAGCATGAGCGACCTTAAGGGTACGCTTGAAACATTTGCGAAAAAGATGTTCGGTGAAGACCGTGAAATCCGTCTCCGTCCTAGCTTCTTCCCGTTCACAGAGCCGTCTGTTGAGATTGACGTGACATGTGCGAAATGTGGAGGTAAAGGTTGCAGCATGTGTAAAGGAACTGGCTGGATTGAAATTCTTGGAGCTGGTATGGTTCATCCGCGCGTGCTTGAAATGTCCGGATATGATCCGAAAAAATATCAAGGATTTGCTTTTGGAATGGGACCTGAGCGTATTGCAATGCTTCGTTACGGCATTGACGATATCCGCCATTTCTACACGAACGATCAACGTTTTGTGAAGCAATTCAATCGAGTTTAAGAGGAGGGGAAACCATGTTAGTATCTTACAATTGGTTAAAAGATTACGTAAATATAGATGATATTTCTGCTGAAGATTTGGCAGAGAAGATTACAAGAAGCGGTATTGAAGTAGAAGGCGTGGAAGTGCTGAACGACGGTATTAAAGGTGTCGTGGTCGGTCACGTTTTAGAAAAGGAACAACATCCAAATGCGGATAAATTGAACAAATGCCAAGTGGACCTTGGAAACGGAGAGACTGTACAAATTGTCTGTGGAGCTAAGAATGTAGACAAAGGACAGAAAGTGGCAGTGGCAACAGTTGGGGCAGTGCTTCCTGGTAATTTTAAAATAAAGCGTGCTAAGCTTCGTGGCGAAGAATCCAATGGAATGATTTGTTCTCTGCAGGAATTAGGTATCGGTTCTAAGCTTGTTGCCAAAGAATTTTCTGAAGGAATTTTCGTATTCCCGAATGATGTGGAAGTTGGTACAGATGCATTAGAATACTTAAACCGCAATGACAAAGTGATGGAGCTTGGTCTTACACCAAACCGTTCTGATGCATTAAGCATGCTTGGTGTGGCTTATGAAGTTGGCGCAATCCTTGGGCGTGATGTAAAATGGCCATCTACTGAATATGAAGCAAACAGCGAAGAAGCTTCTGACTATATTTCCGTAAATGTGGACGCTTCTGAAGACAACCCGTTATATGTAGCGAAAGTAGTGAAAAACGTGAAGATCGGTCCGTCACCGCTTTGGATGCAAGCTCGTCTGATGGCAGCGGGTATCCGCCCACACAACAATGTGGTCGACATCACGAACTACATTTTACTAGAATACGGTCAACCACTGCATGCGTTCGATTATGATCGCCTTGGCAGCAAAGAAATCCTTGTACGCCGTGCCCGCAAGGATGAGAAAATAACAACGCTTGATGATGCAGAACGTACGTTAACAGAAGACCACCTTGTGATCACAAATGGCTCAGAGCCTGTTGCGCTTGCCGGTGTAATGGGTGGAGCAAATTCAGAAGTTCAATCTGACACAACGACTATCCTATTGGAGTCCGCATACTTTAACGGAGTTACTGTAAGAAAAGCTTCTAAAGACCACGGTCTTCGTAGTGAAGCAAGTGCCCGCTATGAAAAAGGAATCGATCCGAACCGTACACATGAAGCGGCAGAAAGAGCAGTTGCTCTTATGGCAGAATATGCTGGCGGTGAAGTGGTCGGCGGTTCTGTCGAAGTGAACACATTAAAAGTAGAACCAGCAGTTGTGACTACTACTGTAGAAAAGATTAATTCTGTTTTAGGTACTTCCATCACCGCTGCGGAAGTAAAAGATATTTTCACAAAGCTGCAATTTGAAGTTTCAGAAGATAATGGGAGTTTCACAGTAACCGTACCTACTCGTCGTGGGGATATCACGATTGAAGAGGATCTTGTAGAGGAAGTGGCTCGTCTTTACGGATACGACAATATTCCAACGACATTGCCTGTAAGTGCTGCAACACCTGGCGTGTTGACTGCCTATCAAGCGAAGCGTCGTAAAGTTCGCCGTTACCTTGAGGGTGCAGGTTTGATTCAAAATATCACCTACTCCCTGACAAGCGTTGAGCGCGCGAAGCAATTCGCCCTTGAAGATGGAAAAGCGATTCGCCTTGCGATGCCGATGAGTGAAGAAAGAAGTACGCTGCGACTAAGCTTAGTTCCGCACCTTCTAGAAGCGCTTCAGCACAATATCGCTCGTTCCTTGCAAGCAAATGCTGTTTATGAAATTGGTTCTGTTTTCATTGGAAAAGATGGCGAAGTGTTACCAGAAGAAAAAGAGCGACTTGCTGGTGCCTTAACAGGTCTATGGCAGCAACATCCATGGCAGGGAGAGAAAAAAGCGGTTGATTTCTTTGTAGCAAAAGGAATCTTAGAAGGCGTGTTCTCTATGCTTGGAGTGAGTGAAACGATCACTTACACTCGCTCTGAAAAAGACGGTTTGCACCCAGGACGTACTGCGGAAATCTTACTGAACGGAGAAAGCATCGGATTCATTGGTCAACTTCATCCAGAGAAATTAAATGAATTAGACCTGCCAGAAACATATGTATTCGAGCTTTCCTTAACAGCACTTCTTGGAGAAAGTATCGGAGAAATCCAATACGAAGCAATTCCACGCTTCCCATCGATCAGCCGCGATATCGCGCTTGTAGTGGATCGTGAAACTCCAGCAGGTGAACTAGAAGCAGTCATCAAGACGACAGGTGGCTCCTTACTAAAAGAAGTACAGGTATTTGACGTGTACGAGGGCGACAAAATCGACTCATCGAAAAAATCAGTCGCTTTTGCCTTACGTTACTACCACCCAGAACACACACTAACGGACGAAGAAGTAACAAAAGTCCACACAAAAGTGCTTCAAGCAGTCGAAGAAAAATTCGAAGCTGTATTAAGAAGCTAATATAGATGAAAAAGGGATTCCAGCCGGGATCCCTTTTTTCTGGTTTAACTGAAAATGCAAACCCCTAGTTGATCGCAGTGAAAGGCGCGCAGACTTCCGCGGGAGGAAGGGACAGGGGAGACCCCGCAGGCTTGCCGAGGAGGCTCCCGGACCGCCCGCAGAAAAGCGAAGCGCCTGTAACGGAAATCAACCGTTAATGCAAAAACTAGGTATTTCGAAGGATTTATAAGAACGTGTGTTCTGTTTTTCTGATAGAATGGTATAATAGAGTGGACAGTATAATAGGAACGGGTGGTGCGGTGAATCCCTGTGGAGAACGGGGGTGACCGTATGAGCGACATGCAGCTTTTCCTCACATCAGGACTATTCCTCTTTGCGTTTGTAAATCTAGTAATCGTGCTAATAAAAGAAATGACAAAAAAATAACCCACCCGTGACTTCTAATTCGCTGTTAGGCAGTCGGGTGAGTTACTTATTACGTTCGACTCCACAGTAGCCGTGCTTCTGCGGAACTTATACTGTTAAGTCAAAGTGCGTCCAACACTTTGGCTTCTTCAATCATGTGTATACACAAATTATAGCACAAGACAACCAACTGTAAACGAACTTTCCATTGGTAAAGTTATCTGACCAGCTTTTTTGCCTTCAACGTGTTGGCAAAATGCACTTTCGCCACTTTGTTCAAAAATTCTTCTCCATGCTTTTCAATCACCCTTGCAGCCGCAGAATCCACTTTTGAACCCGCACCTTTTGGTATCGTGATACCTGCAAGTTCGCTAAGCTTATCCATCTCTTTCAAGAAAGAATACCTCGCAATGATGGACGCAGCTGCCACTGATAGATGAAGGCCTTCTGCTTTTGTATGAAAATAAACATTTTCACGGACAATATTCTTCTGTTGAGCCACATGGCGATAGTAGATCCCAGATTCCGCAAACTGGTCAATCAATATGGCATCAGGTTTCTCTGGAGCGATCTTATCTAAAACATGTTGCAAGGCTTTATTATGCAGCAAAGCCTTGATTTTCCCCTGACTCATTCCACTCTGTTGCAGTTCATTATATTTTTCATTATGTAAAACTAATAGGCTGTAAGGAACATGCGGCAAGATTGCTTTGGCAATTCGTACAATCTTTTCATCATTCAATGCCTTTGAATCTTGAACACCCAGATCTTTCAACTTAGCCATATGCTCTTTTTTTACATAAGCGGCACAAACAGTAATCGGACCAAAATAATCTCCTGTCCCTACTTCATCAGATCCGATGACAGAAAGGGACGCAAAGCCGGCAGGCAGGGAGGATTTCACTTTGTTTCCTGATGATGAAACGGTGGTCGCCTTCTTGCCGGATTTAGATGGAGCATCGGTTGCTCCGAAGCCCTTCCAAATGTTCGCTTCCTCTTCGGCCCCTTTTCCTTGGAACAACACTTTTCCCGACTTGTATGCCGTAATATTGCAAGTGGGAGATTTTGCGACAAAAACAGCCCCTGTTGGAAGTTTATCTATCTTATGATCCTTATAGAAACTTTCAATTTTGTTTAAAATAGTTCCAGATACCTGGATGACTTGATATGACAATTAATTCACTCCTACTACAAATTTTTACATTTTTCCATGTTTCTTTTCCACTTTAGAAAGTTTCGTGGTATTATAAAGATTAGGATTTTAATGAATGGGGGCATACACGTTGTCAGAGCATAAAACTCGCACAACTGTCGACATATATGGACAACAATACTCGATTGTTGGTACGGAAAGTATAAGTCACATACGACTTGTTGCTTCCATTGTCGATGAAAAAATGAGAGAAATCAATAGTAAAAATTCACACTTGGACATCAGTAAACTGGCAGTTCTGACTGCAGTAAACGTTGTACATGATTATATCAAATTAAAAGACGAATACGATATGCTTGAGAGAGAATTAAAGAAAAAGGGTTGAGTACGATGTTAGACTTGATTATTATCTTTCTATTTATTATGGGACTGATTGTTGGGATCCGCAGAGGATTCATTATGCAGATTGTCCATCTTTCCGGCTTTATAGCAGCTTTTGTGGTTGCATATATGTTTTATGCTGATTTAGCGCCGAAATTGAAGCTTTGGGTGCCGATGCCGAGTTTTGGAAACGCAGAGTTTTCCATGTTCTTTGAGACAATCAGTCTTGATACAGCCTATTATAGAGCTGTTGCTTTTGCGATTCTTTTCTTCGGGACCAGGATTGCGGCACAAATTATCGGTTCGATGCTGGATTTCCTTTCCCACTTGCCGATATTGAAGCAGGTGAACAGCTGGGCTGGTGCGGTATTGGGATTTGTGGAAGTTTATTTGATTGTCTTTATCTTCTTATACATAGGAGCATTGGTTCCTCTGGAGATGGTGCAGTCATCCATCAGTGATTCTTCCATGGCGAAGGGTATTGTGGAAAATACGCCGATATTCTCAGAAAAGCTACAAGAGTTATGGTCTGGGTATATGGCAAGCAAGCAATAATACAAACGATAAAACAGGCCTTCCTTGGGCCTGTTTTTTTATGGATGCAGTTTGTTCGATTGTACATTTGCCTCATTTATTTGTATGATTTAATAAGATAAGTCTACATAAGGTCAGGTGAAGAAACGTGAATAAAAAACAAATCGTGAAATGGCTTGAAACGATTGCGACATATATGGAATTGAAGGGCGAGAACGGCTTTAAAGTTTCGGCGTTCCGTAAAGCGGCGCTGGCTCTTGAAAATGATGAGAGAAGTTTAAGTCAAATAGAGGATTTTACTAAGTTAAGCGGGATTGGAAAAGGAACGGCTGCTGTCATCCAGGAAATCTTGGAAACAGGGAAATCATCCGTTTTAGAGGAGCTTCAACAAGAGGTTCCAGAAGGATTGATTCCTCTATTAAAATTGCCTGGACTTGGCGGCAAAAAAATAGCGAAACTTTATCAAGAGCTAAACGTAGTAGATATGACAAGCTTGAAAGAAGCTTGTGAAGCAGAAAAAGTGCAGGCGCTTGCCGGATTTGGAAAAAAGACAGAAGAGAAAATCCTTGCTGCAATCGAGGAAGTGGGAAAACGTCCAGATCGTTTGCCTATTTCTTTTATGACGCCAATTGCAGAGCAGATAGAAGAATTCCTTGCAACCGTGGATGGTATTGAAGAATACTCCCGTGCAGGAAGCTTACGCAGATACAGGGAAACAATTAAAGATTTGGACTTTATCATTTCCACAACAGAACCTACAAAAGTAAGAGAGCAGCTTGTGAAAATGGACAGGGTGACAGAAATTATTGCAAATGGTGATACGAAAGTATCCATCATTTTAAAATATGATTATGATGTTTCGGTTGATTTCCGCATGGTGGAGCCATTAAGTTTTCCGACAACACTTCATCATTTTACCGGCTCGAAGGATCATAATGTCCGTATGCGCCAGCTTGCTAAAGACCGCGGAGAAAAAATTAGTGAGTACGGTGTGGAAAATGTAGAAACGGGTGAAATGCAGCATTTCAAAACGGAAGAAGCTTTTTTCCGTCATTTTAATCTGCCATTCATTCCGCCCGAAATAAGAGAAGATGGTACAGAAGTGGATTATGCATTGGAGCATGGAGAGATACCATTGGTGTCACTGGATGACATACGAGGAGATCTTCATATGCACTCCACCTACAGTGATGGTGCTTACACAATTGAAGAGATGATAGAAGCAAACCGTGCAAAAGGGTATAAATATATGGCGATAACGGATCATTCTCAATATCTGAAAGTAGCAAATGGGTTGACGCCAGAACGTCTTAGACAGCAAAAGGAAGAAATTAAGAAGCTTAATGAAAAGTATGATGATATCACGATTCTTTCCGGTGTGGAAATGGACATTCTCCCAGACGGCTCTCTTGATTATGATGACGAGTTAATGGAGGAAATGGATATTGTCATCGCATCGATTCATTCAAGCTTTTCACAAAAAAGGGAAGTTATCATGGACCGCTTGAGAAAAGCGTTGGAAAATAATCATGTAGACATTATCGCACATCCAACAGGACGCCTGATTGGACGCAGGGAAGGGTATGATGTGGACGTGGAAATGTTGATTCAGCTGGCAAAAGAAACAGATACAGCGCTTGAGCTCAATGCCAATCCGAACCGCTTGGACCTTGCAAGCCATTATGTCCGACTTGCACAGGATGCAGGAGTGAAGCTTGTCATTAACACAGATGCCCATAGTATTGACATGCTTGATCATATGGAAGTCGGAGTGGCTGCGGCAAGAAAAGGCTGGATTAAAAAAGACAATGTGATCAATACATGGTCACTGGACGAGTTAAAGAAATTTTTAACACGACACCATACGTAATGTAAGAAAAGAAGGGAGTTATGGTAACGTGCAACCGAGGGTTTTAAAGGTATTGGAATTTAATAAAGTAAAAGATAAATTGGCTACTTTTTCCGCCTCCTCATTAGGAAAAGAAAAAGTGTCCCAACTGACACCTGCCACCAATTATGATGAGGTGGTAAAGAGACAGCTGCAAACAGATGAGGCAGCAACTGTTCTCCGATTAAAAGGGGAAGTTCCGCTTGGAGGAATCACCGATATCCGTGCACATGTGAAACGCGCTGAAATAGGCGGGACATTGAACACCCATGAACTATTGGATATCGCGGGTACTATCTATGCGGCAAGAAAGCTGGACCGATTTGTGGAATCTGTAGTAGAAGAAGATATATCCATTCCTATTTTAAAAGAATATATGGAACAGTTAATCATCTATCCTGAACTTGAACGCAATATCAAAAACTGTATAGACGAATACGGGGAAGTTCTCGACGGGGCTAGTGATAAACTGCGAGGAATACGTCAGCAATTAAGGTCGACTGAATCCAGGGTGCGAGAGAAATTAGAGAGCATGATTCGTTCTTCCAACGCCCAAAAAATGTTGTCAGATGCAATCGTCACCATTCGTAACGAGCGATATGTGATACCGGTGAAACAAGAATATCGCGGCTCTTATGGCGGAATTGTTCATGATCAATCTTCATCTGGTGCGACTTTGTTCATCGAGCCCCAGCAGGTGGTAGACCTTAACAATGTCCTTCAAGAAGCGAAAGTAAAAGAGAAGCTAGAAATAGATCGTATACTTGCCGAACTTTCAGCCGAAGTGGCAGAAGTTGCCCGCGATCTTCTTGGAAATGTTCATATTTTGGCGGAAATAGATTTTATGTTTGCTAAGGCTAAGTATGGAAAGCATATTCGCGGAACAAAGCCTGAAATCAATAACGAAAAATATATCAGGCTTGTTCAGGCAAGACACCCTCTGATCAATGAGGATGAGGTGGTCCCGAACACAATTGAGCTCGGAAAAGACTATACCTCGATCGTTATAACCGGTCCAAATACAGGTGGTAAGACGGTAACGTTGAAAACACTTGGTCTGTTAACGATTATGGCGCAATCCGGGTTGCATGTACCTGCTCAAGACGGATCGGAAGTGGGAGTGTTCAACGCAGTTTATGCAGACATCGGTGATGAGCAATCTATCGAACAAAGTTTAAGTACATTTTCTTCCCACATGGTTAATATTGTGGATATCCTTAAAAAGGTCGATCATGACAGCCTTGTTCTTTTTGATGAGCTTGGAGCAGGAACAGACCCTCAAGAGGGGGCAGCACTTGCTATTTCCATCTTGGATGAAGTCTATCAACGTGGTGCCTGTGTTATTGCGACCACCCATTACCCTGAACTGAAAGCCTATGGGTATAACAGGGAAGGGGTAGTAAACGCAAGTGTCGAATTTGATGTGGATACATTAAGTCCTACGTATCGTTTGCTTATTGGGGTACCTGGCAGAAGTAATGCTTTTGAGATTTCTAAACGTCTAGGATTGGGCATGGAAGTCATTGACCGGGCTAAAGGCTTTGTCAGTGAGGATAGCAACAAAGTGGAAAATATGATCGCTTCTTTGGAAGCTTCCCAAAAACGAGCGGAAGAAGAATGGAAAGAGGCAGAAAAAATAAGAAAAACATCACAACAGCTGCATGAAGACCTTGAACAGCAAATGCAGGAGCTTAACGAACAGCGAGATAAGCTGTACGAAAAAGCAGCCGCAAAAGCAGAGAAGATGGTGGAGGATGCAAAAGAAGAAGCGGAAAAAGTCATCCGCGAATTGCGTAAAATGCGCATGGAGCAGCACGCCAATGTAAAAGAGCATGAGTTAATTGATGCGAAAAAACGATTGGAAGGCGCTGTGCCTACCGTTAAAAAATCTGCTGCTACGAAAAAACAGGAAGTTAGCAACCAAACACTTGAGCCAGGTGACGAAGTGAAGGTTATGAGTCTAAATCAAAAAGGGCATCTCGTGCAAAAAACGGGAGATAAAGAATGGCAAGTTCAAATCGGCATCATGAAAATGAAAGTAAAAACAAAGGACATTCAATATGTGAGCAGGCCAAAGCCGGTGGAAACAAAGCCACTCGCAACCATTAAAGGAAAAGACTATCATGTAAGCATAGAGCTTGACCTTCGTGGTGAACGTTTTGAAAATGCACTGATGAGAGTGGAGAAATACTTAGACGACGCCATTTTAGCAGGCTATCACCGAGTTTCTATCATTCATGGTAAAGGAACAGGAGCATTGCGTGTCGGGGTGCAGAATTACCTGAAGAACCATCGTTCGGTCAAAAACTATCGATTTGGTGAGGCGTCTGAAGGTGGCACTGGTGTTACCGTCGTCGAACTGAAATAAGAGGGGAGCCTGATATGTCTGCTTTTTGGGAAAATGACTTAGTCAGAACGGCTGCCAATTTTAGTGTGGTGGTTCTATGTCTTGTATTGTTTCTGGCTATTTTTGAACTGGTGACAAAATATAAAAACATGGAAGAAATTAAAAAAGGTAATTTTGCAGTTGCAATGGCAACAGGCGGTAAAATACTGGGTATCGCTAACATTTTTAGGTATTCTATAAGCGATCATGATTCGTTGTTGACGATGATCGGCTGGGGAGCGGCCGGGTTTGTCTTGTTGTTGTTTGCTTATTTTATCTTTGAGTTTTTAACGCCAAGCTTTAACATTGATGAGGAAATACGAAAGGGAAATTGGGCTGTTGGGTTTATTTCCTTTGTCATTTCTGTCGGGTTATCGTTTATTATCGGGGCAAGTATTGGATAAGGAGTAGGGGATTTTGGAAACTTTAGCAAAAGTATTGATCGGATGCTGTATTGTGTTTGTGATTATTGGAATTATTTATCTTTTAGTAGCATAAAGAGTTAATAACAGTGAGGAAGAAGAAGCAAGTTTACATTGCTGATTCTTCCTTTTTTTAAAAAGGATAATAAAGTATAAAATACTGTTGATTTCCGTTCCAGGCGCTTCGCTTGCCTGCGGGCGGTCCGTGAGCCTCCTCAGGCTTCGCCTTCCGGGGTCTCACCTGTCCCTTCCTCCCGCGGGCGTCTGCGCGCCTTCCACTTCAATCAACTGGGTAATTTCATATACAGTTGGTCATTTAAAAGCTATTAAATAAAAATAATAGAGTTACATTTATAAAATTTCGTTTTATAAATACTTTAGCTGTGGATTGGAGCAAATGGCGTAGACTCCTGCGGGGGATAACGGTTGGTTGAGACCCCGCAACGAAGTGAGGAGGCTCAAGCATCGTCCCGCGGAAAGCGAAGCCATTTGCGGAAAGGAACAGCGGCGCTTAACCACAAACAAATGTTTTTTTCAAAAAAGACGGGGCGGTTTTTCTTACCCCTGATAAATTGTTGAGCAGGGAGAGTAGGTAGTTTTAGAGAATATAGGTGGTATGGGAGGGGTTCTTAAGATGCAGTTTAAAACTACGGAACTACCGGGGATTGGGAAGAAGCTATCATTTGTTACGGCTGAAGGAAATATGGTGGTTTTGGTTGTTCACCATTCCGGAAAACGAGAGATGTATTTTTTTGAAGACCCAGATCAAGATGAAGCGGATTTCTCGATTTCCTTGACCTCAGACGAAACAAGGGAACTTGGGGCCCAGCTGCTGGGTGCTATCTATCAACCTGTGGATATGGATAAAATGAAAATATTTAAGAAACAAATCATCATAGAGTGGATTGAAGTGAAAAAAGCTTCCTCCTTAATTGGAAAATCCATCGGAGAATCGAAAATAAGAACCAAAACAGGTGCATCCATAATCGGTATTGTAAAGGGAGAAGATAACATCGCTGTACCGGACGTCGATGTAAAGCTTCATGAAGCGGATGTTCTGATGGTTTGTGGCAAACAAGCGCAAATTGAAAAGCTCACCAAGCTTTGCGAGGGAGGGACTGCTACCTGATGCATGGAGGTACTCCAATACTTTTAAGCATAGGAGTCATACTACTCGTTCTATTTGTTATGGGGTATGTCGGAGGAAAAGTGAAAATTCCTGGCATCATACTATATATATTTTTAGGACTAGGCATCGGAACATTCATCTCAGAAAACGAATTATTGTATACTGCTAGTGAAATAGGAATTGTTTTATTGTTTTTTTTACTAGGTTTAGAATTTCCCCTAAAAAAATTAAAGAATATGGCAATCAAGGTTTGGAAACCTGGTTTATTGGATGTAGCTTTAAACTTTGGAATATCTACTGTCATTTGTCTATTCTTTGGACTGGATCTACTGACCTCCTTTTTAATAGGCGGGGTCCTTTATGCTACAAGCTCCTCAATTTCTGCCAAACTGTTGGAAAGTACGAAACGGTTGGCAAATGCAGAGTCAGAATATATCCTCGCGATCCTCATCTTTGAAGATATTGTCGCACCAGTCATTGTTGCAGTCTTAATTGGATTAGCTTCGGACACTGGAATAACAGGGACTGATTTTATTATGCTTTTGGGTAAAATCTTGTTGCTTACTGTTGGGGCAATGGTCATCGGTCGTTTCGGTTTCACTCGCTTGGAGAAATTCTTTGAGCGGTTGGTTGGAAGTGATATCTTCATCATTCTAACAGTCGGGATTGCCCTTAGTTATGCAGGGCTAGCGTTGTTATTGGGGTTGTCAGAAGTATTAGGAGCATTCTTGGCAGGTATCATGCTTGCCGAAACGAAGCGCTCAGGAGATATAGAGCAGGTTACCTTGCCGGTGAGAGATTTGCTATTGCCTATATTTTTTATGCATTTCGGGACGACGATCGACCTTGGAGAAGGAGTGCCGTATGTAGGATTATTGCTAACATTGATTGGATGGGCTTTGCTTGGAAAGATTTTCGTCGGAATGCTTGGTGGAAGATGGTACGGGCTCACAAAACGGGTTGCTTTGAGAGCTGGATTTTCCTTAACCCCTAGAGGAGAATTTTCCGTTGTCATTGCATCTATTGCCACTGGAGCGACCAAGGTTTTTAGCAGTGTGTTTATCCTGGCCTCAGCGATACTGGGGATTTTGATTTTTATTTTAGCGCCAAAATTGACGAATCTATTTTATGAAAAGAAAAGAATAAAAAAGAACATAAAGCTGAAAGTTCCTGGGTAAGTAATGCCATCTTTCATCATTTTTTGCAAAAATCAAAAAAATGTTATAATTTTTAAGGAATTGCTGATATACTATAACAAACAGATATGGGCCTTTTGTAGTAGTACAGGCCGATAAAGAGGAGGGAATAGAATGGAGCAAGTAGTGAATAAGCCGTGGCTATCACTTTATCCAGAAGAAATACCTCATGAGATCAACTTCGAAGAGCGAACACTGCAGTCTTATTTGAAACAAGCGGCGGAAGAATATCCAACAAAAACGGCTATCAGCTTCCTCGGCAAAAAGTTAACATTTGAAGAAGTGTATGATCAATCTTTAAAACTGGCAAACTACTTAAAAGGACTTGGAATTGAAAAAGGCGACAGAGTGTCAATCATGCTCCCAAACTGTCCTCAAGCTGTCATCAGCTATTATGGCGTCTTATTTGCCGGGGGCATTGTGGTGCAGACAAATCCACTATACATGGAACGTGAACTCGAATACCAGGTCAATGACTCCGGCTCCGAGGTCATTATCACGTTAGATATTTTATATCCCAGAGTATCAAAAGTGAAAGCGTTAACAAAGTTGAAGCATGTCATCGTAACGGGAATAAAGGACTATCTCCCGTTCCCTAAAAATATGCTTTATCCTTTTGTTCAGAAAAAACAGTACGGAATTGTGGTGAAGGTGGAGCATAGTGGACAAAATCACTTGTTTACCGAAATTATTAAACAATCAGACGCACAAACCATTGATGTACCTATTGATCCGAAGGAAGACCTTGCGTTGTTGCAATATACAGGCGGTACCACCGGATTTCCGAAAGGCGTTATGTTGACACATATGAATCTTGTTTCTAACACAATGATGAGCGTGAAATGGATGTATCGATGCAAACGTGCGCAAGAAAAGGTGATTGGTATTCTGCCGTTCTTCCATGTGTACGGCATGACAGCGGTGATGAACCTTTCTATCATGCAGGCATTTGAAATGGTCCTTTTACCAAAGTTCGACCCTGAAACCACTTTGAAAGCCATTCAAAAGGAAAAGCCAACCTTATTTCCTGGGGCACCGACCATCTATATTGCCCTTTTAAATCATCCTGATATTAAAAAGTATGATTTATCTTCCATAGATTCTTGTATCAGTGGATCCGCTGCACTTCCTGTTGAGGTGCAAGAGCAGTTTGAACGTGTAACAGGAGGAAAACTGGTGGAAGGCTATGGACTCTCAGAAGCCTCTCCTGTGACACATGCCAATTTCCTTTGGGATGAAAGGGTATCAGGAAGTATCGGGATACCTTGGCCAAATACTGAATCCGTCATTCTTTCCATGGAAAATGGAGAACTGGCTCCGACCGGTGAAATAGGAGAAATTGCTGTAAGAGGCCCACAAATCATGAAAGGGTACTGGAACCGAAAAGAAGAGACCGAAGCTGTCTTAAAAGATGGCTGGCTTCTAACCGGAGATTTAGGTTATATGGATGAGCGCGGTTATTTCTATGTGGTGGATCGTAAAAAAGATATGATTATTGCCGGCGGGTTCAATATCTACCCTCGAGAAATCGAAGAAGTACTCTATGAACATGAAGAAATTCAGGAAGTAGTAGTCGCAGGAATTCCAGATGCCTATCGCGGTGAAACCGTTAAAGCCTATATCGTGAAAAAGTCTGGATCCAAGCTGACAGAAGAAGAATTGGACCAATATACGCGTAAACATCTTGCTGCCTACAAAGTGCCAAGATACTATGAATTCAGAGATGAACTGCCAAAAACCGCTGTTGGAAAAATCCTCAGAAGAGCATTGGTGGAAGAAGAAAAGCAAAAAATCGCAAAGTAATAGGTAAAGAGAGGGAGATGAAAGTAGCCTCTCTCTCTTTTTTGTATAGTAACGAGCATTAAAATTATGATAAGATAATGATTGACAGTTCATTCATGGTACAGTATCATGAAAATATGAATGATTATTCATTCATTTTCAAAAAGGAGCGAAAAGCTTGAAACAACAAAAGCCTAAATATAAACAAATAATAGATGCCGCAGTCATTGTCATTGCGGAAAACGGCTACCACCAAGCACAAGTTTCCAAGATTGCAAAACAAGCTGGAGTAGCAGACGGGACCATCTATCTTTATTTTAAAAATAAAGAAGACATCCTTATTTCACTGTTTCAAGAAAAAATGGGACTCTTCGTCGAAAAGATTCGTCAAGAAATTGCAGGAAAATCGACATCAACAGAGAAATTATTAACGTTGATAGAAAAACACTTTTCTATGCTGGCTGAAGATCACCATCTTGCAATTGTAACGCAGTTGGAATTAAGACAATCCAATTTAGAGCTTCGATTGAAGATTAACGAGGTGCTAAAAGGGTATCTACATGTTGTGGATGAAATTTTACTGGCTGGTACCCAGAACGGTGAGCTTCGTTCCGACTTAGATGTCCGTCTTGCAAGGCAAATGGTTTTCGGGACGATTGATGAAACAATCACCACTTGGGTCATGAATGATCAAAAATACGACCTGACATCCATCGCACCAAGAGTACATGAATTATTAATCAAAGGGTTTGGAGCTACCCCTTAAGTAGCTCTCCGTTTTACATAAGGAGGGTTAATAATGGAATTCTTACAAATGAAAGTAGAAGATCGAATTGCTCTCATCACCATCAACAAAGCCCCGGCGAATGCTTTGTCATCCGCAGTTTTGAAAGAGCTTTCATTATTGATGGATGACCTGGAAAACCAAGAAGAGGTAAGAGTTGTCCTGCTTCACGGAGAAGGTAGATTCTTCTCAGCTGGTGCCGATATCAAAGAATTCACCACGGTGGAAACTGGGGAAGAATTTGCTGAGCTTGCAAAATTTGGTCAGGATCTTTTTGAAAGAATGGAGAACTTCCCAAAACCGATCATCGCAGCCATCCACGGTGCAGCCCTAGGCGGTGGCCTTGAGCTTGCAATGGGTTGTCATATCCGCTTGGTAACAAAAACAGCCAAACTTGGTCTGCCGGAGTTGCAATTGGGCTTGATCCCCGGATTTGCCGGAACACAGCGTTTACCTAAACTGGTTGGTTCCGCAAAGGCATTTGAAATGCTGTTCACAAGCGACACATTGACTGGGGAAGAAGCAGTTCAATGGGGACTTGCCAATAAGGCCGTCGATGAAGAAGTTTTAATGGATGAAGCTTTGAAGATGGCGAAAAAGATAGCACAAAAAGGACCTATATCGGTTGCTTCTGTTATTGAATTGTCCCGATACGCAAAACATGAAGAATTTTATCAAGGGGTAGACAGAGAGGCACAATTATTTGGTAAAGTCTTCACATCAGAAGATGGCAAGGAAGGTATTACAGCGTTTATGGAAAAAAGAGCTCCCGAATTTAAAGGGAAGTAATTTTTTTTATAATATAAAATCTGAATATTACTAATAAAAATAATGTTTAAACAGGAGGTACTGTGATGAATATTTTTGTTTTATTAAAAAGAACATTTGATACGGAGGAAAGACTAACGGTTTCAAATGGCAGCATAAATGAAGATGGTGCAGAATTCATTATTAACCCATACGACGAGTATGCGGTAGAGGAAGCAATTCAAGTCAGAGACACGCATGGCGGAGAAGTAACAGTCGTGACAGTAGGGTCTGAAGAAGCAGAAAAAGAACTTCGTACGGCACTTGCAATGGGTGCGGACAAAGCTGTCCTGATCAACACGGAAGATGATGTAGAAAATGGAGACCAATTTACTACGGCGAAAATCCTGGCTGAATTCTTAAAAGATAAGGATGCAGATTTAATTATCGGCGGTAACGTAGCAATTGACGGCGGTTCTGGTCAAGTGGGACCTCGTGTAGCGGAATTATTGGATATTCCTTACGTGACAACTATCACGAAGCTAGAAATTGAGGGCGGAAAAGCTACGATCGTTCGTGATGTGGAAGGCGATTCCGAAGTTCTTGAAACTTCCCTTCCGTTGCTTGTAACAGCGCAACAAGGTTTAAACGACCCGCGCTATCCATCTCTTCCAGGGATCATGAAGGCAAAGAAAAAGCCTCTTGAAGAGCTAGAACTAGACGATCTAGACCTTGATGAGGACGATGTAGAAGCAAAGACAAAAACGTTGGAAATCTACCTTCCACCGAAAAAAGAAGCAGGTCGCGTGCTTCAGGGAGAATTAGATGCTCAAGTAAAAGAACTAGTTTCCGCATTAAGAAACGAAGCGAAAGTAATCTAATACGTCATATAAACATTTAGCGTTTGATTGGAGCAGATGGCGTAGACTCCGGCGGGAGGTAGCGCTTAGGTGAGACCCCGCAGGCTTGCCGAGGAGGCTCAGCAAGTGCCCCGCGGAAAGCGAAGCCAGCTGCGGAAATCAAAAGCGTCGTTAAACAAGTACTTTAGATAGATACATGGACAGGAGGAGACAAACATGGCAAGAAAAGTATTAACATTAGCAGAAGTGCGTGATTCCGCATTGCGTAATGTATCATTTGAAGCAATTGCAGCAGGAAAAACAGTAGCAGAAGGTGGAGAAGTAGTTTCTGTACTAGTTGGGGAAGGCGTAGGTTCACTTGCTCAAGAACTCATCGCTTACGGTGCAGACCGCGTTGTCACAATTGAACACGCAAACTTGAAAGCGTACACATCTGATGGCTACTCTCAAGCATTGATGGCGGTAATTGAATCCGAAAACCCAGAAGGAATCATCTTTGGACATACAGCTTTAGGAAAAGACTTATCTCCTAAATTGGCATCCAAATTGAACTCTGGCTTAATTTCTGATGCGACTGAAGTGGAAGAGGTTGGCGGAAACCTTGTATTCACAAGACCAATCTACTCTGGTAAAGCATTTGAAAAGAAAATCGTAACAGACGGCGTCATTTTTGCAACGGTACGTCCAAACAACATCGCATCTCTTGAAAAAGATGAGTCTCGTTCAGGTGACGTATCTTCCCTAGATGTGGATGTAAAAGATCTTCGCACAATCATTAAAGAAGTTGTTCGCAAAGCAACGGAAGGTGTAGACCTTTCCGAGGCGAAAGTAGTAGTAGCTGGAGGCCGTGGAGTAAAATCTGAAGATGGTTTCGAGCCATTAAAAGAATTGGCAGACGTACTTGGAGCTGCAGTTGGTGCATCCCGTGGAGCGTGTGACGCAGACTATTGCGATTACTCCTTACAAATCGGTCAAACAGGTAAGGTAGTAACACCTGACCTTTACATTGCATGCGGTATTTCCGGAGCTATTCAGCATCTTGCTGGTATGTCCAACTCCAAAGTAATCGTCGCAATCAACAAAGACCCAGAAGCAAACATTTTCAAAGTAGCTGACTACGGTATCGTAGGTGACCTGTTCGAAGTAGTACCAATGTTAACAGCTGAATTCAAAAAGCTATTGGTAACAAACTAAGTTTGAATCATTAAACAGCCAGGCACTTTTGGGTGCTTGGCTGTTTTGGTGTGATGGATTAGAGATAACCTAGCTGGTGATTGGAGCAAAAGGCGAAGACTCCAGCGGGGGAGTAGCGACAATGTTGAGACCCCGCAGCGAAGCGAGGAGGCTCCAGCAGCGCCCCTAGGAAAGCTAAGCCCAGTGCGGAAATCACCAGCGGCGTGTCGGGGAATCTTAGTATGAAATAAAATGATCGAAAACGGGTAAACCTATAACGAAGCAAATAATTAGCAACACTATGCGCTAAATGCTATACTTTAGCTATAGTAAAACTCTGAAAGATTTTCCATCTGTCAGAGAACACATTAACAGCATATATTGTTAACTGTGAGATAAAAGGCTTAGGAGGAATTTATTATGGCAATTACAAATGCAACTGACCAAAACTTCACACAAGAAACTGGCGAAGGCCTAGTTCTTGCAGATTTCTGGGCGCCATGGTGCGGACCTTGTAAAATGATCGCTCCAGTTCTTGAAGAACTAGATCAAGACATGGGCGACAAAGTGAAAATCGTTAAAGTTGATGTGGATGAGAACCAAGAAACTGCTGGCAAGTTCGGCGTTATGAGCATCCCAACTTTACTTGTTATCAAAAATGGTGAAGTAGTAGACAAAGCAGTAGGTTTCCAACCGAAAGAAGCTTTGGCTGAACTATTAAACAAGCACGCTTAATGCGTTTTGGAGAAAGCCCGGTCCTGTGACCGGGCTTTTTGCGTGTAAAGTGACAGAATCAGGATGCCGAGTCGGCGGATATCGAGAAAAATTTGGGATATATCGAGAAAATTTAGGATATATCAATAAATTTGCGATTATATCAAGAAAAAATGAATTATATCAAGAAAACTTAGGGTTTTATCAAGAAATATCGGGATATATCAATAAAATCGTCATCGCCAGAGTCCCCGCCCCTGTCCCATCATCCTCTCCGACTAACCTAATACTTCCAAATGGAACATACGTACGAAACAAGGTATAATAGTTACATATGAAAAAATCTTTGGTTGGGAGGAGAAAACGTTGAATGAATCATTAAAAGAAAAACTTGCCATACTGCCTGACCAACCGGGATGTTACCTGATGAAGGATCGTCAAGGAACCATCATCTATGTCGGAAAGGCGAAGGTGCTCAAAAATCGTGTCCGCTCTTATTTTACAGGGAGTCATGACGGGAAAACGCTCCGACTTGTAAATGAAATTGTGGACTTTGAATATATCGTGACTTCCTCCAATATCGAAGCGTTAATACTGGAACTGAATCTTATAAAAAAACACAACCCTAAATATAATGTCATGCTGAAAGATGACAAACGTTATCCTTTTATAAAAATTACAGCGGAAAAGCACCCGCGTTTATTAATCACTCGTAAAGTGCAAAAGGATAAAGGGAAATACTTTGGACCATACCCAAATGTTCAAGCGGCAAATGAAACGAAAAAGCTGCTCGATCGTATCTACCCACTTAGAAAATGCATGACGCTGCCAGACAGGGTTTGCCTTTACTATCACATGGGTCAATGCCTTGCTCCATGTGTGGAACATGTATCTGAGGAAACGAACAAACAAATGGTTGATGGAATTGTCCGGTTTCTTAACGGAGGTTATAAAGAAGTCAAAAACGAGCTAACGGATAAAATGATGAAAGCCTCAGAGAACCTGGAATTTGAACGTGCACAGGAATTCCGGGACCAAATCATCAACATTGAAGCGACAATGGAAAAGCAGAAAATGGAGATGAACGACTTTGTCGACAGGGATGTTTTCGGATTTGCTTTTGACAAGGGCTGGATGTGTGTGCAGGTCTTTTTCATCCGTCAGGGGAAATTGATTGAACGAGATGTATCACTATTCCCGATTTACAATGAACCGGGAGAGGATTTCCTGACATTCCTTGGGCAGTTCTATTCCAAGCAAAATCATTTTGTCCCAAAAGAAGTGATGCTTCCTAGTCAAATTGACCTGCCGCTAGCACAAGAACTATTACAAACCAATGTGCTACAGCCGCAACGTGGGAAAAAAAAGCAGCTTGTTGATCTGGCAAACAAAAATGCAAAAGTTGCCCTCGGTGAAAAGTTCTCCTTGATTGAACGTGATGAAAGCCGAACGATAAAAGCTGTGGAGAACCTTGGGGAAATACTGGGCATCATGACTCCACACCGCATAGAAGCATTTGATAACTCGAATATCCAAGGAACGGATCCTGTTTCTGCCATGGTTGTATTCATCGATGGAAAACCCGAGAAACGAGAATACCGTAAATATAAAACCAAAAGCGTCCAAGGACCTGATGACTATGAATCCATGAGGGAAGTAGTCAGAAGAAGGTACACACGTGTTTTGAAAGAATCATTACCGCTCCCGGACCTGATCGTGATCGATGGTGCCAAAGGCCATATGAGTGCTGTAAGGGACGTCCTTGAAAATGAATTGGATTTATTTGTTCCGATTGTCGGCCTTGCCAAAGATGATAAACATAGAACGAGTAACCTTCTTGCCGGCGAAGATGCCATGATCGTTCCGCTTGAGAGAACGAGTCAAGAGTTCTATCTTCTGCAACGAATTCAAGATGAAGTCCACAGATTTGCGATTACTTTCCATCGTCAAATTAGAAGCAAAAGCGTGTTCCAATCCATACTTGATGAAATCACAGGGGTTGGGGCAACCAGGAAAAAGGCCCTTATGAAACACTTCGGTTCTGTTGCAAAGATGAAAGAAGCTACTGTCGAAGAAATACAAGTTGCCAAAATACCGAAGCCGATAGCTGAAGAAATTTTTAAAAAACTTCGTGAATAGGTGTTGTAAGGAATCTTATTGTCTGATATAATCACTATTAATTTCATAATGTGCCACTTCAAATCGATGAAGTGATGATAGAGGTGCGAACTTCAAAAGTATGTAATCGGAGAAGAAAGAGCTTCCGAGATGATTACGGAAAGGGGAGGATCGCCGAAGTAAAAAAAAGTCTCTTTTTCTTTTTTTTACTGGTTCTGCGTTTAAGAAATGTAGGACTGTCAGGTTGTCTTTGTGCTGCCTGGAGAGCTATCTCACCGCGTGAACGGATTCTTTATTTTACCAATCACAGCAATGAGACATTAGCTCATTGCTGTTTTTTTATATCCAAAAAAAGCTGCCATGGCTAAATGCGTACTGAGAACTATCTAACATTATGATGAGACTAATCAATGAAAAGGGAATGGTGCACATGTCAACGATTGTTGTACAGAAATTCGGAGGAACATCAGTGGGCTCGGTTGAACGAATTCAGCACGTTGCAAGTCGAGTCATCAATGAAGTGGAAAACGGAAACAAAGTGGTTGTCGTCGTATCGGCAATGGGCAAAACAACAGACGAACTGTTAACTTTAGCAAATGCAATCAACCCCCATCCAAGCAAGCGCGACATGGATATGCTTTTGACAACAGGTGAACAAATTACCATCTCCTTATTGGCAATGGCATTGCAAGTTAGAGGCCATGAAGCAGTATCATTGACAGGCTGGCAGGCAGGAATTCGAACAGAGCCTGTACACGGAAACGCTAGAATTACGCATATTGAGACAGATCTATTAAAAAGTTATTTGGATGCAGGTAAGATTGTCATTGTTGCGGGCTTCCAAGGAATTACTGCTAATAACGAGATTACCACACTGGGCAGAGGCGGTTCCGATACAACTGCGGTTGCATTAGCGGCTGCTTTACAAGCGGAGAAGTGTGATATTTATACAGATGTGACGGGAGTATTCACGACAGACCCTCGTTATGTAAAAGGTGCAAGAAAGCTTGCTGCAATTGCGTACGATGAAATGCTGGAACTGGCAAACTTAGGGGCAGGTGTGCTTCACCCACGTGCGGTTGAATTTGCAAAAAATTATGGCGTACAGCTGGTTGTGCGATCCAGTATGGAAGAGGAAGAAGGAACGATTATTGAGGAGGAAGTATCCATGGAAAAAAATCTAGTTGTCAGAGGAATAGCATTCGAAGACCAAATCACCCGCATTACCGTATGTGGCTTGCCAAATGAACTACATACCTTATCCACCATCTTCACGACATTAGCTCAGCACAGTTTGAATGTGGATATCATCATTCAAACGAGCATGGATAAAGATACAACAAACATTTCGTTCTCTGTTAAAACAGTAGACGTAAAAGAAACGATTGAAGTGTTAGAGCAGCATCAAGGCCGTTTAGGATTCACGGGAATCGAGCAGGAGAGCGGTTTAGCGAAGGTTTCCATCGTTGGATCCGGTATGGTTTCAAATCCAGGGGTTGCGGCGGAAATGTTCCAGGTCCTTGCCACTGAAGGCATCCATGTCAAAATGGTCAGCACATCAGAAATCAAAGTTTCTACTGTGGTTGATGTAGCAGAGATGGTTCGTGCAGTGGAGGCACTTCATGTGGCATTCAAGCTCGGAGAAGAGTCTGTTGAGAGAGTTTTAAGCTAAAAGAATAGTAGTTTTTGATTGTGGAGTGCCCTTTTCCTGGTGGAGAGGGTGCTTTTTTATGGAAATAGGGAGTGCGGCGGGTTAATTACGGTCCGTAAAATAAAAATACGAGCCAAACGGAGCAAAATACTGTCCATAAAAAAGAAATACGAGCCAAACTCATGCAAATACGAGCCAAACTCGCCCAAATACTGTCCGTAAATAAAAAATACATGCCGTTCGACAAGGAACGACATGTTCTATCAAATTGCCACCCGTAAGGCAGTGTGAACCCACCGATTAAGTTCAGGCCAACCACCCTTGAGGCAGCAACATCATTATTTATCCCACTGCACTGTTATCAGTATCTCTTTTTTCTTTTTCTGTTCCTCAATCGCTTCCGCAGTTTTGCCTTTAAGACGTTGAGTCTGTTCAGCAAGAAATCCTGCTTCAAGTTGGAATGTCGCGTCTTTATTCAAGTCAAGGCGGCGCGTCACCATTTCCCCGCGGATCACGTACTTAACTTCATGCTTGTTCTGTTCCAATAATTCAAGTTCTCCCCAGCCTGCTTCTTTAAAAAACTCGCCGATTCCCTCTTGAGTATCAATGGTAAACTTGCGTGCGAGCTGCTTTCCTGCCCAATAGATGACCTGGGTATGATCTTTCCCCAATAGGTCAGGTAAAAGCATATCGCGGATCAGTTCGTACCCGAAGATAGGGACTTGAATTTGTGTGTCCATCACTTGTTGTTGGTTGTTCGATTCAGTCATTTAGTTCCCCTCTTTCTCTATGTTCATTATATACCATCCAACCGGGTTAATAAATGAAACGTATGGAGTATTTTATTCTATTAATATATTTTTATATTTTTCTGATAATTATCCGATGGTAAAAGTATTTTTAAAAGTGCAATTTTTGGTCGCGTTTTCTTGACGCTACACATATAGGGGAGTAAAATAAATATGTCACATATTTGTCGATAAATCTGTAAAGGCTTTCATTATATTGAAAGTTTAAAAAACGAGATGGAGAGTTCAATGATTTTTTACTATAATAGATAGTGAAAAGCAGAACTTACAAAACATCTAATCTATTTTCTTACTTGAAAAAGGGGGTTAAGTGATGGCAACTGAACGTGAATTTTTACTTCGTAGGCTCCACTCGTTACTAGGAGTCATTCCTGTTGGTCTTTTCTTGGTTCAGCATTTGGTTATCAACCACTTTGCGACAAAAGGGCCAGAATCATTCAACAAAGCGGCACATTTTATGGAAAGCTTGCCGTTCCGTTATGCACTAGAAATTTTTGTAATCTTTCTTCCAATCCTATTCCACGCTATCTATGGCTTATATATTGCTTTTACAGCAAAAAACAATGTAAGCAAGTATGGATTTGTTCGTAACTGGATGTTTATGCTTCAACGCTTTACAGGAATCGTTACATTAATTTTTATCGTATGGCATGTATGGGAAACGAGAATCGCAGCTGCACTAGGTGCGGACGTTAACTACAACATGATGGCAGACATCCTGTCCAGTCCGTTCATGTTCTGGTTCTACATTGTTGGGGTAATTGCAACAATCTTCCACTTTGCAAATGGACTTTGGTCTTTCTGTGTAAGCTGGGGAATTACAGTAACTCCTCGTTCTCAACTTATTGCAACCTACGTAACAATCGGGATTTTCTTTGCATTATCTTTCGTAGGGGTACGTGCAATTCTAGCATTCGTCTAAACAGCAACTATTAAGGAGTGAGTTACATATGAGTAAAAAAGTTATCGTGGTCGGCGGTGGACTTGCGGGATTGATGGCAACCATCAAAGTCGCTGAAGCCGGTGTACCAGTTGATCTATTTTCATTAGTACCAGTTAAACGTTCTCACTCAGTTTGTGCCCAGGGTGGAATTAACGGGGCAGTAAACACTAAAGGAGAAGGGGATTCTCCATGGGAACACTTTGACGATTCCGTATACGGGGGAGATTTCCTAGCGAATCAGCCTCCTGTAAAAGCTATGTGTGAAGCGGCACCAGGAATCATCCATCTATTGGACCGTATGGGAGTTATGTTCAACCGTACTCCTGAGGGATTACTAGACTTCCGTCGCTTTGGTGGAACACAGCATCACCGTACAGCATTTGCTGGAGCAACAACAGGTCAGCAGTTGTTATACGCACTAGACGAGCAAGTTCGCCGTCACGAAGTATCCGGTCTTGTAACAAAATATGAAGGCTGGGAATTCTTAGGTTCTGTTATCGATGAAGATGGCGTTTGCCGCGGAGTTGTCGCACAAAACCTTACAAGCATGGAGATCGTATCATTCCCTGCAGATGCTGTAATCATGGCAACTGGTGGACCTGGTATCATCTTCGGAAAATCAACAAACTCTGTTATCAACACAGGTTCTGCAGCATCGATCGTGTATCAGCAAGGTGCTTATTATGCGAACGGTGAGTTCATTCAGATTCACCCGACAGCAATTCCTGGAGATGACAAGCTTCGTCTAATGAGTGAGTCAGCTCGTGGAGAGGGCGGACGTGTTTGGACATATAAAGACGGTAAGCCTTGGTACTTCCTTGAGGAAAAATACCCAGCTTACGGTAACCTTGTACCACGTGACATCGCAACACGTGAAATCTTTGATGTGTGTGTTAACCAGAAGCTTGGTGTCAACGGTGAAAACATGGTATACCTGGATCTTTCTCATAAAGATCCGAAAGAATTGGATGTCAAACTTGGTGGTATCATTGAAATCTATGAAAAATTCATGGGTGATGATCCGCGTAAAGTACCAATGAAAATCTTCCCTGCTGTTCACTATTCCATGGGCGGAATCTGGGTCGATTATGACCAAATGACAAACATCCCTGGACTATTTGCTGCAGGTGAGTGTGATTATTCCCAGCATGGTGCAAACCGACTTGGAGCGAACTCCTTACTATCTGCAATCTACGGTGGTATGGTAGCTGGTCCAAAAGCGGTAGAATACATGAATGGATTAGAAAAATCCACAGATTCTCTTGGAACGTCTCTTTTCGATCGCTATGTAAAAGAAGAAGAAGCAAAGTGGAACAAGATCATGACAATGAACGGTACAGAGAATGCCTATGTGCTTCATAAAGAGCTTGGAGAGTGGATGACAGACAACGTAACAGTTGTTCGTTACAACGACAAGCTGAAGCAAACGGATGAGAAAATCCAAGAGCTTCTTGAGCGTTATGATAATATCAACATCCACGATACGGCAAAATGGAGCAACCAAGGTGCGGCGTTCACGCGTCAGCTGCAACATATGCTTCAGTTAGCCCGTGTTATCACAATCGGTGCATACAACCGTAATGAGAGCCGTGGAGCGCACTATAAACCGGACTTCCCAGAGCGTAATGACGAGGAATTCCTAAAAACTACAATGGCGAAATTCACAGGCCCTAAATCTGCACCAGAGTTCCATTACGAAGATGTAGACGTAAGCTTGATTCCGCCGCGTAAGCGTGACTACTCTAAGAAAAAAGGGGGTAAAGAATGATGGCTGAACAAACTAAAACTGTAACGTTTAAAGTGAAGCGTCAAGATGGTCCCGAGGGAACCCCTTACTATGAAACTTTTGAATTGGCATACCGCCCGAACATGAACGTAATCTCTGCACTAATGGAAGTTCGTCGTAACCCTGTCAATAAAGATGGAAAAGAGACAACTCCTGTAAACTGGGATATGAACTGTTTGGAGGAAGTGTGTGGTGCATGTTCAATGGTCATCAATGGCAAGCCGCGTCAATCCTGTACGGCGCTTGTCGACCAATTGGAGCAACCGATCGTTCTTGAACCAATGAGCACATTCCCTGTCGTTCGTGACCTTCAAGTCGATAGAAGCCGCATGTTCGATTCCTTGAAAAAGGTAAAAGCATGGATTCCAATCGATGGCACATACGATCTTGGACCTGGTCCACGTATGCCTGAGAAAAAACGACAATGGGCGTATGAGCTTTCCAAATGTATGACATGTGGTGTTTGCCTGGAAGCTTGCCCTAACGTAAACAGCAAGTCCGAGTTCATCGGTCCTGCACCACTTTCCCAAGTGCGTCTATTCAACGCGCATCCAACTGGGGAAATGAACAAATCCGAACGTCTTGAAGCAATCATGGGAGACGGAGGCCTTGCAAACTGCGGTAACTCACAGAACTGTGTGCAGTCTTGCCCGAAAGGTATCCCTCTTACAACATCTATCGCAGCACTTAACCGCGACACGACAGTTCAGATGTTCAGAAACTTCTTTGGTTCCGACCAAGGCTAATAAACAACCAACAGAACGCCTCTTACCTAAAAGGGGCGTTTTTTTACAAAAGCGCATGTTAGAAAATTCAGAATGATTTAAACCACCGTTGATTTCCGTTCCAGGCGCTTCGCTTTTCTGCGGGCGGTCCGGGAGCCTCCTCGGCAAGCCTGCGGGGTCTCCCCTGTCCCTTCCTCCCGCGGAAGTCTGCGCGCCTTCCACTACAATCAACTAGGTTGTTCCATTCAATTTCTATAATTACTAATGCAGTTCCCCCTGTTGACTGAAGTGCAAGGTGTGAGACTCCTGCGGGGGATAACGGTAGCTTGAGACCCCGCAGGCGAAGCCGAGGAGGCTCAAGCACCGTCCTCTGGATAAGCGAACACCTGGAACGAAAGGAAACAGGGAGTTATAACCAACATATAAATATACTCAATTAGGGAGGACTAGGTTATGAAAAAACCAGCTTATATAGAAGATTTGCAACAATGGATGAATGAGTTCTCATTCAGTCACGACGTGAGAGTGAGATTTTCCGAAACTGACATGTTCGGTCATTTAAATAACACAGTCCCATTCGTTTATTTTGAAGAAGCCAGAATCGAATTCTTCAAAAGCCTTGGCTTTATGCAAGACTGGACACAACAGGGAAGCAACACCATTCCAGTCGTTGCGGACCTGCAATGCGATTTCCTTCAGCAGGTTTATTTTGGAGAAGAACTTAATGTATGCGTGAAAGCACATCAAGTAGGAACATCTTCCGTTGATCTGCATTACCTAGGTAGAAAGGGGAATGGAGAGCCGTGTTTTGTCGGAAGAGGACGTATGGTACAACTCAACAAGCACACTGGAAAAGGGGAAGCTTGGAGTGAAGAACAACGAAATCTCTTTCTTTCCCGAGAAACATTGAAAAAATAATATAAAATACGTCTAAATACATGTAACTCCCGCCCTCCTTCTAACATATTATACCATGACTAAATATACACCCATCCGCTAGTTCAGCTCTGGCTAAGGCAAGGAGGGTTACAATTATTGAAGGAGAAAGAGTTTCAACCAAAGCCATTGCTTACCAAAAGAGAAAGAGAAGTATTTGAGCTGTTAGTTCAGGATAAGACGACCAAAGAGATTGCTGGTGAGTTGTTTATCAGTGAAAAGACAGTTCGGAACCACATTTCAAATGCTATGCAAAAGCTGGGAGTAAAGGGGCGTTCCCAAGCAGTTGTCGAGCTTCTTCGCATGGGAGAATTAGAGCTTTAACTTAAACTGCCGACTATCTTCTGACAAAACAGTTATGAGTGGTAGTCGGTTATTTACCTTTGAATAAACCCAAGTATTTCTATGTGGGCAAATATGTTTATAAGCCTTTACATCTTGCATTTTATATGAAAACATAAGAAAATAAACATACTAGACACAGACTACATGACATCTATGTTCAGATAAAAAGAAAAAGGGAAGAAAGAGGGTCGAGAATGACGAATCAGAATGAAGCAGTATTGCAGGATCCGCAGTTAGTAGCAGATATTGAGAAATCGTTAAGATACATAGCGACTTTAGTAAAACAAAAGGGTCGCGAAATTTTAAGCAATTACACCATTACTCCTCCGCAGTTTGTTGCGTTGCAATGGCTTCTTGAAGGTGGAGATATGACAATCGGTGAATTGTCCACAAAGATGTATTTAGCTTGCAGTACGACCACAGACCTTGTGGACCGTATGGAAAAGAATGAACTGGTTCAACGTGTGAAGGATCCTAACGACCGCCGTGTGGTTCGCATCCACCTTTTAGAAGAAGGAGAGCGTATCATTGCGGAAGTGGTGAAAAAACGTCAGGACTATTTGCAAAACATACTAAAGAACTATTCCAAAGATGAAATTTTCATGTTAGAAAAGTGTTTAGCACGATTACATCTAGAAATGAAAGAATGAGGGATTTAGTTGCAAAGACCAATTGGAGTTATTGATTCTGGCGTTGGCGGGTTGACCGTTGCGAAGGAAATTATGCGTCAGTTGCCGAAAGAGCGCATTATTTACTTAGGAGATACAGCGCGTTGCCCTTATGGACCACGGCCTGTTGATGAAGTTCGTCTATATACATGGGAGATGACAAGATATTTATTGACTCATGATATAAAAATGCTTGTTATCGCCTGTAACACAGCAACGGCTGTTGTATTGGAAGAGATACGGGAGCAGTTGGACATACCGGTAATAGGAGTGGTGGACCCTGGGGCCAGAACGGCCTTGAAGGTTACATCCAATTATCAGGTGGGTGTCATCGGAACTGTAGGGACGATAAACAGTGGTGCATATGCCAATGCCTTGAAATCCATTAACAATGAAGTAAAGGTAGAAAGCTTGGCATGTCCAAACTTCGTACCATTAGTGGAAAGCGGCGAATTTGAAGGAGAGCGTGCGAAAGAAATAGTGGAAGATACCCTTCACCTTTTTAAAGGATCGAAAATAGATACACTAATTCTTGGCTGCACGCATTATCCGCTTTTAACGACTACCATCCAGGCCGTAATGGGGGAAGGCATTCAACTGATCAGTTCTGGGGATGAAACGGCTCGAGAAGTAAGTACCATCCTCAACTTCAAAAAACTGTTAAATAAAAAACAGCGTACAGAAGACCATCAATTTTACACAACCGGTTCAAAAGAGCTTTTTGAAAAGATAGCAAGCAAGCTTTTTGAACAGCCTGTCGAGAATGTAAAGACGATTGTGTTGGATCCGATTGGGATATAAAGAACGATGAAAACAGGACGGAAGCTTTCCGGCCTGTTTTTTTTCGTTCATTTTTATGGGACAAAACTTTTTCCAAAGCTCGGTCTATTTTTTGGAATAGCTCGTATACATAGTAGTACAAACCGTCTTAGGAGGGAAACCTATGTCTCATAAAAAAGTGAAATTGACTGCTGCTGCCGTGCTTGCTTCTTCTGTATTATTATCTGGATGTGGATTATTTGGAGGTGACGAGCAGGCAGGAAAAGAAGAGGATATTCCGCAAGATGTTTCATATGTAGATGATGCCGCAAGTGAAACTGGTGCAGAGAGTGAGAATGAAACCGCAGGAGAAGAAACAGATGGAGAAGAGGCTGCAGTTTCAGAAAAAGTGCAAAGAGAATTATACTTAATTGATAGCAATGGATACGTTGTTTCGCAGACGTTGGAGCTTCCAAGAACAGATGAAGTGGCGAAACAGGCATTAGAATACTTAGTTGCCGGAGGTCCGGTTGATGAGTTGCTTCCGAACGGGTTTAGAGCTGTCTTACCGGCTGGAACGGCAGTGGACGTTAACCTTAAAGAGGACGGAACGATCGTAGCCGACTTTTCCAAAGAATTCACTAATTATGATAAAGCAGATGAAGAAAGAATTCTACAAGCCATCACTTGGACACTGACACAGTTTGAAAATGTGGAGAAAGTGCAAATCATGGTGAACGGCCATGAGCAAACAGTGATGCCGGTCAATCAAACGCCGATTGGTGATGGTGTGAGCAGAGCGAATGGAATCAATTTTAATACTGCTGAAGCGGTGGATCTAATGAGTTCTCGTGCTGTAACGTTGTACTTTATGGCAGAAAGCAGTAACGGAGACCCTTACTATGTTCCTGTTACCACACGTTTAAACTTGGAAGGGAAAGATAAGTTTTCCGCGATTGTAGATGCGCTGATCAATGGTCCATCCCATACTTCAGGTTTAACCAATGATTTGTCAAATGAAGTGGCACTCCTGGATGAACCGGTCCTGGCCGATGGAAATCTGGTATTGAATTTCAATGAGGCTATCCTTGGCTTAGAAGGAAGAATTGTATCGAAATCCATTGTTGATTCACTGGTTCTGACATTAACCGAACAAACAGGGGTTGAAAGCATTGCGATTACGGTTGATGGGGAAGGCGATTTGATGGCAACGGATGGAACAAACATTTCTGAGCCTGTCGCACGCCCTGAAAAAGTAAACACAGGCAGGTTTTAACGTCTGAAATTTGTTATACTAAGGGAAGAATGATTAGAAGAGGTGCTATGCTGCCTCTTCTTTATTTTTATTGGAGATAAAAGGAGCTTGTAAGTATGTCAAGAACAGATGGTAGAGAGCTTAATCAATTAAGGAAAATTGAAATTATTACAGACTACATCACTCATCCTGAAGGATCTGTTTTGATTTGTGTTGGAAACACGAAAGTAATCTGTTCCGCCACCATAGAAGACAGAGTGCCGCCATTTATGCGCGGTGGGGGAAAAGGGTGGATCACAGCAGAGTATTCCATGCTTCCGCGGGCAACCGAAAAAAGAACGATACGAGAGTCCACCAAGGGCAAGGTAACCGGGAGGACAATGGAAATTCAGCGGCTGATCGGCCGTGCTCTCCGTTCGGTTGTAGAGCTAGATAAAATAGGCGAAAAAACAATATGGATAGACTGTGATGTCATTCAGGCGGACGGGGGAACGAGAACCGCTTCCATCACCGGAGCCTTTGTGGCGATGGTCCTCGCTTTTCAAAAACTCGTCGAAGCAAAGAAGATAACAAGTCTCCCTGTTACGGACTTTTTAGCAGCAACATCCGTTGGCGTGATGGAAGATGGTCAACCATTGCTAGATTTAAACTACATAGAAGATTCCACTGCCCAAGTGGATATGAACGTCATCATGACCGGGTCGTTGGATCTGGTGGAATTGCAGGGTACTGGCGAAGAGGCAACTTTTACAAGAAAACAGCTTAATGAAATGTTGGACCTGGCTGAAGAAGGTATTTTACATTTGGTAGAGGAACAAAAGAAAGCGTTGGGAACATTGGCTGAGGGTATCATCGCTAGTAGAAAAGGAGAATATTAAGATGACGGAAATAATTATTGCGACGAATAACCCGGGAAAGGTAAAAGATTTTAAAGTAATTTTGGAACCAAAAGGATTCCATGTGAAATCTCTTGCTGACTTTCCTGAAATACCTGACGTGGAGGAAACAGGCACCACTTTTGAAGAAAATGCTTTGTTGAAGGCTGAAGCAGTGGCGGCACACCTTGGGAAGATCGTGCTTGCAGATGATTCTGGCCTGGAGGTAGATGCATTAAATGGTGAACCTGGTGTGTACTCTGCACGATATGCGGGTATGGAAAAGGATGATAGAAAAAATATTCAAAAGGTACTTGATGGATTAAAAGACGTTTCGGATGAAAAACGTACGGCACGGTTTGTATGTGTCCTTGCAGTAGTGGATCCTGAAGGAGAAAAGTTTACCGTTCGCGGGACATGTGAAGGAATCATCTCTCAAGAGCCAATAGGAGAGAATGGCTTCGGCTATGACCCTATTTTTTATGTAAAAGAGAAGCAGAGAACGATGGCCCAGCTATCCAAAGAGGAAAAAAGTGAAATCAGTCACAGAGGAAATGCCATCAGTCAGTTAACCAATCAGTGGGAGATGCTCTCCCGCAAAAACTAGGAGTGGAAGCATGAAAGTTTTAATTGTTAGTGACAATCACGGACAAGCAGAGGTACTGCGGCAAATAAAAGCCCGTCATCAAGGGGAAGTGGATTTATTCATCCATTGCGGGGATTCTGAACTTCCTTCATCAAGTGAAGAAATGAAAGGCTTTTATGGAGTAAGAGGAAACTGCGATTTTGACGATGATTATCCTCAACAATTAACCAAGGAAATTGGCAACCATCGACTTTTTGCTACACACGGTCACCTTTATCAGGTGAAATCTTCTTTACTGCCAATAAAATACGCTGCTGAAGAGGAAAATGCGAATATCGCGTGTTTCGGCCATTCACATATTGCAGGTGTGGAATATTTGGACGGGATCCTCTTCATCAACCCCGGCAGCATTGAACTTCCACGTATGACACGGAATAAAACGTATGCTATACTAGATGCAAAAGATGCCTGTTATTTTGTACACTACTATAATGAAAAGGGAGAAAAACTTTCTTCCCATACATTTGAGAAGTGATAGGAGAGAGGGATTACCCCTCTCTTTTATAGAAGAGACAAGTGAGTTAAAATTATTTGAGAAAAGTTTTTAAAAAGTGTTGACTTTAAATTCTATATCTCATATAATAAATCTTGTCGCTGATGATAATTAGTAAATATTTCTTATCAAAAGTAGCAAGCAATACATATTGAACAATAATGTCCCAGTAGCTCAGCTGGATAGAGCAACGCCCTTCTAAGGCGTGTGTCGGGGGTTCGAATCCCTCCTGGGACGCCATTTTACCTAATAAACACTATGTGCATTTTTATGAACACTTTTATGAAGAGTGTTGATGAAAATGATGGCATGGTGTTTTTTTGTTTCTAATAGACAAGATAACAGCAACCACACGTTGTTCGGTCGAATAGACCGCTTCTATTAGACAAAACAGCAGCGGCTAATCCTTGTTCGGTCGAATAGACCGCTTCTATTAGACAAAACAGCAGTGGTTAATCCCCGTTCGGTCGAATAGACCGCTTCTATTAGACAAAACAGCAGTGGTTAATCCCCGTTCGGTCGAATAGACCGCTTCTATTAGACAAAACAGCAGCGGTTAATCCCTGTTCGGTCGAATAGAACTGCTTCTATTAGACAAAACAGCAGCGATCACAAATAGTTCGGTCAAATAGACAATCTACAAAGTGTATCATCCCCCCCTATTACTTGTGCTCCCCTCCAAACACTGATAAACTTGTTTCAAATATTTCACAACAATAAAAATAGGACGGCTACCTACATATGAAAAAAGAGAAAAAGATAGTAGAGTTCCCCAATCTAAAACAAAGACTGCTGGAAAAAGCCATGCAGACCATGAAAGAAAAGAAGTTTTCCGAAGCGTTAGAGCTTTTTGAACAAGCTCGTGAAAATGAGTATGCCTATGCAGAAGTAGAGCTTGGCATGGTTGTTTGCTACATGGAACTTGGCCAGTTAACAGAGGCAAGAAATCGCTGCAAGAAAATGCTGCGCGAAGATATCGGCGATTATTTTCATGTGCTTCAGATATACATAACAATCCTTATCCAATTAAAGGAGTATGACGAAGTCAAAACGACCATTGAAGCTATCTTAGAAGAAGACAAGTTGCCGGCACAGTATGCGCAAAATTTCTATCAGCTTCTCGAGTTTGCTAGAAAGATGCTGCCTTCAGATGAGAATGCAGAACAGTTTGAACCTGAATATGGGCAGGCGACCGACGATATAGATGAGTTAAATATGCTTCATGACGGACCGATTCAAAAACAATATGAACTCATTCAATCGTTGAAGCACCGTAACATACGTCCGCTCATCCCTGATATTCAAAAGTACTTAGAGGATGAACGGAAGCATCCGGTCCTGAAAACCTTCTTGCTCCACATTCTTAAAGAACAAGGCTGGGACAAGGAAACAGAAGTGATTAAAATGGGACAGAGAATTACCATAGTTCCCACTGAATTAAACAGTGGCGAAGAGGATCCTTTCTTAAATAAAGTCATTTCTATACTAGAAGATACAGTGGAAAGTGATAATCCATCTCTTTTTGAAGGATTGAAAGAGATGCTCGTCCGAATACATACGGTTCAGTTTCCATTGCCATTCACACCGGATAAACCAGAAGTATGGGCTGCTGGGCTGCATAGTGCCGGGGTGGGATTGTTTGGTTTGGAAGCAAGCGATGAAGAAATTGCAGCGGAATATAATGTGTCAGCTCTGGAAGTAAAGTCGGTCACAAGGGAAATCAATAAGCTTGAAGATTTTTCATATTTACGATTATGAGGCTATGTGTTGAACTCATCTGGGATTATGTTATAATGTAAGGGTTGTAAACTGTATATACGAAATAGGTTCTTAGATTAACCTCTTGTAACAAGGGGTGTTTAAGACTGTGTACTTGCAGCAAAAATGTAGAAAACAACAACCACCATGTGTGGTTCATCAGATTAGATGGTGTGAAAATCATTATCTTTTTTGAAAATAGATGTTGGAGGGAAAATTATGTCTGCTAAATGGGAAAAGTTAGAAGGTAATCAAGGCGTATTAACAGTTGAAGTTGATGCGGAAACAGTTAATAAAGGTCTTGACGCAGCATTCAAAAAAGTAGTTACAAAAGTAAACGTGCCAGGTTTCCGTAAAGGGAAAATTCCTCGTGGAATGTTCGAACAACGTTTTGGTGTAGAATCTTTATATCAAGATGCTCTTGATATCATTCTTCCAACTGCATACTCTAACGCAGTTGTTGAAACTGGAATCGAGCCTGTTGATCAACCAGAAATCGACATCGAAACAATCGCTAAAAACGAAAAGCTTGTTTTCACTGCGAAAGTGATTGTTAAGCCTGAAGTTAAACTTGGCGAATACAAAGGGTTAGAAGTTGAGCGTCTAGACGCTAACGTTACTGACGAAGATGTAGAAGCTGACTTGAAAGGCCTTCAAGAGCGTCAAGCTGAGCTTGCAGTGAAAGAAGAAGGAACTGTAGAGAACGGCGATACTGTTGTTATGGATTTTGAAGGATTCGTTAACGGCGAAGCATTCGAAGGCGGAAAAGCAGAGAACTATTCTTTAGAAATCGGTTCTAACACTTTCATCCCAGGTTTCGAAGAGCAATTAGTAGGTCTTGCAGCTGGAGCGGAGAAAGAAGTAGAAGTTTCTTTCCCTGAAGAGTACCATGCTGAAGAGCTTGCTGGTAAGCCTGCAGTTTTTAAAGTAACTGTACACGAAATCAAAACAAAAGAACTTCCTGCACTTGACGATGAGTTCGCGAAAGATGTAGACGAAGAAGTTGAAACGCTTGAAGAGCTTAAAGCAAAAACAAAAGCTCGCCTAGAAGAAGCGAAGAAAACGGAAGCTGACAACCACCTACGCGACACGCTAGTGGACAAAGCTGCTGCTAACGCAGAAGTGGAAATTCCTGAAGCGATGGTGAAAACTGAAACTGACCGCATGGTTCGTGAATTCGAACAGCGCCTTCAAATGCAAGGCATGAACATGGAGCTTTACTTCCAGTTCTCCGGTCAAGATGAAGAAGCTCTTCGCACTCAAATGAAAGAAGATGCAGAAAAGCGTGTGAAAATGAACCTTACGCTTGAAGCGATCTCTAAAGCTGAAAACATCGAAGTAACAGATGAGGAAGCAAACGAAGAAATCGAAAAAATGGCTGGCATGTACAACATGTCTGTTGACCAAATCAAGCAAGCATTAGGTAGCTTGGAAGGTCTTAAAGAAGATTTGAAAATCAGAAAAGCAATTGATTTCCTTGTAGAAAATAGCAAAGATGTTGCATAATAGAGTATAAGAGACAAGGCGCGACTTGATCGTGCCTTGTTTTGTACCATTTTGACCTTTTTAAAAGTAAAGTTTTCCGCTTTTTCCATTCATCACTGTGTTAGTAAAATGAATTCATGGATACAATAGTACGGACCCATCTTCTAAAATATCCATACATAACCAAAGTATTATTATTAGAAATGTTAGGCAAAAATGTGGTAAAATGCAGTACATAACTATTTTTTAAAAGTGATGAGTTTTTCTCATTTTTTAGGAACCAGCCGATGGATGGGAAAAGAGAGAAATGATAAGGGGTGAAACAATTTGTTTAAATTTAATGACGAAAAAGGACAATTAAAGTGTTCTTTCTGTGGAAAGACACAAGATCAAGTTCGTAAACTTGTAGCAGGTCCAGGCGTATACATATGTGATGAATGTATTGAACTTTGTACGGAAATCGTAGAAGAAGAGTTGGGTACAGAGGAAGAAGTAGAATTTAAAGACGTTCCAAAACCAAAAGAAATTCGCGATATTTTAGACGAATATGTTATTGGTCAGGAGTCGGCGAAGAAATCTTTATCTGTAGCCGTTTATAACCACTATAAGCGTATTAATTCCAACAGTAAGATTGATGATGTAGAGCTTGCCAAGAGTAATATTGCCATGATCGGACCAACTGGTAGCGGTAAAACTCTTCTTGCTCAAACACTTGCAAGAATTCTGAATGTACCATTTGCCATTGCAGATGCGACTTCCTTAACAGAAGCTGGTTATGTTGGGGAAGACGTGGAAAACATTCTGTTAAAACTGATTCAAGCTGCTGATTATGATGTGGAGAAAGCTGAAAAAGGAATCATCTACATCGATGAAATTGATAAAGTAGCGCGTAAATCTGAAAATCCATCCATCACTCGCGATGTATCCGGTGAAGGTGTACAGCAAGCACTATTGAAAATTCTTGAAGGTACAGTTGCAAGCGTTCCTCCTCAAGGTGGACGTAAGCATCCGCATCAAGAATTCATCCAAATCGATACGACGAACATCCTATTTATTTGCGGGGGAGCATTTGACGGAATCGAGCAAATCATCAAACGCCGTCTAGGTAAGAAAGTTATCGGTTTCGGTACTGCTGAAACGAAAGCGGATGATCTAGAGCAAAAAGAATTGCTTGGCAAAGTATTGCCGGAAGATTTACTTCGTTTCGGTTTGATTCCGGAATTCATCGGACGTCTTCCTGTTACAGCAAGCTTAATGCCGCTTGATGAAGATGCGCTAATTGAAATCCTTACAAAGCCTAAGAATGCACTTGTGAAGCAATATCAAAAAATGCTTGATCTTGATAATGTGGAACTGGAGTTTGAAGAGGGTGCATTATCTGAGATTGCGAAAAAAGCAATCGAAAGAAAAACTGGTGCGCGTGGATTGAGATCTATCATTGAAGGAATCATGCTAGATGTGATGTATGAGCTTCCTTCTCGTGAAGATATCAAGAAGTGTGTGATTACAGCTGAAACGGTTGCTGACAATGTGGCGCCGAAGTTAATTTTAGATGATGGGTCTGAGTTGAAACAAGACGAAAAGACTTCTGCATAATGATAAAAGAGCACTTTCCTTTGGGAGAGTGCTCTTTATTATTATACCCTCCAATCTTTCCGCGAGAAGCCTATTTTATCCAAATATTTTTTATTGGATTATTACCCAATCCCACGGAGATACTACCATATAATCACATCAAGAATGCAGGAGGGTTTCTATGTCTTTTACAGGTATAGCACTGTTCATACAGCTTTTCTTCGGGGTCATCATCGGTCTTTATTTCTGGAACCTGCTCAAAAACCAACGGACGCAAAAAGTAACGATTGATAAAGAATCAAAAAAGGAAATGGAACAGCTAAGGAAGATGAGAAGCATTTCATTATCAGAACCACTCGCAGAGAAAGTAAGACCAACAAGCTTTAAAGAAATCGTGGGACAAGAAGACGGCATTAAGGCCTTAAAAGCTGCTATTTGTGGACCGAACCCGCAGCATGTCATCATTTATGGACCTCCTGGGGTAGGGAAAACTGCCGCAGCAAGACTTGTTCTTGAAGAAGCAAAAAAGAATCCAAAGTCGCCATTCAGAGGATCGGCCGTTTTTATCGAGTTAGATGCTACAACAGCCCGATTTGATGAAAGAGGGATTGCAGATCCGCTAATTGGTTCTGTGCATGATCCAATCTACCAAGGTGCCGGAGCAATGGGGCAAGCTGGAATACCGCAGCCAAAGCAAGGAGCTGTAACCCATGCTCATGGAGGGATGCTTTTCATTGATGAAATTGGTGAACTTCATTCCATTCAAATGAACAAATTACTTAAAGTGTTAGAAGACAGAAAAGTGTACTTAGACAGCGCATACTACAGCGAAGAGAATAATCAAATTCCAACCCATATTCATGACATTTTCCAAAATGGCCTGCCGGCAGATTTCCGTCTTGTCGGGGCAACCACAAGAACACCTAACGAAATTCCACCTGCCATTAGGTCCAGATGTATGGAAGTTTTCTTCCGTGAGTTAGATCAAGAGGAGTTGGAGGCAGTTGCAAGAAATGCAGCTTCCAAAATCAATATGCTGGTGGAAGAAGAAGGTATCAGTCTCCTTGCCTCTTATACAAGAAACGGGCGTGAGGTGGTAAACATGATGCAGATTGCATGTGGACTGGCTATCACAGAAGACCGTGATACTGTAAAGGTGGCTGACATTGAATGGGTGATCCACTCCAGTCAATTAGCACCGAAATATGAAAATAAGATCAAAGAAGCGGCACAACCTGGACTTGTCAACGGCTTGGCGGTATTTGGACCAAACTCAGGCGCTCTTCTTGAAATAGAAGTGACGGCAATCCCAACCGAAGAGAAAAAGGGGACTGTAAACATCACAGGAATTGTGGAAGAAGAAAGCATGGGCAACCAAGGTGGCAAATCCATCCGCAGAAAGAGTATGGCAAAAGGTTCTATCGAGAACGTCATAACCGTATTAAGAAAGCTTGGGGTTCCTGCTGCTGATTACGATATCCATGTGAATTTTCCCGGGGGAATCCCAATTGACGGGCCTTCTGCAGGAATTGCGATGGCAACGGGAATCTATTCTGCCATTTTCAAAATTCCAGTCAGCAACCTAGTAGCAATGACAGGAGAAATCAGCATCCACGGAACAGTCAAACCAATCGGCGGAGTCATTCCGAAAATTAAAGCGGCAAAACAGGCTGGTGCCAAGAGAGTCATCATTCCAGCTGATAACATGCAATCGATTATAAAAGAAATTGACGGTATTGAAGTCATCCCGGTAAATGAATTCCAAGAAGTTTTGGATTTAGCCTTATTACGAGAAAAGATTACCGAAACAAACGTAGAAAGCATTTTACACGCACCAATCAGCATCCCAAAAACAGAATCCATGTAAAGGGTGGGCAGGCCTTGTGACGGTCTGCCTGTTTTACATATACTAAGGCTTACTTATTGCACTCAGGTCTTGAAAAAGGTAAAATTTTTACTACCGTTTCTTTATTAACTAAGGCAAACTTGTAAAAGATAATAGAACAATACTTCTTTTGCAGGTTAAACTGTCTCTTTAATTAGACAGGGCAATTTAATTAGGATAGAATTGAACAAAGATACATAAAGGAAGAGCGTACGGGGGTGTTACCATGGCAACAAACAAGGAATATCATGTTCCATTATTGCCTTTAAGAGGACTGATGGTCTTTCCGACAATGGTTTTACATTTGGATGTCGGAAGGGAAAAGTCAATAGAAGCGTTAGAACAAGCAATGCTTGGGGACGATATTGTCGTTCTTTCTACACAGAAAGAAGTGGGAACCGACAATCCCGCAAAAGAAGACCTATATACTTGGGGTACTTTAACAAAAGTAAAACAAATGTTAAAACTTCCAAATGGTACGGTCCGTGTCCTGGTAGAAGGACTGGAACGTGCGAAAATTGAAGAGTTTATCGAAAAAGATACACACTGGGAAGCCAAACTATTGACCTATCCGGATACAGAAGAGAAAGACCCGGAAGATGAAGCCTTGATGAGAACTTTGCTGGACTATTTCCATACATACACAAAGCTCTCCAAGAAGACAACAATCGAAACATATCATACCGTTTCTGATATAACAGAGCCTGGAAGAATGGCCGATATCATTACATCTCATTTACCTGTCAACATGAAAGAAAAACAGGATATCCTGGAAACACGAGATGTAAAAGAACGTCTGAACAAAGTAATCAAGCATGTGAACAATGAGAAGGAAGTACTGCAACTTGAGAAGAAAATCGGCCTCCGAGTGAAGCGTTCCATGGAACGTACACAAAAGGAATATTATCTTCGCGAACAGATGAAAGCAATCCAGAAAGAGCTTGGGGACAAAGAAGGAAAAGGCGGCGAAATCGAGGATCTGAAAGAGAAGCTTGAAAAGATCGGAATGCCGGAAAATGTGAAAAAGACCGCATTGAAGGAAATCGACCGCTATGAAAAAATTCCATCCAGTTCTGCAGAAAGCTCTGTTATTCGCAATTATATTGACTGGCTGTTGAACCTTCCATGGACGGAAGCGACAGAAGACCAATTGAATATTATCAGAGCGGAAGAGATTCTTAACGAAGATCACTTTGGATTGGAAAAAGTGAAAGAACGCGTCTTGGAATACTTAGCTGTTCAACAGCTGACGAAGTCCTTAAAAGGCCCGATTCTTTGTTTGGCAGGACCTCCTGGTGTCGGTAAAACCTCTCTGGCACGTTCGATTGCAAAATCATTGGATCGCAAATTTGTCCGCGTCTCCCTTGGTGGAGTTCGGGATGAATCAGAAATCCGAGGCCATAGAAGAACCTATGTAGGAGCTATGCCAGGTCGAATCATCCAAGGAATGAAAAAAGCGGGAACCATCAACCCTGTTTTCCTTTTAGATGAAATTGACAAGATGTCCAATGATTTCAGGGGAGACCCTTCCTCTGCGTTATTGGAAGTATTAGATCCTGAACAAAACTTTAATTTCAGTGACCACTATATTGAAGAACCATATGATCTTTCTAATGTCATGTTCATTGCAACGGCAAACAATTTGGCTACCATTCCTGGACCGTTACGAGACAGAATGGAAATCATCACAATTGCTGGTTACACGGAAATAGAAAAGTTAAACATTGGAAAAGACCATCTGCTTCCTCGTCAGGCAAAGGAGCATGGATTACAGAAGAACCTGTTGCAAATAAGAGATGAGGCATTAATGTCCATCATCCGTCACCATACCCGTGAAGCGGGAGTCCGTAGTTTGGAAAGACAGCTTGCTTCTATTTGCAGAAAAGCAGCCAAACTTATCGTTTCCGGTGAAAAGAAAAGGGTAGTTATCACAGATAAAAACCTTGCCGATTTCCTTGGTAAGCCTAAATTCCGTTATGGACAAGCAGAAGAGGAAGACCAGGTTGGTGTGGCGACAGGCCTTGCATATACAACCGTCGGTGGCGATACACTATCGATTGAAGTGTCTCTATCACCAGGTAAAGGAAAACTTATGTTGACCGGTAAACTTGGGGATGTCATGAAAGAGTCTGCACATGCAGCATTTAGTTTTATCCGTTCAAGAGCGGACGAATTGAATATTGACCCTGATTTCAATGAGAAAAATGATATTCATATACATGTCCCAGAAGGTGCTGTTCCAAAAGACGGTCCTTCCGCGGGAATTACGATGGCCACTGCCTTGATCTCAGCATTAACTGGCAGACCGGTCAGAAGAGATGTTGGTATGACAGGTGAAATAACTTTAAGAGGGCGTGTGCTGCCAATCGGCGGTTTGAAAGAAAAATCCCTAAGTGCACACCGCGCCGGCTTAAAAAAGGTTATACTACCTAAAGAGAATGAAAAAGATTTGGATGATATTCCAGAAAGTGTGCGCAAAGATTTAACGTTTGTTTTAGTATCACATTTAGATCAAGTGTTAGAACACGCATTAGCAGGAGAGAAAAAATGAAAGTAACACAAGCAGAAATAGTAATAAGTGCCGTTAAACCAGAGCAATACCCAAGTGAACTTTTACCGGAATTCGCCTTGGCGGGCCGTTCCAATGTAGGAAAATCATCTTTTATCAATAAGATGATCAACCGTAAAAACCTTGCGAGAACATCCTCCAAACCAGGAAAAACGCAGACATTGAACTTTTATCTGATCAATGAAATGCTGCATTTCGTTGATGTACCTGGTTACGGATTCGCTAAAGTACCAAAATCCGAGCGAGATGCATGGGGCAGAATGATGGAAACCTATTTAACAAGCAGAGAACAGCTACGTGCAGTCCTGCAAATAGTGGACCTTCGCCATCCCCCATCCAAGGATGATGTCACGATGTACGAATACTTGAAGCACTATGAGCTTCCAGTTGTCGTCATTGCGACGAAAGCGGATAAAATCCCTAAAGGGAAATGGCAAAAGCACTTAAAAGTAATAAAAGAAACCCTCGGAATGGAAAAAGGGGACGAACTAATCCTCTTCTCTTCCGAAACCGGACAAGGCAAAGATGAAGTCTGGGGTATGTTGCAAAAAAGAATGAAGTAAAAACCGAAACTGCGCATCAGAGTAAAAACTACTCTGAACGCAGTTTTTTGGTTTAAAGCCAGGAGTGATATTGATGGAAAAGTTATTTTATCAAGACCCTTACATACAGACATTCACCACCACATTAATAGAACAATCACAAGACGAATCCGGAAAATGGTATGCCATACTCCAACAGACCGCATTTTACCCAGAAGGCGGCGGGCAGCCATATGACACAGGAACACTGAATGACAATAAAGTCATCGAGGTACAAGAGATCAAAGGGGAAATCAGGCATTACATGGAGCACCCACTTCCACAAATAACAAAGGATGTTAAGGGAAATATCGATTGGGAAAGACGATATGACCATATGCAGCAGCATGCAGGACAGCACCTATTATCTGCTGCTTTTGAAGAACTATTTTCATACAAAACCAAAAGCTTTCACCTGGGCAAAGAAGTGTCCACCATTGACCTCGATATTAATGAGTTAACGGAACAAGAAGTTCTGGAGGCTGAAACACTCGTTAATAGAATTATCCTTGAGAACCGTAAGATAGAGTGCAAATGGGTCACACAGGATGAGCTATTGAATTACCGGCTAAGAAAAGAGCTATCCGTTTCTGAAAATATCCGAATTGTCATCATACCGGAATTTGACTACAACGGTTGTGGAGGAACACACCCTCATTCAACAGGCGGAGTAGCTTCTCTTAAAGTTCTTTCATTAGAAAAACAAAAGGACATGATCCGTGTATCCTTTGTTGCAGGAAATCGTGTGTTGAAGCAACTCCATGAGAAACAGCAGGTAGTTCTAGAGTTATCTTCATTATTGAATGCTCCTCAAAATGGTATGGCAGAAGCAGTCACAAGAATGTTGGGGCAAAGTAAAGAACAGGCAAAAGAACTAAAAGAGATGAAAGAAAGGCTTCTGGAATACGAGGCAGCTGCTCTTTTTTCCAAAACGGAAGTAATTTCAGGTCGGACAATATTAAAGTCTGTGTTTCAAAATAAGGAAATGGCAGAACTCCAAAGTATCGCACGGAAATTAGTTTCTGCTAGAGATGACATCAACGTGTTTCTTGTAGCTGAAAATGCAGGCAAGCTGCAATTTGTTGGAGCTAGAGGAAGCAAATCTAATATGAACATGAAGTCTATCGCCAAAGAAGTCTTTGCTTTCATAAATGGAAAGGGAGGCGGCAGGGAAAACTTCGTCCAAGGCGGGGGAGAAACAACAGTCACAGGGGACAAATTGATAGAAGAAATTTCGAGAATTATATCAAACGTTTAAAGATTAAAATAGATTTCATAGCTTACATGAGATAAAGGCTATGGAATCTATTTTTTTGTTTTTAAAAAAGTAAGAAAAATTTCGAAAAATATGTTTATTAGATTGAAACATTAGGGAATAGGATGTACAAGGAGCAATTCCGAGCATACATACGGTACATAGGTAGCCAGGTCTTCTGAAGTTGGAATTTACAGAATTATTAACAAATATGAAATTTAAGCTTATTTGTGGTAGTTTTCCGTAATTGTTAACATAAAAGGGAGACGAAAAAATGGACACTAAGGGGGATTTTGGAAATTGAAAAAAAGGGTATTGTTAGTCACGTTATTTTTGTTGTCTACCATTCTTGCAGCATGCGGTGGTAAAACGACAACAAGTGAAGGGTACGAATTAGTAAAGGAAGACAAGTTTACATTTGCTTCTTCAGGAGAATTTGCGCCATTTAGTGTTACAGACGGTTCCGGAAATATGACCGGTTTTGATATCGAGGTCGGGGAAGCTATTGCAGCTGAGCTTGGGTTGGAACCAGAGCAGGAAAAGTACACTTTTGCGAGTATTGTTGAAGGAGTAAAGAATGGCCGCTTTGATGCTGCGGTTGCGAGTCATACGATTACGGAAGAAAGATTAAAAGAAGTGGACTTCTCCACACCGTACTATTATTCTGGCGCTCAGATTTTCGTGCGTCCTGACAGCGACATCCAAACCATGGATGACCTAGAGGGAATGGAAATCGCCGTTTCCAGAGGCTCCACTTATGCAGATTTAGTGGAGGGTGTATCTGATAATATCGTAAACTATGATAGCGATGTTGTTGCATTAGAGGCACTTAACAATGGCCGTCATGATGCAGTGGTAACGGATTTTGTTACCGGTCGTGAAGCAATCGGATCCGGAATGGAACTGGAAGCTCGCGAACTATTGGATCGCAGTGAACAGGCTGTAGCAGTAGCAAAAGGTAATGAAGCCTTATTGGAAGCTATTAATGAAGCGCTTGAAACATTACGTGAAAACGGAAAACTAAAAGAGATAAGTGAAAAGTACTTTGGTGAAGACATTACTTCAGACCCGGGTGAGTAATAGCAGATCAGTGAATAAATAATCCTGTCTCTGAAATGTGTGGTGTTCATTCACCACACATTTTTTATCAGCTTGAACCATCACTTATCACACAACAGAATAAAGGAGTGAAGCAAAGTATGCCCAGTTTAGCACATTTTATTGATGTTTTCTTCAGTACATACGATATGTTTTTAAGAGGGATGCTGAAAACCCTTCAAATTACAGCCATTTCAATTGTTATTGCACTTTTTGTCGGGTTATTTTTCGCCTTTCTTAAAATATCCAAGATTAAAGTACTTGAATGGATCGCCAATACTTACATATATCTTGTACGTGGAACTCCGTTAATTGTTCAAATCTTTGTTTTCTACTATGGATTGGTGCAGATGGGAATCACTGCATTCTGGTCCGTCACATTGGCTCTGGCCTTCCATAATGGGGCCTATATTGCCGAGATTTTCAGGGGAACCATTCAATCGATTGACAAAGGACAAATGGAAGCCGGACGATCTTTGGGTATGACCCGCAATCTGGCGATGAGAAGAATTATTTTACCACAGGCTTTCAGAAGGGCACTACCGCCACTTGGAAATCAATTTATCATCTGTTTAAAGGATTCATCCTTAGCAGCATTCATCGGCTTCTACGAACTGTTCAATGTAGCGCAAACACAAGGTGCTAACAGCTTTGACTATATGACTTATCTGTTGGTAGTTTCTGTTTACTACTTATTCCTTGTAGGGTTGATTGGAATCTTTGTTAATCTGTTGGAAAGAAAATTCTCAGTAAGTGATAGATAGGAGGTAGGGTAATGAGTAATAAAATTGAAGTCGTAAACTTAAATAAATCGTTCGGAGACCTACATGTTTTAAAAGATATTTCCTTGACGGTAAAGAATAAAGAAGTTGTCTGCCTGATTGGTGCCAGCGGATCAGGTAAAAGTACTATCCTCCGCTGCTTGAACTTTCTTGAGATGAAGGATAGTGGCACAGTGGTCATAGATGGTAAGGAAGTGGATGTAGAAAAGGACAATTTAAATAAAGTCCGTCAAAAAGTCGGTATGGTGTTTCAGCATTTTCATCTTTTTCCTCACAAAACAGTTTTGGAGAATGTTATGGAAGCTCCTGTCCAGGTCGAAAAGTTAAAAAAAGAGGAAGCCAGGAAAATTGCATCTGACCTTTTGGCAAAAGTAGGTTTGTCAGACAAAGAGAATGTATATCCCGAAAAGCTCTCAGGCGGACAAAAGCAGCGTGTGGCAATCGCCCGTGCCCTTGCCATGAGACCGGATGTAATGCTCTTTGACGAACCAACATCCGCCCTTGACCCTGAACTGGTAGGAGAGGTTCTTAAAACCATGAAAGAACTTGCCGAAGAAGGCATGACCATGGTCGTCGTCACCCACGAAATGGGATTCGCACAAGAAGTCGCCGACCGTGTTATCTACATGCACGACGGCAAAATCGTCGAAGAAGGCCCCCCACAGGACCTCTTCAACAACCCAAAAAACCAACGAACAAGAGACTTCTTGGAGGCTGTTCTGTAACTACAAAAACAATTGGGTGAAGTAGATTTCCCCTGTTTCCTGGAGTGCAAGGTGTGAGACTCCTGCGGGGGATAACGGTAGCTTGAGACCCCGCAACTCAGTGAGGAGGCTCAAGCACCGTCCCGCGGAAAGCGAACACCTGGAACGAAAGGAAACAGGGAGTACAAAAGGAACTTGCCGTTTGCGGAAATCAACAGCGGTGTCGAAACAACAATTCAACAAAAAAGACCTACAACAACGGAATAACACTCCATTGCTTGTAGGTCTTCTCTTATTTCTTCTTAAAGACAAAAAACGCACCAATCAAAATCAACAAAACCGGCCAAAAAGTATGTAAACTAGCAACACCAGTCTCTACCACACCCAACATCTCCATAAACGTATCGTAGAAAAGAAAGAAACTGGCAAGAATACATAACAGAACTCCTTCAAACATCCCGCCCTTCGTTTTCTGCGAACGGAGAATAAAGCCAACACCAATAATCAAAATGATAACCGCAAAATGATCAGGCCAAACATCTACCTTATCTTTAAGCTGAAAATGCAACCCAATTCCTAATAGTACAAACCCAGGAAGTATATTAGGATAATCACTCTGTTTATAAGCTTGTAATAAAAGTGCAATTCCTGTAATAACAAGAATAGTGGACCAGTGCAGCATCCCTTCCCACAACACAATGTTTAATTGTTGTAACAGGAAATATGCACCAAAAAATAATAAAAGCAAACCAGGTAGAAAGCTATTTTTCTTCATATTTTCCTCCTTGAGATTGAGGCTGAAACCTTGATTCTACAATGAAATTCTGTTAATGTACAAGTTGGTGAATAAAAGAATTGTAATGTTTGTAATATATAACTAAGAGAAACAATGAAAACGGTGTATTTTCTTGTATCCTAATTACTTAATTGGAAACTATTTGTTCACATTTTAACAAAAGTATCTAGCATTAGTCATGTTATAATTTTAGTAGATGATATTATTTTTTGTGGGGGTGTACGAACAAGTGCATATCATAGTAGTCGGTGTTAATTATAAAACGGCCCCTGTTGAAATACGTGAAAAATTGACATTTAATCCAGCTGATCTGAATAAAGCAATGGTAGCTCTGAAGGACCAAAAGTCCATCTTGGAAAACATCATTGTTTCTACCTGCAACCGAACGGAAGTCTATGCAGTAGTCGATCAGTTGCATACTGGACGTTATTATATTAAAGCTTTCCTTGCAGACTGGTTCGGTCTGGACAAGGAAGAGTTTTCTCCTTACTTGAACATATACGAACATGACGGGGCAATCGAGCATTTGTACCGGGTGTCCTGTGGATTGGATTCCATGGTGCTTGGGGAAACGCAAATCCTTGGTCAGATCCGTACAAGTTTTCTTGCCGCACAAGAACATAAAACGGTCGGAACCATTTTTAATCAATTATTTAAACAAGCTATCACTTTAGCTAAACGTGCGCATTCCGAAACAGATATCGGATCCAATGCGGTTTCTGTCAGCTATGCAGCAGTGGAGCTTGCTAAAAAGATTTTCGGGGATTTAAAGAACAAGCATGTATTAATTTTAGGCGCAGGGAAAATGGGAGAACTCGCCGTCCAGAATCTTCACAGCAACGGGGTAGAAAAGGTTACGGTCATTAACCGTACCTTAGAAAAAGCAACAAACCTGGCGAATCGTTTCGCAGGCCAGGCAAAGTCCATGCAGGAGCTTTCCTGTGCGTTGGTAGAAGCGGATATTCTTATCTCTTCTACCGGTGCCAAAGACTATGTTCTAACTAAAGACGATATGACCTATGTCGAGCGTATGAGAAAAGGGCGTCCACTCTTCATGGTGGATATTGCGGTTCCACGTGATTTGGACCCGGAATTGGATAAGCTAGAGAGCGTCTTCTTATACGATATTGATGATCTTGAGGGAATCGTCAATGCCAACTTAGCAGAACGCAAAAAAGCGGCAGATGAGATTGAGCTGTTCATAGAAGAGGAAATTGTGGAATTTAAACATTGGTTGAACACACTTGGTGTGGTTCCGGTCATTTCCGCATTACGTCAAAAGGCGCTGGATATTCAATCCGAAACGATGCAAAGTATCCAACGAAAACTTCCTCATCTATCGGAACGTGAGATTAAGGTCTTAAATAAACATACGAAAAGCATCATCAATCAGATGCTGCGTGACCCGATTTTACGAGCGAAAGAACTTTCAGCAGAATCTGACGCAAAAGAATCTCTAGAACTGTTCACTAAAATCTTTAATATTGAAGAGGCGGTTCAACAAGAAGTTCAAACACAGTACTATGCTGTGAAAAAGGAGAAGAGTTCTTCTGCTCCTGTAGGAATTCCGCTTCCTCAAGCTGCGACATACAGGTCGTAAGAGAGGCTGTTAACTATGCTAGAGATGACAATCGCAAGGCTGTACGAATTAACGATTCTTCTATATGCCTTAAGCGTGCTCTTATATTTTATTGATTTTCTTCAACATAACCAGAAGGCAAATAAAACAGCCTTCTGGTTACTTGCAATTGTATGGGTATTGCAAACGGTTTTCTTATTTTTACGAATGCTTGATACCGGACGATTTCCAATATTGACGCTTTATGAGGGAATGTATTTCTATACATGGGTATTGATTACCTTTTCGCTTGTCATTAACAGAATTTTACGGGTGGACTTTATTGTATTTTTTACAAATGTGATAGGATTCCTTGTATTGGCCCTGCACACATTCACACCGATTCAACATGAATCACAAGTGGTGGCACAAGCGTTGGTATCTGAATTACTTATCATACATATTACGATGGCAATCTTATCCTATGGTGCCTTCTCCCTTTCTTTCGCTTTTTCCTTGCTTTATGTCATTCAATATCGACTGTTGAAGGAGAAAAAGTGGGGCAAGCGGTTATTACGCATTCAGGATTTGGCGAAACTTGATCATATGTCCTATGTATTGAATGTAATCGGAGTACCGATGCTATTGCTGTCGTTAATTTTAGGAAGCATTTGGGCGTCTGTAAAATTGTCCGAATTTCAATGGTATGACATGAAAGTGATTGGCTCTTTCATTGTCATTACCGCATACAGTTATTATTTTTATCAAAGACTTGCCAAAGGAATAAGCGGGAAGGCTATTGCGAGCTGGAATATCGCTGCGTTTCTAGTCGTCCTCATCAACTTTTTCCTGTTCGGTAGATTATCAAATTTTCATTTTTGGATTTTATAGGATATAGGAATCCCATTGGCTTTGGGTAAGGAGGAAATATGAGAAAAATAATTGTAGGTTCTAGAAGAAGTAAGCTTGCTTTAACCCAAACGAACTGGGTCATCGATCAATTGAAGGCATTAGGTGCGCCTTTCGATTTTGAAGTAAAGGAAATCGTAACAAAGGGAGACCAAATCCTTGATGTAACCTTATCAAAGGTTGGAGGGAAAGGCCTTTTTGTAAAAGAGATCGAACAAGCAATGCTAGATAAAGAAATAGACATGGCCGTCCACAGCATGAAAGATATGCCTGCAGTTTTACCGGAAGGGTTGACAATCGGATGCATTCCTTTCCGTGAAGATCACCGCGATGCGTTCATCTCTAAGGACCATGTGAAATTTGCTGATCTGCCGAGCGGTTCCATTGTCGGAACAAGCAGTCTGCGCCGTGGTGCACAACTACTTGCAAAACGTCCTGATCTTGAGATCAAATGGATTCGCGGAAATATTGATACACGCCTTGCAAAGCTTCAAAACGAAGACTATGATGCCATTATTTTAGCAGCAGCAGGCCTTGCACGAATGGGATGGTCAAAAGATGTTGTGACAGAATTCCTTGATGAAGATCTATGCTTGCCAGCTGTAGGACAAGGGGCTCTTTCCATAGAATGCCGTGAAGATGATGCAGAATTACTAGAGACTCTAGCACTTTTCACAGATTCTGTTACACAAAAAGCGGTAATCGCCGAGCGTGCTTTCCTTCATAAAATGGAAGGCGGATGCCAGGTGCCGATTGCGGGATATGCATCTGTTGGCCAGGATGACAACACCACCCTGACGGTTCTCGTAGGTGCTCCAGATGGTTCTGTTTTATATAAAGAGAGAATCACAGGAACAGATCCTGTGAAGGTTGGATTGGAAGCTGCGGAGAGTCTTACTGCGCAGGGCGGAAAGAAATTAATTGATGATGTAAAAAAGGAGCTGAATCAGTAATGGATCGTACTTTGCCTTTAGCCGATAAACGCATTCTTATTACAAGAAGCAAAGAGCAGGCAAGGTATTTTTCCAAGCAGATCGCAGCACTCGGAGGGACCTCGCTTGAAGTCCCTCTTATTCAATTTCAGCATGTTTCGGATACTAAAAAGGTCACAGCTGATATTGAATCTTACATAGAAGACTTTGAGTGGATTGTGTTCACTAGTGTAAATGGTGTGAAGTACTTTTTTGAAGTCTATCAAGGGCGCTTGCCAAACAAGATTGCAGTGGTTGGAGTAAAAACAAAACAAGCATTAGAGTCGCTCGGTTATAAAGTGGACCTAGTACCGAAACGTTTTTCAGCCGAAGATTTAATAGAGAGTTTTGAAAAAGAAACCATAAGTTCTGTCTTGCTCATTCAGGGCAATCTTGCACGACCCCTTTTGCGTGAAGAACTTAGTAGAATAGGGTACAATGTTAAGCAGATAGTCGTATATGAAAATGTGATTCGAGTACCAGAAGAAAACGAATGGAAATGGTTAAAAGAGGGAAAGGTTGACCTATACACATTTACCAGTCCTTCTACCGTACATAACTTTATGGAACTATTCGGACTGCCAGATGGTCCGGTAGCAACCATTGGTCCGATAACAAGAAATGCTGCCGAAAAGGCGGGAATAAATGTGGCAATCAGTCCATCTGAGTACACAATGGACGGTCTGCTAGAAGAAATCGTGCAATATTTTAAAAGGGAGGATACATAATATGAAAGACTTGCAATTTAATCGTCATCGCAGATTAAGAAATTCAGATAACATGCGCTCACTTGTGCGTGAAACATATTTACATAAGGAAGATTTTATCTACCCAATCTTCGTGGTAGAAGGGGAAAATATCCGAAATGAAGTTCCTTCCATGCCAGGCGTGTTCCATCTTTCCTTGGATCTGTTAAATGCAGAAATGGCAGAAGTGACGGAACTGGGCATTAAATCAGTTATTGTTTTCGGTGTGCCGAAAGAAAAAGATGAAGTGGGAACGCAAGCCTACCATGAACATGGGATTGTGCAACAGGCGATCACTCAAATCAAAGTGCACTTCCCGGAACTTGTTGTCATTGCAGACACATGCCTATGCCAATATACGTCCCACGGGCACTGTGGCATTGTGGAAGAGGGTAAAATCTTAAACGATCCAACATTGGACTTGCTTGCTCGCACAGCAGTGAGCCAAGCGCGAGCAGGAGCGGATATCATTGCGCCGTCAAACATGATGGACGGCTTCGTTGCCGCAATCCGCGCAGGCTTGGATGAGAACGGCTTTGAAGATGTTCCAATCATGTCCTATGCAGTTAAATACTCCTCTGCATTCTACGGTCCTTTCCGTGATGCAGCGCACAGCTCTCCTCAATTCGGAGACAGAAAAACCTATCAAATGGATCCTGCCAACCGTCAAGAAGCACTACGTGAAGCAGAGTCTGACATGCTTGAAGGAGCGGACTTCCTGATTGTGAAACCTGCCTTGGCATACTTGGACATCATCCGTGATGTAAAAAACAACTTCAACGTACCAGTTGTAGCCTACAATGTGAGCGGAGAATACTCCATGATCAAAGCGGCAGCAATGAACGGTTGGATCAACGAACGAGAAGTTGTAATGGAAAAACTAATCGGCATGAAACGCGCTGGTGTTGACTTAATTATTACCTACTATGCAAAAGATGTTGCACGATGGTTGGATGAGAAGTAACAATAGAATGAGTGGATTGGAGCGGAAGGCACTTGACTCCTGCGGGAGGAAGGGACAGGGAAGACCCCACAGGCGCAGCCGAGGAGGCTTCCGGACCGCCCGCGGAAAGCAAGTGCCTGCAGCGTAAAGGAACGGTTAAAATAAGTTGTGATCCATTTCAGATAAAAGAAAGGATGATAGAAGAATGAGAAGTTATGAAAAGTCTAAAGAAGCTTTTATAGAAGCATCAAAGCTGATGCCAGGCGGCGTAAACAGCCCAGTACGTGCCTTTAAATCAGTCGATATGGACCCAATCTTCATGGAGCGAGGAAAAGGCTCCAAAATATACGATGTAGACGGTAACGAATACATAGATTATGTCCTTTCTTGGGGACCACTAATTCACGGCCACTCCAATGACCGCGTAGTGGAAGCAATCAAAAAGGTAACAGAATCAGGGACAAGCTTTGGCGCTCCGACACTTATTGAGAACGAACTCGCAAAGCTTGTAATTGAAAGAGTACCTTCCATCGAAGTAGTGCGTATGGTAAGCTCCGGTACGGAAGCAACCATGAGTGCGCTTCGTTTGGCGCGTGGATACACTGGACGCAACAAGATTATCAAGTTTGAAGGCTGCTACCACGGCCATGGTGATTCCCTGCTGATTAAAGCCGGTTCTGGCGTCGCTACACTTGGTTTGCCAGACAGCCCTGGTGTTCCTGAGGGTGTCGCGCAAAACACAATCACCGTGCCTTACAATGACTTGGAGAGCATCCGTTATGCATTCAAGGAATTCGGAGACGATATCGCTGGTGTCATTGTAGAGCCTGTTGCAGGTAACATGGGAGTGGTTCCGCCACAACCAGGTTTCTTGGAAGGCTTACGTGAGGTAACGACTGAATATGGCGCAGTGTTGATCTTTGATGAGGTAATGACTGGTTTCCGCGTGGATTACCATTGTGCTCAAGGATATTACGGCGTAACACCTGACTTAACATGTCTTGGTAAGGTAATCGGCGGAGGACTACCTGTTGGTGCATACGGCGGTAAAGCAGAAATCATGGCGCAGATTGCTCCAAGCGGCCCGATCTACCAGGCTGGAACATTGTCCGGTAACCCGCTTGCCATGACAGCTGGATATGAAACCTTGGCACAACTGACTCCTGAAACATATAAAGAATTCGGCAAAAAAGCGGATCGCTTAGAAGAGGGGATTGTCGCGCTAGGTAAGAAGTACGATGTCCCTGTATCTGTAAACCGTGCAGGTTCCATGATTGGTTTCTTCTTTAATAGTGAGGAAGTTGTAAACTATGATGTGGCAAAGTCTTCCGATTTAAGTTATTTCGCGAAGTTCTTCCGCGAGATGGCAAACAACGGAGTATTCCTGCCACCTTCCCAGTTTGAAGGTTTGTTCTTGTCCACAGCTCATACAGATGAGGATATTGAAAAGACATTGGATGCGATTGAAAAATCGTTTGCTGCGATTAAGGGATAATGAGATTTGTTTTATCTGCCCGCTCTTATGCATGGTTAACATGCATATGGGCGGGTTTTTACATTTGGTTTTGGTGGGAGGGGGTTGAGGATGCGGAGTAGGGGCTGGTTGTGCAATTCCAAAGCGAGCTTCTACATTTCCCGGATTACCTTCTACATTTCCCAGCCTCACTTCTACCGTTCAAAAGAAACCTTCTACACTTAACCCTAAAACCCCCAACCAAAATACCCCCAAAACCAAACAACTTAACATCAAATTCAACACAAAATCATACAATCTACTAACCACCTCTAAATTCAAAGTCCCCTTCGACATACACCTCAAATCTCCTGCAAGGGTCTGACCCCCCTTCATAAATTTCTTCCAACCATTCATATTCTCCGAAATCTCATCATACATCTTTATTGATATAGTAAATTTTTGATAGGTGTGAAAGGAGGAACCCCTTTGTCTTCAGATCAGCAATCGTGCTTGCGGTTTTCAGTTGAGGAATCTATATGGTTTCAAAAGGGACAGGAAGTATCTGAGCTCATCTCCATTGCGTTAGATCCTGATATACAAATTTATGAGCAGGACCAATACGTTTCCATACGTGGAGCTTTATTATTAACGGGGGAATATCATGTGAATGCAGAGTCGGACGATGAGGAGGAGTATCAACCTCAAGCCCGTGTTGTACAGGAAGTAGAGCAGCGGGAGGATGGCGTCTGCGTATTAAACCATCGCTTTCCGGTGGATATTACGATACCTTTGAACAGGATCCAGAGTTTAGACGATATTTATGTGGCCATTGAGTCATTTGATTACAGCGTCCCAACTCGTGGTTGCCTGCAATTGGATGCGGAGCTGTCTATCTCTGGTATTTACGGCCACCAACAAAGCGCACCGGCCTGGGAAGAGGAGCAAGAAAGTGTAGAAGAATCGTTTGAATATGAAGTGGAACCTAACCGGGACCATGAAGAAGCATATGCTTCACAAAATCAAGCACCGCAATATGAGCAAGAAGCACCAGCACCAGCACAACCTCAAGCAGCAGAAGCAGAAGAAGAGGAAGAAGTATTCGAGTACGAACCAATGTATCGCAGTGCAAACTCCGATAATGAGTACGAAGAAGATACCTACCAGTACTATACTGAGGACGATGAAGACGAGGAAGAAGAAATCCTCAATCAAGATGAGATAGATAGAAACATGCAATACAATTATGACGACGATGGCGAGTACGCCCCGTTTGAAGTGGAGGCAAGAAAAGCTCCGGCGGTAGAAGAAGAAGCGCCATATAATCCTGCAGACTATATTTATCAGAATAATGCGGAGGATGCTTATGCTCCGCTACATTCCTTGCATGCAGGTAATCACCACCAGAACGAGGAAGAGGCATCAAATGTTGTTTCCTTCTTTGATAAAAGGAAGGGCCAACAGGCGGTTGCAGATCCACAGCAATATGACCATGAGGATTATTCCGATGAGCCACGAGATGAAAATGATTTATCTCTCACCAAAATCTTTGCTGATGAAGGTGGAGAAGATTTCACTAAATTAAAAATTTGTATTGTGCAGCAAGGGGAGTCCATGGACCATATTGCTGAACGATATGATGTGTCCATTCAGCAGTTGATTAGGGTCAATAGGCTTTCCACAGATGATCACATCAATGAAGGGCAATTGTTATATATTCCGGTAAAGGCTTCCTCTAAGAGTCAATAACCGGCTTTAGAGGAAAGTGAGGAGGGGGTGACCTTTCTCACTTCTTTTTTACCTGAAAATATTAGAGGAAGTGAGTTATCGCGATGCAGACAAATGAGCAAAGCGTAGAAGAGCTAGTGTATCAATATGGCATCGTACCTGAATATATAGAGCAGCATAGTGGAGTATGGAGGGTTGCGACGAATAAAGGTGCATTTGCCCTCAAAAAAATAAAAAAAGAGCAGGCATATCCTTTGTTCCGTAATATTCATTCCCTGTTCCAGCGTGGTATTAAAACGGTTGTTCCCATCTATCAAACAAGGCAGGGTTATTATTTTATTGAGAGTTATTCGGATGCCTACTACTTGATGCCGTGGATTGAGGATAATGAAGAGAGGGAACTGGACTTTAAAGACAGTATGATGTTTAAAGAACTGGCCAAACTTCATAGCATGACAGTTCAAGAGAAAGAGTACCCTGAAGAAGAGATTACAGCCTTTTACGACCGAGTTTCAGAAGAATGGACGAAAGAGCAACAGGACTTAGAAAAGTTTGTGGATGTATGTGAGAAGAAGCTATATATGTCTCCTTTTGAGCTCCAAGTTTGCACATACGCCCATGAAGTATCGCTTGCCCAGAAATTTTCCCTGCAAAAGCTGGAAAACTGGCAAGAGGCGGTAAAGGAAACGAAGAAACATCGTGTGGCCATGACACATGGAAGGGTCTCGTTTCATCATTTTGTAAAGGATTCAGAGGGCAGGGGTTATTTTATAAGCTGGGAGCGAGCAAAACAAGCGGCACCTGCCAACGACATTATCTCTTTTTATCAACGATATTTAAGAACGTATCCACTTTTCTGCGATGATTGTATTGACTGGTTCTATGAATATCAAAAGGGATTTAGTCTGCAAGATTATGAAAAAGATCTTACACTAAGTTATCTTTCCCATCCCGCATCGTTTATGCAGGCAGTAGGGCAGTTTCAACAGCCTCCGAACCCAAACCAAAGAAACGCCCATTCGGAACGGGAATTGGTGAAAAAAATTCAGGGAAGCTACTGGCTAGCCAAAAATATTGAATATGTGGCAGGCAGGATCAATCAGATTGAAGAGCAAAACAAAAACAAAGAGGCCCAAACCAGTTAACCTGGGATGGGCCTGCTTTTTTATGCCTTATGAACTGCTTTTTCTAACAATGTATCAGTTAACAGCGACAAGCTGACAGCCGATTGATTGATTTCTTTAAAAGAATTAACGATGATATCCAAGTCTGCTTTATTTTTGTTGAAACGGTCCAGATAGTTATCCATCTCCATTTTGACGGTGACAATGCCACCCTTCACTTGGACGATATTCTGTTGAGACTGTGCGGTTACTTTGTGCATGGAAGACATCATGCTCGTCACATTGGTGATTTGCTGGTCACTCTTGTCGATAAGTACTTTGATTTTACTGCTAAGTTCCTTTGAGCTTTCGGCAAGTTTCCGTACTTCGCTGGCGACAACGGCGAAACCACGGCCTTCATCACCTGCGCGGGCTGCTTCAATGGAAGCGTTAAGAGCCAAAAGGTTCGTTTGATCGGCAATATTATCAATACCTTGTGTCATCGTGATGATTTCTTCAGAAACAGATTTCAATGTGTGCATTTCTTCTAGTGATTGACTGACTTCTTTCATGACCTCTTCAAAATTACCTACCATCTTCTCCATCTGCATTTCGTTGTCATTAGTTAAATGCAACAAATTTTGACTGCTTTTTTGAGTGAGATTGGTATCTTTTAAAACTTCTTCCGCTTTTAGTGTGACGGTTTGAATTGTCTCTTCCGTCTCCGTCACGGTGCCTGCAACTTCTTCACTAATCTTGGTAAGCTCTGCCTGCAACGTACGGTTTGCTTCATTTGCCTGTTCAAGCAACTCTATACGAACATGAATATACTCTTCGACTACAAGTTGGGAGTCAAGATTAATGATATGCGTCAGTGCAGTTAACGTGGTAACCAAATCTTTAGGACTGTCCTGAAGCAATTCCACTACTTTTGGAAGCAGTAGGGTCTGCATGGCGGAATAGGTCGCCAAAAACCAAGTTACGGGCAGGTGGACACCATTATGAGTTTGTCCGATTTTTTTTCGCATTTTATAAAATTCCCCATCAAGCTTTCCGCTTAACAGACTTTGAAAATAGCGAACAAAAACTGCCTTGAGTCTTTCCTTACTGGAATTGCTTGTAGCAACCCGCTTCATCGGTGGTTGTTTATATAAATGTTCCAGCACTTTTTCTAGTACTTCATCTAGTATTTCAAATATGACCGGTTTTGCATTTTGTAAAGCTTGCAGATGTTCCTTTGTGAAGCCCATATAGTAAAGGCGGCTTGCCAAATCCGCATCTTCTGAATGACCTACAACAGCCTGTCTTTCTGGAAACTGCATATCAGCAGTATAAGGAACCTTTTTAGGTTTTTGCATAAATGAAATCATGAGTGTCTCCTTTTAAAGTCGAAATTGGTAGAAAATTCATATCTTTATGTAGTATTATGGATGATTTTTAGGAAATAAGCTATAGATAATGTGTCGAATGACCAAATAAAAACTGCCCCCAAAAGATCAGGAGGCAGTTTCAGGTTGCCTAGATCCATTCCAAATGAAAGCAAATGGCAACCACGATGCAAATGGCAAGAATGAGAACGTCGAAGGTTGTGGGAAGAAAGATGGTACGTATTCCTTGAAACACACAAATAGGAATAATAAATTGCGCGCATACACCTCGAACCTGTCTCAACCATGGCGGCAAGGAATAAGGGTTATATTTTCGCATAAGGTACCTCCTTAAGACACTTTTCTCGATGTATATATACCTAAGATATGATTGTGTGCAGAAAATAGTGCCCAATTTGGAACAATTATTTGATTTTGTGCATAACTTAATAAAAAATTGGAGAAGCTTATTGACTATTAGCATATCCTTTATGTAACATAGTAAGGTAATAAGATAACGATCAAATACAGTGACAGGGAAGAGTACAATTGCAGACCCCTTTAGAGAGAGAAACCATCAGCTGAAAGGTTTCTCAGGAAAGTCGGATTGGAAGGTCGCCCTCGAGTAGTTTCAGCGAACGCATTGTGTTCAGTAGTTGAAACCGGTGGAGAGCCGTTAACAGATTTGAGAGTACAGGGAAAAGTCTATCTTTTTCACCCTGTAAAAAAAGGTGGTACCGCGAAACTTAACTCCTTTCGTCCTTTTATTTGGATGAAGGGAGTTTTTTATTTTGTAACAAATAGGAGGAGAAGAAGGATGGAAATGAATGAAGTAAACCTTCCGACAAAATACGATCCACAAACAATCGAAAAAAACCGTTATCAATACTGGCTGGACGGCCGCTTTTTCGAAGCGACAAACGACCAGGACAAAACACCATACACAATCGTTATCCCACCGCCAAACGTAACAGGCCGCCTTCACCTTGGCCACGCATGGGACACCACCCTGCAAGACATCATCACACGCATGAAGCGTATGCAAGGCTTTGACGTTCTATGGTTACCGGGAATGGACCACGCGGGAATCGCAACACAAGCAAAAGTAGACGAAAAGCTACGCAACCAAGGAATCAACCGCTATGAACTTGGCCGTGAAAAGTTCATGGAAGAAGCGTGGAAGTGGAAAGACGAGTACGCGCAACATATCCGCCAACAATGGTCCAAGCTGGGTCTTGGCCTGGATTACAGCCGCGAGCGTTTCACATTGGACGAAGGGCTATCCAAAGCAGTTAACGAAGTGTTCGTATCGCTTTATAAAAAAGGCCTTATCTACCGCGGGGAATACATCATCAACTGGGACCCTGCTACAAAAACGGCTCTTTCTGATATCGAGGTAATTCACCAAGATGTTCAAGGTGCTTTCTATCATATGAGATACCCACTAACAGATGGTTCTGGTTCCATCGAGATCGCGACAACGCGTCCTGAAACGATGCTTGGAGATACAGCGGTTGCGGTTCATCCAGAAGACGAGCGCTACAAGCACTTAATCGGAAAAATGGTAACACTGCCTATCACTGGCCGTGAGATTCCAATTGTTGCAGATGATTATGTAGACATGGAATTCGGTTCCGGTGCAGTTAAAATCACTCCTGCTCACGACCCGAACGACTTTGAGATCGGTAACCGTCATAACCTGGAGCGTATTTTGGTTATGCATGAAGACGGCAGCATGAACGAGAAAGCTGGTAAATACAATGGGATGGATCGTTTCGAATGCCGTAAGCAGCTTGTAAAAGACTTGCAGGAAAGTGGCGTTCTTTTCAAAATTGAAGAGCATATGCACTCTGTTGGTCACAGTGAGCGTAGTGGAGCGGTTGTTGAGCCATATCTTTCTACTCAATGGTTTGTAAAAATGCAGCCGCTTGCGGACAAGGCGATTGACCTTCAATCTCAAGAAGACAAAGTTAATTTTGTACCGAACCGTTTTGAGAACACCTACATGCGTTGGATGGAAAACATCCGCGACTGGTGTATCTCCCGTCAACTATGGTGGGGCCACCGAATTCCGGCTTGGTATAACAAAGAAACAGGAGAAATCCATGTTGACCACAACCCACCGGAAGATATCGAAAACTGGGAGCAAGATACAGATGTACTTGATACATGGTTCAGTTCTGCATTATGGCCGTTCTCCACAATGGGCTGGCCGGAAACAGAATCACTGGATTATCAACGTTACTACCCAACAAGTACCTTAGTAACAGGGTATGATATCATTTTCTTCTGGGTTTCTCGTATGATTTTCCAAGGCTTAGAATTTACAGGCGAGCGTCCATTTAAAGATGTTCTCATCCACGGACTTGTTCGTGACGAGCAAGGCCGCAAGATGAGTAAATCCCTTGGTAACGGTGTAGATCCAATGGAAGTTATCGAAAAGTACGGAGCGGATTCCTTGCGTTATTTCCTTTCAACTGGAAGCTCACCAGGTCAGGACCTACGTTTCAGCTATGAAAAAGTAGAGTCCACTTGGAACTTTGCCAACAAGATCTGGAACGCATCCCGTTTTGCTTTGATGAATATGGGCGATATGAAGTTTGAAGATATCGATTTGAGCGGCGAGAAGTCCGTTGCAGACAAGTGGATTCTGACTCGTCTGAACGAAACAATCGAGACCGTAACAAAGCTTGCTGAAAAATATGAGTTCGGTGAAGTGGGCCGTGCCCTTTACAACTTCATCTGGGATGATTTCTGTGACTGGTATATCGAAATGGCGAAGATTCCATTGTACAGCGAAGATGAAGCCGCGAAAAAGACAACACGCTCTATTTTAGCTTACGTACTGGATAATACCATGCGCCTGTTGCACCCATTCATGCCATTCATCACAGAGGAGATCTGGCAGCAGCTTCCTCACGAAGGCGAGTCCATTACGCTTGCAAAATGGCCGGAAGTTCGCGACGAGCTGACAGACAAAGAAGCGGCAGCGGATATGCGTTTACTTGTGGACATCATCCGCAGCGTACGTAACGTTCGCGCAGAAGTGAACACGCCAATGAGCAAGCAAGTTAAATTGCTTGTAAAAGCGAAAACTTCTGAGATTGCCGGGAAGCTTGAAAGCAACCGTTCTTACCTCGAGCGCTTCTGTAACCCAAGTGAACTGTTGATCGGAACAGATGTTGCGTTAGATGGCGGCGAAAAGGCGATGACAGCAGTGGTAACTGGAGCGGAATTGATCCTTCCGTTGCTTGGATTGATCAACATTGACGAAGAGATTGCCCGTCTGAACAAGGAGCTTGCTAAGCTGGATAAGGAAGTGGAGCGCGTTCAGAAGAAGCTTTCCAACCAAGGCTTCATCGCGAAAGCACCTGCAAATGTTATTGAAGAAGAAAAAGCGAAAGAAAAAGATTATGTAGAAAAGCGTGATGCCGTTCAAGCTCGCATTGATGAGCTGAAGGGATAAGAGCTTTTTGTAAAATAGATCCTGGGTGGATGTCCTTTTAATGGGGATGTCTGCTTGGGATTTTTTTGTTTTGGGGAGGCTGGGGGATTTGATTTGCCAGTGGTTCAGTACGGTCATCGGTGTTGGTTTGGTGTGTCGAAAAATGACGAAAGGTCGAAGGTGGTGAGAAAATGGTAGAAGCTCGCTCGATTAAGGTAGAAGGTTTCATTAAAACGGTAGAAGCTGCTCTGGGAATTGTAGAAGGTCATCCTGGAAATGTAGAACCTCCTCCAAAACTTAGTTCCAAAACCAATTTCCTAAAAGAATTTCAGAAAAACCAAACACAAAACCTCCCCAAAAATTAAAAATAGCTCCAGCCACCACAAGGAGTGGTGACCGAAGCGTCAATCTATCCAATATCCATCAATGAATCTTTCCAAATTTCCTTGGCACTGCCAATCATCGACTGCGTTCCCACAACAAAGATGAGAGTAGGCTCCAACGTCCTAACCAGCGCAACTGCCTCTGACAGCAACCCGACTTCCACAGCATTCGAGTGGTATTTCCGAGCAACAGCAAGTGCATCTTCCGGAAACAACTTATGCGAGTTATCAGGTCTCGTCACCACCAAAATATCGGAAAACTCACTGCAAACCTCCATTACCCCTTCATAATCTTTATTCGAAGGAACGGAAATGATAGTAGCAACCTTCCTGGAATCCACGAGTGGCAAAACCTCTATTAAATAAGCTGCGGAAACTCGATTAATGGAACCGTCCAACACAACAGTCGGGTTCCCGGCAACTACTTCTAATCTACCAGGCCACCTTAATTCTCGTAGTGCTTCCTTCAAAATGTCCCTCGGAAGTGCTTCACCCATCACAGTTTCACAGGCTTGAATTGCAAGTGCTGCGTTTTCCACTTGAAAGGATCCCAATAATGGGACGGACAAATCGTCGTATCTTCCAAACTTGGTCTGTAATGTAAAAATACTTCCACTCAAGCTAGCAACTACGTTTGCAGGCATGTAATCCTCACCATAAAAAGCCGCTGACTTCCCAATCATTTCTTTCATCATTTCCAACGCTTCCTCAGACTGCTTACCAACTACAGAATAGTCCGTACATTCTTTTACAATTCCTACTTTATGTCGGACAATATCCTCCAATGAATGCCCAAGGAATCCTAGATGTTCTTCCATAACCTTTGACAGTACGGCCCATTTATTTTCCAAAACATTTGTGTCATCATATGCGCCGCCCCGGCCAATTTCAATGACATTGATGTCGGTTGCTTCTGATTGAAAGTGGGCAAGTGCGACAGAAAGCAGGATTCCGGTCGGTCCAAGATAATGTTGAGGATTCGTAATGGAAGCTGTAATCTTATCAATGGTCTGCGCATGCTCATTCAAATAAGTGAGAAACGCTTCATCTGAAATCGCTTTTCCATTCACCCGAATTCGCTCATTATAATCAATCAGATGTGGTGAAGTAAATAATCCAACCTTCAACCCCATCTTGCGGAGGATGGCAGCCATCATGCGGGATGTGGAGCCTTTGCCCTTACTTCCGGTGACAAGAATCACTTTGTCACCGGAAGGGATAAGGTCAAGACAACTCAATAATTCCTTCGTTAAGTGGGGAGCACGTGTAACCGCATCGTTCTCCTCGGCTTGAAAAGGCTTTGCTTTCAGTAGGGAGGAATAAATATAAGGAACAGCTTCTTTCATAGTTTGAAATGTCATATTGATTTCTCTCCTGTTGCAAGCTTTTGTAAAATAAATTCTAAGTATCTTTTTACAATATTGATGTCGCTTGTTAAGCACAATGTCCGGCAGCCGACAACGTCCTCGATTTCATTGAAAAGCAGGCTACCATCTTCATCAAATAAAAAGTCAATGCCAACAAGGCCAAATTCAAACTGCTGAATTATTTTATTTACGACAGTAAGTTCAGCCTCATTCAATACATAAGTTTCTGCCTGTCCACCAAGAGTGTAGTTGGCTTTAAAGCTCTTTTGATTGGAGCGAAGCACAGCGCCAACGATTTCTTCTCCCAATACATACACTCGCAAGTCTTTTCCAAGTGATCTGGCAAGTGGCTGAAGGATAATGAAACGATTGGAAAGTTGGTCATGTATCGCTTCCAATTGTTCGGTATTCTCCACCATAAAGACATCGCCGCCGCCTCTGCCTGTCCGCGTTTTAATGACAAACGGAAATGGGAGAGGGAGGTTTCCTGTGAGGAGTTCGTCAGCTGTGGTGAAATATGTATCCAACATTGGTATCCCTTTGCCTGCCAAGTATTGATGGGTTTTTGCTTTATCATTACAGATGGCCGAAACGTGGTGGGAGTTGAAGCAAGGAATCTTCATGCGTTCTAGCTGTTCATTAAAAAGTGGATCAATATTTCGCATGATGACAAAGTCTGGTGTTTCAATCAATGGTGCCTCATCCAATAAAATGACCAACTCATTGTTTTGAACACCAAAAGAAATACGGTCTTGCAAGATGAAATCCAGTTTAATATGTAATTCCTTGGCTTCATCCAAAAACCAATCAATAAAAGCTTTATTCTTTTTGGCGTGTTCTTCTTCGTAAATAAGCCAGCCTTTAGTTTTCATGTTGGGTCTCTTTCCACTTCTTCAAAATATGTGGGACGATATATGTTGCAACATTGATTCCAGTGCAATCAAAGATATTTTTGATGTGGGCATTGGAGTTGATTTCACAAACAAGCGGGGAGCCGTCTTCAGTAAATAGGAGATCTACCCCGGCAAAATCTGCCCCAACAAGTTTTGCGCTACGGATGGCGACTTCTTTTTCATAGGATGTAGGTTCATACTTCAACATTTTTCCCCCATTACTCACGTTTGCCCGGAAATCAGTTTCCGATATTCGCATCATCGAGGCAACAACCTCGTCTCCTACGACATTTAAACGGATATCTTTGCCTTTGCTAGATGAGATGAATTCTTGCAGCAGAAAAGGTCTGTTTCCTATTTCCTTCACTTTCGCAAGCAATTCTTCTAATGTTTCAATCAAATAAACCTGCATCCCAAATGAACCATATGCTTCTTTTACAACAAGCGGAAAACCTAGAATTTCTGCAGCATGGTAAAAGGGTTCGAGATTCTCATGAGCATGAAATACCATTGGAGCTAAAAGGGTTTTTGGCATCGGTATTCCGTGATCTGAGAGGGTTTGAAATGTGAGCGATTTATTATCACAAATTTCAATGCAGGAAGCACTGTTATAGACGGAAATGCCCATCTTTTCTAGGTGGCGGGCAAGTAACACATCTTTATCAAGGAAAAAAACGAAATCTGGCATCTCGTGGTTGTGATGAATTCCTTCCAATGTTGCCTTCCCATCCGTCACGCTTGGAAACAGGTCATTATTTTTCATGAGCTTAGTTGAGATATTATGTTTTTTAGCTTCCGTATCAAACCATTCAGCTAGTTCAATAAATTTTTGCTGAGGAAGGTTTCCGTTATAAATAATCCAGCATACTAAGTGTTTCATGTGTGATCCTCCATTGATGCGAGATAGTGAATGATGGTCTCTATTGCTTTAAGAATTTTTTTAAAGTAAAGGGAATCGGATGCGCCTTCAAGTAGCTTCCAATTCATTTCAATTTGCAAACAAAAGATATTGCAGCTTTTTGAAACATCGGCAGATACCGTATGTGGGTAGCCTGCAGTAAAGATATTATCAATAAGCACATCATTGATGCCATGGTCTATAAGCGTTTGTTGTATATGGTTAACAATTTTCGGACCTTGATTGTGTCGGATGTTTTTTCCTCTACCGGTGCCAAGGTCGATATTATAGGGTCTTGTAGGGGCCATAATATGAAAATCCAAAAGGAAGAGAATAGAATGCTCCAGTACTAATTGCTTTATAAAATCACGATACGTGCTTATAGGATCATAGTTGGCATCATCCATCAGATTATTCGTTTTAAAGATGGCATGGCAGTTTAATTGTTGCTGAAGGTGCATGACCATTGGGCCAGTCAGGAATTCTCCCTGTTTCTCTTTTCCGTTACGTTGCTGCGTAACGCTGTGGGGAGCAGATAAAAGAATCGGCAGGTCGCCTTCGATATAATGAAAGCCTTCTTGATTGCCTTGAAAGCTTTCTTCAATGAATGTTTTTTCCCATAGATTAAAATTCATGAGGGCTCCATCCTTTTGGTATTAACTCTGTTTTTTATTGGAGATGCTATAGCGAACTCTTGATAGCGTAACATACATCGATAATGGGACGAAAAGTAAGAGCAATAAGATTCGTGTCCATGTAGTAAAAATGGAAACTGATAATACGGTGAACATAACCGCGATAATCGGGACAAATTGAATGTTCCAATTTTTCTTCAAAAGAAAGGTCATATCACGTTCCACCAGGATGACTTTTCCGATATTGTTCAGTCCTAAGTGAGTCCTGATCGTGGAAGGAACCGCAACGGATATATTCATCATGCTGCTAGAAGACATGATGTTCGTTTCTTTAATCAACTCCAGATCATTCATCTCCAGAACTTGCGCTTTTGCGGTTTTATTACGATAAGATAAGATTACCGTATCGGCCTCTTCAATTCCAAGCAAGGTCATGGTGCTTTTCGTCAAGCGGATGATGTTGCTTGTCTCATCTGATGTATACGGCCTGATCACCTTTAATGAAAGCTGCTTGTTTCCGATAAAAGCAGTAAGCAATTTGTTAGTGATTCGCTTTTTTACGGATAGTTTATTAGCTTCCTTATAATAATGGTTAACAGGATACATAAATGTATGATAATAACCCGCATTTTTCAGTGCTTTTTTGAGGTTAAGTGATTCTTGATAGCTGATTCGCTCCAAAACTTTTCCTTCACCATATGTACTCTTTAGTAAAAGTTGTTCGGGCTCTGTCAAACTCAAATTCAGAAAAAGATCCTTCAAGACAGTAGGTGGGACAAAGTCAGGTGGCTGTTCGTACTCTAAGAACTGTCTTTGAATGTAGTTCAGCTTGATCGTTTTGTCGTCCGATAGTCCTGGGTGATGGGCTAACTGAGAAATATGAAAATCAAAAGATGCTCCGGTATGAGGATTCATTAATTCGATGTAAGGCGATTCCGTTGCCTTCAATTTATTCATCATGCTATCTGATACAACAATTCGATTTAACTGAACATCACTGGCGCTCTGTGTTTGAATATGATGAACGGGAAATCTTGCCGCCTTTTGGATAAGGATAGGCTCGACAGCTGATGAACCGAACAAACTTTTCTTAACACCAGTACTTAGGATGACTTCATTAACACCTAAATTCTTCTTCGTTTCATAGACAATGCATTTACGAAAAGAGCCTGTAATGGGATTCAAAACAAAAACATAATCATGTTCATTAAGTCCCCATTGATCTTTCGTTTCCCTTGTCAGTTCCAACCGGTTAAAAGGGGTAATCATACTGACCTTAAAGGCCTCCGACACAGAAGCGGTGGTCCAAGGTTCTTGGTTATGCTCGATTTGGGTTGGCAACACTTTTAATAAGGAAAGAAGTACAGGCAAAAAAGAAGGTGCATCGTTTTTATTGATGAAAAACTTCACAGACGGCTTATTTTCTTTGAGGCAATAATCCTCTTCCGTTGTGATGGTATTGGGAACAGTTGTGTCTATGTATTTTTGTGTTATATAGTTTATGAGGGGATGAAAATGATCATTGTACATATATTCATACCCGTTGTTTTCTTTCTCTTCCACGCCAATCAATCCGCGGATATTGTATTGGGAGATATATCGTTGTATCTTGATTTCTAGCTTTGGAGTCAATCTTTTTATTATCATTAAGTGACAATTAGAGACTTCTTGCAAAGTTATCCCGAGAGCCAGCAAGTTGATGTCTGTGGAGGGAATGACCATTAAGATAGGAGAGGTTCCCTTATACAGTTTTAATTGTCTTAATGGCGACATGATGGACCGTTTAACCAGCATACTCTTATTTTTCGAGAAATCTGTCCGTATGTTTTCTGGAACAGAGAAGGCATTTGGAAGTTTATTAATCATAGTTCCACCTCAAGTTATTAATACTTTTCATTTTAACCTAACAGATAAGTAAAAAGGAGATTAATATGTTTTTGTCATTTAAAGATCTACAAGAAAGAGTTAATTTTACGATAAAAAATGAAATAAACCTTGGTCTGGACAGGATTCTTCAGTTTTTAGAAAAAGTGGGTAATCCTCAAAATCAATTACAGATTGTACATATTGGTGGGACAAACGGGAAGGGTTCTACCTTGCGCTTCTTAGAGAGTGTATTAAGAGAGTCGGGACTTGCGGTAGGGGTTTTCCATTCACCTGCGTATCGTTTCATCAATGACCAACTGTCTGTCAATGGAACATATATAACAGATGAAGAAATGGTGGAAATCATCCACGTGTTTACTAATCATGGGTTAGAAGAAGCCGGGTTAACGGAATTTGAACTGCAGACGGCGATGGCGTTTTATTATTTTGCCACGATCAAAAAGGTGGATATCACGTTGATTGAAGTAGGGCTCGGCGGGAGAGAGGACTCCACGAATATAATGACACCAGCACTCAGCATCATCACGAACGTTGGACATGATCATATAGGATTTCTTGGGTCGTCTGTGGAGGAGATAGCCCATCATAAAGCAGGGATCATCAAAAGGGGAGTTCCCGTTATTTCCGGGGAACAAAAGCTTGCGGCAAAAGACGTCATTCAAAAAGAAGCTTTCATGAAAGAAAGTCCGGTCTATTTTATGGAAGAAGAATTTTCTTATCAGATGGAAGATGGAAAGCTTTCTTTTCGGTCTGCAAAGAAAAACATGGAGGAACTGGAGTTATCTTTACAGGGAGAGCATCAGACAGCCAATGCATCATTGGCTATCATGGCTTATTTACTTTTAACGGATAAATGGGGTATGGAATTTGATGAGCGAGTGTTAAAAGCTGGGCTAATGAAGGCGGAACATCCTGGTCGATTTGAATTGATTCAAAAAGAACCGCCTATTATTCTCGATGGCGCCCATAATGAAGAAGCCGTTGACGCGTTAGTGAATACGATAAAAATGAGTTTTTCTAATAAAAGGGTAGTTGTCTTATTCAGCGCTTTAAAAGACAAACCAATTGAAATGATGGTCCGTAAATTGGAAACTATTGCAGATGAAATAATTTTTACTTCTTTTAATTTTCCTAGGGCAGCACGTGCGGAAGATGTTTTTCAGGTGTGCGAACTTCAGAAAAAAGAGTTTGAAGAGAATTGGAAAACAGCGTTACAGACTGCTATATCAAGGATTGATGACAATTCTGTGTTGCTGATAACCGGCTCTTTATATTTCATTTCTGATATTAGGACTATACTCACATAATGTGGGGAAAAGAAATAAGGGATAATTATCCTATTTTTGTTGTGACAAATGTTAGAAAATTTGATAATATTTAATTATTGCAAAAGTCTGTCGAAAAAAAGGGTAAAGAAGGGAGGGGTAAGTTTGGTGGTTCAAGCAGTAAGTCGCCAAAAAGAAGCGGTAATTTGGACAAGCTTTGTTGTCATGGTACCCATCTTTTTGTGGCTAGGATATCAGCTTTCTCCTGTTGTGATAGAAGATTTGCCGATGTGGCACATAGTTGGATTTCTGGTGTTAGCTATCATACTCGCCCTTATTCCAATCGTCGTCGGAGAGGTACCATTATTTCTGGCGCAGGGTGTTTCCTTGGCGGCCCTCTTATCCTTCGGTTTATTCATTGAAATGATCGTGACCTTAGTCTCCGTTCTCGCATTGATGGCTTATATGCGCTTCAACAGTGACAATAGACTCAGGATTCCTATCAATATGCTCATGTTTTCCGGTATATCCTTAATTGCCGGGTTCGTCTTTTATCTACTTGGAGGGACACCCGGTGATACGAGACTTCTCAATATAGGTGTCATTACACCGATTCTTGCACATGAATTTGTTTATTTCACCCTTAATACAGTAGCTCTTTATTTTATCCAAGTGCAAATCTATGAACGTAAAAGTAAATTCATCACACCTGACACCAAATGGGACGCTGTAACAAGCATTATGGTATTGCCTGTAGGTTTGATTCTCTACATGCTATATGAGCAGGTTGGTCCGGTAGCACTACTGTATGTTGGATTACCGTTTGTCATCCTTACGCTCATTCTTCAACTCTACCATTCCAGTCAGAAGGTTAATGTTTACCTTCAGCAAGCAGCGGATGTCGGACATCAGTTGACGGAAAGGCTTGATACACAAGGCGTTCTGGATGTCTTCTTAGATAAAATTTCGACGCTTTTTAAGGTGGATTATGCTGCGATTATTGATGTGAACGGGGAAAAAATCATGAAAGTCCTTCGCGTCATGGACAAGGAAAACAGTGTGGAAGCCAATGCTATTTTGCATACAGATGATGAAGAGCTTTTGGCCTATATGCTGAAACGTGGAAAAAGCGTCTGCTATTTTACTAAAAAAGAGTGGAAGCATATGTCCAAAACACATCTCCCTGCAAAAATGGAGAGTCTTATGTGTGTTCCGGTTATCCGAAATCACAAGATTGAGGGGCTCGTGTTGTTAGCAAGCACATCAAAGCGGACTTATGATAAATCTCAATTAATGATTGTTGATATCCTTTGCTCATACTTTGGAGTGGCAATGGAAAAAGCACGACACTATCAGGAGACTAAACAAAAAAGTGAACGCTGTGCATTAACTAAACTATACAACTATCGCTTTTTTGAAAGTGTATTAGATAAAGAATACGATAAATTGAACAAAGGTCATTCGAAATCTCTCTCACTCATCATGCTAGATCTTGATCACTTCAAGAAAGTGAACGATGTGTATGGACATCAAAGTGGTAACGAAATTCTCATGCAGGTTGCTGATAGGCTCACTGCCCTTGTCGGCAATAAAGGAACAGTTGCCCGTTATGGTGGAGAGGAATTCGTTATTTTACTTCCTGATATGGAACGCGGACAATGCTTTGAACTCGCCGAACGCATCAGGGTGCACCTAGCTACAAGATCCTTTGCTCTTAAGCAGCATATTCGTGAAACGCAAGGAGCTCAAATGGTGAAGGTAACCGCAAGCATCGGCTTCGCGACAGCACCAGACGATGCCGAGGACACGCTTGACTTGATCCGCCACGCAGACAGAGCGATGTATGTGGGGGCGAAAAAAGCTGGCAGGAATAAAGTAGCGGAGTATCGGAAAACTTCATAAAAGAAAAACTCTCGTCCATTGATGGCGAGAGTTTTTTTGAGTCACTGGTGATTTCCTGACTGGACTTAATTAATCGCTCCAATTCCATAGAGCCACTTCATCAACTTGAATGGCTCCTATCCATTCTTCTTCCTTCAATGAGAGTACTTCCTTTGTTGGTCCGGTAATGACTACACCATGATGGGAGATGCCATGATCTTCTAAGTAGGAGAGAGCCTCTTTTATTTGAATATTGCCATGCATCTGTTGAATCTCATCGAATTCTTCTTGATAGTCAGCTAAGAAACGAAGGGTCTTTTCAAAGTATGTGTGCAGCATTTCTGTATCGCCTTCCACATAATTTGGTGCGGCACGAGTTTCAGAGCTTGAAGAACTTAAGAATGATTTCTCTTCTGTTTTAGAGATGAGCTTCCAATCATCGCTGTGGAAAATTGGATAGTTTGGAAAACCAATGTTCGATATTGGATAATGGTCCCTTGCTTCCTCAGATGTTACGACGGGAAACCAGAGTACATCCAAATCTTTTGCCTTAAAAAGTTCAAATACCTGTTCTGTCGAAAGAACCTCATCAAATGTCACGAAAGCGGTTGAAACAGTTCCCTCTGGAAGCATTTCAAGCCTTTCCCACTCAGAGGACGAATCTATTCCGTGCTTTGACAACAAGGAAGGGTGATGGATCTCTGGGAGTTGGTCGTCTTTCCCATAAAACTTCTTATCTACAATTCCCATCTTTGAGAATAGAAAATTAACTTCCATTTCGCCAATAGGGTATGATTCTTTCCCTACTGTTTTACGAAGTTCCTTTGTTGCGCTCATATTCAAGAACATTCCTACTTTGGTATCGGCAGTGTACTTGTTTGCGTATGGATCCGTAATGACCTGTGAAAAATTAATCACATCACTTAATTTTTGCGACCGGCTATACTCATCCGAAAAACCGTAATAATAGAAGTTTGTTAAAAAAGAAGAAATCATGACAATCAATAGTAAGAGAGGAATAACTGTTAGTGCAGTATTTATCCTCGCCTTCCACTTGCTTGCCCGCAATATTTTCCGTTGCTTCGTTTTTTCCAGGGTGGGCTTCATCCACTGTTCTTCCTGAGCGCTCATTTCTTTTTCAAACTCTATCTTTTCTTCGGGTGTCATTTCGTCTTTATCATAACGTTCTAATTTTTTCTTAAAGTCATCATTCATTCCTTTCGTTCTCCTTTCCTTGAATACTTCTAACTTTTTGGCGTGCACGATAAAGCAGTACTTTAAAATATGTATCTGTTACGCCTAGAGCTTCGGCAGCTTCTTTATAGGTGAAACTGTGATAATCATAGAGAAGGATCGCTTGCGCCTGTTGCTCATTGAGCGTGTTAATCACATCCATAACCTCGGCAACCTCAGTTTTCAAAAGCACTTCCTGCTCGGTTCCTTTTCCTTTGCCAAATAGCCGTTGGAAAAAGCCTTGTTCCTTCACGATGGTCCGCTTATGCTTTCGATAGTGATCGATAAAGGCATTGTGAGCGATCCGGAACAACCAAGGCTTGACGTCCTCACCCTGATAATTCTCCAAATATAAATATGCACGCAAAAAAGTTTCCTGTACAAGATCTTCCGCAAGGTGGTGCTCCCTGCATAAAGAAAGGAGGTACCGGAAAATATCCTGCATATGCTCTTCGTAAATATCATCAATAGATTGTTTCATCTGGCCCCCCTTTCACAACACTAACGGCCGAGATTCAAAAATGTTTCAAGGATATGTAAAAATTTTAATAATAAAAGTAATAAAGACTTCCCCTGTTGACTGAAGTGCAAGGTGTGAGACTCCTGCGGGGGATAACGGTTGGTTGAGACCCCGCAACGAAGTGAGGAGGCTCAAGCATCGTCCCGCGGAAAGCGAACACCTGAAACGAAAGGAAACAGAATGTATACGAGTTATCTCAAATAAACAATTTTTTCAATAAAATGTTTTATCTTGTAATCTACTATTTCAAAATACCTGGCTTTATTATACAATTACAATAGTCTACTTACTTCTACAATATACGTAAAAATACATAGAAAGCGGTGACGAGTTGGGGGACTATCTATTTGCCGGTCTGGCACTTCTACTACTGTTGGCACTATTCTTTTTATTTCCGATGAAATTTTCCAAAACAGGGAAATGGGTCATTCCCACAATAGCATTTGTGGTCAGCACGTTAGGTATATACATATTCGACCTTCTCACCTTATGGCATAGCATATTATTGATGATACTTCTCCTGCTGCTTACTGCTATTCTTCTTCAAAGATTGCCATTATTCATATCTTCATCTGAAAAACAACACACAATGAAACAAAAAAACAGCATAACAAACGGCTCATCCAAAGGTTTCTAGAAAAGTACGCAGATATTATAGATTAATATAAAAATGATTAGGTGATTGTTTGGAGGGAAAGGGATGCAAAGTTTAAAACTATTGGCAGCTTTGCTAGTCTGTACATTATTTATTTTTTGTTTTTCACAAGTGGGAACCCTGGTCACCAATCAGTGGCTGCCGCACACCAATTCATTTTCTGAATCCACTCTTATCGCAAATGCGGAAGTGAGCAATACATCTAAAACAGATGCATTGGAAAAGGTGGAAAAGGCTAAAAACAGTTGGATAACCAATGGAACAATTTATTTAGAGTGGGCTGGAGAACTTCAACCTTTCCCGAAAGAAGCTTTTACTTTTTACATTCCTGAATCGGTAGAACTTGCGGAAGACAGTTCTCAAAATCCATTAAAAGTAGAGCTCCCAAATGGAACATTGTTGGAACAAATCGAATTGCTCTCTCAAACATCTGATATTTTTTCTGCCATGGATACGGAGAAATTGAAAAAAGATCTGGAAGAAGTAGCTTCTCATCTTAAAGAAGGAGACCATACTTTTTCATTTTCAGATTACCTTGTTGATGATGAAGTGATGGATCAGACAAATCTTCAAATTTCAATGAACATTGCAGGTCAAACGGCTATGAAAGAGCTTCAGGAAGTTTTAAATGGGAAGGAAATTAAACTTCGGGGAAGTGAAGCTTTCTCTGTTGAAACATGGCTGGAGAAAGAAGAGCTTACTTTATCTGATGAGGCTGCTAGCATGTTTGCGTCCATGCTATTTGAATTAATCGCACCTACCAATTTCGCTGTAGTAGAGCGGCATATTTCCAAAGAGCTTCCTACTTGGGCATCAGAGGGATATGAAGCGCGTTTTCAACAAGAAAAGATGGATTTCGCTTTTACCAATCCAAATACGAGTGAATATACCATCACCATTACAGTCAATGGTGCATCCCTAACAGGCGAATTAAAGGGTGGTCCACTTCCATTTACCTATGAAGTGAATAAAGTGGAGATGCAGACACTCTCACCTAAAACCGTTATTCAGTATTCTGCAACAATTCCAGGCTCAGGATCGCGTGTAAAAGAGACGGGCAAAAATGGTTCCTATGTTCAGCTCGTTCGAACGGCAACAGATGCTTCCGGACAGATTACAGAAACCATTGTTTACAGTGAAGATTATTATGCTCCAATTCAGCGTGTGGAACTACATGCATTAACCCAGCCTGTTGTTACAACAGATCCAACCAATCCGAATACGATCGGAAATAATACTGGAACGAACACAAATACCAACACGAACAACGGAACAAACATAAATACAGGAACCAACACAAATATCGGCAACACAAATACTAATACCAACACAAACACTTCCGGTACAAATACCAATACAAACAATACATCCGGCAACCAAAATACGAACACCGGTGGGACGAATTCGAATAATAACTCCAACACAGGCGGAACGAACAACAATAACACAGGCTCAGGAAACGGGAATACGAACGATGATGACAACGAAGACCCGGGATCTGGAAGTGGCTATATCGGCAAATAAGTGACGCAAAAGGATGAATCCAATGGTACAAATCAGAAAAAGACTTGGTGACCTGCTAGTTGATGCCGGGATCATCACAGAAAGTCAGTTGCAAAGTGCATTAAAAGAAAAAACTCGCGAACAGAAAATTGGAGATGTCCTGCTTCAAAAAGGATATATAACAGAACAGCAGCTGATAGAGGTATTGGAATTTCAATTAGGAATTCCCCATGTCAGCTTGTACCGTTACCCGCTCGATGAAAAACTGATTCATTTAATCTCCAAGGATTTCGCAAAAAGAAACCTGATTATTCCGTTGAAAAAGGAACAGGATAAACTGTTTGTCGCAATGGCAGATCCGATGGATTTCTTCGCCATGGATGACTTGCGTTTATCCACAGGTTTTGAAGTGGAGCCAGTTATTGCAACAAAGGATGATATCCTGCGCTCCATCAATAAATATTATGAAACTACCGACTCCATGGACGAGCTGTTGGATGGTTTTGAAGCAAATGTAGAAATGAAGGTGCAGGAAGAAAGTATCACCGAAGATGATTCTCCCATTGTACGGATTGTGAATCAGCTCCTGCAAAATGCAGTACAGCAAAGGGCAAGTGACATTCATATTGATCCTCATGAGACGAAGGTGGTCGTGCGCTACCGTATTGACGGGGTGCTTCGAACCGAGAGGACTTTACCAAAACATACACAGAACGTATTGATAGCAAGAATTAAGATACTTGGAAAAATGGATATTACCGAACACCGCGTACCGCAGGACGGTAGAATCAAAACGAATTTTGATTTTCATCCTGTTGATGTCCGTGTATCCACCTTGCCTACAGTTTTTGGAGAGAAAATTGTGATGCGTATCCTCGATATGAGCAGCGCTTTGAACGATATTTCTCAGCTAGGGTTCAATAAAAAGAACAACGAACGCTTTATGGACCTGATTCATCGACCGACCGGTATCATTTTAATTACAGGTCCGACGGGTTCCGGAAAATCCTCGACGCTTTATGCAGCATTAAATCACTTAAACAGTGAAGAGATCAACATTATTACCGTCGAAGATCCAGTCGAGTATCAGCTCGAAGGAATCAATCAAATTCAGGTTAATACGAATGTCGGAATGACCTTTGCAAAAGGGCTGCGTGCCATTCTCCGGCAGGATCCGAATGTGATCATGGTAGGGGAAATTCGTGACAGAGAGACAGCAGAAGTGGCCATTCGTGCTTCCTTAACAGGTCACCTTGTCCTAAGTACACTACATACCAATGATTCTATCAGTACCATTACGAGATTGATTGATATGAAAGTAGAGCCATTCCTTGTGGCATCTTCCATCAATGGTGTGCTTGCACAGCGTTTAGTGAGAAAAGTATGCCGTGATTGCGCGAAGATGGAGGAGCCGACGGCAAGGGAGATTGAAATATTTGCGAAACGCGGCTTAACAGTCGAAAAGGTACCGCGCGGAAAAGGCTGCGGGACTTGCAATATGACGGGATACAAAGGTCGCCTTGCTATCCATGAGCTATTAGTCATCAATGACAAAATGAAAAAAATGATCATGAACAACGAATCCGTATCGACCATTCGGGAACTTGCATATGAACAAGATACCATCTTTTTAATAGACGATGGATTGGAAAAAGTAAAAATGGGATTAACGACAACAGAGGAAATTTTGCGTGTCGCTTTATCAGAGTAGGTGAATGACTATGATTGAAAAAATAAACAATTGGCTACATGCCGCATATGAATTCAAAGCATCAGACATTCATCTTTCTGTCGGGGTGCCACCTGTTTTCCGTATCAATGGAGAGTTGAAGCGATATGGAGAAGAAACGCTTTCTCCTGAAGACACGGAAACACTTGCGAAACAAATGATTCCTGAATTCATGCTGGAACGTTTTGAGGAAAAAGGCGATTTGGACTTTTCCTACAGTGTCCCTGGAATCTCGCGTTTCCGTGTTAATGCATACAGGCAACGAAACTCTGTAGCGATAGCGATACGAATCATACCAACAAGAATTCCTTCATTGGAAGAACTGCAATTGCCATCCATTCTGCAAACTCTTATGGACAAGCCACAAGGATTGATTCTTGTAACAGGCCCAACAGGAAGCGGTAAATCAACCACGCTGGCATCCATGATTGATTTTATGAACAAGATGCAGAAGAAACATGTCATTACATTGGAAGATCCAATTGAATATTTGCATCGCCATAATCAATGTATGATCGATCAGCGTGAGGTTGGAATTGATACAAACAGTTTCGCATCAGGATTACGTGCTTCCCTGCGACAAGATCCCGATATCATTCTAGTTGGAGAATTACGAGATTTGGAGACGATACAGACAGCGATTACGGCAGCAGAAACGGGACATCTTGTATTAGGTACCCTACATACGACAAGTGCACCTTCCACCATTGACCGTATTATTGATGTGTTTCCTGGCCCGCAGCAGGCGCAAATTCGCATTCAACTTGCTTCTGTATTGGTTTCTATCATTTCCCAACGACTATTTCCAACCATTGATCGCCAGGGCAGAAAGGTAGCCACCGAAATATTAATCAATACACCGGCAGTGGCCAATCTTATCCGCAACGAAAAGATCCATCAAATTCAAAACGTGATGCAAACTAGCAAAGCACAAGGGATGCACACACTTGATATGAGCATTAAAAGACTCATCCAACAAGGCGATATAAGCAGACTGTCAGCCGAAAGCTTCCTACAGGAGTCGATGCACCATGCCTAGATTCACCTATACCGGCAGAAATACAGCCGGCAAGCAAACAGGAAGCATCACAAGCAGCTCACGCCGGGAAGCGATTGTGACGCTAAAAGAAAAAGGAATTCGAGTAATGAATTTAGAGGAAGTTCCCGAATCTATTTTCACAAAAGAAATCACCATCGGAAACCCAGTCAAGCTTCGTGACTTTGTTATCTTTCTTCGCCAATTTTCCACATTGATTCGAGCGGGAATTTCAGTGGTAGACGCAACAAATGTCCTTGCCCAACAAACTTCAAGCAAAGCATTGAAACGTGTACTGTTTGATGTAGAGGAAGAGCTGAAGCAGGGTAACCCGCTTTCAGAAGCGACAGCCAAGCATCCAAAAGTATTCTCCACCATGTTCATCAACATGATCAAAGCCGGGGAAGCAAGTGGGGCGCTGGATGATACGTTAGACCGCCTCGCAACACAGTTTGAAAAGCAGAACGAAACAAGACAAAAGATTGTCTCGGCATTAACCTACCCACTAGTGCTCGGGGTTATTGCCATTGGCGTTGTTATCTTTTTACTTGTAGGGGTAGTGCCAACATTCGTTGCGATGTTTAGTGACTTTGGAGCGGACCTGCCATTGATTACACGATTCGTTCTCGGGGCGAGTGAATGGATGCAGAGTTTTTGGTGGTTGTTTTTATTAATTGTCTTAGCTGCAGTCATGGGACTGATGGCGATGAATAAACAGAAGCAGACAAAGTACTATATCGACTATGCATTACTGCGTATTCCTATCTTCGGGCCGCTGTTACAAAAGGCGGTTATTGCGAGGTTAACAAGGACTCTCAGTTCCTTATTCTCCAGTTCGGTACCTATTCTGCAGGCCATCTCCATTGTGGAGAAAATTGTCGAGAACGAAGTCATTGCTCGCGTTCTAGCAGCTAGTAAAATAGAACTAGAAAAAGGGGAGTCGCTAACAGGTCCGATGAAAGAACATTGGGCATTTCCACCGCTTGTCACGCAGATGATTACCATCGGAGAAAGCACAGGATCACTGGATTCCATGCTCGATAAAATCGCTGAGTTCTATGAAAAAGAAGTAGACTATGCAACCGACAGATTGAAAAGTCTGATAGAGCCATTAATGATTGTCGTGCTCGCTGTCATAGTAGGGACTATAGTCACATCTATTCTAGTTCCAATGTTCGATATTTTTAACCATATTCAAATGTAGAAACGTGTAAAATCTTATTGAAATTTGAAAGATAGTATAATAGAATTATAAATAGAAATAAATACTACATATTTCCATTTAGGGAGGAAAATTACCATGTTACAAAAATGTAGAAAAATGCTTCGGAACGAAAAAGGGTTAACATTGATTGAGTTACTTGCTGTTGTTGTTATATTAGGGATTATTGCTGCGATTGCTATACCGAGTATTGGGAATATTATTGAAAATAGTAGAAACGATGCCCAAATTGCAGTAGGACAGCAAGCTATGAATGCAGCTCGTTTAGCATTACTAGACGATTCAAACTCTTTGACAAGTCCTGCTGATGAAGAAGATTTAGCAAGTTATTTGGAAAACTTCGATTCCGATGAATATTCTGTTAGTGTAACTTTTGGAGATGATAAAAAAGTTACTGGAGTAACTGTTACTCGTACAGGTGGAAATCCAATTACTCTTGACGAAAATGGGAAACCAGTAGTTGAAGAGGATGAAGATGATGAAGAATAAGGGATTTATAAAGGCTAATCTCCTGTAACATCGTTATGATAAATATATATCTATATATAATAATTTCAGCCCTCCTCCTAGGCTCATTCTACAACGTAGTAGGCCTTAGGATTCCAAAGGGTGAGTCAATAGTCACACCTAGATCACATTGTACGAATTGCAAGACCACATTGACGGGACTAGATTTAGTTCCCGTCCTTTCATATGTATTTCTTAAAGGGAGATGTCGGCACTGTCAAAAGTCCGTGTCTCCTATTTATCCATTATTCGAGCTTTTTACGGCTGTGCTATTTGTCCTAGCTCCGCTTTTGATGGGATGGACCTATGAACTGATTGTTGCATGGACCTTCATTTCCATGCTTATCATCATCGTCATATCTGACTTACATTATATGATTATCCCAAATAAGATTCTGCTGTTTTTCCTAGGACTTTTTATTATAGAACGCATCTTCATTCCGTTCCAAACAATCCCGGATCATCTGATTGGAATGGCTGTAGGATTCCTAATTCCATTTTTAGTTGCCGTCCTCTCTAAAGGTGGTATGGGTGGAGGGGACGTAAAGCTATTCGCTGTCTTAGGTTTTGTTTTAGGGTGGGAATTAGTGATTCTGACATTTTTTCTCTCTTCGCTAATTGGCATGATTGCTGCACTTATAGGAATGCTGTTAGGAAAAGTGAAAAGAGGTGTCCCGTTTCCATTTGGACCTTCTATCGCACTGGCAGCATTTATCACTTATTTTAAAGGGGAACAGATACTGCATTGGTATTTTAGCTTACTCTTCTAGTAAATCATCTTACATAAGGAGCTTTCTGGATGGAATTTTCGTTTCTGCAACCAAAGCAAAACAACTTCATAAATATTATTATCCGTGACCATGTCATTCGAATGGTAGAGTTGAAGAGTTTAGATCCTCTCATCGTTAAACGCACAAATGAAAGGTTTTTGCCGCCAAATATTGTCCGTGATGGAAAGATTGTCGATGAAAATATATTTCGTCTAATTTTAGAGGAATGTGTGGAAGACTGGGGACTGAAACGCAAGCATGTCCGATTTGTCGTTCCAGATCAATATGTCGTCACTCGAAAATTGACCATTCCGTCTAACATTATGGACGACGAGATCATTGGTCACTTGTATTTGGAGTTAGGTTCCACCATTCACTTGCCTTTTGAGGATCCGGTATTTGATGTTCATGTTCTTCATCGCTCGGAAAAGACGGAGCTTGTGCTCTTTGCGTCTCCTGAAGAAGTGGTAACACAGATGTCCAATTTACTTGAAGAAAGTAAACTTAAGCCGGCTGCAGCAGATGTTTCTGCACTTTGTCTGTATCGCCTTTATTATGAATTTGGTCAGCGTAATGAACAGGATCATCTATTAGTCGTTCATTTTGACGTGAGCTGTATTACTCTGAGCATCTTCGTGAACCATGTTCCTGTGTTTATGCGGACCGTTGCCTTTCCTCAGGACATGAAGGTCTGGGAAGTATCGGTTACCAATACACAGTTAGAATGGGCAGGGGATATTGTTCAATTTAATGTCTTCTTAGAGGATTTTATCGTCGAAGTGGAGCGGATTATGAACTTTTTCCGTTACTCCTTAAATCAAGGGAATGAAGAGATCAATCGTGTTCTCCTTCATGGCGACCATCCAAACTTCCCGTTAATATTATCAAAGCTACGAGAAAAAATTTCTGTAAAAGTAGATACGTTTGAGCAGGATGTTTATACACAAGACCAAGAGACGGTTGACCCAAAATACTACTATTCTTTAGGGTTGGCATTAAAAGAGGTGCAATGATGCTAGTTGATATCGATTTATTACCAAAGAGAAAATCACGTAATATCACCACACCTCTTGTGTATGGCATTTGTGCCTTTTTCCTATTGTTTGTGGCAATCATTCTTTTTACTTTTTCTAATATGGTGACTAATGATGTGGAAACGGCTGAACAGGATCTTGAGATGGTACAGCAATTAAGGATTGCAAAAGAAGAGGCGATGAACCGTCCGCAAAATTCTTCTTCCGCGCAGCGTCTGGAAGATACGGTAGCTTGGGCGGAGGAGTATCCGCTGGAAATGGTCCCAGTGATGCAGGATTTAATCAGGCTCTTACCAGAGCGAGGTTTCATTCAAAGTTTTTCCTATGATGAAACAGGTCTTTTAAACCTTTCCGTTCAGTTTGACGAATCAAGGGATGCAGCTTACTTTCTCTATCATTTAAATGAATCTCCTCTATATCACTCTATTGATCTTTCATCCATCTCAACTGTTGAGGTAGGGGACGAAGATTCGGTGAATGTCCTGCCTAGGTATGTAGGTCAATACACGCTTGGTTTTGACCGGGCTGCATTTCAGTCAATGAATGAATTAGAAGAGGAAGAAACAGAGGACGGGACGGAAACTGAGACTGAAACTGAAACCAATGAGGATGGAGGCGAAGAACTATGATGATTGAACTACAACGAAAACATTATGTTCTTCTAAGCTCTTGTGTTCTCCTCATTGTATTAGGAATAGCAGGTTTCTATTATTTGTCCTATGCACCAAAGGAAGTACGAGCTGAACAGCTTCAACAGGAAAAAGCAATTGAAGAGCAGCTTATTCAAGTGTTAGAACAACAAGAGGAAACCGCGCAGGCTAACGGGAACACAACGGTAGAATTACAGCGTAAGATCCCGGTTACTCCTTTTTTAGAACAGCTGATTTTAGAATTGGAAAAAGCAGAAGTGCTATCTGACAGCACCATTGTGAATATGTCTTTTGGAGAAGGGGAGTTTATTCCGGCTTCTACTACTTTAGAAGAGTATGAGACGATGCATGATGAAGAAGATGAGGCCGTTCAAGAAGAGGCCTATCTTCCAGAAGGGTTGAAAAAAGTGACGGTCAATCTGTCTGTTGAATCGGAAGTATATGAAGACCTGTCTACGTTTCTTACTTCCTTGGAGAGCTTGACTAGAATTACCCAGATTGAATCGGTCAGCTTCACTGGACAGCCGGAAGTGACATCAACAGAACAGGAACTGCAACCATTAACGTATTCTGTTACGCTTTCAGCTTTCTACCATCCAGAGTTGGAAGACCTAATAGAGGAACTGCCGCCTTTATCCGTTCCGGAACCAGGAAACAAAGTAAATCCATTTATCGACAATAACTAAATTATTTCCGTGGAAATGGTCGAAATAAAAAGACCTTCAAAGAAAGTGTCGGAAAAGAATTAGGACAAGACGACAAAAGTCTTGTTCTTTTTTTTATGGCCTATGATAGGATGAAACAAATCTGACCAAGACAAAAATTGTCAAATGTACACGGAGGTGGGAAAAGTGGACAATCACCAGCTGAAAATAAAAATTAACGGGAAAGAAAGTTCATACGGCCACAGTAAAAAGAAAAAAAAGAACAGAAAGGAAAGTGTCCAACCTAAACAAAAAGAAGTCCCAGTAAAGGAAGATCTCCCAGAAGAGGAACTGCCGATTATCATTGTGGATGAGTCCGCTGCGGCAGCAGAGAAAAAGGAAGAAGAATTTGAATGGGTCCTTCCAGAAGAAACACCAACACCATCAAAAGATAGTAAAGATACTTCAACTACGCCCTCTTATATTGAAGATCTCCGCCAGCTTAATAAGGAAAAAGGAAAAGGTTCCAAAGTGCGTCCAGCCCCATTTGGTAAAAAGAAAAAGTTGGTCCCTCCATCCTTCTCAAAACAGTTATTAGTATCCATTGGTATGGCTATTGGAATTGGTACTTGTCTCGGCTTTCTCATTCTTGGAGTGATGAACATGTCAGAATCACCAGTAAATCCTTCTGTACCAACTGCTGCACCGGCTCCAACAGATACAAATGAAGTACCAGAGACCCCTGCAGCAGTCAATGGAGATGGAACTGCGACGATCCCTGCTCAAAGTATATCTGTTCTTCAAGCTGGTGCTTTTTCCACAATGGATGGTGCCAATGCGGAAATGGACAGATTGAAAGCTGCAGGTTTCCCTGCAGTCGCAGTCGGATCTGAACCTACCTTTGTTTTGATGGCAGTAGGACATAGTGTCGATGGAATGAAACAAATTGCAACGGGGGTCCAGGCTAAAGGCTTTGAACCTTTTGCAAAAGAACTGACTCTATCAGAAAAAACAATAGACTCTCTTACGGAACAGGACGCACTTTTAATTCAAGAAGGACAAGTGCTGTACAATCAGCTGACTGTTGCAACAGCTCAACTTTTACAAGGCAGCTCGCTTGACAGCGCTACCGTGGAAAGCCTAAATGCCTCCTTTGAAAAAGTGGCAGCCATTAAAGATACAGAACTAACAGACGTAACAAAAGGATGGAAAACATCACTTGCCGGCGCCTTCGAAGACATTAAGTCATACCAAGAATCCAATAGTGCAGAAACCTTATGGAATGCCCAGCAAAAACTATTAGACGCAACCGCGTTTTTGTATTAAAGAGTAGATTCAAGCCTCAAAAACCAATTTTGAGGCTTTTTTTCTGTCCAAAAAACAATCTTTTCAAAACGCTAAAAGATATTTGTTCTTACAAGTTTTTTTGTGATAGGATTAACCTGTATCTCTCGAAAATTTTTGACTACTAGCGGAAGGTGATAAAACATGAAACCTCTTATTTTAGCCTCAGGATCCCCCAGAAGAAAGGAACTTCTCCAACAAGTACATCTCCCATTTACAGTAAAGGTAAGTAACATTGAAGAAACCTTTGACCCAGAATTATCACCAGAAGAAATCGCCACTTCTCTTGCCTATCAAAAAGCTCAAAGCGTTTATCAAGAAAATCAAGAAGCCGTTGTGATCGGCTCTGATACGATAGTCGTTCTTGGCGATAAAGTGCTTGGGAAACCTGAAAGTGAAGAAGAGGCAAGAGCCACATTGCGAACATTAAGTGGAAACACACACCATGTCATCAGTGGGGTGGCTATTCTAAGTCAGGAAAAAGAAGTAACTTTTTATGAAAAGACGTCTGTTACGTTTTGGGAACTGACAGATGAAGATATTAATTTCTACATTAGATCAGGAGAACCGATGGACAAGGCAGGTTCTTATGGTATCCAAGAAGTAGGAGCTCTTTTTGTAAAAGAAATTAAAGGAGATTACTTTTCTATTGTGGGACTTCCCCTTTCAAGAACGGTTCGTGAACTGAAAAGCTTTCGATAAAATGGTCGTTGCATGACCCTCCATCTGTAATAAGAGGAGGAAGAGCGAAATGGAATCCACTAAATCCACGGCACTGATGATTAAAGATTACCCTGAAGATCAACGGCCAAGAGAGAGAATGATTCAGGATGGGCCAAAAAGCCTGTCCAATCATGAGCTTTTAGCAATCCTGCTTCGTACAGGATCAAAAGAAGAATCGGTCTTGCAGCTTGCAAACAAGTTATTGGTGAATTTTGAAGGGTTGCGATTGTTAAAGGACGCTTCCATCGAAGAGATTACAGATACAAAAGGTATAGGAAAGGTAAAGGCTGTTCAATTAATGGCAGCGGTGGAGCTTGGGAGAAGAATTCACCGACTGCAATATGAGGACAGGTATGTCATCCGATCACCAGAAGATGCAGCAAATTTCGTCATGGAAGATATGCGCTTTTTATCACAAGAGCATTTTGTCTGTCTCTACTTAAATACGAAAAATCAGGTTCTTCATCAGCAGACCGTCTTCATTGGGAGCTTGAATGCAAGCATCGTCCATCCGCGTGAGGTGTTTAAGGAAGCCTTCAGGCGTTCTGCAGCCTCCTTCATTTGTATCCATAATCATCCATCCGGTGACCCGGCACCAAGTCGTGAGGACATAGATGTGACGAAACGTTTGAGTGAGTGCGGAAAGCTTATCGGCATAGAGCTTTTGGACCATTTAATCATCGGCGATCAGAAATTCATCAGTTTGAAAGAAAAAGGCTACGTGTAAGTACTATGCTTTTTTCATATCCTACGCTATAATATTACTCATGAGTTTGGAAGGACAACCTTCTTAATCCATCAAATTTCTACAATAAACGTTATCCACATGTTGATGAAAATATATGGGCATGCTTCGTCCGTTTAATCACTTTTCATTTACCACTATTACGCATTAGTATCAGAAAGGGAGATACACTTATATGTTTGGAACGAGAGATCTTGGTATTGACTTGGGAACAGCCAATACATTAGTTTTTATTAAAGGAAAAGGGATTGTTGTCCGTGAGCCGTCTGTTGTGGCGCTGCAAACTGACACAAGAGCCATTGTTGCTGTCGGGAACGATGCAAAGAACATGATCGGTCGTACGCCGGGAAATGTTGTCGCATTGCGTCCGATGAAAGACGGGGTTATTGCTGATTACGAAACAACGGCAACGATGATGAAATATTATATTAAACAAGCGTTGAAAAACAAAAGCTCCTTCTCCCGCAAGCCTTATGTGATGGTATGTGTACCATCTGGAATCACAGCGGTAGAAGAGAGAGCAGTAATCGATGCGACTCGCCAAGCAGGTGCACGTGATGCATACCCAATCGAAGAACCTTTTGCAGCAGCAATCGGTGCCAATCTTCCGGTTTGGGAACCAACAGGAAGTATGGTAGTTGATATCGGTGGCGGTACGACAGAAGTTGCGATCATTTCCCTAGGTGGAATTGTTACCAGCCAATCTATCCGTGTTGCCGGGGATGAAATGGATGATGCGATCATCGCGTATATCCGCAAGCATTACAACCTGATGATTGGTGAGCGTACAGCGGAAGCATTGAAGCTTGAAGTAGGTTCAGCAGGAGATCCAGAGGGCATTGAACCAATGGATATCCGTGGCCGTGACCTGTTAACAGGTTTACCGAAAACGGTAGAAATCACTGCTAAAGAAGTGGGAGAAGCGCTTAAAGATACAGTAACTGCCATTGTAGATTCTGTAAAAGCGACATTAGAACGCACTCCACCAGAATTAGCTTCTGATATTATGGACCGTGGAATTGTACTTACCGGTGGCGGAGCTTTACTTCGCAACTTAGATAAAGTAATTAGTGAAGAAACAAAAATGCCAGTCATCATTGCTGAAAACCCATTGGATTGTGTTGCCATCGGAACAGGGAAAGCACTGGATTATATTGATGAGTTTAAAAAGAAATCAAGAGATTATCGCTAAGTAGGTGTTAAGTCATGCCACAATTTTTCCTCAATAAAAGGTTGATTATTTTGTTGGTGAGCTTAATTTTTCTGGTGGCATTGATTGGTTTCTCTTTAAAAGAACGGGACGATTTGACATGGCCTGAACAGTTCGTAAAGGACTCCACAGGCTTTGTCCAATCTATCTTTTATAGGCCCGCACATGTTGTCGCGGGTTTCTTTGATAATGTAGGATATCTAAAGGATACGTATGAAGAGAATAAACTGCTGCGTGCTAGACTAGAAGAATATGCTCTTTTAGAAACGAAAGTCCAAAAGCTAGAACAAGAAAATGAAGAATTCCGTGAAGTGATCGGCGAGCTCGATTCATTGAGCGATTATGAGCCAAAACCAGCCACTGTCATTGGCAGAAACCCAGACCAATGGGTCGAACAAATTACAGTGAACAAGGGTAAGCAAAATGGCGTTGAAAAAGACATGGCCGTCATCACATCAGGCGGACTGATCGGTAAAATCAAACAGGCCAATGCTTTCACTTCCACTGTGCAATTGTTGAGTTCATTGGATCCTAAGAATCGAATCTCTGCCTACATACAAGGAGAAGAAGATATCTTCGGATTGATTGAAGGATATGATGAAGAAAAAGGTGCCCTGCTATTAAAACGGATCCCTCACCAAGCGGAAGTAAAAGAAGGGGAAACCGTTCTTTCATCAGGTCTTGGTGGTGTATTCCCTGAAGGATTAATGATCGGAGAAGTAACCGAAGTAGTGGCAGATGAGTATGGATTAACGCAAATGGCTTATGTTAAGCCTGCAGCGGATTTCTATGACATCAACCAAGTGATGATAGTCAAACGAACACTAATATCAGGTGATGAACCAGTCGAATCAGAAGAAGAAGCATCTGAAGAGGGGGGCTCTGAGTGAGAAAATACGTCTTACCAGCCCTGCTTCTTTTCTTGTTTATCCTGGAAAGTATGAGTGTCGATTTCTTTGGACTGCATAATTTTCATGAAGATTGGATCATTGTGCCAAGATTTATGCTGATTGTCATTGTACTGTGTGCCATTTACACAAGTCCATATGTTGGCTTAATCTGTGCGATGCTATTCGGCTTTTTGTACGATGTGGTTTACACAGAAATACTGGGTGTCTACCTGTTTGCATTTGGAATATCGGTCTACATTGTGTCTAGCATTTTACGTTTTGTGAATACAAATTACTTAATTTCATTCCTAATGGTATTGGTCTCCATCTCCATTACAGAGCATCTCGTATTTGGCATTCACTCACTTATCGGGACTACCGAACTGACACATTCCGACTTCCTATCCATACGCATGATACCAACACTCATCTTCAATGCCATCATCGCATTGATCCTGCTCTTCCCAATCAAACTTTTCATGGAACGCCTAGCAATTGAGCAGAAAGATGAGTTAACTTAAGCCCAATCCCATTTATTGGGACGGGCTTTTCCATTACATACTAATTCTAGCAATCTTTTTTTATTTTATGAGTATAGGAAAAAGGAAATAGAAGGACGATGTCGAATTATATACTTGTTGAGGTGAACGTCGTGAATAGACAAAAACAACAGTATGTAACCATTAAGGGCACAAAAGAGGGGCTAACCCTGCATCTCGATGATACATGCTCATTTCAAGAGCTTTTAGCTGAAATAGAAGCAAAACTAACGTCGAATAGCAATCCAGACGAATCCCCGCTCCTTGGAGTACGTTTAAAAGTAGGGAATCGTTTTCTAACCAATAAGCAGCAAGAAAAACTGCGAGATGTAATACGAAGCAAGAAAAACTTTATCGTGGAAGACATCGAAAGCAATGTCGTCACAAAAGAACAGGCTATCCAGTGGAAAAAGGAATCAGAAATCGTTCCTGTTGCACGGATGATCCGTTCAGGACAGGTGCTTGAGGTAGAAGGCGACCTCCTTCTCATCGGCGATGTCAATCCTGGTGGAACAGTGAAGGCAGGAGGCAATGTCTTTGTGCTTGGCGCATTACGCGGAAGCGCATATGCAGGGCTTCAAGGCAAAAAAGATGCCGTCATTGCAGCCAGCTTGATGAAGCCAACCTTGCTTTCTATCGATAACACGATAAACCGCGCTCCAGATTTAAGTGAGCAACTAGAAGGAAGCAGTGAAATGGAGTGCGCCTATATAAATGATTCAGATCAAATTGTCATAGACCGCTTACAATTGCTTTCACAACTAAGACCGATGTTAACACGGCTTGAAAGGAGAATGTAACAAGTGGGAGAGGCTATCGTAATTACTTCTGGTAAAGGTGGAGTCGGCAAGACAACAACTTCTGCAAATATCGGAACGGCTCTTGCCTTACAAGGAAAAAGAGTATGTTTAGTAGATACAGATATCGGGCTTCGCAACCTCGATGTTGTCATGGGGCTTGAAAACCGTATTATCTATGACCTAGTGGACGTTATCGAAGGACGTTGCAAAACACACCAGGCTCTAATCAATGATAAACGCTTTGAATGCTTAAAGCTCCTGCCGGCCGCTCAAACGAGTGACAAATCGGCAGTAAAACCTGAACAGATGAAAAAACTAGTTGCAGAGTTAAAGCAAGACTATGATTATATTATTATAGATTGTCCTGCAGGAATCGAACAAGGCTTCCAAAACGCCATTGCCGGCGCAGACAGAGCCATTGTCGTGACCACACCTGAAGTTTCTTCTGTTAGAGACGCAGACCGAATTATCGGCCTGCTTGAAAAAGAAGAAAACATGGAACCACCAAGACTTGTCGTCAACCGTATCCGCAACCATATGGTGAAGAACGGTGAGATGCTGGATGTAGATGAAATTGTATCCATCTTGGCAATTGATATCATCGGAATCGTTGCAGATGATGACAGTGTCATCCGCGCTTCCAACAGCGGCGAACCAATCGTCATGGATACAACAAGCAGAGCATCCATCGCCTACCGCAACATCGCAAGGCGAATCCTTGGTGAATCCGTTCCACTACAATCCCTTGAAGACGAAAACAAGGGAGTTATGTTTAAAATTAAAAAATTCTTTGGTGTACGCTAAGGAAATGATGAGGCCGCCTCTTTTTTAGGGGCGGCTTTGTTTTGGGAAAAGAGGTCATGATGAAATGAAAAAAATTAAAAAGGCACTCAAATATATTTGCATAGGCATGGTATTATTGGTTGGTTTTATGTTCTTGAATAACACCTCTCTCTTCATGGATAAGGAGAATAGTGAACCTAAACTACTGGCTCATAGGGGTGTTCATCAAACGTTCTCAATGGACGAAATTAAGTGGGATTCATGTACAGCGGAGAGAATTTACGAACCGGAGCATTCTTATATCGAAAACACGGTCTCGTCGATGGAAGAAGCTTTCCGCCTTGGAGCAGATGTGGTGGAGCTAGACGTGCATCCTACAACAGATGGTGAGTTCGCCGTTTTTCATGACTGGACATTAGAGTGTAGAACAGACGGAGAAGGCGTGACCCGTGAACACACGATGGAAGAACTGCGACAATTGGATGTCGGATACGGTTATACTGCAGATGGAGGCAAGACGTATCCATTTAGGGGAAAAGGGGTAGGACTTATTCCGACGCTTGGGGAAGTATTGGAACAATTCCCTGATAAGGAACTTCTGATTCACATAAAGAGCGACGACCCAGAAGAAGGTGTTCTGTTGGCAGATTATTTGAAAAACAATCCTCAAAGCAATATGCAAAGCTTAGCTGTATATGGTGGTGATCAACCTATTTCTAGTTTTAAAGAAGAGATGCCTGATGTAAGGGTGATGTCCAAAGGTACAATCAAAAGCTGCCTAATTCCATATATCGCAATTGGTTGGACCGGTTATGTACCTGAAGCCTGTGAAGAAACTCAACTACATATTCCTGAAAAGATAGGTCCGTTCTTATGGGGATGGTCAGGTAAATTCCAGCAGAGAATGGATAACGTGGATACAAGAGTAATCATTGTAGCTGGTGATGGTGGGTTTTCAGAAGGCTTTGATTCAGAGGAGGATATGGAGCGGGTTCCGGAGAATTTCACGGGGTATATTTGGACGAATCGGATTGAAGTTGTACATGATAAATAAAATAAATTAAGAAAAGCTTGCTCGAAAATAAACTGTACCCTGTGTAGGAGACACTATAAAAAAGTCCACTGCACAGGTTTTTTATGAAAAATAGATAAAAAAGTGTGATTGGTGGAATATAAAAAGATGACCCCTGTTCAGTGGATCATCTTATAAAAGGAGCCTAACTATTTTTTAAAATGTTCTTCACAAGGGGTACAGATTTAAAAAAAGACAGGTCTATTTTGATATATAAAGAGAAAAGACAAACTTGGGAACATCAGATAAGGGTTCAATTAGAAAACACTATGTTTTATTGGTTATTTAAAACGTATATACTACCTTCTGGCTGTCCTTGGCAAGAAGACATAGTATAAATTCTGCTAGTATTTTGCGAAGGGGAGAAGCTAGCTGTACCACGAATACATACTCTACCTCCATGACCTCCACTAAGTTCAATGGGTGATTGAAAAACTGCATCACCAAAAATTTCTAATTGTGTGTTATGTTGAAGTTTTGTTGACCCCTTGATATTATAGTTTCCGTTTATTTCCACAACGGTGTTTCCTTTTATATCAAGTGAATCATTTATGAAAGCATCTTTACCTACGTTTATAACGCTACTATTCTCTAAAGTTACTGGTTTATGAACAGTAAAGTTTCTTCCGATATGCAACTCTGAATTAGTATACATATTTAGTTCTTCGAGAATGGTGACATCTCTTCCTATAGTTAGATTACTATTATTATGTAGCTCAACATTTCTTTCGACATGCATGTTACTCGTAATGTATGCGGAAGTGCCTGTGAAAAGACTAATATTGTTTTTGAAATTTGCATTTTGTCCAACATACAGTTCAGCGGTGTTATCCATTCTATACGATCTTGTGGCAATAAAATCATGGTCAACATTTATTTGGGAAAAGACAGTAGCATCCTTCAATAACATTAAACTGCCATTATTAACTTTTGTAACGGGACAATTTGTCCCCCAAGTTGGCGCGAATGTTGTAGCATTAGTTTTAGTGTTACCTTCATATGTACATCTTCCGGCGGTATCACCTTGATAGTTATCTGGATTATCGTCTATCTCTTCCTCAACATCCTCATCTTCTACAGGCGGTTGGGTAAGCTCAACCGGTTTTAATCTATTAATAACTGTATTCATTTCAAATTTTTGCCCATTCTCGTTATGTAGAGTAAATTGTATAAACAAAGGAGCTAATACATCCACGTTTTCTATGCATTGCCCACTTCTCTCAATAGACTTATTCAAGTTCTCAATGACAACATTGGTAAAATAGTATTTATCTAAAGCAAGTTGATTTGATAATTGATTGTCTAAATATAGTTGATTATTTGTTTCATAACAGAGATTGTAAGAATTATCTTGATGATTTTGCCTCAATTTGCTAATAATAAGATTAGCTTCCTGTCTCAAGTAATTATGGCTATTAACTAGTTCATTTTGCTTAAAGCTTGAAATGAAGACACTTGTTATCAAGCTGATAATCATGGAGCTAATGACAATTGTCGCCAGTAATTCAATCAGTGTAAGGCCATGATCATTGAGTATTCTTTTTGTAGACACATTTTCACCATCTTTTTTGGGTAATTAGTAACATGAATTAAAGTTAGCTGTAGAAAAGTAGGTAGGTAATAATGGAAAATTTCAAAGAAGAAAAAGGATTTACTTTACTGGAGGTTTTATTATCCATTGTTATACTTAGTATTATAATTCTATCATTTTTGAGCTTTTTTTCACAAGCGTTATTGCATTCTGTCCGAGAAGAAGATAATTTAACTAGCATGAATATTGCTGATACTATTTTGTATAGTGTAGATAAAAGTAGTATAATAGACCTATTAGAAGAAAACCCTAACCGTAATTTCTCATGTCTTTCTCCACTCTCAATTAGTTCATACCTCTCTGATGATTTACAAATGCAACCAGATGCATCAGACCCTGAAAAATTAGTTTTTAATATTAATAACAAAGATTATTTTACATATATTGATATTTGCCAAACTGCTAGCGAAGAAACTCTAAATTTATACCGCCTTCATATTCGAATAAGTCAACCGTTGAAAAATGAATCAGAACGATTTATTTATGACACATTTCACTATATTAACAGGAAAGATTAAGAGGAGGGGATTTGTAATTGAAAGAGATATTCAGGAACGAATCAGGATATACACTTCTATTAGCTTTATTACTGATAGTAATTATTGGATTAATTACTCCACCATTAGTCAGCGGCGTCATGAACAGTACCATGCAAAATAAAAAATCAGAAACGATTATTCAATCAGAAAATCTTTTGGATATGGGGAAACATTTTTTTAGAAATGAAATTGCAACTAAAGTTGGAGAGTTAAATGGGGAAACAACGATGAGTCTTAATGAAATACGTAATAGGCTAATATCAATTGAAGAATCCCCACCAATCTTATTACCTGCTGAATCAAGTGATCAATCTTTTCAAGTTGGCTTTAGTTCTATTTCGGAAGAGAAAGGGTACTATCGTATTGAATACACTAGTAGAGCAATAATTGATGGGAAAGTTTACGAAGAAAAAGAAGTTGTCCAGATTAAAAACAATTCAAGTGGTTTAAACCCGAATCCTGAAAATCAAAATCCTGATCCGGAAGTAATACCAGACCCCAATCCTGACCCTGATCCGGAAGATGAAAATCCATCTACTCCTCCAGTTGTTAACGAGGGAGAAAGTTGTTTGTTAAATAAAAAGAAAAATGGAACTATTACTCTAAAAGCAAAAGATCATTGTATTTTAAGAGGCAGCTTTGTAATAAATGAGCATGTAGATATAAAAGCTCAAGCAAAACTAGAAATATATGGTTCAGTTATTTTTAATGGAAATGTAGATCTAAAAGGATCCCATAAAGGCTATTTATTAATTGAAGGGCCTGGTGTTTTTAATAGGTCATTAGATATTGGTGGTAGTAATGAAGTTCGAATAAAAGGGTCTGGGGATTTCCAGCAAAATGTTAGTGTAAAAGGGAACGGTTTGATAGATATTCATGGAAGTGCTAGGTTCATTAAAGAACCTACTATAAGTGGGAATGGTAGTGTAAAAATAAATAATTCCGAATATAGATAGACTTTCTCTTTAAGGGGAGGTCTATTTTCTTTTTTGCCCCGTCATATCCTCCCCGGACAAGTCATAAAATGGTACAAACCTATTTGCGGGAAGGGTGTTTGTATGAATGATCGGATAGAGGAAATAAGAAGAAGGGCCGCAAAGAGAAGACGGCAGCGGCAGAATCAGTTGCCGAAACAGAATAACAAAGGAGCAATGCAACAGCTTGTGAGGGATGAGGAAAAGTATGGGGGTTCTAGTTACACTTCTTATGAAAGGGGACCTGATGGAGGTGGCGGGCATCCGCTGTTCAACAAGGAGCTTTTCCTGTTTAAAATCTTGGCATCGGCGATTCTTGTGCTGGTGGTAGCCATCATGTTCCAAAATCCTACGAGTGCTTTTGAAAAGCCTCGTCAGTTTGTTTCAGAAACAATGGAGCAGAGTTTTCAATTTGCAGCATTCACCTCATGGTATGAGGAGAAATTCGGAAAATCATTGGCGTTATTGCCATTGCCGAAAAACACAGATCAGTCAAACATTAATGCTGATGATTATGTCATCCCGGCTTCTGGACGAGTTTTCGAAAGCTTTGAGGTGAATGGGCAAGGCGTGATGGTGGAAACGCTGGCTCATTCCAATGTAGAGGCCATGAATGGTGGGTTTGTGTCGTTTGTTGGAAACAGGGAGGACACAGGCAAGACGATCATCATCCAGCACCCTGATGATAGCTATACGTGGTATGGGCAGCTTGGAGAAGTAGAAGTGAAGCTTTTTGATTTTATTGAAACAGGCGACGTACTTGGCAAAACGACGGTGCTTGAGGACGGTTCAAAAGGGATGTTTTATTTTGCCATCCAAAAAGATAATGAATTTATCGACCCTATGCAGGTGATCTCATTTGAATAATAAATGGCTAAGGCTTTTACAAAAGATTCATGTACATCCCCTTATGTGGTTTCTCGCCGGGTTGGCCATCCTAACAGCAAATTTCCGGGAGTTGCTTATCTTATTTTTCATTGTCTTTATCCATGAATTGGGCCATGGAGTTGCGGCAACGCATTACAACTGGCGCATCAAACAAGTGTTGTTGCTGCCATTTGGTGGGGTTGCCGAGATGGAGGAGCATGGCAACCGTCCGTTGAAAGAGGAGTTGGTTGTAACGCTTGCCGGTCCGTTGCAGCATGTATGGCTTTCAGCGGGTGCATTCCTTCTTTTCAAGCTTGGCTATCTATCAGCAGGCATGTGGGAAATGTTCTTTACTTTTAACATCATGATTTTCCTTGTGAACCTGTTGCCGATCTGGCCGTTGGATGGCGGGAAAATCATGGGGTTGCTGTTCAGTCGTACGTCCGCTTTTGCTCAGGCGCACGAGCGAACATTGCAAGCTTCCTTTATTTTCTTAGCACTTTTTTTTGCAACCTATCTGGTCATTGACCCGTTACACATCAATATATGGATTATCACCGTTTTCCTGTTTTTTTCCTTATATACAGAGTGGAAGCAGCGGCACTTTGTCGTTATGCGTTTTCTGATGGAGAGGTATTATGGAAAGAATACTACGTTTTCTACGATAACGCCGATTGTGGTGGATGAAAAAGAGAAGATTCATCAGGTGCTTCAGAAATTTAAGCGAGACTGCAAACACAATATCATTGTGATGAAGGGGAAGGACAAACAGCCTCCACTGGATGAAAATGAACTGCTTCATGCTTATTTCAAGGAGAAGTTGACGACAATTGATATAGGAGATATCCTGTATTCATACTAAAAACTTCACTTCGAAAGCTGAGGCTAATTCATTGATAGAGTTAATTATGGATATGAAGGCGACGGAAAAAAGAGTCGCGATAAAAGAGGATGATAAAATTGTCGAGCTCTTGATTGACCGGCCGACAACGCATCCGATAGAAGGGAATATTTATATTGGTCGCGTTGTGAATGTCCTGCCAGGCATGCAAGCCGCTTTTGTTGATTTTGGGCAAAAGAAGCCAGGATATCTTCATCGCGACCATTTATGTTCTTATCAGACCTCCACGCTTCCTAAAGCGGAAAAGGAACAGAAAGGGATTTCCCATTTTGTCCACCAGGGAGAAGCAATTCTTGTGCAGGTTGTGAAGGAGGGCGAGGGGACGAAAGGTGCCAAGTTGACCGGGCTGTTAGAGTTTCCGGGAACCCATATTGTGTACCAACCTTACGGGAAGTACAAAGCCATTTCCAAGAAAATGTCGGATGCCAAAAGGCAGGAATGGCGAAAGCTCCTGCAGGAATGGCTGACTTCGGATGAAGGGGTTATTTTACGAACAGCAAGCGAGCATGTTGCCTCAGATGTGGTAGAGGCGGAGCTGCTTGAATTGCAGCGACAGTTCCTAGAGGTGCAGGAGAAACAGAGCCAGACAGTCAAGGTGCCTTCGCTTGTCCATGAAGAGGATCATTTCTTATCGAAAATAGTACGGGAGATTCCACCGGCTGAAGTGAAACTTGTGGAAGTGGATGATGCGAGGACCTCGCAATTTTTAAAAAAGAAAGGCTATCCTGTTCGCTTTTATCAAGGCAAGGAAGGCATTTTTAAAAGAAGAGGGATGGAGCAGGAGCTTGAGAAAGCTTTGAAGCGGATTGTGTGGCTGCCAAGCGGAGGATACATTATTATTGAACATACCGAAGCGATGACGGTCATTGATGTGAATACCGGTAAATACATAGGCAAGACAGGGTTGCAAGAGACCGTGTTGAAAACCAACCTGGAGGCTGCAGTCGAGATTGCCAGACAGCTGCGACTAAGGCAGATCGGTGGGATCATTATTGTTGACTTCATTGATATGGCCAGTGATGGTGAGCGGGAGCAGGTGTTGCGCAAGGTGAAGGATGCGGCTCGGAAAGATCGCTCCCATGTCAGAGTGATTGGATTTACGGAATTAAATTTGTTGCAGTTAACGCGCAAGAAAGTTCGGGAGCCGTTAACGAAGATGTTGTTGCAGCCGTGTTCGCCGTGCGACGGGAAAGGTGTGGTATTCTCTTTGGATACCGTCACCTTTCAGCTAGAGCGAGAACTGTTGGAGTTTAAAGGAAGCGATGTGGACGCGGTTGTTGTCGAAGCAAGTCCGGAAGTGGTGGACAAACTGATGGGGTTTTCTGATATAATGGAACGAAGTGGTCTTCAGATTTATTTTATAAAAAAAGACGGGATACCACGTTTTGACATACGTTTTGCCGGATCTGTCGAGGATGCGAAAGAAAGGGTAAAAACGCTGTGAAACCTTATTGACATAAGGGTTTGGAATATGCTAAGATGTTCTTTGTTAGTTTGTAGCACCCGTGCTACAACCGCGCAGTCCAGGTTCCGTGAAATATGGGCGTGAATTCGTTACATATACCTGATACTGGCGAGTCTGAGTCTATTGAGGAGGTGCAAGAGAATGTACGCAATTATTGAAACAGGTGGTAAACAAATCAAGGTTGAAGCAGGTCAAACGATCTACATCGAAAAACTTGATGGTGCTGCTGGAGATGTAGTAACTTTCGACAAGGTTCTTTTCGTTGGTGGCGACGATGTTAAAGTTGGTAGCCCACTAGTAGCGGGAGCAACTGTAACGGCTAAAGTTGAAAAACAAGGTCGTGCGAAGAAGCTTACTGTATTCAAGTACAAAGCGAAGAAAAACTACCGTAAAAAACAAGGTCATCGTCAACCTTACACAAAAGTTACTGTTGATGCAATCAACCTGTAATTTAAAGGTGATCGGATGATTAAAGTTACAATTAAACGAGACGATTACAAGCTGATCCAATCGTTTACCATAACTGGACATGCTAACTTTGCCAAAAAGGGTGCAGACATTGTGTGTGCCGGTGTTTCGGCCGTATCTTTCGGTGCGGTGAACGCGGTCATGTCATTATGTCAGGTCACTCCTGATATTGAGCAAGGGGCAGATGGATTTTTAAAATGTTCGGTCCCATCCAACTTGGATGAGTCGACACATGAGAAAGTGCAACTGTTGCTAGAAGGTATGGTTGTGTCTTTAGAGACGATTGAACGTGACTATGGAAATTATATAACCATTTCTAAGTAGGAGGTGGAATACATGTTAAGATTAGATCTTCAGTTCTTTGCTTCCAAAAAGGGAGTAGGTAGTACTAAAAACGGTCGTGACTCTCAGTCCAAGCGTCTTGGCGCTAAGCGTGCAGACGGTCAACAAGTTTCTGGTGGTTCTATTTTATACCGTCAACGCGGTACTAAAATTTACCCAGGAGCAAACGTTGGACGTGGTGGCGACGATACATTGTTCGCGAAGGTTGACGGAATCGTTCGTTTCGAGCGCCTAGGCCGTGACCGCAAACAAGTTAGCGTATATCCTGTTGCTCAAGAAGCATAATTCCAAAGGAACTCTAGCCTATGTTTAGGTTAGAGTTTTTTTAATGCAAGTGATTATAAGCGATTTATATGCAGCGCTTTGAGCCCCCTTCGACATAAAGGTCTAAAATCCTTTAGGGGTCTGACCCCCTTTTCTTCTTTTTTTGTGCTATAATCGACATAGTTAAGAAGGTATTGGAATTAAAGTTGGGACTAGGAGTACGGGATTATGAGAAATAGAGGGACGTTGGATGTGTTGCGTCATTCGAGGCATGATTGGCTTAATCGGATTCAGTTGATTAAGGCGAATTTGTCGCTTGGACGTTTGGAGCGAGTGAATAATTTGATAGAGGAGATTGTGCTTGAAGCCAATCATGAATCCAACTTGACGAATTTACAAGCCCCTGCATTTGCAGAACATCTGATTACTTTCCATTGGGAGCCGAGACTATTTTCGATGGAGTACGAGATAATCGGAGAGCCTGTAAATCTGTCAAAAGCGGATGAGCTATTGTGCAAATGGATTTCTTCTTTGTTTACCGACCTGGAAAAAGCGGTTAACAAAAAAGCAGATAACCATTTGTTTTTAAGTTTGCATATAGAAGAAGCAGAAATTCGTTTCTTTTTTGATATAAATGGAATACTAGAAGATACAAACTTTTTAACGGAGTGGCTGCAAGTACAGCCGGATGGTTTCTCAGTGATTGGACAAGAAATAAGTCCTGAACAGAGTTCTATCCAAGTGTCTTACAAGCTATAAAAAATGAACGCAAAAGGTGTTTTATATACCTTTTGACATATCGGAGTGAATAATCAATGTTTGTCGATCAGGTCAAGATTTATGTAAAAGGTGGCGACGGCGGGAACGGAATGGTTGCCTTTCGTCGTGAAAAATATGTACCGGATGGTGGACCAGCCGGCGGTGATGGCGGAAAAGGAGCGGACGTTATTCTTCAAGTAGAAGAAGGCTTGCGCACACTGATGGATTTCCGTTACAAACGTCACTTTAAAGCGACACGTGGAGAACACGGAATGTCCAAAAACCAGCACGGAAGAAACTCTGAAGCCATGATTGTCAAGGTTCCACCGGGAACTGTTGTCATGGACGACGATACGAAAGAAACATTGGCTGACTTAACTGAGCACGGCCAACAATATGTTGTAGCAAAAGGTGGCCGCGGAGGTCGCGGTAACTCACGTTTTGCAACACCGCGAAACCCGGCTCCGGAAGTTGCGGAGAACGGGGAACCAGGTCAAGAGCGCTATGTTGTGCTTGAGTTGAAAGTGCTTGCGGATGTAGGACTTGTAGGATTCCCAAGTGTAGGGAAATCAACACTTCTTTCCGTTGTTTCTGCAGCAAAACCAAAAATCGCGGAATACCATTTCACGACTATCGTACCTAACCTTGGAGTAGTAGAAACTGAAGACGGCCGCAGCTTTGTCATGGCCGATCTGCCAGGTCTAATTCAAGGTGCGCATGAAGGTGTGGGACTGGGACATCAATTCCTTCGTCACATCGAGCGTACAAGGGTCATCATCCATGTTGTGGATATGGGCGGATTAGAAGGCCGCGATCCTTATGAGGATTACAAGACCATCAACGAAGAGTTGAAAGAATACAACATGCGTCTGACAGAGCGTGCACAACTTGTTGTAGCAAACAAAATGGACATGCCTGATGCCGAGGAAAACCTTGAAGTATTCAAGCAGCAGCTTGGCGATGATGTAAAGGTGTTCCCAATCTCTGCTCTAACTCGCAGCGGTCTTCGTGATCTTTTATATGCAGTGGCAGACGAGCTTGAAACAGCACCAGAATATCCATTGTATGAAGAGGAAGCAATCGAGCAACGTGTTGTTTACACGCATGAGAAAGAAGAACTTCCATTCATGATTTCACGTGATCCAGACGGTGCATTTGTTCTTTCAGGTGAAAAACTTGAAAAACTGTTTATCATGACTAACTTCAACCATGAAGAATCCATCAAGCGTTTTGCGCGTCAACTACGTGGTTTGGGTGTAGATGAGGCATTGCGCGAACGCGGTGCAAGAGACGGCGACATCGTTCGTCTACTGAAATACGAATTCGAATTTGTTGAATAGATTGGCCGGAGGGGATAATTCATTTTATCCTCTCTTCTTTACATATACGAAAAAAAGGAGAGAAATCCGATGTTAGAGGAGAAGTTCTTTTTAGTGCGGGAGGATGTCCTGCCAGAAGCGATGAAAAAGTCGATTGAAGTAAAAGAAATGCTTGCACGCGGGAAAGTGGATTCTATTGCGGAAGCTGTTCAAAAGGTAGACCTCAGCCGCAGTGCCTTTTACAAATATCGCGATACCGTTTTTCCGTTTCACACGATGGTAAAAGAAAAAATCATGACTTTATTTTTTCACCTGGAAGATCAAACAGGAGCGTTATCACAACTTCTTGCAACAGTTGCAACGGTCGGCTGCAACGTGTTGACCATTCACCAGACTATCCCGTTGCAAGGGAAGGCAAACGTGACCCTTTCGCTTGATATGTCTGGGCTAAAAGGGGATATCAACGCTTTACTTTCGATGCTGAAGCGATTAGAATTTGTAGATAAAGTAGAGATCTTAGGGACAGGCGCTTAAGTTTTAGAACAAGTGGAACCCTAAGGAAGCATAGAGGAGATAGGGGAGTAGAGAGCATGACAAGAATTGGATTTTTAGGACCGAAAGCAACTTTTACCGACATGGCGGTAACAAAATTTTTTCCAGAGTCTTTTAAAAAGGCATTTTCTACCATTCCTGAATGCATGGATGCAGTGTTAGAGGGAAAAGTCGACATGGCGGTCGTCCCGCTTGAAAACGCAATTGAGGGGTCAGTAAATGTGACGCTTGATTACCTTATTCACGATTGTCCCTTGCCAATAGTGGGGGAGCTGACCATTCCAATCAGCCAGCATTTATTAGTACATCCTGATCATATAAAAAATGGCGGAGAGCTGGAAGTGATCTATTCCCATTCCCATGCGATCGCCCAATGCCATAAATTTTTACATAAGAAATATCCAAACGCAGTTTATGAAACCACTTCTTCCACTGCAGCTGCCGCAAAACTGATTTCAGACCACAGACTTTCCCAAAAGGCAGCCTGCATTGCAAATTCGCTTGCTGCTAAAGAATATAACTTAAGTGTGTTGCAGGAAAATATCCACGACTATGACAACAATCACACCAAATTTATTATTCTGCATCGTGATGAAACGGTGATGCTACATAACGAGGTTTACGATAATGTTGGTGAAAAGACTACCCTGATGGTGTCGCTTCCCACTGACCAATCCGGTGCCCTTCATCAAGTTTTATCCGTATTTGCATGGAGAAAACTGAACCTGTCGAAAATCGAATCCCGCCCAATGAAAACGGGTTTAGGTAATTATTTTTTCATTATTGATATTAATGAGGAAGTGGAACATCCGTTGATCCCGCCGGCAATTGAGGAGCTTGAGGCATTGGGATGTTCGGTGAAAGTGTTGGGGAGATATAATAGTTATTTGCTGAGGTAGTGTTATGTTGAGGTAACCTGTCCAGGGGTGCAGAAGTAAAGGACATCTTTGGGTGGGTTTTTTGTCTTTTGGGTGAGAAGGGAGTTCTATACGCCCGAAGTGGAGCGGAAGGTTGTTGAAAAGTCTAATAGAAGGGCTCTATACGCCCGAAGCGATGTGGAAGATTGTTGAAAAGTCTAATAGAGGCGTTCTATACGCCCGAAGCGGAGTGGAAGGTTGTTGAAAAGTCTAATAGAAGGGCTCTATACGCCCGAAGCGATGTGGAAGATTGCTGAAAAGTCTAATAGACTTGACTCTAAACTTGACTCTAAGCCCGAAACCGCCTCGTCCTCCGTAAAACGGTAACAGAAAAGCTCTCTCTAAGCCCGAACTCCCCTCGTTCTTCGCCAAACGGTAACAGAGAGGGTGTCTCTAAGCCAGAAAATCTTTCGTCCATCGCCAAACGGTAGCAGAGAGGCCGTCTCTAAGCCCAAATTCACCCCTCCCTTCGCCAAACGGTAACAGAGAGGAGGTCTCAACGCCTGAACCCCCCCCCCGCACTCCTCCAAACGGTAGTAGAGAACTGGTCTCAACAAACTTCCGAAACCACTACCCTACTCCACAACCATCCCAGCTTCTTTCAACGCCGCACATGCTGCATCAAGCTTCTCCTCAGAATCCGCCTCAATCGTATGCAAATGCGTACCATCGGTCAACTGCGACAAGTATGATGCATTAGTTTGCTTTATTTTGCGAATAAAAGCGTCCACCTCCGCGCGGCTGGACACCATGACAGAGGCATGTAAATCGCCATAGACAGGGTGCTCGATCCTTACGTCTTTCACTGTCACGCCGTGATCCACGAGAATATACAGTTCTTCCTTCGTCCGGTGTGGCTCATGGAAGGACACGATGATTCGCTCTTTTTTTACCTGTTCGCCGAACGGCTTCATGTAAACGTAGCCTTGACTTGTTGCAAGAATCGGTTCGTTTTTTGCCTTTAAGAGGGAGATGTCCTGGACGATGACTTGTCTGCTTACATTGGTTCGTCCTGCCAGCTCTCCGCCGGTTAATGGTTTATCTTCGGTTTGCAGCCAGTGCAAAAGGAGGTTTCTGCGTTCTTCTCCTAGTACTTTCTTTTCTTGCGTCATAAGTTTAGCCGCTCCTTTTCATCCATTCTTCTATAATTTCCTTTAGAGCCTCTACAGCAAGGTCAAGATCTCTGAGGGTGGTGTGTTTTCCAAATGATATGCGAATGAATTCTCGTGCTTCATCCGGTGTTTTTCCGGTGGCAATCATTGTCCTGGAAGGGGATTGGGATCCCATTTGACAGGCGCTTCCTGTAGAAATAGCAATACCTTTTCGGTTGCATTCCAGCATCACGTGCTGTCCTTCGACACCGGATAGTCTCAAGCCGAGAATATGTGGCAGTCCCTGAACCTGTTCTCCTTCCACTTCAATTGGAAGCCAAGATTGCTGAATCAGTCTCAGAAAATGGATGCGCATCGTTTCAAACTTTTCTTTTATATCATGCATGGAGGACTCCATTTGTTGGGCAGCAGTCAGGAAAGAAGCGATTCCTGGGACATCTACTGTACCGGGACGCATGCCTTTTTCGTGACTTGCTCCTTCATAAATGGATTTCCAATTTGCTTTTGGGTCGATATATAGCGCTCCGACACCCTTTGGTCCATAAATTTTATGGGAGGATATTGAAAGGCTTGTAAGGTGGAGCTTCTCCACGTCTATTGGTATTTTACCAAATGTCTGGACACAATCGCTATGAAAGTGGATATTTTTCTCCTTTAGGAGTGCGCCTATCGCTTCAAGCGGCTGCAAGATTCCCGTTTCGGAATTGGCATGGTGGATGGATACAAGACAAGTGTCCTCCCGTAATGCTGCTTTTAATTGTGAAAGTGCAATGATTCCATTGGAGTCCACGGGCAACCAGGTGACCTCATAGCCTTCTTTCTCTAATGTCTTGCATAGTGTATGAATGGACGCATGCTCTGTTGCGGTTGTGATGATGTGTTTTCCTGTATGTCCGCATCCTTTCAAAAGTGTGCGTATGGCCAGTAAGTTTGCTTCACTTCCGCCGCTTGTAAAAAAAATTCCTTCCTTTTTTCCTGAAATAATCCGTGCAAGCTCGCCACGGCAGGTTTCTAACAAATCAGATGCTGTGGTGCCGGTGTCGTGTAAACTGCTGCTGTTTCCATAATAATTGCGTGCCACATGCTGGTAGGCCTCCAAGGCTTCATTGCTCATTGGGGTAGTAGCTGCGTAATCGAGATATATCATGTTTGAATACTCCTTCCCCTAAATAGACTGCTAAAACTAGCAAACTCTCGTTCTTGTAAAAAATCTCTTGTCATTAGTATAGAAATATGTAAATATAGGTGTCAAGACACTTATATACACAGGAGGTTTTTTTGTGTCTAGTATACAGCGAGATGTCATTGTAGTCGGAAGTGGACTATCCGCTTTGTTGACTGCAAATTATTTAAGTGAACATATGAATGTGATTATTTTCACAAAGTCTAGCAAAAATGATAATAATTCTTTTCTTGCACAAGGAGGAGTTGCTTGTGCCATCGAACATACAGATTCTTGGCAATTGCATTATGAAGACACGCTTTCAGCCGGGTGTTATCACAACGAGGAAGATGCGGTGGAATTGCTTACAAAATGTGGACCAGGCGAGCTGCAAGCTTTGATTCAAAATGGGATGCAATTTGATCGGGACGGTCTTGGTGAATACTCACTTGGCATGGAAGGTGCCCATTCCAAACGAAGAATTCTACATGCCGGTGGAGATCAAACAGGCAAGGAATTGATGGAATGGCTTCAATCGAGGCTGTCAAAAAAAGTTCTCATGGTGGAACATGAAACCGTTATCAAATTGCATGTCCAAAACGACCATTGTTGTGGCGTGCAAACCCTCAATTCTAATGGAGAACGGACAAACTATTTTGCTTCTAAAGTGATTTTGGCTACAGGTGGGGCGGGGTCTCTCTATCCTTATACCTCCAATAACGAAAGCATTACAGGCATGGCGTTGTCGCTTGCGTATCAGGCTGGAGCGACACTAACAGATTTAGAATTCATGCAATTTCACCCAACAATGCTTTCTGTAAATGGTAAAGCGGTCGGGCTTGTTTCTGAAGCCGTTCGTGGGGAAGGGGCATTTCTTCAAAACGGGAAAGCTCAAAGGTTTATGGAATATGTACATCCAATGAAAGATCTGGCACCAAGAGATGTTGTGTCACGGGCAATCTTTCAAGAACTCGACAATGGCGAAAAGGTTTATCTTAATATCTCCAAGGTGGAGCAATTTGAAAAAAGATTTCCTGCAATCACTAAGCTATGTACAAAGCACGGTGTCGACTTGAAGGCCAATCTGATTCCGGTTGTGCCGGGGGCTCACTTTTATATGGGCGGCATTTATACAAACGTTCATGGAGAAACATCGCTAAAAGGGTTGTACGCTGTTGGAGAAGCTGCCTGCAATGGGGTGCATGGGGCAAATCGGTTAGCAAGCAACTCATTGCTTGAGACCATCGTTTTTTCAAAGGCTCTGGCGGATCATCTTTTAAAAGAAAAAATCTTAAGCCATCATTTGCTTTGGCACAAACAGCCCCCCGAGCAATTGGATATGGATTTGCTTCAACAACGGGCTGTGCCACTTCCATCAAAAGAAGAAATTCAACACATGATGATGAAGCATGCAGGAATTGTGCGTCATGAGGAAGGGTTATTAGAGTTAAAAAATTGGCTTGAGCTCTACCAGCCTTACTGCAAAGCGATAACTCATCTTACAGATATATTTGGAATCGAAGAAATAGAAACCATTCACATGCTTCAATTATGCTATCTGATTACAGAAGCGGCCTTGCAACGAAAGGAAAGTCGCGGAGCTCATTTTCGTTCTGATTTTCCTATAGCAAAAGAATCTTGGCGACAGGTCCGGATTTTGCATGTTCAAAAGGAAGGAAGCACATTGGGAAAGGAGAAAGAACTAGATGAATACAATCATGCTGCAAGAGATGCTGCGTCATTTTTATAAAGAGGATATTGGTGAAAAGGATTTAACTTCTGAGGCGCTCTTTGATGAAAAAGAAAGAGGTTCAGGGACTTTTATAGCAAAAGAAAACGGTATTTTTGTAGGGGAACAGATTGTGCAGGAGGCAATGCGTTTACTGGATCCAGACGTCCATGTGACTCTTTTCAAAAAAGATGGTGACAGGCTCGAAAAAGGGGAAGTCATTGCAAGAGCAGATGGGAAAATGCGGGCGTTACTTGGTGCCGAAAGAGTGACCCTGAATTTGATTCAGCGCATGAGCGGAATTGCCACGCTGACTGCTTCTGCCGTTTCAGTGCTTGATAGCAATCATACAAAAATCTGTGATACAAGAAAAACAACTCCGGGATTAAGGATGTTGGAAAAATACGCTGTCACATGCGGGGGTGGGTATAATCACCGTTTTGGATTGTATGATGGTGTGATGATTAAGGATAATCATATCGAGTTTGCGGGGAGCATCACAAACGCCGTGCAACGTGTGCGGGAAAAAGTCGGACATATGGTCAAAATCGAGGTGGAAACGGAATCGTTGTCTCAAGTGCAGGAAGCTGTCGAGGCGGGTGCAGACGTCATTATGTTTGATAACCGGACACCAGATGAAACAAAAGACTACATTCAACATGTACCAAAACATATTATTACAGAGGCTTCGGGAGGCATCAACCTTACCAATATAGCCACCTACCGGGACACTGGTGTTGATTATATTTCGCTTGGGCTGCTTACCCACTCAGCAAAATCACTAGATATCAGCTTTAACGTTGGAGCGAAAGGAGTTTAACAGGATGAATATACTAGACATGGTGAAAAAAGATAACGGGCTGTTGCCTTCCAAATATCGTGATATGACAACAGATGAAATGAGAGCAAGAGTGAGAGAGATAAAAGAGAAGCTTGGTGATGATCTGTTTATTCCCGGGCATCATTATCAAAAAGATGAAGTCATTGAATTTGCGGATGCGACAGGGGATTCCTTGCAGCTCGCACAGGCAGCAGCGGAGACGACAGCAAGCTATATCGTTTTTTGCGGCGTGCATTTTATGGCCGAGACGGCAGATATTTTGACTAATGAAAGTCAAGTGGTAGTATTGCCGGATATGAGAGCAGGCTGTTCGATGGCGGATATGGCAGATATCCATCAAACCGAGCGTGCATGGGAAAAACTTGAAAAGGTTTTTGGAGACACGATGCTACCGTTAACTTATGTGAATTCCACCGCAGCCATTAAAGCCTTTTGTGGAAAAAGGGGAGGGGCCACCGTTACTTCTTCCAATGCTCATAAGATGGTAGAATGGGCATTCACGCAAAAAGAAAGAATCTTATTCTTGCCAGACCAACACCTTGGCAGAAACACTGCCTTTGATTTAGGGATACCGCTTGAGGAAATGGCAGTTTGGAATCCGATAACAGATGAACTGGAATACGACGGTGATCCTTCAAATGTGAAAGTGATTCTTTGGAAAGGGCATTGTTCCGTTCATGAAAAATTCACGCTTGGCAATATCGAGCAACTGAGAGTGGATAAACCCGAGATGAACATTCTCGTGCATCCGGAATGTACGTGGGAAGTGGTGCAAAAAAGTGACCTCGCTGGAAGCACAAAATATATCATCGAAACAATTGAAAAGGCAGACGCCGGCAGCCAGTGGGCCATCGGGACAGAGATGAACTTGGTCAACAGAATCATTCAACAACACCCCGACAAGGAAATTGTCTCGCTTAATCCAAATATGTGTCCTTGCCTTACCATGAACCGGATTGACCTTCCCCACCTTTTATGGGCACTTGAATCCATCGAAAACGGCGAAGTCATCAATAGGATCCAAGTGGAACAAGAAGTAGCACAACAAGCAATATCCGCACTAAACAAAATGCTTGAACACGCTTAATAGTAAAATAATATTAAAAATGGGCACCGCAGGAAAAATTTATTTTTCCCCTGCGGTGTCCATGTTTTTTATCATAAACTCCCCTTTTGAAGCATAAGTTGAGTTGAAGAATAGTGGCAAAATGCCTACACAACTCATAGACTGTAAAGACTTTGCTAAGGAGGGAAAATCCTTGAAAATCCATATTGTCCAAAAAGGGGATACATTGTGGAAGATTGCCCAGAAATACAATGTGAATTTCGAAGAACTAAAGAAATCGAATTCACAACTAAGCAATCCTGACATGATTATGCCTGGAATGAAAATAAAAGTGCCGATGGCAGGGGTACCTGTCAAGAAAGAAAGCCAAGTGATGGGTGTGACGAAAGAAGCACCAAAGCAAGTAATGGGAGTACAGGCGCCTAAAGCGCAGCATCCTTATAAGGAGATGCCGAAAAAACCTGCGGTTAAAGAGCAACCGGTAAAAGAAGCTCAAAAAACTCCATATAAACCGAAAATGCCGCAATTAAAGCCGTATTTTCCTGAAGTGGACGTAAATAATTATTTAACGGTTAATGTTCCTCACAAGCAGCCTAATGAAAAGATGCCGAAGATGCCAAACATCAAAATGCCAAATGCGAAAATGCCTAACATAAAGATGCCAAATGTGAATATGCCGAATCTTGGCATGGCAAATGAAAACATGCCTGTGAACATACCAAAACCAAAAGAGGAAAGTCCTGAAAGTCCGGAACAAGTGATGGGTGTGCAACAACCAGCAATGGAAGAGTGCTATCCTGTATCACCTGTAATGCCAGGAAGCGGTTTATGTCCTCCTCCTTGTCCTCCTAAACACCATCACCATCACCACGGATGGGGACCAGGCTGGGGTGGTCCAGGAATGGGCATGCCAGGGATGATGCCAGGAATGCAAGGAATGGGCATGCCGGGGATGATGCCAGGAATGCAAGGAATGGGTATGCCAGGGATGATGCCAGGAATGCAAGGAATGGGCATGCCACAGATGATGCCAGGAATGCAAGGAATGGGTATGCCACAAATGATGCCAGGAATGCAAGGATCACAAGTAATGGGAGTTCAACAAGGTGAAGAATCTCCTGATGTCGATTACGGTCAAATGCAACAACAAATGATGCAGCAAATGCAACAGCTGCAACAAATGGGGCAAATGCCGAACATGAGCAATGAAGAGATGGAGAGCGCCGTAATGGGTGTTCAAGATCAAATGGCTCAAAATGGGATGCAAGGAATGGGCATGCCACAGATGATGCCAGGGATGCAAGGAATGGGTATGCCGCAAATGATGCCAGGAATGCAAGGAATGGGCATGCCGCAAATGATGCCACAAGGAATGCCGATGGGACCAATGGGAGGCTATCCATGTTATCCGATGGGGCCGGCAGCTCCAGGTTCTGGATTCGGACAAATGGATGGCGGTGACCAGCAACAAGTCGCAGGAGCTAGCTCCGGTGGAGATTGTGGCTGTGGAGCACCTCAAGGTTATCGAAATGATGTTCCTTATGGTTATGCACCTTATGGCTATCCTATTGCTCCGGGCTATTATAACCCTCAAGGTTATGGATACGGGGTTTCCAATGAAGAGCGAAATGAAGGATCAGATTTTGAAGGTCCAGAAATTGATGATGAAAACTGATCATCCGATCTTTAGAGACGATTTCAATCGAAATCGTCTTTTCTTTCGTCTCGCACAGGAAACAAGGCTAATCATCCATTCCTACAGTAAAATAAAAAATAATCTCTATAAAATTCAAACAGAAGAAGGACAGTATATTTTAAAGGGCTACACGGAACCAGGTAATCTTGACTCCATCATCCGTTTTAGCCAACTTTTACATAAGAGCGGTTTTCATACGGGGCTTATGTACGAGAAGTTTACGGATGGTCAATTTCTTCTATTTGAACAAGGGTTAGTTTGGGTACTGTTAAAGTATATTGCCCCTAAGAGAAAGTTTAGTTTTGCAAAGGAAAAGGACAGGGAAGATGGACTGATTATTTTGCGGAAATTCCATCAGCACAGTAAAACTCTCCTGCCAAACCTCCTTCCTGATCTTCCAAATGAAAATACGGTTTCGAAATGGCAAAACCGGCTTCGAATTTTCGAAAGTCATGCCCCATTTTTAGCAAAGTGGTTTAACCCTAATGTAATTGGTGAAATTGTATACTATAGTCATCTTTCATTGAATAAGCTGGCGAAAGACTATGTGGAAACAGAGGAAGTCGTTCTTCACGGTGATGTGGCAAGTCATAATTTTATTAGGGCTGCAGATAATAAAGTGTATTTAATTGATTATGACTTGCTTTCAGTTGGAAGTGCGGAATGGGATTTTGTTCAATATGCAAGCAGAATTCTTCCTTTTATAAAATGGAATGGTAGCTTGTTTCAACTTCATTCCAATCTAATGGAAATGGGCAAAGACCATCCGTGGTTTCGGACGGCGCTGGCATTCCCAATGGATATATTACGAGAAGGGAACCATTTTTCCAAATCGGTCGGCGATGAAAGGATGCCAAACAGCTTTGCCAATCTTTCCTACTTCATTTCTACTTGGGAATTGCGCAAACAATTTTTGACGAATTACAACAATCTGATACAATAATCAATATTGCTAAATGGAGGGAAGAATACGTAATGGAAGAAAAAATTGCCAAGTTGGTACAATGGATACAAGAAAAAGTAAAAGATTCTGGACTAAATGGAGCAATTGTTGGAGTCAGTGGAGGAATCGATTCCGCTGTTGTCGCCCATCTAATTAAAAGAGCATTCCCTGAAGATTCCCTTGGAGTTATTATGCCTTGTAAAAGTGACCCGAAAGATCAGGAATACGCACTGGAGGTCATCGAAAGCTGTGGAATTTCCCATACCACGATTGATCTTTCTGAGACACATACTGTTTTATTTTCGGCAATGGAAAAACAGTTGAAGGAAAAAGGCGAATGGAACGAAGAAACATCCCGCCTTGGTGATGCAAATACGCGTGCGCGCCTTCGTATGACGACCCTTTATGCTGTGGCCAACAACTATGGTTATTTGGTGGTTGGTACAGATAATGCAGCAGAATGGCATACAGGCTATTTTACAAAATATGGAGACGGTGGAGTAGACCTGGTTCCACTTGTGAATTTTACCAAAGGCGAAGTTCGTGAAATGGCGAAAGTGCTTGGAGTACCGGACAGCATCATTAATAAGCCGCCAAGTGCGGGACTGTGGGAAGGCCAAACCGATGAAAATGAAATGGGTACAACTTACAATATGATTGACAGCTATCTGAAGGGTGAGGAAATTCCCGAAAAAGATAAGCAAATCATTGATAGAATGCACAAACGCACAGAACATAAACGTCAACTGGCATACGGACCTCCAAAATTTTAAAAGCTTGGAGAGAACTAACAAAATAAAACACCCCTTAACTTGTCACCCTAATGGAGAGTACATCTATTGTACTCAACTGACTCGTTAGGGGGTTTTTACATTGAGGAAGTCACTATTCACTGTAACCTCTGCGGCACTATTAGTTGGCGGTCTAGCAGGATGCGGCCAAAACGAAAGTGCAACAGACAATAGGTATTATGAGGAAACAAGACCTATTGGGTATTATACAAGCGAACACAATCCTTATGTAAACAATGACCGTACACGTCGTGAACCGGAAGAAAGGGGCAATGCCCGTCTTCTGGAAGATAATGATGGTCCTTTGAACGAAATTTTGGACCGTTCTGTTGTCTATGACGAAAGCAGAGTAAGACGTAACAAAGATAATGGAGTCAGAAATGCAACAAACCGTAATAATGGCGGTATGATGGATATCGGATACGATACTCCGCATTACAGTCGTACAGACAAGAACTATCATGGACATCTTAACGGAATCGAAAATGTCGGAAATCCATCCTATTACAACAATTATGATGGAAAACTGGCAGATCGAATCGTGAAACGTGCTTCGAAGGTAGATGGAGTCGATGATGCTCGTGTATTAATTAATGGGGATGAAGTTCTTGTTGCGATTAACCCGGAAGATGGGACAAATGATACACGTCAATTAAAACGTGAGGTACGGGATGCGGTTGAACCTCTTTTGAAAAATAAAGAGCTGCGCGTTGCCGCTGATCCAAGTGTGTACAGTACAGTCCGAAGTGTGGACAATGACTTGCGTAATGGAGAATGGCATTTGCGTGATTTGGATGACACGATGCGTGGGATTTATCGTACGATGACAAGGTAACCTTTTTACGAACAGCCTCTTACAGTTTAGGGGCTGTTTTTTTCTATGTTGAAAATTTCCCTTATACTCATGGTTAATATTCCTAAATATGGTCAAACTAAAAAAGATAAGAACAATAAATTATTGGAATAGAAATTAAACTAATGAGAATGTGAGGGGGCAATGTAACAATGAAACCCATCATACTTAAAAAGTGGATCCTTCTGGTAGTAGTGTTCGTTGCCGCGTCTGGATTGCTTTATACGTTTGCCACTTATGAAGGTGCAGCAGATGAGAATGAATATGTGGATGAAGAAGTACTTGAGGATGCGTTTGAAGTAAACGGTCCATTAACGGTGAAGGTTGTGTTGGAGCGAATTTACTTGGATGGCGAAGTAAGTGAGGAGATTGTGGACCAGACAGTGTGGGCAATGGAGGACTTTTGGGCTCAATACGAGGGCTGGCAAGTTATTGACCTAGACGGGGAACAAGTTGTGTTCCAACAATACATTGATGACATATCACCTTTATTGAAATCCAATGGATACTTTGGAATTTCAGAAGAGGGGATCCTCACTATCTATGAAGGAAAGCCGACAGAGGCATCTAAGATCATCCAATCCTTTTTCCAGATTGATGTAGGGAAACTGGAAAGCCACCAACACGAGCAATTAAAGGGTGGAATTAAGGTGGGAACCAAAGATGATTACGTACAGGTTCTGGAGACATTCAAGCCGTATACGACAAAAAAACAATAAACAGGCCGGCGTTCTGCTGGTCTGTTTTTCGCGTTGGTCTGAGACAAGGTGAAATACCTTAACAATTGTACTAAAATATGCTATCTTTTTCTTTTGAGCCGATTGTTTCTTCTATTCATGGTAAAATGAAGAGTAGAAGCTGAACGAAAAGGGGAGTATTTTTACGTTGATCGATTTTATTAGAGGATTTGTCGAATACGTGTCACCGGAATACGTCGTGGTGGAAGTGATGGGAGTGGGTTATCAGGTGAATGCACCAAACCCTTTCATCTATCAGGTGGACCGCGACAAAGAAGTGACCATTTATACATATCAACATGTCAGGGAAGATATTTTGGCCCTATATGGTTTCAAAACAAGAGAAGATAAGAATTTGTTTATGAAGCTTTTGAACGTTACAGGCATCGGTCCAAAAGGCGCACTTGCCATTTTAGCATCGGGTCAGCCAGCACAGGTGGTCCATGCGATAGAAAATGAGGACGAAAAATTCCTCGTAAAATTCCCGGGTGTGGGAAAGAAAACAGCAAGACAAATCATACTAGATCTAAAAGGAAAACTGAACGACCTTGTTCCAAGTGCCTTTCCAGATCTATTTCAGCCTGATGTAGAGGTGAATGTCACTACAGCTACCAGCTCTGCTTTGGACGAAGCTTTAGAGGCTTTGAAAGTACTGGGCTATGGCGACCGGGAAATCAAAAAAATTGTTCCCGCCTTGAAAAAGGAAGACCTATCTACAGATCAATATGTAAAAAGGGCATTGCAGCTGCTCTTGAAATAATAGGGGACTTTAAACACTGTTTTAAGAAAGGGGGAACCACATGATGGACGATCGCATGGTATCGCAGGATGCAACCTTAGAGGAGCATTCTTTAGAATTTAGCTTACGGCCACAAACCCTGCAGCAATATATTGGCCAAGATAAAGTGAAGGAGAACCTGGAAGTATTCATCCAAGCGGCAAAAATGCGCCAGGAAACATTGGATCATGTTCTGCTTTACGGCCCTCCAGGACTCGGGAAAACGACACTTGCAGCCATCATAGCAAATGAGATGGGGGTTCAACTTCGCACCACAGCTGGACCTGCCATTGAGCGGCCAGGAGATCTTGCCGCAATACTTTCTGCCTTAGAACCGGGTGATGTTCTTTTTATTGATGAAATTCACCGTCTTCACCGGTCCATTGAAGAAGTTCTTTATCCTGCAATGGAGGACTATTGTTTAGATATCGTGATAGGAAAGGGACCAACCTCAAAGTCTGTTCGTCTGGATCTTCCTCCTTTCACGCTCGTTGGGGCTACCACAAGAGTGGGCTTATTGACGGCACCGCTTAGAGACCGTTTTGGGGTACTGAGCAGGCTGGAATATTATAACGAAGAGCAGCTAACAGAAATCTGTCTGCGCACGGCACAAATTCTGGAGATTGGCCTTGAGCAAGACGCAGCCACAGAGATAAGCAGAAGAGCAAGGGGAACTCCGCGTATCGCCAATCGACTATTACGCAGGGTGAGGGATTTTGCCCAAGTTTTAGGAAAAGATACGATTAGTGCTTCTCTTGCAAAAGAGGCGTTAGATCGCTTGCAGGTTGATAAACTTGGATTAGACCACATCGACCAAAAGCTCTTGATGGGCATCATTGAAAAATTCCGTGGTGGTCCTGTTGGAGTGGATACGATCGCAGCAACGATCGGAGAAGAATCACATACCATTGAAGATGTGTATGAACCATACCTTCTTCAAATTGGATTTTTGCAACGGACTCCACGTGGTCGGGTAGTGACAGACTTGGTGTACCGTCATTTCAATATGGAGGTGCCAAAAGAATAATGGAACTGCCTAAAATGCTGATGGTAGTCGGAGCAGTACTTTTAATCGTAGGATTCCTCTGGCAAGTGGTCGGAAAAATCCCAGGAGACATCGTCGTAAAAAAAGGGAATGTAACCTTCTTCTTCCCAATCGTAACCTCCATCATCATCAGCATCGTACTCAGTCTAATATTTTATTTTATTGGCCGATTTAGATAGGAATATTCCTGTAGACTGGAGTGCAAGGTGTGAGACTCCTGCGGGGGGCAACGGTAGCTTGAGACCCCGCAGGCGAAGCCGAGGAGGCTCAAGCACCGTCCCGCGGAAAGCGAACACCTGGAACGCAAGGATACAGGAGTTAACGAGATACTAAGATAGCAAACAAGAAAAGGTGACACTATGAAGATAGATTTATTTGATTTCCACTTACCAGAAGAACTGATCGCACAAACACCACTAGAACAAAGAGAAGCATCACGCCTAATGGTACTCAACAAAGAAACAGGCAACCTAACACACGAACCCACTTTTCGTTCCATCTTGGACTACGTAAAAGAAGGCGACTGCCTTGTCCTGAACGACACAAGAGTACTGCCGGCCAGACTTTTTGGCGTGAAAAGTGAAACAGGAGCAAAAATTGAAGTACTTCTATTGAAACAATTAGAAGGCGACACATGGGAAACCCTCATCAAGCCTGCTAAACGTGTAAAAGAAGGCACTGTTGTCTCCTTTGGTGACGGTCGTTTAACTGCCATTTGCACAGGCGAAAGCGAGCATGGCGGCAGAAAGCTTGATTTCCGCTATGAAGGCATTTTTTATGAAGTGTTAGATAGTTTGGGAGAAATGCCCCTGCCGCCATATATAAAAGAACAATTAGAAGACCGCGACCGCTATCAAACCGTTTTTGCAAGGGAAACTGGTTCAGCAGCGGCTCCGACTGCCGGTCTTCATTTTACAGAAGAACTGCTAGATGCATTGAAGGATAAAGGCGTACATACTGCTTTCATTACCCTTCATGTTGGACTTGGAACATTCCGCCCGGTGAGCGTGGATTCCGTTGAAGAACACGATATGCATGCAGAGTTTTACCAGATGTCAGAGGGCACTGCGCGACTTTTGAATGATGTTCGCAGCAATGGCGGAAGAATCATCACAGTCGGCACCACTTCTACACGAACACTTGAAACGATCGCACGTGATCATGGCGAGTTTAAAGAGGCGAGCGGATGGACAAACATATTCATATACCCAGGTTACAAGTTTGCTGCCATTGATGGCATGATCACAAACTTCCACCTGCCAAAATCAACGCTAATCATGCTTGTCAGCGCACTTGCCGGCCGCGAAAACGTCATGCACGCCTACGAAGAAGCTGTCAACCAAAAATACCGCTTCTTCAGCTTCGGCGACGCCATGCTAATTTTATAAAAATGAAAGAGGCTGTTTCTTTGTAATAAAGGTCCCCCTGTAGATTGAAGTGCAGAGTGTGAGACTCCGGCGGGGGGAAACGGTAGCTTGAGACCCCACAGGCGAAGCCGAGGAGGCTCAAGCACCGTCCCGCGGAAAGCGAACACCCGGAACGGAAATCTACAGGAGTTTGCCAAATCAATGAAATGCTTTATAGAAATCCTAAGGAGAATACAATGACAGCAATCAGATACGAACTAATCAAAACATGTAAACAAACAGGCGCACGCCTTGGAATCGTCCACACACCACACGGAAGCTTTGAAACACCAGTATTCATGCCTGTAGGAACACTTGCCACAGTAAAAACAATGTCACCAGAAGACGTCAAAGCAATGGGAGCAGGAATCATCCTGAGCAACACATACCACCTATGGCTGCGTCCAGGTAACGAAATCGTCAAAGAAGCAGGCGGACTCCACAAATTCATGAACTGGGATCGCGCCATCCTTACGGACTCAGGCGGTTTCCAAGTGTTCAGTCTGAGCGACCTTCGTAAAATCGAAGAAGAAGGAGTACACTTCCGCAACCATATGAACGGAGACAAGCTTTTCCTATCACCAGAAAAAGCGATGCACATCCAAAACGACCTTGGCTCTGATATCATGATGGCATTTGACGAGTGTCCTCCATATCCTGCAACACATGAATATATGAAAAAATCAGTGGAACGTACTTCACGCTGGGCTGAACGCTGCCTAGAGGCACATCAGCGTCCACAAGACCAAGGCCTGTTCGGAATCGTTCAAGGTGGGGAATATGAGGATCTACGTAAGTTAAGTGCACAAGACCTAGTATCTATGGACTTCCCTGGGTATGCAGTCGGGGGCTTATCTGTAGGAGAGCCTAAAGATGTCATGAACCGCACGCTTGAATTCACGACGCCTTGGTTGCCGACAGACAAACCGCGTTACCTGATGGGTGTTGGATCTCCTGATTCCCTGATTGACGGAGCGATTCGCGGGGTTGATATGTTTGACTGCGTATTGCCGACTAGAATTGCACGAAATGGGACATTAATGACAAGTGAAGGCCGATTGGTGGTTAAAAATGCGAAGTTTGCACGTGACTTTGGACCACTTGATCCAGAGTGCGACTGCTATACTTGCACAAATTATTCCAGAGCTTACATCCGTCACCTAATCAAATGTGACGAAACTTTGGGAATTAGGCTAACAACTTACCATAACCTTTATTTTCTGGTAAAATTAATGGAGGATGTCAGACAAGCGATCCGCGAAGATCGTCTGGGGGACTTCAAAGAAGAGTTTTTTGAGAAATATGGATTCAATAAACCGAATGCAAAGAACTTCTAAAATCTCTTCCCATACATGACTGATGAGAAAGGAGGCGTTACAACATGGAAGGAATGGCTGGTGCTATTTTACCTTTAGTATTAATGTTTGCTATTTTCTACTTCTTGTTAATTCGCCCACAACAAAAGCGTCAAAAGCAAGTTCGTGAAATGCAGACTAGCCTGCAAAAAGGGGACAAAGTTGTTACAATCGGTGGATTACACGGTATCGTGGATGCATTGGATGAGGACAAGATTGTCATCAAAGCAGGAGACGGATCTCGTCTTACATACGACCGCCAAGCGGTTAGAGATGTAGTTCAAGACTAATGTGAAAAAAGAGCATGTTCCCATTTGGGGTTCATGCTCTTTTTCATTAGGCTTTGGAAGTATAACCACCGCCAACATTCACTCCGATAATTCCCCCAAGAGCGGCGATTCCGATAAATCCAAGATGAAACAACATTTGTTGCATGGTGAACAGGGCGTCATTTCCCAAGTATTGAAAAAGAAAAATGACAAGTGTGTATGCACCACCTGTTGCTCCGCCAAGCAGCCACCCTTTTTCTTTTCCACGCCCGCCGGAGATAAATCCACCGATAAACAGCGTTATAAATGATAAAGTCACAATGATCCATGCCACACTAGTTTCTTGAAGTGACGTGAACCGCAGAAGTAAGGAAAATATAAAACTGATGACAATAGCCAACATAAAAACGGTAATTAAGCCATACATGATAGCTAAACTAAGTCGTTTTGATTCCATGCGTACTTTTCCCCTTTCGTAGTACATGCTAAGTAATACAAGCATATTCACAAGAAAGACATAATAGAATATAAATATTTTTTGGGTGAAAGCTAAACATATAATTGTCTTGTTCGGAAGAGGTGGGTGTAATGGAAGAATACGTGTTGATTATCGCGAGAACCCTTTTTCTATATTTCCTTATTCTCATGATCTTTCGTGTCATGGGGAAGAGAGAAATAGGGGAATTGAGTGTCTTGGACTTGGTCGTCTTTATCATGATTGCCGAAATGGCTGTCATGGCGATTGAAAACCCGAAAGACCCACTGATTCATTCGCTGCTTCCGATGTTTTTGTTAATGGGAATTCAGATCTTGCTTGCCTTTGTATCACTTAAAAGCCAACGATTCCGAGTTCTGATTGATGGAAAACCTACTGTCATCATCAATAATGGGAAAATAGATGAAGAGGCAATGAAAAAACAACGCTATAACTTCGATGACCTGCTTGTCCAGCTCAGGGAAAAGAATGTGAAAAATGTGGCCGATGTAGAGTTTGCGATTTTGGAACCTTCAGGAAAACTATCGGTATTTGAGAAAAAGAAGGAAGAGGGAATTCCTGTTGATGAAGAGGATTCCATGAACCTGCCGCTTGTGATGGACGGAGTCATTCAAGAAGATCATTTAAAACGAATCGGTAAAACCAATCTTTGGCTTAGGCAGCAATTAAGAGCTATTGGATATAAAGATTTACATAAGATTTCTTATTGCAGCTATGATAACGGAGTGTTTTTTATCGATTTGATTGATGAATAAAAGGGTGTTTAGAAGTTGATAATTCTAAACACCCCGATTGGCAAACTCACTACCTCGCCAGCCACTTTTTCAAGAAAGGCAGCCTTGCAAGTTCTTCTCTTTTTACTAATCCAAAGACTAATAATAGAACGAGATACAGAAGGCATGTCAAAATAATCATCAATCCGCTCCGTTGCCCAACCCCAAGACCCAGCAGGAAATGGTCGACCATCCACATCCCTGCAACTACGCAAATCCCCATGGTAATGAAGCTTTTTACATAATCACGAATATACAGCGAGTAATTAAGGGCCTTCATGATGGTGGCCATATGCAACAAGGTAACTAGCATCATTCCGATCACAATTCCAAGTGCCGCTCCCATGATCCCAAAAGCAGGCTTGCTCGCCAAAACAAAGATCACAGCTGTTTTCACTGCGGCACCAATAAAGCTATTGATCATGGCTGCTTTCGCAAGATCCAATGCCTGCAATGTTGCCTGCAGCGGTCCCTGAAAATAATAGAACAAAAAGAATGGTGCCATGACTTTTATATAGATGGCCGCTTTGCTGCTGCCATACATTAATAACATGATAGGCTCTGCATAAACGAAGAGAAGTACCACTGCCAGTCCGCCTGTGACAAAGGAAAGCCTTAATGCTTGTTGAAGACGATGTTCAATAAGGATGCTATTTTTTTTCGCTGCTGCTTCACTTATGGCAGGAACGAGGGCGGTGGATAAGGAATAAGTAATAAAGGACGGCAACATCATCAATGGAAGCGCAAATCCAACAAGTTCACCGTATTGTTTGGTGGCCATGGCAGTAGCCACACCGGCAATAGCTAAGCTTTGGGCAACGACGATTGGTTCGAAAAACCAGGCAACAGAACCTATCATTCGGCTTCCCGTAGTTGGAAGGGCAATCCGCATCAAATCACGGAATGTCTCTTTTCCTTCCCCAACATAGTTAAAGAACTTTCGACGCAAACGGAAAGATTTTTTATTTTTAAAAATAAAAAGCATATAAAGCAAGGACATCAGTTCTCCAACGACTGCGGAAAGCATGGCGCCTGCTGCTGCATATTCAATACCATATGGAAGCAATGCTTTTGTACAAGCGGCAACCAAAGAAATCCTAACCACTTGTTCGATGACCTGTGAAATGGCGGATGGTTTCATATTCTGTCTTCCTTGGAAATAGCCGCGAAGGACAGAAGAGATCGCGATAATCGGAACTACAGGTGCAATTGCCATTAATGGATAATAGGTTCTAGGATCTGTAAATAGGTTATTGGATAAGTAAGGAGCGAGGAGAATCATGGCGGGAGTGAAGATAATACTGAGCGCTCCAGTCGTGGCAAGGGATACGACCAAAATCTTTTTGATTTTCCGGTGATTGCCCTGGGCTTCTGCCTCGGCAACCAATTTGGAAATGGCAACAGGCAAGCCAAGTTGGGTAATGGTTATGGTAAGTACAAGTGTAGGAACTGCCATCATGTATAGTCCCACGCCTTCTTCCCCGATAAACCTTGCTACCACGATCCGGTTGACAAACCCTAAAACCCTTGTGATCAAACCGGCAATAATTAAAATTAAGGTCCCTCTTAAAAATGTTTGCTTTGTCATGCCATTCCCTGCCTTCTCAATTACTGACTTATCATATACAATTATCTATATGCACAAGAGTGGGCCAAGCATGACAAGTATTATCAAGGTGCTAGTGAAAGGAAAGAAGGTTATTAGAAATAAGCATAAAATGAGAGAGTGAATTGAATGGGGGTTCAATCAACAATGAAAAAAGAAACCAATGAACATGCTTATGACCTTTTCCGGTACGACCTGGGTCCAATTTTGCAGAGCAAGCTGGAAGAATTTCAGCTTTTCGGCTATGACACCGTCTCAGAGGATGAATTGTGGGAATGCTTGACGAAAAAGAAATGGAAGCGCCCCGAAACCAAAAGACTGTTTGAACTGGTCAATGATGTGTACAGTTTATCAGTCACCGACTATATGAGTTACATCACCATCGAAGCGTACAAAGCACCAAACTATTTTACCTCACAAAAAGATTAAATTTTCAGCAAAAATTGACAGGCATTAATGGATGAATCATAATGGTACATGATGGCATTGAAACGGCTTTAATTAACTATTTTACATAATTATACGTGAAGCATGTAAGAAGCCAAGTGTCCATAAAAGCGGAAGTTATTTCATCGATTGTAAGTGCAGAAGGAGGATTTTTCACGAATGGTCAAAAGAGGACGGATAGTAGCATTCTTTTTACTTCTTATTCTAATTGGAAGCACAATTGGAGTGTTTACGAATCCAATTACAAAAGATATTAAACTTGGTCTTGATCTTCAAGGGGGCTTTGAGGTCCTGTATGAAGTAAAACCTATCAATGAAAATAGTGAAGTGGATCGTGATTTGCTTGTAAGTACGGTCAGTGCCCTTTATAAAAGGGTAAATGTGTTAGGTATCAGTGAACCGAACATCCAAATCGAGGGCGATAATCGTATTCGTGTCCAGCTTGCCGGAGTGGAAGACCAGTCCAAGGCAAGGGAACTGTTGTCCACAGAAGCAAAATTAACCTTCCGTGATGTGGATGACAACTTATTAATGGATGGTTCGGCCCTCGCAGAGAGAGGAGCAAGTCAGTCCTTTGACCAAAACAATGCTCCAAGTGTGGCTCTGACGCTTCGTTCTGCTTCAGAATTTGGGGACATCACACGTCAAGTTCGTGATATGGGTGTTGGGCGCAACTTGATGGTTATTTGGCTGGATTTTGAAGAAGGCGTGGATTCTTATGAAGCGGAAGCTGGCAAAGAGGATCCTAAATACCTTTCTGCTGCTGGTGTAGATCGTGTGTTAAATGAAACAAACGTGCAGATTACAGGGAACTTTTCGATTGAATCTGCGAAGGAGTTAGCAGACCTACTGAATGCAGGATCCTTACCTGTTGAGTTGGAAGAAATCTATTCCACGTCTGTAGGAGCTAAATTCGGGGAAACTGCACTTCAGAAAACGGTCCTTGCCGGTATTATAGGGATTAGTGTTATCCTTATTTTCATGCTTGTATACTACCGTTTGCCTGGCTTGGTGGCGGTTGTAACATTAAGTACGTATATTTTCTTAATCTTGCTTGTGTTCGAATTGATGAATGGGGTTCTTACACTACCAGGTATAGCCGCGTTGATTCTTGGTGTAGGGATGGCAGTAGACGCCAATATCATCACCTATGAACGGATTAAAGAAGAATTAAAGCTTGGAAGATCTGCGATGTCCGCATTCCGAGCAGGTAGCAGAAACTCGTTTTCAACCATTTTGGATGCCAACTTAACAACGCTTCTTGCAGCAGGGGTAATGTTCGTGTACGGAACAAGCTCTGTAAAAGGGTTTGCAACTATGTTGATTGTCAGTATCCTATTGAGCTTTATTACAGCTGTTTTCGGATCAAGACTATTGCTTGGCCTGTGGGTGAACAGCAGATTCATGAATAATAAGCCGCATCTATTTGGTGTGAAAAAAGAGGATATCCTTGATATCAATATGACGGATGAGCAGACGGAAGCTCCAAACCGATTTGATAACTGGGATTTCTTGAAGCATCGCAAGAAGTTCTTTATGCTTTCAGGAGCTTTGATTGTTGCCGGCATTATAGTACTTGCTGTCTTCCGCTTAAACCTTGGTATTGATTTTGCCAGTGGTACAAGGGTGGAAATCTTAAGTGAAACAAGCCTGACAGCTGAAGAGATTACAGAAGAATTAGGTTCCATTGGGTTGGAGCCGAAAGATGTGGTTCTTGCAGGAAATAATAACGAAATTGCTGTTGCTAGATATGTGGATGATTTTTCACAGACAGAAATAGCAGAAGTGAAAGAGTATGTACAAAATAAATACGGCTCGGAACCAAGTGTTAGTACGGTTTCCCCAACAGTTGGTCAAGAACTTGCAAGGAATGCGTTCTTTGCCATTCTGATTGCTGCTGTTGGAATCATCATCTATGTAACCATCCGATTTGAATGGATGTTTGCACTTGCTGCCATTGTGGCATTGTTCCATGACGCCTTCTTTATCGTTGCGTTCTTCAGTTTAACAAGACTGGAAGTGGATATCACATTCATTGCAGCCTTGTTGACCATTGTCGGTTACTCGATCAATGATACGATTGTTACGTTTGACCGGATCCGTGAAAACTTGAAAAAGAAAAAGCGGGTTAAAACATATGAAGATTTAAAAGAAATCGTGAACAAAAGTTTACAGCAAACTTTCGTCAGATCCCTTAATACGGTTGGAACGGTAGTTATTGCAGTCATTGCTTTGCTTATTTTCGGCAGTGAGTCGATTACTAATTTCTCCATTGCCTTATTAGTTGGATTGATTGTAGGTACGTATTCTTCCCTGTTCATCGCAGCACAGCTGTGGATGAATTGGAAATACAAACAAATTACTAAACCTAGAAAAGCTCCTGTAGAAGATCCGGAGCCAGAAGTATAATGAGAAATGTCACAGCGGTTGATACACGCGCTGTGACATTTTTATTTGTATGATTTTTAGAAGGATTTGCCTTATTTCGGGTACAATAGAAAGTAGAGAATGCAAAGGGGTGTCGTAATGGAACATAATGAGCGATTTAAGAAGGCCGAATTTGCAGCGTTGGTAGGAGTGGTCGGAAACATCGTGTTGGCCGGACTAAAAGCTTGGGCTGGTGTAGTTGCCAACAGTCGGGCACTTGTAGCGGACGCTGTTCACTCTGCATCTGATGTTGCAGGATCTTTGGCAGTATACATAGGTTTGAGGGCAGCCAAGCAGCCTCCTGATGAAGATCATCCATATGGACATGGCAAGGCAGAGAATATTGCTGCCATTATTGTTGCGGTTCTTTTATTGATCGTCGGGTTTGAAATTGGCAAATCGTCTTTTCAGGCTTTCTTTGAACCGATCCAGGCACCAAAAGCTTTAGCCATTTATGTAGTTGTCTTTTCCATCATCGTTAAAGAAATAATGTTTCGATATAAGTACAATTTGGGAAAAAGAATAAAGAGTGACGCCATCATCGTCAATGCATATGAACATAGATCAGACGTCTTCTCTTCCATCGCAGCTCTAATAGGTATTGCCGGTGCTGTCTTGGGAGGGTATATCGGAGTTGACTGGTTAGTATATCTTGACCCTGTTGCAGGGATAGTGGTAGCTCTCATGATTATAAAGATTTCTTGGCAGCTTGGTTCAGAGTCCATTCACAATACGATGGACCATGTCATGCATGAGGAAGATACGGAAGAATTTCGTGAGGTTGTTTTAACTGTGCCTGGTGTGATGAAAATTGACAGTTTGCATGCAAGGGAACATGGTCATTATGTCATCATTGATTTAAAAATTTCCGTTGATCCATACATTACGGTGGAAGATGGTCATAAAATAGGTAAAAACGTGAAGGCAAAACTCGTTGAAAATAGAGAAGTTCAGGATGTGTTTGTGCATATCAATCCATACTCTGAATAATTGAGGGGGAGATTTATATGAAGACGCAATGGTATCTATTGGCGGGAGTTCTTTTCACCATCGTTGTAGCCATTTTCGCAGTATTAAATGTGGCACCTGTTGAGGTGAACTATTTATTCGGCACAGCGGAATGGCCGTTGGTGTTAGTCATATTATTTTCGACTTTGATGGGCATTGTTATTGCCGGGTCTATTGGAATTTATCAGGTGGTTAAGGTTAAACGGCAGATGCAGCAGAAGCATAAAGGAGTTTCTGGGGAACAGGCTGGAGTAGAGCCGGTGGTTGAGGATAAGGATAAGAATACGGTGGAAACAGTTGGGGAGAGACGCAGGTCGCGGTAGTGGGCCTGTGTTTTTTTGTTGAGAAGGGTAGAAGAGCATAAGTGCGGTACCAGACCCCAGCATTGGGTGTGGTAAGTATATAGTTTGTTTGTTTTTGGGGTCAGGTACCTCTGCGGTGGTTATTGAAGCTACTATAACTCTCTAGTATAATAAGAAACGCTAAGGGAGGAATTAGTTTGTTAGCTTCTAAATCAAGATGGAATGTAAATGAATCGAGTATGGAACAGGTTGAGCAATTAGCGCAGTCTTTAGATATTGCCCCTCTTATTGCTTCCCTTTTGGTAAACAGAGGGTTTGACACGATAGATGCAGCAAAAGAATTTTTATATACAAATGATCAAGAGTTTCATGATCCTTTTTTAATGGAGGATATGGACAAGCTCGTGGAGAGAGTAAATCAAGCGATTGCAAAGGAAGAGAAGATCCTTGTGTTTGGCGACTATGATGCAGATGGAGTCAGCAGTACCACCGTTATGGTGACTGCGTTACGAGAAATCGGTGCACTGGTTGATTTTTATATCCCAAACCGTTTTACAGAGGGCTATGGGCCAAATGAAAATGCCTTCAAACAAGCAAAAGAAAATGGATATTCTGTTATTATCACAGTCGACACAGGAATCTCTGCCATCAATGAAGCAAAAGTGGCAAAAGAACTAGGGTTGGACCTTATCATCACCGATCACCATGAGCCTGGACCAGAATTGCCTGATGCTTTTGCGATCATTCACCCGAAAAAAGAAACTTGCTCTTACCCGTTTGATGACCTTGCTGGTGTTGGTGTTGCCTACAAGGTCGCACATGCACTCCTCGGAAAAAATCCGGAGCACCTCCTTGATGTGGCAGCCATCGGAACCATTGCCGATTTGGTCCCGTTAGTCGGGGAGAACAGACTGCTTGCCTCTAAAGGAATCAAAAAGATGCAACAGACCACACGTGTCGGTTTAAAGGCGCTTCTTCAAAAATGCGGAGTGGAATTGCATACGGTAACAGAAGAGACAGTAGGGTTTTCGATCGGACCGAGAATCAATGCGGTAGGGCGACTGGACAATGCAGACCCGGCAGTTCATCTTCTTATGACAAATGATCCTGAAGAAGCCAAAATGCTTGCAGAGGAAATGGAAAGTTACAACAAAGAGAGACAGCAAATTGTGACCCAGATTACCGAAGAAGCCATTCAACAGGTGGAAGAGAAATACCCGCCAGAGGATAATGGTTTTATTATTGTGGAGGGAAATAATTGGAATGCAGGAGTGATCGGGATTGTGGCATCACGCCTTGTGGACCGTTTTTACCGACCAACCATCGTGCTTAGCCTTGATGAGGATAAAGGGTTGGCAAAAGGTTCTGCGCGTTCCATTGCCGGATTTGATCTCTTTGAAAACCTTTCGGAATGCCGGGATATTTTGCCTCATTTCGGTGGACATCCAATGGCGGCCGGAATGACGTTGAAAATAGAAGATGTAAATGAGCTCAGACAAAGAATGAATCAAAAGGCGTTAGAAATTCTGACAGATGAAGATTTCACTCCTATTACGGACGTTGATATTGAATGCAAAGTGGAAGAGGTAACACTTGCAACAATAGAGCAGTTGGAAATGCTTGCTCCATTCGGAGTGTCCAATCCAAAACCAAAAGTGCTGGTAAAAGGTGTCTTGCCACAACAAATTCGCCAAATCGGAAACAAAAGCAATCATTTGAAACTGGTCATTGAACAGGATGGCAGTTCACTAGATTGTGTAGGCTTTGGCTTTGGAGAAACGTATCATCACGTCTCCCCTGGGGCATCTCTTGACGTTTTGGGAGAACTCTCTATCAATGAATGGAACAATTTCCGCAAGCCTCAACTTTTTTTGAAAGATATCAGAGTGACAGATTGGCAGCTTTTTGATATCCGTTCCATTAAACAGTTAAATCAAACGCTAAATGGAATAGATAAAACAAAACTCCACATCCTATATTTTAATGAATCTACTTTGGAAGAAATTAATCTGCATGCTGATTTACGACCATATGCAAATATGGTAACAAATGATACTAAAGAAGATTTGACAGGAAAGTATGTTGTCATACTGGATATCCCTTCTGAAGAAGCGCTCCTATCAAATTTATTAGAAAATAGTACGCCTGAGCGAATCTATGCGTCCTTTTATCAAAAGGAGAACCATTTCTTTTCTACCATCCCGACGAGAGAGCACTTTAAATGGTTTTACGCATTACTTGCTAAAAAAGGTTCCTTTGACCTCAGAAAGCATGCAGAAGATATCGCCAAACACCGAGGCTGGTCAAAAGAAACAGTGGATTTCATATCACAGGTGTTTTTTGACTTAGAATTTGTTACAATAGACAAGGGTTTTATCGCATTAAACCATGCAGCGAAAAAAAGGGACTTTGAAGAGTCTCCAACTTATCGTAAAAAGCAACAGCAAGTGATGCTTGAAAACTTGTTTTTATATTCTTCATATAAACAATTAAAAGTGTGGTTTGATCAGCATCTAACCAAGCAATGCACTGTTCATTCATAGGAGGAAAATAGAAGATGGATTTAAAGAAATTCGTAACAATCGTTCCTGATTGGCCAAAACCTGGTATACAGTTCAAGGATATTACAACGTTAATGGACAATGGTGATGCATACCGTTATGCAACAGACCAAATCGTTGAATATGCTCGCGATAAAGAAGTAGATCTAATTGTTGGACCGGAAGCACGTGGATTCATCATTGGTTGTCCGGTAGCTTACTCTTTAGGAGTTGGTTTTGCGCCGGTTCGTAAAGAAGGGAAACTTCCACGTGAAGTAGCTCGTGTTGAATACGGTTTGGAGTACGGTAAAGATGTACTGACTATCCATAGAGATGCGATCAAGCCTGGTCAACGCGTATTGATTACAGATGATCTACTTGCAACAGGTGGTACAATCGAAGCGACAATCAAGCTTGTTGAAGAGCTTGGCGGAGTAGTTGCAGGTATTGCATTCCTTATCGAGCTATCCTACTTGGATGGACGCAGCAAACTAGACGGATTCGATATTCTTACATTAATGAAATATTAATTTTTAAAAAGAACTAGGGCAATCGGATTGCTCTAGTTTTTTTCATATATGATGATAACGGCCTAGTACTATTTCCTGCTAACATAAATAAAATGAAATGATAGGTAAAAAGGCCGCTTTTATTAGAAAAGTATATTTTTTACACCAATTCCTGAAAAATCTGTCGACAAATCTTTATTTTTCCCTCATAATCTCTTTACATCTACATAAAATTTCACGATAATAAAAACAATATACTTTTTTGTTCTATTCAAGTAAAGAACGAAAGATTTCTGTCCATAATGGTAAGAAATTAAAATAAAGATCATAGGCGCTTGCGCTTTTTTAATAGGATATGTCTAGTAAAATAAAAAAAGAAAGTCAAAAAGGTGAGTAGAAATATGGCAAATGAGCAAGTATTAACTGCAGACCAGGTGATAGATAATGCGAGGCGCTATCTAAAGGGTGAGGACATTGCCTTTTTGGAAAGAGCGTATGAGTTTGCGAAAAACGCTCATGCAGAACAATATCGAAAATCCGGTGAGCCTTATATCATACATCCAATACAGGTCGCAGGAATCCTTGTGGACCTTGATCTAGATCCATCCACCATTGCGGCTGGGTTTCTTCATGATGTAGTGGAAGATACGTCCGTTACCTTGGAGGAGATCAAGGAAGCCTTTAATGCCGAAGTGGCGATGCTTGTGGACGGTGTGACGAAGCTTGGGAAAATTAAGTACAAGTCCCAGGAAGAGCAACAAGCAGAAAACCATCGAAAAATGTTCGTGGCGATGGCTCAGGATATCCGCGTCATATTAATTAAGCTTGCAGACCGTCTTCATAATATGAGGACATTGAAGCATCTTCCGCAAGAAAAACAACGTCGGATTTCGAACGAAACTCTTGAAATTTTTGCACCGCTTGCCCACCGACTGGGGATCAGTAAAATTAAGTGGGAGCTTGAGGATACAGCATTACGGTATCTAAATCCACAACAATACTATCGCATCGTTAACCTGATGAAGCGTAAGCGTGCAGAGCGTGAGCAGTATATTTCCGAGGTTATGAATGAAGTAAACGACCGTCTTGAAGAAGTGGAAATCACTGCGGAGCTTTCCGGTCGCCCTAAGCATATTTATAGCATCTATCGTAAAATGGCTAAACAGAACAAGCAGTTTAGCGAGATTTACGATCTATTAGCTGTCCGCATCATTGTTAACAGTATCAAAGACTGTTATGCGGTTCTTGGAATCATTCACACATGCTGGAAACCGATGCCTGGTCGCTTTAAAGATTATATTGCCATGCCAAAACCGAATATGTACCAGTCCCTGCATACAACTGTGATCGGACCAAAGGGAGATCCTTTGGAAGTGCAGATCCGTACAAGTGAGATGCACCAGATTGCAGAATACGGAATCGCTGCACACTGGGCCTATAAAGAGGACAAAGAAGCAGATGACCGTGCATCTTTTGAAGAAAAATTAACATGGTTCCGTGAAATTCTTGAGTGGCAAAATGATGCGACAAATGCAGAAGAATTCATGGAGTCGTTAAAAATTGACCTGTTCTCTGATATGGTGTTCGTTTTCACACCAAAAGGCGATGTTATCGAGCTTCCTAGCGGATCTGTGCCGATTGATTTTTCTTATCGTATTCACTCCGAGATCGGAAATAAAACGATTGGCGCCAAAGTGAACGGTAAAATGGTCACATTGGATTATAAATTGAAAACTGGTGATATCATTGAGATCCTGACGTCCAAGCATTCCTATGGGCCGAGTCAGGACTGGTTGAAGCTTGCTCAAACCTCCCAGGCGAAAAATAGAATCCGACAGTTCTTCAAGAAACAGCGTCGTGAGGAAAATGTGGAAAAAGGCCGTGACCTTGTTGAAAAAGAAATCAAGGGAATGGACTTTGACTTAAAGGAAATTCTGAATACAGAAAACATTACCCGCGTTTCGGAAAAGTTTAACTTCATGACAGCAGATGATATGTTTGCCGCAGTCGGGTATAACGGAATCACCGCTCTACAAGTGGCAAACCGTTTGACTGAAAAGCAGCGTCGTCAGCGTGATAAAGAACAACAAATTACAGATATCACTGAAAATGCAGAGAAAAAGAAAACAGCTCCAGTCAAAAAGCGCAAAGATGCTGGTGTAGTCGTGCAAGGAATTGACAGCTTGCTTGTTCGTCTTTCTAAGTGCTGTAATCCTGTACCTGGGGATGAGATTGTAGGTTTCATCACAAGAGGGCGTGGTGTGTCCGTCCACCGTGCAGATTGTGCAAACGTTGAAGCTGAAGGCACGAATGACCGTCTTATTGATGTAGACTGGGAAAGTGATGTTAAAGACAACCGCGAGTACAATGTGGAAATAGAAATAACAGGCTATGATCGCAGAGGCTTGTTAAATGAAGTGTTGCAGGCGGTTAACGAAACGAAGACCGATATTACGGCAGTTTCCGGCCGTTCTGATCGTAATAAGATGGCAACGATTCATATGGCAATTGCTATTCATAATATCAATCATTTGCATAAAGTCGTGGAGCGGATCAAACAGATTTCCGATATTTATGCTGTTCGAAGAATAATGCAGTAAGAGAGGTTCTTTTGACATGAGAGTTGTATTACAGAGAGCGAAGAGAGCGGAAGTTCGTGTGTCTGGTGATGTAGTGGGGAAAATTGATCGTGGACTGATGTTACTTGTTGGCGTCACTCATGAGGATACGATTGAAGATGCAGCCTATGTTGCGGAAAAAGTATCAAACCTCCGTATTTTTGAAGACGAGCAGGATAAAATGAACCTTTCATTACTTGATGTGAAGGGGCAGATTTTGTCTGTATCTCAGTTCACCTTATATGGCGACTGCCGCAAGGGCCGCCGTCCTAATTTTATGGACGCTGCAAAGCCTGAACATGCAGAAACCATTTATGAAGCGTTTAACGAAGAGTTGCGCGGAAAAGGTATAGTTGTTGAGACAGGCCGGTTCGGTGCCATGATGGACGTGGATTTTGTCAATGATGGACCTGTTACGTTGATTGTGGAAAGTAAATGATTTTTTGAAGCTGGTTGCATGCCTTTAATTGGAGGTGTGTGGCTGGCTTTTTTTGTGAAGGAGTGGGGGGGAGTTGGTCATGTTGTACAAATGTCACAATAACCGATGAAAAAGTCACAATAAGTTATGAAAAAGTTACAATAGCTTCTGTAAAAGTCACAATAACCTCCGAAAAAGTTACAATAGACGCTTAAAATGTCACAATAACGAAAATAGCCCCATCACAATCACAAAAAAGAGGACCTGAAACTTCATAGGTCCTCTACATTCTTTTCAGCTAATTAATTCCCTCTAAAATACTGAGCCAACCCCTGATATATTGCAGTGGATGCCCGTTCCTGGAAGTCACCTGAAAGGACGGTTATTTCCTCTCCGCGGTTACTGATATACCCAAGTTCTAAAAGCAGGGAAGGTTGCATGCTTTCTCTCAATACTAAGTAGTTTTCTTGGCGTACTTCTCTGTCTCGTAAATTTGTAAATTGTACAAGGGAGGAATGCACACTGTCTGCCAAGTTCTTATCAGAAGGACCATAATAGTAAGTAGTGGTCCCGGTAACGCTCGTATCATCAATACTATCATAATGGAGGCTCAGGAAAGCGTCTGCGCCATGATAGTTCGCCATTTGCGGTCTTGAGTGCAAAGGGACCGATGTATCGGACATTCTAGTCATGTAGACTGTTGCACCTGCAGCTTTCAATTTGTCTTGCAGTAGCAGGGAAGTTCTAAGGGTTAGATCCTTTTCAAAGGTTCCTTGTGCACCGATAGCTCCGACATCTCTGCCGCCATGACCAGGGTCGATGACTATTACCTTATTAGATAAATATTGTTCCGCACCAGCTCTTTTTATGCTGGTTGCGTTTCCTTTCGTTGCGACTATCCAGCCGGCAACAAAGCCTTCTGATCCGTCATGCAGCTTTATTTTATACCAGTTGTCTTCCACAGCTACAATGGAGAATTCTTCACCTTCGTCTGCACGCAATATCACTTTGGAATCGGTGGAAGGTGCACTTCTGATATTGGTTGCATCATCAACGATTACGATTGTTCCATCATTGCTTTGGGATGGAGTTGAAGATGAAACACCGCTTTTTTCTAGAAACCACCCAGCGATCCATCCCGTTTTCCCATTGTCATATTCTATTTCACACCAGTTGTTTCTCTCACTGATGATCATGACAACGGTACCTGCAGAAAGTTGTTCTAATACTTTCCCGTTAAGTGTCGGTTCGCTTCTTACATTTAGCCCGGCCACTTTTATAGTTGCTTCGGCTTTTGGTGAATCTGAGCCTTGTGTGCCAGAATCAGAAGGGGATTTAATAATATTCGCGTAATCGCTATGTATCCAGCCAACTGTTCCGTCATAAGAAATATTCAGCCATTCTCCGCGAATCGCAAGAACCTCTACCTGTTGACCACTTGATAAAGAGCCAAGAACTTCGCTTTGTGTTGATGGTTCACTCCGGATGTTCAAGCCGTCCGTTGTGATAGTGGCACTTTGTCCTTCGGTTTCTTCGGTGGACTCGGTAGGTTCAGGCTGTGACTTCTTCTTCTTTTTAGCAAGAATCGTCACAAATTCTTTCGCGACCCAACCTTCTACTCCGTCGGAATGAACTTTTACCCAGTTTTCATTTTCCTCCAGGTATTGCACTGATGTCGCGCTTGCATGTAGAAAACCTACAACTGAAAAGTTTGTACCTGGACCTGATCGAACACGTAGGTCATCGGTCAGAATTTCAACATTGGCACCATCGCCTGATCTTGATGCAGTGGAACGAGCCCCCTCGCTGCTTTCTGTGACTAGGAATGACGCCACCCATCCGGCCTTAGAGGAAGTGACTTGTATCTTCAGCCATTCTCCTTGGCTCTCTACAACAGGATAGGATTCCCCTCGTTGGACTTTAGAAATGATGATGCCATTTGCATCCGGAGTCTCCCTCACGTTCAATACATCAGTTGCCACTACGACAGTTCTATTCGCCTGCACAGTGGAAGGGTCCAAAAAGGAAAAAATGGTAGAAAATAATAAAAGGGCGATAAGAAAAATATGTACTTTGTGACCCAAATTTTGTCCTCCTTATTTTTTGTTCAAACTTTCTTTTTCTACAAAAGTGAAAAAAATTCCTGCTATTTTTGAAAGAAACAGGCAAAAAAGGGACAGGATAGATACTAGTGTAGCAAAAAAGGAGCGTAAAAAGATGAAATTTAGTGATAAACATAATCGTGCATACGGAAGTAGAGATGTTTTTGGGGTAAGTTTTCATGATTTCATTGAAAAAGAGAAGGATTCCACCTACGTGGAACTGGCATCTGAGTTCGGAATTACGATGCGTGATGTAAAATCGTTAAAAAAACAATTGAATCGAATTCAATAAAGCCTTGACAATTAGATTTGAAAGTATATATACTAGCAAGTATCTTACATAACAACTAGTCGCGTTAATGGACTAAAATACAAGATACCGATGATGGAGAACAGTAGTTGAGAACCACATGGAAAGAGAAGAAATGCCCCGGGCTGAAAGCATTTCCCCTTGATGACTCAATGAATGAACACTCCGTAGGATCCGCTCTGAAACAGCATGTTGAAAATGCTCTACTAGGAGATGGACGTTGCAGGCGTTAACTGCTTGAGTGGAAGTAACCAAAGGCACAAAGCATCATGCTTACCTGCCTTCAAACTACTTCAATTAGGGTGGCACCACGGGACATACAACTCCCGTCCCTTGTTTAGTTAATAAACAAGGGACGGGAGTTTTTTATATGTAAAAAAGGTGATTTACTTTAACGAATTAACGTAGAGAGGGTCAGACCCCTCTTTACCACTTTAAATAACGAAAGAGGGGTCTGACCCCTTTATAAGGAGGAACCGTAAATGGCGATTCAGATACCGCGTGGTACGCAGGATATTTTACCTGGTACGGTGGAGAAGTGGCAGTATATTGAGGCGAAGGCGAAGGAGATTTGTGAGTTATATAATTATAAGGAGATTAGGACGCCGATTTTTGAGAGCACGGAGTTGTTTTTAAGAGGTGTGGGGGATACAACGGATGTGGTGCAGAAGGAGATGTACACATTTGAAGACCGAGGCGGCAGAAGTCTTACACTTCGTCCAGAAGGAACTGCTTCCGTAGCGCGTTCTTATGTGAACAACAAAATGTTCGGTTCACCGACGCAACCGACGAAGCTTTACTATATCGGCCAAATGTTCCGTTACGAACGTCCACAGGCAGGGCGCTTCCGTCAGTTCGTTCAGTTCGGAATTGAAGCTCTTGGGAGCAATGATCCATCCATAGATGCAGAAGTAATTGCTCTGGCAGTGGAATTATATAAAAGCTTAGGCCTTAATAACTTAAAAGTTGTCATTAACAGCTTAGGGGATAAGGAAAGCCGTCAAGCACACAGAGATGCGTTGATCAATCACTTCCAACCGAGAATCAACGAGTTTTGCGGCGATTGCCAAGGACGTTTAGAGAAAAATCCTCTCAGAATCCTTGATTGCAAGAAAGATCGCGATCACGAATTGATGGCAACCGCGCCATCCATCCTTGATTACTTGAATGAAGAGTCCAAAGCTTATTTTGATAAAGTGGTAGCTTATCTTTCTGCTCTAGGCATTCAATATGAAATTGATCCGAACTTGGTGCGCGGACTTGATTACTATTACCACACAGCATTTGAGATCATGAGCACGTCAGAAGGTTTCGGTGCCATCACAACCCTATGTGGTGGAGGACGCTACAACGGGCTGGTCCAAGAAATCGGAGGGCCGGAAACACCTGGTATCGGATTTGCTCTAAGTATTGAGCGCCTTATATCTGCTATGGAAGCAGAAAATGTAAAGTTTCCATTTGAAGATTCCATCGATTGCTATGTGGTCGCACTTGGAGACAAGGCGAAAGAAACAGCAGTAAAGCTACTTTTTGATCTAAGAAAAGCTGGAATTGTTGCTGAAAAAGATTATCAGGATAAAAAAATGAAAGCCCAGTTCAAAGCAGCCGACCGCCTGCAAGCAAAATACACCATCGTTTTTGGTGATGATGAGTTAGATAAAGGCGTTGTATCCATCAAAGAAATGGAAACAGGCGAGCAACAGGAAGTTTCTTTTGAAGAAGCAGTAGCATACATCACAGAAAAGAAAAGTGGGGAGAGGTAAATGATGCAAGGTAGAACATATAACTGTGGCGAAGTCCCACAATCATCCATCGGAGAAACAATAGAATTAAAAGGCTGGGTGCAAAAGCGCCGTGACCTGGGAGGACTTATTTTCTTAGACCTTCGTGACCGTACAGGACTTGTGCAGATTGTCTTCAATCCAGATGTTTCTGCAGAAGCTTTAAAAACAGCTGAAAGTGTACGTAACGAGTACGTTTTATATATTAAAGGAAAAGTGGTTGCCCGTGATGAGGCAACAGTAAACCCTAACCTGAAAACAGGTGCAATCGAAGTACAGGCAGAAGCCATTGAAGTCTTGAATGCGGCAAAAACACCACCATTCGTATTGGACAGCAAGACAGAAGTAAATGAAGATATCCGTCTGAAATACCGTTACCTGGACCTTCGCCGTCCGGTTATGTTTGACACATTGAAGATGCGTCATGACGTAACGCGTTCCATCCGTGAATTTTTGAACGACCAACAGTTCATGGAAGTGGAAACGCCTATCTTAACGAAAAGCACGCCAGAAGGTGCACGTGACTATCTAGTACCAAGCCGTGTACACGCAGGTGAATTTTACGCATTGCCACAGTCTCCGCAAATCTTCAAGCAGCTGTTGATGGTTTCCGGTGTGGAGCGCTATTATCAAATCGCTCGTTGCTTCCGTGACGAGGACCTTCGTGCAGACAGACAGCCTGAGTTCACACAAGTCGACATCGAGACTTCCTTTTTGTCACAAGAAGAAATTATCGGCATGATGGAAGACATGATGAGAATGGTGATGAAAAATACAAAGAGTGTGGATGTACCAGAAACGTTCCCTCGTATCACTTATCAAGATGCCATGAACAGATACGGTTCCGACAAGCCAGACACTCGTTTTGAAATGGAACTTGTGGACCTGTCCGAGCAAGTTGCTGACTGTGGATTCAAAGTATTCAGCGCAGCTGTTAACAATGGCGGTCAAGTAAAAGCAATCAATGTAAAAGTTGCGGCAAGCAAGTACTCCCGTAAGGATATCGATGCCCTGACTGAATTTGTTGCTGTATACGGAGCAAAAGGATTAGCTTGGTTAAAGGTAGAAACAGAAGGATTGAAAGGGCCGATCGCAAAATTCTTCAATGAAGAAGAACAACAAGGCTTCATCCAATCTCTAGATGCTGTTGAAGGGGACTTGATCCTATTCGTGGCAGATAAAAAATCTGTTGTGGCAGATGCTCTAGGTGCTCTTCGTTTAAAACTTGGAAAAGAACTTGGTCTAATCGACGAAAGCAAATACAACTTCTTATGGGTAACGGACTGGCCATTACTTGAGTACGATGAAGAAGCAGGCCGCTATTTTGCTGCTCACCATCCATTCACGATGCCTGTTCGTGAAGATCTTCCATTACTGGAAACAAACCCAGGAGAAGTCCGTGCTCAAGCATACGACTTAGTATTGAACGGTTATGAGCTAGGCGGAGGTTCTTTACGTATTTACGAACGTGACATCCAGGAAAAAATGTTTGAAGTGCTTGGTTTCAGTAAAGAAGAGGCAACGGAACAGTTCGGTTTCCTACTGGAAGCATTCGAATACGGAACTCCTCCACATGGTGGGATTGCTCTTGGATTAGACCGTTTAGTTATGCTGTTGGCAGGCAGAACGAACTTGCGTGACACCATCGCATTCCCTAAAACGGCAAGCGCAAGCTGCATCCTGACAGAAGCGCCAAGTCCAGTTGCAGGTGGGCAATTAGACGAGTTACATTTGTCGCTAGCTGTCAAAAAAGAGTAGATTTTCCCATACGGTGATAGTTGAAAACAAATACCCTGTGTGTTAAGATTACTTCAAGAAGTCGCAAGTCCTGATGTGTTCGTCGTATAACCTATTGTTTTGACCGAACAATAGATTATACGGGAGCTCAGAGTTTTCGTTGCTGCGTACATGCCTTCCTCGTGAGGACTTACTACATGCATGAAACAGAGCACCCACCTGCTGTGAGCGGGGATCAAAACGAAGGCATCAACGACGGCACGATTGGGACTTGCCTACATACGGATCAAAAACCGGTATTTCGCATTATTGCGGAATGCCGGTTTTTTTATGCAAAAATCATTACAAAAAAACAACCCTCACTCAAAATGAAGGTTGTCGCACAAATAATCATTACCTCGCAGACTTCCGATACCCTTTTGCCTGCGCCTCTTCTTCAGTATGAAACCATTCCACTGGAGTCGTCCGGTTATAGAAAACACCACCTGGAACGTGATAAATATACTCGCCACGCGCATTCTTGTTCGCTTTTATCAAAGGGGGGGCTTCTTGTTGTTCTTCAGCAATTTCTTGATCATTCTCCTGAACTTCCATGTCGGAAGTCATTACGCTCGAACCCTCATCTCTAGCAAGCTCCAAGGTTTGTTGCTTGCTTTCCGCTGAGGTAGAACGCTCATTGTTTTGCGTCTTCTCCAACGTCGCAGCAATCGCTTCAAGTGTCTGTTTCACCTGAAACGAAGTTGTTTCCCGTGCCATTAACTGTTTATTCGTTTTGTTCAAGCGAAAGATTGTTACTAAACCACTGCCAATAACTAAGAAGTAAGATAAGGCCTTCAAAAGATTTTTCAATACAAACTCCCCGCTTTCAATAAAAAAATAATATTCAGTTACTATTCCCTTCATTATAAGGTATTGAAACCCAATTCGTAAAAAAGAAAAATTCCTATCCGACTACTTGCTTTTCACCCAAAGTATGTTATATTCGATTTCGGGTACAATCTTTAAAAGACATTAAAAATGAAACAAGCGATAAATGGAGTTGATATGCAGTGTTACACCAATTTTCACGAAACGAATTGGCAATAGGTAAAGAAGGTCTAGAAACCCTTAAAAATAGCACGGTTGCAGTATTAGGAATAGGCGGGGTAGGTTCTTTCTCAGCAGAAGCTTTAGCACGTTCCGGCGTCGGCCGCCTTATTTTAGTGGATAAAGATGATGTGGACATTACAAATGTTAACCGTCAGATTCATGCACTTATGTCCACAGTTGGTCAACCAAAAGCAGATCTGATGAAAGCGCGAATCCAGGACATCAATCCTGACTGTGAAGTAATTGCCCTTAAAATGTTCTACACAGAAGAAACGTACGAAGAGTTCTTCAGCTATGGATTGGATTATGTGATTGATGCTTCTGATACGATTTCCTATAAAATTCATTTAATGAAAGAGTGTCTAAAGCGCAAGATTCCGATGGTTTCCAGTATGGGTGCGGCAAATAAGATGGATCCAACCCGTTTCAAAATGGCGGACATTTCCAAAACGCACACAGATCCTATCGCAAAAGTCATCCGAACTCGACTTCGTAAAGAAGGGATTCACCGTGGCATTAAAGTGGTATTCTCTGATGAGAGCCCAATTGTCATTCGTGAAGATGTTCGTAAAACGGTCGGAAATGATAATGCAGAAATTCGCAAAGCAAAAATGCCACCTTCCTCCAATGCATTTGTGCCGTCTGTAGCGGGACTTATCCTTGGTGGATATGTCATCAATGATATTTTGAAAGATGTTAAAATTCAACGTGTCGGTGGAAAGCAATAATCAATAAAGAAGGCCTCGTCAACTTAGGACGAGGCCTTCTTTTTCCGTTTTACATCACTTCATCCTGCATGCTGCTGCCAGTCAATCTTCTGGCACGGTCCATGATTTGGACAAGCATTTCATAGTCTTCGTTTATGGCAACTTGTTGTTCTTCTAAATTCTTAAGTTGCTTTTCAAGGGCCTGGTTTTTCTGTTTAAGTAACTGGTTTTCCTTTTGTAATCTTTCACTTTCCAACTGCAAGCGATAATCGGAATTCTGGTTCTGTTGGAAGTTTTGCAAAAAGTGAATGCAGTCGTCAAGGGTAATAGAAGATTCAACAGTCGCTGTTGCATTTCGCACTGGAAGCGGTGCATACTCTTCATCTTCCATATCATATTCAAATGGCAGGCTGACTTTTTCGTCAGAAGCTACTTTTGGTGCAGGTAGCCATTCCATCTCCAATGGTTGATTGGTAGCTTTTTTGGCTGGAACTGACTCACTTTTTTGTTGCATTTTTGCTATCTTTTCTTGCGCACGCTTTTTCTCTTTTCGTTGTTTTTTGGCTATGGCAACGGCAGGTTCATATTTTTTCCTGACTTCTGCATTCCACCTGAATCCACATGCAGCTGATGTGCGATTTAACGCATCCCCGACTTCTTCAAAAGCTGCAAGCTGGGTGCCACCATCTCTTATGTATCGCAAAACAGTCTCTGCAAGTAATAGATCATCTTCATGAGACCATGCGTCTTGTCTAACTTTCATTCAAATCCACTCCTTAAAACGGTCGTTTTCTATCATCTTTTCCAGAAAAGAGGAAGAATATACGAAAGTTTACTAGAAAAAAGAAGGAAAGCCGTTAGTTTAAGAGAAGACACTATAGTGCTTATTTTAACAACTGGAGGAATGAAAATGGGAAAAGTGGTAGGGTTCGAGATTAGCAGCCAAAGTCCGAAAGAGGCGACAAAGTTTTATCAAGATGTTTTCGGTTGGAAGATTGGAGAAGAAAATTGGGATTATTGGCCTGTCAGTACCGGCCAGAACAGCATTGGTGGCGGGATTGCAAAAGGTCCAAATGATTTTCCGCATGGTACACGCATTCAGATTGAGGTAGATTGCATCGAAACAGCTATGGAAAAAGCAAAGGCAAGCGGAGCGATGGTGGTGAGGGAGAAGATGGAGTTTGAGACTTTCTTTCTAGCATATTTAGTAGATCCCACTGGTAATGGCATAGGTCTTATCGAAAAGAAATAAGGGGGAAACACCACCCCTTATCTTTTCTTCTTCGTTTTTTCATATATTTGCCCGAGTGCTGTTTCAAATTTGCTTGTATCTTTGGGCTTGTAATAGGATTTATGCTTCAGCTTGTCCGGTAAGTATTGTTGAGCTACCCATCCGCTTGGGTAGTCATGCGGATATTTATACTCAACCCCTCGGCCAAGTGATGCTGCGCCTTTATAGTGTGCGTCCTTTAAGTGGGCAGGAACTTCGCCGAAAAGTCCTTTTCTGATGTCCGCCAAAGCCTCATCCAACGCTTTATAGGCTGAGTTAGACTTAGGAGACAGACAAAGTTCAATAACTGCATTTGCAAGCGGAATCCTCGCCTCTGGAAAACCAAGTCTCTCCGCGGCTTCAATGGCAGATAATGTGCGTGCACCGGCTTGTGGATTGGCAAGGCTGATATCTTCATAAGCGATTACAAGCAGCCGCCTTCCAATGCTCACAAGGTCGCCGGCTTCAATCAAGCGTCCTAAATAATGAAGAGCTGCATCCACGTCACTGCCGCGAATGGATTTTTGGAATGCGGACAGTACGTCATAATGACCATCACCGTCTTTGTCATGATAGAAGCTTTTCTTTTGCAGGCATTCTTCAGCAGTTTCCACACCAATCGTTATTTTTCCTTCGTCATTCGGGGTGGTGGAAAGTACCGCAAGCTCCAATGCATTTAACGCAGAACGAACATCCCCGCCGCATCCATTTGCGAAATGCTCCAAGGCATCTTCATCAAGATCCACTTGGTATTCACCTAAACCTCGTTCCGTATCTTCCAATGCTTGCATGATGACATGTTTGATTTCCGCAACAGACAAAGGATGAAGCTCGAAAATTTGGCATCTGCTCCGAATAGCAGGGTTAATCGCATGATAAGGGTTGCTTGTGGTAGCTCCAATCAGAACTATTCGACCATTTTCAAGGTGAGGCAACAGAAAGTCCTGTTTAGCCTTATCAAGTCGATGCACTTCATCCAAAATAAGAATGACCTTGCCTGACATTTTTGCTTCTTCTGCTACTATTTCCATATCTTTTTTATTGTGTACGACAGCATTCAATGTCCGGAACGCATATTGTGTACTGCCTGCAATGGCAGTTGCGATGGACGTTTTTCCTATACCAGGAGGACCGTAGAGAATCATCGAGGAGAGATGTTTTGCCTTTACCATTCTTTGAATGATTTTGCCTTCTCCTACAAGATGCTCCTGTCCTACCATTTCATCTATGGTGCGCGGCCTCATCCGAAAGGCCAGTGGTTTATTGTTCATTTAAACACCTTCCTGCATACAATGACATCTAGTGTCCCATACCCACTGTACCACAATTATTATCATGCATTAAAACAAAACAGACAAAATGTAAAACCTTTGAAATTATGCTATAATGGGATAGATTTTAATTAGAGACAGAAACGAGTAAAGACAGAAGGGTAGAGGCTGCATGCTAGAAGAGCGGAGTATAGGAAGAAGGTTGTTTTTGGCAAAATGGGCCATCTATTTTATTGGGTTATTGATCATGGCCTTTGGAATTGTCTTAATGATACGTGCTGACTTGGGCAGTGCGCCATGGGATGTCTTTCATATCGGACTCTTCTACCAAGTCGGGCTCACGATTGGTACTTGGTCCATCATTGTGGGCTTTTTTATTTTGATGATCTCTACCATGATTACGAAAAAGCTGCCGCCATTAGGTGCTTTTTTGAATATGCTGATGGTCGGGATTTTTATTGATTTGTATATGATGATTCCGCAGTTGCACACGCCTGACCTGTTTGTCGGGAAGCTGATCATGCTCTTATTAGGTGTCATGGTCATCGGGATCGGAATAGGCGTCTACATTTCCTCACGTTGTGGTGCGGGACCAAGGGACAGCCTGATGATTGCCCTGACGGAAGTGACAGGATGGAAAGTGCAATATATTAGATTAGGAATGGAATTAGTAGTATTATGTTTAGGTTGGCTTTTAGGTGGTCCGGTCTTTATCGGTACCATACTATTCAGTCTTACTATCGGGAGCATCGTTGGTCTGACGCTGCCTGCCTGTCAAAAGGCAACGGACTCATTACTTGATAAAATTCAACATAAAAAAGAAAAAAAGGTAACTTTTCAAATATAGAAACAGAATAGAAAAAGTAGAGGTGTTCGGAGATGAAAATTTCAACCAAAGGACGTTACGGATTGACCATCATGATTGAACTTGCAAAAAATGTGGGAGAAGGTCCTCTTTCGTTAAAAACGATTGCACAAACGCATGACCTATCAGAGCATTATTTAGAGCAATTAATTGCACCCCTTCGTAATGCAGGACTTGTAAAAAGTATAAGAGGAGCATATGGTGGTTATATTTTAGCAGATGAACCGGCGAAAATTACAGCTGGAGATATTATTCGTGTACTAGAAGGACCAATCAGCCCGGTTGAAGTGATCGACGATGAGGAACCAGCAAAACGAGAACTGTGGATCAGAATCCGTGATGCAGTGAAAGACGTATTGGATAGTACAACGCTTGATGACCTTGCCAATTATGAAGGTGGAGATCAAGAAGCATATATGTTCTACATCTAAGCGGTGGAACAGGGGAACATTAACAAGTAGGAAAGGAGGCGTCCTCATTGAAACAGATATATTTAGATCATGCAGCAACCTCACCCATGCATCCAGCTGTCCTCGATAGTATGCTTCCTGTTATGAGGGAGGATTTCGGCAATCCTTCCAGTATTCATGGATTTGGAAGAAAAACAAGGCACCTTGTGGATGAGGCCAGACATGTGGCAGCCACTTCCATTGGTGCGAAAGAAACAGAAATCATTTTTACAAGCGGCGGGACAGAAGCGGACAACTTAGCCATTATCGGGGTCGCTCGCGCCAACAAATTTCGTGGAAATAATATCATCACAACACAAATTGAGCATCATGCTGTCCTTCATACATGTGAACAACTTGAAAAAGAAGGCTTCGAAGTAACATATTTGCCTGTGGATGAGCACGGCCAGATCAATCTAGATGATTTAAAGGATGCACTTACCGACCAAACCATTCTTGTCACCATCATGTATGGAAATAATGAGGTAGGAACGATTCAGCCTATCAAGGAAATCGGAGAAATCGTTAAAGAACATCCAGCTTATTTTCATACTGATGCTGTACAAGCTTTTGGGGTTCTTCCAATCAATGTGGAGGAACAAGGCATTGATTTTCTCTCTATGTCTTCCCATAAAATCAATGGTCCTAAGGGAGTTGGCTTCTTATATGCAAGAGCTGGAGCAACCTTCTCTACCTTAACCTATGGCGGCGAACAAGAACGGAAACGCCGTGCAGGTACAGAGAATGTCGCTGGGATCGTCGGGTTGAAAACAGCAATTGAATTAAGCATGGAACAAGCAAAAGAAAAAGTGGCATTGTATAAGAGCTTTAAAGAAACGATGCTTCAAGTTTGGCACGAAGAAGATGTCTCGTTTCAGGTTAACAGCGGTTCAGAAGAAATATTGCCGCATGTCCTGAATGTTTATTTTCCAGGGACGAATGTAGAGTCCTTATTGGTCAACATGGATTTGGCAGGTATCGCGGTGTCCAGCGGATCGGCATGCACAGCAGGATCCATCGACCCGTCCCATGTCCTGGTCGCCATGTTCGGAAAAGACTCAGACAAAATCGCTTCCTCCATCCGATTCAGCTTTGGCCTTGGAAACACAATCGAAGACATCACACAAGCAGCCAAAGAAACAGCCAAAGTCGTAAAAAGACTAACACGAAAAAGTAGATAAGATCCCCCTGTAGATTGAAGTGCAAGGTGTGAGACTCCTCGAAAATGCTAGCGCATTTTCTTCGTGCGATGAGTCGCTGCCGAAGCGTTCCTTGTCCTGAGGGAGATAACGGTAGGTTGAGACCCCGCAGGCGCAGCCGAGGAGGCTCAAGCACCGTCCCTAGGAAAGCGAACACCTGGAACGGAAATCTACAGAGGTAAACGGAATAAATAAATTAATTAAATACGGGGTGATCAAGATGACAAAAGCACCAAAAGATACCCGTGTAGTAATAGGAATGTCTGGTGGAGTAGATTCATCCGTAGCAGCCCTTCTCCTAAAAGAACAAGGCTACGATGTAATCGGTATTTTCATGAAAAACTGGGACGACACCGATGAAAATGGTGTATGTACGGCAACAGAGGACTACAACGACGTAATCCGTGTCTGCAACCAAATTGGAATCCCTTATTACGCGGTAAATTTTGAAAAACAATACTGGGACAAAGTGTTCCAATATTTCTTAGATGAGTACAAAGCAGGACGCACACCAAATCCTGATGTTATGTGTAATAAAGAAATCAAATTCAAAGCTTTCCTTGAGCATGCATTGGACCTTGGAGCAGACTATTTGGCAACAGGCCACTATGCACAAGTGGAGTTCCGCGACGGAGAATACAAAATGCTCCGAGGCCTTGATGACAACAAAGATCAAACCTATTTCTTGAATCAACTGGGTCAAGAACAACTTTCAAAAGTAATGTTCCCAATCGGTAATATCGAAAAATCAGAAGTGCGTGAAATTGCCAAACGTGCTGGTCTTGCTACAGCAACGAAAAAAGACAGTACGGGTATCTGCTTTATCGGCGAACGCAATTTTAAAGAGTTCCTGAGCGGTTACCTTCCAGCTCAACCTGGAAACATGTTGACCATGGATGGAGAAGTGAAAGGGAAGCACGATGGATTGATGTATTATACGATCGGACAGCGTCACGGTCTTGGAATTGGTGGAAGCGGGGATCCCTGGTTTGTTATCGGAAAAGATTTGGATCAGAACGTCCTTTATGTTGGACAAAGCTTCCATAACGAATTGTTATACTCAGATTCCATCACTGCTACAGATATCAGTTGGGTGTCTGACAACCCGCCGGCCGATGGTACAGAATGCACGGCTAAATTCCGTTATCGTCAAGCAGATAACAAGGTGACGATACAGCATATGGAAGATAACAAAGTGAAGGTTATCTTTGATGAGCCAGTACGAGCAATCACTCCTGGACAAGCCGTGGTTTTTTATAATGGTGACGAGTGTCTTGGCGGGGGAACGATTGATCATGTGTTCAAGAATAACGAAAAACTTTGGTATGTAGGATAAAAGTGAAAACCTCGATTCCATAAGGAATGGAGGTTTTCTCTATGATATACTAAAAAGACTTAAAAAATGGATGAGGTGTACGTATAGATGAAAGACAATAATGCGTTAGGTATTCAATACCTTCAAGAAGGAAAATACGAAGAGGCGCTTGCAGCTTTTTCAAAAGAAATTGAAGAGAATCCTGAAAATGCAGTAGCATATGTGAACTTTGGAAACGTACTTAGTGCTGTTGGTGAGCTGGAAAAAGCAATGAAGTTTTTTGAACGTGCGTTAGAAAAAGACGACACCATCGGAACTGCTCATTATGGCCTTGGAAATGTCTATTATCAGCTTGAAAAATGGAATGAAGCAAAAGATCAGTTTGAACTTGCGATGAAGAAGGGTGTTAATGACAGTGATATCTTCTTCATGTTAGGAATGACTTTATTACAATTTGAACAGCCAAAGCTTGCCCTTCCTTATTTTCAACGTGCAGTCGAACTAAAGCCTGAAGATGCAGAAGCAAGATTCCAGTATGGGTTGTGTTTAGCAGGACAAGGGCTCATTAAAGAAGCGACAACGGAGTTTGAAAAGGTGGTAGAAGCAGATCTTATGCACGCAGATGCTTTTTATAACTTAGGAGTTGCATATGCCTACCAAGAAAACAGGGAAAAAGCGTTGGAGAATCTGGATAAAGCATTGGACGTTCAAGCAGATCATATGCTAGCGGCCCATGCGAGAAAAATTCTCACAGAAGAAAACTAGGGAACGGAGGGAAATCCCATGAAGGACCAAAAGCAGCAATCCTCACTCGATTTGTTCGAGGAAAATGAAAAGTTTATTAAAGGATCGCATCTTGTCACCATCTTCCATAATGAATCCAATATGTATTCAGTGGTGCGGATCCGAGTGACGGAGACGAATGTTGCGTATGATGAAAAAGAAGCGGTCGTTACTGGTTATTTCCCTCGCATTCATGAAGACGAGACATACATATTTTTTGGACAGATGAAGGAACATCCTCGTTTTGGGCTTCAATTTCATGTTGAGCACTTTCGTAAGGACATTCCACAAACACGACACGGTATTGTCCAATATCTATCAAGCGATTTGTTTTCAGGAATCGGAAGAAAAACGGCTGAAAAAATTGCAGATGCACTTGGTGAAAATGCCATTTCCAAAATACTTGAGAATCCTTCTGTGTTGGATTCCATCCCAAAGCTTGCCGGTGATAAAGCGAAATCGTTATATGACACGTTGATGGAACATCAAGGGTTGGAACAAGTAATGATTGCCTTGTCGCAGTTTGGTTTTGGTCCGCAATTGTCCATGAAAATTTATCAGGCCTATAAAGATCAAACGATTGAAACGCTCCAAAAGAACCCGTACGAACTTGTGGAAACAGTAGAGGGTATTGGCTTTGCCAGAGCAGATGAACTTGGAAATCACTTCGGGATATCCGGAAATCATCCAGACCGCATTAGGGCAGGCTGCCTGTATATGCTAGAACAGCATTCCATGCAGGAGGGTCACTGTTACGTGGTTGAAGACCAGCTTACTGAAGCGGTCGTCAGACTATTAAACGAAAAGCAGCATGGCCTTGTTGCAGAGTCTGACATTTCTCGGGAAATTATGCAATTGACTGAAGAAGGAAAGGTTAAAGCGGAAGAAGGGAAAGTCTATTTACCTAGTCTCTATTTTTCAGAGCAAGGTGTGGTAACCAATATCAAAAGGGTGCTGGAGCAAACTCAATATGCCGACCAGTTTCCTGAGTCAGAATTCCTTCTTGCCTTAGGTGAATTAGAAGACAGATTGAAGGTTCAATATGCTCCTTCGCAAAAAGAAGCCATACAGCAAGCATTAATGACTCCCATGCTTCTTTTGACAGGTGGGCCAGGGACAGGTAAAACGACCGTTATTAAAGGAATCGTTGAACTGTACGCAGACCTTCATGGTTGTTCATTGGAACCTAATGATTACAGCAAAGATGATCCTTTTCCGATTATGCTTGTCGCCCCAACAGGCCGTGCTGCCAAACGCATGAGCGAGGCGACTGGCCTTCCTTCTCTTACTATTCATAGGCTACTCGGTTGGAATGGTTCGGAAGGGTTTCAACATGACGAAGAAAACCCCATCTCAGGTAAGCTTTTGATTGTGGATGAAGTGTCAATGGTGGATATTTGGCTTGCCAATCAACTGTTTAAATCTCTTCCTGAGGATATACAAGTCGTATTAGTGGGGGATGAAGATCAGCTTCCTTCCGTTGGTCCAGGCCAAGTGTTAAAGGACTTACTCGCATCCAAAGTCATTCCTACCGTTCAATTGACTGATATCTACAGACAGGCAGATGGTTCATCCATCATTGAGTTGGCCCACGATATGAAGGATGGTACAGTGCCAGCAGACATATCATCCGGACAGAAGGACCGTTCTTTTATCAAATGCGGACAGTCGCAAATATTGGATGTAGTAAAAAAAGTATGTGCCAACGCGCAAAGCAAGGGCTATACTGCCCGCGATATCCAGGTGCTTGCACCAATGTACAGAGGGACAGCGGGAATAGATAAACTTAATGAAATGCTTCAGGAGCTTTTCAATCCTAAAAGTGACCAGCGGCGTGAATTAAGCTTCGGCAATGTTGTATACAGGACCGGAGATAAAGTGCTGCAGCTTGTCAATCAACCGGAAAGTCATGTGTTCAACGGTGACATAGGTGAAGTGGTTTCCATCTTTTATGCGAAAGAAAATACCGAAAAACAGGACATGGTCATCGTATCCTTTGATGGCAATGAAGTTACTTATACGAAGCAAGATCTCGGGCAGATAACCCATGCATATTGTTGTTCTATACATAAGTCTCAAGGAAGTGAGTTTCCGATTGTGGTATTGCCTGTAGTAAAGAGCTATTACAGGATGTTACGACGAAATCTACTTTACACAGCTGTTACAAGAGCGAAGAGATTTTTAATTCTTTGCGGCGAAGAAGAAGCATTAAAGCTTGGCGTGCAACGCGCGGATGAGATGGCAAGGCAAACATCCTTGAAAGAAAGGCTTCAAACAAAAGAGTCCGGAACTTTACCAGACGAGGAAGTCATTGATCCTGTACTTCAAGAAGTTCCTTTTTGGAAAGACGCTAACATCGGCATGGAGAATGTCAGTCCATATGATTTTATGGATGAAGAATAAGTTCCTATGATCAATAGGATAAATATCAATAGGAAAGAAGCTTGTCCACCAATGGGCAAGCTTCTTTGGATTTTACAAGTTATTCTTACTGTTTGATTTCTGCAGCAGTGAAAGTGATAGGGCCGTAAGCAAACACATTTAAGTCTTCGGCAAACTGACCTTTTTGGGCTGTCAGATAATAGGTCACATTCTTTGCATCAGCAGGGATTACATCCACGAACTGAGAAACAGATTCTGTTGCATCATCGTTTCCTTCTGCATCAATTTCTACAATACTTTGATAAATGAGATTTCCTGGAGAGATGTTGCCACGATAAATTCTTGTAATTACATCTGCGAATTCCGGCGAGTTGTTGTTCACATGGTAAAGTCCATTTAGCCATACGACATTCCCTTTTTCGACATCCGTTAGAGTGACTGTAGCAATTGCTTGTGGTTGCGTGCTTAGCGGGAAGTTTAGAGGTAATACTAGTGGTGTAATGGGATCGAATGTTTGATAAGCAAATTCCACTAATTTTGAACTTTCCTTCTTGTGGTCTTTTTTATCATGCTTGTCACAATGATTCTTCTTATCATGTTTCTCACAATGGTCCTTCTTATCATGTTTCTCACAATGGTCCTTCTTATCATGCTTCTTATAGTCAAATTCTGCTGCATCTTCTTCAATAGCCATTTTGTGTTCACTTTTGTAGTAATAATAATATTTAGACATATATTTTCACCTCCTTCCATTGAATTCTATACATACTATTCGACTTGCGAAATACTGCTTGGTCAAAGGTGGAGTAAATTGGCCTGTTTTTGAATTTAAACACCTATTTTAAAATGGAAAACCTTTCGCGGTATCAGGTGAACCAATCAGACAAAAGCTAGTAATGTTCGAAAAGAGGTGGATTCTTTGAGAACATTTTCTCGAGTGATTGGGATGCTAATTTACGATATGGCATCAGGGAATAAGATTGGCCGGGTAAAAGATCTTTGCATTGAAGAACCAGGGCATATCAAAGGACTGATCATCGATGGAAAAGGCCTGTTCCATCGAGCCAAGTTTCTACCCTTTGAATACATTCATTCTTTTGGCGAGGAAGGAATCATGGTGGGAGAACACGCTCTTACACCCATTGCCAAAAAGGACGGACAAGTGTATTATCACCACTTTCATGGTATAAAAGGAAAGTCTTTTATAACGGGAGAAGGAGATAAGCTCGGGCTGTTGGATGATGTATATTTCGAAGAGGAAACGGGCACAATCGTAGGATATGAGGTAACGGACGGTTTTTTCGCAGATTTGTCAGAAGGAAAGAAAATTGTAAAGAATCCTTCAGATCTTGTCATCGGAAAAGATACCGTCGTCGTTTCTGTACTATCCTAACGCGAGGTGTCAATGATGGTCCTTTGTTGTCCTAATTGCAAAAGTAAAGATATCGGTAAAATCGGTGTGAATCAGTATTATTGTTGGGGTTGTTTTATTGAGCTTTCCGTATCCAAAGGGATGGTCCATACTCATCAGGTGGAAGAGGATGGGACGTTGAGTTCTTTGGATGATTTGTTTCATGAAGACGATCGACAAATTAGTATGTAACTAAAACTTGGGAGTGAGTCGCATGAACAGAGCTATGACATCCTTGTTAATGATTGGCCTTGGAGCCGCTGCCACTCGACTTAGCCGAAATAATGATGTGCAAAACTTTTTGGGAGATATGACTTCCAAACGCAATATGAAGAAAATGAGAAAGCAAGCAAAGAAATTGTTTTCTTAATGTGAAGCCCGTTCCTTTTACAGGAGCGGGGTTTTTTACGTTTAAACAGTTGATTTCCGTTCCAGGCGCTTCGCTTGCCTGCGGGCGGTCCGTGAACCTCCTCACTTCGTTAAAAGCCCAACGAAAATACCATTGATTTAAAATGTTGTTTAAACACCGCTGTTGATTTCCGCAAATGGCTTCGCTTTCCTAGGGGCGCTGCTGGAGCCTCCTCGGCTACGCCTGTGGGGTCTCCACCAAGCGCTATCTCCCTCAGGAGTCTTCGCCTTTTGCTCCAATCAACAGCTAGAAATCACTAAACACATGATAGTTCCGTTTTCATTGGCTTTCCTTCCTCCCGCGGGCGTCTGCGCGCCTTCCACTACAATCAACTAGGATACTGTCGTTTTACATTTTGGACAGTCTTTGCCCTGTATGATTTGACATTATGTATAGTGAAATACAAGCCTAAAGACAGTAGAATATACATAAAGTTCTAATTATTCTAATAATTTATTTTTCGCATGCAATCATCAAAAGGAGGTTCTTATATGTCCGACAAAGTGATGATAGGTTTAATTCAGGCATCCAATGATGTGGATGGTTCGGAGGCCGTGGAGGTCCATAAAAAGGCGGCCATTGAAAAGCATATCAATCTTGTTAGGGAAGCGAAGGCAAAAGGCGCACAGATTATTTGTCTTCAGGAAATCTTTTATGGGCCATACTTTTGCAGTGAACAGAATGCCAAGTGGTACGAGGCTGCCGAGGAAATCCCGAATGGTCCGACAACAAAACTGTTCCAAGACCTTGCTAAGGAACTTGGTGTAGTTATTGTCCTTCCCATTTATGAGAGAGAGGGCATTGCCACGTATTACAACACCGCAGCAGTGATTGATGCGGATGGCAAGTATCTCGGCAAGTACCGTAAACAACATATTCCTCAAGTTGGGGTAGGAGACCAAGGCCACGGCTTCTGGGAAAAATTTTATTTCAAACCGGGCAACCTTGGTTATCCAATTTTTGATACAGCATATGCAAAAGTCGGCGTGTACATATGCTATGACAGACATTTTCCTGAGGGTGCAAGACTGCTTGGTTTAAAAGGTGCTGAAATCGTCTTTAACCCTTCCGCTACAGTGGCCGGTCTCTCGGAATACTTATGGAAACTGGAGCAACCTGCACATGCAGTGGCAAATGGCTATTATGTTGGTGCCATCAACAGGGTCGGGGTGGAAGGTCCATGGAAAATGGGCGAGTTTTATGGACAGTCCTATCTGGTTGATCCAAGAGGGTCCTTTGTTTCCATAGGTAGCAGAGATCAAGATGAAGTAATCATTGGTGAAATGAACAAAAAATTAATTCGTGAAGTGAGAGATGTGTGGCAGTTTTACCGTGACAGAAGACCGGAGACATATGAAGAAATGACCGCACTTTTGCCGTAAAGGACAAGAGGTAATTCATTCGCAGTTTGTGAACCTGATTCCAGTATTTAATATTGGGCACATCCGTCGATATGAGTTACCTTTTTTTCTTGCGAGAATGGATAAAGGGGAGTGGGTATGTGAAAGGGGCAATGAAACGAATCGATTTAGAAAATTTAGTTGTGAATTTTATGGAAGCAAAACCTGGTTTAACAGATCGGGAAGCATTGGAGGAGGCTAATCGCTGTCTATATTGCTACGACGCACCTTGTATTGTAGCGTGCCCTACTAGTATTGATATTCCTTCTTTCATCAAAAAAATTGCTTCTGGTAACTTAAAAGGTTCAGCCAAAACGATCATGAGTGCCAACCCTGTCGGAGCAAGCTGTTCGAGGGTATGCCCGACGGAAGAGTTGTGTGAAGGGGCGTGCGTACTTAATCATCATACAAAACCGATTGTCATAGGCGATCTTCAACGGTATGCAACAGATTGGGCCATCAGAAACGAGCAGGTTCTCTTCCAAAAAGGGAAATCCAACGGTAAAAAGGTAGCGATTGTCGGCGGGGGGCCAGCAGGGCTTTCTGCAGCTCGTGAATTGGCTTTACTTGGATTTCAAGTCACTATTTTTGAAGCAGAGCAAGAAGCAGGCGGTCTTAATACGTATGGCATTGTCTCCTTCCGCCTACCTAAAAGTGTTTCTTTTTGGGAAGTGGAGCAGGTTAAAAGCTTGGATGTGGAGATACGAACAAATACACGAGTGGGAGTTGACATTTCCGTAGATGATATTCTGACTCAATATGATGGGGTTATTTTAGCAATTGGAATGGCTAGTGTTCCGATGCTTGGAATTGATGGAGAAGATCTGAATGGAGTATATGACGCCATTGATTTTGTAAAAGAAACAAAAACGAACAGCATTACAGATAAATTTAAAGGCAAAAATGTCGTGGTCATTGGTGCTGGGAATACTGCCATCGATGGCGCAACCTGTTCCGTCCGGCTCGGCGCTGAAAATGTAAAGATTCTCTATCGCAGAACGCAAGAAGAGATGACGGCTTATGACTTTGAATATGAGTTTGCAAAGCAGGACGGTGTAGAGTTCCGCTGGCTTACAGCGCCAAGTAAAATTATCGGCAATGAAAGAGGCGAAGTAGCGGCTATTGAATGCATAAAGATGGAGCTTGGAGCCCCTGGTGCTGATGGTAGAAGGAGACCTGTTAAAGTGGAAGGTTCCGAACACACATTACAAGTAGACGTTGTAATCAAGGCAATCGGTCAGACGAGATATACCAACCTTATTGAACAATTCGGTCTTATTCACGACGATGGAGTAGTGAAAATAGATAAGCATACACATCAAACCTCCAATGAAAAAGTATTTGCCTGTGGTGATGTTGTGTTTGGTAAGGGGCAAGGAGAGGCAATGGTGGTGACTGCTGCGGAACAAGGAAAACTTACCGCATATGCTCTGTACGAAAAACTCGTAAAGAACAAGGTGGAGACAGCTTAAAACTTAGAGTGAGGGGGAAAGCATTTGGCAGATCTATCAATAAATTTGGCAGGTATTAAAGCACCGAATCCATTCTGGCTTGCTTCAGCACCGCCTACTAATTCTGGATATCAAGTACAGCGTGCTTTTGAAGCAGGGTGGGGAGGCGCTGTATGGAAAACTCTTGGAGATCCCATTATTAATGTGTCTTCTCGGTTTGCGGCAGTCAGTTTTAATGGACAGCGAGTAGCAGGCTTCAACAATATTGAGCTTATAACCGACAGACCTTTGGAAATAAACTTAAGAGAAATTGAAGAAACAAAAAAGAAGTTTCCAGATCGGGCGGTCATTGCCTCTTTAATGGTAGAACCCAAACAAGAAAAATGGCATGAAATAGTGAAAAAGGTGGAAGCGGTAGGTGTGGATGGACTTGAGTTGAACTTCGGCTGTCCTCATGGAATGGCTGAAAGGGGAATGGGTTCTGCATCTGGCCAGGTTCCGGAACTTGTGGAAAAGCAAACGTATTGGGCGAAAGAAGCGGCAACTACACCTGTCATTGTTAAATTGACACCAAATATAACAGACATCACTGTGACGGCAGAGGCAGCAGTCAGAGGAGGAGCTGATGCTGTCAGTATGATCAATACGATTAACAGCCTCGCTGGTGTGGATATTGACAGTTGGAACACGATACCACATGTAGGAGGTAAAGGTGCCCATGGCGGATATTGCGGACCTGCTGTAAAGCCGATAGCCCTCAATATGGTGGGAGAATGTGCAAGAAACCCTAGAATAAATGTACCTATTTCCGGTATGGGCGGCGTCTCTAATTGGCAAAATGCCGTAGAGTTCATGCTGATGGGGGCAACAGGTGTTCAAATTTGTACGGCAGCTATGCATCATGGGTTTCGAATTGTGGAAGACATGTTGGATGGTTTGAACAATTACCTAGATGAGAAAGGGATTGCCAAGGTGATGGACCTTGTAGGAAAATCTGTACCTAAATATTCCGACTGGGGCAACCTCGATTTGAACTACAAAATTGTAGCAAGAATCAATCAGGATACCTGTATTAACTGCAATAAATGCCATATCGCCTGTGAGGACACTTCCCATCAGTGTATTGATATGCTGAAGGATTCCTCAGGGAAATCCTATTTGCAGGTAAGAGAAGAAGATTGTGTTGGTTGTAATCTTTGTTCTATTGTCTGCCCAGTGGACGACGCGATCACCATGGTGGAGCTGCCCCATGAACAACCGCCTATGACATGGAATGACAGGCAGTCTGCTCTTGGTTTATTGAAACAATTCGAAGTGGATACGGTTAAATAAGGGGGAATGGAACAAATGGCAGCAAAAAAACTAATAAAGAACGGTATTATTGTGACAGCAAGCGACCAGTATGAAGCAGACATTTTGATCGAAGGGGAAACAATCTCTTCTATCGGCCTCAACCTTTCATCAGCTGATGCGGAAGTGATAGATGCAAAAGGCTGTTATATCTTCCCTGGTGCGATTGATCCACATACTCATTTGGATATGCCATTCGGTGGCACTGTAACAAAGGATGATTTTGAAAGTGGAACAATGGCGGCAGCTTTTGGAGGAACGACATCCATCATTGATTTCTGTCTGACAGAAAAGGGCCGACCGCTTCAAGATGCGATTAAAACTTGGCATGACAAGTCAAAGGATAAAGCGGTTATTGACTATAGCTTTCATTTGATGATTGGTGAAATGAATGAAACCGTCATGAAGGAGCTTCCACAAGTAATCGAAAAAGAAGGAATCACATCTTTTAAAGTATTTATGGCCTATAAAAATGTGTTTCAGGCAGATGATGCCACCCTTTTCCGTACTCTAAAGGCAGCGAAGGACCTTGGTGCTCTTGTTATGGTTCACGCAGAAAATGGAGATGTTATTGATTACTTAACAAAAGAAGCGTTGGAAAACGGAAATACCGACCCAATTTACCATGCTTTAACAAGGCCTCCTGAGGTGGAAGGGGAAGCGACTGGAAGGGCAGCCCAACTTACTTCGCTTGCAGATTCTCAGCTTTATGTGGTTCATGTATCTTGTGCAGAAGCGGTAGAAAAGATTGCCGAAGCAAGAAACAAAGGAGTGGAAATTTGGGGAGAGACCTGTCCGCAATATCTGGCTCTTGATAAAAGCTATTTAGAAAAACCGAACTTTGAAGGCGCCAAATATGTCTGGTCTCCGCCATTGCGTGATAAATGGCATCAAGATGTTTTATGGAATGCCTTAAAAAGCGGTCAGCTTCAGACGCTTGGCTCTGATCAATGCTCGTTTGACTTTGAAGGCCAAAAAACGTTGGGCAAAGGTGACTTTACTAAAATACCAAATGGAGGACCGATGATCGAAGACAGAGTCAGCATTTTGTTTTCAGAAGGGGTGAAAAAAGGAAGAATATCCATCAATCAGTTCGTCGACATCGTATCTACACGTGTCGCAAAACTTTTTGGTATGTTTCCGAAAAAAGGAACCATTTCTGTTGGAGCCGATGCAGATATCGTCATTTTTGACCCGAACCATGAAAGGGTGATATCCGCTTCGACCCACCATATGGCCGTTGATTATAATGCATTTGAAGGAATGAAAATAACCGGTGAACCAGTTTCTGTCTTGGTGCGAGGTGACTTTGTCGTTCGTGATAAGCAATTTGTCGGTAAAGCAGGAAGCGGGCAATATATCAAACGCAACAAATATGGAGCAACATCCCAACTAAAACAGAACGAGACCTTGTCTATCTAACCCAACTAACCTAACAATTCTATTCAACCAACCTCCGTATGCTTGACCTACACAATCACACTAGGTCAAGCATTTGTTATATCAGAAAAAGCGATATTCCTTTGCAGATCACCCGGAACGGAGATCTGCAAAAGTTGATAGATATCATAAATTTTTATAATGGGGTGTTGTGATGAAAAAGAATGAAAGTTATTTAAAATCGCCAGACCTGCTACCGATCTCTCACGCTAACCGGAAAATCGGCACACTCGGGTTTGCAGTCATGTGGGTCGGAATGGCAGTCGTACTCGCTGCCTTTGCAATCGGAGGAGCAGGCGTCCAAAGCTTATCGCTAGGTTGGGTAATCGTTGCTACCATCATCGGAAGCGTAGCCATCGGATTGTTCATGACCATTACAGGTGATATAGGTATCGAACATGGACTCTCCTTCCCCGTTTACATGCGCGCACCATTTGGAACGATAGGGACACATATCCCTTCCATTATCCGGGGCTTGGCGGCATCCTTCTGGTTTGGTATCAATACCTACTTCGGTGCCACAGCTATGAATGCCATCCTTTTTACACTAACAGGTTTTGATAACTGGTTTGTATGCTTTCTCATTTTTGCTGCTGTTCAACTTCTTAATACCGCACTTGGCATTAAAGCGGTTGAGCGCTTTGCTGATCTTGCAGCACCAATCATTATCATCATTTCTGCCTGGATGTACACCACCCTTTCTGACAGAGCGTTGGAACAAGGCCGGGAAGTATGGTCGTGGATTGAAAGTCCTGTAACAGGAGGAGCTGCTGTAACAGCTTTCCTGATCGTCATTTTCAGTAACATGGGATTCTGGGCGACGTTGGCAGCAGATATTCCATCTATCTCACGTTTTATTAAAGCGCCTAAATATGAACGAAATTGGTTGAAACGGAATAAATCCAGCATTGTCGGAAGCGTGATTGCCTTGCCTATTACTCAAACTTTTATGGTAGCCATCGGCGGTGTTTCTTATATTGCCGTATCAAACTATGATCCTGTTGTCGCATTGCAGGAAGCAGCCAGTGGAATTGTTCTAGGTGTTCTTTTATTAATGATCATTTTTGCTCAGTGGTCCACCAATGCTTCGGCAAATCTTATTCCGGCTGCAACCATTTTTTCCAATGTTGGAGGTCCGAAAGTTCCGTTCTGGGCGGGGGTTGTCATCGCAGGAATTGTCGGTTCTGTTGTTCAACCGTGGAACTTATTTGGAATATTGATTCCGGTTCTATTGATTGTAGGAGGAATCCTTTCTGCCATTGTGGGGATATTGTTTGCAGATTACTATCTATTAAGAAAACGACGTGTGAATGTTCATGATCTTTATGAGAACGAAGGTCAGTTCAAATATACAAAAGGATTCAATTTGGCAGGATTTATTTCGTGGTTTGTAGGTGGAGCGGCAGCATACTATCTTGCAAACTACTCTTTCATCGTCGGTTTTGTTGTAGGTGGAGGATTATACTACATTCTCGCAAAATATTGGTACTTTAAAAAATACCAGCAAGCCGAAATAGAGGATCCGGATGATGAAAAGTATCTCGGTATTACAGTCGGAAGAGACTGGGTTATTGTGGAAGATGATATCTATGAGGAACCAAAAGAGCTTTCAAGTTAAATCAGTCAGGAGGAATATAATTTGAGTGATTATCAACAATATATAGCAGAAAAAGAAAAGATCGACTTTTTCATAAATAAAGGGTTTCGTATTAAAGATGTAGAAGAGAACTTAGAAGGTTCCTTTCTTGTCCTGGAACGAAACGATGGCAAGAAAGAAATTTCCCATGAAGAGACCCTACACATTAAGCATGCAGATTCCAGGAAGTACTTTGCCTCCCTTTTGATTAAGCAACAACGGCAAGAAAATTAACGAAACCTTCATAGTTTCATCTTGCTGCGAATAAAATCATGTAAACTGCATCGTGAAAGGAGTATCCTTTATATGGAATATCAATTGAAATGCAAAGAGAGCGCCTACCCTTGCGAGGTAACAATTGATGAAGACAACAACAGGTTCACCATCCGCAAAGCAGATTCCAGTGGCGAGTTTTTTAATTCACCTGAAGAACTGGTAAATTGGATTTTGGAAAACTGGGATTCAAGCGACTTTAATGATGAAGGTGAATTTCAAGAAATGGTACAGGAGATTCAGTTATATTTTCCGATAAATAATTAAGTGAAAATGGATGACATGTTGATTAAAGGCCAACATGTCATCTTTTGTGTGTTTTTGTCAGAATATTTAATTAAATAACATCTCTTATTACGTTATAATGAAAGTATCGTTTTAGGACCTAGTCATACATAAAGGTAACAACCAATTCAAGAAAAAGAGGTGAATCCATGAAAACCATGTTGTCGCTGCAAGAGATCATGAAGCGGAAACAATTTGAAAAATCGGAAGTAATCGCAGGGGAACAAGGTATCCACCGCCAAGTAAAATGGGTACATGTCGTTGAGATAACCAATATAGAAAAGCTGTTAAATGGACAAGAATTAATTTTATCCACTGGAGTTTCTTTTGGAAATAATATGGAGAAATTCAAGTCATTTGTTCAGCAGCTCATAAACTGTCAGGCTGCCGGTTTATGTATTGAAAAAGGTGCCTATATCCCCTTCATCCCACAGGAAATCATTGACTTAGCTAATGCACAAGCATTCCCTCTCATCCTCTTTCATCAGGAAGTGTCATTTGTAGATATTACGCAAGATATTCATTCTGTGTTAATTAACCAGCAATATCAAATGATCTCTCAACTCGAAAGTTACTCTCAAACGTTGAACAAGAAACTATTGACCATTACCCACGAAATGCAAATACTACACTATCTGCAAGAACACTTGGAAACTCAAATAATATACGAAAATAAGTCAGGAGAGAGGTTCTTCATACCTGACGTTCCTATTCACGAGCGGAAAAAAATCGTATGCTCAATGAATTCTGATCTTTTAAAAGAAAGGTACTTGAAGGAGTCTGTTCAGGTACTGGACAAGCAACATGGTGTCATTCATATTCTTTCTCACGACCGCGCACTGAGCGAGTTTGATCATTTACTATTGGATCGAACCATCACAGCGCTTGCTCAGCATATTTTAAGAGGGTTGTATGTGGAGGAGAAAAGGAGACTGGAAGAAAGTGAGTGGCTTCGCAGTTGGCTTGAGGGTGGTCAAAGCAAAGAATCCATCCGGGATTTCCTTGGTCGCAATGAGGCTGTTTTTCATAAAGGCGGAGTGGTCCTTCTTTGTAAAAAGAAAAACCAACAGGCTCCGGCGTTGGACAAAACTTATCTCACCCTTTTATTTCGCTCCATCTTTGAACAGCAAGGTTTCTCTGTGTTCTTTACGGAAATGAAAAATACGCTAACGGTCATTCTTATTAACAGAAGAGAGGAGAAAGGCTGGAAGGATAGGCTATCTGAAGGGGTAGCCAACATTCTCGGCAAACAAAAGGACTCCAAAGGCAATTATTCACTCCGTTTTGCGGTAGGGAAATATGTTCTCCCGCTTGATCAACTTTCCAAAAGTTATCAGTCTTCATGGGAGGCTATGCAAATTCAGGAGCAGCTATTAAAGGATGAACATTTCTCCTTTTTCGAGGACCTTCATATTTACCGCTTGATTTCGTTCATGCAAAAACATCATGATCTTCGTGATTTTGTCATGGAGTATTTGGAACCTGTCATTATTTATGATCAAAAGCATAATGGGAAGCTTCTTGAAACATTAAAAATTTATCTCTCCTGCAATGGTTCAAAAAAAGAAACGGCAAGTAAGCTCTATATTGTCAGGCAGACTCTCTATCATCGCATTCAAAAACTTGAAAGCTTACTAGGGGAGGATTTCATGACTTCTGAAAAGAGACTTGTGATCGAGTTCATGGTAATGGTCTATGAATATTTGAATACCACCAATTCGTATTTGGACGGAGATAGCAAAACCTATAGTCTTTAAGATGATGACAAAGTTGGTTTCCTAAAGGGACCAACTTTTTTTCTGCCAAAATGTCAGGAGTAAAACCTTATCCATTTTACATTTTGTCTAATGAAAGCCTTTCTATTTTGTCAGATAATAGTCATAAGTTCTAAATATTCTATTAACGAATGGGAGGACAATAGCATGACAATTACTTCAAAAGACACAAGGGTATTGCAAAATTTCATAGATGGAAAATGGGTGGATTCCAAAGGCTCAGAGAAGATGGAAGTCATTAACCCGGCGACAAAAGAATGTTTGGCAAAGGTCCCGATATCAACCAAAGAAGATGTAGAGGAAGCGGTTAAGGCAGCCAAACTGGCATTTAAAACATGGAAGGATATGCCTGTACCTAAACGTGCACGCATCATGTATGCCTACCATCACCTTTTAACAGAAAATCATGACGAACTGGCAAAGTTGATTGTGCTTGAGAATGGAAAAGCCTTCAAGGAAGCACATGGAGAAGTACAAAGAGGGTTGGAGTGTGTGGAATTTGCAGCAGGTGCTCCAACATTGATGATGGGAGAGACCTTATCAAATATTGCGGAAGATATTGATTCTAGCATGTACAGATATCCGCTGGGAGTGGTCGGCGGGATAACTCCCTTTAACTTCCCGATGATGGTTCCGTTATGGATGTTCCCACTCGCCATCGCATGCGGAAATACATTTGTGTTAAAGCCTTCTGAACGGACGCCGATGCTTGCCAATCGCTTAGTCGAGCTGTTTGCAGAAGCGGGAGCGCCGGACGGGGTGTTGAACATCGTCCATGGTGCACATGATGTGGTAAACGGTTTACTAGATCATGAGGATGTTAAAGCAATTTCCTTTGTCGGTTCCCAGCCGGTTGCAAAATATGTGTATGAGACTGCCGCCAAAAATGGAAAGCGGGTTCAGGCATTATCTGGTGCGAAAAACCATCATGTCGTTATGCCGGATGCCAATATAGAAAAAGCAGCACAGCATATTTTGACATCTGCATTTGGAAGTGCGGGACAGCGTTGCATGGCATGCAGTGCAGTAGTGGTAGTCGGAGATAACGATCAATTTGTAGAAGAGCTGAAAAACAAAGCAAACTCCCTGACAATCGGAAACGGTATGGATGAAGACGTATTGTTGACCCCTGTTATTAGGGAAAGCCACAGAGAAAAAGTACTAGGCTATATTAAACAGGGAGTTTCCGAGGGAGCGTCTCTGATTCGCGATGGCCGAAAAGAAATGGATGAAATGACAGAAGGCATTTATCTTGGGCCAACCATCTTTGATCATGTGACCCCAGAAATGACGATTGCCAAGGAAGAGATTTTTGCACCGGTTCTTAGCCTCTTGCGTGCAAAAGACCTTGACGAGGCGCTTGCTCATATCGAGAAATCCCGCTTCGGCAATGGCGCAACCATCTATACAAAAGATGCCAAGGCGGTAAGGCAGTTCAGGGAAGAAGCCGATGCTGGAATGATCGGTGTCAATGTAGGAGTTCCTGCAACCATGGCATTTTTCCCATTCTCCGGCTGGAAAGATTCCTTCTACGGCGACCTTCATGTAAACGGAAAAGACGGGGTCAACTTCTTCACCCGCAAAAAAATGATCACATCAAGATTCGATTTCTAAAATAAGGTGTAGAGTAAAAGAAATTTCTAGCTGGTGATTGGAGCAAAAGGCGTAGAATCCTGCGGGGGAGTAGCGACAATGTTGAGACCCCGCAGGGAACCGAGGAGGCTCAAGGTCGCCCCGCGGAAAGCGAAGCCATTTTGCGGAAATCACCAGCGGTGTAATGAAGAAGAAAGGGTGTTTCCGTTGGGTAAAATAAATCAAACGCAAGAACAAAATTTATTGGCTCAAGATGACCGCTATCTATGGCATTCCATGAAACCCTATAGCCCATCCTCCACCATGGTCGTAAAAGAAGCCAAAGGCGCTTGGATCACTGATATCGATGGCAACCGCTATTTGGACGGTATGTCAGGGCTTTGGTGTGTCAACGTCGGCTATGGCAGAACGGAACTAGCAGAAGCCGCTTACGAACAGCTGAAAGAACTGGCTTATTTTCCACTAACACAAAGTCACGTCCCAGCAATCAAACTTGCTGAAAAGCTAAATGAGTGGCTTGGAGAAGAATACGTCATTTTCTTTTCCAACAGCGGGTCGGAAGCAAACGAAACAGCCTTTAAAATTGCAAGACAGTATCATGCTCAACGTGGGGAGAGCAACCGTTATAAAATTGTATCAAGATACCGGTCTTATCACGGTAACACGATGGGGTCCTTGGCAGCAACAGGCCAGGCGCAACGAAAATATAAATACGAACCGCTCGCTCCAGGGTTTGTGCATATCCCGCCTCCTGACACGTACAGAATGGAAGATGCGCTAACAGAAAATCCGATGAAAATGCGATGTGTGAAAGATGTGGATCAAGTGATGACCTGGGAGCTCAGTGAAACTATTGCAGCGATGATCATGGAACCAATCATTACAGGTGGAGGGATCCTTACACCGCCAGACAGCTACATGGGAGCAGTCTCAGAAATTTGTAAAAAACACGGTGCCCTTTTAATCGTAGATGAAGTAATCTGCGGTTTTGGGAGAACCGGAAAACCATTTGGGTTCATGAATTATGGCGTGAAACCAGACATCATCACCATGGCCAAAGGTATTACAAGTGCTTATCTGCCACTCTCAGCCACTGCTGTAAAAAAGGAGATCTATGACCAATTCAAGGGTTCTGAGGAGTACGACTACTTACGACATGTGAATACATTTGGGGGCAGTCCGGCATCATGTGCCTTGGCATTAAAAAACCTTGAGATCATGGAAAATGAAAAGCTGATAGAGCGCTCTGCCGAAAAAGGGGCAGTATTATTAAGCGAACTCAAATCCCGTCTGTCCGATCATCCCTTTGTTGGCGATGTTCGTGGAAAAGGGCTGTTAATAGGAATCGAGCTTGTTAAAAACAAGGAAACAAAAGAGCCAATCGAAATAGATAGAATTAACGGAGTCATTGCCTCATGTAAAAAGAAGGGCTTAATAGTTGGGAAAAACGGAGCGACCGTAGCGGGCTTTAATAATGTCCTGACCCTGTCACCACCTCTCTCCATCAGTGATGAAGACCTGCAATTTATTATTAACACGGTGGCCGATTCTATATCTGAGTTGAATTAAAAGGCTTGTATAAATAGTGATAACTAAATAGAGAATAACGAGTAGGAGGCGTTTCTCTTGGAAAATCAGAAGAAATGGCTGTTACGCCTAGGTACACTTCTACTCGTTATGATTATTTTGTATGTCTTTATGAAACTGAGTCCATTGTGGGCGCCGGTTTTGAGGGTTTTGTTCATCATCAGCATCCCATTTTTCATCAGTATTTTCATTACATACCTGTTGCATCCTGTTGTAGAATACACACACAACCGAGGGTTGCCAAGACCAATTGCTATACTTATCATTTATCTCTTATTTTTTGGTGGAATCGGTCTCATAGCTTACAAGGGGATACCGGTCATCATTGATCAGCTATGGGAGCTGTCAGAAAACTTCCCGCGATTGGCTCAAACATATAGCGGTTGGATCAAGCAGATTCATAGTTCCACTTCTAGTTGGCCGGATGGGATTCATGAGAGGGTGGACCAGACCTTTAGTGAATTCGAAGCCATGCTGACAATTCTCATGACAAAAGTTGTAGCAGGGTTGAAAGGTTTGTTAAACTCCTTTTTTATCTTGATCGTCATTCCTTTTATCGTGTTTTATCTTTTAAAGGATTATGATCAAGTGAAAAAAACGATCTGGTACTTGACCCCTCGAAAATGGAGGGAGCCTGGAATCGCCTTTTTAAAGGATGTAGACATTTCACTTGGCAGTTATATAAGGGGCCAGTTGACGGTATGTTTAATTATTGGCATATTGGCTACTGCAAGCCTCTGGTTGACCGGGATGAAATATCCCCTTGTGCTTGGTGTAATCATAGGAATCACCAACATCATCCCTTATTTTGGACCGATTATCGGAGCGTTTCCGGCAGTGATTATCGCTGCGACTATTTCAGTGAAGATGGTCCTGCTGGTAATCATCATTATATTTGGTCTGCAATTTATAGAGGGGAACATCTTATCGCCGTTGATTGTGGGGAAAAGTCTCCATATACATCCGGTTTTCATCATTTTGGCTTTATTGATTGGTGGAGAGGTGGCAGGGGTGGTAGGATTGATTTTGGCAGTACCTGTATTCGCTGTGATGAAGGTTACTTTAACTCATCTTACAGCTCATTTTATCAAACATTGACAACGGTCTTTCTGTTGCATATAATCGAAGCATACTAGCTACATAAACTAATTCAAAGAAGGATCTGAGTACGTTACAGACCATCCTGATAAGAGAGGAATTCCACGGCTGAAAGAATTCCAGGGTGAAGGGTAGTGGAAAGCTAATCCGGAGAGCAGGGTAAAATCCTGCCGGCTTGCACCGTTAAAGCAATCTGAGAGATGGCAGAACTATTCTGTCATAATCAGGGTGGTACCGCGAGAACACTCTCGTCCCTGTTTTAGGGACGGGAGTTTTTTGTTTTCTTCAAATTTCCCTGTTGACTGAAGTGCAAGGTGTGAGACTCCGGCGGGAGGTAGCGGTAGACTTGAGACCCCACAGCGCAGCGAGGAGGCTCAAGCACCGCCCCGCGGAAAGCGAACACCTGGAACGAAAGGAAACTGGAGTTTAATCAGTAACACCTAAGGAGGAAAATCAAATGAAATATTTAACATCCGCTCAAGTTCGACAAATGTTCCTGGACTTCTTCAAAGAAAAAGGACATGCTGTTGAACCTAGCGCATCCCTTGTCCCACACGAAGATCCATCCCTATTATGGATCAACAGTGGCGTTGCAACATTAAAAAAATACTTCGATGGCCGTGTCATTCCAGCAAATCCCCGTATTTGCAATGCACAAAAATCCATCCGTACTAATGATATTGAAAACGTAGGGAAAACTGCCCGTCACCATACTTTCTTTGAAATGCTTGGTAACTTTTCCATTGGAGAGTACTTCAAAAAAGAAGCAATCGACTGGGCTTGGGAATTCCTTACGAGCGAAAAATGGATTGGTTTTGACCCGGAAAAGCTATCCGTCACCATTCATCCAGAAGATGAAGAAGCATATAAGTACTGGAATGAAGTAATTGGCGTTCCTGCTGAAAGAATTATCCGCTTAGAGGGTAACTTCTGGGATATCGGAGAAGGCCCAAGTGGACCAAATACAGAAATTTTCTATGACCGTGGTGAAAGCTATGGCAACGACCTGAATGACCCAGAACTGTATCCAGGTGGAGAGAACGAACGCTACCTTGAAATTTGGAACCTTGTATTTTCTGAGTTTAACCATAACCCAGATCATACTTACACACCGCTTCCTAAGAAAAACATTGATACAGGTATGGGCCTTGAACGTATGGTTTCCGTTATTCAGGATGTACCGACGAACTTTGATACAGACCTTTTCATTCCGATCATCGAAGCGACTGAAAATGTGTCTGGTGAAAAATACCGCACAAACGTAGAAAAAGATACGGCATTTAAAGTAATCGCCGACCATATCCGTACGGTGACATTTGCAGTCGGGGATGGTGCTCTGCCTTCTAATGAAGGTCGTGGTTATGTACTTCGCAGACTTTTAAGAAGAGCTGTTCGTTACGCTAAACAACTTGGCATTAACCGTCCGTTCATGTTTGAACTTGTGCCGGTTGTAGCAGAAATCATGGTCGATTTCTACCCAGAGGTAAAGGAAAAACAAGACTTCATCCAACGAGTAGTGAAAACCGAAGAAGAGCGTTTCCATGAAACACTGAATGACGGTTTGGCGATCCTTTCCACTGTCATTGCAAAAGCTAAAGAGGATGGAAGTACAGTAGTTTCCGGAGCAGATGCATTCCGACTGTATGATACGTATGGTTTCCCTGTTGAACTGACGGAGGAATATGTGGAAGAACAGGGTATGGAGCTTGATCACGCTGGTTTCGAAAAGGAAATGGAAATGCAACGTGACCGTGCTCGTTCCGCGCGTCAAGATTCCAATTCCATGCAAGTTCAATCAGGTGTGCTTGGTGAAATCCGTACAGAGAGCAGTTTCGTCGGATATGACCAGCTTGCAGCAGAAACGACTTTATCTGTCATTGTTAAAAATGGCGAGCTGGCAGATTCAGCTGTTACAGGTGATGAGGTTCAAGTAATTTTGGCAGAGACACCTTTTTACGCGGAAAGCGGAGGTCAGATTGCTGACCACGGATACATCGTAACCGAATCAGGCAGAGGATTTGTAAAGGATGTTCAAAAAGCTCCAAACGGCCAAAACCTTCATACTATTGTAGTGGAAGAAGGCGTGTTAAATAGAGAACAGACCGTTAAAGCAGAAGTGCACGCGAAAAACCGTGCACAGATCATTAAAAACCACACAGCTACACACATTCTGCACCAAGCATTGAAAGACGTGCTAGGCACTCATGTAAACCAAGCTGGATCTCAAGTGACGGCTGATCGTCTACGATTTGACTTCTCTCATTTTGGCCAAGTGACACAAGAGGAAATCGAGAAGATTGAAGCGATTGTTAATGAAAAGATATGGGCAAGCATCAATGTTGTCATTGAAAACAAATCTATCTCAGAAGCAAAAGCAATGGGTGCAATGGCATTGTTTGGCGAAAAGTACGGAGATATCGTTCGTGTTGTCCAAGTTGGAGAATACAGCCTTGAGCTTTGCGGTGGTTGTCATGTTCCTAATACATCTGAAATCGGTTTATTCAAGATCGTTTCTGAGTCTGGAATCGGAGCAGGAACACGCCGTATGGAAGCTGTTACAGGCGAAGGGGCTTACCGTCTATTGAATGATCAAGTTCAATTGTTAAAAGATGCAGCGGCAAAGCTTAAAACGAAACCACAGGAAGTTGGAACAAGAATCGATGTTCTTTTATCAGATATGAAAGAACTACAAAGAGAGAACCAATCCTTGGCTTCAAAGCTTGGAAACATTGAAGCATCCAACCTTTCTTCTAAAGCAAAAGACGTTAATGGCGTAACGATGCTTGTGAGCAAGGTAGCAGGTACAGACATGAATAACCTGCGTACAATGGTGGATGATTTAAAAAATAAGCTAGGTTCTGGTATCATAGTACTTGCAAGCGTTCAAGATGGTAAAGTGAATATTTCTGCAGGGGTAACAAAAGATCTTATTGAAAAAGGTTACCATGCCGGCAAGGTTGTAAAAGAAGTGGCTACACGTTGCGGCGGCGGCGGTGGAGGTCGTCCAGATATGGCACAAGCAGGCGGAAAAAACCCGGAACAAGTCGATTCTGCATTAGAATCTGTTGAAGATTGGATAAAATCCGTTTAACATTGCCGACATTTGGTGTACAATAAAGGTAACAATTGACAAGCAGATAGAAAAAAAGAAGTCTAAGAGAGAGGTGCAAATGATGAGCTCCTTTGACAAAACAATGAAGTTTAACTTTCCGGAAGATGCAATGGAAGCTAATGTGGATGACGTATTAATAACAGTTTATGAGGCGTTGCAGGAAAAGGGGTACAACCCTATCAACCAGATTGTCGGTTATCTGCTATCTGGAGACCCAGCATACATTCCGCGTCATAAAGAAGCAAGAACGCTTATTCGGAAAATTGAAAGAGACGAGCTAATTGAAGAATTAGTGAAGTCTTACCTAGAACAGCACCGCAAGGAGTAGTACATGCGCATTTTGGGCTTAGACGTCGGTTCCAAAACAGTCGGTGTTGCCATCAGTGATGAAATGGGATGGACAGCACAAGGGTTGGAAACGATAAAAATTGATGAAGCAATAAAAAATTTAGGTTTCAAGCGATTGAAGCAGATCATCGCTGAATATAAGCCTGAAAAAGTCGTCATTGGCTTCCCTAAGAATATGAACGGTTCCATCGGTCCCCGCGGCGAAGCCAGCAAGCATTATGGTGACATGCTGACTGCCAAAACGGGACTGCCGGTCATCTATTGGGATGAAAGGCTATCTACTGTAGCAGCAGAAAGAATTCTGCTTTCTGCTGACGTAAGTAGAAAAAAAAGAAAGCAAGTAATAGACAAGATGGCTGCCGTTGTCATTTTACAAGGATATCTAGACAGCCAACAATAAATTAGAGGTGAGCATAATGGAACACGGAGAACAAAATATTACAGTAGTAGACGAAAACGGGAATGAGCAATTATGTGAGGTGCTTTTCACATTTGATTCTGAGGAATTTGGAAAGTCCTATGTACTTTATTACCCGGTAGGAGCTGAAAATGATGACCAGGATGACATCGAAATCCATGCATCAAGCTTCGTCCCTAGCGAATCAGAACAAGGTGGCGACCTTCAACCGGTTGAAACGGATGAAGAGTGGGACATGATTGAAGAAATGTTAAACACTTTCTTGGCTGAAGAAGAAGAGTAAGAAAAAAGAGAGCAAACAGGTTACTCCTGCTTGCTCTCTTTATTTTTGTCCACGCTTTTTACATCTGTAAACAATAGAGTGGTCAATTGCTCTTTATTAATAATCAAATCGGCTAAGGTATATTGATCCAATACGGAAATAAACGCTTGTGTCGCTTGATATAATACCCCTTTTAACTTGCAGTGTGGTGATATGACACAAGATGCATGATCTTGAAAACACTCAACAATATGAAAATCTTCCTCCGTTTGCCGTACCAATTCGCCAATATTCACTTCCTTGGGTTCTTTGGCTAACATCAAACCCCCATTACGGCCGCGAATTGTCTCCACATACCCTAACTTTCCAAGATGAAAGGTAACCTTCATAAGATGATTTTTAGAAATATCATAAGCTTCGGCTATTTCTTTTATTTGAATTAGTTTGTTGTTCTCAGGTGCACTTGCTAAATATAGTAGAACTCGTAATGAGTAGTCAGTGTATAGTGTAAGTTTCATAATCTACCTCCAATTTTATTTTACCATACCCTTTATTCTGAATGAAAATGGTAAAACTACTAAATGACTGTATGCCAATCACCCTAATAAATTCAAAATATTTAGGAAAAAAGTAATGATTATTGCGAAAAAAATGGTAAAATATGATGTGGGAATGTGTCGGAAAAGAGAAAATACATGTTTTTTGTCAAAAAAATAATGAATTTGTTGTATAATTGTTAGTTGTACGAGAGGGGGTATTTTTTTGTCTGAAAAAAATAACAAAGACTATATTCAAGAAAAATTGAAAGAAAAACATTTTGAAGCAAAGATTGTGCGCCGCATTGTCTTTACAGTATTTGTCATACTCATGCTAGCCCTGACTGGAGTTATTGGCGGCGGTTATTTTTATATAAAAAATGCATTGCAGCCTGTAAATGAAGAAGATACCAAAACAGAAAAAGTAGATATTCCTATAGGATCATCCCCGACATCCATCGGTCGTATTTTAGAGGAAAATGGCATCATTAATAATGGGAAAATATTTCGTTATTACGCAAAGTTTAAGAACGAATCAGGATTTATGGCTGGGGAATACGAGCTAAGTCCTTCTATGAACCTTGACGAGATAATTGGTCACTTAAAAGAGGGGAAAGTGCAACAAGAGGCACTTTTCCAAATTACCATTCCAGAAGGTCGTCAATTGGAACAAATTGCTGTAATTCTGGAAAATAGAATGGACCTTTCAGAAAAGGAGTTTCTAGAAACAGCAAATGACAAAAAATTCCTCGAAAAAATGAGGGAGAAATATCCGAATGTTATCACAGATGAAATGTTTGAAGAAGATGTAAAGTATGCTTTAGAGGGTTACTTGTTCCCTGCTACCTATCCTTTCTATGTGGAAAATCCAACGGCAGAAGAAGTTATTGATACCATGCTTCAAAAGACGGATGAGATTCTTCAGGATGACGAAGTAAGAATAGGCATGGGTAATATGGATTTAACTCCACATCAATTGCTGACGATGGCAAGTTTGATAGAAGCGGAAGCAACCATGCAAACAGACCGTGATTACATTTCAAGTGTTTTCTATAACCGTCTTGACGTAGGAATGCCGCTTCAGACCGATCCGACTGTGTTATATGCGCTAGGTGAACATAAAGATCGAACATTATATGAAGATCTTGAAGTGGATTCACCTTACAATACGTATAAGAACCAAGGTCTGCCACCGGGTCCTATCGCCAATGCCGGTCTTACATCCATTCAAGCCGCATTGAATCCTGCAGAAACCGAGTATTACTATTTCTTGGCAACACCAGATGGCGAAGTGTTGTTCAATGAAACGTTGGAAGAGCACAACATTGATAAAAATGAACATATCACAAGTCAGGACAACGGATAAGACTAATAGGGAAGTGCGAAATTAATTCGCATTCCCTATTTTTTTGTGGTAAAATATATCGAGTTGTTTTGAACTAAAATGATTGAAATTTTAAAAGAGGGTTCCTCCATTGAGGTCACCTCTATTTTCTTTGTTTTTAGCAAGAATAAAGGAGGCGTCCAACGTTGGAAGCCAATGAAAATAAAATAATCACCTACTTAAATACACTCACTCCACAAAGGAATGAGCTTGTCAGCAAAATGGAAAAGCTTGCTGAAAAAGAAAACGTGCCAATTATGGACCTGGTCGGAATGGAAACACTCCTTCAGCTCTTAAGGCTTTCCACACCAAAAAGGATCCTTGAAATTGGCGCTGCTATCGGATATTCCGCAATCAGGATGTCACAAGCTTTACCAGAAGTGACCATTGTGACAATAGAGCGGGATGAGCACAGATACTTGCAAGCAAAAGCGCATATAGAACAAGCCGGGCTCCAAGATAGGATCCAACTGATTTTAGGGGACGCGTTGGAAGTACTCGCCCAAGTGGAAAAAGAAGCGCCGTTTGATTTCATTTTTGTTGATGCAGCAAAAGGGCAATACGAACGGTTCTTTACCATGTATGAAACCCTGTTAAACGAAGCGGGCATCATCATCACCGATAACGTCCTGTTTCGTGGAATGGTAGCAGAGGACCACGAGCTGATCGAACCGAAAAGAATCAGAAATCTTGTCAAAAAAATTGACCGATACAATAGATGGTTGATGGAGCACCCAGACTATATCACCACGATCTTGCCTGTTGGTGATGGGATAGCAATCAGTAAAAAAAGAGGTGAAGAACATTGAAAAAACCTGAGTTATTGGTGACACCACTAGACTTAACGAATTTGAAGGACCTGATAGATGCAGGTGCAGATGCATTTGTTATTGGAGAAGAGCGCTATGGTTTGCGCTTGGCGGGAGAATTCAAAAAGGACGAAGTAAAAGCGGCCATTGAACTTTCACATAAGCACGGGAAAAAAGTGTATGTGGCAATGAACGCCCTGTTTCATAATGAAAAAGTGGACGAGTTATCCGACTATCTTCAATTCTTGAGTGAAGCTGGCGCAGATGCAGTTATCTTCGGAGATCCTGCTGTTTTAATGGCAGCTAAAGAAGTTGCTCCAAACATGCCGTTACATTGGAATACGGAGACAACGGCAACCAACTACTACACTTGTAATTATTGGGGCAGAAAAGGCTCCAAACGTGCGGTATTGGCTCGAGAAATCAACATGGATGCCATTGTTGAAATCAAGGAAAACGCAGAAGTGGAAATAGAAGTCCAAGTCCACGGCATGACCTGTATGTTCCAATCCAAACGGTCATTACTTGGGCATTATTTTGAATACCAAGGCAAACAGATGGAAGTGGAAAAAGGCAAGGAACGCGCCATGATCCTTCATGATAAGGAACGAAGCAATAAATATCCTGTCTATGAAGATGAAAACGGCACACATATCATGAGTCCAAATGACATGTGCATCATTGACGAACTGGAAGAAATGATGGATGCAGAAGTGGACAGTTTTAAAATTGACGGTGTGCTTCAAACACCTGAATATATCGTCGAAGTAACAAAAAGATATAGAAAAGCAATAGACCTCTGTGCCGATGACAGAGAAGCCTATGAAGATAGTAAAGAAGACTTGTTAAGTGAAATGGAAGAACTCCAACAAGACCACCGTCCTCTAGACACTGGGTTCTTCTTTAAAGAGACAGTCTATTAACAAGAAAAGGAGGTAGCCTTTTATGACAACCTATGTAAATGATAAGATATCAAAGATAGTTGACGGAAAACGAGTGATTGTCAAAAAACCAGAACTACTTGCACCGGCAGGTAACCTGGAGAAATTAAAAATAGCTGTTCAATATGGTGCAGACGCCGTTTTCATCGGTGGTCAAGAATACGGATTACGTTCCAATGCCGGAAATTTCACCTTTGAAGAAATGGCTGAAGGTGTTCAATTTGCTGAAAAATTTGGCGCACGCATCTATGTTACCACCAATATTTTTGCACACAATGAAAACATGGACGGGTTAGATGATTACCTTCGCGGCATTGAAGGTGCAGGGGTACATGGAATCATCGTTGCTGACCCGCTCATCATTGAAACATGCAGAAGAGTCGCACCTAAGCTTGAAGTGCACTTAAGTACACAACAATCCCTGTCCAACTGGAAAGCAGTCCAGTTCTGGAAAGAGGAAGGCTTGGAGCGTGTTGTGCTTGCCCGTGAAACAAGTGCAGAGGAAATTCGTGAGATGAAAGAGAAAGTGGACATCGAGATTGAGACTTTCATTCACGGTGCAATGTGTATCGCATACTCTGGACGCTGTACGCTAAGTAATCATATGACAGCACGAGATTCTAACCGTGGAGGCTGCTGCCAATCTTGCCGTTGGGATTATGACTTGTACGAATTGGATGGTGGCCAAGAAAAGCCGCTATTTGCAGAAGGTGATTCACCATTTGCGATGAGTCCGAAAGATTTAAAGCTGATTGAATCCATTCCTAGAATGATTGAACTTGGAATTGACAGCTTGAAAATTGAAGGCCGCATGAAATCCATTCACTATGTAGCAACAGTAGTAAGTGTGTACCGTAAAGTAATCGATGCTTATTGTGCCGATCCTGAGAGCTTCACAATCCAACAAGAATGGCTGGAAGAGCTTGATAAATGTGCAAACCGCGAGACGGCACCTGCTTTCTTTGAAGGTGTTCCAGGGTATAAAGAGCAAATGTTTGGCAACCATAGCAAGAAGACAGACTTTGACTTCGTTGGATTGGTGCTAGATTATGATAAGGAAACTCAAATGGTGACCTTACAACAAAGAAACTTTTTTAAACCAGGCGATGAAGTGGAATTTTTCGGTCCGGAAATTGAAAACTTCACACAAAAAATAGAGAAGGTTTGGGATGAGAAAGGCAATGAACTAGATGCTGCCCGCCATCCATTACAAATCGTGAAATTTAAAGTGGAAAAGCCGATTCATCCGAACAACATGATGCGAAAGGGGCAGTAATACCATGGGGAAAAAACCGATCGTAATCGGTGTAGCCGGAGGATCTGGCTCAGGAAAAACGAGTGTAACAAAAGCTATCTTTGATCATTTTACAGAGAAGTCCATCTTAATGTTGGAACAAGATTATTACTATAAAGACCAGACAGACGTGCCAATGGAGGAGAGATTAAACACAAACTATGACCATCCTTTGGCATTTGATAACGATTTATTGATTGAACACATTCAGCACTTATTAAACTACGACACAGTCAATAAACCTGTCTATGATTACACCCTTCATACAAGATCAACACAAGTCATTGAAGTAGAACCGAAAGATGTTATCATTGTGGAAGGAATTTTGGTATTAGAAGATGAACGTTTGCGTAACTTAATGGATATAAAGCTTTTTGTAGATACAGATGCAGACTTGCGTATTATCCGTCGCATGCTGCGTGACATTAAAGAGCGCGGACGTACGATTGACTCTGTCATCGAGCAATATGTGACGGTTGTCCGTCCAATGCACAATCAGTTCATTGAACCAACAAAACGATATGCAGATATCATCATCCCAGAAGGTGGACAAAATCATGTTGCCATTGACTTAATGGTAACAAAAATTCAAACAATTCTTGAACAAAAAGAGATTTTGTAATAACATATGAGAAGCTAGAGAATTTTCCAATTGTGGAAGGAGCGAACGATGTATTCCATTTAGTGGGTACATCTTTTTCCACATTTACATACGCTTTGAACTTTATTGCCATAAAGATACAACGTAAATTGGGGAATGCAATTACAGAAGGAGTGAAATGTCATGGCACAAGAGAAAGTATATCCAATGACACAAGCAGGGAAAGACAAGCTTGTACAAGAATTAGAGAACCTGAAATCCGTAAGACGTAAAGAAGTGGTAGAGCGTATTAAAATAGCACGTAGCTTCGGAGACCTTTCTGAGAACTCTGAGTACGATTCTGCAAAAGAAGAGCAAGCATTCGTTGAAGGACGCATCACGCTACTTGAGCAAATGGTCCGCAACGCAAAAATCATCCAAGAAGACAAGGATACAGACGCAGTCGGCCTTGGTAAAACGGTAACGTTTGTTGAGCTGCCAGACGGCGAAGAAGAAACTTACACCATTGTAGGTAGCGCCGAAGCTGATCCGTTCGAAGGCAACATCTCTAACGAATCTCCAATGGGAAGCTCCCTAATGGGCAAACGCGTCAACGATGAAGTAACCATCCAAACTCCAGGCGGAGAAATGAACGTGAAGATCGTTTCCGTAAAATAAGCAATTGATTAAAAAGATCTCACCTCGTCAACAATGTTGATGAGGTGTTTTTTATGCAACGGTTAATCAAAGGGAGAATCAATAAACTCGGAATCTGTGTGGTACTGCTCTTAAGCCTCCTTGTCGGGAGGCTTGTTCAAGTGCAGCTCATCAGCACAGAATCCTTCACAGATCAACATATAAACTTAATTGAAGCAAGCGTCAAACAGCGAACGCAGTCACTTGTGATTGATGAAGGCCGTGGCAGGTTCATCGACCGTAATGGACTTCCCCTGACTCATGACTATTTTCCAAGTGTCATCTTATTTCCTTTCCTGAACGGGCTCGATTGGCCGAAAGATGAGCTCGCTCGTATTATGGGGATGAATGCATCCGAGATTGACAGACTTCTTGCTGGTGCGGAAAAACCCGTCGTTTTATCAGAAAGTTTAACAGATGAGAAAATGGAACAAATTAACGAGCTTGATTATCCTGGAATTGTAGCATTGTATCGCCAGTTTGAACTCGACGAAAAAATAGCAGAACACGTCATAGGTGTGACTGGGGAAGACGCTGATACATTTATGAAACGTTATTCCGATAAAGTGGAAAAAGAAAATTATTCGCCACATACACCGATCGGGGTTTCCGGCTTAGAAGAGGCTTTCGATGAAATTATTTTACCGGAAGGCTCTACTAAATTACTCTACCATGTTGATCGTTTTGGCGGTCCGTTATTCGGGATCGATGTACGGTATATGTCGCCGTCCAATCCCTATTACCCTCTTACGGTCCAAACGACCCTTGACAGGAACATCCAGCAACTGGCTGAGAAAACCCTTCATGACTATCAAGTTAAAAAGGGTGGGCTGGTAGTCATTGATATAGAAACAAATGAAGTGGTCGCAATGGTATCCAAACCATCCCTCGACCCTGAAAATCCTTCCAAAGGAGCGGGTGCACATAATTTCATGCTAGAAACGCATTTTCCTGGCTCTGTTTTCAAAACGGTTGTAACGGCAGCAGCGATTGAGGAGAACGTTGTGGACAATGAAATGGTGTTTAACTGTGATCTCGATATTAGAGGGAATCTTCTCGAGGATGAAAAGAAGCGTATGGGTGCGATCAACCTCGAAAAAAGCTTTGCCCAAAGTTGTAACTATACTTTTGGCGAGATTGGAAAGCAATTGGCGCAAAAAGATAAGGACGCATTGGAAAAGTATGCAGCAATGCTTGGTCTAACGGGAACCGTTGGATGGAAGGGGGATATGTTTGGTTTTGATGATTTTGTGCAGATCCCTGGTGAAAAAGAGAATATGGTTTGGGATAACGATGAAGATAAAGGCGTGCCCCTCGCTGTAGCGCAGACATCAATAGGACAAAAAGATGTAAAAGTAACGCCGCTTGCCGTGGCAAACATGATGGCAACGATAGCACGTGGGGGAGAGTCAAGGGAAGTTAAATTGGTCAGTGACATACTATACAAAAATGGGACGACCTTGTTTACATTCCCAGAACATGAAAGAGAAGTAGAGAAGCTTTCTTCCTACACAGTCATGCAGCTTCAGCATCTTTTAAGAGAAGTAGTGGAGGGAGATACGGGGACTGGGTGGAGAATGAAAGGCCTCTCTTACGAAGTTGCGGGTAAAAGCGGTACGGCACAGACGGGGAAATTTACAGAAGACGGACGGGAATTATTGAATAGGTGGTTTGCAGGTTATTTTCCTATCAAAAGTCCTAAATATGCGATGGTCATGGTCGAATTAGATGTTGTGGATGAGAACAATGTCTCATCTGGTTACGTGGAAATGGTCGAAGAAATATACAACTGGGAAAACCAAGAAAGATAATGGCAATCCTTTTCACTGTGCTTTTTATAGTATTGATGGTACAATAAGCTATTGTAATTATACTATATATGGCTTTGACTAGGAGGGACTGTCGTGTCTTTAGACTTTAACAAAGGTGGCTCACGTTACGGCCGAACAACCAAACGCAAAAAAACAAACATGATCTTGAATATCCTGATTGGTGTTGTATTCATATTTATCGTCGTTCTTGCTTCTTCCTTGTTCTTCGGAAAAAATGACCCAGCTACAGATAATGAAAACCAGCTGGCTACAGGCGAACAAGAATTAAGTGAAACAGAAGAGAACGAAGCAGAGCAAGAATCAGAAGAAGCTGCTCCTACTGACGAGGAAGAGGCTGCATCTGAGGAAGCGGAAGAATCCGCTGAGAAAGACGCGGAAGAAGAGAAAGAAAAAGAAAAAGACAAAGAAGAAGATAAAGAAAAAGAGGAAGAGTCCAACGAAGCTGACGATTCCGAAACAGAGGTTTCCGAAAACTCCGATGACCCTAATGTCATCAAAACAATGACTAATCCAGGCTGGGGACCTGTTGGAACCTCTCAATCCGAGCCACATACATCCGTCTATGACGAAGGCCATGTTGACTGGAATGAAAAGTTAAAAGCTGTGGAAGCAGCTACCCGTTTGAAAAGCGGCGATTACACATTGATCTTTTTAGGCAATGGCGGCAGTGAGCACTTATCTGTAGCTTCTATCAAAAACAAATCCACCGGCGAGAACTTCAAAGTCTATTTGGAGTGGGTGACCAACAAAGGTTGGAAACCGACAAAGGTGGAGCAGGTTAAGTCGTTGTAACTTTAAATGATAATAATGGTGGCGGACCTATCCCATTGGGGTGGGTCTTTTTTGTGTTGTGGGCTTGTGCTTTGGGGAAGGTCAAGGGATTGAAGTGTTGAAGGGCTTTTGGTGGGTGATCTGTTTCACCACCAAGATAACTTGTGTAACCAAACAAAAAACGCCCCATCCCGAGCGTTCTCATCCATTCCTATTATTTCCCCTTCAACCTAAAATGCACCACTGCACTATAAAACCGTCTGCCTTCCTCATCCACATGCATTTGATGAGAAACGGAGTGGACGCCCAACATAATGGCGCGGTTATGGTCAATCTGTTCATTGATCTTCTTTTCTAAGGTTTTTAAATCAAGAGCTTCAAAAAACTCCACTTTATCTTCTAATAAACTAAATTCAAAGTTCCTCATTAATAATTCCAAGTCCTTTCATCGGGTTTATTTCTCCTAGTTGTCAGAGCGCATGAAATCGCTCCAACTCCTTTTCTATCAACTGTCCAACTACATCGTACCAAACATTTTCGTTGAAGAAAATAGAAAGATGTGTTAGATTGAGAACAGTTATTTTTTTAAAACATACTATACTTATAGGAATTATATAAATTGTAGGTGGAGTGATCATCAATGGGACGTGAATTCGTCGAACTGTTTAATGATTGGGCAAACTATTATGATGCGACGGTTAGCGGCAAGGACCAAGAATATGCCGAGGTTTTCCGTGGCTACGATGATATATTGAAGGATGTGGCCTCTAAGGCGTTGAGTCCTGTCGTAGAATTTGGTGTAGGAACTGGGAATCTCACTGCTGAACTTTTGAAAAAAGGCAAAAAAGTGTATGCGATCGAGCCTTCTAAAACGATGAGAGAAAAGGCGGCAGAAAAGCTCCCGCAAACGGTCAGCCTTGAGGATGGTGACTTTTTAAGCTTTCCTGTGCCAACGGAAACCATCCAATCGATCGTCAGCACCTATGCGTTTCATCATCTGACAGATGCAGAAAAGGAAGAAGCAGTGGCGCACTATGGAAAGTTGCTTGATAAAGGTGGTAAAATAGTATTTGCTGATACGGTCTTTGAAAATGATGATGCGTACAGAGCGACAATTGAACAGGCAGAAAAGCATACGTTTTTAAACTTGGCGAACGATTTGAAAACGGAATACTATACAACGTTAAACGTACTCACCGATATTTTTGAAAAACATGGGTTTGAAGTGGAGTACCAGCGTTTTAATCATTTTGTCTGGGTAATGGAAGCGACAAAACAGTAGCAGGCGGGCATTCACACTCTCTCTTTTCGAAAAAGTGAGTCGGTCCGTCCGCTAATATTAAGAAAAGAGGGATTTTCATAATGAAAGTAGCAATTATCGGAGCAATGGAAGAAGAAGTAACCATCATGCGTGAAAAGATTGAAGGTATGGAAACGACAACTGTTGCATGTTGTGAATATTATACAGGAACATTGAATGGCGTGAATGTTATTCTTTCAAAATCAGGGATTGGAAAAGTAAATGCGGCACTTAGTACGTCTTTACTTTTAGAGCGTTTCAAGCCGGAAGTAGTTATTAATACTGGATCCGCCGGCGGGTTCTCGCCATCCTTGAATGTAGGTGATGTTGTCATTTCAACGGAAGTTCGTCACCATGATGTGGATGTGACGGCTTTTGGATATGAATACGGACAAGTTCCGGGCTTGCCGGCAGCATTTGAAGCAGATGCGAAGCTTATGGCTGTGGCGAAAAAAGCTGCTGAAAATGTGAGTGGGATGCAGGTTGTGGAAGGACTTATCGCGACAGGGGATTCTTTTATGAATGATCCGGTACGCGTAGAAGCGGTTCGTGAAAAGATGCCTGAGTTGCAGGCTGCGGAAATGGAAGCGGCGGCAATTGCACAGGTGTGCCATGCGTTTGAGGTACCGTTTGTGGTAATTCGCGCACTGTCTGATATCGCTGGAAAAGAATCCAATATCAGTTTCGATCAATTCTTAAGCAAAGCAGCATTGCATTCTTCCATGTTAATCGAAAATATGCTGAGTGAGCTGAAAAACGCTTAACACAAAGATGTAATGTCTGCGGGGGGATAAAGGATGAACGTTTTTAAAAATGTCCATGGCTTGATTGGCAATACGCCTGTCGTGGAATTGAGTAATTTTGAGGTGCCAGAAGGGGTCCGACTCTTTGCAAAACTTGAATTTTATAATCCGGGCGGAAGCATTAAAGACCGCCTAGGAAAAGAGTTATTGGAAGATGCGGTCCGTTCAGGAAAGCTGAAAGAAGGCGGAACCATTATCGAACCGACGGCTGGTAATACAGGCATCGGCCTTGCGCTTGCTGCAGTAGGCACGAGCTACAAAGTGATGGTATGTATGCCGGAAAAATTCAGTGTGGAAAAACAGGAGCTAATGAAGGCGCTTGGTGCAACGATTGTTCACACCCCAACACCGCTAGGGATGAAGGGTGCGATCGAGAAGGCGAAAGAGCTTAACAAGGAGATCCCCAATTCCTATTGTCCGCAGCAGTTCGGCAACCCTGCCAATCCAGAAACCTATTACAAAACATTAGGTCCTGAGCTTTGGGAGCAGTTGGATGGACAGGTGGATGTGTTTGTAGCAGGAGCGGGAACTGGTGGAACCTTCATGGGTACGGCTAAGTTTTTAAAAGAAAAGAACCCAGAAGTGAAGACGGTCATCGTGGAACCAGAAGGATCTATCTTAAACGGTGGTGAGTCCGGCCCGCATAAAACAGAGGGCATTGGAATGGAGTTCCTTCCAGGTTATATGGATGAAACGTATTTTAACGCGATTCACACGGTGTATGATGTGGATGCATTTGACCGCGTCAAGGAATTGGCGCAAAAAGAGGGGTTGTTGGTCGGTAGCTCATCAGGGGCAGCGCTGCATGCAGCCTTGGCAGAAGCAAAAAACGCACCAACCGGAACCAACATTGTGATGATTTTTGCCGATAGCAGCGAACGCTATTTAAGCAAAAAGATTTATGAAGGAGGCATTTAATATGCATAAGAAAACAAAATTGATACATGGCGGGATCTTCGGTGACCCACACACAGGTGCCGTGTCTACACCAATCTATCAAGTAAGCACATATAAACAGGAGAGTGTAGGAAACTTCAAAGGGTATGAGTACTCCAGAACAGGTAATCCTACACGCCATGCATTGGAAGAATTGATAAAAGACTTAGAGAACGGAAAAGCAGGATTTGCATTCGGTTCTGGAATGGCCGCGATCACGGCCGTTATGATGTTGTTTGACAGTGGAGACCATGTTGTTTTAACGGATGATGTGTACGGCGGAACATACCGTGTCATGACGAAGGTGTTAAACAGAATGGGAATCAGCTCCACTTTTGTGGATACTAGCAAGGTGGAAAATATTGAGGCAGCCATTCAAGAGAATACGAAGGCGCTTTTCATTGAAACACCTACTAATCCATTGTTAAAAGTGACAGACATTCAAAAAGCTAGCCTAGTTGCGAAAAAACATAATCTCTTAACAATCGTTGATAACACATTCAGCACACCATATTGGCAGACTCCAATCAATCTTGGAGCAGACATTGTGCTTCATAGTGCGACCAAATATATTGGTGGTCACAGTGATGTGGTGGCAGGTCTTGTTGTCGTCAATTCAGAGAAATTGGCAGAAGAGCTGCATTTCGTTCAGAACTCAACTGGAGGCATCTTAGGGCCACAGGATTCTTGGTTATTGATGCGAGGAATCAAGACGCTTGGATTGCGCATGGAGGCGACGGAAAAGAACACTCGTCGCATTGTGGATTTCCTAGAAAGCCATCCTTTTGTTGGGAAAGTATACTATCCTGGATTAGAAGATCATCCGAACCACGAGGTTGCCAAGCAGCAAGCCGGTGGATTTGGCGGCATGGTGTCCTTTGACATCGGAAGTGCCGAGAAAGCGGATCAGCTGTTAGCGAGAATTAAGTATTTCACGTTGGCGGAAAGTCTAGGGGCGGTGGAAAGTTTGATTTCCGTTCCTGCACGTATGACACATGCATCCATTCCGGCAGAGCGACGTGCGGAACTTGGAATTGTGGATGGTTTAGTGCGTATCTCCGTTGGTATTGAAGATGTGGAAGATCTTATTGCAGATCTGAAGCAGGCAATTGAAGGTTAATCCGAGACTTAAGGTCCTATGAGAGAATAGCTCTTATAGGGCCTTTTTTTTTGTGACTCTTGTTTAGCGTTCTAGTAAAAATCTGATATAATATAAAAATAATACATAATTTTCATACTATTTTTACTAGGAGGATTATCATGTCTACAGTACCTGTATTAGAAAAGAATGTTCAAGAAAAGGTGGATGCATTCAACAGATTAGACGAAAAACTGTGCCATTATAATGATGTGTTGGGCCTACTTAGCTGGGACTCCAAAACGAAAGCCCCTAAAAAAGGGCGTTCCTTGTTTGGAAAAGCTCGAGGGACATTGTCAACAGAAGCTTTCAAGCTAGCAATCTCAGAAGAAATGGGAGAATTGCTGACTTTCTTAACAGAAGAAAAGGTTTGGGAGCAGTTGGATGAAGCAACAAAGGCATGTGTCAACGAGAGAAAAAATAACTACGACAAGTCCATAAAAATCCCGGCAGATGAGTATCAGGAGTATGTCATTCTTGTTAATGACGCGAATGAGGCATGGGAGGAAGCGCGTGAAAAGAATGATTTCGCTTCTTACGCCCCTGTACTGGAAAAAGTATTGGCGTTCAAGAAGAAGTTTGGTAAATATTATGGTTATGAGGGGCATCCTTACAATGCGATGCTGAATGAGTTTGAACCGGGATTGACCGTTGAAAAGCTAGATCCATTGTTTAAAGTGCTTAGAGAAAAAAGTGTAGAATTATTGAATAAAATTAAAGCTTCACAGTCTCAACCTCGTGAAGATATTTTCGCACAGGAATACGATATAGAAGCGCAAAAGAAATTCAACCAATATATTTTGCCGCTTATCGGCTTTGATATGGAAGGCGGTCGTTTGGACGAAACGGTGCATCCTTTTGCTTCTTCTGTCAATACGGGCGATGTTCGTATCACAACCCGTTATTTAAAAGATAATGTCCGTTCTGCAATTTTTGGCACCATCCATGAGGCAGGACACGGAATGTATGAACAGGGAGTTAATCCTGCATATGAAGGAAGAGTGATTCGTCGTGGGACATCCTTTGGTATCCACGAATCTCAATCTCGTTTCTTAGAGAATATGGTGGGGCGCAGTAAGGAATTTTGGATTTATTTTTATAAAGATTTACAAGAGCACTTTCCGAAGCAGCTGCAAAATGTTTCACTCGAAGATTTCTATGCTGCAACAAACAGGGTGGAACCATCCTTTATCAGGGTGGAAGCGGATGAGCTGACTTATAATCTTCATATCATGATTCGCTATGAAATTGAAAAAGGTTTATTTGCCGGGGAATATGAAGTAAAGGATCTTCCGAAGGTCTGGAATGAAAAGATAGAGGAGTACCTGGGAATCACACCACCAACAGACACGCTTGGTGTCCTTCAGGATGTGCACTGGTCCTTTGGTGGGTTCGGTTATTTCCCTTCCTATTCATTGGGGAATCTTTACGCAGCGCAAATCCTTTATACGTTTATCAAGGAAATGCCAGATTTCTATGACAAAATCGAGCAGGGTGATTTCATGGCAATTCGCGGGTGGTTAAGAGAGAATATCCATCAATATGGAAAACTTTATTCTCCAAACGAATTGATTGTGAAAGTCACAGGGGAAGAATTGGATGCAAAATTTTTGGTGAGATACTTAGAAGAGAAGTATTCAGCAATCTATCAATTTTAATAAAAGGAAAAGCCTTCTGTTTAACTGCAGAAGGCTTTTTACGTGGTCATTCGTTATTTTCTTTGTCCTCATTCTTCTTCGTATAAAGAGTGCCGTCTTTCACATTTTCATCGGTACTGTTAGAAGTGTCTGGATTATCGACAATGATGATTTCCTCTGTGCTCTCACTTCCAGAGGAACATGCTGTCAGAAAGGTTAAAAGGCAAAAGGCTATGACTAATTTTTTCATTGCGTTCCTCCTCGCTCACAAGTTATTGTTCCATTATAACGGGATATCCTGAAGGAAAAAAGTTTAGGTGGCGAAAAAAAGGATATTGATAGGAAGTGCCTATATAGTTAGTATGGTGTAATAGGGAATATGGTCGCCACACAGGAATAATACGGCAATACATAGCTACTTTCCTCACCGTAAGGAAGAAATTACATACCGGAAAACCTAGCAATCTATGTTAAAGTGAATAATAGATGGGGGGAATCTAGATGAATACGAAGGTTTTACAAGCGAAGATTCAGGATTATACTAGATATGCCATAATTTTAACGACCGTCAGTGTGTTTTTATATATTGGAGTAGCTTTTCAGCATGCAGGGAAAGAAGCTTTGCAGATCTTTACGATGATGGGGGCCACTGTTGTGTTGCTTGGTGGGGCTGTGTTTTTTGTATTGAGAGCGAGAAAGTTGAAGAAGTTGTTGCAAGAGCAGGATGAACAATAAGAAGAGGAGCCCTCGTTGAAGGTTCCTCTTCTTTTAATTTGTTGATTTCCGTTCCAGGCGCTTCGCTTGCCTGCGGGCGGTCCGTGAGCCTCCTCACAACGCTTCAGGGGGCTCACCTGTCCCTTCCTCCCGCGGGCGTCTGCGCGCCTTCCACTCCAATCAACAAGGGACTACTTTCACCTTAGCATCTTATCTCATAGACTTCCGGTATCCGGCTTTTTCTGCTTCTTCTTCGGTGTTGAAGCACTCTTCTGGAATGGTGCGGTCATAGTAGGCTCCGGTTTCCACGTGATAGATTTTTTCTCCGCTTGAGCTGATATTACCTTTTACTGTGCAGTTGTCTGTAACAGGATTTTCCTCGGCGGGAGCTTTAAGCTCAGGATCCTCCACAAATTCAGGGTAAAAGCCATCTTCCTGCGCATAGTTCTCCACACTCCAAATGCCGATACCTTCTGCTTGAGCCTTCTCTTGAATCGCTTGATAAGTATCTACATAGCGGGTGTTAGGTGGGAAAATATAAGCTACTCGTGCCAACCCGCGCTTTAGAAGCTCCTCCTGTGCTGACACACCATTCACATATACATAGGCTAAAATTCGTCCATAGTGGTCGCGTTCGCTTACATCCAGTTCTATTTCTACTTTTCCGCCTTTCATGAACTCTTCCATGAAGTTCTTCGCATCGTGACCAAACGGCTGGGGACCGTCCATTCTAGGGTGATTTGTTTCCGGAGTGTCTACAAGCAAGAACCGGATATTCTCTTCTTTATCATTAATTATCACTTTTATCGTATCACCGTCAATGACACGAACGAGAGGAACCTCTGCCCTTTCATATTCGGTGTCCTCTATTCCAAAGGTTTCTTTATTATTCTCTGCTGAATCTTCATCATCTACTTGTTGTGGTTTGACCTGTTCTTGTTCTGTCTTAGGTGAATCATTCTCGGTTACAGGGGCAGAGCTTTCATCTAAAGAACAACCTGCCAATAGTAGAACAAGAATTAAAAACAAACTATAAAATTTTATTTTCATGGATGTCTCCTTTGCATGCAAAAAGTATTACTCATTATACCATGCAAATACGGTGTTTTTTAAAACAAAGTTTGACACTGTTGAAAGTGGGGTATTTATAGTTTGTGCTTTTAGGAAATACTGTAGAGAAATAATAATTGTATGGGGAGTGAGAAGGTTTTGATAACCTTTCAAGATGTAACAAAAACGTATGAAGACGGGACGACCGCCGTCCAATCCTTTAATCTCGAAATAAAAGAGGGAGAATTCTTTGTTCTGATAGGACCGAGTGGATGTGGAAAAACAACCACATTAAAAATGATCAACCGATTACATAATGTAACAAATGGGGATATCCTTATTGATGGGAAGAGTATCTCTGACCATAATATCCATGAACTTCGCTGGAATATTGGCTATGTTCTCCAGCAAATTGCACTGTTTCCACATATGACCATCGAGGAGAATATATCCATCGTCCCAGAGCTTAAATCTTGGAAAAAAGGAGACATTTCCAAAAGAGTGGACGAGTTGCTGGAGCTGGTAGGATTAGAACCGTCTACATATAAAAAACGAAAGCCGTCTGAATTATCAGGAGGTCAACAACAAAGAGTCGGAGTGGCTAGAGCGTTGGCTGCCAATCCACCTATCATCCTGATGGACGAGCCATTTAGTGCCCTTGATCCGCTTAGCAGGGAACAACTGCAACAAGATTTCCTGAGCTTAAAAAAGAAAATCCAAAAAACCATCGTGTTTGTCACACATGATATGAACGAAGCATTAACGCTAGGCGATCGGATTTGCCTGATGAAAGACGGGGAGGCAGTCCAAGTTGGAACCCCGGAAGAGTTTGTGAATAACCCGAAAAACGATTTTGTGAAGTCCTTTATCGGAAATAGACGCAGCGTTCTTCAGAAAACGATTGAAGAATTACAAGAAGATTTGAAAATGGATCCTCCTGTTACGCCTTTCCGAGAAGTAGACAGTAAACTGACACTTGGCGAGATTCTTGCAATTTTGGCAGAAGAAGAGGCTGTTACGGTCATGCAAGCAACTGAACCTTTGGGCGTCCTTTTACGGAAAGATGTACTGCACTTCCTTCATGAGCAGAGTCAAGAAGGGGGGCTTGTATAATGACATTCCTTCAAGAACTATATGCAGCCCGTGGCGATCAACTTTGGACAGCGCTATTAGAACATATACAAATATCGGTCATTGCACTGGCGATAGCAGTCTTCATATCTGTACCACTAGGTGTGCTATTAACAAGAAAAGAACGAATCGCAGAGCCGATTATTGGAATTACCGCAGTAATGCAAACCATTCCTTCCCTTGCATTACTGGGTCTATTGATACCTCTCGTTGGAATTGGATTTGTTCCGGCAGTCATTGCACTATTTCTTTATGCTTTGCTTCCAATCTTAAGAAATACCTATACAGGAATAAAAGAAGTGGATCCGTCCTTGCGTGAGGCGGCAAAAGCAATGGGGATGACTTCCATGAAAAGATTATTTCGTGTGGAGTTGCCGCTTGCATTGCCGGTTATCATGGCTGGTATCCGGACTGCCATGGTCTTGATTATCGGTACAGCAACCATTGTGGCTTTAATTGGAGCCGGAGGATTAGGGAGTCTCATTCTTCTTGGAATTGACCGAAACGACAATGCGTTAATTTTGCTAGGAGCAATCCCGGCGGCACTTCTTGCAATTTTATTTGATATCATTTTACGAATGATTGAAACGGCAGCAAGAAAAGGATCTGGTAAGAAAGCCCTTATCATAGGAATTGTTGTCGTCCTTCTTTTCTTATCTCCTTTTGCGGTGATGAAAGCAACAGAAGCAGATTTAGTTATCAGTGGAAAAATTGGTGCAGAGCCTGATATTATCATCAACATGTATAAACTCTTGATTGAAGAAGAGACAAATCTGCGAGTTGAATTACGTCCGTCACTTGGGAACACGAGCTTTGTGTACCGAGCGCTGAAAAATAAAGATATCGACATCTATCCAGAGTACTCTGGAACGGCCATTGTCACCTTACTGGAAGAAGAACCGGTCAGCATTGATGATGAAGAAGTTTTCGAACAGGCGAAAAAAGGACTGATGGAACAGGATGAGCTTGTGTTCCTAGAGCCAATGGGCTTTAATAACACATATGCTTTAGCTATCCCTGAAGACTTTGCTGAACAAAACGACATTAATACAATTTCTGATCTGAACGGTGCGAAAAATGAAATAAAAGCAGGATTCACTTTAGAGTTCTCCGACCGTGAAGACGGATATTTAGGGATTCAAGAAGTGTACGGCATCACTTTCCCTAACCTGACCACCATGCAAGCAAAACTGCGCTATCAGGCAGTGGAAAATGGTGATGTAAACTTAGTGGACGCATACTCGACAGATGCCGAAATCAAGCAATTCGATTTACGGGTATTGGAAGATGACAAAAACCTTTTCCCTCCATATCAAGGAGCGGCATTGCTCAGAAAAGAAACCCTTGATGAGCATCCAGAACTAGAAGAAATCCTAAATGAATTGGAAAACCAAATTAATGATGACGAAATGCGTGACATGAACTACCAGGTAACCGTTGAAGGAAAGACCACATATGAAGTGGCCAAGGAGTTTTTAGAGAAAAAAGGCTTGTTAGGGGAATAGACACAAAAAAACTAGGCTGCGAGGCCTAGTTTTTTTATTAGTCAATTAAGACGGATAGTTCATCTATTTTTTCTTTAATATGCTTGACGAAAACCTTGTTCTCTTGAATCATGAAGATTTGAATGGACTTGTTGTAATATTCGATGGCAATGTCGTGACTGTGTAATAGACTATAATTGTAGCCTATATGATAGTAAAGGCTGCCAAGAGCATACATACTATTATGTTTAACACACCACTTTATTGCTTCTTTACATGCTTGAGTAGACTCTTCTATCATATTTAATCTGGTGAGAGTTTTAGATTTGTTATACAAAATTTTTATCTTAATAGTGGGGTCCTGATGATATGGGATTTTCATGTAATTCTTTATTGCATAGTTGTAAATTTCTAAAGCATCTTCATAAGATTTAGTTTCAAAGTGGATAATGGCAAGGCTATTTAGTATTTCTATTTCTCTTTCTCCCATTAGTTTAGAGGTCATTTTCGTTAATTCAAGAGCAGATTGTAAAAGTTTTAACGCATCTCGTTTATTTCGTTTAAGATGGTAGATGCATATGCCTTCAGTCCATAGGAGAAATTGCTTATTCTTGCGATTATTTATAAACAATGGATTCTTCTTTTCATTTTCAACAATATTAAAAACTTCCTCGTACTCATTACGATGTAACAACTCTCTTACTTGTGTGAACACCTCTTCAACATAGGATAATTGTGGATTAGTTGCTAAATCATAAAAATAATTTATATCCACGCCGAGTCTTTCTGCTATATAATATAAAGTGTTAGCAAGAGGAAAGACCTCTCCTTTTTCAATTTTACTGATTTGTGATTGTGTGCAAATCCCTTCACTCAGCTCCGCTTGTGATAAGTTTAGTGCAGATCGTAGGATTTTTATCTCTTTTCCAATTAATGAAAAATCCACAATATATCACATCCTATCTAATAAAATATTCCTAGAGTTATAATTTGAATTAAAAAACGTAGAAAACAGAAGAAAAACATGTCTTTCGTACAGTAAATCTTTAATAATGAAGAAATACTGATTTTTTAAAATAGTGTAAAATACTTATATAAACATAGTTTGATAATAACAGAAAAAATAGTAGAAAGAGGTTATGATGATGAAAAGATTTTTATTCACATTTTTGGTAGTTACTATCACTTTATTTGGAGCTAGTACAGTATCTTCTCATATAACCACTTTGGATGATGTTAAAACAAATGAATTACCATCAATACATTAATTTTAAGCTCCACAGATAATGTATTGTCAACAATTAGTATGAATAAGTTTATTGGTAATCTAATTAAATAAAATTAGAAAGAGGTAATGAAGATGAAAAAGTATTTTATCTCCTTATTAGCATTCTCTGTAGTTAGCTTAGGTGCAAGTGCGGTATCTCATGCAGAAACTTCGGCTGCAAAAGAGTTGCCACCAATCCATATGAGTGAATTACCACCTATCCATATGGAATTGCCGCCAATCCATATGAGTGAGCTACCACCAATTCACATGGAACTACCGCCAATTCATATGAAAGAGTTAACAGCCGAGTTACCTTCTATTCATCAGAAGGAACTGCCACCTATTCATATGTAAATCTAAGATTTTTAAAGTAATAAATCCTAATATAAAAAGGAAGGTTGATACCATGTCAGCTGCTAGTACAAACACTTTTGAGCTTACATGCTTTTGGTTTATCGTTGTTGATCGTGAGCAAAAGGCGCGTAGGCATTACCGTGTTGCCCAGCTTGTAGATTACAAAAATAAAACATATGCAGAAGTTTCTAAGTGGTTTGAAACATTGTTTCAAGAGTACAGTGTGGTGAAAGTCGGCAAAGGTACCATACCTTCAAAGTTGAAAAAGTATCCTTATATTAAGTATTAAAATCTTCCTATTTAATAGGGAGATTTTTTTATTTCTTGAACATTTGTTCTTCTTACTCAAATTGTACCATTAATCGTCAGAATTGTAACATAAATATAACATTTTGATGCCGTGTTAATATGACATTTTTATTTGGATTAATTTTAAAGTGTACTTGCACATGAATGCCCTTTCCTACATAAGAATTATTACTAGGCTCTTGCCTAAGCATTTCTATGGAGGTGAAAGTGTGTCAAGCATATTAGCATCGGTAGGATACTTAATCAAAGAACTTGTTTTCCTAGTTTCTTACGTCAAGAACAATGCATTTCCACAACCATTGTCATCAGGGGATGAAGCGAAATACCTGAAATTGATGGCAGAAGGGAATGAAGAGGCAAGGAATCTACTTATTGAGCATAACTTGAGACTTGTGGCACATATTGTGAAAAAGTTCGAAAATACCGGGGAGGATTCAGAAGATCTGATTTCGATCGGGACAATTGGGTTGATAAAAGCGATTGAAAGCTTCCACTCTGGAAAGGGGACGAAGCTAGCAACCTATGCTGCCCGTTGTATTGAAAACGAAATCTTGATGCATTTAAGGGCGCTAAAGAAAACGAAAAAGGATGTTTCTTTACATGATCCCATTGGTCAAGATAAGGAAGGGAACGAAATCAGTTTAATAGATGTGCTGAAATCAGAATCTGAGGATGTCATCGATACCATCCAGCTTAATATGGAATTGGAAAAGATAAAAGTATATATTGATGTGCTTGATGAAAGGGAACGCGAGGTCATTGTCGGCCGATTTGGACTTGATCTTAAAGATGAAAAGACACAGCGTGAAATAGCAAAAGAACTAGGCATTTCCAGAAGCTATGTATCACGGATCGAAAAGCGTGCCCTCATGAAAATGTTCCACGAATTCTACCGTGCCGAAAAAGAAAAGAAAAAACAATAACCCAATAACTTAAACGAACCCCTTGGCTATCAAACCTGCCAAGGGGTTTCGACATGGAGGGGGAAATTCCTGTGGGGGTCTGACCCCCACACAGGAATTTAATCTTCCTGTAACAAAAACATAATGAACTTTCCCGAAATTAATTTGGGTTTTCTCCGCGTTTGCCCTGTCTCTTTTGTGGGATGTGCATATGGTAGTAGTGTAGATACCTAGTTTGAGAAGGGGGTTGTTGGTATGTACGGATACCCTGGAGGTTTTGGGTGTTGTCCTCCTCCTTATCCTGGACCATGTGGACCTGGATATTATGGTGGATGGTTATATGGGCTTCTAGTAATTTTGTTTATCTTGTTGCTTATTGGCGGCGCTTATTATTGCAAAAACCACTTATACAGATAAGCTTATGCTTTCCGGCATAGGCTTTTTTTTGCTCACCATTTACAAATAATAACTTCGTAATACGAAACTTTCGCCAATCAAATAGTTTGGAATTGTAGAAATATTTACACTCTTCGTATATAATAGACTCATAAAGCTAAAAGGGGGAATTACAACGTGACAACAAAAACATATAGTGAAACTTGGGATTTAGATGTTTTTTTCCAAGGAGGAAGCAATTCAGTAGAATTTCATACATATCTAACAGAAATACAATCAGATCTTAATAAATTTGAACAACAAATAGAAGCGTTCTCCACTGAAAATCTTGAGGAAATCTTAGTTTCCTATGAGAATGTCGTTAAAAAAGTGGTACAGGCTTCCGCTTTCATCAGCTGTCTGCTTGCACAGGATGTAAAGGATAAGGCTGCTTCACAGCTTCAAGGTAAAGTAGCACAACTGCATGCAAAATTACAGGTGCAACTTGGTGCATTGGATGAGAAGCTCGTTGAAGTTGACGAAGCGTCATGGGCAAGTCTTATTCAAAGAGATGTGTTTCAACCATTAGAATATGTTTTAAATGAGAGAAGACGTAGAGCTGGTGATAAATTACCGGCTGCACAAGAGAAACTGGTAACGTCATTAGCTGTGGACGGATATCATGCTTGGGGTAAATTATATAACTCTATCGTTGGTACTATTAAGATACCGGTGGAAGAAAACGGAGAAGTGAAGGAGCTATCTGTTGGACAAGCCCATAATCGTTTTTCAAATGGTGACCGCAGTGTTCGAAAGAAAGTTTCTGATGCATGGAAAAAGGCGTGGGAAGGCCAAGCAGAAACAATCGCAGCTGCTTTAAACCATCTTGCAGGCTTCCGTTTGCAGGTATATGAGCAAAGAGGCTGGGACTCTGTCCTAAAGGAACCGCTTGAGAATAATAGAATGAAGCAAGAAACGTTAGATACCATGTGGCAGGTCATCACTGACCATAAAGGCACATTGAAGAAGTATCTTGAACGCAAGGCAGAGCTTTTGGGACTTGAGAAATTGAACATGTATGACGTTTCTGCCCCTCTTTCTTCAGAAGAAACCATCCTTTCCTATCAGGAAGGCGCTGATTTCATCATAGAACAGTTCTCTAAATTCGGCCCGGAGCTAACAGAATTTACAAAGAAATCATTTGAAGACCGCTGGATTGAGGCAGAGGACAGAGCAGGAAAGCGACCTGGTGGATTCTGCACAAGTTTTCCAGTCTCCGGTCAATCAAGAATTTTCATGACGTACTCTGGTACCCTGTCAAATGTCTCCACATTGGCACATGAATTGGGACACGCTTTCCACCAGCATGCTATGCACGGAGTTCCAACGTTGAACCGTTTTTACGCAAGTAATGTTGCAGAAACAGCTTCCACTTTTGCTGAAATGATTGTGGCAGATGCTGCTGTTAAATATGCAAAAGATGAGCAGGAGAAAATCTCTCTTCTAGAAGACAAGATTCAACGCAGTGTGGCATTTTATATGAATATACATGCTCGTTTCATATTCGAGACTAGATTCTATGAAGAACGCAAAAACGGTTTGGTAAGTGTTGAAAAGTTAAATGAACTGATGGTAGAAGCGCAAAAAGAAGCATATTGCGACGCTTTAGGGGAGTACGATCCAACATTCTGGGCTTCCAAAATGCACTTCTTTATTACTCAGGTTCCTTTCTATAACTTCCCTTATACGTTTGGGTACTTGTTCTCATTAGGCATCTATTCCCAAGCTTTAGAAGAAGGAACCAACTACGAAGAAAAGTACATTGCCTTATTAAAAGATACTGCTTCCATGACGGTGGAAGATTTAGCGATGAAGCATTTGGGTGTCGACTTGACACAAAGAGACTTCTGGGAAAAGGCAGTCAAAAAATCGCTTGAAGATGTGGAAGAGTTTTTACAACTTACAAGCAAATAGGTAGACAAAAAGGCATTCCTGAATATGGGGATGCCTTTTCTTGTATTGGAATGTTATAATATCACTCATGGAGTTTAGCAGAACAACGCACACGACAGATTATCTCATTTATATAGAAGAAATATTATCTTGGAGGAATGCATTTTGTTGAAAAGTATATACAGACTTGCTATTGAATTGACCAATCATAAGTTCTCTTCAATGGCTGTTAAGCATTTTGCCAGTTCGAAGCTTAGCAAGCGGTTTATCCCCTCGTTTGCGAAGGTATACAATATTAATACAGAAGAAATGCAGGAGAAAATGGATACATTCCCTACCCTGCAACAATTCTTCATCCGAAACTTAAAGCCCCATGTTAGGCCGATCGATTCCGGTAAGAATTCCGTGGTAAGCCCGGTTGATGCGGTCATTGAAAAGAAAGGGGAAATTACCGATTCTCTTCAATTAAGAGCAAAAGGGATCGATTACTCTGTTGGGGAAATGCTTTCAGATCCGGAATTAGCAAAAAAATATATGGGTGGTTCCTACATGGTCCTTTATTTAAGTCCAAGCCACTATCATAAAATCCATACACCTATATCCGGGAAAGTTACGAAACAGTGGACGCTAGGTGGAAAATCCTATCCTGTTAATCAAATGGGATTAAAGTACGGAAAGGAACCGCTTGCCAAAAACTATCGCAGGTTAACAGAAATCGAACACGATGGTAAACACGTGGTGGTGGTAAAAGTCGGGGCAATGTTTGTTAATAGCATTGAGTTGACGCATGAGAGCGAGCAGCTTGTAAAAGGGGAAGAAATGGCATACTTCTCATTTGGGTCCACGGTTATCTTGTTGTTTGAGAAAGACGGCTTTATGATGGAGGAATCGTTGAAAGAGAAGGAAGAGGTAAAGGTTGGTCAAAGAATCGGTACTTGGCTAAGCTAGTGAGAGCACTAGCTTTCTTTCTTTTTATGCCGCTGTTGATTTCCGCAAATGACTTCGCTTTCCGCGGGGCGACCTTGAGCATCCTCACAACGCTTCAGGGGTCTCAACATTGTCGCTACTCCCCCGCTGGAGTCTTCGCCTTTTGCTCCAATCAACAGCTGAAAAATTTTTTATACAAAAAAAGAGCCAGAAGACCGGCTCTTTTAGGAAGTTGCTTTTATTTTGTAGCTTAGGGAACGGCGTTTGATTTCTAATTCGATCAGTAGGATAAAATCTGTGCTTAATTTCAATTCGGTCGCTTTGTGATAGGATTCTAGTAAAAGTTCATCAGAAAGTTTTCTCATCAGATTGGCCTCTGCCCTACACCTCCTATTATTCCGTCACTATGTATGGTTGTAAGTATTATGTTTATGAGAAGTTCTTTTCTTTATTTGATGTGCATATAATTGTAAGTTCTGTTAGGTTGTACGATTACTCTACCACGTATCTTTTTTTAGAACAACCGTTCTGTTATCCACAGTTAACAGTGGATAACATGTGGGTATATTGTTTATAATTACCAGTAAACGTTGTGGGGCACACTGTATAATGTAGATAAGTTTATCCACAGGTGTTGAAAGCGACAGGAATTTGTCGAAAACTTTTTATTTTTATTACTTTTTATTAGAAAATAGAAGCATGCTAACACTATAAATATCAATATTATGCTTAACACGGAGAAGATATTTAGGTAAGATGGTAAAGTGTTAATTTTGACCGTGAAACGTCCATTTAAATATGTTTACAGTATCTACTATAGAAACAAATTGAGGGTGATTAAATGATTAAGTATTTTCTGCCTGCACAACACGTAAAGAGCGTGTTTGAAATAAAGCCAATGGATTTGAAAGAAAAAGGAATCAAAGGAATCATTACAGACTTAGACAATACGCTTGTCGAATGGGATCGACCGGAAGCGACACCTGCATTGATTGAATGGTTTAAAGAAATGCAAGAGGTAGGCATCTTAGTGACGATTGTTTCCAATAATAAGTTAAAAAGAGTGAAGATGTTTTCTGACCCGCTTGGTATCAACTATATTTATGGAGCAAGAAAGCCGATGCGACGTGCGTTTAGAAGAGCGTTAAAAGATATGAAACTTAAAAAAGAAGAAGTGGTAGTGATCGGGGACCAGCTTCTAACAGACGTTCTTGGAGGCAATCGGATTGGGTTACATACAATCCTTGTTGTTCCCGTTGCGCAAACGGACGGTTTTATTACAAAATTCAACCGACGTGTAGAAAGACGAATCCTTTCGTGGATGAAACGAAAAGGCATGATTAACTGGGAGGATTAACGAATATGGAAGAACAAATAGTATGTTACGGGTGTGGAGTCGCTATTCAGACAGAAAACCCAGAAGGATTGGGTTATGCGCCACCTTCCTCATTAAATAAGGAAGCGGTTATCTGTAAAAGGTGCTTTCGCCTGAAACATTACAATGAAATTCAAGATGTTTCCCTGACAGATGATGATTTTATTCGTATTTTAAATTCCATCGGTCACACACAAGGGCTAGTGGTCAAGATTGTCGATATATTTGATTTTGACGGCAGTTGGTTACCAGGCTTACACCGATTTGTCGGAAATAACAAAGTATTACTTGTTGGAAACAAAGTGGACTTGCTGCCAAAGTCAGTAAAGCCTAATAAGGTGATCAATTGGATGAAGCAAGCAGCAAAAGAGCTTGGCTTGAAACCAGAAGATGTTTTCCTGATCAGTGCGGACAAAGGAACTGGCGTTAAAGAATTGGCACAGGCTATTGAAGAATATCGTGACGAGAAGGATGTATATGTGGTTGGCTGTACCAACGTCGGAAAATCGACTTTCATCAACCGCATTATCCGCGAGTTCTCCGGCGAGGAAGATGTTATAACAACATCCCAATTTCCTGGAACGACGCTTGATATGATTGACATTCCATTGGATAACGGAGCATCATTGTTTGATACACCTGGGATTATCAATCGTCATCAAATGGCGCATTTTATAGATAAAAAAGAATTGAAAGTCATTTCCCCTAAAAAGGAAATCAAACCGAAGATTTTTCAATTAAATGAAGGTCAAACATTATTCTTTGGCGGTTTAGCACGATTTGATTTTGTAAAAGGCGGTCGTAATTCTTTTACATGCTACGTTTCCAATGATCTTTATATCCATCGTACTAAACTTGAGAATGCAGACAATGTCTACAAGGAGCACCTCGGAGATTTGTTGCAGCCGCCTGGTAAAGATTTTGTAGAATCGTTCCCGGAACTTGTTGCACATGAATTTACGATCAAAGAGGAGAAAACGGATATTGTCTTTTCAGGACTCGGCTGGGTAACAATCAATGAGCCTGGAATTAAAGTGGTTGCTCACGTACCAAAAGGCGTAGGAGTCATGGTAAGAAAATCATTAATCTAAAAAGGGGGAAAGGCTGATGAAGAGACTATACGGAGTAATCGGGTCTCCCATTGCACATTCGATGTCTCCACTCATCCATAATGACGCCTTTCTTCAAAATGGGATGGACGCACATTATCATGCATTCCATGTGGAACCTGATCAGTTAGAGACGGCAGTAGCAGGTATGCGTGCTCTTGGTGTCACTGGATTCAATGTAACCATTCCTCATAAAGAAGCGATTATTCCATTGTTAGATAGTGTGGAAGATGCTTCGCTTCAAATTGGCGCTGTTAACACGGTGGTAAATAAAGATGGAAAGCTCATCGGTTACAATACCGACGGCAGAGGGTTTGTAGAGGCTTTAAAAGAAGTGGTGGAGCTCAAAGGTAAGCAGGTACTTATTATCGGTGCCGGTGGGGCTGCCAGGGCTATATTTTACACATTGGCTTTGGAAGAAGGAATACAACTCGATATTTGTAATCGGACCGTATCCAAGTCGGAGGATTTAATTAAAGAATTCTCATTGGAGCGGATTGCACGAAGTATAACGGTCGATCAAGCCGCGAAAGAAATCCAAAATTATGATGTAGTAGTTCAGACCACTTCGGTGGGAATGTTCCCTCAAATCAATGATACTCCATTGCAACTGGTTTCAGTTAAAAACAATGCTGTATTCAGTGATATCATTTATAACCCGATAGAAACCAAGTTATTGCGAGAAGCCAAAGCGCTTGGAGCTGTCACTCAAAATGGGGTCCATATGTTTGCCTATCAGGCAGCTTTAGCGTTTAAAATCTGGACAGGGAAGTTCCCGGATACAGATAGAATGAAAAAAATAGTAGAAGAACATCTAGGAGGAAAAACATGTTAACAGGTAAACAAAAGAGATTTTTACGAGCAGAAGCACATCATCTTGATCCGATCTTTCAAGTAGGAAAAGGCGGAGTAAATGAGAATATGACAAAGCAGATTTCAGAAGCTTTAGAAGTAAGGGAACTGCTGAAGGTCAGTGTGCTGCAAAACTGTGATGAAGACCGCAAAGAGGTGGCTCAAGAACTTGTTGCCGGTACGAAGGCAGAACTAGTACAAGTTATCGGAAGTACGATCATTCTTTACAAAGAATCGAAAGAAAACAAACAAATCGTATTACCAAGATAAATGGATGGAGGGATCATCATGAATAAAGTGGGCATAATCGGCGGGACATTTGATCCGCCCCATGTCGGTCATCTTCTGATTGCAAACGATGTTCGGCAGAAGCTTTCATTAGATGAAATCTGGTTTATGCCAAATCATATCCCCCCCCATAAGCAAAATAAATCCGTAACCCCCACACCCATCAGGGTTGAAATGATCCAAGCTGCTGTTGCGTCAAACAGCAGCTTCCGGGTGGAAACCATTGAGCTTCAAAGGGAGGGTCCCTCCTATACATATGATACAATGTTGTTGTTAGCAAAAAAGTATCCAGATACCCGCTTCTATTTTATAATAGGGGCAGATATGGTCGAATACCTGCCTAAATGGCACAACATAGAAAAACTGCTTGAAATCATCACATTTGTTGGGGTGAAGCGTCCTGGTTATACTTTTTCATCAGAATACCCAGTGCTCGAGGTGGAAACCCCGCAAATGGATATTAGTTCTACCTTGATAAGGAAGCGTATGCAAGAAGGATGGACTTCTCAATATTTAGTGCCTGATTCGGTAAAAGAAATCATAGAGGAGAAACGCCTATATGAATAGAGAGAAAGCGTTAAGACTGGTTAAAGAACAATTAACAGAGCGGCGTTATGTTCATACAATCGGTGTCATGGAAACTGCGATAGAACTTGCGGAACGATTTGGTGTGGATAAAGAAAAGGCAGAGCTTGCAGCCATCTTCCATGATTACGCCAAGTTTCGCGATAAAGAAGAAATGCGCAGGATCATCATCGATCAGAAGATGCCACAGGATTTACTGCAGTTTCATGATGAACTATGGCATGCCCCAGTGGGTGCGTATCTTGTGGAAAAAGAAGCAGGGATTTCGGATGCCGAAGTTCTTGAAGCAATACGCTGCCATACTTCGGGTAAAATAAACATGAGTACGCTTGACAAAGTTTTGTATGTTGCAGATTATGTCGAACCAGGCCGGGACTTTCCAGGTGTTGAACAGGTTCGGGATTCTGCCAATAGTTCACTTGATATAGCCGTTATTCAGGCCATGAAAAATACGATCACATACTTATTAAAACGAAATCAACCGATCTATCCCGATACATTCCATGCTTATAACGATATGACTATGAAGGTAAAAGAAAGGAAGTTAACATAAATGTCAAACGAATTATTACAGCTTGCAGCAAAGGCTGCAGATGATAAACGTGCAGAAGAATTAGTAGCTTTGAATATGCAAGGGATTTCCCTTGTTTCGGATTATTTCTTAATTTGCCACGGTAACTCAGACAAACAAGTTCAGGCTATTGCCCGTGCCATCAAAGAAGTTGCCGAAGAAAACGGTCAACATGTACGCAGAATGGAAGGCTTTGATGAAGCCCGCTGGATTCTTGTGGACTTAGGAGATGTCGTTGCCCATGTGTTCCATAAAGATGAGCGTGGCTATTACAATCTAGAACGTCTTTGGGGAGACGCTCCTCGTGAAGATATTCAACTTGAGTTAACGTAATATGGCTTACGGTCAATTTGCCTATATTTATGATCAATTAATGCAAGATGTTCCTTATGACAAGTGGGTCTCCTTTGTCCAAACCGTTAAACAAAGGTATATGGCTGATGATTCTAATCGTTTTTCCGTCGTCGATGTTGGTTGTGGGACAGGAGAGCTTGCGATTCGTTTTGCTCAAGAAGGATGGGAAGTTTCAGGTGTCGATCTTTCGGAAAGCATGTTGGCCATTGCTCATGAGAAAGCTTCGACTACCGGCCTTTCCATCCCACTCTTCGAACAAAACATGGCAGAACTTGAAGGATTTAAAGATGTGGATTGTATCACGATTTTCTGTGACTCGTTGAACTATTTGGAGTCAGAAGAAGACGTAAAAAACACGTTTAAATCCGCTTTCAACCAGCTGAAAAAGGGCGGACTGCTGCTTTTTGATGTTCACTCTCTTTATAAAATGACACAAGTGTTTATGAACAATACTTTTACGAGTGTAGAAGAAGATGTATCTTATATTTGGAACAGTTTCCCTGGAGAGCATCCAAATAGTGTGGAACATGAGTTGTCCTTTTTTGTAAAAGAAGAAGAAACAGACCGCTATTTGCGTTTTGACGAGTTGCATTTCCAACGGACTTTCGATGTGGAAATATACAAAAAGTGGTTAGAAGAAGCAGGATTCTCCGTCAGGTCCATAACTGGCGATTATTCTACCGAACATATGGCTGAACACACAGAAAGAGTGTTCTTTGTCGCACAAAAATAGGCGTCCTTTTATAGGGCGCCTTTTTTGAGTGTGCCAGGCATGGCATCTATCTAGGTGGTGAAAGTCCACTGTGGGGGTACACATCGACCAACCACTAAGGAAGCGCAAGGTACTTACCGTGAGGTAAGGGCGGGAGGAAGCGTGGAATAAAATCTTGGCTCGACGAACAGAAATCTGATACTAAGGCTCTTCAAAGGGATGAGGCTCCTCAACAAGTCAAAGTCCAAAAGATGTGCGTAACTTTGTAGGGTAAATCAGGCGAGTAAAAGAGGAAAGATAGTTGTCTTACCCTGGGAGGTCTTGCGGATGTACCAAGGTACAGTCGAAAAAGGTTTGCCGCAAGAAGTCAGCCGAAGCCATAGTAGTGGAATTATTCCATGAAGGGCTGAACAATTTATAGTGTTTCGACACCACGAATGCGTAAGTGAAGTGTTCCGAATGTGTTAATGGTGAACGTATGAGCGTATCTCAGAGGATAACCAAAATGGAATAATCACTTACTACGTGAACGGATAGGAGAAACGAGTGTGGAACTTTTAGAACAAATACTAAGTAATCAAAACATGAATGAAGCTTACCTTCGTGTCTATAAAAACAAAGGTGCGAGTGGGGTCGACGGAATAACGGTCGATGAATTAAAGCAATATCTGAAAGAGCACAAAGACGAGCTGCGTCAGCGCATCAGAACAAGAAAATACCAACCACAAGCTGCCTTAAGAGTGGAAATCCCAAAAGAAAATGGCAAGATGCGCAAATTGGGAATACCAACAGTAGTGGATAGGGTAGTTCAACAAGCCATCCATCAAATACTCAGCCCGATATTTGAAAAGCAGTTCAGCGAATTTAGTTATGGCTTCAGACCCAAAAGAAGCTGTGAGATGGCAATTATTAAAAGCCTTGAATTTCTAAATGATGGACATAACTGGGTTGTGGACATTGATCTTGAAAGGTTTTTCGATACAGTCCACCATGATAAACTCATGCGAATCATCTCTAACACAATAGATGATGGAGATGTCATCTCTCTAATAAGAAAATATCTCGTCAGTGGAGTGATGGTGAATGGAAGATATGAGACCACACCAGTTGGGACTCCGCAAGGAGGAAACCTAAGTCCACTTCTGAGTAATATTATGTTGAACGAATTGGATAAGGAACTAGAAAGTAGAGGACTCCAATTTGTAAGATATGCAGATGACGCCCTAATTTTTGTGAAGAGTGAGAAAGCGGCTAATAGAGTGATGGATTCAATTGTACGGTTCATAGAAAAGAAATTAGGACTGATAGTCAACATGGAAAAGAGTAAAATCTCTCGTCCCAATGACTTGAAATTCTTAGGTTTTGGTTACTACTACGATAGTAAAAGTAAGAAATATCAAGTACGACCTCATCCTGACTCCATTCAAAAATTCCAACGGAAGCTTCGGAAATTAACAAAGCGAAATTGGAGTATACGGTTGGACTATCGAATAATAAAACTAAAACAAGTCATAATCGGATGGGTTAATTACTTTAGAACTTCAAATATGAAAACAGCAATGACTGAGATAGACCAGAAGCTTCGCTCCAGAATCAGAGTTATCATTTGGAAGCAATGGAAGGTACCGAAAAAACAAATCAAATCGCTTGTCCAACTAGGAATTCCGAAGGAAGAAGCGAAAGGGTTAACTTTCTGTCGGAGAGGTTACCGGTTCATCGGACTATCAAAAGTTATTCATAGAGCTATCTCAAACAAAAGATTAAAGCAGAGGGGATTCCCCTCTGCTTTAGAACATTATCTAAAAGTACACACTGTAATATAAATTGAACCGCCGTATACGGAACCGTATGTACGGTGGTGTGAGAGGGGCGAAAATAATTTAAGTTATTTTCCCTCTACTCGATTGAAGAAATTTATAAAAATTTAAAGGAATATGTCGATTAATAGCGAATACCTAAATTAATGAAACTGTTTTTTCACCTCTGTAATGTCTTCATCAAACTTCTCATGGGTCTTCTGGATAACATGATGGAACACATCGCCCAGCTCATTTTCTAACACCTTAATGCCTTCTCCGGTGACACCGCCCTTTACACAAACCTTTTCTTGCAAAGTCTGTAACGTATAAATATCCTTTTCAATCAACTTTCCCATGCCGATGATCATCTGGCTTGCCAAATCTGTCGCCTGTTCCTTGGAAATGGCCGTCTCACTTACAGCTCCGTCAATGAACCTTTGTAAAATATAACTGAAAAATGCAGGTCCGCAGCTCACAATGTCAGAGGCAACTCTCGTAACATTTTCTTTAATATGAATCGGTGTAGAGATTTTCGAACAGATCGAAAGCAGAAATTCTCGGTAGTCCTCCTCAACATTATCTCCGAATGTCACTAAAGTGACTCCCGCTAGTGCACGGTTGGTAATGCTCGGGATAATTCTTGCCACTTGGCACGTGACCAATGTTTGAAGTTGTGTGACAGAAACCGGGCTTGTGATGGAAATGACACATTTATCAGACGTAAGGTTTTTATTAATCTTTGTTAAAAGGGGGTGAATATCCAATGGCTTTACACATAAAAAAATAATATCAGAAGCTCTAACCACCTCTTCGGCGGTCTCCGCAACATGTAGATCAGGGTATTTGCTTTGTATTTTAAACGCCTTCTCTATTGAGCGATTCGTTATTGTTATATTTTCAGGAGGTACTGCCTTCGAGTCGACAAATGATTCAACCAAGATTCTCCCCATGTTGCCTGTGCCGATCATTCCAATCTTCATGTTTATTCCCTCCTCCATCCAAAAAAGTTTCTCATACACTATATGTTTTCAGGCTTACTAATATGAATAGAAGGTGAAATCAATGAAAGAATTATGGTCAGTCCATAAAATGAAAGTATTGGTATCTATCAGTGTAATTGCGGTGATCTCCATCCTCGGTTGGTCCAGTATGAGTAAAGGAGAAGCGGATACTCCTATGCAACAGATAAGTCTTATAGAAGAAGTGCAAGGGGAGGAAATGGAAGAAAATAGCTCAGAAGAAATAGAGAAGCTGGAGGAAGCAGAAGTTGCCAATCAAGAGGTTCTCATTGATATAAAAGGTCATGTCATGCAGCCTGGCGTTTACAAAATGAAAACAGGGGACAGGATTATCGATGCGGTAGAAAAGGCAGGAGGTTTTTTGGAGGGAGCCGATTCAGATAAGGTGAACTTGGCAGCGTTGTTAGCTGATGAAATGGTGATTATTGTTCCCAAAGAGGGCGAAGTGATTGAGGAAGTAGTTCAACAACCGGTGACGAATGAAAGCGGCCATTCTGGTACCTCAGGTGGGCTTGTCAATATTAATACAGCATCCGAGGAGGAGCTGACAAGCTTAACTGGAATTGGTCCTTCCAAAGCGAAAGCAATTGTTGACTACAGAACCGAAAATGGGTTGTTTAAAAAAGAAGAAGATATCATGCAGGTTACCGGCATCGGACAAAAGTCTTTTGAAAAATTAAGAAATGAAATAACGGTTGCTAATTGAATTGACGAAATGAAAGGATAGCCGATACACTAGAGGTATTGTATATGTTTTTAGAAACTGGAGGACTGATGGATGACGACGAGAATATCATGGGATCAATACTTTATGGCACAAAGCCATTTGCTTGCATTACGCAGTACTTGTACAAGACTTGCCGTTGGAGCAACCATTGTCCGCGACAAACGAATTATCGCCGGGGGTTATAACGGTTCCATAGCAGGCGGTGTTCATTGCATTGATGAAGGATGTTATGTCATTGACAACCATTGTGTACGCACCATTCATGCTGAAATGAATGCGTTGCTACAATGCTCCAAGTTTGGTGTTCCTACAACTGGTGCAGAAATTTATGTCACACACTTTCCATGCCTGCACTGTTGTAAAGCCATCATTCAAGCAGGAATCAAAACTGTCTATTTCGCAATGGAATACAAAAACCATCCATATGCGTTGGAAATGTTTGAGCAAGCCGATGTAAGAGTGGAACAAGTGGAACTAGATGAGATGGCAGTTAGTTTGAATGACCCTGAAAAAATAGGATTCATAAACAGTCTGATTGAAAGACTGGAGGAGTCCGGTGCAAGTGATGAAGAAATAAAAAGCTGGTACGAGCGTTCTACCGATTTATTCAGCAAAAAAGGATAGCGTGCGATGAAGCTTAGGAAAGGCTTTTATGCCTATTTAGCGATTGCAAGCTGTATGGGCATTGCAGTCTCCAGGTCAAATTTCCATTGGGGGCTGCTCACCCTTTCTCTTTTGTTTCTTTATATGATCTACCGTCTTGATGATAAATCCCGATTGCTTTTTTATCTGACCATTCTCTTCACGGCAGGTTTCTCCGGCTATATGACGTATGTTGACCATAATAATATCTCCTTGCATCATGAAAGTGAATCTCAATTCCCGGGCACTGTTTACTCTCCGGTGATAATAGATGGAAATAAAGCCAGCTTTCAAATAAAAAGCATGCAAAATGAAGTGTTAATGGTGGAATATTATATGAAATTGGAGGAAGAAACAGTTCAAATTAGAGAACTAACTCTTGGCGACAGCTGCAACTGGTCAGGAGTATTGAAACAGCCCCAACAAGCAAGCAACCTTCACGCCTTTGACTACAAAAACTACTTATACGAACAGAAAATCCACTGGATACTGACTTTGGATTCACTTCCAGAAGCATGCCTCTCCCCACCCCAAACAACCTTCTTAACATCCATAAAACAATACAGGCAACAAGGGATAAATTTAATTAGCGACCATGTTGAGCAGCCCAATGCAAGTTTTATGATTTCTTTAATTTTTGGCGACCGTAGCAGGCTTGACGATGGCATACTTGATGCTTATCAGCAATTGGGACTTGTGCATCTGTTGGCAATTTCTGGGCTGCACGTTGGAATCATCACTGCGGCGACATTTTACATAGGAATCAGGATCGGTTTTACCAGGCAGTGGATGAATTTAATATTGATCTTTCTATTGCCCCTATACGTCTTGGTGGCAGGCGGTGCCCCTTCTGTGATGAGGGCAGCAACGATGACAGGGGTGGCACTCACCTTAATGCTGATGAAAAAGAAGGTGTTCTCCATTGATACCATTGGTTTGGCATGCATATTTGTTCTGCTCCTAAACCCATATTATCTTTATCATATCGGATTTCAATTATCGTTTTCGGTCAGTTTGTCCTTACTTTTAGCTTCTGGTATCCTTCAAAAAGTGCAAAATGGGATCGCTCAACTATTTATCGTCTCCATGATTGCCCAAGTTGCCTCTTTGCCTTTACTTCTTTATCACTTTTATCAGTTCTCCATTTGGAGTCCACTTCTTAATGTCATTTTTGTTCCTTTCTATTCCCTTTATGTGCTTCCTATTTCCTTTCTGCTCTTTTTTGTCCTTTTGCTTTCTCCTTATCACGTCTCATTTTTAGTCCCGCTTTTATCCTACCCGTTGGAATTTATGAACTCCTTTGCAGTCCGAATTGCTGAATATCCAATAGGGACAATGGTGTTCGGAAAACCTTCCATCCCTTTAATGGCGGCCTATTGTTTATCTGTGATCTTCTTTTTTTACATGTGGGAAATAAATAGAAGAAGGTATGGTGTGATTATCTTGCTGATGTGCATGGTATTTCACTGGAACATTAATTATGTTAATTTTTTTGGAAAAGTAGTGGTGTTGGATATAGGTCAAGGTGATGGGATTTATATAAGACTGCCTTTTAATAAAGGGGATTATTTAATTGATACGGGCGGCGCTTTTACATTTCCACAAGAAAAGTGGAAGGAGAGGGAGAAGGAATTTCATAGCGGTGCAGATGTATTGGTACCGTTTTTAAAAGCAGAAGGAGTCAGGCGACTTGATAAATTGATACTTACGCATGGTGATTTTGATCATATAGGAAATGTGGAAAGTCTTTGGGGGGAAATGGAAATAGAGGAGGTCATTGTGCCTCAGGGGTTTGGCGTGGGTGAGGTGGAGAAGGAGATCATAAAGGAAGCGAAGCGTAGGGGAGTAAGGACTCAGGTTGCTGTTTCCAACACGGGTTGGCAGGAAGGGAAGGCGAGCTTTGTATATCTGCATCCCACTAAATTTTATGAGAGTAAAAATGAGGGCTCTATTGTGCTTTTGGCCGTGCTGGGTAATAAAAAATGGCTGTTTACAGGAGATATGGAAGAGGAGGGGGAACGTGATTTATTGCACCATTACCCAAATCTGAATGTGGATGTATTGAAAGTGGGGCATCACGGAAGTAAGACTTCTTCTACGGACCGTTTTCTTGGGGCTATAAAACCTGATGTTGCCATCATTTCAGCAGGAAGGAACAATCGTTTTGGCCACCCGCATCAAGATGTATTGGAGCGTTTGACACAAGTTGATGCAGAAATATATAGGACAGACCTTCAAGGTGCAATTATCTTTAGATTTACACATCAGGGAGGAACGTTTTCCACCCTAATCCCATAGGATACAGTATCAAAAATGAAAAAGAGACTGCACCATGTAGACGCAGTCTCTTTTATAGCGAAGCTTTTTGAGTTATCCTCATTCTTTTCACAACTGGCTTTGGAAAAGAATCACGACGGTATGTAACATTATGCCGTCATTAAGATCCTAGGTACTGAATCAATGTTGCCATTGCAAAGATTGTTGCGAAAAAACCGAAGGATACGATAAAACCGACACCAGAATCTACTGCATCGTTTCGTTTACTTTGGACGCTTTTCTCAAATTCGTTCATAAGTATCCCTCCTATCACACATTAGTATAAGCTATACAACAAAAAAAATCCACCAGTCATTTTTGCTTTTCCTCCATTGACAAGAGTTGTCACAAATAGTTCGGAAATTCGAGGAGAACATAGTATTACACCCAAACGGGGCAATCGTTGACGGGCGAGTTACCTGGGGCTCGCATCGTTAACGTTTATATAAAATGGAGATTAGTTCTTTGTAGGTGAGAACTAGTCTCCTTTGCATTTTGCTACTGTTTTGATGCTTGTCAATCTACATAATTCTCATGTACGATAAGGAAGTAAAGAAACAGATGACGGGAGCAAAAAAATGGGAATCGAAGCATTGAAAAAAATAAAGGCCAAACATTTTGCGCCAATATACTTATTATTGGGAACGGAAGCATTTCTAATGAAAGAAATTAGAGATTCCATCATAGAGCATGCACTCGATGAAGAGGAGCATGATTTCAATCTTTCCTTTTATGATATGGAAGAACAGCCAGTGGATATAGCCATTGAAGATGCAGAAACATTGCCTTTTATGGGAGAAAGACGAGTGGTGGTTTTATCAAATCCATTCTTTCTGACTGCAGAAAAAAGTAAAAGCAAAGTAGAACATAATACAGACCGATTTCTTGCATACATACAAGAAGCTGCACCATATACCATATTTGTCATACAGGCCTCATATGAAAAGTTGGACGAGCGGAAAAAGGTAGTGAAACAGTTAAAAAAGCAGGCCGAGGTCATTGAAGTTCAACCATTGGGTGAGCGGGACCTTAAGACGTGGATGAAGGAAAAAGCCATGCAAAACGGAGCCGATCTAAGTGATGCGGCTGCAGAAGAACTGCTGAAAATCGCAGGTGTCAACCTGTCCGTCCTTTCACAGGAAATCAATAAAATGGCGATGTATATCGGCGTTTCTGAACCGGAAATTTCCGTTGATACAGTTAAGCTGTTGGCGGCGAAATCCATAGAACATTCGGTGTTTGAGTTGATTGAAAAAATGGTACATAGGCGAGTGGACGAAGCATTGGAGCTGTTTTATGATTTGGTGCGCAACAATGAAGAGCCAATCAAACTACACGCGTTGATTGCAAATCAGTTCCGCCTGTTGTATCAAGTAAAAGATTTAAGTGAACAAGGATATAGTCAGCAAAAGATGGCGGGTATTTTACGAGTGCATCCATACCGTGTAAAATTAGCATCCCAACAAGGCAGGTATTTTGAGCGAGCGGAACTAATGAAAATGGTGGACGACCTAGCTGAGGCTGATTATTTGATGAAAAGCGGGAAAATAGATAAACAGCTGGCGATGGAAATGCTGCTGATCAAACTTGCCCCGGTGAAATGAAATAACTAAATAAGAAGACTTTCTAGCCGCCGAACATAAGAGGTTCGGTGGTTTTTTATATTAGTATTCGACATAAATCAAAAAAATCCTTTGGGGGTCTGACCCCCAAAGGACAAAAAATAAAAAAACGACCCGTCCGGATCGCCCTTTTATTATGCAGTAGCTCCGTTTACTTTTTTCGCTAGGCGAGATTTTTGACGGTTTGCTGCATTTTTGTGGATGATACCGTTTTGCGCAGCTTTGTCTAAACGTTTAGCAGCTTCTAGGTAAGCAGTTTTTGCACCTTCAACATCGTTGTTAGCAACAAAAGCTTCTACTTTCTTCACAGCAGTACGCATAGAAGACTTGATAGTAGCGTTATGAGCACGACGTACATCGTTAGTTTTTACACGTTTGATAGCAGATTTAATGTTTGGCATATCTTTCACCTCCATACAATTCAACGATCGAGAATATATAAAACTCGACATTTCTTTACTTATGAGAACAAGTGATATTTTATCAAATCCATAAACATTATGCAATAGGGAGTCAAGGGAATTTTCTTGAATGTTATTTTCACGGGTTTTTTTATGCATGAAAAAAGATTGTAAGGTCAAAATAAAACTAAAATTTGGCAATGCTGGAGGCATGAAGAGATGACTCAACCACAACAACCTTTGGATTTAAGTAAATATGAAGTAAGAACGGATTTGGCAATTGAAGCCAACCAGATGGCTATAGAAAAACAAAATCGTCAAAATGGAACGAATCAGAATGCACAAAACCAAACAAATGCAAACAATCAAACCAACGAAAACAACCAAAAATCAGCACAACCAGTTTCAGCGATTGAAGGCGTAGTGGTAAAGGAAAGGCAAACAGATGGAGTGAATATCACGACCGTCACTATCTCTGACAAAGGGGCAGAGATGACTGGAAAGAAGCCGGGAAACTACCTCACACTTGAAACTGTGGGTATCCGCCAGAAGGACAGTGACCTTCAAAAGAAAGTAGAAGAGGTTTTTGCAAAAGAATTTAGTGCGTTTTTGAACTCGCTTAATATTTCCAAGGATGCAAGCTGTTTAGTAGTAGGACTGGGAAATACCAATGTTACCCCTGATGCCCTTGGTCCTTTAGTTTGTGAAAATTTATTAATAACGAGACATCTTTTCAAGCTTCAGCCTGAGTCGGTACAAGATGGGTTTAGGCCGGTAAGTGCGATTATCCCTGGTGTAATGGGGATTACAGGTATTGAAACAAGTGACATCATCGTCGGTGTGGTGGAGCAATCAAAACCTGATTTTGTCATTGCCATTGATGCATTGGCTGCAAGGTCCATTGAACGAGTAAATGCGACCATCCAGATTTCCGATTCAGGCATTCATCCCGGATCAGGGGTGGGCAACAAACGTAAAGAGCTTAGTATAGAAACACTAGGAATTCCGGTGATTGCTATTGGTATTCCAACGGTGGTAGACGCAGTTTCGATGGCCAGTGATACGATTGATTTCATCTTGAAGCATTTTGGTAAAGAAATGAGAGAAGGAGACAGTCCTTCAAGGTCCCTTGCGCCTGCAGGGATGACGTTCGGGGAAAAAAGGACGCTTACGGAAGAGGACCTGCCAGGGGAAGAACATCGCAAAAACTTCCTTGGAATCGTGGGGACGCTTGAGGAAGAGGAGAAGCGTAGATTAATTCACGAAGTTCTCTCTCCGCTAGGTCATAATCTGATGGTAACACCAAAAGAAGTAGATGATTTTATAGAAGATATGGCAAATGTCGTGGCAGAAGGTTTGAATGCTGCCCTGCATTATCATGTGAACCAGGATAATGTAGATGCATATACACACTAAGAGTCATAGTTCTACTTTTCCCCCTTTCGCATACATATAGTAGCAACAAGTATGTGAAAGGGTGAGAAAATGAAGGGCTACCGCTCCTCACGCATCGTAATATTAAATGGGACAAGCTTAAAAAAATCAGTCGTAGCAGTGATCTTAGGATTTATACTCGTCTTTGCGGTATCCGGTGTCATGACCTCTCTTAAACCAGAATATCGAGTCAGCTCAAGCTCCATCCATGAGTTCTCCAAACGATTCTCAGGGGAGTCGCTGTTACATATATTCGGTTATACAAATGCTTATTTTACACAAGGTCTTTCAAGTGAGGCAAAGGCGCCGAACTATGCTTCCGCTTTGTTTGAACTCACGACAAGTCTCAACCTTGATGACCCGCGAAGCCTTATTCGAAACGAAATCCCGGGTTTTGCTCATTATGACGGAGAAATTCTTGTAGCAGGATCTGGAGTCAATTATACAGATATGCCAGTGGAATCATCGCCTCCCATGGAAGTGTTGCTAGAAGAGAGACAAGCTTCCATCATTGAGTTAGAGGAGGAAGAAGAGGGTGAGGATACGCCGCCTCCTGCGCAGACAACGGGAGATAAGCGGACCGTTTTTATCTATCATTCTCACTCAAGGGAATCGTTTTTGCCGTATTTGGAAGGCGTGACAAGTCCGAATGCTGCGAGTCACCCTGAAGTCAATGTAACGAGGCTTGGCAAAAAGCTTCAGGAAGAATTGATTCAGCGCGGAATCGGAACGGACATAGATACTACCGATACGGCTTTGGCTTTAAAAAATAGAGGTTGGGTGTATGGACAGTCCTATGATGTGACCCGTCCAATTGTGGAAGAGGCAATGGCAGGCAACCAAGACATCAATTACCTGATTGACGTTCACCGAGACTCCGGTAGAAGGAAAAGTACCACTATGGATATTAACGGCGTCCCGCATGCCCGACTTTATTTTGTCATAGGGAAGAAAAATCAAAACTATGAAAAGAACCAATACTTGGCTGAACAGATCCACAATAAATTAGAGAAGCTGCACCCTGGTTTAAGTAAAGGTATATTTGTACCTCCGGCTGTCGAAACTCGTAATGGCATCTATAATCAAGATTTATCTCCTAATTCCATGCTGATAGAGGTTGGGGGAGTAGATAATACGTTTGAAGAGATGAACCGTACCCTGGAGATTTTTGCTGAAGTTTTCGGTGAAATCTACTGGCAGGCAGAAAAGGTAGACGGAGAGCCTGAAGGGGACGCACAATGATAAATAGATAGGAGCTGAAAGTGCGATGAAGAGGTTTATGGTAAAATGTTTATTCATTTCCCTTGTGCTATTTCTTGGAGTGCTTTTGGGAATGCAACAGGCCAATGATGGGATGCGGAAAATGAAGGGATATGATGACCCCGCCTTTCAAGGAGAAGCCTTTCGTGTAGCGGAAACGGCTGAAGGCTATAATGGAACCATCTTGGGTCGTCAACTGGATTCTCAGGATATGAAAGAAAAACAAGAAAAGCTTGAAGGCATCAAAGCATACAACGTTTTCTCATCTGCTGGGAAAAAACTAGCAGACGGAGTCTCTGGTCTAATGAGCGGACTTTTCAACAAAGTTCAAGATACGGTAGAAGAGAAAACGGGATAATATAAAAAGTAAAAGCTTCCATCATTCAGGAGTCCTCCAACATCCTAGGTGGGAGCTTCTTTTTATCTGTGAAAAACCAAACCCTTCAAATTTCATTGAATCTTCTTGTCTGTATTGATATAATCAGAAATAGTGTACGTTGCCGAAAGTGTAGGAGTGAAACAGATAATGAACAGAGAAGAACGGTTAAAACGACAATCAAAGATAAGAAACTTTTCCATCATCGCCCATATTGACCATGGGAAATCAACATTAGCAGACCGTATTTTAGAAAAAACGTCTGCATTGACACAAAGGGAAATGAAGAATCAATTGCTTGATTCCATGGACCTTGAACGTGAACGCGGGATTACCATTAAATTGAATGCCGTTCAATTACGATATAAAGCAAATGATGGCGAAGAATATATTTTCCATCTTATTGATACGCCTGGACACGTCGATTTTACATATGAGGTTTCCCGTAGTTTAGCCGCATGTGAAGGTGCCATTCTAGTGGTAGATGCAGCGCAAGGTATTGAAGCCCAAACGCTTGCAAACGTTTATTTGGCATTAGACAACAATCTGGAAATTATGCCAGTTATTAATAAGATAGACTTGCCTAGTGCAGAGCCAGAGCGTGTTCGCCAAGAAATAGAGGATGTTATTGGCTTGGATGCATCTGATGCAGTTTTAGCTAGTGCGAAGGCAGGCATTGGTATTGAAGATATTTTAGAGCAGGCTGTCGAGAGGATTCCTGCGCCACAAGGTGATCCTGATGCACCTTTGCAAGCACTTATTTTTGATAGCTTATTTGACCCATACCGTGGAGTTGTCGCTTACATTAGGGTAATGCATGGTACAGTTAAGATTGGCGATAAAATCAAAATGATGGCAACGGGAAAAGAGTTCGAGGTTAACGAAGTAGGTGTATTCACACCGAAAGCGGTGATGCTGGATGAACTGACAGTCGGTGATGTAGGCTTCTTAACTGCTGCTATCAAAAACGTTGGCGATACTCGTGTTGGTGATACAATCACGAGTGCGAAGAATGGTGCTGTTACACCGCTTCCAGGTTACCGAAAATTAAATCCAATGGTATACTGCGGACTTTACCCAATTGATTCAGCTAAATTCAATGATCTTCGTGATGCATTGGAAAAACTGGAACTTAATGATTCTGCACTACAATACGAACCTGAAACATCACAAGCGTTAGGCTTTGGTTTCCGTTGTGGCTTCTTGGGATTGCTTCATATGGAAATCATTCAGGAACGTATCGAGCGAGAATTTAATATTGATTTAATTACGACAGCCCCGTCTGTTATTTACCAGGTACATTTAACGGATGGAACAGAGCTGAGTGTAGATAATCCATCAAATATGCCTGATCCACAAACGATTGATCGTGTGGAAGAGCCTTATGTGAAAGCAACAGTGATGGTTCCAAACGAATATGTTGGAGCAGTTATGGAGCTTTGCCAGGATAAGCGTGGAAACTTTATTGATATGCAATATCTCGATGATATTCGAGTGAGTATCGTTTATGAAATTCCATTAGCTGAAATCGTATATGACTTTTTTGACCAATTAAAATCGAATACAAAAGGGTATGCCTCCTTTGATTATGAGTTGATTGGGTACAAGCCTTCCAAACTTGTGAAGATGGATATTCTTCTAAATGCTGAAAAAGTGGATGCACTATCCTTTATTGTTCATAACGATTCTGCCTACGACCGCGGAAAAATAATCGTGGAGAAATTAAAGGAACTTATACCAAGACAACAGTTTGAGGTTCCAATCCAAGCTGCAGTAGGTCAAAAAATTATCGCTAGGTCAACGATTAAATCGATGGGGAAGAACGTTCTTGCCAAATGTTACGGTGGAGATATTTCACGTAAACGTAAGCTTTTAGATAAGCAAAAAGAAGGTAAAAAACGTATGAAACAGGTTGGTTCTGTTGAAGTGCCACAAGAAGCGTTCATGGCGGTCCTGAAAATGGACGATGCAGCGAAGAAAAAGTGATAGATTAATTAAGCTATAGTCGAAAAATACCGCAGAGATGCGGTATTTTTTCATAATGGAAATGCCTGTGCTATAGTTTAGATACTATTTAATGAAAGTGTGATTGTTGTGATTAAATCAGCCTATATCCATATTCCATTTTGTGAGCATATTTGTCATTATTGCGATTTTAATAAAGTTTTTCTAAAAAATCAGCCAGTGGATGCCTATTTGGAGTTCATGGATGTGGAAATGAAAAATACAATAGATCGTTTTCCGACTCAACATTTGGAAACCATCTTTGTTGGAGGTGGAACTCCGACGGCTTTAAACCAAAAGCAGTTATCCTACCTATTGGAATCCATTCAACGAAACTTTGATGTGGTGCCTGACATAGAATATACCTTTGAAGCAAATCCTGGAGATTTATCTCTTGAGAAGCTGCGGTTATTAAAAGAGGGCGGGGTAAATCGCCTAAGTTTTGGCGTTCAAAGCTTTAATGATGACCTCTTGAAAAGAATAGGAAGATCTCATCGTAAAACGGATGTTTTTAAATCGATCGAGCATGCCAGAGAAGCTGGCTTTGATAATATTAGTGTGGATCTCATATACAGCCTTCCCGATCAAACGGTGGAGGATTTTCAGGATACCCTTTATACGGCATTTTCCCTTGGAATGGAACACTACTCTGCCTACTCGTTGATTATTGAACCGAAAACGGTGTTCTATAATCTGATGAGTAAGGGGAAACTCCCGCTTCCGACTCAAGAGGAAGAAACCAGCATGTATGATGTTCTTTTGAATGAAATGGAAAAGCATGGGTACCACCAGTATGAAATATCAAATTTTGCCAAGGAAGGTTATGAGAGCAAGCACAATCTCACATACTGGGATAATGAGTCCTATTACGGAATCGGAGCGGGTGCTCACAGTTATACAGAAGGTGTTCGCCGTGCAAACCATGGACCACTGAAGAAATATATGGATTCCATCAGTGAGACTGGATTTCCTTATAAAGAGGAACATGTGGTGACAAGAGAAGAAAGAATCGAAGAAGAGATGTTCTTAGGCTTACGCAAGACACAAGGAGTTTCTATCTCTAGATTTGAACGAAAATTCGACGCAGAGATGCTAAATATTCTTAAAGGGCCGATTGAAGAAAACATTCAAAAAGGGCTTTTGGAACAGCGAGGAGACTTTATCCGTTTAACAAAAAAAGGGAAATTTCTTGGGAATGAAGTTTTTCAAGCTTTTATTGGTGCGATCTGATTGACATGTGAATAGGTATTTGGTAATTTATTTATAGAATTAGCACTCGATGAATAGGAGTGCTAACAGAGGTGATGCTGAGTGCTTACAGAACGACAGTTGTTAGTATTGCAAGTCATAATTGACGACTTTATCCGATCTGCACAACCTGTTGGCTCCAGAACGCTCTCGAAGAAAGATGAAATTTCGTTCAGTTCAGCCACTATCCGAAACGAGATGGCAGATTTGGAGGAATTAGGATTTATTGAAAAAACTCATACTTCCTCAGGAAGAGTCCCGTCAGAAAAAGGGTACCGCTATTATGTGGATCACCTGCTTTCTCCTGAAAGGCTGACAAAAAGGGATGTATTTGAAATTAAATCCATCTTTCGTGAGCAAATATATGAACTAGAAAAAACTGTTCAAAAATCAGCCCAGATTCTTTCTGATCTGACCAAATACACATCCATTGTCCTTGGACCGGGTGTACGGGATCACAGGCTTAAAAACCTTCAAATTATCCCAATTAATGCAGAACAGGCAGTTGCCATCATTGTGACGGATACAGGCCATGTGGAAAATCGAATGTTTTCGTTTCCTGCCACCATGGACTCATCCGATATACAAAAAATGGTCAATATTTTAAATGAACGCTTAGTCGGAGTGCCTCTCTCAGAGCTTATCAACAAGCTTTATAAAGAAGTGGCAACCTTGTTAAGGTCTCATATCGGAAACTACGAAAATATACTGCAATCCTTAAGTTCCACTCTTTACATGGAAGAAAAGGATAGGGTGTTTTTCGGGGGCAAAACGAACATGCTTGCCCAACCCGAATTTAATGACATCAACAAGATTCGTTCATTGATGTTATTGATAGACCAAGGCAAGGATTTGTCTCAGCATATTCGTGCAAAAGAAGCTGGCATCCATATAAAGATAGGCAGTGAGAATAATATTCCTGGGATGGAGGGCTGCAGCATCATTTCAGCCAGTTATTCCATCGGACCCGAACAGCTTGGCACGATCGCTTTGCTTGGTCCGACCAGAATGGAATATTCGCGTGTGGTCAGTCTCTTGCAACTTGTCAGTTCTGACCTATCACAGGCGGTCAATAAACTGTATCAAAAGGACTGAGCATGGAAATATTGTTAGAGGATGGAGTTCTTGCTCCGTCCTATCACCATGCAAAAACATCATGATTTTTACACTTTGAGGGAGGTGAAACCATTGGTAAACGAGAACAACGAACAAGCAACAGTTGAAAATGAAGAAGTATCAACAGAGGAAACAGAAGAAACGACGGAAAAAGTAGAAGAAGTTGAAGTTTCTGCAGAACAACAAAAAATTTCTGAATTAGAAGCTAAGCTTGAGGAGTCGGAAAACCGCCTGCTTCGCTTACAAGCCGATTTTGATAACTACCGTCGTCGTGTGAGACTTGACCAAGAGGCTGCACAGAAATACCGTGCACAAAATCTTGTTACAGATATACTTCCTGCTCTTGATAACTTTGAGCGTGCGCTTAAAGTAGAATCAGAGGATGAGAAAATCAAAACATTTTTACAAGGCATGGAAATGGTGCACCGTCAGTTAGTGGAAGCACTAAAATCTGAAGGGCTAGAATCCATTGAAGCAGTTGGACAGTCATTCGATCCACACCTACACCAGGCAGTCATGCAGGTGGAAGAGGGAGAAGCGGAATCCAACACTGTTTTAGAAGAATTCCAAAAAGGGTATAAGCTCAAAGACCGCGTCATCCGCCCATCCATGGTAAAAGTAAAGCAGTAACTTGTTGATTGTAGTGGAAGGCACGAGACTCCTGCGGGGGAGTAGCGACAATGTTGAGACCCCGCAGTGAAACGAGGAGGCTCAAGGTCGCCCCGCGGAAAGCGAGTGCCTGCAACGGAAATCAACAGTTAACACGAATCTAAAAATAACTACATATTAATGTAAGTTGCAATAGGAGGAAAAACAAAATGAGTAAAATCATCGGTATTGACTTAGGTACAACAAACTCATGTGTAGCTGTGCTTGAAGGCGGCGAACCAAAAGTAATCCCTAATCCAGAAGGTAACAGAACAACTCCATCTGTTGTTGCTTTCAAAAACGGCGAACGCCAAGTAGGGGAAGTGGCAAAACGCCAATCCATCACAAACCCTAACACAATCATGTCTGTTAAACGCCACATGGGTACAGACTACAAAGTGGAAGTAGAAGGAAAAGAGTACTCTCCACAAGAAGTATCTGCAATCATCCTTCAACACTTAAAAGGATATGCAGAAGAATATCTTGGAGAAACAGTTACAAAAGCTGTTATCACAGTTCCTGCATACTTCAATGATGCAGAGCGTCAAGCAACGAAAGATGCTGGTAAAATCGCTGGACTTGAAGTAGAACGTATCATCAACGAGCCAACTGCAGCAGCATTAGCATACGGTCTTGATAAAATGGACGAAGATCAAACAATCCTTGTTTATGACCTTGGTGGCGGAACGTTTGACGTATCTGTACTAGAGCTTGGAGATGGCGTATTCGAAGTACGTTCTACAGCTGGTGACAACCGTCTTGGCGGAGATGACTTTGACCAAGTTATCATTGACTACCTTGTAGCAGAATTCAAAAAAGAGAACGGCATTGACCTTTCTAAAGATAAAATGGCATTACAACGCTTGAAAGACGCAGCGGAAAAAGCAAAAAAAGACCTTTCTGGTGTAACAAACACACAAATTTCTCTACCATTCATCACAGCTGGAGAAGCTGGACCACTTCACTTAGAAGTAAGCATGTCCCGTGCGAAATTTGATGATCTTACTGCTGGACTTGTAGAACGTACAATGGGTCCTGTTCGTCAAGCATTGCAAGATGCAGGCATCTCTGCTTCTGAACTTGACAAAGTTATCCTTGTAGGTGGATCTACTCGTATCCCTGCCGTTCAAGATGCAATCAAGAAAGAAACTGGTAAAGATCCACACAAAGGGGTTAACCCTGATGAAGTAGTTGCTTTAGGTGCAGCTATTCAAGGTGGAGTACTAACTGGTGATGTGAAAGACGTAGTACTTCTTGACGTAACACCACTTTCTTTAGGAATCGAAACAATGGGCAGCGTGTTCACGAAGCTTATTGAAAGAAACACAACTATTCCTACAAGTAAGTCACAAGTGTTCTCTACAGCTGCTGACAACCAAACAGCGGTAGACATTCACGTACTTCAAGGGGAGCGTCCAATGGCGAGCGACAACAAAACTCTAGGTCGTTTCCAATTGACTGATATCCCGCCAGCACCGCGTGGCGTGCCGCAAATCGAGGTTTCTTTTGACATCGACAAAAACGGTATCGTAAACGTTCGTGCGAAAGACCTTGGAACAAACAAAGAGCAAGCAATCACAATCAAATCTTCTTCTGGTCTATCTGAAGACGAAATCAACCGCATGGTACAAGAAGCGGAAGAAAATGCGGATGCAGACAAAAAGCGTAAAGAAGAAGTAGAATTACGCAATGAAGCAGATCAGCTTGTATTCACAACTGAAAAAACACTTAAAGAAGTAGAAGGCAAAGTGGAAGAAGCAGAAGTGAAAAAAGCAGAAGACGCGAAAGAAGAATTGAAAGCTGCGATCGAAAAAGGCGACCTAGAAGAAATCCGCACGAAAAAGGATGTACTTCAAGAAATCGTCCAACAGCTTTCCATGAAGCTTTATGAGCAGGCTGCACAAGCACAACAAGCGGCTCAAGGAGCAGAAGGTGCAGAAGGCGCTGCAAACAACGATGACAACGTAGTCGACGCAGAATACGAAGAAGTAAACGACGATAAAAAGTAAGATAAAGTCCTAGGGCTTTTCTGATAAAGATAAAAAGAAAGTCGAAGCCATGGCTTTGGCTTTCTTTTTATGTAAGGAGGAAAAGGAATCATCCCTTGGTGCCTGGAGTGTAAGGTGGTCGACTCCTGCGGGGAAGTAGCGGTAGCTTGAGACCCCGCAACGAAGTGAGGAGGCTCAAGCACCGCCCCGCGGAAAGCGACCACCTGAAACGGAAGGTGCCAAGGAGTTATCGGAGGTTAAAGCATATAACTTTTATTGCTTTTTCCCTCTTTCAGGTGATACAATAACCTTTATGTGAATGAAACGGGAGTGGGTATTTAATGAGTAAACGCGATTACTATGAAGTGCTTGGCGTCAGTAAAAGCGCGTCGAAAGATGAAATAAAGAAAGCTTACAGAAAGCTATCCAAACAATACCATCCGGACATCAATAAAGCAGACGATGCAGCGGACAAATTTAAAGAAATCAAAGAAGCTTACGAAGTACTAAGCGACGACCAAAAGAAAGCGCACTATGACCAATTTGGACATACTGATCCTAACCAAGGCTTTGGAGGCGGCGGTGGATTTGAAGGCGGCTTCGGATTTGAGGATATTTTTGAAACATTTTTCGGCGGTCAAGGCGGCGGAAGAAGACGTCGTGATCCAAACGCTCCAAGACAAGGTGCAGATCTTCAATATACAATGACCCTTTCTTTTGAAGAAGCAGCATTCGGAAAAGAAACAACCATTGAGATTCCTGTGGAAGAAACATGTGATACTTGTACAGGAACAGGTGCAAAGCCTGGTACGAAAGTAGAAACTTGTTCTCAATGTCGTGGAACAGGTCAGGAAAGTGTAGAACAAAACACGCCGTTTGGACGAATCGTTAACAGAAGAACTTGTTCCAAATGTAATGGCTCCGGGAAATCCATCCCTAACAAATGTACAACGTGCCATGGCGCAGGCCGTGTGAAAAAACGCAATACAATCAAAGTCAACATCCCTGCAGGTGTGGACGAAGGACAACAATTGCGCGTAGCAGGTAAAGGGGAAGCTGGAGTGAACGGCGGACCTGCCGGAGACTTGTATGTAGTCTTCCATGTTCGTAGACACGAATTCTTTGAGCGTGACGGCGATGATGTATATTGCGAAATGCCGATTACTTTTGCGCAGGCTGCACTTGGGGATGAAGTAGAAGTTCCAACGCTGCATGGTAAAGTGAAGCTGAAAGTACCGGCCGGAACACAAACTGGCACTAACTTCCGCCTAAAAGGCAAGGGAATTGCCAATGTTCGTGGTTATGGTCAAGGGGATCAACATATCAAGATCAGAGTGATCACCCCTACAAAACTATCAGAGAAACAAAAACAATTAATCCGTGAATTTGCTGAAACTAGCGGGCAAGCTCCGGACGAACAAGAAGATAGCTTTTTCTCAAAAGTGAAACGTGTCCTAAAAGGTGAATAAAAAGTATCAATAGCTTTCATTAAGCTAGGATTGGAGTTGGTATGTATGAAATGGTCAGAAATTAGTATCCATACAACAAATGAGGCAGTGGAACCGATATCCCATATTCTTCACGAAGCAGGTGCAAGCGGGGTGGTAATAGAGGATCCATTTGAACTAACTAAAGAACGAGAAGATCAATTCGGAGAGATATACCAACTCAATCCAGATGATTACCCGGAAGAAGGCGTCGTAATGAAAGCATACCTTCCTGTTAACAGCTTTTTAGGTGAAACGGTGGAAGGTATAAAGGATGCAATCAATAACCTTTTGGTCTATGATATCGATCTTGGCCTAAACAATATTTCCATCAGTGAAGTGAACGAAGAAGAATGGGCAACGGCATGGAAAAAGTACTACAATCCCGTGAAAATTTCCGAAAAGTTCACCATCGTCCCAACTTGGGAAACGTATGAACCAGTCAGCTCTGATGAGAAAATCATTGAACTTGACCCAGGGATGGCTTTCGGAACAGGGACACACCCAACGACGGTACTCTGCATTCAAGCGATCGAAAGAACCGTCAAACCTCAAGATAAAGTGATTGATGTAGGTACAGGTTCCGGGGTTTTAAGTATTGCGGCAGCCATGCTAGATGCAAAGGAAGTACTCGCTTTGGATCTAGATGATGTGGCAGTGGAATCTGCAAAACTGAATATCAAGCTAAATAAAGTACATCCAACAGTGACGGTGAAACAAAACAACTTGCTTAAAAATGTAGAAGGACCAGTCGATGTTGTTGTTGCTAATATTTTGGCAGAAGTTATCGTCCGTTTTACGGATGATGTTTATCGCGTGTTGGAAAACGGAGGAACATTTATTTCTTCTGGAATCATCAGCATGAAAAAGCAAGAAGTGAAAGACGCCCTCATCAAATCAGGCTTCAAGATTGAAGAAACGATGATGATGGAAGACTGGGTGGCATTTATCGCCAAAAAAGAAGAATAAGCGAGGGTGAAGATCGTGCAACGTTATTTTGTTAACTCCAATCAAATAGATGAAACATCCATCACCATCACAGGGGAAGATGTACATCATATCATTCGAGTTATGAGGATGAACGAGGACGATCAACTCCTATGCAGCTGTTCGGAAACCAGGCAAACGGCCCTTTGCAAAATTGCTGAAATTACCAATGATATGGTAGTGGCAGATATTGTAGAATGGATAAAGGCTGAAACAGAAATTCCGGTTCGTGTTACGATTGCGAACGGGTTGCCTAAAGGGGATAAATTGGAGTTAGTGATACAAAAGGGAACAGAACTCGGAGCAGAGTCGTTTATCCCTTTTAATGCTGCTCGTTCGATTGTGAAGTGGGATGAAAAAAAAGGCAAAAAGAAAGTAGAACGCTGGAATAAGATTGCAAAGGAAGCAGCGGAGCAATCTCATCGTTCGATGGTACCTGTAGTAGAGGAACCTGCTACACTAGCCAAACTTATAGAGAAGAGCAAAGACTATACTTATAAAATTGTTGCCTATGAAGAGAGTGCCAAGGAAGGGGAAAGTTCCGCATTTGCGAACACCCTAAAAAACATGAAGCACGGTGAATCGGTTCTTTGTGTGTTCGGTCCTGAAGGGGGCCTCACCGAAAAAGAAATCGATAAACTGGTGGAACATGGCTTTGTTCCTTGCGCGCTTGGGCCAAGAATATTAAGAACGGAAACGGCACCGCTATATGTGCTTGCCGCGATTTCGTATCATTTTGAATTAATGTGAGGTGGAAAACATGCCAACTGTTGCCTTTCACACACTAGGGTGTAAAGTGAACCATTATGAAACAGAAGCGATCTGGCAGCTTTTCAAAGCAAATAATTATGAACGTACAGAATTCGAAGGTACGGCAGATGTGTATGTCATCAATACCTGTACTGTTACGAATACTGGGGATAAAAAGAGTCGTCAGGTGATCCGTCGTGCGATCCGTAAAAATCCTGATGCAGTTATTTGTGTAACTGGATGTTACGCACAAACTTCTCCTGCAGAAATCATGGCGATTCCCGGAGTCGATGTCGTCGTTGGAACGCAGGACCGCGTGAAAATGCTTGATTACATCGAGCAGTTCAAGCAAGAGCGTCAACCTATTAACGGCGTAGGAAACATCATGAAGGCTCGTGTCTATGAAGAGTTGGACGTGCCGGCATTTACTGACCGCACACGTGCTTCCCTAAAGATCCAAGAAGGCTGCAACAATTTCTGTACCTTCTGTATCATCCCTTGGGCTCGTGGACTTATGCGTTCCCGTGACCCGCAAGAAGTTGTGACACAAGCACAACAATTGGTCGATGCAGGATATAAAGAAATTGTCTTGACTGGAATTCACACAGGCGGTTACGGAGAAGACATGAAGGATTACAACTTCGCAATGCTTCTTCGTGAATTGGATGAAAAAGTGGAAGGCTTAAAGCGTATCCGTATCTCATCCATTGAGGCAAGCCAAATCACGGATGAAGTAATTGAAGTGCTGAACAACTCCGATAAAATTGTTCGCCACCTTCATATTCCAATCCAATCTGCATCTAATACGGTTCTAAAAAGAATGCGTCGTAAATACACGATGGAATTCTTTGCAGAGCGTTTGGACCGATTGAAAGAAGCATTACCTGGACTTGCAATCACATCCGATGTTATCGTCGGCTTCCCTGGTGAAACAGAAGAAGAGTTCATGGAAACATATAACTTCATCAAAGAACATAAATTCTCTGAGCTGCATGTATTCCCGTACTCCAAACGTACTGGAACGCCAGCGGCAAGAATGACGGACCAAGTAGATGAAGAAGTGAAAAATGAGCGAGTTCATCGCCTAATTGCACTCTCTGATCAACTGGCAAAAGAATATGCTTCCACTTTTGAAGATGAAGTATTAGAAGTCATTCCGGAAGAAATCTACAAAGAAGCACCAGACCAAGGCTTATATGTAGGTTACACAGACAACTATCTAAAAGTTGTTTTTCCTGCAACAGAAGAAATGGTTGGAAAGCTTGTTAAAGTAAAAATTGCTAAAGCTGGATATCCTTACAACGAAGGGCAATTCGTTCGCGTGCTTGAAGATGCGCCACGAATTGAAGAAGAGAATATTCGTTTAAGTTCATAAGAAAATAAAGAGAGTGATTCCATTATTATGGAGTCACTTTTTTGTCGTGAAGAAAAAGTTGCAGGCAATACTAACATTGTACTCGCCAAAATAATGGAATCATGTTATGATGTTAGAGGTCAGACCTCTTAAATTGAAAGGAGTATGAACATGCATACAAACATTGGAGAAATGATTGATCATACATTATTGAAAGCCGATACAAAAAAAGAACAAGTAGAAGTACTTTGCCAAGAAGCAAGAGAATATAACTTTGCATCTGTCTGTGTTAACCCGACTTGGGTAAAGACATCTGCAGAACTTTTAGAAGGAAGCAATGTTAAAGTTTGTACAGTAATTGGATTCCCTCTAGGAGCTAACACTCCAGAAGTGAAGGCATTCGAAACAACTAATGCGATTGAAAACGGTGCCACTGAAGTGGACATGGTTATCAACATCAGCGCTCTTAAAGACGGTGACGATGAGCTAGTAGAACGTGACATCCGTGCAGTTGTAGACGCAGCTAAAGGCCGCGCTTTGACTAAAGTCATCATCGAAACTTGCCTGCTAACAAACGAAGAAAAAGTAAGAGCATGCCAGTTGGCTGTAAAAGCTGGAGCTGACTATGTGAAAACTTCCACTGGTTTCTCTACTGGAGGAGCAACTGTTGCAGACATAGCTCTAATGAGACAAACTGTAGGACCTGAAATCGGAGTAAAAGCTTCCGGTGGTGTTCGTGATGCAAAAGGTGCAGAAGAAATGATCGCAGCTGGAGCTACACGTATCGGAGCAAGCTCTGGTATCGCTATTGTTAAAGGATTAACAGCTGATACTGATTATTAGATGATAAAAGCACTCTCTAGAGCATTTCTGCTTGGGGGAGTGCTTTTTTTTGATTGTTCTATGTGACCTAATAGTAGGGAATGGTTGTGTAGGAGGATAAAAGGAACCTATAAGCCCGAACAAGTTAGAAATCATGGAAAACGGTCGTATAGAAGGGTTCTATAAGCCCGAATAGGTTAGATATCTTAGCAAACGGTCGTATAGAAGGGTTCTATAAGCCCGAACAAGTTAGAAATCATGGCAAACGGTCGTATAGAGCGGTTCTATAAGCTCGAATAAGGTACAAAACTTGGCAAATGGTCGTATAGAAGTAAATAAAAGGAATCTATAAGCCCGAACAGGCAACAAATCACTACAAACGGTCGTAGAGAACACCTCTCTAAGCCCGAACAGGCAACAAATATCAGAAAACGGACGTAGAGAACGCCTCTCTAAGCCCAAACAGGCAACAAATCTCCGCAAACGGTCGTAGAAAACGGCCCCCAATGCCCCCACCAACCACCAGCCCCACCAAACAGTCTAAAAATTCAACCATGCAACCTCTCCACAAACCGCGCAAAAGGCCGCACAAACGGCAACACCAAAGCAGAACTTATCACATTAAAGATCAAACTCGAATGAGCCAACTGAACGTCAGCACTGGAAGCAAGCAACTCCACAAGTCCACCCAACAAAGGAATCAAAGGGAAAAACACCGCCACCCCAATTACATTCAACCAAATATGTGCATAAGCTGTTAACTTGGCCTCCCGGATCGAACCAATACTAGCCAAATAAGCAGTCACACACGTTCCGATATTAGCACCAAGCATAATCGCAATCCCTGCAGGAAGAGATAACAGGTCATTATTTAAAAAGCTCATGCTGATACCGGTTGTAGCAGAGCTTGACTGGATGATGGCTGTAAGCAGCGTCCCAATCCCTACCCCGAATAGGTGGTGGTCATTGGTCATCGCAAGCATATCCTGCACAGACGGAAAGCCTGCCAGAGGTATCGCTAATGATTCGAACCCGTTCATCGCGACAAATAAGCAACCGAGACCAAACAACGTAGAACCGAAACTAAAGGGTAATTTCTTTTTAGAAAATAAAAATAAAAATCCGATAATCAGCATCGGGAAGATCAGCTGTGAAATATCTATAGTAATGAGCTCTGTAATGAAAGTGGACCCGATGTTGCTGCCAAGCATGATGCCAATGGACTGATAGAAGGTTAAATAGCCAGCAGCCACCAAACCGACAGTAATAACCATAACAGCAGAGCTACTCTGCAAAAGGCCTGTAATCAATATCCCAATCAACAAGCCTTTCCAAGGCATATCCGTGAACTTGGTGAGATAGCCTTTTGTTCTCTCCTCGGACAGTTGAAGCAGCCCTGACCTCATAACGGTCATTCCAATTAAAAAAATCGCTAAGTAAACAGCCAATAACGTTATAATAGAAAACAAGCCCATCACCTCTATCACAATATATGCTGGTGGTGGACAAGAATGACCAGAAAAGAAGAGGGGAGATTGTACATATGAGAGAGTGGACGACAAATACCGTAATGCATAGCTATCCAGGCATGGTAGCCCTGGTAACTGCTAAATGGAACGGAGAACAAAATATCATGGCTGCAGGTTGGCATAGCTACATATCATATGAACCGCCTATCTATGGAGTTGCAATTGCAAAGGAGAGATACACCCATTATTTAATCCAAAACTCTAAAGAGTTCGCGATTAACTTTGTGCCGGAAAAGTTCGCACATTACATACAACAGTCTGGTATGCTTACAGGAAAAGAGCATAATAAATTCGAAGAACTGAATATAGAATTCGAACAAGGAAAAACAGTTTCCGCACCTATCCTAAAAGAAGCGTACATTGCCTATGAATGCAAATTGATGGACCAGCAAACATATGGAGATCATGACTGGTTTGTGGGGGAGATGACCGGATTTTACAAGGATAAAGGACTATTTGCCGAAAATGGGCTGCCTGACTGGGAAAAACTTTCGATCCCCCTCTATCTGGGAAGATCGCAATACATGTTGGCAGGCAAGGATTCTAAGGTGATAAACCTATATCGGAATAATAGTTAAAGTAGAATGTTTTAAAGCATTTCCTTATAATTGTTGACCAGCTATAGTGAATATATTATAATTGGTAAGTACATGTTCTATACATGCTTTTTTGCATTTATGGGATCATGTTTTTTCTGAAAATGTTAGTGGTTGTTCTGGAGGGAGGGAATTAGAATGTCAAAAACAGTTGTTCGTAAAAACGAATCGCTTGAAGATGCTCTTCGCCGTTTCAAACGTTCAGTTTCAAAGACTGGAACGTTGCAAGAAGCAAGAAAGCGTGAATTCTATGAAAAACCAAGCGTAAGACGCAAGAAGAAGTCTGAAGCTGCTAGAAAGCGTAAATTTTAACAAGAGGGTGTAAGAATGAGTCTTCTCGAGCGTTTAAATACCGATATTAAGCAAGCTATGAAGGATAAGGACAAAGAGAAGCTTTCCGTACTCCGAATGGTTAAGTCTTCGATTCAGAACGAATCGATCAAGCACGGCAGAGACTTATCTGAAGAGGAAGAACTTACCGTATTGTCTCGTGAATTAAAGCAACGTAAAGACTCCCTCCAAGAATTTGATAAAGCCGGTCGTGAAGACTTGGTTCATAAATTACAGGGTGAAATTGCAATAGTTGAACATTATATGCCTGAGCAGTTATCAGAAGACGAACTATCAGCAATCGTCCAACAGACGATTGCTGATGTGAACGCTACTTCGAAAGCTGACATGGGTAAAGTAATGGGAGCACTTATGCCTAAAGTTAAAGGCAAAGCGGACGGTAGCCTTGTTAACAAACTTGTACAACAACATCTTTCATAAAAACCCAAAATAGCACCTTACCTATGTAAGGTGCTATTTTTTAAGTAAAGCAAGTTGTTTAGAAAATCCCTTTCAACTCCTTCACATTCATTTTTGTTCACATATCCGCCACACTTTTAAATTTACATTCAAAAAAAATTCACCATAGTGAAACTTTAAGGTTTTTCGTGCGTATTACATACTGGATACGGTGATTATAAAATATGAAAAGGTTTTGGAGAGGAGGACATGATGAAAAAAGTTCTTCGAATTAGTTATGTTAGCGCGTTTGTACTTGCACTTATTTTATCGGCATTACCGCTTTTACCATCACACACGAGCAGTGCCGAGAAGCTTGTTCATGTTATACCGGTAAATGGAACGGTTGAAAAGGGACTTTTGTCTTTTATTAACAGGTCCATACAAACTGCTGAGGACGATGGAGCAGACTTGATAGTCTTTGATATCCATACACCGGGTGGATTGGTCGATGCAGCCACGGAGATAGCGAATAAATTCGAAGGGACATCCGTCCCGACAGTTGCATTTGTCAACAGTCAGGCATTGTCTGCAGGAGCTTATTTGGCTTTATATGCTGACGAAATCTACATGACACCGAACGCTTCCATGGGAGCAGCGGCTGTTATTACCGGAGATGGAAGTGCAGCAGAAGATAAAGCACAATCCTTTTGGTTAAGAGAAATGCAAAATGCAGCGGAATCTAATGATCGTGATCCCAAATATGCGATTGGGATGGCAGATAAAGACTTAGATCTTCCTGACGTTGGGGCACCTAAAGGGGACCTTGTTACGCTTGGAGCGTCTTCTGCGCTTGAAGTAGGATATTCAGAAGGAACTGTAGCTAATCTGGAAGCCTTACTAAATGAATTAGGCTATGAGGATGCCGAGGTTGTTACCTCAGAAGTTACATTTGCCGAAAATGTAGCAAGATTTTTGACCAATCCCGTTGTTGTTCCAATCCTTTTATCAATAGGATCACTTGGATTGGTACTTGAACTGTACTCCCCGGGATTCGGCATTCCTGGTGCGATGGGAATCAGTGCCTTATTGTTATTCTTTTACGGACACATGGTGGCAGGGCTTGCAGGAATGGAAACAATCATTCTATTTGTGGTAGGAGTCGTGCTCATTGTCTTAGAGCTCTTTGTGCCGGGAGGGATACTTGGAATACTTGGCCTTGGTGCTGTAGTGACGAGTTTCTTTTTGGCAACAGATGATATTGCAGGAATGGGGTTATCCTTATTGATTGCTATGCTTGTAACGATTATTGCGATGGTATTGTTGTTTACGGTATTTGGTAAGAAGATTCGATTGTTTGACCGGATAGTACTCCGTGATTCCACCAATACAGAGCAAGGATATGTATCAAATGTATCCAGGATTGAATTGGTAGGGCAGGAAGGCGTCACAATGACACCGCTAAGGCCTGCAGGAACCGCTGTTATCAACGAAGAAAGAATTGATGTTGTCACAGAGGGGAACTTTATAGGAGCAAACAAAAAAGTGAGAATTGTAAAAGCGGAAGGCTCTCGTATTGTCGTACGGGAAATCCATTCTGTTGAATAATATTTAGGAGGAATTTTATTATGGATCCAGGTACTTTAATTATTTTATTAGCAGTTGTTCTTGGGATTATCTTTTTATCTGTATTACTTACATTTGTACCAGTTATGCTGTGGATTTCTGCATTGGCAGCTGGGGTTAGAGTAAGTATTTTCACGCTTGTAGGGATGAGATTAAGACGTGTTATTCCTAGTCGTGTAATCAACCCGTTAATTAAAGCGCATAAAGCAGGTTTAGCGGTTTCAACGAACCAATTAGAGAGTCATTACTTAGCAGGTGGTAATGTTGACCGTGTAGTAAACGCACTTATTGCGGCACAACGTGCGAACATCGAATTGACTTTCGAGCGTGCGGCAGCGATTGATTTAGCAGGCCGTGACGTATTAGAAGCAGTACAGATGTCTGTTAACCCTAAAGTTATTGAGACACCTTTCATTGCCGGTGTGGCGATGGACGGAATTGAAGTGAAAGCAAAAGCTCGTATTACTGTTCGTGCAAACATTGAACGCCTTGTCGGTGGTGCTGGTGAAGAAACAGTTATCGCCCGTGTAGGTGAAGGTATTGTAAGTACAATCGGTTCTGCTAAAGATCATAAGAAAGTGCTTGAAAACCCTGATATGATCTCCCAAACTGTTTTATCAAAAGGTTTGGATGCAGGTACAGCATTTGAAATCCTGTCCATTGATATTGCGGACATTGATATCGGGAAAAACATTGGAGCAGAATTACAAACTGACCAAGCGGAAGCGGATAAGAAAATTGCACAAGCAAAAGCAGAAGAACGTCGTGCAATGGCCGTTGCACAAGAACAAGAAATGCGTGCTCGCGTAGAAGAAATGCGTGCAAAAGTTGTGGAAGCAGAAGCAGAAGTACCACTTGCGATGGCAGAAGCATTACGTTCTGGCAACATCGGAGTAATGGACTATATGAATATCAAGAACATTACAGCTGATACGGATATGAGAGATTCTATCGGCAAACTGACAGATAGCCCAGAAGACGGTGAAAAGTAAGCAAGAAAGAATAAGCAGGAAAAGAATTAGCTCTTTTCCTGCAACTCCTTTTAAGGAAGGGAGGATGATGTGCAAATGGAATGGATTTTTGATATCCTTCAGCAGGCGCCTTGGCTAATTTTTGTGCTGCTTGGTATCTTCTCCACCCTTTTTAAAGGGGACAAAAAAGAAGAACAGCAGCAAAAACAGCAGCAAAAACAGCAGCAACAACAAAGGCAAAAACAACGCCAACGCCAGCAAACTGTCACACAGGCATCCCAAAGGCAAGAAGATTATGAAGATTATCGGAGAGAGAGCGCTCCAGCCCCTAAGCGGGAAGATAAGCCTCGTTTCGATTGGGATATAGACATCTTTGGAGAAGGGAAGCTTGAAGAACTGGAGCAAAAAGTCCGGGAAAAAGTGAACCCATATCTCGAAAAAGTGGAGCAAAATAAAGAACAAGTTACCACGATTCAGAAGCAAATGAAAGATGAAGTAAAGGAACTGTCTATAAAAGGACAAGAAATTTCCAAGGACAGTCCGATTCTAAAACAGGAACTTCAACTTTCAGAAGGGAAAGTTGTTTCTTCCCGTCACCGCATAAAGCCAAACAGAGTGGTGGAAGGGGTCATGTGGTCAGAAATTCTGGGCCAACCTCGCTCAAGGAACCCACATCGTCCTGTTTATACAGAACATTTTTCAAAAAGAAAATAAGCGATTTGATAATCCCTGCATAAAGGATACTTTGTGCAGGGATTTTTTATATTAAGAAAGCAGAAAGTACAGTCGATTTCCGTTCCAGACGCTTCGCTTGCCTGCGGGCGGTCCGTGAGCCTCCTCGGCTTGCGCCTCCGGGGTCTCACCTGTCCCTTCCTCCCGCGGGCGTCTACGCGCCTTCCACTCCAATCAACAAGGTGACTTCATTCACTAAAGGGTTTGTGTAATGGCATCTAACTGGGTTAACTGATAAAGCATTAACGTTAAGAATTCTTGTTTTTCAGCTGTGGATTGGAGCAAATGGCGGAGACTCCTGTGGGGGAGTAGCGGCAATGTTGAGACCCCGCAGCGAAGCGAGGAGGCTCAAGGTCGCCCCACGGAAAGCGAAGCCATTTGCGGAAAGGAACAGCGGCTATTAACCAATAACAAATGTTTTAAGTCAAAAAGGACCGGATGGTTTTACCGGGTTATTCTTATTATCTCCTCACCCTCTCGCCCCTGAAAAATTCTGTGTTAAACCCTCTTCCTTCTTCATACATATGAAAGGAAAGGGGGTTTTTCCATGCTCAAGAAGTTTCGTTCCCGCATGAATAATTGGATCACCAACAATATGGAATTACCCGCAGATGTCATGATGGATCTGCCGAGAATTACAATGATTGGACAAATACATATATATATTGAAAATCACCGAGGTTTATTAACGTTTAGCGATAAGGAAATTCGCTTGCTTTTAAAGCAGGGTCAATTACTTGTTAAAGGAGATTCCTTTGTAATCAGGACCATCCTGCCAGAAGAAATTTTACTTGAAGGGAAAATAAGTCAAGTGATGTATCTGGAAGAATAAATTAGGAGGATACGCATGAAAAATCAATGGATGAACTTTTTTTCTGGTACCGTAAAAATTATTATTCATGGTAATGGTGTGGAGAGATTTCTCAATGACTGCACAAGAAACGGCATACAGGTATGGCAAGTGAAGAAAATGGGAGAAGAAGCTTATACATGTCATGTGCTTTTAAAGGATGTCCGTAGACTAAGGCAATTGATAAAGAAGCAGGATTGCAAATTTCGTTTTCTTACGAGAAAAGGATTGCCTTTTTTGACTCAATATTCACTAAAAAACAGTGGATTGATCGTTGGGATTATCGCGGCTTTCCTTACCGTTTTTCTATTATCTAATATGGTCTGGAGTATTGAAATTAAAGGTGCAGAGCCAGCTACAGAGCATAAGATTATGCAAGAATTAGACAAGCTTGGTGTCAAAAAAGGAAAGTTTCAATTTTTCATTCAAGATGTGGAAAGTATTCAACGCTATTTAACGGACACAATAAGTGAAATTACTTGGATTGGTGTTGTTTTAAATGGGACATCCTACCATTTTGAAGTTGTAGAAAAGAATGAACCTGAAAAGTTGGAATCATTAAGCCCAAGAAGCTTGGTGGCAAAGAAAAAGGCAATGGTTGCAAAAATTTATGTGGAAAAAGGACAACCACTCGTTCAGGTAAATGACTATGTTGATAAAGGACAAGTACTTGTTTCAGGGTTAATCGGCAGAGAAGACAACAAACGATCGATAGCAGCCATAGGAGAGGTACTTGGGGAAACATGGTATCTTACTAGTGTGGATGTACCTATTAAGACCACTCTCCCGGTCTTGACCGGAGAAGCTAACAATAAGCACTATATGAAAGTGGGTAGCGTGAAGATTCCGGTTTGGGGTTTCTTCCAAGAGGAGTTCGAACGGCAGGAGGAATATGAAGCGGAGCGGCCATTTTATTTCTGGAAATGGAAATTGCCTATATCCTATGTTGGAAAAACCGTACATGAACAAGAAATTGTGGAGCGGATTTACGATGACGAAGAAGTCATCGAGCAGGCTTTGGAGATCGGTAGAGATCAGGTACTTTCCAATCTGGGTGAAGATGCAGAGATAAAAGGTGAAAAAGTTTTGCGCACTCATAAGGAGAATGGTAAAGTAAGTGTAGATATACATTACCAAGTCATTGAAAATATTGTAAAAATCGAACCAATTATTCAAGGAGACTAATGAATGTCAGAAGAACTAGTGATGATGAATCAACAACTAAATAATCCAAATGAAGCAATTGCTCTTTTCGGGAACCAAGATGTCAACCTGAAGAGAATTGAAGAAGAATTGAATGTATCCATTGTGACTCGCGGCGAAACGGTCAACGTATCCGGTGACGTCAAACAGGTGGAAATGGTGGATAGCGTCATTCAGAATTTACTGGAAGTCATTCGAAAAGGCATCACAATAAGTGAGAGAGACGTCATCTATGCCATACAACTTGCTAAAGAAGACAAGATGCACTCTTTCCAAGAATTATATGATGAAGAGTTAACAAAGAACGTAAAAGGTAAATCCATTCGAGTTAAGACATTAGGGCAAAGACAGTATGTTTCTGCAATACGGAAAAAAGATCTTGTTTTCGGGATTGGTCCTGCAGGAACGGGGAAAACATATTTAGCCGTGGTTATGGCCGTTACCGCTTTAAAAAATGGTCAGGTGAAACGGATAATCCTTACTCGTCCTGCTGTAGAAGCCGGGGAGAGCTTGGGTTTTCTTCCGGGAGATTTGAAAGAGAAAGTGGACCCATATTTACGCCCATTGTATGATGCACTGCACGATGTATTTGGTTCTGAACATACCCAACGGTTAATTGAAAGAGGGACCATTGAAATTGCTCCCTTGGCATATATGAGGGGCCGTACATTGGACGATGCATTCGTCATTTTGGATGAAGCGCAGAATACTACTGCCGCCCAGATGAAGATGTTCCTGACAAGGCTTGGTTTCGGGTCGAAAATGGTCATTACAGGTGACATCTCCCAAGTGGATTTGCCAAAAGGGATGAAGTCAGGCCTGGCAGTGGTGCGGGATATCTTGAAAAATACATCAGGCATCCAATTTATCGAACTCGAACAATCAGATGTAGTCCGTCATCCATTGGTAGCGAGAATTATCGATGCCTACGAAAAGTTAGAATCAAAATAAGGCCCCTTAAATGGGGCTCTTTCACTTGTAGAGGATTTTATTTTTGGGGATGTCGTTTAAGGAGGGAGCCAATTAACAGTGAAAAAGAAATCGAAATCCTGGAAAATTTCTTTTCAACACTTGAAGGCCTTTAAGTTTTACCATGTCATTATTTATGTACTGTTGGGACTTATCATGTTTGGCATTATGTTCAGTAATGTGAAGCCCGAGAAGATAAATGTACAACTATTCAGCAATGCGGAAAAAACAATTGTGGCACCTCATAGCTTTGAAGATAGAGAAGCCACGGAACTGCTCAGAAAAGAAGCGGCAGATAAAGTGCCCGATCAATTTATCAGGGACAAGGATAAAGCATATCAGCAAATTGCAAGGGTCGAAAACTTCTTTGAAGTGCTGATTGAAACTAAAAATAAAATAGCGGAACTTGAAAAGGTTCCGGAAACTTCGCCTCCCGCTGAGGAAGAAGGGGACTCCGCGGAGTCACAAGAAGACCCTGAGCCTATAATGCTTACAGATGCGGAAAAGTTGAAGCTCCTAGAAGAAGCGCTTGAAGGACAAGTTCCAGACCGTTGGGAAGATGAACTGAAAGATGAAAATCTGCTATTCTTACTTGGTTCAAAGGAAGCAGACCTCACTAGGTATAAAAATGCATCAGTCACGGCAATTAATAATGCGATGTCTCGGGATATACATACAGTCGAAGATGCGAGTGAAGCAAAGAACCTTGCAAGAACAGAGCTTTCACAATCAGGAAATGTTCCAAGTGTTATCATTAATATTTCGAGTATTTCTGTTATCCCAAATGTTATTTATGATTCCGCTCAAACACAGGAAAAGAGGCAGCAGGCAATCGATGCGGTTGAACCTGTACGGGTATCACAGGGGGATACACTTGTAAAGGCCGGCCAATTTATTGACCGAGAAATTTATAGGCTTCTTACTGTAGCAGGATTTGTCAATCAATCAGACAATCTTGCACCGTATGCGGGTTTAATTATCATCATTGGGTTGATGATCTTTGCTCTGGTTTACTTATTTAAAAACATCGATACAACGATCCACAGCAAAAATACGTATTTGACGATGTATTTATTAATCTTTTCTATTACATTAATCTTATTGAAAATCTTTAGTTTCTTTCAAACTTTGAATACGACGGAAATCGGCTATATTGCACCGGTTGCGATGGGTGCCATGCTTATAAAAATGCTGATTAACGATCGAATTGCCATCTTTTCAAGTATCATATTTGGGATTTGTGGAAGTTTTATTTTTAATATGGTTCCAGGGACTATGAACTATACAGTAGGGTCATACTTGATTATTTCAGCAGTAGCATCGGTATTATTTTTGAACCAGCATAACAGACGACTTACCATCCTTCAGACAGGCCTGTTTGTATCCTTTATTAATGTGGTGACGGTCATTGCGTTAGTACTATTGACCAACAGGGACCTCACTGGAATGAATGAATTATTGGACCTTGGTATCAATGGTACAATGGCAGTCGGGTCTGGCGTTGTTTCAGCGGTTCTGACTATTGGGATTCTTCCATTCTTTGAGGTGGGCTTTGGAATGCTCTCAACGATGAAGTTGCTTGAGCTGTCCAATCCGAATCATCCATTGCTGAGGAAGATCTTAATGGAGACACCAGGGACTTATCACCATAGTGTAATGGTGGCCAATTTATCAGAATCAGCTTGTGAGGCAGTCGGTGCGAATGGATTGCTTGCAAGGGTTGCATCTTATTATCATGATATAGGCAAAACAAAAAGGCCGCATTATTTTATTGAGAATCAAATGGGCCGGGCGAATCCTCATGATAAACTTCCACCTCAGACGAGTAAAAATATTATTATTGCCCATGCAACCGACGGGGCTCAAATCCTCCGGGATCATAATATGCCAAAAGAGATTGTTGATATTGCAGCACAACATCACGGTACAACACTATTGAAATTCTTTTATCATAAAGCCAAAGAACAAAACGAAAATATTAAAGAAGAAGAATATCGCTACCCTGGACCAAAAGCTACTTCTAAAGAAGCGGCGATAGTAGGGACTGCCGACAGCATTGAAGCGGCGGTAAGGTCATTGAATAACCCAACTCCCGATAAAATTGAGACAATTGTAAAGGCTATCATTAAAGACCGTCTTCAGGATGGACAATACAGTGACTGTGATTTAACTTTTAAAGAACTTGAAGAAATAGGCAAGTCCTTCTGTGAAACGTTACAAGGTATTTTCCATTCAAGAATTGAGTACCCGAAAGGAGAGGAAGAAGAATCATGATCGAAATCGATATGTTAGATGAAACATCAAGACTGACAGATGAGCAGTGGGAAGATATTAAAGATTTATTGAAATTTGCTGCTGATAAAGAGTCTATTCAAGCCGGTGCTGAACTCTCCGTTACCTTCGTGGATAATGAAAGAATTCAGGAAATCAATCGTGAATACCGTGATAAGGACCGTCCTACAGATGTCATTTCTTTCGCTATGGAGGAGATGGGTGAGGGAGAAATCGAAATCCATTATGACGAAGATGCACCTCGTATGCTTGGAGATATCATCATCTCCATTCCAAAAGCGGAAGAACAAGCGGAAGAATATGGTCATTCTGTGAAACGCGAGCTCGGTTTTCTTGCTCTGCATGGTCTGTTGCACCTGCTGGGTTATGATCATGAAAATGAAACAGATGAAAAAATAATGTTTGATAAACAGAAAGAAATCTTAGATGCCTATGGACTCACGCGATCGTAATCGTAAAGGATATCGAGGTTCATTTACTTCTAGTTTTTTATATGCTTTTGAGGGATTAAGGTTTGTCCTTCGAACGGAAAGAAACATTAAATTCCATGTTTTCACAGCTGTCGTGATGATAAGCATGTCCTTGTTTTTTCAGATTACAAAAGTAGAGTGGCTCATTCTTTTTCTCGTCATTGGCGGAATGTTTGTCATTGAAATTATCAATACTGCGATTGAAAATGTGGTGGATCTTGTAACAGAGGAGTTTCACCCTCTTGCAAAAACGGCAAAAGATGTGGCTGCTTCTGCGGCCTTAGTTTTTGCTTGTATCTCTGTTATAATTGGTGTAATCTTATTTGGCCCTTATATTGTGGCTTATCTATAAATAAATTGAAAATTTAAAATTTTTTAAAATTTAAGGGTGATTTAAGAAGCGAATTAAGGTAAAATATAAGTACGCGCACCCGAAGCTTACAGAAGAAAGGAAGAGTAACTGTGAACATCGAAGCTTTAATCCAAGAAGCAAAAGCAGCAAGAGAAATGGCTTATGTACCCTACTCCAAGTTTAAAGTAGGCGCGGCATTATTAGGAAAAGACGGTAAGGTCTATCGCGGATGCAACATTGAAAACGCTGCATATAGTATGACTAACTGTGCAGAAAGAACAGCGCTATTTAAAGCGTATTCAGAAGGTATCAAACAATTTGATGCAATTGCTGTTGTAGCTGACACGAAAAGACCTGTTCCACCTTGTGGAGCTTGCCGTCAAGTTATATCGGAGCTGTGTGCACCTGAAACGAAAGTGATCCTGACAAACCTTCACGGTGATATTCAGGAATTGACAGTAGCAGAACTACTGCCTGGAGCCTTTTCACCGGAGGATTTAGATGCATAACAACACTACTACAAACTATAAATCAGGGTTTGTCTCCATCATTGGCAGGCCGAATGTTGGAAAATCAACGTTTTTGAACAGGGTAATCGGCCAAAAAATTGCGATAATGAGTGACAAACCACAAACAACTCGAAATAAAATTCAGGGTGTATATACGCAAGACGATGCACAAATCGTTTTCATCGACACACCAGGCATCCATAAACCAAAGCATAAGCTTGGCGATTTTATGATGAAGGTGGCGCAAAATACGTTAAAAGAAGTCGATCTAGTTCTTTTTATGATCAATGCAAAAGAAGGTTTAGGAAAAGGCGATGAATTTATTATTGAGAAGCTGAAGGAAACTTCAACCCCGGTATACTTGGTAATAAATAAAATTGACGAAGTACATCCAGATGACCTGCTACCCTTGATGGAAACTTATAAAGCGTTGTATCCATTCAAAGAAATAGTTCCGATTTCTGCTTTGCAAGGTAACAATGTAGAAGTTTTACTAGATCAAATTAAGAAATTCCTACCAGAAGGTCCCCAGTATTATCCGGCCGACCAAGTTACAGACCATCCGGAACGTTTTATTGTTGCTGAGCTGATCAGGGAGAAAGTGCTTCACTTAACAAGAGAAGAAGTTCCTCACTCCATTGCTGTAACAATTGATTCCATGAAGAAGCGCGAAAATAAGGATATGGTCGATATCCAGGCTACAGTTGTAGTGGAGCGTGATTCACAAAAAGGGATAGTCATTGGAAAACAAGGAAAAGTCTTAAAAGAAGTGGGACAAAAAGCCAGAGTGGACATTGAAGCATTACTGGGGTCCAAAGTGTTTTTGGAATTGTGGGTGAAAGTCCAGAAAGATTGGCGTAACAAGCAGTCGCAACTTAGAGATTTTGGTTTTAATGAGAACGAATACTAATCGGGAAGACGAGCGGGAATAGTCAATTCGTAGCATTTAATTTACAAAATTTATCTAACATGTTTTGACCCTTCTACGGTCATCATAGTCATATAGGAATTGGAATAGGCATGCTGGTCTTTACTACAGAAAGGGTGGAGTTTACAATGTTGGATTTTACCTGGAAGGTCTTTAAAGAAACAGGTAATATTGATACCTATCTTCTTTTCAAAGAGCTTGAGAAAGAGAATGGCGATTTACCCGAACAGACAGAAGAACTAGCTAATCGTGACTTACCAATTTCATAATGACAGATGACCAATAATATAGGCAGTTTACACACGTAAGTGTTGTAGATTGCCTTTTTATTTTGTAAACCGTACAATTAATAAAAGCCAGAAAAATGGACGGTGTACGATTTGCTACATAAATGTGAAGGCATTGTCATTCGAACAAATGCCTATGGTGAAAATAATAAGATTGTTACCATTTACTCAAAGGAGCTGGGGAAAGTAGGGGTAATGGCAAGAGGTGCCAACAAGCCAAGCAGCCGATTTACCGCTGTCTCTCAGCTGTTTTCCCATGCCACCTTCGTCTTCCAAAGGGGAACGGGACTCGGAAGTCTCCAGCAAGGTGAAATCATGGACTCCATGAGATCGATCAGAGAGGATATCTTCCTGACAGCCTATGCTTCTTTCATTGTGGAATTAATGGACAGGACGACAGATGAAGGAAAACGAAATCCAGCACTATATGACCTGCTCTATCAGGTGTTGCATTATATCAACGATGGCTTTGATGCTGAAATATTGACATTCATTTTTGAAATGAAAATGTGTGATGTTATCGGCATTACACCCGAACTAAATCGTTGTGCTTCTTGCGGTGCAACAGAAGGGAGCTTTGCCTTTTCCATAAAAGAGGGCGGCTTCCTTTGCAACAGATGCTTTCATAAAGACCCCTATCTAATTAAAGTTTCCCCTGCTACGCTACGGCTTCTACGGACATTTTACTACTATGACTTGAATAGAATAGGGAACCTTTCGTTAAAAGAAGAAACGAGAAAAGAGCTGCGATTCATTATCGACGAATATTATGAAGCATATTCTGGGATAATGTTAAAATCCAAACGCTTTCTAAAGCAAATAGGCTCTTTAAAAGCGAATCTTCCTGAAAAAAAAGATAAACCTGATTGACTTTGCAAAAAAAATCATTTATTATCCAATTACATCTATAAAGATTGCGTTGAAGGAAAGTAGTACTTATCCAACTCGATTAAAGCGAACCTAGGATGGTGTGAGCTAGGGAATCAAGAGATAAGGAAGGCGTTCTGGAGCAATACGGATAAAGTGGTAAAAAGGCTATTCCTTTTTACAAATAGGGTGGAACCGCGGGAGAACCTCTCGTCCCTATGCTGACAACACAGTTGGCATAGAGACAAGAGGTTCTCCTTTTCGTCCTCCAGCCAACAAATGAAAATCAGAATTAGTGGTGGCTTTAAAGTTGAATAAGTTTCCCTGTAGATTGGAGTGCAAGGTGTGAGACTCCTGCGGGGGATAACGGTTGGTTGAGACCCCGCAACGAAGTGAGGAGGCTCAAGCACCGTCCCGCGGAAAGCGAACACCTGGAACGGAAATCGAAAGGAGTCACCAGCAACAACTAAAAAAGGAAGGTGTCAAAATGAACATCCAAAACATGATCCTGACCCTGCAAAACCACTGGTCAGAACAAGGCTGTATCCTCATGCAAGCCTACGACGTAGAAAAAGGTGCCGGAACAATGAGCCCATATACATTCCTAAGAAGCATCGGCCCAGAGCCATGGAACGTAGCATACGTCGAACCATCCAGAAGACCGGTAGACGGCCGTTACGGCGAAAACCCAAACCGCCTGTACCAACATCACCAATTTCAAGTAATCATGAAACCATCACCAGACAACATCCAAGAACTATACTTGGAATCACTCAAGAAACTTGGAATAGACCCGCTAAAACATGACATCCGCTTTGTAGAAGATAACTGGGAAGCTCCAACGCTTGGGGCAGCAGGACTTGGCTGGGAAGTTTGGCTGGACGGAATGGAAATCACCCAATTCACATACTTCCAACAGGTCGGTGGAATTGAATGCAAACCGGTTTCTGTAGAAATCACATATGGTATTGAGCGACTTGCATCATACATCCAAGACAAAGAAAATGTATTTGACCTAGAATGGACAGAAGGATTCACCGTTCGTGATATTTTCCTTCAACCGGAATATGAACACTCTAAATATACATTTGAAACATCCGATCCGGATATGCTGTTCTCTTTGTTTGATATCTATGAAAAAGAAGCGCACCGCCAGATGGACCATGGTCTCGTCCACCCGGCATATGATTATGTATTAAAATGCTCCCATACATTCAACCAATTGGACGCACGCGGCGCTATAAGTGTTACCGAACGAACTGGTTATATCGGTCGTGTAAGAAATCTAGCGCGTAAAGTGGCAAGAACCTTCTATGAGGAAAGAGAAAAGCTAGGTTTCCCAATTTTGAAAAAGGAGGAGAGCACCAATGAGTAAGAGAGACTTTTTATTTGAAATCGGTCTAGAAGAGATGCCAGCCCGTTTTGTAACGGATTCCATGAATCAGCTTCAGGACAAAGTGAAATCTTGGCTGGAAACAAACCAGTTGGCCTATGATGACATTCATGCTTACTCTACTCCAAGAAGGCTTGCAGTATTAATTGAAGGCCTTGTAGAACGACAAGAAGATGTTACTCTAGAAGCAAAAGGACCTGCCAAAAAGGTTGCCCTGTCAGCGGACGGTGAGTGGTCAAAGGCTGCCCAAGGCTTTACAAGAGGTCAAGGACTGACAGTTGAAGATATCTATTTTAAAGAGATCAACGGAGTGGAATATGTGCATGTTAAGAAACATGTAGAAGGGAAAGAGACGAAAGAAATTTTAAGTACTATCGCCTCTGTGGCTACAAGCCTTCATTTTCCAAAAAATATGCGTTGGGCTGATGAAGATTTAAGATATGTTCGACCAATTAAATGGTTGATTGCTCTATTCGGTGAAGAAGTTATTCCCGTTGAGATTGCAAAGGTAAAATCGGACCGAGTATCTACTGGGCACCGTTTCCTTGGGGGGCAAGTGGAATTAAAAGACGCCGGCAGTTATGTGGAAGAGCTGCTGTCTAACTATGTCATAGTCAATGCAACGGAACGAAAAGAAGCAATCAGAAAACAACTGTCGATAATTGGGGAAGAAAATGGTTGGAACATCCCTGTGGATGAAGACTTGCTAGAAGAAGTGAACAACCTGGTGGAATATCCAACGGCATTGTTCGGAACGTTCGAATCAGAATATCTCACTCTGCCGGAAGAAGTACTGATTACATCTATGAAAGAGCATCAACGTTATTTCCCTGTTAAGAGTGAAGAGGGAACTCTTCTGCCTTATTTCGTAACTGTACGAAATGGTAACCACGAGAATTTGGATAATGTTGCAAGAGGGAATGAAAAAGTATTGCGTGCAAGGCTTTCTGATGCAGCATTTTTCTCCAAGGAAGACGAGAAGCTTGTTATCGAAGATGCAATTAAAAAGCTGGATAAAATCGTATTCCATGAAGAAATCGGAACAACCGGAGATAAAGTGAGGCGTGTTCAGACCATTGCTACAGAACTGGCGAACGGTGTGAATGTGAACAATGAAACGCAAAAGCATGTAAAACGTGCAGCTTCCATTTACAAGTTTGATTTAGTATCCCATATGGTTTATGAATTCCCGGAACTTCAAGGAATCATGGGGGAAAAGTATGCGTTGGCCAAGGGTGAAAGCCCAATCGTTGCGAAGGCGATCAATGAGCACTATATGCCTCGTTCTGCAGAAGACCAAACAGCTTCCTCTGATGTAGGTGCAATCCTTAGTATTGCTGAAAAGATGGATACCATTGTAGGGTTCTTTGCTATTGGTGTTATCCCTACAGGCTCACAGGATCCTTATGCGTTAAGACGCCAGGCATCTGGAATCATTCAAACAATCTTGAACAAAAAGTGGAGTTTTTCATTAGAAACGTTCATGCACTCAGTAGTAGAGCGCTATGCAGAAGCAGGAATCGCAAAGAAAGACGCAAATGCAATCATGGAAGATCTGTTAGTGTTCTTTAAATTACGACTGAAGAACAATCTTTCCGAGCGCGGCGTACGTTACGATATTGTGGAGGCGATTTTAGAGCTTCCGCTTGAAAATGTTTGCTCCACTGTTAAAAAAGCAGAAACGCTTGAATCGAAGAAAAACGAAGCAGGCTTTAAAGAAACGATGGAATCATTGAGTCGTGTATGCAATATTGCCAAGAAGGCAACTGCTTCTGCAGAAGTACAAGAGAACTTGCTAAGCCAAGCGGAAGAACAAGAGCTTTATAAACAATATAACAACAAAAAAGATCTTGTACTCCGTGCTGCGTCAGACCAAGATTTCTCCTTAGCGTATGAAGAACTTGCTTCCTTGAAGCCTGACATTGATGCATTCTTTGATAACATCATGGTCATGACAGATGATGAAGCAATCAAAACAAATCGCCTTGCCCTTATGGACGATATGGCTAAGGTTATCTCCATTTTCGGAAACGTTAATGGAATCATCGTTAAGTGATTAAAAAAGACAAACCTATAACCCTATGGTAAAATAGTTAAACACACGAAAGAGGCTGACTAATGCAATCCTCACAATATTTAGTCAGCCTCTTTCCAATTCTTCTGTTTATCAGTATAATTAGTATATATTATTTATACATAAAGTATAACACAATAGAGTTATCTATTAACCCAATAGGTGGTGAACAAAAATCGAACTGAATAAGCGGCAAGAAACTATTTTGCAAATAGTCAAAGAACAAGGACCGATTACCGGAGAAGCGATAGCCGATCAACTAAACTTGACACGGGCAACCCTTCGTCCCGATTTAGCTATTTTAACCATGGCCGGCTATTTAGATGCCCGCCCCCGTGTCGGCTATTTCTATACCGGAAAAACAGGATCGCAATTGTTATCCGACAAGATAAATAAGATTCAGGTGAATGACCACCAATCCATACCGGTTGTTGTCCATGAGAGTGTTTCCGTTTATGATGCAATCTGCACCATGTTCCTAGAAGACGTGGGAACCCTTTTTGTAGTGGACAACTTCTCCATCATTGTGGGAGTGCTCTCGAGAAAGGACCTTTTAAGGGCCAGCATCGGAAAGCAGGAGCTGACTTCCATACCGGTTAATATAATAATGACCCGAATGCCTAATGTAACGTACTGCTTTAAAGAAGACTTGATTATTGATGTAGCAAAAAAACTGATTGAAAAACAAATAGATGCTCTTCCAGTCGTTAAGCAAACGGATAAAGGCTATGAAGTAGTCGGTAGAATTACAAAAACGAATATTACAAAAGTGCTGGTTGCCTTGGCACACGATGAAATTATCTAGATTGGAGGAGAATCATGGAGAAACGTACCGTATATATCGTATCTGATTCAGTCGGAGAAACTGCAGAGTTGGCAGTAAAAGCGGCGATCAGCCAATTTAATGGGGCTAACTTCCATCTCAAAAGGATTCCTTACGTAGAAGACATTGCAACACTTTCAGAAGTAGTCTCGATCGCAAAACTTAATCAGGGTCTCATCGCTTTTACACTCGTTGTCCCTGAAATGAGGAAGCATCTTTTGGAACTGGCCATGAAGGAAGGCGTCCAGGTCTATGACATCATCGGACCGCTTGTGGACTTAATGGAGAAGGAATACGGCGTTAAGCCTAAGTACCAACCTGGATTGGTAAGACAGTTGGATGATGATTATTTCAAAAAAATTGAAGCAGTGGAATTTGCGGTAAAATATGATGATGGAAGAGATCCAAGGGGAATCATAAAAGCGGATATCGTGTTAGTGGGGGTTTCTAGAACGTCTAAAACGCCTTTATCACAGTACTTGGCCCATAAACGCCTGAAGGTGGCCAATGTACCAATCGTTCCTGAGGTAGATCCACCAGAAGAACTTTTTAAAGTGAATCCTGAAAAATGCTTCGGTCTGAAGATCTCGCCCGAAAAGCTAAATGACATTCGGAAAGAAAGATTGAAAGCATTGGGGCTAAATGATAAAGCTGCCTATGCCAATCTTGAAAGAATAAAAGAAGAGTTGGCATTTTTTGAAACAGTCGTAAATAAAATAGGTTGTGACGTGATAGATGTTACGAATAAGGCCGTAGAAGAAACGGCTAATCTTATCTCTAACATTTATAATAACCGTTTAAAGTAAAGAGCGCTTTTAGGAGTGCTCTTTTTCTAGGGGTAAGAAAGCATAAAAGCCTGTTGATTTCCGTTCCAGGCGCTTCGCTTGCCTGCGGGCGGTCCGTGAGCCTCCTCACTTCGTTGCGGGGTCTCACCTGTCCCTTCCTCCCGCGGGCGTCTGCGCGCCTTACACTCCAATCAACAAAGTTTCTTTATTCACTTAAGGTTATAAAAGGCATTTAAACAGGTTAGTTGGAAAAGCTAACTTTTCGTTCTCGTAATTTATAGCTGTTGATTGGAGCAAAGGGCGAAGACTCCTGAGGGAGATAGCGCTAGGTGGAGACCCCGCAGGCTTGCCGAGGAGGCTCCAGCAGCGCCCCTAGGAAAGCGAAGCCATTTGCGGAAATCAACAGCGACGATTAAACAATCAACTATAGGACCGGGCGGTTTTTTGCCCAGTTTTTTTTATGACTTTTGATTACTTATTATTCGATGTGAAACAGTAGTCAATTTGGATAGTTTATATTATAATAAAAAATTGTGATAAAAAATTCCTCGATAGGGTTTAGAGTGATGGATTATCGAATAAACTAAAAATAGCTATAAGTCAAGGGCAATATAACAGTTTCGTTCGACAACTACAAAAAACATATCGAAAAAAGAAGGTTTTTGGGAAGGGATGTAGAAACCATTTAACATGCAAAATAATCGCAAACCTATTATTTTGGTGGATGCAGATGCGTGTCCTGTTAAAGAAGAAATAAGTAGAATTAGTCATACATATAAAGTTGATGTGTGCTACGTAGCTTCTTACTCCCATGTCATGACCAATAAAACTGAAGGAAATTGGGTCTATGTGGATGATGAAAAAGAATCTGCAGATCTTTATATTTTGAATCATGCAAAGAAGGATGATGTAGTAGTCACTCAAGATATTGGTCTAGCAAGCATGCTTGTGTCCAAAAACGTTTATGTTCTCACTCCTCGTGGAAAACAGTATGAAGAGAGTGAAATGGAGTTGAGCTTGCATATGAGATTTCTATCTGCGAAAGAACGGAGAAAAGGGAACTATTCCAAGGGCCCGAAAGCTTTCTCGATGAAAGACAGAGAAAGATTTGTTCAATCACTTAAAAAAACTTTGTCGAAAATTGCAGGAATTCCCGAATAGAGATAGAAATAGTAAGTCACGGAGTGTTGTTATGAATTATCGAATTCCTGAACAAACAATTGATCAAATCAGACAGTCTACCGACATTGTTGATGTAATAAGTGAATATGTGCAATTGAAAAAGCAAGGTCGTAATTATTTCGGACTTTGCCCTTTCCATGGTGAAAGTACTCCTTCTTTCTCTGTTTCCCCAGACAAGCAAATCTATCACTGCTTCGGTTGTGGTGCAGGTGGGAATGCTTTCAATTTCATCATGGAGATCGATGGCGTCAGTTTTGTGGAAGCTGCTCAAAAACTTGCCAAGTCCTCCAATGTGGAAGTGGAAGTGCCAGAATATACTGCAACAGAACAAACAGGCCAGTCGAAAGAAACGAAATGGATGATGGATGCACATTTGCTATTGCATAAATTTTACCATCATTTACTGTTAAATACAAAAGAAGGCCAGGAAGCATATGATTATGTGACAGGTAGAGGTTTCACCGACGAAACGTTAAAGAAATTCGGTGTTGGCTATGCACTTAACAGTTGGGACTTTGCTTTGAAATTCCTTACGAAAAGGGGCTACAACCAGCAGCTGCTGGAGAAGGCTGGTCTTTTGATTGAGAAGGAGCATACAGCTGAATATTTTGACCGTTTCAGAAACCGAATCATGTTTCCGATACATGACCATAAAGGAAATGTTATTGCCTTTTCTGGGAGAGTGCTCGGAGAAGGTGAACCGAAGTACTTGAATTCACCAGAGACCCCACTTTTTAATAAAAGTAAAATTCTTTACAATTTCCATCAGGCCCGTCCCCATATAAGAAAGCAGGAACAGGTGATCCTTTTTGAAGGATTTGCCGACGTCATCGCTGCGGATGGAGCGGGGTTGCCTAATGGAATTGCAACGATGGGAACATCTTTAACAGAAGATCAAGCCCGCATTATTAGGAGGCATGTTGAAAATGTCACCATCTGTTATGACGGTGATAATGCCGGGATAGAAGCGGCTTACAGGGCAGCGAACATCCTTATTCAACATGGATGTTACGTAAGAATTGCCATGATGCCAGATAAAATGGACCCTGATGACTATATCCGTAGTAAAGGATCAGACTCATTTAAGCAGGATGTAATAGGGGCAAGTTTAACGTTCATGGCATTTAAGCTCAGGTACTTACGTAAAGGCAGGAACATGAAAGACGAAGGCGAACGGATGCGGTATGTAGAAGATGTTCTGAAAGAGATCAGCATGCTGACCAAAGCGGTGGAACGGGATCATTATCTTCGTCAATTAGCTGATGAATTTTCCATCTCCTTGGACGCTTTAAAGCAGCAGCAGTTTCAAGTGTATAAATCTTTAATGCAAAAAAAGGATTATAACGACCAGAATAGAATAAATATACCTAACAAGCCCAAAATCTTCACGCAAGCGTTAAAACCGGCTTATTTAAATGCAGAACGCTATTTGCTGGCACATATGCTCAAAGATAGGGCAGTATCCGAAAAGGTGCAAGCTTCGATTGAAGGCTCCTTTATCATTGAAGAGCATCGTGCGATTGCAACCTATCTGTATGCTTTCTACGAAGAAGGCTATGAGCCGAATATCAGTATATTCATGGAGCGTATCCCTGAGCAATCGCTCAAGAAGATCATTTCTGAACTGGGGATGCTTACACTTGAGGAAGAATTAAGTGATGCAGTGCTACATGATTATATGAAACAGGTGTTTAATTATCCAAAATTGTTAACAATAAAAGAAAAAGAGCAAGATAAGAAACAAGCAGAAGCACAAAATGATTATCTTGGTGCTGCACAAATCGCGATGGAAATAATCCAAATGAAAAAAGAGTTAAAACAATAAATATACCTCTTTATCGCGTTCAATGTTGGAAGGAGGGGACAGTTGATGGCTGAAAAATCAGCACAATCAAAAGAGATGGAAACAGAATTGACCATCGAACAAGTAAAAGAACAACTAACCGAAGTAGGTAAAAAGCGTGGTGTCCTAACCTATGAGGAGATAGCCGAGAAAATGGCTGGCTTTGAAATAGAGTCCGATCAGATGGATGAATACTACGAATACCTTGGTGAGCAGGGTGTGGAAATCATCGGTGAAGCAGGATCTGATGATGACCCGAACACGCAGCAACTAGCTAAGGAAGAAGAGTTTGACCTGAATGATCTAACTGTACCGCCTGGTGTGAAGATTAATGACCCGGTTAGAATGTACCTAAAGGAAATCGGACGTGTGGATCTGCTATCCGCTGAGGAAGAGATCAGTCTTGCAAACCGAATCGAAGAAGGTGACGAAGAGGCGAAACGTCGACTTGCAGAAGCCAACCTTCGTCTAGTTGTAAGTATAGCCAAGCGTTATGTTGGACGCGGAATGCTGTTTCTCGATTTGATTCAAGAAGGTAATATGGGTCTGATTAAAGCGGTAGAAAAATTTGATTATCGTAAAGGGTTCAAGTTTTCTACATATGCAACTTGGTGGATTCGCCAAGCTATAACCCGTGCAATTGCTGACCAAGCGAGAACGATTCGTATCCCAGTGCATATGGTGGAAACCATCAACAAACTTATCCGTGTTCAACGCCAATTGTTACAAGACTTAGGGCGCGAACCATCTCCGGAAGAAATTGCAGAAGACATGGATCTAACACCGGACAAAGTACGTGAAATACTTAAGATTGCCCAGGAACCTGTTTCACTTGAAACGCCGATCGGTGAAGAGGATGATTCTCATCTTGGAGACTTTATCGAAGACCAAGATGCAACTTCGCCTTCCGATCATGCGGCATACGAATTGTTGAAAGAACAATTGGAAGATGTTCTTGATACACTCACAGACCGTGAAGAAAATGTATTAAGACTGCGTTTTGGCTTAGACGACGGACGTACTCGCACTCTTGAAGAAGTAGGGAAAGTTTTTGGAGTAACAAGAGAGCGTATCCGACAAATCGAAGCTAAAGCACTTCGTAAGCTGAGACACCCTAGTCGCAGCAAACGTCTGAAAGATTTTCTTGAATAGAATCAGGCATATGGAAATAGTTTGCTTTTTCTTAAAAAGAGTAAGCTATTTCTCTTTTTTTGCAATTCAATACTTTTATAATATTCAGTTATTAATATTTACACCTGTAATTGGAGTGTTAACCTAGTGAATAAACAGCGAAAAGAAACCATTATCCAGGAAATCGAGTATTGGAAAAGAAATCGTCTCCTGCCAGATCAATATTGTGATTATTTGATGGCGCTCTACACAGAAGGAGAAGGCGAGAAACATACTTCTAAAGGAAGAAGAAAGGTATTTTCTTTCTTATTTGCATGTCTGATTTCTTTACTAGTTCCAATAACATTTCTTGTCATTTATTTTACTGAAATGCCAGTTCATTTGCAAATGCTCCTGGTAACTTTTTTTGTTCTTCTTTCCTTATTCGGATATTTTGTTTTTCGAAAAGAAGAATTTTTCATACATATACCAGTCTTTGTAACTGCTTTGCTTATACTTATTCTTTCCATAAAATCCCTTGAAATTTTATCGTTTCAGTTGCCGTTAACCTTTATTGTCATCACTTTTCAGACGGTTTTGTGGTTTATTATCGGTTACATGAAAAAATGGTACTATTTGAATATTTCAGCCATTGTAACGTTGGTTTTATTTGTTGCAAATATTATACTGGTGTAACTTCTTGATAATTTCGGCATTTTTAAAAGTTGTGAAAATTCCCTCATATCCATTATAATAAAAATGAAAGCGTATTCAATACGTAATAGGATGGAAGAGAAAAACTAGCTCTTGCTAATGTTTTCCAAACAACAAGGGGGGAAAGATTTTGAACTTTGATTTAACGTCAGAACAAGCGATGATTAAGAAAACAATTAGGGAGTTTTCAGATGAAGTAGTTGCACCAGGGGCTCTCCAACGAGATCGGGATAAAAAATTCCCTGTTGAAGTTTTTCAACAGTTGTCACAATTAGGAATGATGGGACTTCCGTTCCCAGAAGAATATGAAGGAGCAGGGGCGGATACGGTTAGCTTTGCCATTGTGGTGGAAGAGCTGAGCAGAGCCTGTGGGTCAACTGGTATTACTTACTCCGCACACGTATCATTAGGCGGGGCACCGCTTAACCTATTCGGTACGGAAGAGCAAAAGCGTAATTACCTTGTACCTATTTGTACAGGCGAATCACTCGGTGCTTTCGGATTGACCGAACCCAATGCCGGTTCTGATGCAGGAGGTACTAAAACAACTGCTGTAGAAGACGGTGAAGATTTCATCATCAATGGCAACAAGTGTTTCATTACCAATGCTTCTTACGCAAAGCATCTGGCTTTAACGGCTATTACTGCACAAAAAGGCAATGAAAAAGAAATCTCTGCGGTCATCGTTCCAACAGATGCCAAAGGGTTTCAAGTGATTGATAACTATGAAAAAATGGGCCTTAACGCTTCCAATACGACAGAACTAGTTCTTGAAGATGTGCGTGTACCACAGGAAAACCTTCTAGGAAAACGCGGAGAAGGGTTCAGACAGTTCTTAATTACCCTTGATGGAGGCCGCATCGGAATTGGTGCAATGGCTGTAGGGATTGCTCAGGCTGCT